>NZ_QSCM01000004.1:0-229769 GCF_003463065.1 Blautia sp. OF03-15BH
ATCCGGAAAGACCGATCAGTTCTTAGCGGAATGCGTGGTCAGATGAGCCGGAATTTGCACTGACATTTCATCGCCATCCTTTTTTTAATTTTTTATAAATGGAAATTTTCCATTATTTGGTAATATTTCACATAAACAATAATTTTCGCACATTGTAAACAGTGACTACAGCACTTGCGATCACAATAATTATTACTACGTATTTACTAATCTCTTCAAGTTTATCTAAAAAATCTCCTAATAAAAATGTTACTAATAGCGGGACTATACCGTCTATATATGAATTTTAATTTAATTTCAACCAGACTTTTTGATATTGTAAAAATTCTATTATTAATTCCTTATCATCTGCCGAATTGAGTAATTCTAGCATGAGTAAATTTTCACATTCTTGATCACCTATTGCTGCTGGCTAAACTGTCAAGAAACAAAAAGCCTCCCCGGTTAAAGGGAGGCTTAACTATTACAGTATGTCATTATCTTTTAGAATCTTGTATACTTCTTTAGATGTTAATCCAACTTTATCTGCAATTTTTTTCACGTTAATGTCGTAAGCATACAAATCTATTACTACGTTTTCTATACCTTTGTCCTCTATATCTTTCTTCATGATGGCTTTCTCTTTCTCGCTGCCACTGATACTAATAATTGCTATCAGCATTATAACAGCTATAAATGCTGCTAAACCTGCTAAACCGTCGCTAATATCTTTCAATACAAGAGATGCTAACACAGCAATAAATATACCAACAATCAACAACCAAATAATATCCATTTCAACCACCATTCCTTTTTTTATTTTATATTGTTAGAGTCCGGGAGAATCGACCACTCAGAGTCCGATAGAAACAGCCAATTTGAGCTCAACAGAAATAGCCAATGCACCTTGGCTAATTAATCATCAACAGTTATTCAGCCGGATCACTGATTTCTATTGAATAGGATTTCAAGTTTCGTCCTCGATAGCTTTCTCCCTTCATAAGATAAACGGTAGCAGCATCAAAAGTTCTGTCCAAAGCACAAAGTAACGAATCTTCTTCCCGGAAAAAGTCACGCCATTTGTCTGGAGTCAGATTACTGGTAAAAATCATACAGTTTGGTCCTTCTTTACTGCATCTACGATCAATCATGTCAAAGAAGAGACGGGTATTTTCCATATCGAAGATACTTCTGCCTATTTCATCTATAATCAGGCAAGAAGGTCTAACCAAACCAGAGACAGCACTGCTTTCAGTTCCTGTTCTTCGTGCTTTTGTGAACTTTTCATTTAGTTCTGTCGCTTTTATAAAATAAGCTTTCAGACCTTTATGACAACAGGCATTTCCATAAGCCATTGATAAATGAGTTTTTCCGACCCCTGGTGGGCCTATAAAAGCGATATTCTGCCTTGAATAAAGTGCTGTCAGATTTGGAAGCGATTTTATCTGGGCAGCATGTTCGCCAGTCACTCTGTTAAAATCAAAGTTTTCAAAGGTACTTGGCTCTTTCTGAGGAATACGACTGTGCTGTAACAGTGCACTGATTGCCTTATCGCGTTGATTCTGTCTGAGATAAATCATAAACTCTTTCAACGCTTCCAAATGTTCCGGAGGAACTTTATTTTCGGAAAGATATAGTGCTATTTCCTTGGTTGTTATCTTGATATCCAGTGCAGAAGCGTCTGCCTGAATCTGTTCAATCAGCGTTTCATTCATTTCTGTCACCTCCAAATGCAAACTTTGCAAAAGCTGATTTTTTTGGAGTTTCCGTTTTCTGCGAAATACTGATTTTTACCGGAACAGATGGCTCTTCTTCCGGCTGTTCATCCACGAACTGGTCCCTGCAGAAGCTGTCTTTCCTGCTCCATGTAACATCATGTGTAATCAGGACCTTGCGCAGTTCCAGGTCATAGATATACAGAGTAAAGTTCTCTCTCTGAACACGGCAGAGATGTTTGCCATAACTATAAGGTATTCCAAAACGCCGCCCTTCGTAAGTAACAAAACCATCAAATGAAATACAGCGGATGGGGCATAAATATTTTTTGACATCAAAAGTATCATTCAGTAATGAAGCATTTTTCATACAGCTGACAGAATGCCGTTTATGCGGAATACAATCAACCGCTTTATGATATCGGTGATTCTGGTTGTCGCACCATTTCCATGCTTCATAGTTAAGATCTGTGATGGTTCCGAAAACACGCCCTGCGAGGAAATTTTCTTTTACAAAACGTACCAGGCGTTCCACAGCTCCTTTGGTAAACGGATGCCGTGGTCTGCACAGCTTCGTCTCAAAGCCGATTGTATTCATAAAAGCCTCATAATCATGATTCCATACTGGATGCCCTTCTGAATCACGATAAAGAACAACACTTTTCATGTTATCTGTAAGCACATGATCTGGAACACCCATACGTTTAAACGCATGAATCATACCAATAAACAGATTTTCCTGTTTGGCATTTGGAAAGAATTCTATGTAACGTTCGCCACAATGATGACAAATCATTGCAAAACAGGCTACTTTATAAGAAGTGTTATTGTCTGTATCGACATTAACAAATCCCCAATCCATTTGATAGCTCTCACCAGCATCGCTGGTATATCTGCGTCCGCGATTTTCCTGCGGTGCAACTGCCTGCCTTTTAGGTGGAATAAGATCTTTATGCTCACCGATGTATCTTTTTACAGTAGTCAGGCTTCCTGTATATCCCTGTTCCTGGATTCGTTCCAGGATAACTTCGGAATTAGATACATTCTTTTTCAGCAGATCATCTATGACTCCCGTATATCCAGAGATAATTGTAGAAGCTGCTTTTCTCCCAGTAAGGGCGTGTGGAACAACAAGGAATCCGTTTGCTTTTATTCTACGGAGTTGAGCTCTTGTCAGACCGGTACGGCGTCCCATTTCAGCAAGGTTGATTTTGTTTGGATCAAACTTATCCCCCTGCTCAGACTTCATTTCTTCTATGACTTGTGTTATGATAGTCTGCAAGTCATTACTATTATTTTCGTTCATGTTTCTCCTTTCATGGTGCATTGGCTAACACCATTATAGAGCATGAATTAATATGGTAATGGCTTTTCTAATTGGACTCGGAGTGGCTTTTTCTGTTGGACTCAGATTGGTTGTTTCTGCTGGTCTTAGGCTAGCTGTTTCAAGCGGACTCTAACAGCAGATAATCTTCATGAAAATTAGAATGTTTCTAATTTTCTACTGTTTTACTTCATTATCAGGCACAAATTGTTGTTTTTTGGTTTTTAAATTCCTGATAAAGATTGATTTTCCGTTTCAATATTTTTTATTTGTTTTTTTCATGTGATTTCATATAGTGTCAATGTTATGCTTCATGATTATAACTGATATTGATATTATTTTTCACATGTTTATCCTACAAATAGGATGATTCTTCTTGTTTTATTTATTTTATTGCAAATAGCTTTTTTTAGTTTGCAAAAGATGGAAACCGAAACTTTCTTCATTTGTATCTCTGACTCTTTCAGCAACACTGTTCTCCATTTTAATTTATTATAAAATGAAAATTATTTTATTTCGGTTTTAAAATTCCCGATAAAGATTAATTTTTGCTTCAAAAATCTTTTATTCATTTTTTCATATGTTTTTTATCACAATATCATATCTCATGGTATTGGTTCATATTAATCCAAACTTTTTTTATTATCAATAATATAAAAAGCAGGTAGCAAAGTAACAGGTTTTTCCTTACTTTGCTGCCTGCTGTTGTAATCTAATCAGAAAACGATATGAAGGTCATCGGAACCGATCATGAAATCCATATGTAAGATGGAGTCAGGCTAAAATGTAATTATTGTCATCAGCCACCTTCACCATGCAGGACTTTTGGAAGAAAGCAATACCGTATTCGATCACATCATAATAACTTTCAAGCTTTATTGTTTCCGAATACATTTTGTCTTTAATCTGCTGTAAAGCCTCATCACATTTTTTATCTAGTCCTTTTGCTGTTTTCGATATTTTTGTTTCAATTACTATAGCCCTCAGATTATCAATATCCTTTACAACGATATCGGATCTGCCTAAACCATTCTCCTTGTTAGATTCCACAGCGTATCCATAAGCTAACAACATACCGACAAGTATTGCATGGTAAAAATTCTCATTATAGTCATTATAACTTATAGCATTAAATAACATTTTACTTAAAGACACTGTCAGATACTTACAGTTTTTATTCCATAATGCCTCAAAAAATGCAGCCTTATCAGCACTATTTATTTTGTCTCTCATCCAAATGTCGATATTTACCCTAAAGGTTTCCATTACCTCTTTGTTGGGAATACGCAAAACCATTCTTCCATCGGCAACATCTTCATCAATCTTCGTTAAATATCCCGACGTGTATAACAGACTCCAAAGATTTTCCTCAGAATCCATTACCTCGTTGTATGTCAAATCATTATGAATCTTTTGAGTAATAGAGCCACCATTCACTAATTTTTCAAACTTAATGGGAACCTCACTAAAGTCGGTTCTATTTAAAAACTTAATAATAATGTCATTTCCGCTGCTATTGGCCCAATAGTTGCCTGGGTTGGCATCTTTATCAGAGATTTTGTCATTGACATATTTGATAATACTCCAAGGGCAATATACATATTTCTTTCCAAATAAATATCCATCATACCACTCTTTTGCTTCTGTTAAGTATGAAGTTAACCTATACTCTTGTAGTATTTGTATAACTTCTGAATCTGTAAGACCGAAATACTCATCATAAGCTGAATCAGAAATGGATCTGATATTAAAATTATTCAATCCTGTAAAGATACTTTCTTTTGAAATCCTTAAACATCCAGTAAGTATTGCGAACTTCACGTTATCGTAATTTGTCTTTAATAAATTATTGAACAATTCTCGCATTGTTACCAACATTTTATCATAATAGCCATTATTATATGCTTTATCTAATGGAACATCATACTCATCCAGCAAAACTATGACTTTCTGCTTATAGTAGATGCACAGCAGCTCAGATAACATTTTCAGGCTTCCGTATAATGTGGCATCACTCATCTCATCATTTAAAAGCTTTCTAAACTCTGACTTATCGTAATCGTCCAATACGTCGTCTTTAAGAATATAACGATACTTAGCTGCTTCTCTTTTTATTATTGATACCAATAGACTTCTTGCACCGCTAAAGGTCTCGTGATTAACTCCTTTGAAAGTCATAAAAATCACAGGATACTTTCCGAGATGCTCTTTGCAAATCTTCTCTTCTTTTGAAATGGCTAAGCCTTTGAATAATTCAGGATTGGCACCAATCTCAAAAAATGACTTTAAAGTATCCATATTCAGAGTTTTCCCGAATCTGCGAGGTCTGGTAAATAGAGTTACTGCTGCACCTTCATTAACAATATCTTTTATCAATAATGTCTTATCAACATAATAGTAATTATCCTCTTGTATCTGCTTGAAACTTTCAATACCAACAGGCAATTTCTTCATCTACGTCACCTCCTGAAATGCATCGATCTTATGTATCTGATTATACCAACTAGCGTATAACCGGTCAAGCTCAGCCTGGAGCAGTGAACACATCCATCCTTTCATGGTATTGATTCCTATTATCACAAATTTTTTTATTATTTATAGTATGATACCAGTGTCAAAAGGTCAAAAAGCTGTTCGTGCTTGCACGATAAGGCTTTTGAGCTTGGGACACGCCAAATATGAGAAAGTAGCGATTTACGCAGTAAATCAGCGGATTTCGAATATTTGGAGGATTGCGGGAGCAGCGTAGCTGCGTAGCAATCCGGGTATCAAATGAGTGTCAAAAGACCTTTTGACACTCATATCATAGTATAAAAACAGGCAGCAAAGTAACAAGTTTTTCCTTACTTTGCTGCCTGCTGTTGTAATTTAATCAGAAAACGGCTTCATCCATTTCTGCTGGCAGAAGTCATTCTGCCCAGGTTCCATTGACGAAAATATCGGTCTCGCTGCCATCTTCACGGATTCCTACGATATGAAGGTCATCGGAACCGATCATGAAATCCATATGTAAGATGGAATTATTGATTCCGCGGGCGTGAAGTTCTTCTTCTGTCATATCCATAAAGCCTTCGATCACTTCTGAGAAGCCCTGACCGGCTGCAACATGGCAGCAGGCATTCTCATCGAAAAGTGTATTGTAGAACATCAGACCGGACTGATTGATGGGAGACTCTTTGGGAACCAGTGCTACTTCACCGAGCATGGAGGCTCCTTCATCCAGGGCGAACATTTTCTTCAGGATCTCTTCTCCTTCTTCTGCGTGACAATCAACAACTCTTCCGTCTTTAAAATCAACGGTGAAATGATTGATCACCTGACCGGAACGGCTCAACGGCTTGGTGGAAACCAGACGGCCTTCGCATTTGCCTTTCATCGGGCTGGTGAACACTTCCTCTGTCGGCATGTTGGGAACAAAGAATGCATGGTTCACATGGTTGACATCTCCTGCGCTGCCCCATTTTGCTCCCGGGATCAGTTCTACCGTAAAATCGGTTCCGTTGCTGCTGGTATAATGGAGAGATTTGAAGTTCTGTGCTGTCAGCCAGTCTGCTTTCTGAGTCATGCGGTCATTATGAGCCTGCCAGATCTTCTCCGCATCCTCGCCGTCTTTTAAATAAACACAGTCAAAAATAGCATCCCACAGCTTCTCTACAGCCACTTCCTCTGTCTCGTTAGGGAAGATTTTTTTTGCCCACTTGGGAGAAGCTGCTGCAACGATGAGCCACTGATGTTTTCCATCGATCTGATCGCGGTATTTTTTCAGTACCTTCTGACGCATCTGGTTGACCGTGGAAATAAGATCCGGTGAAATACCTGCCAGCTCATCCGGATCGGAAGAATCAATAAAAATACGGACCGGAAGCTGCTCCGTCATCTGCTTCATACGCTCTTCTTCCCAGAGGGTAACCTCACCGAGAACCTCAGCGGAAGCATACTGATAATCCAGTTTGTTGATTTCGCCGCAGGACCAGAAGAGCTCTACCCGTTTTGCACCGGCTTTATAACATTCCTCTGTCACCAGCTTTGCAAGAGGAACCTGGTCTACACCAACCTGCAGACGGACTACCTGTCCCTCCTGTACATTTGCACCGATTTTTACGATCAGCTTTGCATATTCTTTTAATTTGTTTTCGTTCATAATATTCTTCTCCAGTTATTTTATGATAATTTTACTATAAGCAGCTTCCAATCAATATCCGCTTCCCTGATCGGTCTGTTTCATGATCTTTACCAGACGGCTGGTGCCGAGGCGGTCTGCACCGAGACGCATGAATTCTTCTGCATCAGCAAAGGAAGAGATTCCACCGGCCGCTTTCACCCGGACGCCTTTTCCGACATGCTCTTTCATCAGCTTCACATCCTCAAAGGTTGCTCCGGCTTTGGAAAACCCGGTAGAGGTCTTGATGAATTCTGCTCCGGCTCTGGTCACGATCTCGCACATTTTGATCTTTTCTTCCTCTGTCAGAAGGCAGGTCTCAATGATCACCTTCAGGATTTTCCCCTCGCAGGCCTCATGGATCCGGCGGATCTCTTCTTCTACCTCATCGTATCTTCCATCCTTCAGGAAACCGATATTGATGACCATATCGATCTCACTGGCTCCGTTTGCAATGGCATCTCTGGTCTCAAAAACCTTTGTTGCCGTTGTGCTGTAGCCATTCGGGAAGCCGATAACGGTACAGATCGGAAGCTTTCCTTCCACATACTCTGCGGCCTGTTTTACATAGGCGGCAGGAATACAGGCAGATGCGGTCTGAAATTTCATGGCATCATCCAGGATTTCTCTGATCTCAGCCCAGGTTGCGGTCTGTGCCAGCAGCGTATGGTCTACGATTTTTAAAACATCACTTGTATTCATTCTTTTCTTCCTCTTTTCATTTATAATGATAACGGCGTTCCGATGGTTCCTTCCGGCATTGCAAGGTCGAAATTATCGGTGATGGTTGCTCCGATCACAGCAAAGGTATCGGCTTCTTCCAGTGCGCCGCCCGCTTCCATGGAAGGAGAATAAGCCAGGAAAGGCACTTTTTCTCTTGTATGGTCGGTTCCTGTGTGGGTGGGATCGTTTCCATGATCTGCGGTAAGGATCAGAAGATCGTCTTCTTTCAGTTCCTTCAGAAGTTCTCCAAGCTTCACATCAAAGCGCTCCAGCTCTGCCGCATAGCCTGCCACATTTCTTCTGTGTCCCCAGAGGGCATCAAAATCCACCAGATTTACAAAGCAAAGTCCATGGAACTCTCTCTTTGCGATCTCAATGGTCTGCTCCATGCCATGTACGGAGCTTTTGGATTTATTGGATTCTGTCAGTCCTTCTCCGTCAAAAATATCATAGATCTTTCCGACAGAGATCACATCCAGACCGGCATCCTTCAGTACATTCAGTGCCGTTCTTCCAAAAGGCTTCAAAGCATAGTCATGGCGGTTGCTGGTACGCTTGAACTCACCCTTTTTCTTTCCTGTATAAGGTCTTGCAATGACACGACCGACCTTCCACTCATCCTTCATGGTCAGTTCTCTTGCGATCTCACAGCAACGGTAAAGCTCATCCAGACCGAAGGTCTCTTCGTTTCCGCAGATCTGAAGCACAGAATCTGCAGAAGTATAAACGATCATATGGCCGGTGGCGATCTCTTCCTCTGCCAATTCATCCAGGATCTCCGTTCCGCTGGCGCTCTTATTTCCGATCACCTTATGACCGGTACGTTTTTCCAATTCTTCGATGAGCTCCGGCGGAAAGCCATGCTCTGTGAAGGTTTTAAAGGGTGTGGTGATCTGAAGTCCCATCATTTCCCAGTGACCGGTCATGGTGTCCTTGCCGTTGCTGGCTTCCTTAAGCTTTGTATAGCGGGCAAGCGGTGCCTCCACCGGATCCACTCCCGGAAGCTCATGAAGATTTGCCATTCCCAGTCTCCGAAGATTCGGGATTTTGAAATTCTCTGTCCGGGCTGCGATGTGGCCAAGCGTATCACAGCCTACATCACCGTATTCTGCCGCATCCGGCATGGCGCCAACACCAAGGGAATCCAGAACGATTGTAAAAATACGATTATATTTTTTCATTTTATCAACACTGCTCCTGTCTTTCACGGTCTGCTTTGATCAGTTTCCGTACAGCCTCCACGCCTACGGTAATAGCTGCTTCCGTATCATGCACGATAGGATTTTCCATACCAAGTGCATTTCTTTCCTGATTTCCCATGACCAGAAAATCGGAACCGCAGCGGACCCGTAAGTGCTGTGCCACGATAAAAAGTGCTGCGGATTCCATCTCTGAAGCCTTGCAGCCCATACGTTTCCAGGCCTCCCATTTATTCTGCAGCTCGTAGCTCACCGGCATTCTCTGTGGTTCATGCTGTCCATAGAAAGCATCTTTGCACTGTACGACACCCGTATGATACGGATACCCAAGCTCCTTACACGCCGATACCAGAGCATTGGTCACCTCAAGGTCTGCCACAGCCGGATATTCAATGGGTGCATATTCTCTGCTGGTCCCTTCCATGCGGACTGCTCCGGTAGCCACCACGATATCTCCGCCTTTGACATCCAGCTCAATCCCGCCGCAGGTTCCCACACGGATAAAGGTATCCGCTCCACAGAGTACCAGTTCTTCCATGGCGATCGACGCTGACGGGCCACCGATACCGGTAGAAGTCACGCTGACTTTCTCTTCGTCCAGATATCCGGTATAGGTCACAAATTCTCTGCTGTCTGCTATGAGCTTTGCATCCTCAAAATGCTTTGCGATCTTCTCACATCTCTTGGGATCCCCCGGTAAGATCACATAACGGCCCACATCTCCCGGTCTGATCTGTAAATGATACTGCAGATCTGCCTGTCCAGAATAGTTTTGCATAAATATTCCCCCCTTTTTTGCATATCCAGTGGATGGGTTCTCAGAAGTAAAAACCGGCAGTCTGTTTTCACAAAACTGCCGGTTCGTTCACTTGGCATTACCAAAAAGCTCAGATTCTTGCAACTCCGGTCTTTCTTGCTGCTTCAGCAACTGCTTTTGCTACTGCTTTTGCCACTCTCTCATCAAAGGGATTCGGAATGATGTAATCTGCATTCAGTTCGTTCTCCGGAATCAGATCTGCGATGGCATATGCAGCAGCCACCTTCATCTCGTCATTGATATCGGATGCACGTACATCCAGAGCTCCACGGAAGATACCCGGGAAAGCCAGAACGTTGTTGATCTGGTTCGGGAAGTCACTGCGTCCGGTACCTACAACAGCTGCTCCTGCTGCTTTTGCCAGCTCCGGCATGATCTCCGGAACGGGGTTTGCCATCGGGAAGAGAATCGGGTTCGGAGCCATGGTTTTTACCATCTCCTCTGTAACAGTGCCGGGAGCAGATACACCAATAAATACGTCAGCACCCTTGATCACATCTGCCAGGCTGCCTTTCTCCATGCCACGGTTGGAGATCTTAGCCATCTCTTCTTTCTCCGGATTCAGATTGTCACGACCCTCGTAGATAGCACCGTGGCGGTCACACATGATAACGGTCTTCAGACCCAGTTTTACCAGAAGTTTGATAATCGCAATACCTGCTGCACCTGCTCCGCTGGTAACAACCTTCACATCAGAAAGCTTTCTGCCGGTAAGCTTTAATGCATTCAGCATAGCAGCAGCAGTTACGACTGCGGTTCCGTGCTGGTCATCATGGAAGATGGGGATGTCACAACGCTCTTTCAGCTTACGCTCGATCTCAAAGCAGCGTGGAGCGGAAATATCCTCCAGATTGACTCCGCCGAAGCTTCCTGCCAGAAGTGCTACGGTATTTACGATATCATCTACGTTTTTGCTGCGTACACATAAAGGAATCGCATCTACACCGCCGAACTCTTTGAAAAGAACGCATTTTCCTTCCATAACCGGCATACCTGCTTCCGGTCCGATATCTCCGAGACCAAGAACAGCAGTTCCATCCGTTACAACGGCTACCATATTTCCACGACGAGTGTATTTATAAGAAAGGTCAGTGTCTTCGGAAATCTTCAGGCAGGGTTCTGCAACGCCTGGTGTGTAGGCAACGGCCAGATCTTCGGGAGTTTTTACTTTTGCACGGCAGGAAATCTCCAGTTTCCCCTGCCACTCTTCATGTTGCTTCAGAGCAAATTCTTTTTTATCCATTTTCTTTGGATCCTCCTTTTGTTCATAACTTTATTCTATGATATTTTATACTTTTTTTCAACCCAAAAAGTCTCATGTATTGTTAAAAATGCCAAATCAGTTTTTTTGCCGGAACAACCTCATAATCCCCTGCTTCCGGTCCGGTACGAAGGATCACATCCCGGATCCCGGCCTGGATGATCAGGCGGGCACATAAGGGACAGGGCTTTGCCCGATGGATGGAATTGTCCTCCGGATTTACCCCTGCCAGATAAAGGTCAGCTCCCAGCGTCTGCTCTCTGGAGCAATTTAAAAGGGCGTTCTGTTCCGCATGGATGGCACGGCAGAGCTCATACCCCTGCCCCTGATGAAGATTCCGTTCGATCCGCGGACAGGAGCCCGTATCGCAGCAGTTTGTATAACCTCTGGGAGAACCATTGTAGCCTGTGGAAACTACCACATCATCTTTTACAATGACAGCTCCGTATTTTCTTTTCAGGCAGGTACTCCGGTAGGCAAATGCTTCTGCTACATTTAAATAAGTATCGATCTTCGAGATACGGCTTTTTCCATCCGGCTGTACCATCAAAAATCCCTCCTTTTATACAGCAAGCTCATAACCCAGATAATTCAGTACCATCTCTGAATACATGGCATTTGCCCAGGAAAACCATTCTCTGGTGTAATGAGAAGGGTCGTTTTTATCAAAGCCTTCATGCATCATGCCTTTACCGGCATCCGTATCTGCCATAAGCTTTAAAATACGGTATTTTTCTTCCTTATCGGTCTCTGTCATTCCCTGCACTGCCAAAGCGATATGCCAGATATAAGAGGTGGGCGTATGGGGGCTTCCGATTCCGGAGGCTGCACTTCCCTCATAGTAATACGGATTGGCTTCGCTTAAGAGGAAACGGCGGGTATTGGCCGTCACCTCCGGATCACCCTCATATCCCAGATAGGTCTGCGCCAGAAGGCTGGGAACATTGGCATCATCCATGAAACGGCACTGACCGAAACCATCGGTCTCATAGGCATACACACGGCCGAAGCCCTGAAGGGATGCCACCGCATGGGTTTCGATCGCATCATGGATCTCTCTGGAAAAAGCAGCAGCCTCTTTTGCCAGCTCCTCTTCGTGAAGCACTTTTTCCGCAATTTCCGCAAGATAAGAAAGCACCACAGAGGCAAACATGTTGGACGGGATCAGATAGCCAAGATCACAGGCATCATCACTCGGACGGAAACCGGACCAGATCAGACCGCAGCCATCGTTTACAAGGGCACCCTTTCCTCCGCGGCTTAACGTTTCGCTGTAAAGAGAATGGCGGGTAAAGGTATAGGAAGATTTCTCTTCATGATACTGCTCGGTACGGAAAACCTTCAGGATCGCATCCACTCCCTTGCGGAACGTCTCATCAAAATGAGCGGTGCGGCCGGTAAGCTTCCACAGAAAATAAGCCAGCTGGATCGGATAGCACAGAGAATCGATCTCATATTTTCTCTCCCAGACACCTGGATCCTGATCTTCAAAATCCTTCTCCCAACAGGAGCCGTCCGGCTTCTCGTTAAAAGCATTGGCATAGGGGTCGATAAGAATGCAGGCAAACTGCCTCTTTACCAGTCCCTCAATGATATCTGCCAGTTCCTCATCACGGGCGGCAAGATAAAGATAGGGGCGCACCTGGGCCGCTGAATCCCGAAGCCACATAGCCGGGATGTCTCCGGTAATGACAAAGCTGGTGCCATCCTCATAACGGCGGATGGTCCGCTCCAGCGTGTTGGTAAAGCAGGTTTCAAAAAGAGTATACAGCTTCGGTTCGTCCTTTAATTTTTCCTTGATCTCCTGCAAAAATACGTTCATCTCGTGAGTTCTTTCACTCATGGTATTGTCTTCCTCCTAAAGTCATAGAAATTGCGCGGGTACCTTTATCTTACCATGTTTGCCGTTTTTATTCTATCGGAAATCATATAATTTTTTTATAATCTTCCATCGTAAAACGATGATACGTCAAGCCGAAGTCATCTTCTTCCACACAATAAACATATTCATCCGGCTGACCGCCTTCATAGAAAAATACACGTCCCATTCCGTCATGGACATGGTCGGCTTCCTGCAGCGGATGTCCCGGCAACGCATAATGTGCAAAGCAGGTACGGACATCCTCCAGCGTTTTTCCCGGTGTGGTGATCGTCCTGATAAAATCTGTCAGCAAGGGCGAATCCGGAACATTCTCATGGATCCAGGTGCAGCCCTCCGGCGGGACCGTCAGCTCCCAGCGATCCTCTCTTTCTGCGAAGGAAAGTTTTCCAAGAAAAGCTTCTTCTTTTTCTGCAAATCCCAAAAGTGCTCTCTGAAGCTGTTCTTTCCCTGCATCTTCCGGAAGATCCAGAAGCTCTGCCAGAGAAACAGCCGGGTAATAAAGCTTCATGGACTCCGGCCGATAGCCGATCTTCATCTGCCATTCTTTTACGGTATCCATGATATGTTTCTTTAAAGGTTCACCATTCATGTCGTTCATAACTCCTTTTACCGATTGGTTCCCCAGTAGATCAGTGCCAGCATGCCGGGACCTGTATGGGAACCGATGATGGGACCGATGGGAGTGGTGTAGATCTCTGCCGTCGGAAATTCTTTCTGTACCATAGCCTTCAGAAGCTCTGCCTTCTCCGGACAGTCACCGTGACCGATGAGGACCAGCGGACTGATCGCCGGGTTCCAGCCTTTTTTCATATAATCCAGTTGCAAAGCCATTGCTTTTTTCTGACCGCGCGGTTTTTCTACCACCTCCAGTTTTCCATCATTGGAAACATGAAGCATCGGTTTGATCTGGAGTACGGTTCCGATTGCTGCCGCTGCTGCGGAAACTCTTCCTCCGTGACGCAGATGATCGAACATATCCACAGTAAACCAGTGGCAGATGTCCAGGCGGTGTGCCATAACCCAGTCTGCCAGGTCTTCCATGGAATAGCCTTCACTCTGAAGCCTTGCCGCTTCTCTTACCAGAAAGCCTTCGCCTACAGAGCCGCAAAGCGTGTCAATGCAGATGATCTTTCTCTCCGGAAATTCCTCTTCCAGATCCCTTACTGCGATCTGCGCAGACTGATACGTGCTGGAAAGGCCGGAGGAAAAACAAAGATAAAGGATATCCTTCCCCTCCTCCAGCGTTTTCCGGAATGCTTCTTCATAAATTGCGGGATTGATCTGAGACGTGCTTGCATATTTCCCGTTCCGGAGTTCCTCATAGAAAGCCTTTACGGTGAGATCTCCACCGGGGCCATAGGTATGTGCCTCTTCACCCACAGTCAGTTCCATGGGGATCACGCGGATCTGTGCATAAGGAGCTGCCATTTCCGGGCAAAAATCGGCGGTTGCATCTGTATAAAGCTGATAACTCATAGTAGATTCCTCCTGAGATTGTTTTTGCTATAACATGATATGAGTGTCAAAAGGTCTTTTGACACTCATTTGATACCCGGATTGCTACGCAGCTACGCTGCTCCCGCAATCCTCCAAATATTCGAAATCCGCTGATTTACTGCGTAAATCGCTACTTTCTCATATTTGGCGTGTCACAAGTTCAAAAGCTTTATCGTGCAAGCACGAACAGCTTTTTGACCTTTTGACACTGGTATCATAACATTGGATCTTTACTTTTTATTCTAAAAGAATCCCAGGTCAGTGTCAATCAAAATCCCGCTGAAAAACGGCGCCGTTGCCATTCCGTTACCGATGTAAAAAGAGAACTGCCGAAGCAGTCCTCTTCCAGAAAAATCGCTGTTATTTATGCGAGTGCTTTGCCCAGTGCCTGGCAGGCAGCCTTTGCCTCATCATCCGGTTCTTCCGTGCAGATCACACTTTCGCATGCCAGCTCTGCTCCGTCGTCTTTGCAGGAGCCTTCCCAGGTCTGCATCCATTCACCGTCTCCCCAGCCGTAAGAACCAAAAAGAGCGATCTTTTTGCCGGAAAGCTTTGCACGGCAGTCATTGAACATCGGCTCAAACTCCGTATCCTCCAGTTCTTCCGCTCCCATGGCCGGGCAGCCGAAGGCCAGTGCATCAAATTCATCCATTTTATCTGCTGTGAAGGTATCCGGTGTAAAGACAGAAACCTCTGCGCCTGCTGCTTTGGCACCTGCTGCAACCTCATTTGCCATCATTTCGGTATTGCCTGTTCCACTCCAGTAAACTACTGCTACTTTGCTCATGCTCTTATACCTCTTTCTTTTTGATAGTGTAACTGTTCCCAGTTGTCACAGCTACGATTGATTTCATATGTTAAACAGCTACGGTGAGCTGAAAAACACTCCTGCCTTCTTCATAAAGCCGCCTGTAAATGTCACGGCATTTCTGATACATTGCAAACAGCTTTCGTGATTCACATTCATCACAATATACTTTCCAGCAGCCGGAACATTTATAATTCCGACCTCCGTTTTCAATAAAACCGATGACATCGCCTAAAGGATAATCCAGAAAGACTCCGATCTCATGAGGAAAAGCTTCTCCCGTGGTAAAACGGCTTTTCAGTCTTTCGATGGCGGTCTCCACATTCAAATCCCGGTATCCGTAAGCGGCAAGAAAAGCAGTTACCTCCGGACGCTTCAGATTTTCCTCCAGGCGCTTTTTTCTGCAGACATAGATCAGAGCTTTCTTCGGATGCTCTCTTAAGACATAAAGATAGACGCCTTTTGGATTCATCAGAAGATTCCAGTAGGAAAGCTGCTCCCAAAGTTCCGTGTGGGATTCATAAAACCAGTTGAAGAGATTGGCTGTTTTTACAGAAGCCAACGTAGGCGAACAGTAATCAACCAGATATTTTTCAAACGCCATGAGAAAATCCTCCTGTTTCTCCTTTCTTTGAGTTAGATTAGTCTAATTTAAATTAGCTTTAACTAACTGTCGTCATGATACATGATTCCGCACCTTTTGTCAAGAACATTACTGATAAGTTTTCTCAGCGTAAAGCTTGCAGCTGTTCAGGACGGTAAAAACAACAGGACAGTTCTGCGCACTGCGAATGCATAGCCGCAAATTGACAGAAAACAACCGTATATGCTATGATAAATCCAGTGTGGAAAAGCAGCTTACCAGAAAGATCCTGCTGGTTTTTCCGCTGAGAATCTGATAGAAAAACAGGGGGATTTACAATGAATGACAGATATCGGACAGACCTTTTTGTCCAGCATCTTTATAAGGATCAGCCGGGAAAGCTCCGCTTTGATCCAGAAAAGATCCGTACAAGGGAAGACTTTGAGAGTTGGAAAGAACAGGTACGGGAAAAGGCATATGAACTGATGCAGTTTCCGGAGGATGCTTACGAAGAAGCAAAGGTGCATTTTCTTTATTCCAGGCAGAGAGACGGCTACCGGGTGGAAAAATACGAGATCAGCCCGGAACCGGAGCTCTGGGTGCCTTTCCTTCTGCTGGTGCCGGACAGCGTAAGCGCAGAAAAGAAAGCCCCGGGCGTTCTCTGTTTTCCGGGCTGGGATGTTCCAAAGGAGATGCTTTGCGGAGAAGAATCCATGAATCTCTGCTACGGCGAACCGGTCTCAGGGATCAGCTACCCGTTTTCCAATGCTATGGCTCTTCATTATGTCAGAAAAGGAATGGTTGCTCTGGCCTGCGACAATATGGGAACCTGCGAACAGGAAGGTCTCTATGACCGGCAGCAGTTTGCCCTGAAGATGATCTTCAAGGGACGGAACTACGTTGGTCTCTCTGTTTTCTGCCGCTGGGCCATGTTCCAGTGGCTGGCAAAGCAGGAATACGTGGATGAGGACCGTATGGGTCTGGCTGCTCATTCGCTGGGGACTGAAACGTCCATGTTCCTGGCTCTTCTGGAGCCCAGAGTCAAAGCCGTTTCCCATAATGATTTCATGAGTGATAACGAACAGCGGATCATCTCCTGTTTCCCACCGGAGGATTTCATGTTTGGCGGACACATCCATATCGTACCCTCCATGCATAAATGGTTTTCTTTCCCGGATCTCATCGCAGCCTTTGCTCCCGGTCCCATGCTCCTGTCCGAGGGCGGCGTACAGGATGATCTGGAACGCATCGGAAAAGCCTATGCACTGGCCGGAGCACCGGAAAATTACCGCTATGTGCATTATCCGGAGTTTCAGGATCCCTCCAACCGGAAGTTCGATCATGTGCGTATTCCAGAGGGTATTACAAACGAGGAATATTTCCGCTATGCCAACGTGGTGCCGGAGCATCATTACTACAAGACAGAGATCTGTATCCCCTGGATGGAAAAGGCCCTGAACAGTTAAAAAACGAAAAACCGGGTGGAAATTTCAGAGGGATTATTATATACTTATATGTGGCGATGTCTGCAGACGGATTTTCAGATGTGCAGATATCAAAAGCCGGATAAACGCATATTAGGAGGAAAAGAAATCGTATGAAATTTGTATATCCTGCAGTTTTTCATAAAAATGAGAACGGCGGCTATGAGGGGTTTTTCCCGGATCTGGCCTGCTGTGAGGCAAAAGGCGATACCCTGGATGAGGCCGTGGAAAATGCCAATGAAGCAGCTCTGGACTGGATCAATCTTGAGCTTTCCGAGGAGGAGGTAAATCTTCCGCCGGTATCTGAGGTATCCGATCTCACACTCAAAGAAGGAGACATCGTAAGAAACATCCAGGTGACCATCAAGTTTATGGAAGGCTGGGAAGAATAAGCAAGCACACTTCTGCCTGGCTTAAAAAAACGGAGGATCCGCGATCTGATCTCGCGTGATCCTCCGTTTTTTCAGTCTTTTTTGTTTTCTTTGCGGTTCTGTGCTTTGGCAGGACGCGCATTTGCCTTGGATTGTCTGGAACCCTTCAGGTTTTTCCATTTATCGTAGGCTTCATACATATTACTGGATTCATAGACGCTCTGTTCTACACCCTCTTTATCCTTTAAAGTGATATAATAACATTTTCCCCGGCAGCCGAAATGGTATACCTGGTCGTCTTCTGTATATTCACCCAGCATAAAGCTGTACTTTGCCATAAAGACACCTCCTCTGGAGTAGTAAATGAAAAGCATGCAGGCATGATTTACACTTTTGCATGGAAAGCTTTTCTTAACTCTGAACGATTACTATTGTAATGCCAGGAGGAAGTATTGTCAACAAGAGAAACAATTCTGACTTATCCGTTCGTTGCCCGGAAATCATACTTAAAGGGAAGAGAAACATCCTCTCCGGTAAGAGTTTTCTGAATATCCAGATAGAGCTGGGCGATGGAATCCTCTCCTTCACGGATATCCGGGATCTCAAGACCGCCATTCTCTTCCAGAAGAGCAAAGGCTTCTTTGGTTTTTCCGATATGATAAAGAGCAGAAATATAATAGTATTTCAGCTTTCCGGCCTTCTGGTTTTCCCCGTCAAGGCACTCATACCAGCGGATGATCCCATCCCAGTCTTTACAGTAGAAAAGAAGCTTCAGGGCATCCTTCAGATAGGAAAGGTTTTTATGTTCCAGTTTCAGTCCTTCGTGGATCCACTGGATGGTCTCCGTGTCATGGCCGGAAAGAACGGCAGCGGCAGCCAGTGCATGCGCTGCCCAGGCACTCTTCTTTAAATACCAAGATCTCTTCAGTTCTTTTTCAGCACTTACATAATCTTCTCTTGAGAAGAAACCGATACCTGCCTGATAATGGGCATACCAGTTATCCTTGTTTTCCTGATCCAGGGTGGCAAGAAGGAAGTCCAGATTTTTTTCATTGATAAGAAATTCATCCGGAATATCTTCGGGAGCCGGCTCGTGAAGGATCCCTGTTTCAAAGAATGTCTGCCATTTTTTCAGAGAATCGGTGAGTTCATATTTCAGATGGCCTTCCAGACGGCTGTGATCCTTCATGGCACCATAACCGCTTCCTGTGATAACTACTTTGGCTTCTTTCTTTGCCATAGAAGCAGTCGCTTTCAGTTTTTCCTCCAGGTTTGCAGGAATACCGGCCTTAAGGACATAAGAAGTAAGTTCTTCTGCTCTCTCTTTGTGTGTTTTATCCAGATGACCCGGTGCAGCCTGTACGGCTCCGTACTGCTCCATCCATTCCCAGGAAGTATGAGGAGCCATTGGAATGCAGCCGTACTGTGTCTTTCCAAGACCTGCCTGGATCTCTACATATCTTCCTGCTTTATCTGTCAGGAATTCCTGCCAGTGATCCGATCCCTGCCGTTTTCCCCAGGAAAAGAGTTTTCTTCCCTGCAGACGTTTCGTAGAGATCTGAAGAAGGCCGTAACCGTCCTGGTCCAGGTTTGCAATAAACTTCGGTTTCTCCTCCGGAATGGCAAAGAAGTAATCGACAGAATTCGGGATCTTTTTATAATCGGTGACCTCCACGCCATCCACCATGGGAATGTCCACTTTCACGATCCTGCCATTTTTACCGGTAAAAGCCTGTTCTGCTGGAACAACCACTCTTCCGTTTTCATACTCCGGAACAGCCATATTGCTCCACCAGTACATGGGGATCACTTCACTGCTCTCATTGACGATGCGCATACGGCAGTTCAGGAAACGGCTGTCTTCCTCCAGCCAGAAATCAATCTGATAGGGCACTTCGCGGATCCGTTCATATTCATAAAAGCGAAGCACTGGCATACCGTCTTCTGTCTCCGTTTCTGCTGTATACATGGCCTGCGTTGTAAAGGCATGGTGACCGATGATACCAATGTTCCACTCTACACCTCCACTGTACCAGGCATTGCGGACAGCCAGATTGCTGAAACGCAGAACGTCATTGGTGTAAAGGAGATTTTTTCCTGTGGTCTTGTCCCAGAGTTCCCAGAGACGGCCGCCGTACTCCGGCAGGAAAACTGCTTTCAGGTAGTCATTTTCCAGGACTGCGATCTTAATATCCTTCTCTTTCAGTTCTCTCGTATAGCTGTTGTACTGCCGGTAAGGGTAAGCGCTTCTCCTGCGTCCAAATCCCTCATAAATTTCGTCATGCTCATCCAGATCAAATTTCGTGTCATTCTGCAGGATATGCTCTCCGATCAGATCAGGAACGCAGGCCTGCGGCCCCAGATCAGAGCTCATCATTTTCTTTGTCTCAAAACGAAGTTCCGGTTTCATAAGTACAGATGCCTCCCAATTATAATATTTGCCACTTACAGAAAGTGTTTTGTGTAGAAAAAAAGCCCTGCAGGCTTTCCTGCAGGGCTTTTGAAGCTTACATGTTACTTACAGAAAACTTTTCAGCGAACTACTATCAGCCAAGCTCCTCTGCTTTCTCCTGTACAACTTCCGTTGCATCAGCGTATCCGCTGGAAAGAGCTCTTTCCTTCATATCAGCGAACATATCAGCTACCGGCTCAGTTCCGGTGATGATGGTCCAGTACTCAGAGCTGATGTTGAATGCCTGAGCGTCGGTTACAGTGGTGTCATCGATCAGCAGAGGACCAACCTCCGGATATACCGGATCCTCATTACGGATATCGCAGGCCTGTTTGTTGAGTGCTTTGGTCTCATCATTGTACTTATCAAAGGTCTCTACGTTCGGGTCTGCCTGAAGTTCGAATCCCCAGCTGGGCCAGTGGGTAACCGGGATACACGGATATTTGGTAGTAAGAACCGGTGCGTTTCCGTTCTCATCACGGATCAGAGAAATGGAACCGTCATCGTTCTTCTGCCAGTCTTCGCCTTCCAGACCAAGACGGAGCATTTTACCTTCATCAGAGAGAAGGTACTCATAGTATGCCAGGAAACGATCCATTTTCTCCTCGTCGATCTCGCTGGAGAACATGGTAGCTACCATACAGGATACATAACCATCCATACGCGGGGTCTCGCCATCAGCCTCAGCCAGAGCCGGGATCACATCGATACGCTCAAACGGATTGCAGTCCGGGTTAGCAGCACCATAATACTTGGTAGCTACGCCATTGATCCAGTCTGCATCTGCATTTCTTACACACATACCAAAGGTATTGGAAGAGAATTTCTGAAGACCGGTCTCCCAGGTAGATGCACCAAAGTCCGGATCGATGGAGCCGTCTTCGTACATTTTTCTCAGCCACTCCAGCGGCTCGATGTTTTTGTCATCCAGAGCGCCGAAGGACCAGTTACCCTCTTCATCTTTGCCCCAGTAACGGTTGCTTACGCCGGTGCTGGAGAAGAAGTAACGCAGGGTTCCCATGCCGTCACCGGTCAGGCCGTAGGTATCTTTTACACCGTTTCCGTCCGGATCATCATAGGTAAAAGCGTGAGCTACATTGTAAAGATCTTCCCAGGTAGTAGGCATTTCCATGCCGACAGTCTCCAGCCAGTCTTTACGGATAAAGATACCTTTTCTCTCTGCTTTATAAATGGTCGGGTCGGCAGAGTCCGGTTTCGGCAGGAAGTAGTAGCCATCGTACATGCTCTTAACTGTCTGTGCTACCTTATCATTCTCAAGGAGCTGTTTGGTCAGCGGATATTTCTCCAGAAGCTCTTCCGGGATCTCTGCTACCAGTTCCTCAGGAATAAACTGAGTGATTTCCTGGGTGTAGTACAGAATGTCTGCACAGAATACATCCGGCAGAGTTCCGTCTACAGCAGCCAGCTGTGTTACGGTGAAGTCGTTGTTGTAGTAGTTAGTCTCGCTCTGCTGGAAGTTGATTCCGAATTTGTCCTCGATCATAGCTGCAAGCTTGTCAGAGGAGGTATCCCAGGTAAAGGGATCGCCATCACTGTCGGCTGTAATGGTAAGGATATCACCATCATAAGCCAGTGCGCTGAGGGACGGTACTGCCATGGCCGCGATCATGGCTGCTAAAACTAACTTTCTTCTTTTCATAAAAAACCTCCTTATGATATGAATTTTTTATTGAAAAGCCGTAGCTTTACAATCAACAGAGAACACACATCAGCCTTTTACAGCGCCGATGGTAACGCCGCTCTCGAAGTACTTCTGGATGAACGGGTAGATCAGAAGCATGGGAATGGTAGAAACAACAGCACAGGCCATCTTGATACCAGTCTCATTCAGATACAGTTTATTTCCGGCTGCATCACGAAGACCTTCCATCAGCTGCATATCTGCCGGTTTTGCATTTCGTACAATATAGTTACGGATGATCAGCTGCAGCGGATACCAGTTCTCATCACGCATGTACAACTGTGCAGCAAACCAGCTGTTCCACAGACCGACAGCCACGAACATGGCGATGGTTGCCAGCATCGGAATGGAAAGCGGATATATGATACGGAACAGGATCGTGTACTCGTTTGCGCCGTCGATCCTTGCTGCCTCCTCCAGAGAATCCGGAAGCTGCATAAAGAAGGAACGCATGATAACAAAGTTGAATACGTTTACTGCTCCCGGCAGGATCAGAGCCAGGATGTTATTGCTCAGATGCAGGGTCTTGGTGATGTTGTAGTAGGTCGGGATCAGACCGCCAGAGAAGAACATCGTGATCAGCAGATAGATCATGAAAAATTTGTATCCATGAAGGGTATTTTTCTTCAGTCCATATGCCAGCATCGAGGTGACCAGAACAGAAAGTGCTGTTCCGGTAATGGTGATCAGAAACGTCACACCAAACGCACGGATGAACAGGGCCGTGGAGAAAATGTATTTATAGGCCTCCAGAGTCGGCTTCTTCGGGAAAAGGATGAAGGAGCTCGCCATGTACTCCGCATTGCCTGTCAGGGAGATCGCAATGATGTTCCAGAAGGGGAACAAAATGATGAGCGCCAGAAAAATGAACAGGCAGATGTTAAAAATATCAAAGATTCGGGAACCTAAGGACTGCTTGATCGCAGTTCCGCCGATGGGTTTTTCGGCGCTGATTTTATAATTCTTTTTATGCTTTCCAGCCATGTATATACCTCCTGATAGTCATATCTGCTTTCTTCGGTGACAGCAGAATTTTTCACCTGTTTTTAGAAGAAGCCCTCACCGGACATTTTCTTAACAACAAAGTTGCTGCCGAACACCAGAATACAGTTTACAGCCTGCTGGAAAAGACCAATGGCTGTGGACAGGTCATACTGTCCCTTCGATACACCCATGTCGTAAACGTAGGTATCGATAACCTGTGCAACGGTGGTTGCTGTTGCATCGGTACGCAGGTTCATGATCTGGTCGAAGTTTGCTCCCATGACAGAACCGACATTCAGGATCAGCATGGTGGTGATGGAGAAGGCGATACAGGGCAGTGTGATATAGAAACACTGCTGCAGACGGTTGGCACCATCCATTCTTGCTGCCTCATAAAGCTCCGCATCAACACCGGTAATGGCTGCTATGTAAATAATGGTTCCCCAGCCGGCCTCTTTCCAGATACTGGTTCCGTAAAGCATTCCGTAGAAGCTGTCCGGATTGGACATCAGGTTGATGGGATTCAGGCCCATGGAGATCAAAAGCTTGTTTACCGCACCTCCGGTGATGGAGAACAGAGAGAACATCAGGGAGTACATGATGATCCAGCTGACGAAATGCGGAAGATAGATCACGGACTGGACGGTCTTCTTAAACTTCTTATTATGGAGTTCATTCAGAAGAAGTGCCAGAATGATCGGGATCGGGAAAGTGATGAGCAGCTGTGTCACACCAATGAACAGTGTGTTTCCGATGACGCTCCATGCAATATCACGGCTGAAGAAACGGGTGAAGTTTTCCATACCGCACCATGCAGAAAACATGATTCCGCTTTTTACCTTATAGGTCTTAAAAGCAAGAATAATACCATACATCGGCATGTAGCTGAAAACAAACACAAAGATCAGACCGGGAAGGATCATCAGGTATTTACCTTTTGTTCTCTTCAGATCTCTCATAAGTGGTGCTGCCTTATAACTGAAACAGGGCATTTTGAAATATGCGATGATGGCGGCAATAAGAATCACACCTCCAACAGCTGCCAGGATTGCCGGCGGCATACCATATTCTACAAAATCCCATTTTTTTCTTCCAATGATACCGGTGACCGCAACGTACCAGATTCCGCCGCCAGCGATCATCAGACCTGCTAACAGAAAAATCACACGGATCGCCCAGGCTGATTTCTGATAGGCTTTTGCCTCTTTTGTGATTACACGTTCCTGCATTACATCATCTCCTTGTTTTTATTTTGAACGCTTCCTTGTATGAAACGTTCTTTTTCCATTCTTCTGCACTTTTGTCAGTTATGGAAAAAGGAGCATGGGGTTCTGCTCGTACACATCCCTCTGCTCCTTTGCATTGTAGGTATTTTAGCACAAAATTTAGGTAGTTGCAACCACTATTCTGTATAAATACACCACATTTTGTCTCAGTGTCACGATTGTATGTTTTTTTTGCACAATTGTTCTTTTTCTTATCTGTTTTTGTGCCACACACAGCCGTGCGTCAGTCAGCAATAATCTCGTAGGTATTTTTTGTGAAATCGACTGTTACCGTAGTGCCATCTGCAAATGAGCTTTTCTGGATCAGACCGTCCTCGTCAAGGATCTCGTGACGGGTCATTTCCTGCATAGCGATCTTTTCATGGAGTTCTGCTACCGTTTCCGAACGTTTGATATCCTCCATCAGCTTCTCACGCTGGTTTTCTGCGAAAGCGCCATCCATTCCCGGATAAGCACCATCTCTGAGAAGATACGGGATACCGCCGTTGAGCAGTGCATAGAGCATGTAATCTTCCTTCTCGCTGACCTTATCCATCAGCCAGGGAATGATCAGACAATCATGGAATACCAGGTTGAAAAGAGGTACCGGAATACCATATTTCGGCTGTCCGGGAGCTTTGAGCATGAAGTTGTACGGAGCGTAATGGCAGAATACCAGGCTCGGCATACTCCAGTCGTTTGCTTCTTCGGAGCTCGGAAGAATGTTGTTTGTCAGGAGATACTCAAAGCACTCATTTCTATATGCATAACATTCTTTTCTGGTCATGCGGTGATGCGGATTGTCACATTCATCTCCCTCGTTACAGGTAAATACGTCCAGATAAGCGCAATCCATATCAATGCCATGCTCTTTCAGAACTGTGAAGTTTCTCTTTACATAGTACGGTGCCTGGGTTGCGCAGAGGTAGGTCTGCTCTCCGCCGGCCCACATATGGTGCTGCGGTATGCTGCCGTCTGCAAGCTGGATAGCATATTCCTTATCAAAGGTTTTGGCTGCAAAATAGTAATCACGGTACTGGTCATGGATACCAAAGAGGTAACCCATCTCATGCATGGCATCTACCAGAGATTTCATGCCTTCCCAGCCGCCTGCTTCTTTACATGCCGGTGTGTAATCCGGGTGCTGGTTATCGTAACCGGGCTGTCCCCAGCCATCCAGATGCATATAAAGCTTTTTCACACCAAGCTCATGAAGGGTTCTTGCTTCTTTTTCGCGCTCTGCAAAGGTGTTCAGAGATTCGTTGTTCTCCGGGTGATTTTTGTCATAGAAGCGTGACTCCGGCTGAACGCTCTTTTTGATTCCGGTATGGAAAACAGAACAGCCGATGAGTTCATGGATGGACGGGTTCTTGGCAGCCTTTTCCGCCAGTGTCTTCAGAAGACCTTTTTCCTTTGCGTAATGACGGTACTCCTTACAGATATCGTTATGGTCACAATTTTCAAGGAAGGTATAACGGAATACTCTGCGGTAATCCATTTTTCCGAGGCTGGGCTCCATATGTACTCCAATGTGCGTGTAAGGACCGCCTGCCGGATGCTCTGCTTTCCAGCCTGCATTCCAGGGAGTCACGGCGATCAGAAGATAACCGCTCCGGTCTTTTACCTGTGCATACCAGGGCATGTAGCTTCCTTCAGTTCCGAAGGTTCCGTCAAAAGCGATGGAACCAAGCTCATTCGGCCAGGTATTCGGGATCAGAAGTCCCTGTCCTTCATTGATCAGTGTATACCAGGTTTTCTTCGGCTCATCAAATGCCATCTCTCCGGGCCAGCGGACAGCTTTGATCTTCAGTCCCTCTTCCTTTAACGGCATCCACTCACAGTAAACATGGCCGGTGGTGGCTTCGATCCATACAAGTGTCTCAAATGCGTAGGAAGCTGTCTTTCCGTCTGCCAGAGTAAAATTCTCATAATGACTTAAGATGCCCTCTCCCACTCCACTGCGGATCTGTTTGTGCCAGATGTTTTTCGCGTCTGAGAAATATACCGTGCCGTCCTCACATTCGATCCTGGGACGATACTCCTTTCTCCAGCGCCATACCGTTGAATCCTTGGAAAATTCATAGCACAGGGTTTCATCGTCAAGCTTTACTGTGATGCCTTTACAGGTAATAGAAACCATTTCTAAATATCCCCCTTTGTAAATTTTCGGTTAAATTAACTATACCTTTCAAAACAGTTTTCGTCAATATAATACGCCTTGTCAATTTGCGCTTTTTTGTTGCACTAAAAGACAGTTAAAAATAAACGCTTCTATTATATATGCATGAGATGGATTCTTCCGTCGTTTTCTGAAAGTTCGCACAAGTCAGAAATTGGTGTAGTTTGATGCTTGTGTCCGATACATGGATGCATAAAGTCCATCTAACTGCATCAGTTCCGAATGTGTCCCTTCCTCAGTAATGCCTCCCTTATCAATCAGGACAATGCGGTCTGCTGATTTGATTGTAGAAAGTCTGTGTGTTATAAAAATGATCGTTCTGTCTTTCGCCAAGCTTCCTATATGATCAAAAATACTGGCTTCCGCAATCGGATCCAAAGCAGAAGATGGTTCATCTGCGACAATGATATCGTTGCCGCATAGGAAGGAACGTGTAATCACCAGTTTTTGCTTATTTCCTTCGGATAACGTCAATCCATTATCCTCGTATTCCGTTGTCAGTATCGAATCAAGATTCAAATTATTTATCCCTGTAGATTCCAATGCCCGTTCATATTCCCCCTCGGAAATTTCTGCATCAAACGGATGAATAAATTCTCTGACTGTAACAGGAAACAGTTTACTCTCCTGCATACAAATACCAAAGGAATCTCTGTATTTTTTTCTTCCAAATTTTTAATATTGATATCGCCATTCAGGAAAATGTTTCCTTCCACTGGTGAATACAATCCTAATAGTAGTTTAAGAAATGTGGATTTTTCTGCTCCATTTCGGCCAACTATCGCAATTTTTTCACCTCGGCGAATTTCAAAATTAACCTTATTCAAAATAATTTTATCTGTGTGCGGGTAGCTAAAACTTACATCTTTAAATAATATTTTTTCGAAGGGCACCATTTCTTTCTTTTGTTTCACATCATCAGACTCTTTTTCCATCTGATTTTTCATTGATGTAAACTTTTCCAATACTACCCCATTTTTTGCGAGACATGGAAGGACATTCAATACTTGCTGAATTGTATTTTTCAAATTCCAGGCAGAGTTAATCACAAGCGAAAAATCTCCAACATTGATATTCAAAACAACAGATCGGAAATACACCAAAAGAATGACTACAAATTCAAAGAAAAAGGAAAAACCATCATCCATTACGGACCAGAAAGCAATTCCCCGTCCATATTTTTTATCCAAATCACTTTTCTTACAATAAGCGTTTTTCAGTTGCTTTAACAGCACCGCACAATAATTGTAGATGCGAAGATCCATTTCATACTCTTTTGAATTAAAGACTCGCCTGATATAATCAATCATTCGGTTGGACTTTTTTTGTTCCATTTCCCGTTTTACTTCCTGCTGGCTTTTTTTCAGGTTAAACCAAAGACTAAAACAAGATAATGCGATCGCTAATAAAATCAACGTATAATGAATATATCCCAGTATAAACATGGAAAAGACCAACATAAACGCTGCCTGGATGAAACTTGAGATATTTTCGAGCACCAAAAAAATATTCTCTACCACAGTATCCTGTACGTAAATATAATCCTCTAAGAAATCGGAATAGTTATACATCATTACAGGAGCCGTGATTCCAAGGTTATAGATCTTTTCTTTGATTTTAAAATTTAAATGTTCTTTTTGTGGCAATAATACTTCCTGTTTTATGTAATTTGATACAACCGATATTACAATTTCCAGTAAAGTCATTCCAATCAGCCATTCAATTAACGTTTGGAAACTTATTTCACCAGTAAAAGCCAGCAATGCATTACGCCAATAAAAAATATAAAGAATGGACACAGGGACTTGTAAGAAATCAACTACACCATAAGGGAAAAAGTACGTTTTAGGAATACACCCCCATGAAAGAGTCGCACACTTTATATTTCAAAACATTCGTTATCCCTCAAAAGCAAGTCTTCTGGGAATTCTAAAATTTAGTAATACACAGTTGACTGCTTTTACTGCTAATTTTAAAGCAAGCCTACCGAAATCATAAACTCTATTTTAAATATGAAATATTTTATTAAACAATTATTGACTTTTATGTTTAATATGATAATATATATATAAATATTGTCATTATATTCAAGTTTAAATCAGTTAAAAATTTCAAAAAAGCCACGAAAACGCAGAATAAATATTGAAGTATATTTTTAAATATATATAGGCGCTCAATTGGAAACTTAAATAAAAAGGAGATGATTCCAATGGTTATTAGAATACGGAATTGAATTAGTAACTATCGACTAACAGAAATCTAAAATATATCAAAATTTATATTATCTTTTCAATTAAAAACAGACATTATTTTCTGATTTTAATATATTTATCAGCAAAAGGAGGATAACTATGAAACTGCGTAAAAAATGTATAGGCATTTTAATGATATTTATTTGTTTATTTGGCCTTACTGCTTATGCTGCAAAAGATAATTCTATAAAAACAGATATTCCAAAAGAAGAACGACTTTTTAGGAAAAATGCAGATGGAAGTTTTATAACAGTACCTGTAAATTTTGTAGAAGCAAAAGCTACTTGTTCGCATCAAGCTCTGGAGCCGATAGGACCGGGAGAAATTATAACCTATCCAGGAGCAGCAACAACATCCGCTTATTGTTATAGAACGAGAAGAAAACAACCCGCAAGATGTGTGTATTGCGGCAAAACAGGTTTTACAATTTATGGACCTTATGAGACATATCCTCACATATACAGTACAACAAATTATTGTAACAGATGCGGATATAAGAAGAGGTGATATAATATATGCGTACAGTTAAGAAATGTTTTGTTTTTCTCAGTGCTCTTTTTATTTTTTCCATATTACCTGGAAGTTATGAAAAAGCGGCATCACAGGAGCTTTCTTTATCAGATTTGTATGAGAATGAGAGCTTCTGTTTTCAGGATGCTTCATGGGAGACACCGGCTGATAAATTGCAGGATGTTGTAAGTGTTCCAATCCAGGAAATACCAAATACAAGCGAAGATGCAGACGAAAAGCAGCTTCGAACTTTTACTGCCGAAACTGATTATAATTTTCTTGGGCAGGATTGTTCCATATACTTCGATTGCAATGCTATGGGTTTGTATCAGGTAGAATTGCGAATAAAAGGTGAGAGCCTGAATGAAATAGCTTCCGAATGGAAGCAAAAATTTGCAGAAGAATTTGGTGATATGCAAAAACAGGAAGTATATTTTCCTCCTAATCATAGGATGACAAATTCTCAATGGATTCATATCAATGAAAAGGAACAGATGGAGTATACCTTCCAATTTATGGTTTACAACGATATTGAGGAAAAAGTAGATCAAATATCTGTAATCGTTGGTTATACGCCATGCGCATTGTATGCCGATATCAAATATGAATAAGTTCAAAAATAAGGGATTGTCATTCGTGACAGTCCCTTTATTATATTTCCGGCATAAAGCAGCCATTTTCCAAATACTGCTTACCTTCGTTCGGATACCATTCCTGCCATAATGCATGGCTTTAAATTCAGGAACGGATGCGCAGCTGACGGAGCTGCTGTTTCCTTTCCGGCGGGATACGGTAGCTTTCTACAGCTTTCTGAATGGTTTTGTTATGCGTCCAGACATCCAGCCGCCGCTCTGCGAGCCATGGCAGCGTATCATCCGGCTGCTTGGCAAGGGCTGTTGCAAAGTACCATGCCCGCATCATATTCAAATAATATTCTTCCCTGTGTACACCAGCCACCCATGCAAGATATTCCGGTCGGAATGCTTCGTCCAGATAATACCGCATGAGCATCCCTATAGCATAGCGCACGATGTAGAGTTGATCAGATTCCAGCCACCGGCAGATGGATGTCAGCAGTTCTTCTTTATGCTTTGCAAAAACTTTTGGGCAGAAACAGTCGCAGGTTGCCCAGTTGTCGATGTAGGGCAAAAACCGTTCTGTTTCCGCCAGTGCTGCGTCATAATCACGATTTTTTTCGATGAGAAACGCGTGAAGATTGTTCTCCTCATAGTATTTGTGGGGCAGGCTGTGCAGAAATTCCTCTGCCTGTGGTGTGCCGGAAAGTTCCTTTGCCAGCTTACGCAAAAGCGGTGTCCGCACACCAATAATCGTTTCCGGAGATATCGTGGGCATCAGCTTACTTTGAAATGCCTGATAGGATTTATCCTGCAAAGCAAACAGTTTTTCTAAAATAGCTGTGCGAGATTTCTGTAGTTCTCCATTTTCGATAAATATTCATTCGCCTTTGATATAATCCGATTTCACCGCCTCCCTTGCCGCCGCTAAAAGTTCATGGATACTTACCTCCACCTGCATCACCTCCTTCAAAAATAGCGAAAGAAAAGTAGACCCCTTAATCGAAGTCTGCCTCTGTTGGATATTCTCCACCTGCCGGTATATATCCGATGACCACCATATCATTTTAAAAGGAGCCTCCGGGAATGGCAAAACATACATCGCCTGTGCACTCGGGATCGCAGCCTGCAGGAACTTTATCAAAGTACGTTATGTACGTCTGCCGGATCTATTGAATGAGCTGGCTGTTGCACATGGGGACGGCACGCTGAAAAAGGTAATTAAAGCATATCAAAAGATTGATCTTTTGATTCTGGATGAATTCCTGTTAAGTCCAGTATCTACAGAACAGACACGGGAACTTCTCGAGATCATTGAAGCCCGTAGTGTAAAAGGTTCTGTGATTTTCTGTACACAGTTTGAACCAAAAGGCTGGTACAACCGCATTGGAAATGAATGTGATGCTACTATTTGCGAAGCAATCATCGACCAAATCATTCATAATTCCTACGAGGTGATGATTGATGGCCGTGTATCCATGAGGGAACGCCATGACATTAACGCTTCCCGGAAAGGAGCTGTCCATGACTGACTATTGCGCCTTCAGCAAAGACCATAAATGCATCAAGTTTACGGATTATGAAATAACCCGCCACGAATTAGAGGAAGCCGATGAACTGTGTCATGATAATTGGAGAGAAATCCAGCACTTAATAGAATATATTGACCGTTTACAAGTACTTCTCACAGAACACGGAATAGCTATTCCTGATGAATACTAATTAAATGCTGCACTCTGCTCCGGAAAGATATGCACTATTTTTCCGGAAAAGGGTGCTCTGAATCTTTGGAAAGCATGCACTATTGCATTGGAATACTCACTTTGAGCAGAAAACGCGTACCGCTAAATCAGAATGAATGTACCGCCGGTTTCAGAATAGGCGTACCGTTCAAGCAGAATTTGCACCTATCCTTTATATCTAGATGAATATTACGGTGCGGCAGAGCCGCCAGTCCGGTGTGGCGAGAGCCACCTGTCCGGACTAACGGAGCCACCCCATTTTGTTTATTAAGTTACTTTGCCATTGCTGGATCCAGTCCATATACTTCTCTCATAGAGAGGTCTTTAGATGGTTCAACACTTTCAATATCGATCTTATAGGAATCATACGATATACGATCCATGATGGCATCGGCAAGAGTACTTTCACCATCACAGATTTGCTGGTACCATTCACTTTCACGGAACTGAGAACAAAAGATCGTTGAAGATTTTTTACGTCTTTTATGTATCAGTTCAAAAAGATTCCTGGCTTCAGCTTCTGTCAGTTTAAGAAGCAGCCACTCATCAATGATCAGTACTATTGGCTTGGTGTATTTCTTTAGGACAGTCAAGAAAGTTCCATTGTCCCTGGCAGCCTGTAAGTCCAATAATAGATCAGGAAGCCGTACATACCGTACTGAGTAATAGTGCTTGCATGCTTCCATGCCAAAGGCACAGGCCATATAAGTTTTACCACTTCCGGTTGCTCCAGTAATAAAGATGTTCCGGTATTCTGTAATGTATTCACAGGTTGCCAGACGGTTGATCAGTGCTTTGTTCAGCTTTCGTCCAGAATGGTAATCAATCGCTGCGATGCTGGCATCTGGCTGTTCAAATTCAGCCTGGCGGATCAGCCTTTTCAGACGATTGTTTTTGCGGTTGCTGTATTCGACATCAACAAGCATGCCGAACCGATCTTCGAATGGAACTTCCTTCATTGCAGGATCATCCATCTGGATGCGGAGTGCATCTGCCATAGCAGTCAGACGCATTTCAATAAGTTTATCGATTGTACTTTGATTTGTCATGATTTTTTACCTCCATAGTATCTGGCTCCTCTGGTTATGCCATGTGGTTTTACTGCTTGAGATGATTCTGATTCGGTATCAGGTGCATCCTTTGTTGCAGCCAATAGATTTTTGATACTTTTATAGCTGGGTTTACCGGAATAAGAGAGCGCCTTAGCGCAGACCTGTTCCAGTTTTTCTGGCGAATATTTTTCTGCCAGTTTCAGTAATCCCATGCAGCTTCTGTAGGATTGCTGTTCAATCCTGCCGGAGGTAAGTATTGCATCGACAACCTTACTTGTGTTAATTCCAATCGAATCAGCCCACTTACGGAACCGGTCACCGTTCCATTCCAGATATTTCTGGTGTTCCTGCGGCATATGTTCTGTCACTGTAGAATACTGACCGCTTCGTCCATAGAGTCGTCTGTGAGAGGCAATACGATTGGGATTATAAAATATTTCAACCGTTGTATCTGTTATACGCACATCAACCTTATTTTTGATATACTGATAAGGCACGGAGTAGAACATTCTGTCTACTGCGATGTGATAGTTAAACTGGACGGTGGCTTGTTTCCACTCAGCCAGTTCAAAAGGTGTAGCAGGCAACGGAGCCATTAATGGCATTCCTTCCCCAAGAAATAAACTGAGTCTGCTACATTCCTTTTTCTGAAATTTACGGGCGTTGTAGGCATCCAGTTTTTCACGGATTGAAGCATTTAATTCTGCAAGAGAGAAAAACTGCTCATTGCGAAGGGCTGCTGTTATCCATGTGGATATCTTTCCTACGGCTCCCTCTACATTCGGTTTATCCTTGGGTTTCCGGACTCTGGCCGGAAGGATGGCGAGATTGTAATGTTCTGCCATCTCATGATAAGTTGTGTTTAAGGCAGTGTTGTACCAGTCACTCTTTTTATGATTCACTGCGGTTGTACAGTTATCAGAAACGAGCATAGGTGTGACACCGCCAAAGAAATCAAACATCTGGACATGAGCTTTGATCCAGTTGTCGGTTTTCTCATTCATATATGCTTTTACAAAAGCATACTGACTGTAAGTTAATACACCTACAAATATCCATGCATCTGTTATTTCTCCGGTGTCCGGATCGATGATGTGGGCAGGGTCACCGGACCAGTCAACTTCAATCTGTTCACCTGGTTTTCTGGGGATATGCATGGTAGCCCTGCGTTTTTCTTCATCCTTCTGGATGTAGTAGCAGAACTGAGAATACATGAGAGGCTCTTCGCTGCTCATGCGGCACTCCTCACAGTATTCTACCCAGAGAAGCTTTTTTGTTTACACCATTTCGCAGAAGTTCTTTGCGGATGTAGTCAAAGTTTGGCATACGTTTATTCGTTGCCGACTTATCTTTAGGAAACATCAGCTCCTCTAGTGCACTGTCGGTCATGTCAAAATCCAGCAGCCATGAAAGATTGATTTCCGCTGCTTTTTTCAAAACCTTGGCGACTGTGTTTCTGGATACACCGCAACTCTGTGCGATGTTCCTCTCACTGAATCCTAAGCTTTTCAAGCGTAGGATTTCACGATACTTGGTCATAACTTACGACCTCCTTTATCTGTATTCACACCAAGGGTGTGTCTTTACAGTATAAAGGAAATATATGTAATAGAGCCCAATAAGGTGGCTCTGAATTACCGGAATATATGGCTCTCAAAGTCCGGACAGGTGGCTCAGAGAGCCCCGGAATAATCATCTAGAAAACAGGAGCTTGAACAGAATACACACTTGTGTGCTACCATAAAAGCCGGTACACAGACCAACTGTCCAAGTACCGACTTCTATTCAAATCCTAATATTTAAATCCAAAAAATCTATTTGTATCTTCATGCTCACGATCAAATTCCGCAACAACCATTCCTTTTTCTTTTATGCTTTTCAACTCTTCATCATTTATTTCGGATTTATTTAGTGTAATAAAATATTGTCCTCTCTCTTTTTCTTTTAAGTATTCATCAACATAATCTATAATTTTAGCCTTTGCATCTGGATTTGGTTTGCAATATGAACCATCATGTATCAGAATTTTGCACCCTGAATCCAAATCAATCCTATTAAGAAAAAGTGCTAAATCAAACATATTAATTTTCATATATAAACGACCATGTGAATTCTCATCAGAAATTTGACAAGTAATTTTGATACGCCCTGTTGCTGCACTCTTTTTCACATTATTTTCATAATAATATGTCAGATCTCCTTTTTCTCCATATGCTGCTTCCGTCAATGCAATAAAGTGATTTTCAATATTACTTATATTAGTAGCATACTGGTTATATTCATGTTCATATTCAAGTGTTTTCTCAATAATTTCTTTTCCTTTTTTATTTAGTTCTTTTGTTAAGTTGTTAATTTCATTGTACTTATCAATTTTCATTTTTACATCAGCCAATTTCTGATATTCTACATTTAATTGCTGATTTATATTGTGAATATCATCTACTAATTGTGTATTTTGGAAAATTTGGGTACTTTCCGAAATTATATTTTGCAATTCTTTTTTAGTAATCTGCAATTTACTTAACTCTTCTTCCAGCGTCTCTATCCTGCTTTTAAAATAGTCTCCTCTATTTTCAAGCATATATGAAAAGAAATATTCCATATCTTTATAATTCTTTTCTAAATCTTCTGGAAAATACTGAAGCATTTGTTTAAAATATGACTGCAAATTTACCAATTCACACATTTTCTTATGGCGTTGCTCAAGGCCCTCTATACTTTGCTCAAACTGCCTTTTGCTATATTCTTTTTTAAAAATTTGTGATTCAACAGCTTTTAATCTTTTCTTCGCAAAAATATATTTTTCTTCATCGTAATCAATCTTCTCGCTCACATCTACAGTATTCAGCATTTTCTCCATTTTTAGAATTTCTGATTCTAATTTTATTTTTTCTTCCTTTAGCTTACTGATATCTTTTGCAATTGTTTTGATAATTTTTATTTCATTATTTAATGCATCTTGTTCATTCTTCAGCTTATTTATGTCGCTTTCATAATTCAGTGGAAGTAAGGATAAAAAGTTCAAACATTTACTATTCTGAATAGCATTTCTTCTAGCTAATGTTATATCTCCAAACCCTTGTTTTTCATCCCTGATTATGTATTCCCGGATTGCTTGAAGAGAAGGAATATCTTCTCCATTTAGATTTTCAAAAACAATATTCTGCACATACTCTCGGTAACGATCTAATTCGTAAATATTCCAACCTTTTATATCCATTACAACTTGCTCTGCTACATACCCATTAGAATCATCAATAATCTGTCGAGCTAAATATTGAATCTTATCTTTATTTTCAATTTTTAAGACAATTAAAATATCCCTTTTGGCAAGTTCTTCTTTATGCTTAAAATCACTTGGCATTTTTTCTCCAAGTATCATCCGGATTGCATCGATCATTGCCGATTTTCCTACACCATTAGAATCTTTTTTAGCAACTCCTAAAATCACATTCAATCCATATTCATTAAAAACATATTTTTTTATCACCTGTTTTTCTTTTAGCGATATTACATATAGTTCTTTCAAAATCATATTATTTTACCACCAGTTTTATCTTTTTATCGTTCATTTCAACTTTTCCTATTCCATAAAGGAAGAGCATTGATAAATATATACACGTTTCAATATTTACACTTATTTCTGGGCAAAACCTTTTTTCATATAATTCAACCAATTTTCCAAACTCTTTTTCGCTACCTTTTAATAGTTCAATAATATTACTTGAAATATACAAAATATTTTCTTCAACAGACGAATACTTGTTTACTTTAAAATAATCCATTGTTTTCCTCATCCTCAAATTTTTTCATTAAAAATATCGCATTCATAGATTGACCAATATACTAAAATTTTAAAATATGTCTTTAATATGCTATTAGAATAGTCAAATTCATTTTTATACAATTGAAAAATATTCTCTACAATCAATTCTATTATTTCATTTCCATTATCTGCTTTTCCTAACGCTTTATTATATTCTGAAATAATAATGTTGGGAATGCTTTCACGTTCTATGGGTGTCAATAATGTACTTTCCATAATTTCATCAATTATAGGAAAATATCGGCATAAAGAATGGTAATGTTTCTCTACACTTTTGTTGCATTTCATATTTGAAAATTTTTCAAATACATCTTTAGGATCTATATTGGTTTCCTCATTAACAAAATACTTCGATTTCTCGTGAAATTCCATCATGAACCGTCTAAATTCATCTTCATTCACTTCTTCATCCTCAAATGAAGAAACTGTACTTTTTTGGAATCGTTCCAGTGTAATTTCCAATTCTCCTGAAACAGCTTTGCGTCCGTCTATTCCTCCTATTGTCCAACATTCTTCATTTACTAACCATTTATAAGGTGTTATTTTTCCTTTCTTTGTATTCATATCCAATTCACCCATCAGAAATGTTACCGTTGCATAGTCGTCAACTCTTCCACTTCCACACTGATATGTAGGAATTACCCTTCCTGCATTTAAATCATAACTATAAGCCCCTTTATGCTGATGACCACATAGATAAAAATCAATATTATAATCATTGAAATTATTCCAAATCTTCTCTTGATTTTCTTTCAAGAAACAGGCAATAGGATGATGTCCTACAGCAATATTAATGCTACATTCTTGATCTTTTAATTGTTTTATTGCATCATAAAACAAGTTTTTTTCAAGAACTAACTTTCCTTCGTCTTGATCTGTACCTGCTGTAAAGGCTGTATTCATCAAAAAGACATTATATCCCTCTCGCTTTTCTACTTTATATAAGTAATCCTCGTCTTGTAACTTTACCTTTTTAAAAAAGCTTTTATATTTTTTGAAATCTTTTTCTAATTGTTCTACTGTATCTCTCTCAAATTTAAAATTTTCCTTTCTTATTCCCTCCAGTAAAACTGTTCTTGTCTGATTCCTTTTTAGATCATGGTTTCCGGGCACAATAAATAAATTGTCACTAGATATATTGCATATATGTTCCACAGATTCTATAAATTTCTTTAATTTAGCATCATAGCTTCCGTTACGATAAACCAAATCTCCTGACACCACAACAAAATTTATTATTTTACCATCTATTAATTCCTTCAATTTATCAGCGATACTATCTCTCATTCTTGTTACTTCATAATCTTCATCCCCTGAAAAATGTATATCCGATAAATGTATCCATCTCAATTTGTCCATTGTATCCTCCCAAAAGTGTTCTATTTTTATTATAATATTCTTTTCGCTTTTTGAATACATTTTTAGACAAATTCTTCACAAAAGATAAGCCGATCCCTTACTCGAAGTCTGCCTCTGTTGGATATGGTAATCCTCTCTTTTTATATTTTAAACCAATCATTTTCCGGAGCTTCTCTCTTTTCTCTTTCGTTGGCGCATGCTTTTGAAATTCAACCAGCCATCTTTCTAATCTTCCATCATCATCGATCCATGTATCGTTTTCATATTCCCATTCATCTAATAACTTGATCAATGCATCCAATGGTTCTTCCACATCATCGCCAAACTCTTTCCATAGATTTAATCCATAACTTTCCAATCCAAAGAATTCTGTTAGAAATGAAAACCTCTCCATATCCCCCAATGTCATCTTTTTTCTGCCCGTCAATAATTCCTGATCCCTGCTGCCACAGTAACTCAAGAAAATCTTTTTTTCTTTCTCACTTTCGCTCATAGATTGTCCCCTTTCAGAAATAATTCTTTATTACGAAACATTATAAAATTTTAACTCATTAGAATCAATATATATGTTTCCAAATAACGAAACTTTTATTTTTTAAGGAGAACGTATTATGCAGAAAATCAGACCAGATATGGATATCGGTAAAAATATTCAATCTCTCAGATACAAAAATAATCTAACGCAAGACCAGGTCATTGCAAAATTGAATCTCATGGGTATTGTCATATCCAAAAGCACTTATGCCAAACTGGAAACAAACCGCATGAACATCAAAGTGTCTGAGTTAATCGCTCTGGCAAAAATCTTTCATACAGATATCAATGCATTCTTTGATGGTCTGCTGTGATTCAACATTCACCTACTCCCTGTGTGTATATAATAATCTCTAAAAAAAAGAACTAGTGTACTGTATCATTCATAAATAGCTGAATTTTCTGGTCAGTCAAACCGTTTCATGGTATACTAAAAAGAAATGGCGGTGATCTTAGATGGCAAGACCAAGAAAATATAATATTTCATTGACAGATGACGAAGTCAAAAAGCTGAAATCAATCATGCACAAAAAACAAACATCAAAAACAGTTCGGAACAGATGCCAGATTATTCTTGATTTGGATGATGCACATGGCAAAGTCCTTACCCATGAACAGTCTGCCAAAACAAACTGTGTATGTATGGCTACTATTATGAATACTGTAAAGCTTTATTCCGAAAAAGGCATTCAGGGTATCGTTACCTTAAACCGTAATGTTAATTCTGATAATGCTCATAGAAAATTGGACGGACGTGCCGAAGCACGTATCATCGAAATAGCATGCAGTCCTGCACCTGAGGGTCATTCCCGATGGACACTTCGTTTACTGGAAGAACAGGCAAAGATTGTGCTTGATGTCCCAGTCAGTAAAGATACAATCGGCAGGGCTTTAAAAAAAATAGGCTTCGACCTCACATGAATGACTACCGGTGTATTCCTTCGAAAGATGATGCTGATTTTGTAGCCTGTATGGAAGAGGTTCTTGATATTTATGAACTTCCATATGATCCGATGTATCCGGTTGTCTGTATGGACGAAAAGCCATATCAGCTTTTAGGTGACGTAAGAGAACCATTGCCAGCCCGCCCAGGTGATGATCAGAAAATAGATTCTGAATACAAGAGAAATAGTACTTGCAGCATTTTTGCGTTTGTTGAACCCCTTGGTGGAAAACATCATGTGAGCGTTCATGAACACCGCACAGCAGTTGACTGGGCAACAGAAATCAAATATCTGTCAGATGTCATGTTTCCGGATGCGAAGAAGATCATTCTGGTAATGGATAATCTTAACACACATAAAGCAGCTTCTCTTTATAAAGCATTTCCACCAGCGGAAGCACGAAGGATCATAAAACGACTTGAGATTCACTATACGCCAAAACATGGAAGCTGGCTTGATATGGCAGAAATTGAGCTGAATGTAATGACGCGCCAATGCCTTTCACGCAGAATAGCAAGTATTGAAAAACTCAAGTGTGAGTTATCTGCATGGGAACGGGAGCGTAATTGTAATACAGCTAAGATACAGTGGCACTTTCAAACTGGAGATGCACGCGAAAAGCTGATCTCTCTGTATCCGAAACTTTCAGCTGTCACTTCTTAATCGAAGTGACAGCTATGCTAAATATGAATGATACAAGATACTAGTCTATATTCTTATCGGATATAAACCAGTTCTTTTTCTTTCCATCCATATTATTTTTACTACTCATATTAATCATTCAATATTCCCCTACTGCATACACATATTTTTTCATTATCTGTACATACAGTACCTATATTCTATCCCATATCAACTGTATACACTCCATATACAAGCTATCTTGTTACACCAGTTTACATCTAAAATCAGGATCTCCGCTTTGTGGGAAAGTGCCAACAGCAGATTGAATTTCACCTTCATGCCTTCAGATAGCTCGTGGGGCGTCTTATTCTCATCAAGACCAAAGAGCTGCATATAGCGCCGATAAGCAGCCTCTTCCCGGTTTTGATAAAAACTTTTTGTTACTGCTGCGATGTCGCAAAGTTTCTTCCTTGGATACCAGCTGACGCTTCCGGTGGAATAACCGATGTGCTGTTTAATTTCGGCTTCGTGTCCGACAAGCGGCATCCCGGAAAAAATGATCTCGCCTCCGCTTGGATGCACCAGGTTCAGTATAGATTTGATCGTCGTTGTTTTTCCGGCACCATTTCTTCCGATAAAGCCCGTAATTCTTCCTCTTTCCAGCGTAAAAGACACATTCTGAAGCCGAAAGGCCGGATACTCTTTTGTGAGATTTCTGATTTCTGCAATACCCATAGTTATCACTCCTTCATATCAGTTGCAAAAATATGTTTTGTAGGATTTCTATGAACATTATAGCTTTCAGTTGCCCAGCACTCTACCAATCAAACATAACATTTTCCTGCGATTTATGTTACATTTGGTTGCCTGACTGCATTCAAAAATATAGGTTCAGCTTTTGATCAACCAGAACACTGTGTCTGTGTTCCGGGCTTTTTCATTTGGCATTACAGGGTTTTGAATCGTGCGATTCCTGTTCTTCGAAGCCACAGGTAAGCGCATATGCATAAAATCACATTTGCCACGATAAAGCAGGCCATATATCCAGTAAACCCAAGCGTCCATCCGGGCAGGAGCAGAAAGCCTGCAAACAGTAGAACCGTGTAGCCCATGCCGCCGAATGAGGTAAGTATGACCGGTGCGCTCTGCTTGATGGGCATCAGTTCGTTTGTCCATGTCAGCGTTGGCATTTTCACTCCAAGAATCAGACCGGACAATGCAGCCAGCAGTGTGTAAGAGGCCGCAAAGAAGAATATAACCAGAAACTGCATTAGAGGCAGCGGATAGACAATCGCTGTACACACAACGCAAAGCAGCAGCGGCAAGGCTGTCAATAGGAGCTGCATCCGGATTTTCGCCTGAAAAATCTTCCATGGATTTACCAGAAGCGACTGCATGAGCCATAGGCTTTTTCCTTCCAGAGAGATGGATGGCGCTGCCATAGAATTCATAGACGCAAGGCTACAGAGCATCACACACAGAAGCAGCGGCACGCTGCCCGGAGTGTCCACAAACATAGTGTCCAACATGGCAAAGAGGCTTCTGCCCTTCCACAGCACGATAACTGCACAGCAAGGCATCAAAAAGGTGCCAAGGCCACAATTGAGCATATAGCTGGGGCTGGCAGTGAAATGTGCAAGTTCCCGGCTCAGAGTGCCGCGTCAACACTTTGCTGCCGGATGACGGTCTCCCGGTATTTCCTTCGCTCTGTTTTTCCGGTGGAGGTTGCAATATTCAAAAAGCTGCGGGAAAGCAGCATCCACATCAGGCCAAACAGAACTGCCTGGGCAGCAGCGACAATCAGCATTGCTTTTCCGTCTCCCACACCGACGCTGCCGAACAGGTATAGCGGGTAGGCACTGCTCTTGATCTGCGCCCCGTACACTGCTACATTGGCCAGTAACTCCTGAAGAATGCTCTGCGCTTTGAAATACACAAAGTAGTACAGGGCGATAAAAGCAAGCGAGGCCAGTACGGCAATCACGCTCTTGTGTCTGAGCTTCTGGCTGATTTTTGCCACGACCCAGCCAAGGATGCAGGAAAGCGTCAGTACAAAGACAGAAATCAAAAACATCAGGACCAACCCACCAAAAAGCGAAGATGGTGTTACGCTCGTTGTCACCCAGTAGACAATGACTGCCGGAAGAATCACAACATCAGAATACAATAACCCCATCAGGTAGACGCTGAACAACCGGGCGGCCACCAGACTTGACACCGGAATCGGCATGGACAGCAGCAAATCATTATCCTTGGGTAAATACAGCCCCGCATAAGTGTTAAACACGCTGCCAAAAGCACCCAGCAGCACGGCAATGAGTCCCATGAGCGCAAAATAAAGCCAGCTCAAGTTCGCTGATGCCAAAGGTGTGCAGAGCTTTACAGCAAGGAAGGTAAAGATTCCACCCAGCAGACCAACAATCAGCAGTGCAAACAAAGCAAAATACATCACTATGGAAATCTTAGAGCGCGCTTTATTCTTTTTGGCATCGTAGAAATAGGAGCTAAAAATCTCAAATAATTGTTTTTTCAGCAGAAGTTTCAGCATCATTCTCCCTCCAGTTCCAGAAATACATCCTCCAGAGAATCATCTCCCTTGACCTCCTCCATCGTACCGGAGCGGATCAGCTTTCCACCCTTGATAATGGCCACCTTGTCGCAGAGCTTTTCAGCCACCTCCAGAACATGAGTAGAGAAGAAAATTGCGCCACCCTCGTCACAAACTTCCCGCATCATCCCTTTAAGTAAATGGGAGGCTTTGGGGTCAAGGCCTACGAAAGGCTCATCCATCAGAATCAGCTTCGGCTGGTGCAGCCATGCAGAAATAATCGCCAATTTCTGCTTCATGCCATGGGAATAGGCGGCGATGGGCTCGGCCAAATCGCCCGTCAGTTCAAATAGATCGGCATATTTACGGATACGCAGCTTCCGTTCAGCGGCACTGACACCAAAAATATCTGCGATGAAGTTCAGATATTTGATGCCTTCATATAATCATACAAGTCCGGGTTATCCGGGATGTAGGCAAAGGTGTACTTACACTCCAGGGGTGCAGTCCGAATGGACTTGCCGTCAATATAGATTTCCCCGACGTCAAATTGCAGGATTCCGGCTATTGATTTCAGCGTTGTGGTCTTGCCTGCTCCGTTATGGCCAATGAAGCCATAAATTTCACCGGGCGCAATGTGCAGGTTCAGGTCGTCCACTGCTTTTTTCCCACCGTATGTTTTTGATAAGTGTTCAATTCTCAGCATTGTCTTCTCCTCCTTATATCTGTTTTTTTCATCGTTACCTTCGTGGATCTGATTTTTTCTGACCGTAAGGCAATACTTCACGTGCTCAAAAGCTTTCAGATCTGCCCCAGTCTTGTCAACTACCTCTCTCTGAATACCATCCGGCATCAGCACCTCGTAAATCAGGAAACAAAAAACGCAGAGTGAATCCGTTCTTTTCTTCGGTTCAGCTCTGCGTCTTAGCGTCTGGCTTTTTCAACTATGTTTCTTCCTTATTCATTCAATTCACCTGCCTATCTGTCGGGGCCGAGATCAATGTGATCTGCCTTTGTTTACAGCCCTCTTTTACAGGAATATTCATATATTTTACAGCAACCTGATTGATTTCAGAGAGAAAATTCATGAACTCCTCATCGTTCAGCGTCAGCGTACAGGTGGTCATGAGCAACATATCCTTTTTCGGATCAGGAGTTCCACTGGAGAAATATTTTGCGAAGGAGGCACAAATGCCAAGAAGTGCAGTCTGGACAGCCATACCATCCGCATCATCAACTTCCAATGCGCTTTTATTCAAACTGTAAATACTCTCTACCGTTCCACGAATGCGATTTTCGCCCACCACCATGAGAATGGAATTCTCAGTCAGAATCTTCATGTGACGATAGAGGCTTGCGCTGGGAACATCCGGCAATGCCTTGCGGATTTCCTTAACGGTACCCGTTTCGTGAATAAGAATATACTGAAAGATTCTCTGCCGCACCGGATTCATCACAATTTCTGCTAGTTCCATATCCCCATCCTTCCTTTATTATTCTCTATTTCTATTATATTCTCATTTATGATAATATCAAGAAGTTTTATAAAAGGTACTGAAACAAGACAACGCAGAGCGAATCCGATCTTATATCAGATTCTGCTCTGCGTCTAAGCATCTGGCAGTTTCCAGTTATTTGTTTACTTGTAAAGATCCTCCAAAGTAATCAACCGAACCTCTCCCCGCCCCTGTGCCTGGAGTAGTCCGTCCGTAAATCCACCTTTCGAAAAAATATAATAGTGGTAATTATTTCCTTTTCCAAATACCGATGCATAATCTCTGAGCAATTCAAGTTCATCCACACCGATTTTTTCATTCCTGTATTTGCAGGAACCGATCATATATTCTTTTCCTTCTACAGGAGTTCCAACAATATCAATCTGTATCTGCTTTTTCTTCCTGGGATCCGTTCCCCACCACTGACCAATTTCACTCAATTCAATAGGAAGCTGGTCTGCATAATACACCAGATAATCCTGACACATCTTTTCAAATATCAATCCCATATAGTCGGAAAGGTACTGCTTTACAGCGTGTGGATAGGTCTTTACAATTCTTCCAGAATCAATTGCGCTCATATTGCCCGGAACAAATCGGTACCAGAACCGGAAAAAATTATCTGCCAGCAAATACACTGTTTTCTTGCCTGGTTTCTCTGTTATCGGTGTTTCCTTTTTCGCAATACCAAGATCAATTAACGTTTTCAGGTATTTGGATACCACTGAATTGTCCTCTCCGACCTTCGTCGTAATATCATTCAGACGGGAGGCACCTTCAGCGATTGCCTTGATGATGGCATTATAAATAGCCGGCTCACGCAGTTCCTGCTTGAGAAGATTGGCTGGCTCCTCATACAGATAGCTGGAACGGTCAAACAGATTGTCGAGCAATGCTTCATCTACGCTGTCTCTTACATCCAGTTTGTTGATATAATGCGGAACACCGCCTGTGATGCCATAGATCAGCGAATTGTCCTCATCAGACAGATTCGGATGAAACACTGCTGTTTCCTTATAATCCAACGGTGCAATCTTAAACTGAGCTGTTCTTCTTCCATACAGCGGACTTTCTTTTCCAAGCACCTGATTCTCCATAAAGCTCATCGAAGATCCACAAAGAATCAGGTACATCTTGGATTCCGTCCACTTATGGTCGATGACATGCTGCAGCATGGCAGAGATCGCTGGTTTCGCCTTTGCCAGATAAGGGTACTCATCAATAACAAAGACGATTCTCTTTTCCCTGGAAAGTGCTGTCAGCTCGTCTAATGCCGCGTCATATGACCGGAACTCCGGTGCAAATTCCACATCCGGCCGTTCAAAAGTCATGATTGCTTTTGAAAGTGCCTCCAGATTTTCTTTTCCCGTTGTGTTGAGTGCCGAGAAAAAAATGGTTGGTTTTCCTTTACAGAACTCATTGATCAAGGCTGTTTTACCGACCCGCCTTCTTCCGTAGATGACAACGCATTCAAACTTATCACCTTCATATCGCTTATTCAGCTTTCTGAGCTCATTTTCACGGCAATAGAACTGACTCATTTTCTCGCCTCCTAGTTTTCAATATACTCATAATTCACTAACTCGTAAGTTACTTTCTTACGAGTAGAATAATTCAATTAGTTCGCAAAGTCAAGCAAATTTCCATCAAAAAAATATGCTTAAATTTATTTCCGCAACTGCTCCCGATACTCCCGCGGCGAGCAGTGATACCGGGCTTTGAAGTAGCGGGAAAAATGCTGCATATTGGTGAAGCCGCACTGTCTGGCCGCCTGCTGAACCTGTAGGGCTTCGTTGGTCAGAAGGGTTCTGGCTTTCTCCATCCGGGCGTCCAGAAGTTCTGCCTTCGGGCTGCTGTCAAAAAATTTCTTATACCAGGCAAAAAACTGGCTCTTGGAGAGACTGCTCTCCCAGCAGAGCCGTTCCACACTCCAGTCTTCCTCACAGCTGGAGAGCATTCTAAGCCGGAGTCTCTGAAATTCTTCTTTTAATTCAGAAGTTTCTCTGTCCGTATCCTTTGTTTCGGAAATCAGGTTCCTGGACAAAAAGAGAAATAGTTCTTCCGTCAGAATCCGGCAGCGGTCTTCATAATAGGGCTGCCTCGAAAGATACTCTTTCTGAAGCAGGCGTAAGAATTCATCCAGTTCCTGAAATTTCTCCGGATAAAGAAGCCGGGAAGTCGGAAGCTGATATTGCTTTTCCAGGAAAAGATCTGTAGAAAAATGAACATAGCTGTTCCGGAATTTCTGCACAGCCTGATAATCCTGTGCTTCTCCCGGCGCATAGAGAAGGCAGGCATTTTCTCTGGAAATCTCCAATTTTCCCTTCAGATGGCACTTCATCGGTGTCTTAAAAAGTAAAAGCAGATAGTCTCCGCTCCCACCAGGCCGGTAGATCCGGTCCTGATCCGCATTTGAGCGGTTAAATTCACAGTAATTGATCTGAAACATCGCATATTCCTTTCCGTTAATCGGATATTTACAATCCATCTTTGCTACATGGCTTATAACCAGAAATGAAGGCAGCCTTTTGAGAATTGCTGGAAACAGGTAAACTTCTTTCTCATCATCCTAGTACAGTGAAAAATTAAGTATCTGCTATATTGAAGCAGGATGATTTCTTCATATGCAAGGCGGAGGAATGAGGCGTAGCGGTGGCTACGTCGATTGACGACAACGCAGCAGATGAAAAATCAGACAAGTCAATATGGCGGTTACTTAATATTCACTGTACTAGCACAGGACCGGAAGAAAAGTCAAATTTTCCGGAAGAAAAACAGTGGGCAAGATCTCATTTTCGCACTACACTTATAGTAAATTGCTGTACCTGTTCAGAGTCAACTTCCCAAGTGCTTCGCATTTCGTCGGTGCGGCGTATCCGCCAAATAGATTAGCATGACTTACACTTTTCATGGAAATCTGCCTGACTCTGAACATTTCATACGAACAGGAGGAAATTGCACATGAAAAAAGCAGAAATCATTGCAGACAAACATTATATCATCGATGAAGTAGACCCCAGGATCTACGGTTCTTTTATCGAACAGCTGGGACGAGCTGTCTATGAGGGCATTTACCAGCCGGAAAGTCCTTTTGCTGATGAAGAAGGGTTCCGAAAAGACGTCATCGATCTCGTGCGGGAGCTGAAGGTTCCTGTCGTCCGCTATCCAGGCGGCAATTTTGTATCCGGGTTCCGCTGGGAAGACAGCGTAGGGCCAAAAGAAGAGCGCCCAGCCCGTGCCGAGCTGGCCTGGCAGGTCATTGAAACGAACGCTTTCGGTCTCAATGAGTTCGCTTCCTGGGCAAAGAAAGCAGATACCAATGTCATGATGGCTGTAAACTTAGGCACCCGCGGTCCGGAAGAAGCCAGAAATCTTCTGGAATACTGCAATTTTCCGGGCGGCACCTATTACAGTGACCTGAGAAGAAAGCACGGCTATGAAAAACCGCATAATATCAAGCTCTGGTGCCTGGGAAATGAGATGGACGGCCCCTGGCAGATGGGGCACAAAACCGCTTACGAATACGGCCGTACTGCTGAGGAAACCGGCCGGATCATGAAGATGCTGGATCCTTCCATCGAAACGGTCGTCTGCGGAAGCTCCGGACTCACCATGCCCACCTTCGGAACCTGGGAGGATGAGGTGCTCAGCACCTGTTATGACCAAGTAGACTATATGTCCCTTCACCAGTACTACTCCAACGCTGCCAACGACACACCGGATTTTCTGGCAGGAAGTGTGGGAATGGATGAGTTTATCTCTTCCGTTGTCTCCATTCTGGACAGTGTCAAAGCAAAGAAACGCGGAAAGAAAAAAATCAATCTTTCCTTTGATGAATGGAATGTCTGGTATCATTCTCATGAAGCAGATGAAAAGCTGGAAAAATGGGGCAAGGCACCGCATCAGCTGGAGGATATCTACAATTTTGAGGATGCTCTTCTGGTCGGCAGCCTTCTCATTACTCTCCTGAAGCACGCCGACCGTGTCAAGATCGCCTGCCTGGCACAGCTGGTCAATGTGATCGCTCCTATTATGACCTCGGATACCGGCGCCTGGAGACAGACGATCTTTTATCCCTTCGCTCTTACCAGTGCCTACGGCCGCGGAACCGTACTGAACACGCTGGTAAAAGGTCCTGTCTATGACAGCAAGACCTACGGCGATGCCCCTTATCTGGATGCCGTTCTGGTCTGGAACGAAGAGAAAGAAGAGCTGACACTCTTTGCCGTAAACAAAGATCTGGAAGAGGATATGGAGATTCATTGCGACCTTCGCCAGTTCAGTGGTTACACGATCACCGAACATCTGGTTCTTTCCAATGATGACCTGAAGGCAGTCAATACAGAAGCTCAGCCGGATGCAGTTGTTCCTGTTCCAGGCACTTCTGTTTCTTTAAAGGATGGTCAGCTTTCCGGCTTCCTCGCCCGCCACAGCTGGAATATGATCCGCATGAGCAAACGCTCCTGAGTAAGAAATCTCCATCCGATGCTTTTTCACTTTCCTAAAAGCAACTGCTAAAACAAAAGTCCCGACCCACTACGTATTGCTCTACGCAATAGACGCAGTGGATTGGGACTTACTTGATTCCGCTAAAAACTTCTGACAACTCAGCAATCAAAAATCAAACAAAAACCTGTCAGGAGAGGCGGCTCTTGAAATCTTCATAGCCAAACCGCCTGATCTCTTCGATCCTGCCGTTTTCATGGCGAAGAGCGATCGACGGCAGCGGCATTCCGTTAAAAGTATTGGTCTTTACCATCGTGTAAAGCGCCATATCTTCAAAAACCAGACAATCTCCCTCCTTCAGCGGTGCATCAAAGGAGTAATCTCCGATCACATCGCCTGCCAGGCAGGTAGGACCGCCAAGACGATAAGTCACTGCTTTTTCTCCGGGAAGCCCGCTGTCCCTTAACGGAGGACGGTAAGGCATCTCCAGAACATCCGGCATATGACAGGCTGCAGAAGTATCCAGAATAGCGATATCCATTCCGTTATGCAGCGTCTCCAGAACAGAAGTGACCAGAAAACCGGCATTTAAGACCACGGCCTCTCCCGGCTCCAGATAGACCGTGACGCCATACGTTTCGTGAAAATGGCGGACGATCCGAAGCAGCCGTTCCACATCATAGTCTTCTCTGGTGATGTGATGACCGCCGCCGAAATTCACCCATTTCATCTGAGACAGATATTTTCCGAATTTCTTTTCAAATTCATCTGCCGTGGTCTCAAGGTCATCCGAATTCTGTTCGCAGAGCGTATGAAAATGCAAACCGTCAAGAAGCGGCAGCAGGGATTCATCAAACTGCTCCCTTGTGGTTCCCAGACGGGAGCCCGGGGCGCAGGGGTCATAAATGGCATGCCCCTCCTGGGTGGAACATTCCGGATTGATCCGAAGACCGATTTCTTTTCCAAGCGCTCTCGCCCGTTGAGCATATTTCCGAAGCTGGGAAGGGGAATTAAATACCAGATGATCGGCATAGGTCAACAGTTCCTCAAATTCATCCTCTCGGTAAGCAGGAGAAAATACATGAGTCTCTCCGCCAAATTCTTCTTTTCCCAGTCTTGCCTCATAGAGTCCGCTGGCTGTTGAACCAGACAGATACTTCCGGATCAGCGGATAGACAGAAAACATAGAAAACGCCTTCTGCGCGAGAAGGATCCGGCAGGGACCCTCCTCTTCTACTTTTTTCAGCAGCTCCAGATTCCGGAGCAGGCTTTTTTCATCAACGACAAAATACGGTGTACGCATCAGTCTACCAGCACCGGCTGGAAATCCTCTGTCCAGGGAAGTCCCCATTTGTTCAGGGCATCCATGAAGGGATCCGGATCAAATTCTTCAATGTTGTGGACACCGGGCTTATTCCAGGTTCCGGTCATCAGCATCATGGCACCGATCATGGCAGGAACACCGGTCGTGTAAGAAACTGCCTGAGAGCCGACCTCTTTATAACATTCCTGATGATCACATACATTGTAGAGATAATAGGTTTTGTCTTTTCCGTCTTTCTTTCCCTGGAAAATGCAGCCGATGTTCGTTTTTCCTTTTGTACGCGGTCCGAGAGAAGCCGGATCCGGAAGGACTGCTTTCAGGAACTGAAGGGGAACGATCTCTTTTCCTTCATACATGATCGGTTCGATGGAGGTCATACCCACATTTTCCAGGCACTGGAGATGGGTCAGGTAGCTCTGTCCGAAGGTCATGAAGAAACGGATCCTCTTGATTCCCGGCATGTTCAGAGCCAGGCTTTCGATCTCCTCATGATGGAGAAGATACATATCCTTCTCTCCTACCTGGTCGAAATTGTAAACCCGTTTGATCTCCATGGGCTCTGTTTCTACCCAGTGGCCGTCTTCCCAGTAAGAGCCCTTGGCAGAAACCTCACGGATATTGATCTCCGGATTGAAATTGGTGGCAAAGGGATATCCATGATCGCCGCCGTTGCAATCCAGGATATCGATATAATTGATCTCATCAAACTGATGCTTCAGGGCATAGGCAGAAAATACACTGGTCACACCTGGGTCAAAGCCGCTTCCCAGAAGAGCCGTGATCCCTGCTTTTTCAAAGCGCTCCCGGTAAGCCCACTGCCAGCTGTACTCAAATTTTGCCGTATCCTCCGGTTCATAATTGGCGGTATCCACATAATGGGTCTTCGTAGCCAAGCAGGCATCCATGATGGTCAGATCCTGATACGGAAGGGCCAGGTTTAAAACCACCTGCGGCTTTTCCTTTTCGATCAGCGCAATGAGCTCGTCTACGTTATCTGCATTCACCTGCGCTGTGGTGATCTTTGTTTTGGTGGTTCCTTCCAGTTTTTCTTTCAGTGCGTCACATTTGGATTTTGTGCGGCTGGCGATGCACACCTCGCTGAATACCTCGCTGTTCTGACAGCATTTGTGAATGGCAACAGAGGCAACCCCGCCACAGCCGATGATCAGTACTTTTCCCATAAAACAATTCCTCCTGTTTTTCATTGATATCTGTAATAGTTCAGACCGAAGCAGCGCTTAGACCTGTGGCCTGTTGTTTTGAACGTCCTGAACAGTTACTGATATTTTATAATTATTTCAGAGCCATGCGGTTTTCCAGCTCAAAGTGCCCCTCACCGCCTCATGAGTGAGCACTTTGAACCGGAAAACACCAGACCCGGATTTACAAAAATTTACTGCATCAGTGCCAGAAGCATTTCGCGGACGATCTTGGCTGCCACAGCCGTAGACGCCCCGCTGGCATCATAATGCGGAGACAGTTCGTTGGCATCCAGTGCAACAACATTGGTCTTCTGGCAGACCAGTGTGACTGCCCTTCGCAGTTCTTCAAAGCTCACTCCGCCTGGTTCCGGAGTTCCCGTTCCCGGGAAAACGGAAGGATCCATAACGTCCAGATCCACCGTAAAATAGACCGGCCGGTCCTTCAGCGAGTCCACAACCTCTGCAAGACCTTCAAAGGTAAAGGCATGAAGATCGGTATGCTCCTTTCCGAAGAGAAACTCTTCCCGTTCCCCGGAGCGGATCCCAAACTGATGGATCCGGCCATCACCGGCCAGCTCCCAGCATCTTCGGATGACACAGGCGTGAGAAAGCGGAACACCCAGATAATCTTCCCGAAGATCCGTATGGGCATCAAAATGGATCATGCAAAGGTCCGGATATTTTTTCAGGGCTGCACGAAAAGCTCCCAGCGTGACCAGGTGCTCTCCTCCCAGAAGGAAGGGTCTTTTTCCGGCTTCCAGAATCTCTGCTGCCCGCTCTTCGATCTCCCGGAGTACTTCCTCCGTGTTTCCAAAAGGAAGCTCCAGATCTCCGCTGTCCATGATCCGGGCATCCCGAAGATCCCTGTCCTGATAAGGACTGTAGCTTTCCAGTCCAAAGGATTCATGACGGATGGCTCCGCTTCCAAAGCGGGTTCCCGGGCGAAAAGAAGTGGTGGAATCAAAGGGGGCTCCGAAAAGGACCGTATCCGCCTCTTCATAGGTCTTATCACATTCTAAAAAAGTCTCGATATTTCTACTCAACATCTTCCAGCAATTCCTCCACATAAGCCGGGACATAGAAGGAGCCCCGGTGAAGCGTAGTTGTATAGTAACGGCATTTCAGTCCTCTGGCATTCCAGCGGGCCTCGTCAAGATCTTTCAGAGGATGATATTTCTTGGATGAAAAGCCAAAAAGCCAGTGACCGGACGGATAGGTCGGGATATGTACCTGATAGACCCTGCTTAACGGGAAAGATTCCACGATGCGTTTGTGCGCCCGCTGGCAGGCCATGGCATCCTCCTCATAGAAAGGACTTTCATGCTGGTTGATCAGGATTCCGTCATCATGAAGGGCTTTGTAGCAGTTTCCGTAGAATTCCCTGGTAAACAGTCCTTCCCCCGGTCCGAAGGGATCTGTAGAATCCACAATGATGAGATCATATTTGTCATGGGCAGAACGGATGAATTTCAGACCATCCTCATAGAAAATATGCAGACGGGGATCATCAAAGGCACAGGCGGTCTTCGGAAGATATTTTCTGGAGACCTCCACCACCTCTTCATCGATCTCTACCATGTCAATGTGCTCGATCTCCGGATAACGGGTCAGCTCCCGGATCACACCGCCGTCTCCGGCCCCGATGACCAGTACCGTTTTTACATTAGGATGCACCGCCATGGGAACATGGGTGATCATTTCATGATAAATGAACTCATCCTTTTCCGTCATCATGAGATACCCGTCAAGAACAAGGATCCGGCCAAATTCCGGTGATTCAAAGACATCGATCCTCTGAAATTCACTCTGAGAAGAATAAAGCTGTCTGTCCACCCGGATGGAAAATTTCACATTCGGGGTATGTGACTCCGTAAACCATAATTCCATACTTAAACTCCTTTCAGCACATTCAGCCGTTCAATCGCCGCATCCTCCGGTCCTGTCATGGAGCAGCCTTTTTCCTTGGCATAAACGATATAGTTTAAAATGTCCTCCGTGATCTCCTCTCCGGGAGCCAGGATCGGGATTCCGGGCGGATAGCACATGACAAACTCACTGCAGATCCGGCCGGCTGTCTCCATCAGCGGAAGAGATTCCTTTTCCGCATAGAACGCATCCTGCGGTGAGACAACCACTCTCGGGTCGATGTATTCCTGCTTCATGAGGCCACCCTTTTCTCCTCCGAAGCGCCGCCGGATCTCCGAAAGGGCACTGACCAGACGCTCGATCTCCCTGGGACGGTCTCCGATGGACAGATAGGCAAGAATATTTCCGAGATCTCCAAACTCGATCTGAATGTCATATTCATCACGCAGAAGATCATAGACCTCGATGCCTGCCAGTCCCACATCCAGCGTATTTACGGAAAGCTTGGTCACATCAAAATCATAAATGCTGTCCCCGTTGATCAGTTCCCGGGAATAAGCATAATAACCGCCGATCTGATTGATCTCTTTTCTGGCATATTCCGCCATGGAGATCACCTGTTCAAAGGCTTCTTTTCCTCTGAGTGCCAGGTTTCTTCTGGAAATATCCAGGCTGGAAAGCAAGAGATAAGAGCCGCTGGTGGTCTGGGTCAGGTTGATGATCTGGCGGACATGGCCTTCCTGCATGGCCGGTCCGGTAAGCAGCAGGGAACTCTGTGTCAGACTTCCGCCGGATTTATGCATGGAAACAGCGGCCATATCAGCCCCTGCATCCATCGCAGACAGCGGAAGCTTATCGCTGAAATAAAAATGAGTTCCATGCGCTTCATCCACCAGGCAGAGCATGTGGTTTGCATGAGCCAGCTCCACGATGGCCTTCAGATCAGAGCAGATGCCATAATAGGTCGGGTTGTTGACAAAAACAGCCTTGGCATCCGGATTTTCCTGAATGGCTTTTTTTACCGCTTCCACACTCATGCCAAGGGGGATTCCAAGCCGTTCGTTTCCCTCCGGATTGACATAGACGGGAATGGCTCCGTTCAGTACCATGGCTCCCATAACACTCCGGTGTACGTTTCTGGGAAGAATGATCTTCTCTCCCCTTCTCGTCGCAGAAAGGATCATACTCTGTACGGCAGAGGTTGTCCCTCCCACCATCAGAAAGGCGTGAGCCGCATGAAACGCCTCTGCTGCCAGTTCTTCTGCCTCCCGGATCACGGAAACCGGATGACAGAGATTGTCCAGTGGCTTCATGGAATTGACATCCAGCCGGATACAGCTTTCACCGAGGAGGCGGGTCAGCTCCGGATTTCCTCTCCCTCTTTTATGACCGGGCACGTCAAAGGGAACGACCCGCATTTTATTGAAACGCTCCAGTGCTTCGTAGATCGGAGCTCTTTCCTGAGATAACTCTTTCACGTTTTTGCCTCCTAATAAATGTTTCTGCCGTTGAAGATCTCGATCATTTCCCGGCGCAAGCTGTTCATGATCTCCAGCCTGGTCAGTGGCGGCAGCTCATAAATATCCGTCTTAAACAGATAATTCTGAAGATCCGGTTCCTTGATCATCATACGGGTATGAAAAAGGCTCGCCGCATAGACATTGATATCCACCGCATCATAACGCCTTAAAATTTCCGGATTGATATAATCCTGTATGGATGTGACCGGATGATCCAGAAACAGTTTTTTTCCATTGACATCTCTTGTAAAGCCTCTGACCCGGTAATCCATCGTAATGATATCCGAGTCAAAGGAACCGATCAGATAATCCAGTGTGGAAAGCGGCGTGATCTCTCCGCAGGTTGCCACATCGATATCCACCCGGAACGTGGCAATGCAGGTTTCCGGATGATATTCCGGATAGGTATGCACCGTCACATGGCTTTTATCCAGATGGGCCAGCTGCGTCTGACTTCTCGGAAGCATGGAATCTTCTGCGATCAGAAGCGTAACGGAAGCCCCCTGAGGCTCATAATCCTGACGCGCGATATTCAGGACCGTTGCCCCGATCATGTCCGTCAGAGTTGTAAGAATATTGGTTAGACGTTCCGCATTGTACTGTTCATCTATATAAGCAATATAGTCTTTCTGTTCTCTTGCCGTCTTGGCATAACAGACATCATAAATGTTAAAGCTCAGGGCTTTGGTCAGGTTATTAAACCCGTACAGTTTCAGTTTCTCCCCCATGGTTTCCTCCAGTTTGTAAAAATATGTAATGATCCAGAGCCCGGCAGAGTTTCATCCAAAAGTGTCAATCCTGCATGAGCGAACACTTCTGACTGGAAATCGATTTGGCGAAAAGCCGCAACGGGATGAATCGCACCGGAATCGAGGTGTAGAGCTGAATCATTACAAAAATATAGGCAGCATGTCGTTGATGACATACTGCCTGTAAATACACTCACTTTATTTGTTTTCTCCCGGATTTTCCACGCGCGCAAAAAATCCCCAATAAAAAATGAGTTCTTCGTCAGAGTCTATATAGCAAATACTTACTTTTACTACTCTTATTGACTGATTTACAAGTTGATGCGCATCCGACGCACGAAAATAAAGCAACTCATAAAATTGAGTTTTTCACCCAACAACAGAAAGCTGTGCTTTCCATTATCAAAAATCAATAATGGCGATAAGATCGCCCTTCGGCAGTTGACCCGGCTGTCCGTATGGCCTTAACCCAAATGGGTGGTCAGAGAAAATATTTACATGGATACTCTGTCAGAAACTCATATCGCATACGTTTAAACTATACAACAGTGAATAGATTCTGTCAAGATGTTTTTATTTTTCAACTAAAACTTCCCACACCGATACGGTGTGTTGAACCTGGCTGCAAAAATAAAAATCGCAGCCAGGACTGGAACGTTGAAAATTCAATATTTCAGCCAATAAAAAAGCATAAGCCTGTTTCCTTTGGTATAATGGAGTTGAGTTGATTTGTCCTGCGGATTCGAGTGTGCAGTTGAGAAAACACAGGCGCAACAAATGCGCTGAGGCTTTGTAAAGCGGACATTCGCAATCCGCTTCGCTACTTGCTCATGAACGCAGCCGCTTCGCGATCTGTCAGTGGGAGCTTTCAACTCCCACTGACAGAAGCATTCCCCCTCACTCGCCGCTTAGTGCTCCACGCACTTGAAGCGGGGGAATGCTTATCTGCGTTCAACTTGTGCAATCGGATTTGCAGACAAGTCAATGGTCTGGTTATTTCTGACTTGTCTGATTTTTCATCTGTTGCGTTGTCGTCAATTGACGTAGCCACCACTACACATCATTTCTCCGCCTTGCATATAAAAAATCATCCATCGCCAATGTAGCAGAAACTTAATTTTCACTGTACTAATTTTAAAGAAAGAATGAGTATGGGCAATGCTTTAAAGAAGCATCGTTGACTCAAAATCGGAAAACAGCGATTTCAGTCATAGTTTTCGAAGGGGATGTTTGACTTAAAATCGGAAAACAGCGATTTCAGTCATAGTTTTCGGGGAGAATGTATGACCTAAAATCAGAAAACAGCGATTTCAGTCATAGTTTTTGGAGGGGATGTTTGACTTAAAATCAGAAAACAGCGATTGCGGTCATAGTTTTCGGGGAGAATATATGACTTAAAATCAGAAAACAGCGATTTCAGTCATAGTTTTCGAAGGGGATATATGACCTAAAATTAGAAAACAGCGATTGCGGTCATAGTTTTTGGAAGTCATAGATGACTTAAAATGCGGAAAATGCAATTGCAGTCAACGCTCAGGGGAATATAAATTGACCTAAAATAGATAAAAGGCTGATTTCGGTCAATTTTGCTGCCACATGACCACAAGAAATGAAAGAATCGGCAGACAAAATTTTGCCCCGGATCCATCACTGGACCCGGGGCGTTTTCATATCTTATTTGTAACAGTTCAGAACATCAGCGAAATGAAAAATCAAACTATGCAAACTTGTTTGCAACAGGATGAATTTTTCATTTCGGAATGGACGGAACGGTGCTGAGCCCCAGTGGGAATCGTTTTGCACTGACCGACGCAGCGCGCAGAACTGTGGCCTGTTGTTTTGAACGCAGATAAGCATTCCCCCGCTTCAAGTGCGCGGAGTACTAAGCGGCGGGTGAGGGGGGATGCTTATGTCAGTGGGAGTTGAAAGCTCCCACTGACAGATCGCGAAGCGACTGCGTTCATGAGCAAGTAGCGAAGCGGATTGCGAATGTCCGCTTTACCATCCTGAACAGTTACTCTTATTTTTTACCAAACTCTGTAGCTGCTTTTGCCACCACGCCACTCAATGCCAGCAGGGCGATGAGGTTCGGGATGACCATCAGGCCATTGAAGAGGTCGGAAAGATTCCATACCAGATCCACCTTCAGGAGAGATCCCAGGAAAACAAAGACTACCACAATCAGTGAGAAAGGAATCACAGCCTTGGAACCCCAGAGGTATTTTACGTTCTGGCGTGCGAAGAAGTACCAGCCGATGATCGTGGAGAAGGCGAAAAACAGGAGGCAGACAGCCACAAATTTCGGACCGAAGCTGTGAAGGCCAGTCGCAAAAGCTGCCTGAGCCACAGGTGTACCGGTGGTGTTGGAAAGGATCATCTCATCCAGGACACCGGAAGAAAGAATCACAAGAGCGGTCATGGTAAGTACCACAAAGGTATCGATGAAAACACCGATCATTGCCACTTCACCCTGTTCCTCGGGGTCTTTTACATCAGCAATGGCATGGGCATGCGGAGTGGAACCCATTCCTGCCTCATTGGAAAAGAGACCGCGTGCCACACCATAACGCATAGCCATACGGACCGTCATGCCGGCTGCGGAACCTGCCAGTGCCCTGGGACAGAACGCTCCCACAAAAATGGAGGCAACTGCGGAAGGAAGATTGCCGATATTCATGATCAGTACGATCAGTGCTCCGCAAAGATAGAGAGCTGCCATGACCGGAACCACTTTTTCTGTAAAGGAAGCGATACGGGAAATACCGCCAAGGAAAATGAAGGCTGCCAGCAAAGCCACTACCAATCCCATCGCCCATCTGGGGATTGCAAAAGCCGTATAGAAGGCATCGCTGATCGAGTTGGACTGCACCATATTTCCCATGAAGCCAAGAGCAAGAATGACTGCCACTGCAAAGAAAACAGCCAGAAAACGGCCAAAGCCGCCTTTAAACACATGTGTGATATAATAGACAGGTCCACCCACTACTTCGCCATTCTCATCTCTTTTTTTGGATTTCTGGGCGAGAACAGCTTCTCCATAGATCGTCGCCATTCCGAAGAATGCTGCGATCCACATCCAGAAGATCGCTCCGGGACCTCCGGATACCAGTGCGGTCGCACAGCCTGCGATATTTCCGGTTCCCACCTGGGCTGCGATCGCCGTCGCCAGAGCCTGGAAAGAGCTCATGCCATTTTTTCCTGCTTTCTTTCCTTTCAGAGAGAAACCGCCGAAAACACGAAGCCAGGCCTTCTTAAAACGCCGGACCTGAACGAAGCGTGTACGGATCGTAAAAAAGATCCCCGTACCCACCAGTAAAAAAAGTAACAGGTAGTTCCAGACCACATCACTGATCTGGACAATGACATTGTTGACTGCATCCATCATGATTTTATGTCTCCTTTTCTGCCAGACGTTCCCCGCTCTTCCCATGAAAAAAACCATCCTCCCGTCGGGGGAGCATGGTCCTGAAAAAATAGAAGCCGCACGAACCTGTCTTTCGTACTTCTTCTGACTCTGTCCTTTTGCCTGAGAGATTCTGCACAGCAAACTGTGCATTGCACCTTCGGCACTCATTTTCTGAGATTCTCCAGAGACCACTCCGCTTTTAGTCTCTGTTCTCCTGAAAGAACGCCTGAGAGTGTTACTCCTTCGGCTGTGCAGCTGTGCACATTTCCTAAAAGCTTCTTCGTCTGTATTCTTATTTTGTGCCCGTGCAGAGAAAACATTCGTCCACACCAGCAACACTTTCTGAATCATACCACGTTCTTATCTTCCAGTCAATAGAAAAATACAGAAAATACAATCTCTGTTTTTTTGAAAACATGCTTGACAAATCCGATTTACAGGTATAGAATTTGGACAAATCAAATCAGTTGATTAGCACTTTAAACCGTTGAAGCGGAGATAAAAACTGTTATGCGCGCCCAGAGAGTCCGGGGAGGTGAGAGCCGGATCGAGATGCAGACTGTTAAATGGACCGCCGAGGGCATGGGGAACGGCAGATGCCAAGTATTCCATGACGTGAAGGTATACGTCAGTTACCAGAGATATGCTGGTATCTCACAAAGGGTATGGTCGAAGGCGATCATAAATCAAGGTGGCACCGCGAGTGGAGAAAACAAACACCCGTCCTTGACAGAATCGGATTTTCTGTCAGGGGCGTTTTTTTATACTCAGATCCCGACAGCCTCCGATACAGCACAAATTTTCAGACAGAAAAAGGAGGAAAAAGTCATGTTTCCCACACTGGAAGAAATGAAAAAAATAACAGAGACAACGGACTGCCGGCGGATCCCCGTCTGCAGGGAGATCTACAGCGATGCCTTTACTCCCATTGAGGTCATGCGGACGCTCAAGGCGGCCAGCCGCCATTGCTATCTCCTGGAAAGTGCGGAGAACGACCAGAAATGGGGCCGCTACTCTTTCCTGGGCTATGCTCCTACGATGGAGCTGACCTGCATGAACGGACAGATGACGATCCGAAGAGGCGCCGAGGAAGAGGAACAGACGGCTGAGACCTTCACGACCGATCATCCCGGCGACACGATCCGAAAGATCCTCTCCGAATATAAAAGTCCCAAAATCAAGGGGCTCCCGCCCTTTACCGGCGGTCTGGTGGGATATTTCTCCTATGATTATCTCAAATACGCCGAGCCGACACTCCGTTTTCCGGAGGAGGGAAATTCGGATTTCCGGGATGTAGATCTGATGCTTTTTGACAAAGTCATCGCCTTTGACCATTACCGCCAGAAGCTCTGTCTCATCACAGGCGTCAGCACCGCTGAACTGGAGGATTCCTATAAAAAGGCAGAAAAAGAACTGGATGAGATGGAAGTTCTTTTAAAGAGCGGCGCGAAGGCTGTGATCCGGCCTTTGAAAATGAAAAGCCCCCTGGCCTTCCGCTATTCCAAAGAAACCTACTGCCAGATGGTGGAAAAGGCAAAGCATTACATCCACGAAGGCGATATTTTCCAGGTGGTACTCTCCGATCCGATGAGTGCTCCGGCAGAGGGAAGCCTCTTCGATACCTACCGGGTGCTCCGGACCACCAATCCATCCCCCTATATGTTCTATTTTTCCAGTGACGATATCGAGGTGGCAGGTGCTTCCCCGGAGACGCTGGCAAACCTGAACGACGGTACGCTTCACACCTTCCCCCTGGCGGGTACCCGTCCCAGAGGAAAAAGTGAGGAGGAAGACCAGGACCTTGAAACCGAGCTTTTGAAGGATGAAAAAGAGCTGGCCGAGCACAACATGCTGGTGGATCTCGGAAGAAACGACCTTGGCAGGATCAGCCGGATCGGCTCCGTGGTGGTGGAGGATTATATGTCCGTTCTCCGGTACTCTCACGTCATGCACATCGGTTCAACCGTCCGCGGCACGATCCGCCCGGACAAGGACGCCGTGGACGCCGTGGACGCCATTCTTCCTGCCGGGACCCTCTCCGGTGCGCCGAAAATCCGTGCCTGCGAGATCATCCGGGAACTGGAGGGGCAGAAACGAGGCATTTACGGCGGAGCCATCGGATATCTGGATTTCGGCGGAAACCTCGATACCTGTATCGCCATCCGTCTCGCCTATAAGAAAAATGGCCGCGTGGTCGTCCAGTCCGGCGCCGGCATCGTGGCCGACAGCATTCCTGAGAATGAATTTACCGAGTGTTCCAACAAAGCCCGGGCTGTGGTAGCTGCACTTCAGACAGCAGAAGGAGGCCTTCGATGATCTTACTGATTGATAATTACGACAGTTTTTCCTATAACCTTTACCAGCTCATCGGAAGCATCGATCCTAAGATCCGGGTGGTACGGAACGACAAGATCACCATCAATGAGATCCGTACCCTGAAGCCAAAGGCGCTGATCCTCTCTCCCGGTCCCGGAAGACCGAAAGATGCGGGCATCTGTGAGGAAGCCATCCGGGAGCTGAAAGGCGAGATCCCGATCTTCGGTGTCTGCCTGGGTCATCAGGCCATCTGTGAAGTCTTCGGCGGCACCGTAGGCTATGCAAAAGAGCTCATGCACGGAAAGAGCTCCCAGGTCAGAAAATCCCCGGACAGCCTCCTTTTCAAAGGACTTCCAGAACGGTTTCAGGCAGCCCGATACCACTCTCTTTCGGCCAGCGCTGATACGCTTCCGCCGGAGCTGAAAGTCACTGCCATCACCGATGACGGAGAGGTCATGGCCGTGGAACACAGCCTTTATCCTGTTTACGGCGTCCAGTTCCATCCGGAATCGGTCATGACACCGGACGGGAAGCTCATTCTGAAAAACTTCCTTGAGGCGGCAGATGCATTTACACAGCCTCAGCGTAAATAGAATACATAACCGCCCAGGACAAAAATTGCGGGAGCTGCTTCGCAGGAGAGCAATTCGCAGACACCAAGACATCCGTTGGGAGAAAAAGACCTTTTGACCCCAACAGCTTTTACATAAATGTACAAAGGCTATCAGAGGTTTTCTGGATCTGATACCTTAGAAAGGATGGATCAATATGATCAAAGAAGCAATCATCAAACTTTCCAAAAGACAGGATCTGACCTATGAAGAGGCAGAACAGGTCATGAATGAGATCATGGAAAATACAGCCAGCGACGTACAGAAAGCCGCTTATCTCACGGCTCTTTCCATGAAGGGTGAGACCATCGACGAGATCACTGCTTCCGCAGCCGCCATGAGAGCCCACGGAGAAAAGCTTCTCCACAATATGGACGTGCTGGAGATCGTAGGTACGGGCGGCGATGGTTCCAATTCTTTCAATATCTCCACCACCTCCGCCCTTGTCATTGCCTCCGGCGGCGTTCCCGTTGCCAAACACGGCAACCGGGCGGCTTCCTCCAGATCAGGAGCCGCTGACGTTCTGGAAGCTCTGGGTGTCAAGATCGACATTACCCCGGAACAGAGCAAACAGCTTCTTACCGATATCAATATCTGCTTCCTTTTCGCCCAGAAATACCATTTTGCCATGAAATATGTAGGTCCGGTCAGAAAGGAACTCGGCATCCGTACGATCTTCAATATCCTTGGCCCTCTCTCCAACCCGGCCGGTGCCAACATGGAGCTTATGGGCGTCTATGATGAGGAACTGGTGGAGCCTCTGGCTCAGGTAATGGCAAAGCTCGGTGTCAAACGCGGCATGGTCGTCTTCGGCCAGGACAGGCTGGATGAGATCTCCATGAGTGCTCCCACCTCTGTCTGCGAGATCCGGGACGGCTGCTTCCAGTCTTATGAGATCACTCCGGAACAGTTTGGCTACAAGCGCTGCACGAAGGATGACCTCACCGGCGGCACACCGGAAGAAAATGCAGCCATTACCCGTTCCATTCTAACCGGTGCGGAAAAAGGGCCAAAACGCCAGGCTGTCTGCCTCAATGCCGGAGCTGCCTTTTATATCACAGGCAAGACCGAAACCATGGAAGACGGTGTCCGTCAGGCGGAACAGCTCATCGATGAGGGCGCTGCCCTGAAGAAGCTGGAAGAATTTGTAAAGGAGAGCAACCGATGAATATCCTGGAGGAGATCGCTGCGAAAACCATCGAACGGATCCGGAAGGAAAAGGAAGCGATCCCTCTTTCCACCGTCCGTTCCGCTGCTGAAAAAAGACGCTTCGGAGCTCCGGATTTTCTCTTTGAAAAGGCGTTGAAAAAGCCTGGTGTTTCTTTTATCTGCGAGGTAAAAAAGGCTTCTCCCTCCAAAGGGATCATCGCCGAGGACTTTCCTTATCTGGATATCGCCAGAAGCTATGAAGCCGCCGGGGCCGATGCCATCTCCTGCCTTACGGAGCCCTTCTATTTTCTCGGAAGAGACGCCTACCTGCAGGAGATCTCAGCCAGTGTTTCCATTCCCGTCTTACGAAAGGATTTCACCATAGATGAGTATATGATCTACCAGGCCGCAGCCTATGGTGCCTCCGCCGTACTTCTCATCTGTTCCATTCTGGATGATGAAAAGCTTCTTGCCTACCGCCAGCTGGCTGACGAGCTGAAGCTTTCTGCCCTGGTGGAAGCACATTCAGAAGAAGAGATTTCCCGGGCCGTCAAGGCAGGAGCCCGGATCATCGGCGTCAACAACCGGAATCTCAAAAATTTCCAGGTGGACGTAGACAACAGCCTGAAACTTCGTTCACTGGCTCCGAAGGACTGTCTTTTCGTGTCAGAAAGCGGGATCAAGACCCGTGAAGATATCGAAAAGCTGGAAAGAAACGGAACGGATGCGGTTCTCATCGGGGAAACGCTCATGCGTGCAGCGGATAAAAAAGCCATGCTGGACAGCCTGAAAGGAGTGTACCGCGTTTCATGACAAGGACAAAGATCAAGATCTGTGGCCTTCGAAGACCGGAAGACATCCTTTTCGTCAATGAGGCCAGCCCGGATTTTGCTGGTTTCATCATCGACGTGCCAAAGAGCAGGCGGAACGTTTCCCCCGAAAAAGTCCGGGAGCTTACCGCTTCCCTTTCCCCGGAAATTCTTCCCGTGGGCGTCTTCGTAAACGCTCCCATGGAAACCATTCTTTCTCTGGTGAAGGACGGCACGCTGAAAGCCGTACAGCTCCATGGGCAGGAATCCCAAAGCTACCTTACGGAACTGAAAAAACAGGTTTCTCTTCCTGTGATCCGGGCATTCTCCATCCATTCTGCTACGGATCTGGAAAAAGCCAAGAAAAGCCCCGCAGACTTCGTCCTTCTGGACAACGGATCCGGTGGTACAGGAGCAGCCTTTGACTGGTCACTTTTTACCTCTTTTGACAGACCTTTTTTTCTGGCAGGAGGCTTAAGACCGGATAACATAACAGAAGCCATCAGCCGTTTTCAGCCCTATGCCCTCGATCTGAGCAGCGGTGTGGAAACGGATGGATATAAAGACAAAGAAAAAATAATCGCAGCAGTCGCTGCAGTCAGGAGATAAACATATGAGCAATGGACGTTTCGGCATTCATGGCGGGCAGTACATCCCGGAAACCCTCATGAATGCAGTCATTGAACTGGAAGAAGCCTACAACCACTACAAAGATGACCCGGATTTTAACCGGGAACTCACGACGCTCTTAAACGAGTACGCCGGAAGACCCTCCCGTCTTTATTATGCAAAGCGTATGACCGAGGATCTGGGCGGAGCCAAAATTTACCTCAAGCGTGAGGACCTGAATCACACCGGAGCCCACAAGATCAACAACGTACTGGGACAGGTCCTTCTTGCCAAAAGGATGGGAAAGACCCGTGTCATCGCTGAGACAGGAGCCGGTCAGCACGGTGTTGCCACCGCCACGGCTGCTGCCCTGATGGATATGGAATGTGAGGTCTTTATGGGGGAAGAGGACACCAAAAGGCAGGCACTGAACGTTTATCGGATGCGCCTTCTGGGCGCCAAGGTCCACGCCGTCTCCTCCGGAACCGGCACACTGAAGGATGCCGTTTCCGAAACCATGAGAGAATGGACCAGCCGGATCGCCGACACGCATTATGTCCTGGGTTCCTGCATGGGACCCCATCCCTTCCCCACGATCGTCCGTGATTTCCAGTCTGTCATTTCCAGGGAGATCAAAGAACAGATCCTGGAAAAAGAAGGAAAGCTTCCGGATGCCGTTCTGGCCTGTGTCGGCGGCGGTTCCAATGCGATCGGTGCTTTCTATCACTTCATCCCCCATCCGGAGGTCCGTCTGATCGGTCTCGAGGCTGCCGGAAGAGGCATCGATACCAAAGAGACGGCAGCCACGATCGGCACCGGCTCTCTCGGCATTTTCCATGGCATGAAATCCTATTTCTGTCAGGACGAGTATGGACAGATCGCTCCTGTTTATTCTATTTCCGCCGGCCTTGACTACCCCGGCATCGGACCGGAGCACGCACACCTTCATGACATCGGCAGAGCAGAATACTATGCCATCACCGATGACCAGGCGGTAGATGCTTTTGAGTATCTTTCCAGGCTGGAAGGCATCATTCCTGCTATTGAGAGTGCCCATGCCGTGGCATATGCCCGGGAGCTGGCGCCTTCAATGAGAAAAGACCAGATCATTGTCATCAACATCTCCGGCCGCGGAGACAAAGACTGTGCAGCCATCGCACGTTACAGAGGGGAGGATCTTCATGAGTAACATCAAAAAAGCATTTGAGGGCGGCAAAGCCTTTATTCCATTTATCACCTGCGGAGACCCGTCACTGGAGATCACAGAACAGCTCGTTTACGCCATGGAGGAAGCAGGGGCGGATCTGATCGAGCTGGGCATTCCTTTTTCAGACCCTACAGCTGAGGGTCCTGTCATCCAGGAAGCCAATATCCGGGCGCTCTCCGGCGGCGTCACCACGGATAAGATCTTCGATATGGTCCGGAAAATCCGACAGAGATCCAACATTCCTCTGGTTTTCATGACATACGCCAATGTGGTTTTCTCCTATGGTACGGAACGGTTTATGAAGACCGCCAGCGAAATCGGTATGGATGGGCTGATCCTTCCGGATGTTCCTTATGAAGAAAAGGAGGAATTTGATTCCGTGGCAAAAGCCTATGGTCTGGATCTCATTTCTCTCATTGCCCCCACCTCCGAGGACCGCATCTCCAGGATTGCAAAAGACGCCTCCGGTTTCGTATACTGTGTCTCCTCTCTTGGTGTGACCGGAGTCAGAAGCAGCATCACTACCGATATCGGAGCCATGGTAACGCTTGTAAAAGCTGCCAAAGAGATCCCCTGTGCCGTAGGCTTCGGAATCTCCACTCCGGAGCAGGCAAAAAAAATGGCAGACCTTTCCGATGGTGCCATCGTCGGAAGCGCCATTGTCAAGCTCTGCGCAACATACGGAACAGACTGTGTCCCCTATGTCAAAGAATATGTCGCATCTATGAAAAAAGCTCTCCGCTCATAAGCGGAGGGCTTTCCTCTTTTTATCTTTATCGTTCCTCACGGAAATACGACTGTCCCAGAGAGCTGGGCGGCTGATTTTCCCGCTTGTTTCTCATACTGGTGAGTACCAGAACCACCAGCGTTACCACATAAGGAATCATTTTATACAACTCTTGAAATTCCATATGATCCATTCCTGTCGGGATGTACAGGTAGAGAATGTACAAACCACCAAAGAAGATGGAGGAAAAAATGGAAACCACCGGACGCCAGATGGTAAAAATAACCAGCGCGATGGCCAGCCAGCCTCTGTCACCGAAGGCATCGTTGGACCAGACACCGCAGGCATAGTCCATGACATAATAAAGGCCGCCCAGACCTGCGATCATACAGCCCACACAGGTAGCCACATATTTATACCTTGTCACACTGATACCAGCTGCATCTGCCGTTCCGGGATTCTCTCCCACGGCTCTTAAATGAAGTCCCACGCGGGTATGCTTCAGCACATATGCACAGATCAGAGCAATGATAATGGCAGCATAGGCCAGAAAACCATAAGAAAAGAAAATCTTTCCAAACCAGCCAAGCTTTCCTGCAAAAGGAAGGGACTTGCTGAAATAGCTGCTGGTCGCTGAAAGCGCAATGGAGGGCACATCACTGCCGGAAAGCTTGATGAGAGAACCTCCAAAGAAGTTTCCGAATCCCACACCAAAGGTCGTCATGGCCAGACCGGTCACGTTCTGGTTTGCCCGCAGGGTAACCGTAAGGAAGCAATAGAGAAGCCCCATGCAAAGGGAAGCCAGAAGGCAGCAGACCAGGGGGATCAGGATCGCCAGAAAACCATTGATCTTAGACGCATCGCTTAAGGACTGCTCATAAAAGAAGGATCCCATAACGCCGCTGATGGCTCCAACGTACATGACACCGGGGATTCCAAGGTTTAAGTTACCGGATTTCTCCGTCATGATCTCACCGGTACTTCCGAACAGAAGCGGAATTCCCTGCACAACGGCTCTCGGAATAAATGCCACAAGATTGATCATCAGTTCTCAGCTCCTTTCTCTGATTTTTTCCGGAAGTGGATCTTATAGGAAATGAAGAATTCACAGCCGATGATAAAGAACAGGATGATACCTGTCAGAATATCCGCAAAGGACTGATTCAGTCCGAAGGTTGTGGAAATCTCACTGGCTCCTCTGTTCAAAAATACAATGAGAAAACTGGTAAACGCCATGGTAAAGGGATTAAATTTTGCCATCCAGGAAACCATAACAGCCGTAAATCCCTGACCGTTTGCAATGGTGGTCGTAACTGTATGGTTGATTCCGCCTACCAGAAGAAGTCCTACCATACCACAGACCGCGCCGGAAAGCACCATGGTACGCATGATGACTTTTTCTACTTTAATTCCCACATAACGGGCGGTGTTCTCACTTTCTCCCACGACAGCGATCTCATAACCATGTTTGCTGTATACAAAATAGATATAAAGAAGGATCATCATAACCACTGCGATAAGAATCGTCAGCAGATATTTGGAGCCGAACAGGTTCGGCAGCCAGCCGATATTCGTCTTCTGGTTGATGATACCGATTTTACCGGAGCCTTTGGGCATTTCCCAGACAATGGTAAAAAAGGCAACCAGCTGAGTCGCAATGTAGTTCATCATCAGTGTGGAAAGCGTCTCATTGGTATTCCATTTCGCCTTGAAGAAAGCAGGGATCAGTCCCCAGACAGCTCCAGCTGCCAGGCTGGTGACAAACATCAGAAGGATGATCAGGGCATTGGGAAGCTTTCCGGCCAGACAGATCATGCAGGCGGCAGCCGCAAGACCACCGATCAGCACCTGTCCTTCACCGCCGATATTCCAGAAACGCATCCGGAAAGCCGGCGTCAGAGCCAGTGAGATCAGAAGCAGAATCGCCACATTCTGGAACGTGATCCAGCTCTTTCTGGCCGTTCCGAAGGCTCCCATAAAAATGGTCACATACACCTGTACCGGGTTGATGCCGGTAAGAACCGTTGTCAGGATGCCGCAGACCACAAGAGCTGCGAGAATTGCCAGAAGGCGGATCCTTAAGCCGCGCTGCCAGGGAAGGGCATCTCTTTTTACAATATGAAACAGAGGTTCCTTGACTTTACTGTTCATTTTCTGCACCTCCTATGCGGGTCATCATCATGCCCACGGTATTTTTATCCGTTGTCCTTCCATCTACGATACCGCTGACCTCTCCTCCGCAGAGCACCAGGATCCGGTCGGAAAGCTCCAGAAGCACATCCAGGTCTTCGCCGACGAAAATGACGGCGGTTCCTTTTTTCTTCTGCTCATTGATGAGATTGTAGATCGTATGAGAAGAGTTGATATCCAGTCCACGGACTGCATAGGCAGTCATCAGCACGGTCGGACTGGAAGCGATCTCACGTCCGACCAGGACCTTCTGCACGTTTCCGCCGGAAAGACGTCTGACCGGAGTGGAAAGACCGGGCGTTACAACCTCCAGCTCATCCACTACCGCCTGTGCAAGCTCTTTCGGAGCCTTACGGTCCGTAAATACGGAATGACCTTTCTGGAAAGAACGGAGCATCATATTGTCGGTAAGGTCCATATCTCCTACCAGACCCATACCAAGACGGTCCTCCGGGACAAAGGAAAGGGACACGCCCATATCCATGATCTCTCTGGGATCTCTGCCGATGAGTTCTTCTCTGGTTCCATTTTCTTCTATATAAGTAATACTTCCTGACTCTGTAGACTGAAGACCGGCAATGGCTTCCAGAAGCTCTTTCTGTCCGCAGCCGGAAATACCGGCGATACCAAGGATCTCACCGCTTCTGGCTGTGAAGGAGACATCCTTCAGTTTTACGATTCCGTCTTCTGTTTTTACGGTCAGTCCTTTGACTTCCAGTCTCGGCTGCGGATTCACCGGTTCCGGACGTTCAATGTTCAGTGTGACCTTGTGGCCCACCATCCGGTTAGTCATATCCTCCGCATTGGTGTCCTTCGTTGCAATATCACCTTCAAAGCAGCCGTGGCGCAGCACGGCCACACGGTCGGAAAGGCTTTCCACCTCATGCATCTTATGGGTGATGATGATGATCGCTTTTCCGTCATCTCTCATGTTCCGGAGTACTTTGAAAAGCTTCTCTGTCTCCTGTGGCGTCAGTACTGCCGTAGGCTCATCCAGGATCAGGATGTCTGCTCCGCGGTAAAGGACCTTGATGATTTCCACAGTCTGTTTCTGAGAAACAGACATATTGTAGATCTTCTGATCCGGATCCACTTCAAATCCGTATTTGTCACAGATCTCTTTTATCTTTGCGGAAGCCTCTTTCAGATTCAGACGACCCTTCATACCCAAAACGATATTCTCTGCCGCTGTCAGTACATCGATCAGTTTAAAATGCTGATGCACCATACCGATCCCGCAGGCATATGCATCCTTCGGAGAGCGGATCACCGTTTCTTTTCCATTGATAAAAATCTGTCCCTCATCCGGAAAATAAATTCCGGAAAGCATATTCATCAGGGTCGTTTTTCCGCTGCCGTTCTCTCCCAGCAGAGCCAGGATCTCTCCTTTGTAAATCTCAAGATTTACTTTGTCGCTGGCAAGTACAGACCCAAATCTCTTGGTGATATTTTTCATCGTCACCGCAGCTGTTTTTCCCTTCAAGCTCATATCCTCCTTATCTATTATAACGCACAAAGGGGCGGTGCTGCGAAAGCGCTGCACCACCCCGTTCCGTCTTTGCAGAATCAGAACTGTGTATCCAGAAGGGTAATACCATCGATCTGAACATCGAAATAAGGAGCTGAACGGTAGCCCTCTGCGGACTCATGGAAATATCCGTCAGAAACTGCCTCATGGTCTCCTTCATAATCAGCATCTGTATCCACGTCTGCCATGTAGGAATCCAGTGTCTTTCCATCTACCGTAAATGTAGAAATGTCAAACACATGCAGAGAACCGTCTTCCAGTTTTGCAGCTGCCTCATCGATCGCTTCCTGGGTTCCCTCTGCAACCGCTTTTCCAAGGCTTGTCAGCTCAACAGAACCGGTCTTGAGATCTCCTGTCCAGTCTGCGTCAATGGCATCGCCGCTCTCTACGCAACCCATTGCATACTCGAAATACGGTGCCCAGTTGATTCTGGAAGAAACAAGGAAAGTATTCGGGCAGGCACTTTCGGTGCTTCCGTTGTAGGAAACGTTGGGAACACCGGCAGTCTCGCAGGCAGTCGGAGCACCCATGGAATCGGCATGCTGGCTGATCAGCACACAACCGTCATCGATCAGTTTGTTTGCTCCCTCTTTCTCAGCGGTTTCATCGTACCAGGAACCGGTAAAGGTAACCTCCATGGTAACGCTGGGACATACAGAACGAGCGCCCAGGAAGAAAGAAGTATATCCGGAAATTACCTCAGCGTAGGTATAAGCACCGACATAACCCATCTTTGCCTGATCCTCGGTGATCTCACCGTTTGCGATCATCTCGTTGAGTTTCATACCGGCGGTGATACCAGCCAGATAACGTCCTTCATAAATAGAAGCGAAAGCATTGTGGAAGTTGTCAAGTCCTTCCGTATGTGCTTTGGTTCCGGTTGCGTGACAGAACTGTACATCCGGAAACTCTCTTGCGGCCTCAATGATATAATCCTCATGGCCGAAGCTATCTGCAAATACGAAGTTGCAGCCGGCATCTGCCAGCTCGCAGGCAGCATCATATGCTTCCTGACCCTCCGGAATACCGGTCTTGAACACATACTCGATTCCCATTTCCTCACAGGCTTCCTTTGCGGCGTTGATGAAGTTCAAGTCATAGGTAGAGTTCTCATCATGCAGGAAAATAAAACCTGCCTTTACAGTTGTTCCTTCATCCGCACTGCTGGTCATTCCTGCAGTTGCGCTGAGAGTAAGCATTACTGCTGCGGTTGCTGCAACCCACTTAACACTCTTTTTCATTGCTCTTCTCCTTTACTTTCACTCAATAGTATTGTTGTGTAAGTGCAAACGAATGATATCCGAAATATGCCGGATCACGGCAGCTGAAAGATTTTCAGGTGCTGCCTGATACTCCCCTGCGGACAAGACGGCCCGCCTCTTCTGCACATGGGAATAAAAAAATGCAGATGTACAAATCCTTGACATCTGCGTTCTTTCTATCGAACCCAATAGTCGCAACTGAACGGCGTGCGGTAGAAACGTCTGAACCTTCTTCACAGACCTATATCGGATAACATTACTATCTGAATTTTAACAATCTGACTACCATTTGTCAAACGAAATGATAGCCAAAAATTGTTTTCGGCACATATGTTAAAAACAGGTAAAATTTCTGGCATTTCTTAGTTAATTCGACAAAAAATGACTTTTGGTTTTTTCAAGAAGACCTTATCATGTGAAGACAGTCGATTATTTTTTGATCTTTTTCTTAACCGGAAAGTCTTCCATGGTGTACCGCACATTTGACGCGGGCGGACATCCTAGAGCGTGTCTGAAAAAATACATACTTGAGTTTGAAATTTTTCTGCGTTATGATATGGACTGTCCGGAGAAGCGTTCTCCGGCTGTCTGACAAAACAACACACGCACAAATGAGGAGTGACTGCTATGAGTAAAAACAAAAAGGTATTTTCCGGCCTGTCTCGTCTTCCGAAAGGTCTGGCATCGGATCAGCTGACCGAAGGCTGCATCGTTCTGGAAGGCGGCGCTTTCCGCGGGCTTTACACCAGCGGAGTTCTGGATGCTCTCATGGAAGCAGGGATCAATCTTTCCTGCACGGTAGGAGTTTCCGCCGGAGCCCTCAATGGCATGAATTACGTTTCTGGACAAATTGGCCGTTCCGGCCGTCTGAATCTGACCTATCGCCACGACAGCCGCTATGTGGGGCTTAAGGCTATCCGCAAAAACCTCGGTGTCATTGGCTTTGATTTCATACTAAAAAATGTCAATAAAGAAGACCCCCTGAATGAAGAACGTTTCTTCCGGCCGGACAGCCGTTTTGTCGTGGTGGCAACAGACTGTATCACAGGCCGGCCCCGTTATTTTGAAAAAAGTGACAGGAAAACCATCTTTCAGGCTGTCCGCGCCTCTGCCTCTATGCCCTACGTCTCAAAAATGGTCATGATCAATGGCATTCCCTATCTGGATGGCGGCTGCAGCGACAAAGTGCCATTCCGCTGGCCTCTGGACCAGGGATATCAAAAGGTTCTGGTCATCCGCACCCGTCCTATGGATTACCGCAAAAAAGAAAGAAGTGACCATTCCCTTACCGACCGCCTTTACCATGACTATCCGAACTTTGCCCGGGTTCTGGATGACAGCAACGCCAGTTATAACCGTCAGTGCAGTGAGATGATCGAGCTGGCCGCCGAGAAAAAGATTTACGTCATAGCTCCTTCCAGGCCTGTGGATATCAGCCGGCTGGAAGGCGATATGGAGAAGCTTGGCAATCTGTATTTCCTCGGATACGAAGATGCAAAGAAACAGCTTCCGGCAATTCGGGAATATCTTGGGCTTCAGTAAAAACCCCTTTTCACAGAAAAAAACGCCATCCGGTACGAGATTTTTCCCGGCCGGATGGCGTTTTTCTCTTTAGAATTATTCAATTATCGATCTTCAGTGCACGCATGGAGTTCAAAATTGCAATGACAGAAACTCCGACGTCTGCAAAAACGGCTTCCCACATATTTGCCATGCCAAAAGCTCCCAGGATCAGTACCAGAGCTTTGACTGCCAGTGCAAAGATGATATTCTGGCGGACAATGCGGAGCGTCTTTCTGGAAATCTTCACGATGGAGGCAATCTTGGTGATATCGTCATCCATCAGAACCACATCTGCCGCCTCGATGGCTGCATCGGAACCCATGCTTCCCATGGCGATACCGATATCGGCACGGCCAAGGACCGGAGCATCGTTGATACCGTCACCGACAAAAGCCAAGCGCTCTTTGTCACTTTCTTTTTTCAGGAGTTCTTCCACCTTTGCTACTTTATCACCTGGAAGAAGCTCTGCATGCACTTCGTCAATGCCGATCTCCTCTGCCACCTGCTCCGCAGCCTCTTTCCGGTCACCGGTAAGCATCACGCAATGCTTTACACCAAGCTTCTTCATGCTGGCGATCGCTTCTTTTGCTCCCTCTTTGATCCGGTCGGAGATCACGATCGAGCCGGCAAAACTGCCGTCCACAGCCACATAGATTACAGTGCCGCGGCTCTTGCAGGAGGTATAGGAAATACTCTGCTGCTTCATGAGTTTCCCGTTACCGAGAAGAACTCTCTTTCCGTCCACAGCTACAGAAACGCCATGACCGGCCACTTCTTCCGCATCAGACACGCGGTTCATATCCAGCTCTTTTCCATAAGCTTCCCGGATAGAATTTGCAATCGGGTGGTTGGAATAGCCCTCTCCCAGAGCAGCCAGTTCCAGAAGCTCCGCTTCCGTGCCTTTTTCCGGATGGATCTCCGTCACACGGAACTCTCCTCTAGTCAGGGTACCAGTCTTATCAAAAACGATGGTTGTCATCTCAGCCACAGCTTCCAGATAGTTGCTGCCCTTTACCAGAACGCCGACTTTGGATGCGGCTCCGATTCCTCCGAAGAAGCCCATCGGAACGGAGATCACAAGGGCACAGGGGCAGGAAATTACCAGGAAAATGCAGGCTCGCTGGATCCACTCTCCCCAGCCTCCGCCAAGGATCAACGGAGGAAGAACTGCCAGGATCACAGCACCGATGGTAACGACCGGTGTATAGTATTTCGCAAATTTGGTGATAAAGTTCTCGACTTTTGCTTTCTTAGAGCTTGCATTTTCCACCAGTTCCAGGATCTTGGCTACCGTGGAATCATCAAATTCCTTTGTCGTCCGTACCTTCAGTGTACCACTTCCATTGACACAGCCGCTGATGATCTCATCTCCCACAGCTGCCTTTCTCGGTACCGATTCTCCGGTAAGAGCCGCGGTATCAATGAGGGACTCTCCTTCCACCACCACGCCGTCCAGAGGGATCCGCTCACCGGGTTTGATCACGATGATGGTTCCTACTTCTACATCATCCGGATCGACCTGGACCAGTTTTCCTTCCGATTCGATATTGGCATATTCCGGACAGATGTCCATCATGGCGGCAATGGACTGACGGGATTTTCCGACGGCATAACTCTGGAAGAGTTCACCCACCTGATAGAACAGCATCACAGCTACGGCTTCGGAAAACTCCCGTACGCCGAAAGCACCGATCGTGGCTACCATCATCAGAAAATTCTCATCAAACACCTGGCCATGGGAGAGATTCTTTGCTGCCTTCAGAATAATGTCATAGCCGATGATCAGATACGGGATCAGATAGATAATAAAAAGGATCCACATATTGACATTCTCCAGCCTTCCGGTATGTTCCAGAATAAACAGGACGGCGAAGATCACAAAGGTTACAAGAATACGCGATAATGTTTTCTTCTGTTTGTCGGTCATTGTTTCAATCTTCCTTCCATATTATAATGATGCAGCTTTCCGGTTATCCCCTTTCGATCCGGAAAGAAAGACCCGGGTCAAATGCCCGGGTCACAGGAATCACATCAGAATCTTGCAGTCAGGCTCCACCTTGGCGCAGACAGTGACAACCTCTTTCATGATCTCATCGAATCTGCTGTCCTCGGCATCGATGGTCATCTTCTGCATCATGAAATTCACGCTTGCATCGTTGACACCGTCAAGTTTCTTGATCGCCTCTTCCATTTTTGCTGCGCAGTTTGCACAGTCCAGATCCTGTAATTTGAATTTTTTCTTCATGAGATATGCCTCCTTTTATTTACTTCTTCTTTTTTCATATGAACAACTATTCATATATTCATGATATGCCCTTCCTGTAGATTTGTCAACAGGAAAATAAAGAAATATAACAGGTTTTTCTTTTTTACAGAAAAACCCCGGCGCAGCAGTTCAAATCCTGCCGCACCGGGGCTCATTCTTATTTATTCTGATTCTATTCTCTGATACCAAGGATACGCTCGGCATTTTCCACCCGCTCTTTTGTGGGAGGCTTGATGCCTTCCAGAGCGTAGGGGATGCCCAGAGTCTCCCATTTGAAAACCCCAAGAGTATGATAAGGAAGAACCTCTACCCGCTCCACATTCTTTAATGTATGGATAAAGTCAGCCAGCCGATGGAGATATGCATCAGTGTCATTTCTCTCCGGCACCAGTACATGGCGGATCCAGACCGGCTTGCCCATCTCAGAGAGCACTTCTGCCATCCGGAGAATGTTTTTGTTGGTTCTTCCTGTCAGGATCCTGTGCTGCTCTTCGTCAATATGCTTGATATCCAGCATTACAAGATCGGTGTACTTCATGAGTTCCTGCCACTTCTCAAACCAGCTTCCTTCCTCCGTAAAGGGAGCGCCGCTGGTATCAAGAGTCGTATGGATGCCTTTTTCCTTTGCCTTTCTGAAAAGCTCTGTGAGAAAATCGATCTGCATCAACGGTTCTCCGCCGCTGACCGTGATTCCTCCTTTGTCTCCCCAGTAATTGCGGTAGCGGAGTGCCTTTTCAAGAAGCTCGTCCGCACGGTAAAGGTCTCCCTTTTTCAGCTCCCAGGTATCCGGATTGTGGCAAAACTGGCATCGCATGGGACAGCCGCTTAAGAAGATCACATAACGGACTCCCGGACCGTCCACAGAGCCAAAGCTTTCCAGAGAATGAACATACCCTTTCTGGTTTTCCATGATTTTCACCTTACATTCTGTCGTGGCAGGTTCTTGCGATAACATCCATCTGCTGCTCTCTGGTCAGGTCGATGAATTTTACAGCGTAACCGGATACACGGATGGTGAAGTTTGCATACTCCGGTTTCTCCGGATGCTCCATTGCATCGATCAGCTTCTCGGTACCGAATACGTTTACATTCAGATGGTGAGCACCCTGATTGAAGTAACCGTCCAGAACATGGGTCAGGTTGGTCACACGCTCCTCGTCATCATGGCCCAGTGCACCCGGGTTGATGGTCTGTGTATTGGAGATACCATCCAGAGCCAGCTCATACGGCAGTTTTGCAACGGAGTTCAGGGAAGCCAGAAGACCGTTTTTCTCTGCTCCGTAAGAGGGGTTTGCTCCCGGAGAAAGCGGCTCGCCGGCTTTTCTTCCATCCGGAAGGGAACCGGTTGCTTTTCCGTATACCACGTTAGAGGTAATGGTCAGAATAGAGGTCGTCGGCTCGGAATCACGGTAGGTGTGGCAGTATTTCAGCTTATCCATGAAAACGGAAAGGATCTTCACTGCGATCTCATCTGCACGGTCATCGTCGTTTCCGTATTTCGGGAAATCACCGATGGTCTCATAATCTACAACTTTGCCGTTCTCATTACGGATGGTTCTTACCTTTGCGTACTTAATAGCGCTTAAGGAGTCAACCACATGAGAGAAACCTGCAATACCGGTAGCAAAGGTACGGCGTACATCGGTATCGATGAGAGCCATCTCTGCTGCCTCATAGTAATATTTGTCATGCATATAGTGGATCATGTTCAGGGTTCCTACATAAAGATGAGCCAGCCAGTCCATCATAGCATCGTATTTCTCAATCACCTCATCATAGTCCAGATATTCGGAAGTGATGGGCTGATATTTCGGTCCTACCTGCTCGCCGGTCTTCTCATCCACACCGCCGTTGATCGCGTAGAGAAGGCATTTTGCCAGGTTTGCACGGGCACCGAAGAACTGGATCTCTTTACCGGTCTGTGTTGCAGATACGCAGCAGCAGATGGAGTAGTCATCGCCCCATACCGGACGCATGACATCGTCATTCTCGTACTGGATGGAGCTGGTCTTCACAGAGATATAAGAAGCAAATCTCTTGAAGTTCTCCGGCAGATGAGAAGAATAGAGAACCGTCAGGTTCGGCTCCGGAGCCGGTCCCATATTTACCAGTGTATGCAGGAAACGGTAATCACTCTTGGTTACCATGGAACGTCCGTCCATACCAAGACCTGCCACCTCCAGGGTTGCCCATACCGGGTCGCCGGAGAACAGCTGGTTGTAAGATTCCGGTCTTGCAAATTTTACCATACGGAATTTCATTACCAGATGGTCGATAAGCTCCTGTGCCTCTTTCTCTGTCAGAGTTCCGTTCTTCAGATCTCTGTCGATATAGATGTCCAGGAAGGTGGAGATACGGCCAACGCTCATAGCTGCGCCGTTCTGAGTCTTGATCGCTGCCAAGTAACCAAAGTACAGCCACTGAGCTGCCTCTCTGGCATTTTTTGCCGGCTCGGAAATATCAAAGCCGTACGCAGCAGCCATTTCTTTCATTTCTTTGAGAGCTCTTACCTGCTCTGCGATCTCCTCACGAAGCTGGAAGTCTCCACGACGCATGCCCTGACGGTTGGTATCATGGAAATCTCTCTGCTTTGCTTTGATCAGGTAATCGATTCCGTAAAGTGCAACTCTTCTGTAATCGCCTACGATTCTTCCGCGTCCGTAGGTATCCGGAAGACCTGTCAGAATTTTATTGTGACGGGCCTTCATCATTTCCGGTGTATAGATATCAAATACAGCCTGATTGTGAGTTTTGTGATATTTGGTGAAGATCTCGTGAAGCTTCGGGCTTGGTTTGTAGCCATACATTTCACAGGATTTCTCCGCCATTTTGATTCCGCCGTAGGGCATGAAGGCACGTTTCAGAGGCTTGTCGGTCTGAAGACCTACAACCTGCTCCAGCTCTTTCATGCTCTCGTCAATGTATGCCGGGCCATATGCTGTGATACCGCTGACAACTTCTGTCTCCATATCAAGCACTCCGCCTTTGGCTCTCTCCTCCTTCTGCAATTCCTGCAATTTTCCCCACAGACGATTTGTTGAGTCCGTTGGTCCTTCCAGGAAGGACTCATCCCCATCATATGGGGTGTAGTTATTCTGGATAAAGTCGCGAACATTCACGCCCTCTTTCCACAGTCTTCCAGAAAAACCACTCCACTGTTCAAATTTTGTCATAACAGCCATCCTTTCGTTTTTGCATTTGTTGTTGAGTACGCGCTTACTATAACAAATGGAGGATTTTTCTGCAACAAATTATTAAAAAAAGAACATAAGATTCAGAAAAGAATGAAAAAACCCCACTGCACCTGATTTTTCAGAATGCAGCGGGGTTCTCATCCGTTCTTTTTATGCGAGCTTCTCTCCGGTAAGCATCTCATAGCCCTGAAGATATTTCTCAATGGTCTTGTCCACGATCTCCTGGGGCAGTGTCCAGTTGTTGTCCGGATTGGCTTTCAGCCAGTCGCGGGCAAACTGCTTGTCAAAGGAAGGCTGACCGTGACCCGGCTCATAACCGTCTGCCGGCCAGAAGCGGGAGCTGTCCGGAGTCAGCATTTCATCACCGATGGTGATATTTCCATTCTCATCCAGACCAAACTCAAATTTGGTATCGGCAATGATGATACCTTTGCTCAGTGCGTACTCGGCGCATTTTTTATAAAGAGCAATGGTATAATCCTTCAGCTTCTCAGCATACTCTTTTCCTTTGCCCGGATAGTACTTTTCCAGATGATCAATGCTCTGCTCATAGGAAATGTTCTCATCGTGATCTCCGATCTCCGCTTTCGTGGAGGGGGTGTAGATCGGCTCCGGCAGTTTGTCGGATTCTTTCAGACCTTCCGGCAGACGGATCCCGCAGACGGTTCCGTTCTCCTTGTAGCTGGCCCAGCCGCTTCCTGTAATGTAGCCGCGAACGATACATTCCAGAGGAAGCATTTCCAGTTTCCGGCACATCATGCTGTTGCCATCAAATTTCTCCTGCTGGAAGAATTCCGGCATGTCCTTGACATCTGTGGAAATCATATGGTTCGGAAGAATGTCTTCGGTCATATTGAACCAGAATTTTGACATCTGAGTAAGCACGGTTCCCTTCTTGGTCACCACATTGTTCAGAATCACATCGAAGCAGCTGATACGGTCGGTAGCAACCATGATCAGGCTGTCTCCATTGTCATAAATCTCACGTACCTTACCTTCTTTGATCGGTTTCATTTCCTGCATGCTTTTACACCTCATCTGTTATGATATGTTGAATCCAAAAGTTTTTTGCTCTCAACTGCTTTACCGTACCACCACCGTGTAGTCTTGTCAAGAAGTTTCTCTCATCTCTTTCCTTGGTCTCTGCAAAAAATACAGGAAAGAAAAGAAAAAGACCTGTGAGAAACGATCCTCTCACAGGTCTTCGATGCAGTAGCGGAAGGGAGATTTGAACTCTCGACACCACGGGTATGAACCGTGTGCTCTAGCCAACTGAGCTATTCCGCCTCAACACTGAGAATTATATCTGATGCTGCGGAATTTGTCAAGAAGTTTTTTCAAAATTTTTTTATTTGGAATTTTTCAAATTTTTTCTACACTTTTACTCCCGGAAATAGAGGAAATCTGCTACCGGCCGTTCGCTTCCGTCAGAGGGATTGTTCAGCACTCTTCCCCGGTAAGCCAGAGTGGCAGAACCGCCGCCATCCATCTGATACGCATAGGTGCAGCCGTAGCGCCGGAAGATCTCACACATCTGATAATGATCCAGACCTCTGGAGCCCGTGGAAACTCTGCCGCTTCCATCTGCCACCAGAAGAACATACTCTCCCGGACGGATCATGCCGACCGCGCTTCTGGGGTAGGGATTGTTCTGATACTGTTCAAAAGGTGAAATGATCTTCTGATCTCTGCCGTTCATGATAAAAGCCGGGCCGAAATCAAAGGTATCATAAACACCGTCTGCCACCAGCTGTTCTGCAGAAAGTCCCTGCTTCGGCGTATACATGGTGCCGTCCCGTTTGATGGCCATAAGGGAATAACTGGTTCCAAGCGCACGGTTATAGATCTGGCCTTTCCGGATCAGGACGGCATTAAACGCCGGACGGCCGCTGGCATCATAACGGCTTCCGTTGATCCCGATGATGCCGTTATTCCGTACCAGTGCCGCGGAAGTAGTCTCCAGTGCTCCTCCATAAGTACCGTAAGCCATGGAGCTGCGAAGCTGATCGGTATTTTTCACTTTGATGTGAGCCGTCCAGTAATGGGTGCCGTACTCCCAGCTCTTTTTCAGATCAATATAGATCGTGGAGCTCTTATAGATGATCCGGGTGGCGGTGGAAGGATCCTTGGAGTTGTAACCCTCTCTCATATCTACCGCACCGTTCTCGCCGGCACGATAATACAGCCCGTTCCGTTTCACCCAGGTGCTTTTCTGAAGGATCCCCTTTTTATTAAACTGATAGTGTTTTTTGTTGATCGTGGTAAACTGTGTGACACGGACACCATTCTGATCCAGATAATAGCGATGGTTCTTATAGGTGATCCAGCCCGTCTTTTTTTTGCCCTTTGACGTGTAATAGTACCATTTTCCCTTGATCTTCTGCCAGCCGCCCTTGAAGCCTTTGATCCAGCGGCCGTCTTCACCGAGGAATTTTTTACCTACCCACCGATTGGTGACACGGGCTCCGTCTTTTCCGACATAATAGTTTTTTCCGACCCAGCGGCTTGTCACCATCCGGCCCCGGTTCTGAAAATAATAATACTTTCCCTTATAGCGGAGCCATCTGTTTTTCAGAAGAGTCCCATCCTCTTTTTTAAAATAATAGGTATAAGAGCCGATTTTTTTCAACCCTTTTGCCTTGGTTCCTTTTACGTAGTAAACACTTCCCCCGGCCTCACTTCTCCAGCCGTTCTTCTCTGCCGCCATGGAATGGCTGGAGAATGCCAGGCAGAAGGCCAGACAGGCCAGCATCAGCTGTTTTTTCATTCTCTTTTTCCTCACTTTTCTGTTTCTTCCGTCGTTTCCTGAAGAAGGATCCCTGTACTTATGGTTTCTTTCAGTTCTTCCGGTGAAAGACCGAGCACAGACCGGTTTTCTCTTCTTAAAATGAGCAAGCCCAGAAAAAGCAGCAAGCAAAGAAGCGTCCGCAGATAAAAGCTTCCATTGCCCGCCATTACCGGTTCTTCCCTTTCTTCTTTCACTTCTCTTTTGCTTAACTGCTCTGTCTCATAACGGTTCTTCAGACTTTCTCTGTTTTCTCCGGCAGTCTCACGAAGAGATGCAAGAACTTCCTCCAGATCTGTTTTGTGATCATTTTCCTCCTGCATGCAACCCCGACCTTTCCCGATGGACTTGCTTATGCTTATGCAGCGGAAATCGTTCTTATGCAAAACAGTCGCCGAAGTTTCCCGGCGACTGCCATGTGAACCTGTATTTCTTACCTTCTGTGAGCCAGTTCCTCGGTGATATCCTCCCAGGTGACTCCTTTTTCAGCCATCAGCACCATGCAGTGATACAGGAAATCCGCGATCTCATATTTGATCTCTTCCGGATTGGGATTTTTCGCTGCAATGACGATCTCTGTACACTCTTCTCCCACTTTTTTCAGGATCTTGTCAATGCCCTTTTCAAAAAGATAATTCGTGTAAGAGCCTTCCTTCGGATGAAGCTTCCGGTCTTCGATGACTGCATAGACATCTTCCAGTACCTTCAGAGGATTGACATGGGGAGTCTCCTTTTCTACCAGTGTCCGGTAGAAGCAGCTTCTGTTTCCGGTATGGCAGGCAGCTCCGATCTGTGCGACCTGTGCCAGCAGTGTGTCGTTATCACAGTCGATCATGAGCTTTTTCACATACTGGAAATGGCCGGAGGTCATTCCTTTGATCCAGAGTTCCTTCCTGCTTCTGCTGTAATAGGTCATGCGGCCGGTTGCCAGTGTTTCTTCGAAGGCTTCCTGGTTCATATAGCCTACCATGAGGATCTCCAGATTTTTATGATCCTGAACGACTACCGGAAGAAGACCGTCCTCGTTCAGCTTCATATCCTCCCATTTCAGCGGACTTTCAAAGGTATTTACCAGGATTCCCATTTTCTTGGCTTCCTGCTTTACTTTCAGGAAAAGTTCTGCCGCCTGCGCCTCCGGTCTTCCCATAATGCCATCGATCAGTATATCAGAAAGCTCCGGAAGAAGGGCTTCCACCTCTTTGTCAAAATCACAGAGGACAACCTCCGAAGACAGCGGGGATTTCATCAGTCCTGCTGCTCCCGGAAGGAGAAGAAGCTCTGAAGTATACTCTGCGATGAGTTCATTGTTCTGCATATATTCCTCGGGCTTATCAATGGAAATGCCGATCTTATTCTTGCCAAAGCGCTTGGAGACTTCCTCTGTAAGGGCGATATTGCTCTCCTTGGAGAAATTCAGGACCGCTTTCTGGCATCCGGCATAAAGCAGTTTTTTGACATCCTCTACCCGGTTTACATTGCCGCAGCCCATGATGGGGATATCCACCCGCCGCTGAATGGCACGGATCATATTCAGAGCATTTTCATGCTCCTCATCTCCCTCGGACAGATCAAAGATCACCAGTTCATCGGCTCCTGCGTGATCGTACTCCTCTGCCAGGATCACCGGTGAAGTCTCCGTAAGAAGGGTTTTTCCGGTAAAATCTGTTACGGCTCTGCCATTCTTTAAAAAAATGCATGCTGCTATTTTTTTCTGTGTCATAATCATAAACTCCCTTTCGTGGAAAGAACTTCTGTCGTCCGGCTTTCCGGACTCACAGCCATATCCAGGGCCTTTCCAAAGGCCTTAAACATTGCTTCCATCATATGATGATTGTTTCCCGGTGTCAAGACCTTCAGATGAAGATTCATGGCTGCGGCATAAGAAACCGCATAGAAAAATTCTTTCGCCATCTCCGTATCCATATCACCGAGCCGGGGAACGGTAAACTCCGCATCCCAGGAAAGATAAGGCCTGCCGCTGAGATCCACAGCGGAGAGCACAAGGCACTCGTCCATAGGAAGCAGAAAATGACCGTAGCGTCTGATCCCTGTTTTCTCTCCAAGAGCCTGCGCAATGGCTTTTCCCAGCACGATCCCCGTATCTTCTATGGTATGGTGGCTGTCCACATACAGATCTCCGGTCACTTTCAGCTTCAGATCAAAAAAGCCATGTCTTGCAAAACCGGAAAGCATATGGTCAAAAAAGCCGATGCCCGTATCGATGTCATACTGTCCGCTTCCGTCCAGATCCAGTTCCAGAGAAATATCCGTCTCTCTGGTTTTTCTGTTTACTACTGCTTTTCTTTCCATGACCTCTCCTTATTTTTCATCCTTTTTTTCAAAGCGCACCGCAATGGAATTGGCATGGGCGGTCAGCTGTTCTGCCTTCGCAAAGCGGATGATGTCCTCGTGCACGGCCTCCAGGGCATCTTTGGAATAATAAACAATGCTGGAACGTTTGATGAAATCATCCACGCCAAGAGGTGAGAAGAAACGAGCCGTCCCATTGGTCGGAAGTACATGGTTCGGACCTGCGAAATAATCTCCCAGCGGCTCGCTGGCATACTCACCGAGGAAAATGGCCCCGGCATTTTTTACCTTGGTCATAAGCTCAAAGGGATTTTTCGTCACGATCTCCAAATGCTCGGAAGCAATGGCATTGACCGTATCCATCGCATCATCCATATTGTCGGCAATGAGGATGTGTCCGTAATTCTCCAGTGATTTTTCCAGGATCTCTCTTCTGGAAAGCTCCTTTAAGAAACCATCCACTTCCGTGGAAACCTTTGCAGCCAGTTCCTCACTGGTCGTAATAAGGATTGCAGAAGCCAGTTCATCATGCTCTGCCTGCGACAGAAGATCCGCAGCTACAAAACGGGGATTTGCCGTTTCATCTGCCAGAACCAGGATCTCACTGGGACCTGCGATGGAATCGATGCTGACGAAACCATACACCGCTTTTTTGGCCAGAGCCACATAAATATTTCCGGGTCCTACGATCTTGTCCACCTTCGGAACGGATTCCGTACCAAATGCCATTGCCGCAACGGCCTGGGCTCCGCCGGCTTTATAGATCTCATCCACGCCGGCCTCTCTGGCTGCCACCAGTGTGGACGCACAGACCTCTCCCTCGGAAGAACAGGGCGTACACATGATGATTTTTTCCACACCGGCTACCTTGGCCGGAACGATGTTCATGAGAACCGAAGAAGGATAAACCGCCTTTCCGCCGGGAACATAAACGCCGACTGTGGAAAGAGCCTGTACCTTCTGACCCAGGATGATACCGGAGGGCTGGCTTTCAAACCAGCTCTGCTTCAGCTGTTTTTCATGATAAGAACGGATATTGACCAGTGCTTTGCGGATCACGGACAAAAGCTCCGGATCCACCTCCTCATAAGCTTTTTGGATCTCTTCTTCGGTCACACGGATGTTTTCCGCTGTGATCTTGGCCCGGTCAAAGCGCTCGGTATAGGCAAACAGCGCTTTATCTCCTTCTGCCCGGACGGTGTTGACGATCTCCGTCACCCGACCTTCGTATTCTCCGTAGCAGTTCGGACTTCTTTTCAGTAATTTTTCCAGAAGATCTTTTCTGGTTTCTTCGGTAAGCTTTATGGTACGCATCGGTTTCTCCTCCTACAATACAGCCTTGATCTCTTTTAACAGCTGAGTGATCCGTTCATTTTCCATCCGCATGCTCACAGGATTGACGACAACACGGGCAGAAAGGGGGCAGACCTCCTCCAGCACCTGAAGACCATTCTCCCTTAACGTGGAGCCGGTCTCTACAATATCCACGATCACTTCCGTCAGTCCCACAATGGGAGCCAGCTCAATGGAACCGTTCAGTTTGATGATCTCTACTGTCTGATGTTTCTTGTTATAGAAAAAGTCTCTGGCAATGTTCGGATACTTGGTCGCAACACGAATAAACTCCTGATGCTTCAAAAGCTCTTCGTTCTCTTTCGGACCGCAGACACACATCCTGCATCTGCCAAAGCCCAGGTCCAGCACCTCATAGATCTTCCTCTGCTCCTCCAGGATCGTATCTTCTCCTACGATCCCGATGTCTGCTGCTCCGTACTCCACATACGTGGGTACATCCGGTCCTTTGGCCAGGAAAAACTTCAGCTTGTGCTCTTCATCCGTAAAGATCAGTTTCCTGGAATCGGGATCTTTCATCTCTTCACAGGTGATCCCTGTCTTCTCCAGAAGCTCCAGTGTCTTTCTGGCAAGACGCCCTTTGGTCAGGGCTATGGTCAAATATCTCATGACTTACGCTCCTCCTCACATGGCCAGGCTGTCAGACTCATGGAATTTTCTGACTGCATAAAAGCCGTTTCTCTTTCCGTACGCCTCATAGGCTTCCATGGTATCCTTCTGTTCCATAAGGACTACGCTGCAGCCCTGCTGCCGCAGATGATTGGCTTCCAGCATGGCTGAGGTACGGTCTTTTTTCTCATAAAGCAGAAGCGTTGGTCCCTGTTCCACAGGAACGCTGATCTTCTGTCTTCCGAGAGCAGAAAGAAGCTGATCCACCATCACGGCAAAACCGATCGAAGGAGACGGTTTTCCGAAACGGGCCAGAAGGTGGTCGTAACGGCCGCCTTTTACCACGGCATCTCCGGTTCCGTAGGTATAACCGCGGAAAATCACACCTGTATAATACTGATATTTATTGAGCATACCAAAATCAAAGGAGATGTATTTCTCCACACCATAGATCTTCAGAAGCTCATAGATCTCTTTCAGCCGGTGTACTGCCTCCAGCGCCTCCTGATTGTCTGTGAGCTGTTCCGCCCGCTCAAGGATTTCACTGCTGCCGAACATTTCCGGCAGAGTGATGAGTGCTTTTTTCAATTCTTCCTTCAAAGAAAAGCTTTCCAGAAATTCTTCCACACCGAAAAAATTCTTCATGGTGATAAGGGAACGGAGCTTCTGCTCATCTTCCTCGGAAAAACCGGCTTCCTTCATCAGGCTTTTGAAAAAGCCCACATGACCCACACTCACCTGAAATTCCTGAAGACCGGCTTTTTTCAAAAGCTCCACACTCATGGCGATCAGCTCTGCATCTGCCTCCGGGCTTTCATCTCCCAGAAGCTCTGCGCCCATCTGTGTGGTTTCTTTCAGATGCCCCTGATAGTTGCTGCTGTTGATAAAGGTATTTCCCTGATAACAGAGACGGACGGCTTTGTCCTCTTCCCGGAAATACTTGGAAGCAGCCCTGGCAATGGACGGGGTGAAATCCGGACGGAGCACCAGCGTATTTCCTTCCCGGTCAAAAAATTTGTACAGCTCCTGCGTGGGCGTGGTTCCCACTTCTCTGCCGAATACATCAAAAAATTCAAAGGTTGGTGTCTCCAGATCCCGGTAGCCGAAGGAAACCAGCACTTTATGAAGCTCCCGCTCCAGAGACTGTTTTTTCTGGCATTCATCATTTAGGGTGTCACGCACACCATCCGGGGTATGAAGTAAACGATCTATCATATGAAGCTCTCCTTTTGCGTTTTACTTTCGTATGGTAAATTGCTACCACGTTAAAATCAGTGCTTATTATACGACCGATCACCGGAAAAGTCAATCCCTTGTGTCCTGCTCATCCAGATCCTGCTGAATGGCATCCAGATAGGGCACCAGAAAACCACCATGCTGTTTCACCGGATAGCAGACGCGGATCTCGTCAAAGCGAAAGCTTTTCCGGCCTCCTGCCGCTCCGCGATCCCAGAATTTGCGCATTTCCCGGTAAGGCAGATAGATGATCTCATTCCTTCCGGTATAAAAAATCAGGAGGAATGAGATTCCTCCCTGATGCTCGAACTCTTCCATAAATGCCACCTGATGGGCATGGATATTCTGAAGGGCAAACGTATCCGAGGCACACTCTTTTGCATCAAAGCAGACCGGGATCCCCTGGACTGCCCCAATGTAATCTACCGTACTTTTCTGTTCAAAATAGGCCAGAGTGATATGGCGGTGTTCCTTGTCGATCCTGATGGGGGTGATGGGCGTCGGGACTTTCTGGATCAGCGCCAGCCCTTTTTCCCGGTACTGCTCATTTGTCCGGTTGATCAGGTCCTCCAGGACCGAACCTCTCAGGCCTCTGGAATTCCATGTCGGCATATCGTTTCCTCCTTACCCGCCGTTCCGTGCTCTGCATTTCCTTCGACACTCAGCTTCCGCTGTGTCAGGATGCGTGCAAATTTCTTCGGCAGCGGAGCATGAAAGGTCCGGCCGGAAAGATAGGCAAGTGTTCCCTCCAGCTTTGGAAATGTAAGGATCGCCGCATGAAGCAGCTGATGGGTCAGATGATACTCTTCTTTTACCCTGGCATTCAAAACGGGATCTCCGTACTTGTGATCTCCCAGGATCGGATGACCAACAGAAGACAGATGCGCACGGATCTGATGCGTCCGGCCTGTTACCAGAAGAACTTTTAAAAGTGTTACCTCTCCGTCACTGTCCAGCGGAATGTATTCCGTTTCAATGGGAAGGGCTTCCCTGCCCATGGGCTCTTTTTCCACGGTGACGCGGTTTGTGGCTTCATTTTTCACGAGATAGCCCTTGATCCTGGCTTTCTCTTCCACTCTGCCTTTGACCAGACAGTAATAATATTTATGTAAAGAACGTTCCTTGAAAAGACGGCTCAGCTCCTGTGCTCCTGCAAGATCTTTTCCCACTGCCAGAATACCACTGGTATTCCGGTCCAGCCGGTTCACCACAGAAGGACGGAACGTCCGCAGCGATTCCTCTGTCACAGCTCCTGTATGCAGAAGATACGCCTGCGCCTCTTCCACCATGGAGATATCCTCCGGTTCCGCTTTCTGGGAGAGGATTCCTTCCGGTTTATTCACCAGAAGGATATGTTCGTCCTCATAGATCACAGAAAGCTTTCCCTGCGCCTCAGGAAGCTGAAGCTCTGAAAATTTCTCAATGGTCTCATCGGAAAAGAAAAGCCTGATCTCATCTCCTGATACCAGCTTCTCACTGCCGGCTGCCTTCTTCCCGTTGAGGGTAATGTTCTTTTTCCGCATCATTTTGTAGAGAAAACTCTTCGGCGCCTTGTTCAGGTATTTTCCCAGAAATTTGTCCAGCCGCTGACCGGCCTCCGCCTGAGTCACGGTAAACTGTTTCATGCTGTTTCCTCCCTGTTTACAGTGCTATGGCTTTTAAAACATCCACAGCCTTTTCATTCTTTCTTTTTTCATCTCCTGCAGCTTCATAAGCTGCCATTTCCTTTACCCGTGTTTCAAATTTCCGGTAATCCCGGAAAAGCTTCACCGTCCGTTTTACATTGTTTCCCTGAAGGATCTCCGTCAGATGCTTTTCAATGTACTCCGGACTGGTCTTCGGATCAGAAGAGTAACCGATGACACAGCCCTGCCCCAGAACCAGGGCATTCACAGAGGTGGTCTTCTCATAGGCAGTAAACACACAGTCGTAAAGGACCGGAAGCTCTCCTGCCGCTTTTCTGGTCTTTTCATAAACTTCCGGATCTGTCTCCTTCTGAAGAAGCATCATGATCATGCCAACGGCACAACGGCAGCCCGGAAGGCAGCCCATGATCGCCACAAAGGTAAACATATTCTCTCTCTTATGATAAATCCCGAGACCGATGAAAAAGATCACTACCGGGATCAGAAGCAGAACAAACGTGATGACGGAACGGCGGATCTTCTGAGAATGAATGTAACCGTATTCTCCTTTTTGTACTTTCTTCATCTGCTGTTACTTCCCTTTCTTTTTCTGAATGTTCCGGATGGGACTTCGGCGGCTTCTGTTTTCGGAAGTGTTCTTTCCCTTCACACCCCTGAGATCAGCAGCACCCTGCTTCCTTCTTCCGGACGGTTTCCCGCCGGAATTATTTTTCACCGGATGCTCCGACGGTTTCTCCGGCCGGATCAGACAACGGCGGTCATAACCGATCAAATCCGTTCTGTGTGCCCGGACCAGAGCCTCCTTTACCAGATCGTAATTTTTCGGATTCCGGTACTGGATCAATGCTCTCTGCATTGCTTTTTCATGAGGATTGGTCGGCACATAAACAGACTCCATTGTCCGTGGATCCAGCCCGGTATAATACATGCAGGTGGAAATCGTGGACGGCGTCGGATAAAAATCCTGCACTTGCTCCGGCATATACCCCAGATCTCTCAAATACTCTGCCAGCTTCACTGCCTCTCTCATGGTACAGCCCGGATGAGAAGACATCAGATAAGGCACCAGAAACTGGTTCATCCCATATTTTTCATTGAGTTTTTTGTATTTTTCCGTAAATTGCATAAATACTGCATGTTCCGGCTTTCCCATATAATGAAGCACCTGGTCACTGACGTGCTCCGGCGCCACCTTCAGCTGCCCGCTGATGTGATACTGTACCAGCTCCCGGAAAAAGGTATCATCCGGATCTGCCAGCACATAGTCGAAACGGATGCCGGAACGGATGAAGACTTTTTTCACCTTTGGAAGCTTCCTGAGCTTATGGAGCAGTTCCAGATAGTCTTTGTGGGTCGCCCGGAGATTTTTGCAGGGCTTTGGAAAAAGGCACTGCCTGCCGGTACAGACCCCCCGGGTCTCCTGTTTGGTGCAGGCCCGTACACGGAAATCCGCGGTCGGTCCACCTACATCATGGATATAACCTTTGAAATCCGGTTCTTTCGTAAGAAGCTTTGCCTCTTCCACAATGGATTCATGACTCCTGGTCTGGATGATCCGTCCCTGATGAAAGGTCAATGCACAGAAGCTGCAGCCTCCGAAACAGCCACGGTTGCTTACAAGAGAAAATTTGATCTCGGAAATAGCCGGCACACCCCCGAGTTTTTCGTAGGAAGGATGGTATGTCCGCATATAAGGATATGCATAGACCTCATCCATTTCCTCCTGGTTCAAAGGAGCAGACGGGGGATTCTGGACCACATAGATTTTATTCGGGTAGGGTTCCACCAAGCGCTTTCCTGTGATGGAATCCGTATTGCAATACTGCGTGTAAAAACTTCTGGCATAATTGGCCTTGTCCTCTTTCAGTTTTTCGAAGGAGGGGAGCATTTCATAATCATAGACATTTTCCAGATGCTGCGTCTTATAGACCGTTCCCGGAATAAAGCCGATATCGGAAACCGCGATCCCGGCATCCAAAGCTTCCGCAATGGCAAGAATGCTCCGTTCTCCCATTCCATAAGAAAGGATATCTGCTCCGGAGTCCAGAAGCACCGAGCGTTTCAGGGAATTGTCCCAGTAATCATAATGTGCCAGCCTTCGAAGACTGGCCTCAATTCCGCCAATGATAATAGGCGTCTTTTTATACGTCCGGCGGATCAGATTGCTGTAGACCGTCACTGCCCGGTCCGGCCGTTTTCCCATCACCCCGCCGGGCGTGTATGCATCGGTCTGCCTTCTTTTTTTGGAAACCGAGTAATGATTCACCATGGAATCCATATTTCCTGCTGATACCAGAAAGCCCAGACGCGGTTCTCCGAAAACAGCTATACTTTCATCGTTTTTCCAGTCCGGCTGGGAAATGATCCCCACCGTGTAGCCATGGGCTTCCAGAAGACGGCTGATGATTGCGTGCCCAAAGGAAGGATGATCCACGTAGGCATCCCCGATGACATAGACAAAATCCAGCTGTTCCATGCCCCGTTCTTTCATTTCTTTTCTGCTAACCGGTAAAAATCCACTCATATCGTCTTTATCCTTCTTTCATGCCTGCCTGTGCTTTCAGAAATTTAACTTCCTCCTCTGTCAGAGACCGGTATTCTCCTTTTTCCAGGTCTTCATCCAGAGGAAGGCCTCCAAAGGAGATCCTTTTCAGATACGTCACCTCTGCCCCTGCTGCCTGAACCATGCGTTTCACCTGATGAAAACGGCCTTCCTTCAAAGTCAGGAGAAGCTCCGTGTCCGTACCATCCTGTTTCAGGATCTTTAATTCTGCCGGAAGGGTCGGCTTCTCATCCCCAATATCCAATCCTTCCAGAAAGCGTTTCTCCGCCTCCGGAAACAACGTTCCTGCAGCCCTGACATAATAAGTCTTTTCCACATGACGGCCGGGAGCCAGAAGAAAGTGGTTTAAAGGTCCGTCATTGGTGATGAGAAGAAAGCCTTCCGTATCTTTATCCAGCCGTCCGACCGGAGCCAGATCCTTTTCCGGCGCTTCGGCAAAAAAGTCCATCACTGTTTCCGTCCGGCCGTTTCTCGCAGCTGTGATACAGCCTGCCGGTTTGTGGAACATATACCAGGCAAGACCTGGCCGGCTCAGGATTTTTCCATCAAAGCTCACCTCATCGGTCTCTTCTGAAATTTTGGTTTCCGGCTTTTTCACCGTTTCTCCGTTGACTCTGATCCGCCCTTTTTTCAAATATTCTTTTACCTGGCTCCGGGTTCCTGCACCCGCGTCCGCCAGCCATTTATCCAGTCTCATCTGGCTCATAAAAGCCTCCATCCGCTACAGTATTTATTTTTTAGTGTTCCTTTATTCAGTTTTCCGAAGCCCAGCGGATACCCGTCATTGAGTACCAGCGTCCAGCCGGAAAAACAGGCTTCTTCCTCAGCGATCTCCAGAGTTTCCCCCTTCAGATAGCGGATCAGTCTCTCATCACCGGCCGGAAGATTCAGTTCCTGTTTGAAATCTCCCTGTTTCAAGTACATGGCAAGAGCCTGTGACGGTTCAAAACGCTTCTTTTTCAGTTCACCCACATATAATCCCGTACGCAAAAACCGTAAACCTCTGACCTCCGGAAAGCCTTCCGGTAAAAGATAGACATTTTCCTTCCGCAGATCCAGTGTGCCCTTTGTCAGGAGCGGCCGCCGGAAAAGGGAAGCAAAATCGGAAAGCCCTTCCGGAAGGACCACCGTCCGGCGTCTGTCCTTTCCACTCTCCTCACAAGCCGTTCCTTTTTTCCGGAGAAGAGCTGTGAAATGCCCTTCTCCACGGACATCCTGAGGCCAGATCCGGATCGTTCCGGGCAGCTGTCCTTCCCGGAACCAGTCCCCGGTGGAAAGAGGAACGATCTCAAGCTCCGGTTCTGCCTCCAGAAGACGTTTCAGATTGTCTTCATTTTCCAGCGGAGAAAAGGTACAGGTGGAATAAAGGAGCATGCCGCCCGGCCGGAGCATCCGGACCGCCTGGCGAAGGATCTCCTGCTGGATGGGTGCATAGTATTCCGGCCCGTGTTCCAGCCAGCTCTTTACCATATCCCTGTCCTTCCGGAACATGCCTTCTCCGGAACAGGGTGCATCTACCAGGATCTTGTCAAAAAAACCCTCAAAGCTGCCGGCAAGCGTTTCCGGCGTCTCACTGGTCACCAGAATATTGCCGGCTCCGAAAAGCTCCAGATTTTTCAGAAGTCCCTGGGCTCTGGATCGGCTGATGTCGTTGGATACCAGCAGCCCGGTCCCATGAAGTCTTGCTGCCAGTTCTGTGGATTTTCCACCGGGAGCCGCACAGAGATCCAGTACGCGGTCTCCCTCTTCAACAGGAAGACGGGATGCCGGGACCATGGCGCTGGGTTCCTGGATATAATACAGTCCGGCATAATAATCCGGATGTTTCGTCACGGCCTCCTCCGGATCATAATAAAATCCATTTTCCACCCAGGGAACCGGTGTCAGATGAAAAGAGGTCCTTTTTAAAAATTCTTCCACGGAAATTTTTCCCGTATTGACCCGAAGGCCATAGGTTCTGGGTGCATCAAAGCAGGCCAGATAATTTTGCAGCTCCTCCTCGCCAAGGAGCTGCCGCATGGATTCTATGTAGTTTTCCGGAAGGTTCACTGATCTATTCTCCTTTGTCTTTGTCAGCAGGATTGGGCGCGGTAGCCTTCCGCGATGACATCCAGCTGTTTCTGAAACCGTCTCAGCTGCTCCAGATCCTCTGCCTTGTAGATCCGGTAAAACTCATCCTGGATCTTGGCGATCTCCCGTTTGTTTGCCAGCTGATAGAGATTCTGGATCGTATTCAAAATGTCCGCCACAAGATTTGCCTGGATCTGAAAAGCATTCTGGGCATCCATGATCTCACTGCGCACCTGAGACATTTCCTGATCCAGAACAATGATGGCATCTGCCGCACTGCTCAGTTTTTCGCGGATATGATCCGGAATGTTTTTCTTATATTTATACTGGAGAGAATGTTCGATGGTCGCCCAGAAATTCATGGCCAGAGTCCGGATCTGGATCTCCGCATGGATACGCTTCGGACCATTCATCGTCTCCACGGTATATTCGACAATCATATGATAGCTGCGGTAACCGCTGTTTTTCATATTGCTGACATAATCTTTTTCTTCTATGACTTTCATATCCGTCCGGGAGCGGATGATCTCCACGACCTTCTGGATGTCTTCCACAAACTGGCAGATGATCCGGATCCCGGCGATATCTTCCAGTTTGTCTTCTATCTCATTAATAGGAATATTCTTTTTCTGTGCTTTGTCCAGGATACTGGAAATGGTCTTTACCCTTCCGTGTACCTGTTCGATGGGGGAATACAACCCCTGCTGACGATGTTCCTGAATCAGATGTTCAAATTTTACTGTAAGTTCCTTCACTGCCAGATCATACGGATTCAGGATCTCTCTCCATAATTGTATTTCCATATAAGCCTCCTTATGTTTGAGAGATTTTCTAACGGCATTTTTCTATAACTGCCGAACACTTTTATCATACGATAATGATGCTTTGATACTCAAATGATACCACATTTTTCATGAGAAATCTATGCTTTCTTCCAGATACCGGAGAGGCCAGTAGGGATTCACGCTGATCTCTTTCCGGTTTTCTCCTTCTATGTAAATCCCGATGTGCAGATGCACATCAAATCTTCCTGTTGTTCCTTCCGGTCCGTAGCCGCTGTCTCCCATATAACCCAGAAGATCTCCGGCAGAAACCCGGTCGCCTTTCTGAAACGCACGACCATACGAAGAGAGATGGGCATAGTAAAAATAACCGCCACGGCTTCCGCGGATGCCGATCCGCCAGCCCCCCAGTGGCAGCCAGCCGATCCTTTCCACAACCCCGTCTGTCATACTCCGTACCGGGTAAAAATCCCGCTGGTTTCCCGGCGGCATCAGGTCACAGCCTTCATGCTGCCTTTCCCCTCCGAAGCTTCTGTCAAAAAGCCAGGAATCTTCATAGACAGGTACAAAGTCCAACGGAAATTCTTCCAGATCATCCCAGACGGCAGACATGGCCTTCTGAAATCTGCTTAATTCCAGTGACCGGAACGTCTGAAATTCCCCGGCCGCCTGCAAATAGACTCCCCGGTTCCAGACAGACTCCGGCGGAATGCGAAAATTTTCCCAGGGCAGAAGTACCGAAAGAAGCCGTCCCGGCTCATACCCCTCCTCCAAAAGTTCATTCAGGGAAATCAGCGCTTCTTCCGAAAGCTCCATCTCCCGGAACACGCTGCTTTCCTTCTGGTTCTCTGAAAGATTCCTCATCCTGGCATGACGCAGGAGCTGCGTCCGGAAGATTCCGCAAAAAAACATAAGTACCAGCAGAAGAACTGCTGTTTTACCGTTTTTCCCCACAGCTTTTCTCTTTCTATGCCCTCAGACCAGTTTATGCAAAAGCGACTGAAAAAAGAACCTTCTTTTTAAAGACGGTCTCACATAAATTTTAAAAAACAAAAAAGGCTTTCTTTATGAAAAAATGTTTTCTTGCTTTTCTTCTCCTCGGAATCCTCGTTTTCCTGCTTCTTTTTCCGGAAGCAGCTCTTTTTGCTTCCAGACGGGGACTGGATCTCTGGTTCGGCACTCTGGTTCCTACCCTTCTGCCTTTTCTGATCCTCTCCGGCTTTCTCATCCATTCCGGTCTGGTACAGATCCCGGCAGCCCTCTTGGCCCCTGTCTTCGGAAGGCTTTTCGGGATTTCACCACTTGGAAGCTATGCCTGTTTCACCGGTTTTCTCTGCGGCTGTCCCATGGGAGCAAAAGTACTGGCGGATCTCACCCGCAACGGCCGGATAGCTCCTGAGGAAGCTTCCTATCTTCTGGGCTTCTGCAATCAGGTAAGCCCTTCTTTCGTCATTACTTTTCTGGTGATGGAGAACCTGAAAAAACCGGAGCTTCTTCCGTTTGCACTTTTCCTTGTCTATGGAATACCTGTTTTTTACGGTTTTCTTACAAGACCGGGGCTTTTTCGTCCAAAAATACCATTCTTTTCAGGCAAAAAAAATGCATCCGCTGTTCAAATCAGTTTTGAACTTCTGGATGCCTGTATTTATGACGCCGTAAATACGCTCCTGAAACTGGGGGGATATCTTGTTCTTTTCTCCATACTGGCAGAGATCCTGGTACTTCTGCCGTTCCTTCCGGAACAGACAGCGGCTCTGGCAGGTGGGCTTCTGGAGATCACCACCGGTATTCCGGGCATCGTATCGCTTTTCCCGTTAAAAACCGCCTGTCGGATCCTGTTCCCCCTGACAGCCTTCGGAGGCCTGAGCGCTATGGCCCAGACCTCCAGTGTTCTCAAAGGTTCCGGTCTCTCCATGAGAGACTATTTCATTTCCAAAATCATAATTGCCTTCCTGACTTTTCTGACAGGCTGCCTGCTCTTACGAAATTAGTTTTCCTCCGGCTGCTCGTCATACTCTGCCGGATCTTCCTCCATGGTCTCCGGAGCCCCATAATTGGTGGGGGCTGCCTGAGGAGAAAGCTCGCTGCGGTTCTTGCTCACAATGTCATAACAGGACTGGATGGCATTGATGAAGTTGTTGTATTTTGCTCCGGCTCCATCAATGGTATGGCTCATGATCTTCTCCAGATTTGCCAGCATGTCATCGGTATACTGGAGAGCTCCCATACGGATGTTGTTTGCATCGTTGGTGGCATTGTCCAGAATCTCCTGTGCCTGCTGATTGGTACGCTCCAGAAGGTCATTCGCCTGCTCGGTAGCCTCACGCATGATCTCACTTTCAGTCACCATGTTCTGTGTCTTCTCTCTGGCCTCGGCAACGATCGCATCTGCTTTGGACTGGGCATCCGCAAGGATGGCATCCTTATTGCTGATGATCTTCTGATACCGTTTGATCTCATCCGGAGTCTTCATGCGAAGCTCACGGAGAAGCTCTTCCAGTTCTTCTTTGTTTACTACGATCTTGGTAGAGGACAGGGGCTGAAATTTACAGCTGTCCACGTATTCTTCAATTTCTTCAATGATCTGCTCAATTCTGCTGCTCATGGCGGTACTCTCTCCTTACTTCTGGTTCTTCTTCGACCATATTTTATTATAGATTTTATCGACAACAAAAGGCGGTACAAACTTCGATACATCTCCGCCGTAAGAAGCTACTTCTTTCACTGTGGAAGAGCTCAGATAAGCATATTCCAGGCTCGTAGCCAGAAACAGGGTATCGATATCCGAATTCATGATCCGGTTGGTCTGTGCCAGCTGAAGCTCATAATCAAAATCAGTGATCGCCCGAAGTCCCCGAACGATAAAACGGGCCTCGCAGGCTCTCGCAAAATCCACAGACAGGCCGGAAAAAGACTCGACCCGTACGTTTGGAATGTCCTTTGTGGCTTCCAATAGTATATTAACACGTTCTTCCACTGAAAACAACGGTGTTTTGCTGGAGTTGTTCAACACTCCCACCACCAGCTCGTCCACCAGAGCGGCGGATCTGCGGATGATATCCAGGTGTCCGAACGTGACCGGGTCAAAGCTGCCCGGATAAACTGCTCGTCTCATGTATCTGCTCCTTTTGTCCTTTGCAAAAACATATGGACATTTGTTTTGTATTCTTTTCTTTTTACTACCTCGTAGCCAAATTCCTCCAGATAAGAGAAATCAGTTTCCAGGGAAGCCTCCACGATCAACAAGGTTTCCTCCGTCACAAGAGGGGAAGCTTTCAATCTGGAAAGGACTTCCTTTTCCAGTCCACGGTCATAAGGCGGATCCATAAAGATCAACGAAAAACTCTCTCCCCGGAAAGCCAGGGTATCCAGTGCCCGGAAAACATCCATGACAAGAACCTCTCCTTCCGGAGCCAGCCTGGTAAACTTCAGATTATCCTGAATACAGGCAGCTGCCTTCCGGCTGCTCTCCACAAAAACGGCTCTCCTGGCCCCGCGGCTCAACGCCTCAATACCGATGCCGCCGCTCCCTGAAAAAAGATCCAGAAAGGAAGCACCGTAAAGGTCATCATTTATCATGTTAAACAAAGTTTCTTTGATCCGGTCTGTAGTCGGGCGGGTATCCATGCCTTCAATGCTCTTCAGGCGAAGGCTCCGCGCTTTTCCGGCGATCACTCTCATAGGTTCTATAATCCCCTTTGTTAATTTTTCGCTCGCTTTATTATAATGTTTTTTCTGTCAACCGTCAAGCTTTTTGAACGCAGAATCAGATTCCCCCGCTTCCGGTGTACAGGACACCGGGCGGGGGATACGAAGAACACTTATGTAGTTATAAGTTTTTTCAGACCAGCAGCTTCTGGGATTCCTCTTCGGTGAACTGCCGGCGCACCAGCTGATAATAGTAACCTTTTTTCTCCAGAAGTTCCAGATGTCTGCCCTGTTCGATGATCTTTCCGTCCTTTACAACAAGGATCAGGTCCGCATTGCGGATCGTGGAAAGACGATGGGCGATCAGAAATGAAGTCCTTCCTTTCAGGATCTTATCTGTTGCCTGCTGGATCAGCTGCTCCGTCTGAGTATCAATGGAAGAGGTCGCCTCATCCAGCACAAAGATCCTCGGATCAGCCAGAACGGCTCTCGCAAAAGAGATCAGCTGTTTTTCTCCTGTGGAAAGCCGGTCTCCGCCTTCTCCCACATCACTTTGATAACCAAGCTCCATTTTTTCCACCACCTGATCCGCATGAACGGCCCTGGCGGCAGCGATCACTTCTTCATCTGTGGCATCCAGCCGTCCGTACCGGATGTTTTCCATGACACTTCCGGAAAACAGATGCGGATTCTGAAGCACGTAGCCCAGACTGCTGTGCAGCCAGAGCTGGCTCCGTTCCCGGTAGTCCTTTCCGTCAATGAGGATCTGTCCGCCGGTCGGTTCAAAAAACCGGCAGGCCAGATTCACAAGGGTACTCTTTCCGGCACCCGTTTCCCCGACGATCGCAACATTGGTCCCTGCCGGGATCTTCAGATTGAAGTGGCTCAGGATCTCTTCTTTTCCGTCCGGGTAGTGAAAGCTGACATCGCGAAACTCAATATCGCCCCGGATGGGCTCCCAGTTTTCTTTCTTTGGAAAAAAGCTGTCTCCGTACTTTTCTGTCACCTCCGGAGAATCCACCACCTGTGGTTCCTCATCCAGAAGACCGGTGACACGCTCGATATTGGCCTGTGCAGAAATAAATTCTGCCAGATTTCTCGCCATCTGCTGGATCGGCTCGAAAATACCCACCGCATAGGTCGTGAATGCGGACAGCGTTCCAATAAGCATGGCATGTTCAAACACCTGCATACCACCCCTGGCCAGGACAATGGCCGTTGCAAGAGAGCCGCAGAAAAGCACCAGCGGAAGGTAAACCGCGCTGAGACGGGCCGCCCGGATGGATGCTGTCCGCATTTCTCCTGTGATCTCCTGAAATTCCCCATAGGTTTTCTCTTCCACCACCAGTGATTTTGCCGTCTTGGCTCCCATGATCCCTTCGTTGTAGGCGCTTGTGATCCTGGAATTGATCTTACGCACCTGCCGGTTCCATTTCAGGATCCGGTTCTGGAAATAATAGGTCAGAAGAGCGATCGCCGGGACAACCAGCATAATGATCAGGGCAAGCTTCCAGTTCAGGAAAAACATGGCCACAAAAACGCCCAGTACATAGGTGAGTGCCCAGAGAAGATCCACGAAGTTCCAGGCAATCAGGCCTGCGATCTTACCGGTATCATTCATGACTCTGGATAACATATAGCCCACGGGTGTCACATTGTAATAAGAAAAAGACAGTGTCTGCAGATGTACGAACAGAGCACGCTTCATATCCTTTCCAAGACTCATCTCGATCCGCATGCTGCCCCTGGTGAAGGCGATCACCGATGCGCCCTGAAGTGCAATAGCCGCAATATAGACCACTGCAAAAATCCCTATGCCGGACAGCGTATTTCCCTCAATGAAATGATTGATGGCAAATCTCTGAAACAACGGAAGTATGATGTCGATCAGGGAACAGAAAAAGTTCATGACAAGGATCATAACCACTGTTTTTTTATAGGGCTTTAAGAATGGAAAGATCCGTTTCCAGATCGCATAATCAAAGGATTTTGTATATTCTTTTTCTTCCAGCCTCACGCCTGCTTCCCTCCTTCCAGGATCCGGATGTCACTGTTCATCTGGATCTCATAAATATCACGGTAAATGCCTTCCTGACAGATCAGCTCTTCATGGGTTCCAAGCTCACAGATCCTTCCCTTGTCCATGACCAGAATGAGATCTGCCTGTTTCAGAGAATTGATCCTGTGAGAGATCAGAAGCACCGTGGCCTTTTCCATCTCTTCTTTCAAAGCATGACGGATCTTCGCATCCGTCTCTGCATCCACCGCAGAAAGAGAATCATCAAAAACCAGAATCGGAGCTTTCATCATCAGGGTCCGGGCAATGGCCACACGCTGTTTCTGTCCGCCGGAAAGAGTCACGCCCCGTTCACCCACAATGGTATCATAGCCGTCTGTAAAATGTTCGATCGCCTCATCCACACAGGCGATCTCTGCTGCATGGCGGATTCTTTCCCTGTGAGGCGTTTCCTCTGTGATGGAAATGTTCTCTCCGATGCTTCTCGAAAACAGAAAGGGTTCCTGAAGCACCATACCGATATGGCTTCTCAGATATTCTCTTTCCATATCACGGATATCCACGCCTCCGATCGTGATCCGCCCCTGGGATGGAGGAAGATCATACAGCCGGTTCAGCAAGTGCATCAGTGTGGATTTTCCGCTTCCCGTACTTCCAAGAATACCAAACGTACTTCCTGCAGGGATCGTAAAATTCATATCCTCCAGGATCGGATGACCCTCTTCGTAGGAAAAATTCACATGTTCAAAACAGATATCACCGGAAAGCGGCGGCCGGAGAGCCTTCCCCTCTTCTTTTTCCTCCTCCGCATCCAGGATATAGGCCACACGTTCTACCGAAACTCCGGCTTTACTCATATCGGAAAGAATTCTTCCCAGACTTCGGATGGGCCAGGCAAGAGTAGAATTATAGGAAACAAACGCCAGAAATTCTCCAAGCGTCAGCTGCTGATGGACCGTCAGGACCGTTCCGGCAATCAGGACAGTCAGAATCTGGAGACCCGTGATAAAATCACCGGTAGCCCAGTAAGCACTCATGATCTTTCCCAGACGGATCCAAAGACCGGCAAAATGCTCGTTTCTCTCATCAAACCGGTCGATCTCATATTTCTCCCTTCCAAACGCCCGTACCACGCGGACGCCCGTCAGATTTTCCTGAACAGTACTGGAAAGGACTCCTTCTGCTTCATCCGCTTTCATAAACCGGTTTCCGATCCTGGCATAAAAGAAGCCGGAATAACCTACCACGATCGGAATGAAAGCCGCCGACATCAGGGAAAGCTTCACATTCATGGAAAACATGATGCCCAGATACAGAGCCATCAGAAACACAATACGGAACACATCCGGCATCTGGTTACAGACAAAATTCCGGATCACCTCCACATCAGAGGTACACCGCTGGATGATCTCGCCTGTCTGATGGCGGACATGCCAGGCAAAGGGCAGCTTCTCAATATGATGGAACAAAGCATCCCGGATGCTCTTCATAAAATTTTCAGACCCTTTTGCCAGTGTCATCTTGCTGAAATAGTTGAAGATCCCTGAAAGCACTGCCGCTGCAAGGACCGCTCCTGCTGCCAGGAATAACCATCGTTTCCCCTCTGCATTGCCTTCTCCCGTCAGGATATGATCCACCGCATAACGGATGATCTGTGGGGTCATAGCGTTACAGAACGTAAAACTCATGGAAAAAATCAGGCTCAGCACAAACAAATGAATGCTGCCTTTCAAAAACTGAAAGATCACCGGAAATTTCCCCGGCTTTTTCCCAGTCTTCATATTACACTTCCTCCTTTTCTCTTTCTTCGATTTTCCGACTGCGGCGTTTTGCGTGTGCATACATAAAAAGAGCACCCCCGAATGATCAGGGATGCTCTCTGCACTGCTTATTCTGTACGCAATGTCGTCACACGAACGCCGAAAAAGAAAGCGGCAGTCGGAAAATCCTTGAATTCAAGTTGTTACTACTCTTGATGCTGTTTTTGTAAATCTCTGTAAAATAATTTCTCATGATACTGCCTCCTTTCTTTTTATTCTGTTACTTAGTATATCGGTAAGCACTTTGTCTGTCAAGACATTTTTCCGATTCGATCACTCTTCTGACATTACATAACCTGCCAGGTTATAGGCATGGTCGGAAATACGCTCCAGATTGCTGATGATATCCAGGAAAACCACACCGTTGGTCGGCTTACAGAGCTGTTTGGACAGACGCTCAATGTGCTGTTCACGAAGCTCTTCTTCCATGTTGTCAACCATATCCTCGTATTTTACCACCTTGGTCGCATCCGTGATGTCCGAATGCTCTCTGGCAGACATGGCAAAGACAAAAGATTTCATCACAAGATCCATGATCTGCTCCAGGTCTTTTAATGCCTGCTCGGAAAATTCGATCTTTGGTGTGCCTTCTTTTACATCCACCAGCTCTGCCACATTTTCAATGTGGTCGCCTACCCGTTCGATGTCACTGACCGAATAGAACAGATCGTTGACTACCATATGCTGATCCTCGGTAAGAGGAAGATTGCTGAGCTTTACAAGATACTCGGTGATGAGCTTCTCCATGTTATTGATGGTATTTTCAACCTCATAGACCTTATCGATCTTCTCTTTGTCATAGGAAAGTGCCGCATCAAAAGCCCGCTCCATATTTTCCTGCGTGATCTTTCCCATATGAACAACCTCATGGATGGCATTCTCAATAGCGAAAGCCGGCTCTTTAAGGATACGGGAATCCAGATGCTGCAGGGTGACAGTCTCCTCGTCCTTTTCTTCCTCTTCTCTTTCCGGCTCGTCCTTGATGAAAAATCCGGAAAGCTTTACCAGATAATTGGCAAAGGGGAACATCAGGATCGTCAGTACCACCTTAAAGCCTGTATGGAAGGTAGCGATACCTGCACTGTTGATCCCATGGGAAGCAACGTCCGGAAACATCCGGAACAGAATGGTAAAGATCACAGAAAAGACCGTTACGCCGATCACGTTGAACAGCAGATGGATCATCGCTGCTCTCTTTGCCGTACGGTTGGTGCCGATACTGGAAAGAAGAGCAGTGGAACAGGAACCGATATCGGATCCGAAGCTGATGAAGACTGCTGCGCTGATACCAACTGCTCCGCTGGAGGCAGCCAGTGTCTGAAGGATACCTACTGCCGCAGAAGAACTCTGCATGATCACTGTAACGACAAAACCAAGGGCGATACCCAGGAGCGGATTCGCGCCAAAAATAGCAAACAGCTCTTTAAAGGCCGGAAGCGCCGTATAGGATCTGGCAGAATCACCCATGAAATCCAGACCGATAAACAGAAGGCCAAGTCCGATGCAGATCTCACCGATCGTCTGCTTTTTCTCCTTCTTTGAAAACATAAGAAGGAAGGAACCGATGGCCACGATCAGCGGCGCATACAGGGACGGGGACAGAGTCTTAAAGGTATCACCCAGCTGGCCTAACGATACGATCCAGGCAGTGATACAGGTACCGATGTTGGCACCCATGATGGGACCGACTGCCTGGCTCAGATTCATGATGCCGGCATTGATGAAACCGATGATCATAACTGTGGTAGCTCCGCTGCTCTGGATTACAGCTGTGATCAGTGCTCCCACCAGAACGCCCACAAAGCGATTGTTTGTCAGGATCCCCAGCAGCTTTCGCATCTGCTCTCCGGCACATTTCTGCACACCGCCTGACATGCTGTGTACGCCGAACAGAAACATACCGAGACCGCCGGCAAACATAAACAGATTCTCAAGATCTTTGATCGTCATACTTGTTCTCTCCATTCCAGATCGCCATTTGCCAGACCAAGGATCAGGGATTCCGCCGTCGCGATATTCGTCGCAATGGGGATATTGTAATTATCACAGGCACGACAGATAGCGTCAATGCTGGGTTCCTTGGGGCTGTTCAGAAGCGGATTGTAAAAAAAGATTACCATATCCATCTCATTTCTTGCGATCATCTCCACAAACTGTTTTTCTCCTCCGATGCTCCCCGGCAGAAACTTGTGTACATGAAGCTTTGTCACTTCTTCGATCCGTCTGCCCGTGGTGCCAGTCGCATATAGTTCATGTTTTTCCAAAATTCTCTTGTAGGCAAGGCAGAAGTCTTCCATCAGACTTTTCTTTGAATTATGAGCAATCAACCCAATATTCATTCTTTTCCCTCCAGACTGAATTTAACCCGTTCTCATACAGATCTGATAACCTTAGGTGCCTTGCAGAAGTTCTGTATTTACCAGGCCATTTGATTTTATTATAACATAGATATTATGAAAATAACAATCATTTTCTCGATTTTTGTAGAAATATGTCAAACGGCAGGAAATTCTGACAGCGGATGATTTTTCCAGTTTAAGTCTGTCTGTTTTTCATATACTAAAACTGCAATGAACATTGCACAGGCAGTAACGAGAACAATCCAAAGAATCATAAAAAAGTACAAGGAGGCGTTTTATCATGGCAAATCGTTCATCTAACACAACCGCAGTCCCGGAAGCAAAAAGTGCCCTGGATCGTTTTAAAATGGAAGTCGCCGGCGAACTGGGTGTTCCCTTAACCGACGGATACAACGGAAACCTGACTTCTCGTCAGAATGGTTCTGTCGGCGGCTATATGGTCAAAAAGATGATCGAAGCACAGGAACGGCAGATGTCCGGACAGAACAGCATGGGCAGCCAGAGCGGCATGAGCGGCTCCCAGATGTAAGTCTTGCCGGAAAAAGAGGCAAAAAAACAGGAGCGGGGAAATTTTCTCCGCTCCTGGCTTTTTTGTATCTTACAGCTCTACGCTTCCGGTCACATCGCCGTTTACAACATAGTATGCCTTGTTCTCTTCCGGCTTCAGATAAACCGTGATGGAAGTGATCTTTTTCTCACCGCTGGCTTTCTTTGCTGCCTCTACGATATCGGCGCTGTTGAACTCTTTTCCGAGATACTGAAGATATACAGACTCCTTTACAGCAGTCTTTCTGGTTCTCTTCTCAGCGGTCTTCTTTACTTCGCTCTTCACCTCTTCGGCTTTGGATACTGCTTTTTCTGCAGCTTCAGCTACAGTTTTCACCGTTTCCTCTACAACAGGCTTTACAGCCTCTTTTACTTCAACCACCGGTTCTGCTGCTTTCTTTGCAGTTGCTGCAGCTTTCTTAACCGTCTCTTTTGCAGCCGTCTTTACACTTCTTGAGCCTCTCATAATATTCCTCCTCACAAATCCTTGTGTCCTGGCTTTTCTCTATCAGCCATCCTGTACATCTGTCTGTAAGGCCAGAACCATCATTTGACATGGTTCATGATACCCCTATTTTCCAAAAAAGGCAACTATAAATTCAACATTCCATCCTCAAGGTGGGTCGTTTTCATCATTTTTTTAAAAAGCGGACTGTCTTTTGACAAAAATTTGTCATTTTTTTCCATGATAAGCGCTGCCGTGTCACTGGCTTCTTTCAGGATCGCCGCATCCTGGAAAATATCTCCCAGCTTAAAATCCAGGATCCCGCTCTGCCGGATGCCAAAAAGATCACCGGGTCCACGAAGCTTCAGATCTTCCTCCGCGATATAAAAACCGTCATTGGAGCGGTTCAGGATCCCCAGACGTTCTTTCGTTTTCTTTCCGTCATTTCCATACATCAGGATACAATAGGACTGGAAGCCGCCCCGCCCTACCCGGCCACGGAGCTGATGGAGCTGGGCCAGTCCAAAACGTTCGGCATTCTCGATCATCATAACAGTAGCATTGGGGACATTGACCCCGACCTCCACTACGGTAGTAGAAACCAGTACCTGGATCTCGTTTTTCAGGAAACGTTCCATGATCTCGTTTTTTTCTTTTGGTTTCATCTTGCCGTGAAGATATTCCACCTGAATAAACGCCGGCAGCCGCTCCTTCAGACGGGCGGCATACTCGATGACATTTTCTGCCTCCATCGCTTCGCTCTCTTCCACCATGGGACAGATCACATAGGCCTGACGTCCTTCTTCCACCTGTTTTCTGATAAACTTGTACGCCTTCTCCCGGTAACTGGTATCCACTACACAGTTTTTGATCGGCAGACGATTGGCGGGCAGTTCATTGACAATGGAAATATCCAGATCTCCGTACAGAATCACCGCCAGCGTCCGCGGGATCGGTGTCGCACTCATGACGACTGTATGCGGCATAACGCCTTTCTGGCTCAATGCCTCTCTCTGACGCACCCCAAAACGGTGCTGTTCGTCCGTGATGACCACAGCCAATTTTTTGTAATGAACCTTTTCCTGGATCAGTGCATGTGTTCCGACGATGATGTCCGCTTCCTGATTTTCAATCCGTTCATAAGCCAGCCGCTTCTGCTTGGCAGTCATGGAGCCGGTCAAGAGCTCCGTACGGTAAGGAAGGTGCATCCTCTCCACCAGAGAAAGGATCGATTCATAATGCTGTCTTGCCAGAACCTCCGTCGGAACCATGATCGCTCCCTGACAGCCGTTTTCTGCAGCCAGAAAAAGAGCCAGCTCTGCCAGGATCGTTTTTCCGGAGCCCACGTCTCCCTGGATCAACCGGGCCGTGACGTCCTGTGAAGTCAGATTTTCCTCCAGCTCCTTCCAGACCTTCTGCTGGGCACCGGTCAGGGTAAAGGGCAGCTTTTCAATGACCTCCTGGATCCGTTCTTTTTTTTCCAGAAGAAACGAAGGTCTGACCTTTTCCCGTCCGTCTTTCAGATTCCGTACTGCCAGAATAAACAGGAGAAATTCATCAAAGACCAGCCGGTGTCTTGCCAGACGCATGCTGTGTTCATCTTTTGGAAAATGGATTTCTTCTATTGCATAATTATATTCCGCCAGATTGTATTTATGACGGATCTCCTCCGGAAGGTATTCCTTCTCCAGTTCGGCGCCGTCCAGAGCCTGGCGGATGGCTTTCTGCAGCATTTTTGTGGTAAGGCCTTCGGTTAAAGGGTAGACCGGCTGAAGCCTTCCCCGGAGCTTCTCATACTCTTCCATACGAAAAACAGCAGGCTGCTCCAGGAACATCTGCTGTCTTTTTCGTATGATCTTTCCTCTGAATACATAACGGCTTCCTGAGACAAGGCTGGATTTCAGGTATGGCATATTATACCAGGTCACCTGTATCGTTCCGGTAGCGTCCCGGATGACTCCTGTCACCACGGTGAGACGCCGGACCCTGCGCAGATTTAAGGGAGAAACGATCTCTCCATAAAAAGTGCCTGTATTCTTATCATAGATCTCACCGAGAGGCGTAACGGGCTCATAGCTTTCATAGCCTCTCGGGTAATCATGAAGAAGATCTCCTATATCCGAAATGCCCGCCCGCTCAAAGACCGCTTTTGTCTTTTCTCCAATCCCCTTCAGGGAATCGATGGGTGACATTTCATTCATTTCATTTTCCTCTTATTCAACAGAAATCACATAATAGTAAATAGGCTGACCGCCGGAATAGATCTCCACATCACAGCCGGAGTAAAGCTCCATGATCTCATTTCCCAGTTTGTTGGCAGTCTCCTCATCAATGTCTGCGCCATAATAAATACTGATCAGCTCTGTATCATCATCTGCCATGGCTGCAAGCATATCCTTGGTCACATCGGAAAGCTTCTTGCCAACGGAAAGGATCGAGTGATCACCGATTCCCATATAATCCCCTTCATGGATCTCCTTGTCATCGATATGGGTGTCACGGACTGCATAGGTGACCTCACCGGTCTTCACATGCTGGATCTCTTCCAGCATCGCTGCTTCATTCTCTTCCGGCGTCCGTTCCGGATTGTAATTGATCACAGCTGTGATACCCTGCGGAACCGTCTTGGTCGGGATCACGAAGATCTTTTTATCCTTGGTCAGAGCCTTGGCCTGGTTGGCTGCGAGAATCACGTTTTTATTATTCGGGAAAATGAAGACATGATCCGCATTGACTTTATCGATGGCACTGAGCATGTCCTCTGTACTGGGGTTCATGGTCTGTCCGCCCTCGATCAGGCAGTCTACACCCAGCCCCTTGAAGATCTCTCCAATGCCTTCTCCGATCGATACGGAGATAAAACCGCATTCCTTCTTCGGCTCTTTCTTTTTCTCTTCCTCTGCCTGCTGGGCAGCCAGTTTTTCCGCATCCTTGATCAGCTTTTCATGATGCTCTTCACGCATGTTGTCGATCTTCATCCGTGAGAGTGCTCCATAGGTCAGCGCACGGGAGATCGCTTTGCCAGGGTCGTTTGTATGTACATGGACCTTGACAATATCCTCATCTGCCACCAGCACGATCGAGTCTCCGATCGACATCAGGAATTCTTTAAAATCATGCTCGGTCTCTTCACTCATGGGTTTTTCCAGCAGGATGATAAATTCCGTACAATAACCGAATTTGATCTCTTTTTCTTCGATCTGTGCCTGGGATACGGAAACTCCTGTGCTCTTCTTTTCAACGGTGTATTCAACCTCTTTTCCTTTGAATACATCCAGAGCACCTTTGATCACCTGCATCAGACCCTGTCCGCCGGAATCCACAACCCCCGCTTCCTTCAGGACAGGAAGCATCTCCGGTGTTCTGGCAAGAACGGCATCACCCTCTGCCACAATGGCTTCGAGCATCTCTTCCAGTTCCACGCCTTCCTGCGCCAGCTCGGATGCTTTCTCTGCCATGCCTCTGGCAACTGTCAGGATCGTTCCTTCCTTCGGCTTCATAACTGCCTTATATGCAGTCTCCACAGCCTTTTCAAAAGCCTCTGCCAGGATCGGTGCATCGATTTCATCGTACTTCTTGATCCCCTTGGTAAAACCACGGAGAAGCTGGGACAGGATGACACCGGAGTTTCCGCGGGCGCCTCTTAAGGATCCGGAGGAAATTGCCTTGCACAGGGGCTCCATTTCCGGGTTCTCCAGAGAAGCCACCTCTTTTGCGGCAGATGTGATCGTCAGCGTCATGTTGGTACCGGTATCTCCGTCCGGGACCGGGAATACATTCAGCTCATTGATCCATTCTTTATTGGCCTCCAGGTTCTTGGCACCGCCCAGAAACATTTTAGCGCAGAGCGCGGCATTTATCGTTTTGATCTCCAAAATCTTGTTCCTCCTTACAATCAGTCAATCGGCCTTACGCCTTCAACGAAAACGTTGATGTCCTTGATCTCCATGCCGGTGAATTCTTCCACCTTATATTTCACATTGCTGAACAGGTTGTCTGCCACGGCAGAGATGCTTACGCCATAAGCAACGATCACATGAAAATCCAGTGAAATTTTATTATCTTCCAGCGTGACATTGATGCCATGCTTTAAACTGTCCTTTTTCAAGAGTTTTACCAGGCCGTCCTTTACGTTGACGGTTGCCATGCCGACGATGCCGAAACACTCTACAGCCACACTGCCTGCATAGGTGGCGATGACATCTGTATCGATCAGGATAGATCCAAGCTCTGTATTCATACGTCCCTTCATATCCGTACCTCCTCTTACTTCTTTTAAACATACTTGTTTCTTATTATACCCTGTTTTTGTTTAAATGGGAACAATATTTTTTGTTTTTTAAAATTTTTATCCATTTTTTCATTTTATGCTTGCAAAACGGACAGACTTCTGTTAAAATACCAATTGTTGCAAGTCTGCTGTCAGGATGGCAGGCGAAATTTTGATAAGGAGGTGCAGTCATGGCTAGATGTGCTGTTTGTGATAAGGGTGCTCATTTCGGAATCAAAGTGAGTCATTCTCATAGAAGATCCAATAAAATGTGGAAATCCAACATTAAATCTGTTCGCGTTAAAACCGCCAACGGTGGGGTTCAGAAAATGTACGTTTGTACTTCCTGCCTGAAATCCGGTAAAGTAGAGAGAGCTTAATCGCTTTTGAATGGATGATGATTGCCGCTGTTCTGTAATGGAACAGCGGTTTTTTTGTGCTGAAAAACCCTGCCAGAACAGTCTGTGAAAACTGTTCTGGCAGGTCACATTCCGAAGCTTTGTTTACCAGCTGCCAACTCCTCCGCCTCCACCGGCACTGTCCGTGGAACTGCCGGAGCCATCATCAGATCCGCCCATCAGAGAATCGATCCGTTCTGCTGCAGCACTCTTGTTATCGATCTGACAGCGGGAATAAAAGTCTTCACTGATCCAGCGTTCCATATACCGGGCAGAAAAAGGATCATCTTCGTCTACCTGATACCAGAACGGCTGCCTGTTCCGAATGGAGCGGAAATTCTTCTCCCAGCAGGAAGCCAGCCCAAGAGCGACCGCGTACGGAAAGATCCGGTAATAATAGTCCGGATCAAAGCCAAGAAACCGTTCCAGCGTCCCCTTCTCCCCTTTACGGATAAAGTTTCGAAAGGCGGAAAGTTCTTTCCAGAGAGCGCTCCGGTAAGCGGAAAAATGAAACAGGGAACCACCAAAAAGAGCCGCTGCCAACGCAAAGAAAAACGCGGCGTACATATAGGGATCTGATACCAGACAGTCTACCCCCGTGCAGATCCAGACATCGATCAGAATGCAGAAGCTCCAGAACAGAAAGATCACCCAGCGGAGAAAACCGCCGGCTTCCCCATCGGAGAAAGCTTCTTCTCCCTTTGCTTTCTGCCTGTTTCTCCAGGCCATAAAAAGCCCGGCTGCCCCGAAAACGCCAAAAATCATATGATCTCCCAGTGCCACTGCACCGGAGCCGCCGATAAAAAGCCCGAATGTTGTACAGACCAGGAGCATAAATGTCCAGTCCAGAAATTTACGGAGTCCCAGATCTTTTTCATCAGGAAATGCTTCTTCCAGCTCCTTCAGTGCTTTCCTGAGATATTTTTCAAAGCCCGCCGGAAGCCTGCCGGTGTCAACCTCCTCTGCCCCATCCCGAAAAAGGGCCTCAAACATGGTTTTTTCATAAGCAGGAGCCGTTTCCGGAAGCTCTTTCTTTTTCACCAGCCGGACTCCCTCCGTCTCTTTTTTCGTTTTTGTCTTCTTTTTCCGTCCATGAATTTCCACATAGCCCTGCTGCGCCCAGTAAGGGATCAGAGAAAGCAGATCCGTAAAACGCACAGATCCGCGGTAGAGCGCTCCTGCCTTTGCACTGTCCATCCCCTCCGGCGGTTCATACGCGACTCTCCGGAATCTGGCTTTGTTCCGGAAGATCAGCGACAACACCAGATAAAGAAGTGCAAAAAAGGTTGTCAGCCCAAACATGGTTTCCGGAAAAGCAGCAGACAGCCGGAACGCATTTTTAAAATACCCCCGCGGCAGATTGGTAAAAACTGTCACCACCTGGTTGGCTCCGATGTTTTCTGCCTGTCCGCTGACGCCATATTCATTGATCTCATAAGAAACCTTCAGGGTATTTTTCTTCTCTCCTGGATCTCCGCTGTAAATCCGGAAAGCCTCCAGAGACGCATCCGTCAGTGGTTTTTCAAACATCAGACGGAAGGTAAACCGGTTGATGGGTTCGTCTGTCTCAGAACCGAGAAGAGAGTAATACAGAAAATCGCTGTAAGGAATCCGGTCATCCGGCATCACATATGTATAGGTAAGGACATAGGTTTTCTCTCCGCTCACCATCCGTTCATCCGAACCGATCCGGATCACCTCTTCCTCACCCTGACGGCTTGCCGTAAATTCATCGCCTTTTACCTGAATGTCACGGATCTTATTTCCGTAACGGAAGATCTTCTCCTCGCTTTTGTCCTGTTTTCTGGAAAAGTCTCTGACTACGGTCATTTCCAGAGGGATGTTCCGATAGATCCCATGACGCTCCTCTGTAAAAAGCACCCCGATCCGTTCCGTCACATCGATGGTATTATCCGGGTGGAGAATGGCCTTCACATCATAATCGGTAATGGTGTAGCCGCCCTCATCCGCCTTTGACACACTTCCCGCCAGCAGCAGAAAGCAGAGCAAAAACAGAAAAAGACCTGCAGTTCTTCTTATCTTCATAATTTCTCCTTTGTCTATCCGCAGAAAAGACAGTAGCCCGCAATCAACAGAAATGCAGTCAGGAGCACTGCACAGAAGGTCCCCGGCAGAAAAAGTGAAAGCAGGATCCCGATTCCGATCCAGAACATGGTATAGCCGGTCAGCCGTTTCATATTTTCGCCTCAGTTCCCTCTTTCCTACAGTATATGCAGTCTTTTTCCGAACTTTCATCCGTACCGGTGACTTTTCCGCAGAAAGAAGAACAGCCCCTGATTTTTGTTATTTTCAGGTGCTGTCCCGCTTTTTTATTCCTCTGTTCCTTCTTTTTCTGCTGTCTCTGCATCAGAACCGGAGGTAAATTTGTTGACAAAATCCGGCACCATATCAAGGATCTTGGTCATACTGTCCTGATTCTTGACATTTACCAGCTTCGTCGTTCCGTCTTTGATGACAAGAACCGCACTGGGCGTCATTTTTCCGCCGATTCCGCCGCCTCCGCCGTTTTTCGTTCCTTCTGCCTTAGCCGTCGCCGCTACACCGAAGGAAACATCCACCAGAGGAAGGATGATGGTATCACCTACCGTGATCGCATCTCCCACCACGGTCTTGGTGGTCATAAAGCCATCCATTCCTTTAAAAAGAGAATCTACCGTATTCTGAAAATTGTTCTTTTTGCTTTCGTCTGCCATTCCTATCTCCTCCTATTCTTTCAGTCTCTGTCTGAAATGTTTCAAATTTTTATCAAAAAGAAGTTTTAAACCTACACGTACCAGATGAACCAGCCGGATATGACCGCGGATCACCAGATCACCCTCCAGAAGGATCTCATCTGTCTCAAAAACGGGCTCCAGGGCCAGCTCTGAAAATGCCAGAGGCCGCAGGACATAAAAAAGACCTGTCAGCTGACCGGTAAGCGCCGGATCCGGAAAACCATATTTCAAATATCCCCTGCCCCGCCTGGGCCGGATATGATGCAGAAGGTAAAACAGATATCCCTTCAAAGACCGGATCAGGGTCTGCGTTTCCTCCTCCTGCCAGATCTCAATATAATGAGAAAGCTTCGCTTTCAGTTCCGACAGGGAATGAAAAAGTCTCCGAAGTTTCTCCGCCTGACGCTTCAACTGCTGGCCGACAGCCAGAAATACCGCCCAAAGCTTTCTGAAAAAATTCGGAATGCCGCGAAGCTTTTCTGCCAGGGCAGAGAGGCGGGACTTCTTCGGGATCTGCTCCGGTCCCGGGTGGGACTGCACTTCCGGAATGCTCTCTTCCTGCGGCTTTTCCTTTGTTTCTGTCTCCAAAACAGGCTGCACAGGCTTCTTCTGCAAACTTTCCCGTCTGACCTGCTCTTCCTGTTTTTGCACTTTTTCCGGTTTTTCTACGGCTTTTTCCGGCTGTTCTACAGGCTGTACCGGCTTCTGTACTGATTTTTCCACCGGTTTTGGGGCCAGCTTTGCTTTTTCCACCGGCTTTTGTTTCTTTTTTTTCTTTTCTTTTTTCGGGATCAGCTGAAAACTTCCTATTTTCACCAGCAATCTCTTTCCCTCTGACTTTTCATAAAAGAGTTTTGCTCTTATCAGATGAAGGAGCCAGCTCACTTTTCCCTGTACTGCCGTCTCTGTTTCCGTGTGCCGGAACGCAATCTCATAACGCAGAGGCACAAACAACAGGAGCAGAATACACAGAAGAAGAAGGAGCAGGACTGCCGCCAGAAGGATTCCCACTGCTTTCAGTATAAGCAAAATGATATGTAGCATGTCATTGTCCTTCTTTTTTAAGCTTGTCTTTCAGATATTGTCTTACATCCGTGCCTCCGGTCTCGCAGATCGTTTCTTCCACAATACCGGTGACCAGATCGACTGCTTCCTCATAGCCTACGGCGATTCCGACGATCAGAGGAAGGTTTCGTCTCAAAGCCTTCTGTTTCAGAAGATGGGAAGGCAGAATATCAAAAAGATCCTTTCCGTTGGAAGCCAGGGTCACCAGATAAATATTCAGCATCCCGGCACCGCATTTCAGTTTCCAGATGATCTTTGACTGTTTTTTCGCGGCCTCAGGCCCTACGTAAAGCTTTCCGTACCATTTCATAGAATCTTCTTTCAGACCCTGAGGTCTTTGCCTCCTCCTTTGGATCATTTCCATAATTTCCGTTTTTATACAGCCGGATCACTGTCTGCTTTTTATTTTAACAGATTTTCCATTTTATTTCACTACTTTTTTCAAAAAGAAAACTGCCGCACCGGCTTTTTAAACCCATGCAGCAGTTTCTGCTCTTTAAAAGTACTTTCTGCTTCCCCAGAGATTCCTTTTTTTCAGGTCCAGATACTCATTATACGCACGCTCCAGTATCTGTTTCTCATTGGAAAATTTCAGCAGGTGATAGGCTTCATGAAACTTATAATAGCCTGAATCCACAAAATATTCTTCACGTTGTGGTTTGCTGTAATAGCTGTCTGACATCATGAGGTACCAGTGTACATCCTTGGATACCGTATTTTCCGGCACATTAAATGTATACTGGCTTTTGCCGACATATTTGATGATCGACGCGTGAACGCCTGTCTCCTCCAGCACCTCCCTTGTTGCTGTGTCCTTATACTCTTCACCAGCCTCTACAGTTCCTTTTGGTAAAACCCAGCCCTCGTACTTGTTCTTGTAACTCTTGTAGAGAAGCAGGATTTTCCCACGAAATATGACCACACCGCCACAGCTCGTTGCCTCGATCATTGCAATTCCTCCTGTTATGCGTTGTGCATGATAAAACTGATTTAAGTATAACTCTTTGCGTCCATTCAGTCAACCCCGGCTTTTTTGTCTGTCAATAGCCATACTTGTTCTGATAATACGTATCAAAAACATACTTCGCGATCGGAACCGCCGCTGCGCTTCCGGAACCGCCGTCCTCAGCGATGACAGCAATGGCAAGATCCGGGTGATCCACATTGCTGTAACCTACAAACCAGCTGTGGGTACCGCGCTCGCCGGATGCTGTATCGTATTCGGCCGAACCGGTTTTTCCGGCAGCCGTATAGGAGGCACCGGAAAGAGCACTGGCCGTACCGCTCTTTACCGTAGTGACCATATAGTTTCCGATCGTTTCCGCCTCAGCCGCAGACATGACGGAAGCGTAGCTGGAAGGCTTGAAGGTCTTCACCTCATCCCCGTCATAGGTGGAAATGCTGTCCACATAATACGGCTTCATAAGTGTTCCTCCATTTGCAACAGCAGCGGCTACCATAGCCATCTGAAGCGGTGTCGCCAGCGTATCTCCCTGTCCGATGGCAGTGGTCATCTCTTCTCCATAGGAAGCATCCTCTGCCAGTGTAAACCGGCTGGCTGCAGAAGCCATATGGATCGAGAGATCCTTGTTAAAGCCAAAGGATTCGCAGATCTTTTTGAATTCGCTGTTGTCCAGTTCCATGCCGATGGTGGCAAAAGCACCATTACAGGAATTCTTGAAGGCGGTCTCCAGATCCTCCAGTCCATGGACGGAACCGGCATAACAGGTGATATTGACATCATCCTTGCTGACCAGACCTTCACAGTTAAAGGTAAAATTCTGGTAATCTCCCGGGTGCTGGCGCATATAAGCCAGTGTCGTCAGGATCTTAAAGGTAGAACCCGGCGGATAGAGTCCCTGCACCGCCCGGTTCAGAAGCGGACTTCCGGAGTTTTCGGAATTTAAAGCTTCCCAGTCCTCCGAAATAGAAGCAGGATCGAAATCCGGCTTGGAAACCATAGCCAGAACCCGGCCGGTAGACGGTTCCAGGACCACAACAGCTCCGCTGTAATTTCCAAGTGCATCATAGGCCGCACGCTGCAGCAGCGTATCAAGACTTAAATTCACACTGTCACCCTGGATCTTCACATCCTGTGCCTCGTTTTTGATCTGCTCAAAAAGAGAGGCATGACAGGAAGTAAGCTCCGTATTGTAAGTAGCCTCTGTGCCGGAACGTCCGTTGCTGGCATAACCGACCACATGGGAAAACAGCCGGCCATAAGGGTAAGAGCGACTCTCACTTCCATCTTCCGCCACATTGGTGACTGCCAGAAGTTCTCCGTCCGAAGAATAAATGCTTCCCCGGATGACCATGGTATCCTTATTATCCTGTTTGGTGTTATAGCTGCTGCTGTTGATCGTCTCCCGGTCTGCAATATTAAAGTAGACCAGATAGGCGCAGAGACTTAAAAACATCAGTACAAAAAAGTAGCTGGCTTTCGCAAAGACCTTATTCTGTTCTTTTCTGGATTCGGAAGCCTGTTCCGTTTTTATTTTCTTCTTTTTGCTTTTTTTCTTTTTCCCGGAGGCTTTCTCCTCCGCAGTGGCATCCTCAGCGGGATTTTCTTCATAAACTGCATCGATGTCTTTCTTTTTCATTGGATCCCTCCTCACTGCCGTTTATCTCTCATCATATCCATCTCTCGTCGTTCTGTTCCCGGGCATATAAAGATCCGGGCCGGACGATTGCGGATCCGGAAAATCCTCGTCATAGCCTACCTGCTGATAAGGTCTGTAGCCATTCTCATAGCCATCTTCCTCATAAGGATAGTCATTTTCCGGATAACCGCCGCCATTTCCTTCATAAGGGTAACCATTGTCATACCCGTCTTCCGGATAAGGATAGGGATACCCGTTCTCATCATACCCGTACGGAGCGTAATCGTCCGGCCCCGGGTAAAAATTTCCGTATTCATCATAATAGCCGTATTCCCCGTCCGGATACTCTCCCCGTTCCTCCTTTCGGGAAATATAAAAGCCCTGAACGATAGCAAACATAATGATCGTACTCATAATGGAGCTTCCTCCATAGCTGATGAGCGGAAGGGTCACACCGGTAGAGGGGATCATCTTCATGGCTCCGCCGACCGTCAGGAAGACCTGCACGGAAAAAGTACAGCCAAGCCCCAGAGAGGCAAGTCTGGCAAATTTGTTTTCCATCTTAAATGCAATATTTACAAACATGATAAAACAACTCATATAAATAAGGATCAGGCAGATTGCAAAGAAACCGCCCAGCTCCTCGCAGATGGCAGAAAACATAAAATCCTGCTCCACAATGGGGATCATGGTCGGAGACCCCTGATAAAGCCCCGTTCCGAACCAGCCTCCTGCACCAATGGCAAAAAGGGACTGGGCCACCTGATAACCATCTCCGGTATAAGAGGCAAACGGATCCTTCCAGACCTGTACACGGACACGCACATGACTGAAAAGGAAATAAGCCGCCACAGACGCCACCACGCCCGCTGCAATCCCAAGAGCCAGATAACGCCAGTTTCTCGTACCTACATAAAGCATGACCAGATAAGTCACAAAGAAGATCAGGGCGCTTCCCAGGTCCTTTGAAACCACCAGGATCAGCACATGAGCCGCTGCAATGGCCGTCGTGATGACCACATGTTTAAAGTCTGTATATTTTGCCAGAAGACTGGCTGCTGCAAAGACGAAAATGATCTTTACAAACTCGGAAGGTTGAAAGGTAAAGCCGCCGATGCTTATGGACAGTTTGGAACCGTAGCTGAATTTTGCAAAAACAAGGACCACGCCTAAAAGACCGATGCCGCCCAGTGCATAAAGATACCCAAGCTTATCCAGAAATTTCAGCTTTTTGATCAGAATCGGAACGATAAGAGCCACCACCGTGGCAATCGCCAGAATTTTAAACTGCTTCATGGACTGATCGTAAGAGATACGGGTCAGCATGATAAAGCCAATGGTGATCAGCATACACATATTGTTGACCAGAAGCTTGGATGCCCTGGGATAAAGATTCCGGAAAAGCACCAGCACTGCTCCGAGATAGATGGCCTGTGCTCCGTAAAAATAAAAAAGCGTGGATTCATCCATCTTCAGGTAAAATACCGTGAAAGCGATAAAATGAATGGCAAACATCAGGACATTCTGTCTCAAAAACAGAAATTCCCTGGCCTCTTCATTTTTCTTTTTAAATATGATATAACTCTGCAGCGCATAAAGGGCAATGAGCACCAGCAGAACATATTTGGAAATGTCAATGATCAGTTTTGTCATATTTTTCTACTCCACTCCCCGTTTGAAATGCCCCCGGGTAAACTCCGGAAGTGTTAAGGAAGCCGCTTCTCCCAGAAGGAACCTTTGGATATAGACTTCTGTGATCTTTTTTGCTTCCTCTGCTGTTTCTGTAGTAAAGGTCAGCCGTATTCCCGCAGGAGCCAGAGTCCGGATCTCTTTTTCCTGATCCGAAAGGTCCAGCGGAGCGGTATTGTAAATGATATTCATGCAGACGGAACAGTCATTCCAGACCGGGAAAGTCTTACCCTTCCGGTCTGTCAGGAAGGTGAACTCTTTCTTTTTGTTGCAGTTTCCCGTGGTCCTCTTCACGCACTGGGAAGAAAGCATCAATGGAGCCCTTCCGTAAACCACAAGTTCACTTCCTGCAAGGCCCCGTTCCGAAAGCTCCTGGCTGTTGAGTTCCAGCGGAGCGGTATCTCCGGAAAAGCCCTGCTCCTTTAAGAAGCTCCGCGCCTCCTGATTCCAGGAGTAAAGATTTGCATCGGCGATAAAAACTGCTCCCGGCATCTGCTCCTTAAGATAAGCCAGTTCCTCCAGATTGCGCACCAGAAAACCGTCCATGAAAGGAAGCTCGCGTTCTGCCTCTCCTGCCTGAAAAAGTCTTTTCTTATCCTCACGAAAAAGGGGAGGCATAGCAAGAAAACATTCTTTTCCCTGATGCTGGATATTTTTCCGAAGCTGCAGGAAGGCTTCCGGATCTTCCAGAAGAAGGTCACTTTCCAGATAGAACCGCCGGATCCCGTCCTGTGTAAGCAGACCTTCTGCCTGACGGATGTCAGAAACCAGAACCGACAGCTGAAGCACCGTTTCTTTCTCCCCGGAAAACGCTTCCGGAGCCAGTTTTTCCGGAACGTTTCTGTGGCAGCTTCTGATCCTCGCTTCTGAAAGCCTGAAAAGTCCCTCTCTTCGAAGCTCTTTTAAAGCCTGCACAGGAAGGAAACAGCCTTCATCCAGTTCGATGTCAAGCCGTTCAAAGGTAAATTCCGTATTTCCGGTCTTTCTAAGCTGCTTTTCTGCTTCCGCCTGTGTGAGGGCGGATCTCTGTGCCGGTTCTGCCGATGCACCCGACACTTCCAGTGAAATCCCGCCCCAGTTCAGGGAAAGTATAGCAGGTTTTCCAAGGGAGATTCTTAATTTCCCATTAAGTTTTTCCTTGCGGAAACCGAAATTCTGATAAGCCGAAAGCTCTGTAAGGAGCGCCGCATTCTGCGTCCGATGCAGGATATCCCCGGGAGCTACCCGCATGTCCCGTCCGGCCTTCATCTGAAATTCTTTACCGGAAGGGATCTCTGCATTCATCGTCGCACTCTCAAGAACATCTCCTTTATGAAGCTCCTCCAGCGCACGGGCTGTGATAAGGTTTTTCCGTACCGCCAGGACTCTTGCTCCTTTGGTACCAAAGTGATTCTGGCGGAAGGTACTCATCATGCCTGCATTTCCCTTTGTCTTATAATAACCTTCTGAAAAACCGCCCCGGTTATAAAGATCCATCAGTTCCCGGATATCGTCCTCTTCCACCTGATAGTGCTTTGCACCTTTTTCCTGCAAAAGATCCAGATATTTCCGGTAGATCCTTGTGACACCGGCTGTATATTCCGGTCGTTTCATCCGTCCCTCGATCTTCAGGGAATAGACACCGGCATCCAGGATCTCCGGCAAAAGCTTCAGCGTACAGATGTCTTTCGGGCTTAAAAGGTACTCTCCCGCGCCTTTCGCTTTTTCAGAAAAATGCCAGGGCAGACGGCAGGGCTGGGCACAACGTCCGCGGTTTCCGCTTCTGCCGCCGATCATACTGCTCAAAAGACACTGACCGGAATAGGAATAACAGAGTGCCCCATGGACAAACGATTCAATCTCCAGACCCGTTTTTTCATGGATCTTCCGGATCTCCGGAAGAGTCAGCTCTCTCGATGTCACCACCCGGGTAACACCAAAAGCTTCCAGAATGGCTGCCCCGTCCGCACTCTGGTCCGTCATCTGCGTGCTGGCATGGAGATCCAGATCCGGAAACTGACGCTTCAGATAACGAAGCACACCAAAGTCCTGAACAATGGCTGCATCCAGTCCGTGTTCATAGAAAGGAGCCAGAAAATCGTAGAGTTTTTCCATCTCCTGTTCCTTCAGAAGCGTGTTTACCGTCATATATAGTTTTACCCCGTGAAGGTGGCAGAAATCCAGAGCCTCGATCATTTTCTCCGTATCCGGATTCTCTGCATAAGCTCTGGCTCCAAACTGAGATCCTCCCATATAAACGGCATCTGCTCCCGCATTGACCGCGGCTGTCATACTCTCAAAAGACCCTGCCGGCGCCAGTAATTCTGCTCTTTTTCTCATCAATTTTTTCCTCCGCAAAATGCAGCCTCCACCTGTTGTAGAGAAAAGGTAAAAGGAAAGGCTGTCACACGTAAGCGCATGCAACAGCCTCTGCATTTATTTCCTGTTCCGTTCGTCTCTTTCTGTCTCCAGACGGACAACCTCTTTCTGAAGCTCCGTGTTCTCCTTTCGAAGTGCTTCCGCATCCTTCTCCTGGGTCTCCAGCTTGATCTGTGCGTTGATCAGTTCGTGCTTCAGATCATAAAGCTCCTTATCCTTTTCGGAAAGCTCTTCCTCCACCATTTCAACCTGTTTCTTGGCTTTGAAATAATCATCAGCAATGTTCAGCTCCAGAAGAATGCTCTTATTCTCCTTGGTCTGATGATTGTAACCGTCCAGTTTTTTAAACTCTGCGATCTTATTATTAATATATGTAGCAACCTTCTGCAGGTATTCCTCACTCTCGTACCCGCTCAAGGTAAAAATCTTGCCTGCAATCAGGACCTCCGTTTTATTTTTGGATGACATAAGCCCTTTTTCTTCCTTTCTTGGGTTGATTCTCTCTTACTATTATAAACAAATTCCCCAAGATTACAACATTTTTTTGCAACTATTCCAATTATGCTTCCATATCCCTCTCACATCCCAGATGCTGATAGGCCAGATCTGTCGCCATTCTTCCTCTGGGAGTCCGGTTCAGAAAGCCATTCTGGATCAGATAGGGTTCATAAACATCCTCAATGGTTCCGGAGTCCTCTCCGATGGCCGCTGCCAGAGTATCCAGTCCCACAGGGCCACCGTTAAATTTCTCGATCAGAGTCAAAAGAAGCCGTCTGTCCACCTGATCCAGTCCGCAGGTGTCCACTTCCAGAAGATCCAGTGCAAAGGCTGCCACTTTCTGATCGATCTTCCCTTCATATTTTACCTGGGCAAAATCACGCACCCGCTTTAAAAGCCGGTTTGCCAGACGCGGCGTTCCCCTGGATCGTTTCGCAAGCTCCAGTGCTCCTGCCTCATCGATCTCCACATCCAGAAGGACGGCAGAACGGAGGATAATGGTCTTCAGCTCCTCCACCGTATAAAATTCCAGATGATGGATCACGCCGAAGCGGTCGCGCAGAGGTGCCGTCAGAAGACCGGCTCTGGTCGTGGCTCCCACCAGCGTAAATTTCGGAAGATCCAGCCGGATGGATCGGGCAGAGGAACCTTTTCCGATCATGATATCAATGGCAAAATCCTCCATGGCAGGGTAAAGAACCTCCTCCACCTGCCGGTTCAGCCTGTGGATCTCATCCACAAAAAGAATGTCCCCTTCCTGAAGGTTATTCAGGATCGCAGCCATCTCTCCGGGCTTCTCGATCGCCGGGCCGGAGGTCACTTTCATGTGTACGCCCATCTCATTGGCAATGATCCCTGCAAGAGTGGTCTTTCCAAGACCCGGAGGACCATAGAAAAGCACATGATCCAGAGAGTCCCCTCTCTGCTTTGCCGCTTCAATATAGATCTTCAGATTGCTCTTTGCTTTCTCCTGGCCCACGTAGTCAGTCAAAAGCTTCGGACGGAGCGAGCCCTCATTTTTCTGATCTTCTTCTGTAATATCCGTAGTAATAATTCGTTTCGCCATATGCTTCCTTTTCTGTTACTAATCTACATCTTTTTCAATGCCGCTTTCAGGATCGCTTCTGTATCCATTTCTTCCGAAACAGCTGCTTTCTTTACCGCTTTCAAGGCATCGGCATTGGAATAACCGAGCGCTGTCAAGGCTTCCACCGCCTCTGCCTTTGCATCATTCATCACACCGGAGCCTGCCGGTATACTGCCCGCATTCTCAAGCCGTTTGTCAAAGGCCTCCTCCAGGCTGAATTTATCCTTGAGCTCCAGGATCAGCTTCTGAGCGGTCTTTTTCCCGATGCCAGGTGCTTTTGTGATCGTTTTTTCATCTCCGGAAAGCACGGCAAAACGGATATCATCCGCACTCAGGGCGGACAGAATACCCATAGCCGCTTTCGGACCGATGCCATTGACATTCAGAAGCAGCTTATAAACTTCAAGATCATCCGGGTGCAGAAAACCATACAGCTGCATGGCATCCTCTTTCACCAGAAAATACGTATGCAGACGAACCTCTTCCCCGTTCGGCGGCAGCGCCGAAAGGTCTCTTCCCGTCAGAAAAACACGAAGTCCAAAACCATTGACATCCAGAACGGCATAGGTATCCATGGCCTGTACCAGTTCTCCTCTTACATATGAAATCATGTACTGTAACCTCTCTTCCCGATCCGCTTCAGGATCTCCGCATCCAGGCTGCCAATAACGGCTCCTGTCAGAACTCCGGCTCCAAAAAGCACCGGAAAATAATAAAAAAGACTGAAATTCTCTACTGCCAGAGAGCCTATCAGAAGCTGGCCGAGGTTGTGAGAAACGCCGCCCGCCATACTGATACCGAGACAACCAAATTTTCCACTTTTCTGAAGAAGCGCCATCACCGCAAGGCTCAAAAGCCCGCCCCCCAGACTGTAAAAAACAGCAGAAAGATTTCCAAAAAGAAAGCCAGCAAGTACGATACGCACCACCGACACCAGAAATGCCTCCCTGAGGCCAAAAAGCTCCAGAGCTGCCAGCACCACCGCATTGGCAAGCCCAAGCCGGATCCCCGGGACGGGAACCGGCAGGGGCACCAGAGACTCCACATAAGAGGCGATCAGTGCCAGCGCTGCCAGGCTTCCGTAAAAAGCCGGGGATCTTTTCTTTTTCTCTTTCATCTCCCTATACTCCCTTTTCCTCTGCATCCGGACAGCCTGACTTTCATCCGGCAATGCTGTCTGTTCCGGAAGAAGTACCTCCCGTCACCCGTACCGTTACCCGGTTGGGAAGACAGGCAATGGTCTCCCCTTTGCGCGAGATCTTCCCCTGATGGACGCAAAGCTGATCCGGACAGTCTGCCCATTTCATAAAAGCAGCTCCATCACTGATACAGAGAATGTTTCCTTCTCCGACAAGAATCTCCCTGTCTTCACTCAAGGAAAAACTCCCGAATTCCTGATCCGCCACCATAATCTGGACAGCACGCCCTTCTTCCCGGAAGAAATACCGACCCAGAAAAAGAACGGTCGCTGTAAGAAGCAGCACCGCTCCCAGAAGAAGATCATTCTTTTTCTTATCTTTACTTTTTATCATAGCACAGACACTTTTCAAAATCAACCATATGTTCGTTTTTCTCTCACAGGTTTTCCAGAACGGTAAGCTTTCTTTTCTCCATAAAATCTTCCGGAACCTCCAGAAGAAAACCGCGGCCGTTTTTTACCTGCCAGTCATAAAATGGCTTTTCCGGTACCGCAAAAGCAGAAAGAACACTCATCAGAGTCCCGCCATGAGCCACCACAGCGATCTGCCTTCTCTTTTCTGCCTGCGCTTCTCTCAGGATCCTCACAAAGCCTTCCCGGCAGCGTTCCTGAAAACCCTCCCGGCTTTCCCCGCCCGGAAATGGCAGCGTACCGCCGCTGTCCACCCAGGCCTGATAATCCGGATTGCCATTCAGTTCCAGATAATTTTTATTTTCAAAGTCACCGAAATCACATTCCCGGAGCAAAGGCTCCTCCCGCTGCGCAAGCGTCGGATAAATCAGTGCCGCCGTCTCCCGGCAGCGTTTCATCGGACTTACATAAACAAGCTCTGCCGCCGGATAGCTCCTGTTCTCCAGAAGGCGGATCCCTTCCTCACAGAGAGGCTCATCCGTAGTCCCAATGTAACGTCCCATCAGGTTTCCGGCAGTTTTTGAATGACGGATGAGAACAACCTTCATGCCTTTTCTCCTTTGATGCAAACAGGAAGCCCTGCGACTACCCGACAGACCTCGTCTGCCTGTTCCGCAGCACGGCAAAGAATGCGTCCGACCTTTTCCCGATACAGCCGGTCAAAAGGATCCATCGGAACGATCCCATAGCCAAGCTCCGTGGATACAAGGATCAGACCGGGATTTTCCCGGAACAGCTCTTCTGCAAACGCATCTGCCGCTTCCTCGCCTTCTTCCCGGAGAATCCGGCGGATACAGCTGTGAAAATGCGTTACGGCTTTTCCCTTCAGAAGCTCCTCTTTCGTACAGCTTTCACCATCCAGAAAATCGGTTTCGGAAAGACCTGTCCGTTCCATGGCAGCCTTCTTTTTCCCCTGAAAAGCACCTCCGATAAATAATTTCACTCTCTTCACCCCCTGATCAGGAACACCGCAACGACCGTAAGAGCCATGACAAGCTCTGACACCGTCAGGAAAAAACCTGCCAGGTCTCCGGTGATCCCGCCAAATTTCTTTTTTGACATCCGATAATAATAGAAAAACACCAGACCTGCCGCAAGATCCATCGGTACACCGTAAACCGGATCCAGCCAGATGGCCAGTGCGCCAAAAAGCAGAAGAAAGCCGCACATGGTAAGAGCCACCGTGCGTTTTACCGCCATCCCGGAGAAGGTGGCAGCCAGCCCTGTATTTTTCGCCTTCGGAAAAACCACCACAGCCAGACCGGATAAGGCTCTGGAGAGCACAAAGGAAACAGCCAGCACAGGCATCATTTCCGGACGCACCTCTGACCAGACACCGAGGGACAGGATAAACCAGGCACAGCCCACGATGATGGCAAATGCCCCTGTATGAGAGTCCTTGAGGATCTCCAGTTTTTCTTCCATTGTCTTATACGAACTCAAAGCATCTGCTGTATCCAGAAGACCATCCAGATGGATGCCGCCGGTAACGATCAGAGGAATCAGCACGGCTACGGAGGCCCGAAAAAGACTTCCGGTGCTGTCCCCGGTAAGACAGATCCAAAGAGAAAGAAGTCCTCCGATGACCGCACCGATAACCGGAAAAAAGCACATGGCATAGCGCATGGCTTCCTTTGTCCAGTCCGTACGCGGCATGGGGATCTTGGAATACATGGAAAATGCGATAAAAAAACTCCGGATCAGGTTCATAACGGATACACTCCTTTTCTTACAAGCGGAATCCCGTAAACCACTTCATAAAAACCATCTGCCGCTTCAGCCATACGGCAGTTTACCTCACCAAGGTAAGACTGGTATTTCCTGGTTTCCGGATCATATTCCACTCCGTCTGAAAAAATTTCATTGGTCACTACCACCAGATGGCGGGCTTTTTCCCGAAGATGACAGATCCCTTCCATCACCGCCTCTACGGTCCGCTCACCGGCCCCGCTCTCATCGAACATCTCGTTTGCCGTAAGATTGGACATACATTCCAGAAGAAGGATCGAATCCTCCGGAACCTCAAGTCCTGCCAGATCCGTATAACGCTCCAGCGTCTCAAAGTGCTTGTCCGCGCGCATGGCACGGTGCCGGCTGATCCTCTTTTTTCCTTCCTCGTCAAAACACATCATCGTGGCAATGTAGATCCGGCGTCCTTCCCCGAGAGACGCCGTCAGTTTTTCGGCAAAAGCGGACTTTCCGCTTCCGCTGCCTCCGGTTACAACAAAAAACATTTATACCAGAGGCTTGTACTCTTCCACCTGAATATCCTGGAAGGTACTCATTCCGTTGTATACGCCGCAGGCCAGGTCCAGAATGGGGAAAAGAACCACAGCACCGGTACCCTCTCCCAGGCACATATCACAGTGCAGGGGGGCTTCCAGTCCCAGAGCCTCCAGGATCAGGTGTGCAGCAGGCTCCTTGGAGACATGGGAGGCAAGCATATATTCTTTTACCAGCGGACAGATCGTCGCTGCTGCCAGAGCTGCCACCGCAGAGATAAAGCCATCGATCACAACAGGAACCCCACAGGCTGCACCGCCCAGGAAGACACCTGCCATACCTGCGATATCAAAGCCGCCGACCTTCGCCAGAACATCTACTCCGTCTTTCGGATCCGGCTGATTGACCTTAATGGCCTTTTTGATGGCCCGGAGCTTCCGCACCATTCCCTCAGAGGAAAGTCCGGCTCCACGGCCTGTCATTTTTTCTACGTCTTCACTCAGAAGAACGGATGCCACCGCACTGCTGGTGGTCGTATTTCCGATTCCCATCTCGCCTGTGGCGATCAGAGAATATCCTTTGTTCTTCAGCTCTTCCACCATGGAAATACCGGTTTCCAGAGCCTGGATGGCTTCTTCCCTTGTCATGGCCGGTCCCTTGGTCATATTTTTTGTACCCCAGGCAATTTTCCGGTCAATGACATGAGTTTCTGCTGCAACACCGATATCCACCGGGAAAATATCTGCTCCCGCCATGGAGCAGAGGATACTTGCCGTAGCCTTTTTATTCAGAAAATTATCTGTCACAATGGCAGTCACTTCCTGGCCGGTCTGGGTCACTCCTTCTTCTACCACACCGTTGTCCGCACACATGGTCACGAGTGCTTTTTTCTCCAGATGGATATCCGCACTTCCTGTGATGCCGGCGATCTTTACCAGGTCATCCTCCAGCTTTCCGAGGCTGTGAAGCGGCTTGGCAATGCTGTCCCAACGGCGCTGACAAAGCTCCATCGCCTTCTGATCCGGCTCCTTTATAGCTCTTTTCGCTTCTTCTAATGTCATATGCGTTCCTCTTTTCTTCTATTTTCGAAGTCTGGTCAAAACCTCTCCCATCATACCATAAAAACCGCCCGGATAGCAAGTACAGGGCAATTTTTGTATAACAGGAGTTTCCGGCGGAATTTGTTATACAAAAAAGCCTCTCCGGTCCTGCCCCGTAAGGGAAAACCGGAAAGGCTTCTTCATTAACATGATCCGTTCTCAGATCAGGCTGCTTTTCCCAGAAGACTCAGCGCCTGAGAACACTCGGAACGGTAACGGCTGATGTAAGCCGGATACTTCTTCATACGGTAATTATACAGGAGACGGAGGAACTCGCTGTCACTGCTGGAGTTGGTGATCTTTGCTGCGATAACCGCATTCGCTGCGGAAAGCTGTCCATGCTGGATCGAGTAGCTGTACACAGCTCCTTTGACCACATCCGGCCTCTTGCTCATGTCAATCCCATATCTGGAAAGATAACGTGCAGTAATATCATAATATTCCTGCTTCGCATACTGATCCTGATAATTGGCAAATTTTATTTTGTTCCTGCTGAAGATCGTATTCCACGCCCGGTAGAACGCCGTATTCCCCTGAAGCTTCCCCTTCTGGAGAAGAGAGAGCGCTGCATAAGATTTAAACTCTTTAAAAAATACCGGATCCTTCTGATAACAGTACTTTACAAAAGGAAGAAGGGAATATCGATAATCAAACTGATATTTTCCACAGGCATTTCCGTGATCTCCGCCGGTCTGGTTATAACCCTGGTAGAAATCGTCGCTTCTGCCGGACTCATAGATCGTAAAGAACAGAAAATCATCAGAAAGTCCGTCTTTATTTGAAGAGTCATCCTCTCCGCTGTTGCTGTTGCTCTGCGCATCCGTGATGGTGCATCTGCCGTTGGCATCAAAGGAATAATGCTTGCCATTGGCATCAAAATCATCTGTGATCATGACACCGTCTTCATCAAAGAAATACTGGCTTCCGTCAATGGTCACGAGTCCGGTATCCATAGCTCCCACCGCTCTGGAAGGATCACTCGTATTGAAATGATACCGCTTTCTGTTGATGGTCAGCCAGCCTGTAGCCTTGTAACAGATCTTCGCGCGGAAATAATATGTAGTACCGTCAATCTCATGAAAACCACTGATTGCCGCTCCATCCTCACCGAAATAATAATCTCTGTTCTTGATGGTCTGCCAGCCTTTGGTCAGGGTTCCATCCGTCCGGATCGTATTCGTATGCTGGAAATAGTAAAGCTTTCCGTCCAGCTTCCAGAGTCCGCTGCGGATCATATAGCCGCCTGCCTTACGGAAATATCTCGGCTTTCCTCCGATCGTCACCCAGCCGCTCACACGCTCTCCGGTCTGCTTGTCCGTATAGTACCAGTTGTGTCTGTATGCAACCAGTCCTCTGGCAATCTTACCATTGGCACGGTAATAGTACCATTTTCCTCCTTCTCTGACCCAGCCCAGTTTCCTGCTCTTCTGCGTGGTCGCCGTCACCGTGGATATGCTCTTGCTTCCTGCAGCGCTGGCTGTCTGCGGTGTAAAACACACGGCAGCTGCCATGAAACCGGCCGCGATCATAAGGAATTTCATTTTCATACTAGTCCCCCTAATTTCAATTTATTACAAATCTGTTAACTAGTTATGGCTATTATACGTCAGATCTTAGGATTTGTCAAATTTTTCTTAGGTTTTTCTTTCGACGCTCCTCTCCGTACGGGAGAAAAATATCCGTTTTTTCACGGAAAAAAGCCATGACCGGCGTTTTTTCTGCCAAGTCATGGCTTTTTAAGATCCGCTGATGGCGGGTCACAAAATAATACAGATGAGCCGCCCTCTGGACTCATTGACGATCCGTTTCATAGTCTCCTGAAGCTTTTTCTGGCTTTCCTCGCCAATGACGGCAAGGCGGGTACGGATGCCGTCTCCTACCAGCTGCTCCACCGATTTTCCGAAAATGCTGGTCTTCCAGATCCCGTCCTCCGTTCTGGCATTTTCCCGGATATAAGAAATGAGATCCTCCGCCTGCGCTTCGCTTCCCACAATGGGAGCGATCTCCGTCTCGATATCTGCACGGATGAGATGGACAGACGGGCTCATGGCCCGGATCTTTACCCCGTATCTGCTTCCCTGATGGATCACAGACGGTTCCTCCAGTGTGATCTGGGACTGTTCCGGAAGGATCACGCCATATCCGCTTTCTTCCACAGATTTCAGGGCAGCCTCCACCTTTTCATAAGTTTTCTTTTTCTCTGCCAGTTCCCGGATCATGGAAATCAGCTGATACTCTCCTTTCAGTTCCACACCGGACAATTCACTCAGCATGGCATAATAGTATGTATCTTCGATCTCCATACGGATTTTTACTGCTCCCCTGGAAAGAACGATGCCTTCCATGCGGATTCCGCTGATACAGGGAGCCTCGGAGCGGAAAAGACTCTCCTCCTTCAGATCCCGGATATGCGTCACCTTTGCAAGGATCTCTCCTGCTTTTTCCAGCAGTGCTTTTTTTACCGGATGTTCCGGATCCAGTGTTTCCGTCCATTTGGGAATATAAAATTCCACCCGTATCAGCGGAAATTCATAGAGGATCTTCTTGAGGATCCGCCGGACATCTTCCACGGTAAGCCGTTCCAGGTTCACCGCCATGGCTGCCATCCGGTATTCCTTTTCCAAAAATTCCACCGCATCTATGGCCGCTTTTCCATAAGGATCTGCACTGTTCACCAGTGCAATACAGGGTTTTCCGGTTTTCTTCAGTTCCTCTGCCGTCCGTTTCTCTGCCTCCCGGAAACTCTCTCTTTTCAGATCTCCAAAGCTTCCATCCGAGGTGATCAGGATTCCCGCAGTGGCATGATCCCGGATCACCTTTTCCGTCCCCAGGACTGCCGCCTTTTCAAACGGCATCTCTTCCAAAGACCAGGGCGTTTTCACCATCCGCGGCTGTTCCTCCTCTGTCATGCCGTCCGCGCCCTTCACCGGAAAACCGACACAGTCCACGAGACGGACTTTCAGCTCCGTCTGATCCGGCAGTCTCAGAAGAGCAGCCTCTTTCGGCACAAATTTGGGTTCCACCGTAGTAATGGTCTTTCCCTTCCCGCTGGTCGGCAGTTCATCCGTAGCGATCTTTTTCTCCTGATCTTTCAGGTTCGGAAGCACCAGAAGTTCCATAAAGTGCCGTACAAATGTGGATTTTCCTGTCCGGACAGGTCCTACCACTCCCAGAAAGATCTCCCCGCCGGTCCGGGCTTTGATATCTTTATAGAGATGAAATTCTTCCATAAAAATCCCCCCTCGCTATACTGGTAAAGTATATTGCAAAGGGGGCAGGTTTAGCACTTCAAATATTCAACTTTTTTCACGGAACTCCGCCGTTTCTTTTTTACCTCATAAAGATTTTTATCCGCATGCTTTTGCTATTTTTCCAAATCCCATTGATTTTTCATTAAAAAAACAGTAAAATATCACCAACTTTCATACAAACAAGGAGGAATGATCCATGAATGAAGTTATGGAAAATCTGCTCACCAGAAGAAGCATCCGAAGCTATCAGCCCGATATGATCCCCATGGAAACCATTGAGGAAATCGTAAAAGCCGGCACTTACGCAGCCACCGGCATGGGGCTCCAGTCTCCCATCATTGTCGCTGTCACAGATAAAGAGACCAGAGATCAGCTGTCCCGTATGAATGCAGCTGTCATGGGCAGCTCTGCGGATCCTTTTTATGGCGCCCCCGTGGTCCTCATCGTTCTTGCGGATAAAAACAGGGGAACGTATCTTTACGATGGCAGCCTGGTCATGGGAAATATGATGACTGCCGCCCATTCTCTCGGAATCGGAAGCTGCTGGATCCATCGTGCGAAGGAAACCTTTGAATCTCCGGAGGGAAAAGAGCTCCTGAAGCAATGGGGCATTGAAGGCAATTATGAAGGGATCGGTCATCTGATCCTCGGCTACGCCAAGGGCGAAGCTCCTGCTCCCAAGCCTCGGAAAGAAAACTATGTCTACTATGTAAAATGATATGAGTGTCAAAAGGTCTTTTGACACTCATTTGATACCCGGATTGCTACACAGCTACGCTGCTCCCGCAATCCTCCAAATATTCGAAATCCGCTGATTTACTGCGTAAATCGCTACTTTCTCATATTTGGCGTGTCCCAAGTTCAAAAGCCTTATCATGCAAGCATGAACGGCTTTTTGACCTTTTGACACTGGTATCATAAAATAAGCCTTTCTTTTTTCCCTTTCGTTTTCATAAGCTGTAAGAAAACGAAAGGGAGCTTTTTTATGTCTGAAGCTTCTGTCTCTGAAAAAATCCTTTCGGAAGATTATGCCGACCTCATCCTTCCGGTCACTTTAAGCGGCTCTTACTTTCTCAATGCCTACGAACAGATGGGCGGTGAGCTTCTTGGTAATAACTACGGAATGATCCACATTCCTCTCTCCATGCTTCCCAGGGATCTTCTCGCCTATGTGGGCTACTACAACATTCCCAAGCTCTACACTCTGCTGGATGAAAGTAGCCTGGAAGTTTCCGGGATCCTGCGCGTCCGCTCCCAGCCACTCCTTGGTTATACGGGAAAAGATATCATCCTCGGCTTTCTGGATACGGGCATCAATTATACCCTGCCTGTTTTCCGGCGCTCTGACGGCCGCACCCGGATCGTCGGCATCTGGGACCAGACAGACCAGAGCGGAACACCACCGGAAAAGTTAAGCTATGGTTCTTCTTACACAGAAGATGACATCAATCTGGCTCTTCGCGCAGAAGATCCTTTCTCTATCGTCTCTTCTGTCGATGAAAACGGTCACGGAACCCTTCTTGCCAGCATCGCCGCAGGAAGCGAAAACGTGATCCCTGATTTTTCCGGTGCGGCTCCGGATGCAGATATTGCCATGGTAAAACTGAAACCGGCAAAAAAATTTCTCCGGGATTTCCAGCTGATCCGCGAGGATGCCATTGCTTTTCAGGAAACAGATCTCATGGCCGGCGTCCAGTATTTCCTTGGTCTTGCAAACCGCCTGAAAAAGCCTTTGATCCTCTGTATCGGTCTTGGCACCAATCAGGGCTCCCACACCGGCTCTTCCCCACTCACCAATGTTTTGAGTTTCTCTGAGTCCATCGACGGTTTCTACAGCATCATTGCCGCAGGAAACGAAGCAGGCAAAAGCCATCATTATGCCGGCAGACTCGCCTCTCCCGACTCTGTCCAGGCGGTAGAGATCCTGGTCGATAAAGAGGAACGCGGCTTTGCTGTCGAGCTCTGGGCTTCTTCTCCGGAGCTCTATGCCATCTCCATGACTTCGCCTCTGGGTGAGACCATTCCAACGATCCCGGCCAGGCTTTTTCAGAATATCACCCTGAATTTCACCCTGGAAAAAACCCGTGTGGATATTTCTTATGAGATCGTGGAGGCTGCCTCCGGAGATCAGCTGATCCTTATCCGTTTTACAGATCCTACGCCGGGAATCTGGACCCTGAGGGTAGAGAACCACTTTTATGTCAACGGTGATTTTCAACTCTGGCTTCCCGTTACCGGTTTTATTTCCCCTCAGACTGTTTTTCTGGCTCCCGACCCCGATACTACGATCACGGATCCCTCTACTACACTTCTGCCCCTTGCAGTCAGCACCTACGATGCAGAAAACGGCAGCCTTTATCTCCACTCCAGCCGGGGCTATACCCGTTCCAAAGAGATCAAGCCGGATCTGGCCGCTCCCGGTGTCCGCGTTTCCGCAGTAAACAAAAACGGAAATCTCACTGCAGTCACCGGTTCCAGCGCAGCGGCAGCCATCACCGCAGGTGCGGCAGCTCTCCTGATCAACTGGCGTCTCAACGGGAAGCCCCGACACCTTATGACTTCTTCTGAACTTAAAAACTTTCTGATCCGTGGAGCCGGACGTTCCCGGGACCTTACCTATCCAAACCGATCCTGGGGGTACGGCACTTTGAATGTCTACGGTGTCTTTGAATCTCTTCTGTAGGATTTCGGCTGCACACCGGCTGTACGGAAGCAACTGTCACTTTGACTTGTCTGATTTTCACTGTACCTGGAACCAAAAGAGGAAAGTCACATACTATAAAGTGTATTCAAAAAACGGAGGTTTTACCGAATGAGCGATCTGGCTGCCACAAACTGTGGATGTAACTGCGGATGCGAAAACAATAACAACTGCGGACTGGGTTTTGCAAATGGCGGAGGATGCAGCTGTATTCTCTGGATCCTGATTCTCTCCTGTCTGTGCGGAGGAAATGGGAATAACCTGTGGGGCAATGGCTGTGGAGGAGACAGCTGCTGGCTTCTGATCCTGATCCTGCTCTTCTGCGGAGGAGGATGTGGAAACGGAAACAGCGGAGGTTGTAGCTGTGGAGGAAACAACACCTGCGGATGCTGAGGATCACAAGGCATAAGGAAAGCCCCTTCCCGGGGCTTTTCTTTATGCACTTCTCAAACGGTTCTCTTTCTGACGGACTTCTCTCTTTTCCGGATATCTTTCTGATCCTGTTTTTCTTCCCTGTTCTCTCCGTATGTCAGGAGTGCTCCATCCTCTTCTGTCGGAAGCTGCAGGCCTTTCCTTTTCATACAGTCTTCATCTATCTCATAAAATGCATTTCCTTTCCGAACCAGCATTTCTCTGCCTCCTGTTTTTATTCTCCCCTATCAGCTTATGCTTATGGAAAGGCAGTTGTCATAGAATTCTTTCCACTCGCATAAAATAACCCATAAGAAAACCGACAGGGAGAACTTTTGTGGAAAAAGAAAAGGAACTCTGCATGACCCCTGTAGATCTGGCCGCCGGCGGAGAACAGCTGCAGCTCTTAAAAGCCCTGGTACCTTATCTGGCAGCCGGAATGCAGAAACCCTTTGTTCTCCTGATCAAATGCATGGAAATTCAGAATCTGGCCGCTTTTTTCAGCAGGCCTCCGGTGCTTTCTGCCCAGACTGCCGATACTTCCGGCAAAGCTTATGGCTTCTCTGAAATTCTTTCCGGAATTTCTCCTTATCTGCCCCGGCAGCAGAGAGAACTCTTTTCCCAAATCCAGCCTCTTCTGGAAATGCTGCAGCTCTTTTCTGCTATGAATCGGAGCGGAGAGGAATCTCCGGACCCAACAGAGCTTTTTTCTTCCATGCTCTCACCGGAACAGCAGGCCATTTTTTCCATCTTCTCCCAGCCGGGATCAGAAAAAGGAGACTCCAAAACAGATGGACAGAAACTGGACGAATAATCCTTCTCTTCAGAACATCGATCCACAGAAGCTGGAAATGCTCTTAAAACTCACCGAACAGGGAAAAGGCAAAGCACAAAAGGACCTCCTTCCCTTTCTCATGGCGGCTGCAAATCAGTCCAGGAAAAACGGGATGTCTTTCTCAACTCAAGAGACCGATGCCATCATTGAAGTCCTGAAAACAGGAAAGTCCCCTGCCGAAGTTCAGAAAATCGAACAACTCAGGGGACTTATGAAGACCTTTCTTTCCAAAAAGCGTTAACCGCCGATCTTTACATGGATTCCTGCTGATTCTGCCACTTCCTTCAGCATCTCCATATGCTCGTTGGAGGGCGGAACCAGATGAGCCAGCGTATACTCTCTGCCGATACCCTCGTATTTATCCTGTCCCAGGCGGTGATACGGAAGAAGATTCATCTCCTTTACACCTTTTAAGTATCTGGCAAACCGGGCAATGGCATAAATCTCTTCCGGCGTATCATTAAAGGTCGGGATCACCGGCACACGGACAATGAGGTTCTGTCCTGCATCTGTGATCTTTCTGGCATTTTCCAGAATTCTTTCATTCGGCTGGCTGGTGAACATCTTATGTTTTTTACTGTCCATATGCTTGATATCCATCAGATACAAGTCCAGCCAGGGAAGGATTTTCTCCTGGATCGTTTCAAATTTTGCAAAACCGGTAGACTCTATGGCTGTGTGGATGCCGCTTTCCTTCGCACAGCGAAGAAGCGCTCCCGCAAAATCCGGCTGCAGGAGACACTCGCCTCCGGAGAGGGTCAGCCCTCCTCCGGAACGGCGGTAATATGCAGCGTCTTTCATGACTTCTTCCATGACCTCTTCCACGGTCACGTCACGGCCCACCGTCTTTTCTTTCCCATTCTGGACCATGATCTGGATATCCCGGGTCTGAGATTCCGGGTTGCAGCACCATTTGCACCGAAGGGGACAGCCCTTCAGAAAAACAATGGTACGGATCCCGGGACCGTCATGGATGGAATATTTCTGGATATCAAAGATCCTTCCCTGGATCTTTCTGTAATCATCACTCATGCTCTTCCTCCTCAGAAGCCCTGGGTCGTACGGTTGATGATATCATCCTGAAGCGAACGGGACAGTGTGGTAAAGAGGGCGCTGTAGCCTGCCACACGGACTACCAGGTTTTTATAATTCTCCGGATGTGCCTGTGCATCCAGAAGAGTCTCGCGGCTCACCACGTTAAACTGCATATGCATGCCCTTCTGATCGAAGAAGGAACGGATCAGAGCCACAAACTTCTGAAGACCTTCCATTCCGCTTAAAGCAGACGGATGGAATTTCTGGTTGAACAGCGTTCCATTGGAGGCAATGAAATGATCCAGCCGGGCTACAGAGTTTGCGGTAGCTGTCGGACCATGGACATCTCTTCCTGCCACCGGACCCACGCCGTCAGCAATAGGAGTATTTGCCAGTCTTCCATCCGGGGTTGCTCCTGTCTGGGCACCCAGCGGAACGTTGGCAGATACGGGATAAAGGCCGGCCTGGAAACGGCCGCCTCTGGGATTTTTATACTGTTCCAGCGGTTTCGTATAGGTATAAGCCACTTCTCTGGCAAATTCATCGATCTCACGGATATCATTTCCGTACTTCGGAAGCTCATCGATCATTTTCAGAAGCTCATCGTAGCGTTTCACGGTCTCTTCCGGAAGCTTCAGATCACGGAAGCCGGAAGCCACTGCTGCTGCGATCTCCGGTGTCACCTGTTTTCCTGCAGCACCAAGCTGCTCTGCCACCTCTTTTGTGAGGAAGGTGATACGCTCTTTGCTGAAGCCTCTTCCGAAGTTATCGGCAAGCGCACGCTTGTATTCTTCCATGGAAACTTTCTTCTGCTCAAATACCAGCTCTTTGATGGCATAAAGAGCATCTGTGGCATTGGCGATACCAAAGCCCTGAGGACCGGTGAAATTATAGACTGCACCGCCCTCCTGAAGAGATTTTCCTCTGCTGATGCAGTCATCAATCATAGAAGACTGATACGGCAGCGGGCAGCGCTTTGCATGAGCCAGATCAATGCTGTTATCCGCATTCACCATCAGGCGGATGAAATAATTCATCTGTGTCTGATAAGCGTCATAGAACTGATCAAAACTGGTCATTTCTTCTACCGGCATGGTTCTGGGTCCCACCTGCTCGCCAAAGTCCTCACCACTGGTAAATACCAGCTCCAGAGGACGGAGCATATTGAAGAAGGCCGCATCATGCCAGCCGTCAGTCTTTCCTGGAACCTGAGGTTCCACGCAGCCGATGATATTGTAAACTCTGGCATCCCGTAAAAAAACACCACGGTTCATGATCGCCGGAATGATAACTTCGTCATTATAGTAAGCCGGAAGCCCGATTCCGGTACGGGTAAGCTTTGCTGCTTTGATCATCAGCTCATCCGGTGTTTCATTCCATACGCGGATGGAAAGAGAGGGAGCCGGCAGATGGACATGCATGGATGCCTCAATACACATAAAGGAAAGGTCATTTGTCATATCCTCGCCTTCCTCGTTCTGACCGCCTACGATCAGGTTCTGGAAAAGAGAATAGCCGGCAAAGCCTTCTGCGCTGGCTGCATCACGAACTTTATTGAGATCGTTCAGTTTCACCCAGATACAGTCCAGAAGCTCCTGCGCATCTTCATGGGTGATCTTTCCTGCATCCAGATCCTTTTTGAAATACGGATACATATACTGGTCAAAGCGTCCCGGAGAAATGGAGTGCCCGGAAGACTCTGTCTGAAGAAGCATCTGTACGAACCAGAAGGACTGGCAGGCTTCATAAAAGCTCTCTGCCGGTTTTGCCGGTACACGCTCGCAGTTGGCTGCAATTGCAAGAAGCTCCTGTTTTCTCACCGGATCCTGGCAGGCAGCTGCCTCTTCTCTGGCCAGGACCGCATAACGGCCGGCATAGTGGATCGCTGCTTTACAGCAGATGATCACTGCTTTCAGGAAAGCGGAACGTTCCGCATAATCTGCTTCTCCTGCGGTATGGGCAGCCAGTTCCTCTTCTGCTTTTCTCATGATCCCTTCATAACCAAGCTCCAGCACTTCCCAGTATTTTACGGTAAAGTGACCGATTCCATTATAGAAATAGTTGCCGGGTGTGAAAATGTTATGCTTCATGGCAAGAAGCGTTTCCTCTGTCATAAAGGAAGTCGCCAGATCACTGGTCGTCTTTCCTTTCCAGTATTTGTAAGCCTCATGAAGCTGCTGTTTTGCCTCCTCGGAAATATGGAACGGATCCGCTGATCTGGTGGAAAAAGTATCAAACTCATCCTCTACCCAGCTGAAAGAATACTCCGGAAAGACCTGACAGCCTCTCGCTACTTTTGAGTTGCTTCCCACGATCAGCTCCCCCGGCCGGATCGTGATCGGAAGCTTTTCACAAATAGCCTGAAAAGCTTTGGCTCTTCTCAAAACAATCGGTTCCTCTTCTGTCTCTTGATAGCTCTCTGTCAGGATGACCGCACGATCTGCCTCAATCTCCGGCATATGATCATAAAGGTCATCAATCAGTTTCTGAATCCTGGGACGTTTTTCCACATCCCTGTCATAATAATTACCCACAGATAATACCCTCCATACCTTCTAGCTTTTTATAGCTTACTTCTTACTGCTTCTCCTGCTCTTTGTCAGCCAGGATACACTCTCTCAAAAGGATCAGTGCATTGGCTGTCGCCTGCTCACGGATCTTCTGGCGTTCCCCTTTAAAGTGGAACTCCTTCACCACGGTACGATTGTTATAGCAACAGCCGATATAAACAAGACCTACCGGTTTTTCCTCTGTTCCGCCCGTCGGCCCTGCGATTCCGGTCACGGATACACAGACGTCGGAGCCGGTAATAAAAGCTCCGTTTTTGGCCATTTCTTTGGCTGTTTTTTCACTGACTGCACCATACTCCTTCAGTGTGGTCTTTTTCACATCCAGGAGTTTTCTCTTCGCACGGTTGGAATACGTAACGAGTCCCTGTTTGAAGACTTCGGAAGCTCCCGGAACATCCGTGATCCGTGCAGCGATCATACCACCGGTACAGGACTCTGCCGTCGTAAGCGTCAGAGAACGTTCTTTCAGGAAATGAACGATGATCTCCTCCAGGCTCTTATGCTCATCCATCGTAAAGATATGATCACCAAAGCGTTTCACCAGTTCCTTCAGCATGGGCTTCGCCAGCTTCGCTGCTTCTTTTTCACTTGCCGCCTTTGCGGTCACGCGAAGATCCACCTGACCGATCTTTGCATAGGTGGCAATGGTAGGGTTGGTCTGTTTGTCAATGAGATCACGGATCTCATCTTCCACAAAACTCTCACCCAGTCCGCAGATCCGCACAATGGTGGAATAAATGATCTCCGGCTGCAGTTTGTTCAGATAATCGTATACCTTTTCCTCGAACATGGGAACCAGTTCTCCCGGAGGTCCGGGAAGAAGGATCACGGATTTTCCTTTCTTCTCCATAATGATACCCGGTGCTGTGCCGTTTTCATTATCCAGTACGATGGCGCCTTCCGGAACAAGGGCCTGTTTCCAGTTATTGTCCGTGATGGTCTTGTACTGGCTGTTCTTGAAATACTCCTCGATCCGTTTTCTGGAATGAGGATCCTCTTTCAGCGTCATTCCCATGACCTCTGCGGCTGTTTCCTTTGTCAGATCGTCCTGGGTAGGTCCAAGACCTCCGGAAAGGATCACCACATCAGAACGCTTTAATGCTGTTTCCAGAGTTTCCTTCAGCCGCTCCGCATTGTCGCCGACCACGGACTGATGGTACATGGAAAGTCCCAGCTGCGCACATTTTTCAGAAAGATATGCCGCATTTGTGTTGACGATATTTCCAAGCAGAAGCTCTGTTCCTACACAAATCAGTTCAACTACCATTTCTCCTCCAATCTGTACAAAAGTCCAAATACTTTCATACATTCATCCTTCTGTATAGCAAATCAGTCTAATCCAACATTATTTCTGTTCATTAAGAACCGCACGGTTTTTCCAGATATAATCCACCAGGGAGATCACGGTCAGAACCACTGCGATATAAATGAAGGCAGTTTCCAGAATATCAAACACGCCTCCGAAATTCGCGATCAGAAGAATGATCATGATCATCTGTGAGATGGTCTTCGCTTTTCCCCACCAGCTGGCCGCGATCACAATGCCGTTATCTACAGCTACCAGGCGGAAACCGCTGATGATAAACTCTCTGGCAATGATGATCAGGACTACAACCGTGGAGATCAGACCGTTGCTCAAAAGGCAGATCAGTGCAGAACAGACAAGAAGCTTGTCTGCCAGCGGATCCATAAATTTACCGAAATTGGTTACTTCATTATTTTTTCTCGCCAGATAACCGTCCAGGGTATCGGTAAGACTAGCCACGACGAAGATCACAAGTGCGATGTAATTGTCATATGAGGTGATGTTGCAGATCATAAATGCGACAAAAAACGGGATCAAAAGCACCCGGACGATCGTCAGTGTATTAGGAACATTCATTTTCATTCTGCCAGCTCTCCTATCAAATCATATTCCAGGGCTCCGGTAACCTTCACTCTGGCGAAATCACCGGACACCAGGGGTTCTGCCGTGTTGATGAAAAGATAGCCATCCACATTGGGGGCATCTCCGTAAGTACGGGCCACATAAGCATTCTCTCCTGAAACTTCACCCTCCACCATGGCAAGAAGCTCTCTGCCTACCATGTTTTCCGCTTTTTCAAAAGCGATGTCCTGCTGAAGCTCCATGAGCTCATTGCGCCGCTTCTGCTTGATCTCTTCCGCAATCTGGTCCGGCATTACAGCTGCCGGGGTATCCTCCTCCGGAGAATACGTAAATACGCCCAGGCGTTCAAACTCCACCTCATCCACAAAATCCATCAGTTCCTCATGCTGCTCCTCCGTTTCCCCCGGGAAACCGGTAATGAGCGTTGTCCGAAGAACAATATCAGGAATCTCCGTTCTCAGAGTATGGATGATATCCAGAAGCTCTGCTTTTGTGGTGCGGCGTCCCATACGTTTCAGGATCGTGTCATTCGCATGCTGGATGGGAAGATCCAGATAGTGGCAGATTTTCTTTTCCTCTTTCATGACCTGGATCAGCTCCGGATAGATCTCCTCCGGATAACAGTACAGGATGCGGATCCAGCGGATGCCTTTGATCTTACAGAGTTCCCGAAGCAGCCTGTGAAGGCTCTTCTCTCCGTAGAGATCCTTACCGTAAAGAGTCGTCTCCTGCGCTACCAGGATCAGTTCCCTCACACCCTGTTCCGCCAGCGTTTCCGCTTCCCGCAGAAGATTCTCCATAGGAACGCTCCTGTAGTTTCCCCGGACCTTCGGGATGATGCAGTAGGTACAGTGTTTGTCACAGCCTTCAGCGATCTTCAGATATGCATAATGACCGCCGGTCGTGAGGATCCGTCTGCTATTCTCTGAAGCAAATCCTTCCAGCGGCTCCAGAACCAGTGATTTCTCATGCTTTTCCAGGGCAGCCTTGACTGCCGGGATCAGTTTATCAAAGCTGTTCGTTCCCAGAACAGCATCGACCTCCGGGATCTCATCAATGATCTCCTGCCGGTAACGCTGAGCCAGACAGCCGGTAACGATAAGTGCCTTGCAGGGACCATGTTTCCGGTACTCTGCCATTTCCAGAATGTTCTGGATGCTTTCTTCTTTGGCATCGCCGATGAAACAGCAGGTATTGACGATGATCACATCTGCCTCTGTCTCGCTGTCTGTCATGGTGAAATGCTCCTCTTCCAGAAGCCCCAGCATACGTTCGGAATCGACCAGATTCTTGTCACAGCCAAGAGAAATAAACAATATTTTCATAAAAACTCCTTATTGTGTTTTATTCATTGCTATAATTGTACTATTTTTCCGTCAAAAAATCAACCGCCACAGGAAGAAAAGAGCCCTCACTTTTACAGCAAGGGCTCTTGTTCAGACTTTCTTATTCCTCTTCTTCCAGCTCCTCCATGGGAACCTCATCTGCCTGAAGGTCGATGCCCGGCATATCAGATGCAAGCGTTGCAGCAAGTGCTGCCTCTTCATCTGCCTTATCTGCCTCCTCATCTTCTCCCAGGACTTTCAGTTTGCCAAGAGCCATCTCTTCAACGGCTGTGGAAAGCGGCTTTTTGCCCCTTGCCGCACAGTCAGATTTTGCTCCGTCAATAAGCTGACGGGCTCTCTTTGCTGTGGCAAGAACAATGGAATAACGACTGTTTACCACAGGAGTATCGCCCTCCTCGACGTCTCCGTTTACTACTTTTATCAGTTCTGTGTAAGATGGATGTAACATTTATTTTTCTCCTTTCCGAAACTTCTGCAGTTCCTCTCTGATTTTAGCGATTTTTTCTATATTCTGCTGCCGTGTCATCCGGCGGTGTTCACTCCTGATGATCTCATGGAGCTCTTCCACGCAGGTATCCAGCTCATCATTGATGAGAAGATAATCATAGACCTCCACACCCTCTGCTTCCTCAGAAGCGCGGCTCAGACGGGCTTCGATCACATCCTGTGTCTCGGTGCCTCTGCCGGTAAGGCGTTTTTTCAGTTCCTCCCCATCGGGCGGTGTCACAAAAAGAAGAAGGGTATCCGGTCGCTTTTCCCGTACCTTCAATGCGCCCTGGATCTCGATCTCAAGGATCACATTTTTCCCCTTTTCCAGCTGCTCCTCTACATAAGCCCTGGGCGTTCCATAATAATGGTCGCAGTATCCGGCATATTCCAGAAAAGCATCCTCGCGGATCATTTTTTCAAACTCTTCGTTTGTCTTGAAGAAATAAGCCTTGCCTTCTTCCTCGCCCTCTCTGGGCTTTCTCGTCGTTGCCGATACAGACAACGCATATTCTTCCCCATGAAGCTCAAAAAGACGTTTCATCAGGGTTCCCTTGCCAGCTCCGGAAAATCCGGAGAGCACAACCAGAATTCCTCTGTTATTCATCGTCTTCCCCTTTCCACTGCATCTCTTTTGCACCTGCCGACATGCGGCGGCCTAACGTATCCGGCTGAAGTGCGGAAAGGATCACATGATCCTCCTCCGTGACCAGCACGGCCTTGGTACGTCTTCCCTGGGTCGCATCAATGACCCTTCCGGCTTCCTTGGCCTTCTGGACCAGCCGTTTCACCGGCGCCGCATCCGGACATACCACAGCGACTACTTTTTCCGAGTTCACCAGATTGCCGAACCCGATATTTACAAATGCTGCCACAAATGATCGCTCCTATTCAATGTTCTGGATCTGCTCCCTCACCTTTTCGATCTCAGTCTTCAGATTGATCGCAAGATTGGAGGTCTGAAGATCATTTGCTTTGGAAAGAATGGTATTTGCCTCCCGGTTCATCTCCTGGGCAATGAAATCAAGCTTCCGCCCGATGCTTCCGCCCTGGAGCAGTTCCGTCTTCATTCCTTCGATATGGCTTCTCAGGCGGACCGTTTCCTCATCGGTACAGATCTTATCCGCATAAAGAATGACCTCTGCTGCCAGCCTGGATTCATCCATCTGACTGTCACCAAGAAGAGTATCCACCTTTTCCCTGAGACGGGAACGGTACTCTTCCAGTACCTGCGGATAACGGATTTCCACCGCATCCACATCACGGAGCATGCCATCGAGTTTTCCGATGAGATCATTTTTCAGATTCTCACCCTCTCTGGTGCGTGTCTCCACAAACTGCTTCAGAGCTCCTCTGAGGGCTGTTTCCAGCAGCGCCCAGATCTCTTCTTCATCCACCGTCTGCTCTTCCATGGCAAACACCTCCGGGCAGGTTCCCAGAACAGACACTGTGATATCATCCTTCAGGCCAAAGTGTTCCGCCATCCGACGATAATATTTCAGATATTCCCCGGCGATATTTTCGTTGTATTTCAGAGAAAAATTATTCTCCGTATCGTCCTCACAGGTAATAAAAACATCCACCTTACCCCGCTGTATGTATTCCTTCATTACAGAGCGGATGGCGGACTCAAAGAAATTAAATTTCTTCGGCATTTTAATGTTTACATCGAAGTAGCGGTGATTCACCGCTTTGATCTCCACTGTAAACTTCCGGTTGCCCTGAACGTGCTCACAACGTCCAAAGCCGGTCATGCTTTTGATCATAGATATCGCTCACTTTGCTTTCGTCTTTTTGGCTGACCGCTGTTTCATCGAACATACGATACTACGCCATCTTCCTATCCATTATAGAGGAAACACAAGCCTCAGTCAACGAAAAAAATTATTTTTTCTTTTTCGGAATGCGTCCGGTCTTTTTCAGGATAAAATTCTGAAGTTTTGTAAAAATCACCAGTAAAACAAAGAAAAGGAGCACAGGAAGTACAAACATCAGTACCATGATCAGGACAAAAACGATTTTCTCTCCGGTCGTAGCTTCTGTCGTCTCCACTTCTGTTTCCGCCATCCCTTCCACCGCTGTTTTCTCATTTTCTACAAGAGTTTCTTCCTGTACAACTGTCTCGTTTTCCGCTGCCAGACATACAGGTGCCGCTATCGCTGCCACCAGAGCTGCCAGAAGGCAGAACAGCCAGAATTTTCTTCTTTTTTTCATTTTGTTTTCCTCCATTGCTTCTGTCTCACAGGCTTCCAGCGGATACCTGCGAATTGCTCCGCTGGAAAACAATTCTACATTTCACCATTGTAGCAGACAATTTCCAAAAATGAAACCCCTTTTCTCTTGCGGAGCAGCAGTTTACCTAGTATACTGAAATACAGCGCCATTTTGAAAGGAGTGTTATCCATGGCATTAGACGGAATTGTAATTTCCAGCCTTGTAAAAGAATTTAATGAGACACTTACCGGTGGAAAGATCGCCAAGATCGCCCAGCCGGAAAATGATGAGCTTTTGCTCACGATAAAGAATTTCCGCACCCAGTACCGCCTTCTGATCTCGGCAGGAGCCAGTCTTCCGCTGATCTATCTGACCGGAGACAACAAACCAAGCCCCATGACGGCGCCGAATTTCTGTATGCTCCTCCGAAAGCATATTTCCAACGGAAAGATCTTAAGGATCTGGCAGCCGGGTCTGGAGCGGATCATCCATTTTGAGATTGAACATTTAAATGAGCTCGGCGACCTTTGTCACAAGGTACTGACTGTAGAGATCATGGGCAAACACAGCAACATCATTTTTTGTGATGACGGAAACCGGATCATCGACAGCATCAAGCATGTAGGCGCCCAGATGAGTTCCGTCCGGGAAGTTCTTCCCGGCAGGGAATATTTCATTCCACATACACAGGACAAAGAAGATCCGCTCACCATCACAGAGGAACGTTTCCGGGAAACCGTTCTGAGCAAACCACTTCCTCTTTCCAAAGCCCTTTATATGACTCTTACCGGTATCAGCCCCCTGATCGCAGAGGAGATCTGTCATCGGGCCTCCCTGGAATCAGGCCGGAGCGCCAATTCCTTTTCTGATACGGAGGCCATTCATCTCTATCACACGCTGGCACGGCTGATGGAAGATGTAAAAAGTGGGAATTTCACTCCGTCTGTCGTCTATGACGGCCGGGAGCCTCTGGAATTTTCCGCAGTTTTGCTGACACTCTATCATGACAAACAGATAGAAACCTTCGACAGTATCTCCGTGGTGCTGGAAAATTATTATGCCATGAAAAACACCATCACCCGGATCCGGCAGCGTTCTTCTGATCTCCGGCGCATCGTAAACACCGCACTGGAACGGAACCGAAAGAAATATGAGCTTCAGCTCCGCCAGCTCAAGGACACGGAAAAACGGGAAAAATTCCGGGTGTACGGTGAACTCATCAACACCTACGGTTATGGTCTGGAGCCCGGAGCAAAAAAACTGGAGGCCCTCAATTACTACACCAATGAGATGGTGACGATCCCACTGGATGACACACTGACTCCTCAGGAAAACGCCCAGAAAAATTTTGAAAAATACAACAAAATGAAACGGACCTTTGAGGCACTTTCCACACTCACGCAGGAGACCAAAGACGAGATCGATCATCTGGAATCCATCAGTACCTCTCTGGATATCGCCCTTTCGGAAGAGGACCTCGTAGAGATCAAGGAAGAACTCACGGAATATGGCTACATCCGCAGAAAAGGAAATGCCAGACGGGTCAAGGTCACATCCAGACCCTTCCACTATCTTTCTTCTGACGGTTTCCATATGTATGTAGGAAAAAATAATTTCCAGAACGAAGAACTGACCTTCAAATTTGCAGTCGGAAATGACTGGTGGTTCCATGCCAAAGGCTGTCCCGGCTCACATGTCATCGTGAAGACAAACGGAGAAGAGCTTCCGGACCGGACTTTTGAAGAAGCCGCCCGCCTGGCCGCCCACTACTCCCAGAATAAAAAAGCCGACAAGGTTGAGATCGATTATGTGGAAAAGAAGCATGTCAAAAAAGTGGCCGGTGCCAAACCCGGGTTTGTCATCTACCACACCAACTATTCCATGGTCATCGATACCGACATCTCCGGCATCCAGCAGCTTACCTGAGCGGGAGAACGCCCGGTCCCTGCTGATCATTTGATAAAAAGAGGCTTACGTCACACAGATCTGATCTGACGTAAGCCCTTTTTTCATCTTCTTTTACATTTTTTCAAAACGTTCCACGTTCATTACAAAAATCGTACTTCCGCCAACCTCTACATTGATCGGAACCGTATAATTCATTCCCGGTGAGATCGGTCCACTGGGAGCTGCCAGATTGGTATACTTTACCGTCTTTCTTTCACCGGCATATTTCTGGATGATGGCAATTGCCTGATCCACCTTTTCATCCTCCGTACCGATCATCAGGGTCACATGTTTCCGTTTCAGAAAACCTCCGCTGGTTGCGATCTTTGTTACAAAATAACCTTTAGCCACCAGCTGTGCGCTGGTCTCCATTTCATCGTCTTTTCCCACGATCGCCATGATCATTTTCATAATGCAGACCTCCTTTTTCCTTTTTCCTATTCTACCACAAATACTTCCATTACTTCAAGATTAGATTTGTCCAGAATAGCTGAAAAGCCCGTCTCCCGCTGTATTTGCGGAAGGCAGGCTTCTTTGCAGTTATTTATTTTGCAACGATATTGATGATCTTCTTCGGAACATAGATTTCCTTGATGATATTTCCGGTAAGCTTGTCACCCAGAGCCTCTTTACCTCTGGCAATGGCATCCTCTTTGGAAATGTCAGCAGGAATTGAGATCACGATCTTGGTCTTGCCGTTGATCTGAACGGGAACCTCGATCTCATCATCCTTCATGGCATCCTCATCATGCTCCGGCCAGGTGTTCTTAAATACAGACTCCTCATGGCCAAGCTCCTGCCACAGTTCCTCTGCCAGATGGGGCGCAAAGGGAGCGATCAGAACCACTGCTGTTTCCAGGGTTTCCTGATCAATGCCCTCTTTCTTGGCCATCTCGATCATTTTATTGTTATACTCCATGAAACCGGAGATAACGGTATTCAGATTGAAGCTTTCCAGACGCTGGGTGATGGTGTGTACCATACGGTGACGAAGCTTGATCATTTCCTTTGTCGGCTCTACGGTCTTGTCCTTATTGTCCATGACAAGACTCCAGAATTTGTTCAGGAAACGATATACGCCGTCAATACCACGGTCATCCCACTCGGCATCCAACTCAGGCGGTCCTACAAAAAGTTCATACATACGAAGAGAATCACAGCCGTAATCACGTACCAGATCATCCGGAGAAACGACATTTCCCTTGGATTTACTCATCTTGATACCGTTTTTACCGGTGATCATACCCTGGTTGAAGAGCTTATGGAAAGGCTCGTCAAAATCAACCACACCGATATCATACAGGAATTTGGTGTAGAATCTGGAATACAGAAGGTGCAGGACTGCATGTTCCACACCACCAATGTACATATCAACCGGCAGATATTTATCTGCTTTTTCTTTGGATACCAGCTCTTTGTCATTGTGGGAATCCACATAACGGAGGAAGTACCAGGAAGAACCGGCCCACTGGGGCATGGTATTGGTCTCTCTCTTTGCCGGAGCGCCACAGCACGGACAGGTCGTGTTTACCCACTCGTCAATGGCAGCCAGCGGAGACTCACCGGTTCCGGTAGGCTCATAGGATTCTACATCCGGCAGACGAAGCGGCAGCTGATCCTCGGGAACCGGCACATTTCCGCAGTGCGGGCAATGAATGATGGGGATCGGCTCACCCCAGTAACGCTGACGGGAGAATACCCAGTCACGAAGCTTGTAGTTAACGGTCTTACGGCCGATGCCCATTTTCTCAATGATCATGGGAGCTTCCTGTTTCAGTTCTGCGGACTCTCTGCCATTCCACTCACCGGAATTGATCATGATACCGGAAGCCTGTGTATAAGCCTCTGTCATGTTCTCGATCTCTTTTCCGTCTTTTGCGATGACCTGAACGATCGGAATATGAAACTTGGTTGCAAAAGCAAAATCACGGTCATCGTGAGCCGGTACACACATGATGGCGCCGGTACCATAGTCAGCCAGTACATAGTCGGACAGCCAGATGGGAGTCTTTTTGCCGTTCAGCGGGTTGATGGCATAGGAACCGGTAAATACGCCGGTTTTCTCCTTATCCTGCATACGGTCTACATTTGACTTCATAGAAGCATCGAAAATGTATTTCTCCACTGCCTCTCTGGTCTCATCGGTAGCCAGGCTCTTTGCCAGCGCATGCTCCGGAGCCAGTACCATGAAGGTGGCACCGTGAAGGGTATCCGGTCTGGTGGTATAAACGGTGATCTTCTCCTCGCGGCCTTCCACCGGGAAATCAACCTCAGCGCCATAGGATTTTCCGATCCAGTCGCTCTGCATCTTTTTTACCTTCTCCGGCCAGTCCAGTTTATCCAGATCGTTCAGCAGACGCTCTGCGTAGTTCGTGATACGGAGCATCCACTGACGGAGATTTTTCTTTGTAACCGGGGTGCCGCAGCGTTCGCAGCAGCCGTTTACCACTTCCTCATTGGCAAGTCCTGTCTTACAGGAAGGGCACCAGTTGATGGGGAATTCTTTTTCATAAGCCAGACCTTTTTTGAACATCTGTACAAAGATCCACTGTGTCCATTTATAGAAATCCGGGTCTGTGGTGTTTACCTCCATATCCCAGTCATAGATAGCAGCGATCTCATTGATCTGACGCTTGATATTGGAAATATTCTTTGCCGTGGAAATGGACGGATGCTGTCCGGTCTTGATGGCGTAGTTCTCAGCCGGAAGACCAAAAGCGTCCCAGCCCATGGGATGGATCAGATAATAACCCTGAAGCATTTTATATCGGCTCCACACATCAGAAATCACATATCCTCTCCAATGTCCTACATGCAGACCATTTCCTGAGGGATACGGGAACATATCCAGACAGTAATATTTCGGCTTTTTGCCGTCGTTGACGTTTACAGGATGCTCTTCCCAGATCTTACGCCATTTCTGTTCAACGGCACGATGGTTATACGGTATTGCCATTTCTATTCCTCCTTGTATTCTCTTATGGGAACCTTCTTTTCGAAAAACTGTTAAACATTCGAAATTCGCTGGTTTCATAACTAATCACTAATTTTACTCATTTGACTTGCATTTGTCAATAGATGCGTTTATATTCTTATAATGGAAAAAAATCTTCGCAAAACAAACGCAAAGGAGACTACCCTATGAAATCGTCCTTTTTTGCAGATCTTGTGACCGGCATTTCCGGTTTTCTTTTCTGCCTTTCACTCAGCATCGTACTGATCCTTCATTTTCGTCCTCTGTATGTACAGGAGATCAAAGATCAGGAACTTTCCTCTCTTTCTTCCATGTCGGAAACAGAGATCCTGGAACAGTATGACGCTCTGATCCACTACAATTCTCTTTTTTACCGGGGAGAACTTCACTTTCCTTCCCTTCCCATGTCGGAAGAGGGACGGATCCATTTCAGCGAGGTCAAAAAAATTTTTGACGCCATCCAGCTTCTTCTGATCTTCAGCACCGCCACGTTTTTTCCTCTGGCTTTTTTCCGGATACGGAAAAGGAGGTTTGTTTTTTTCCGGATCATCCCTTCCATTTCTGCCGTTCTGGCCTTTCTTGCCGCTTTCGGTGCGCTTCTGGACTGGGATGCCCTTTTTACCGCTTTTCACAAACTGTTTTTCCGTAATGATTACTGGCTCTTTGACCCGGACACGGATCCTGTCATCAACCTGCTGCCGGACAGCTATTTTCTACACTGTCTCGCCGGCATCCTCGTACTTCTGCTCTTTTTTTCTCTGCTCTCTGCCTTCCTCTGGCATTATTTTTCTAGGAAGGAGCGATAAACCGTACAGCCATTTCTTCCGTTTCTTTTTGTTTCATAAAGAGCCTTATCTGCACAGACATAAATGTCTTTATAGCTTTTTCCATGGTCCGGCCAGAATGCAAGCCCTATACTGCTGGTGATCTTTTTGCCCTTCAGTTCCGGAAGATCTATTTCAGAAATGTGATCCCTCAACGTTCTGGCTTTTTTCAGTGCGATTTCTTCTGTGGCAACATTTTTCATAAAGACCACAAATTCATCACCACCGATCCGCCCCAGAAGATCACTCTCCCGGAACTGTTCCTTCAAAATCTTTCCGACCTCTTTCAGCACTTTGTCTCCCACCGCATGGCCGTACACATCATTGATCTCTTTAAAGTGATCGATATCCATCATCAGAAATGCCTGTTTTCCAGTGCATTCCTCGCTTGTGATCCAGCTTTTCACTTTATTTTCCAGAGCCCTGCGGTTAAAGATACCGGTCAGCTCATCGATCCGCGCATAATAAAGCAAGGCTTTCTGTCTCCGCCCGTTCATGACGGTGATCACCAAAAACAGCGCAACTACAAGAAGAAAAAGAACAGCAGCAAGGATCAGCTCATACCTGCGGATAAAGCTGTATTTCTCCAGTGCAGTCTTCTGCGGCACCACATAACAGAGCATCCACTGATTGATGGAAAGCGGCGTATAATTCATGTAATAAAGCGTTTCATTTTTCTCAAATTCTATGAGCCCGCTCTTTTGCTGTTCAAAATCCTCCCTGAGATCATCCACATTTATTTTTCCCAGAAACCGTAGACGCTCACAACGGTTGTAAAAGTTGTCTTCTGTACTCAGCATAGTCTCCACAGGATTTACAATATCATCCGCTGAATGGTTCAGAGAGATCACATCTCCATTCTGCGTTACCAGAAACTGAAAACCGGTCTCATCATAAAGATCTTCAAAGACAAGACTTCCCAGATACGCCAGATCATAAGAACCTCCAAGTGCTCCCTTTACCACTCCGTTCTGATAGATGGGAACACATAAGATCACCCGCTGTTCTCCGTTGAGCTTACTGATCAGCGGATCACTCAGCGTCTGCTCGCCCTTCATTACCTGTTGAAAATAGCTCCGGTCAGAAACATCTTTCTCTTCTCCGGTATTATAGGTACTGAGACCGTTTTCATCAATGATGCTCACAGCTTCGAGATAGCTTTGCTTCTGAAGAGAACGGATCAGATTCAGATTCTCTTCATCCTTTAGATCCTCCTGCAAACTGGCATAATCAGCCATACCTTCCATATATTTATACTGGACATCCAGAACGGACTGCAGATGAAAACACTGTCTTTCCACATAGGAGTACAATTCTTCCTCTGTGTTTTTTCTCACCTTTTTTCCGTTTATGCCAAAGAAGATCAGAATACTGATCATCATTGCGATCAGAAAGATACCGATTACAATGCCATAGTTTTTATAGATTTCTTTCCCTTCCAGATTTTTCCTCATATTTTTTCTTTCCCTTCTGGTTGGATTTCTTCCAGCAAAGCTGCGATGCGTGTTACCTTTCTTTTTCTCTGGTATGGATATACTCAGAGAACAGTTTGTAAACCGTTGCCGTCATGGGCACTCCGATTATCATGCCTGGAATCCCCCAGAGTCCGCCGCCTACCGTGACAGCTGCCAGGATCCACATGCCCGGAAGTCCCACAGAACTGCCTACCACCTTCGGGTAAATCAAATTTCCTTCTACCTGCTGCAGGATCACCAGAAAACAGATAAACGGGATCACCTGTCCCGGACTGACTGTCAGGATCATAAACGCTCCTACAATCGCTCCGATATAGGCTCCGATGATCGGAAGAAGAGCCGTCGCGCCCACCAGAGCTCCCACCATGGGCGCATAAGGAAAGCGAAAGATCAGCATACCGACTGTACAAAGGCTTCCGAGGATCACCGCTTCCGTACACTGGCCGGCAATATAGCTCGTAAAAGTATGATGGGCCACTGTCACCACATGAAACAGCCGTGTATAATCTTTTTCCTTAAAAAACACCTTCAGGATCCTTTTCGCCTGATCCAGAAGTCTCTCTTTTCCCGATAAGAGATAAATCCCAAAGATCAGACTCATAAACAGCCGCACGATACTGCCCGTCAGAACTCCCACCAGTTCTACGGTAGAATTCAGGATATCTGTCAGGCTTCCCAGAAACTGCTGGATGATCTTGGGCCAGTCGATGGCAAGACTTTCCAGCCATTCCTTCAAAGCAGGAATCCCGCCACTGTGGTTCACAGCCCACGTCAGACCTTTCTCTACATAGACCGGCACCCCTTCTCCCAGCAGCAGGACCGCATTGATCAGCTCCGGAGCCACTACCCGGATCAGAAGAAAAATAATCCCCAGCACGGCAACGATACAAGCCGCCATACAGACCGGTCTTCTGGTCTTCTCTACCCAGGGAGCATTCTTTCTGGTAAAGTAGTGTCTCTCCATGGCTGACATAATGATGTTCAGTACATAGGCAATCCCACAGCCCATTGCCAAAGGCATGGCTACTGAGCCCACCGTCTTCAGAAAACCGGTGATCTGTTCAAAATAACGGATCATCAGGATCAGAACAGCAATCAGCACCAGATACCAGACACTTTTTTGTTTTTTTGTTTTTTCCACAGGCTTCTCCTTTCCGTCACTGATAGTTCTGAATAACAATCTGCAGTGTCTTATTTCCCCTGAATTCATTGACAGAAGGATAGTAAGTCATAGAAAGAGCCACCGAAGACGGCCTTCCCTGCAGAAGGAGTTCCAGATCTGCTGCACCGAATTTTTCCTTCACATAATTTTCAAATCCCGGAATATCCCCGAAATACAGAGCTTCCATAGTGCAGCCGGAACTGTTCTGTACCAGCATTTTCAGCACGTTTCTGTTTCTTCCTATGATTTGCGCCCGTAAGATTTTCAGCTTTCTGTCTGCAAATACAGGTTTTGTATTTGCCTTCCCGAAGGGTTCCAGAACAGAAAGCTCACAAATCAGCTTTTCACTAATATAATCCAATGGCATGGGAACGTCAATCATTATTTTTGGTATCAGATCATCTTCCGTCAACTCTGCTGCCTCATTAATCGCTTTGCGGAAAACTTCCACATTTTTTTCCGGAAGTGAAAGACCTGCTGCCATGGGATGACCTCCGAATCTGGTAAAAAGATGACTGACCTTGCACATTTCCTGAAACATATTGTAGGCCTCGATAGAACGACCGGAGCCTTTTACACCATCTTCCGCCCTGGTAAGGACAAACACCGGCCGGTGGTATTTTTCCCGGATCCTTCCGGCGATGATACCAGCCAGACTCTCATGACAGGAGGGCAGATAGATCACCAGTACTTTATCTTCTTTTAAAGAAGTCTCTTCCACCTGCTCCACGGCCTCTTCCACGCCCTTGACCGTCATATCTTTTCGTTCATCGTTAAGGCTTTTCAGTTCTTCTGCCAGTGTTTTTGCCAGTTCAGGAGTCGGCGCCATCAGAAGCTTCAAGGCTCTTTTTGCCGTATCCAGCCGACCGGTGGCATTGATGCAGGGGCCGAGTACAAAACCAATATGATAAGCACTGATCGTGCCATCCGTCAGGCCGTTTGCCGCGATCAGAGCCCGGAATCCTTCGTTCTTCGTATGGTTCAGCCGTTTCAGGCCTTCCTTCACCAGGATCCTGTTTTCTCCGGTAAGATCCATTACATCCCCTACCGTTGCAAAGGCCACATTTTCCAACAGCGGATCCCATTCTTCTGCCGGGATATGAAAAGCTTCATAAAGACACTGGACCAGTTTAAAAGCCACGGCTGCTCCGCAGAGATTTTTATAGGGATAAGGGCAGTCTGACTGTTTGGGATTGATCAGGGCATCTGCTTTTGGGAGGTTCTCCTGCGGTTCATGGTGATCTGTCACGATCACTGTCATGCCGTAATTTTTTGCCACAGCGATCTCCTGTACCGCTGCAATACCGTTATCACAGGTCAGGATCGTCTCCACACCATCTTTTCTTGCACGGTCGATGAGATGCTCATTCAGACCATAACCATCCAGGATCCTGTCTGGAATATCCACATCTACAGCTGCCCCGCAGCGTTGAAGCCCTGTCAGCAAAATGTAGGAAGCATTTACTCCGTCAATATCATAATCTCCGATAACCCGGATTTTTTTCCCGCAAGAGATCTTTTCCTGAAGGATTTCCACCGCTTTGTCCATATCCTTCAGAAAATGAGGATCCTGAAGCCAGGTCAGATCTCCATACAGATATTCCCGTATGGCATCCTCTCCCACAATATCCCTGTTCCGGATCAGCCGGATCGTCACGGGATCAAGCTGGAATTTTTCCCCCAGCTTTCGAAAATCCGCCTTTTTGGCGGCAACCATCCATTTTTCCATTGTATGCTCCGTTCCTTGTTATAAAAAAGGCTGCCCTTTTCAGGACAGCCTTTTTTGCTGCAGACCATCCGGTCTGTTTATGCTTCTTTTTTCACCAGTCTCTCTCTCATTGTATACCAGAGAGCACCAGTGATACATACAGAAGAATATGCTCCACATACCACACCCACCATCAACGGAAGTGCAAACTCACGGATGGAAGGAACACCCAGAATGAACAGGATCGCTACCATAATAAAGGTAGTAAAGGAAGTATAAATACTTCTTGTCAGAGTCTGTGTGATACTGTTGTTTACCACATCGTAAATACTCTCTTTTTTGCCCATTACCTTCAGGTTCTCACGGATACGGTCAAAAATAACGATCGTTGCGTTGATAGAGTAACCAACAATGGTCAGCATGCAGGCAATAAAGGTATTTCCGATGGAAATACGGGATACTGCGTAGAACATCAGAACTACGAGCACATCATGTACCAGAGCCAGAACCGCACTTGCTGCAAAACGGATATCCTTGAAACGGAACCAGATGTAGATCAGCATACAGATCGTTGCAATGATAACTGCCATTACGGCATCTTTACGCATTTCGCTTCCAATGGTAGCAGAAATGTTCTCAGAAGCGATCAGAGAAGTATCCACATCAAAGTTCTCAGCCAGTTTATCATTCAGACTATTTCTCTCATCCAGATCCAGTGTTCTGGTCTTGATGATGACCTGATTGGTTCCTGTTACTTTCTGTGTCTGGATGTCTGCGTCTCCAGTCACTTCCTGAACCACCGGTTTTACTTTGGAATCGATATCAGCGATGCTCATATCTTCATTGAAGGTCACATTGGTGGAGGTACCGCCTTTGAACTCCAGGCTGTAGTTCAGGGCACCTTTGCCGGAACCGGAATAAATTCCCATGGTAACCGGTCCGAGAACGATCAGGATAATGGAAATGATAAAGCAGATCTTTCTCTTTCCAAGGAAATCGATGGGTTTTCTTTCTTTTGCTTCACCATAATATTTCTTGTCTCTTGCAAACAGTGCATAGAATGCGAGAGTCAGATATCTGGAAATGACCAGCGCACTGAACATGGAAAGTACGATACCCATAGCCAGTGTATAGGCAAAACCTTTTACGCTTCCGGATCCCAGGATACCAAGGACCAAAGCAGCGATCAGAGTCGTGATATTACCGTCCACGATCGCAGATAATGCTTTCTGGAAGCCGGTCTGAATGGAATTCAGGACGCTCTTTCCTGCAGCAATCTCCTCACGAATACGGGCATAGATAATCACGTTGGCATCCACAGCCATTCCGATACCGAGGATGATACCTGCGATACCAGGAAGCGTCAGTGTGATATCAAACGCATTCAGAGTCACCAGCATCAGAGCTGTATACAGCAGAAGTGCAATACCGGCAACCACACCCGGAAGACGATAAACAAGGATCATGAAAAGAATTACGATGACAAGACCGATCGCACCGGCGATCAGGCTGGTGTGAATGGCTTCTTCGCCAAGCTGTGCGCCTACCACCTGAGAACGCAGCTCTTCCAGTTTCAGAGAAAGAGAACCGATACGAATGGAAGAAGCAAGCTTCTCCGCCTCGCTCTGGTCGGCCATACCGCTGATCACGGCTCTTCCGTCTGTGATCGCTTCATTGACTCTCGGGGAGCTGATCACTTCTCCATCATAAACGATCGCGATCTGTTTTCCAACATTTGCGCTGGTGGCATCAGCAAAAGCTTTTGCACCCTCGTCTGTCAGAGTCAGCTGTACAACCCATTCTTTGTTCTTCATGCTGTCCGGCTGAACACCTGCTTCTGCAGAAGCAACCTGAGAACCATCCAGTACAACACTTCCATCGGTCAGCTGGAACTCCAGAGAACCGGGTTTACCCAGTTCTTCCAGGATCGCATTGGCATCGGATACACCGGGGATCTCAATGTTGATACGGTCAGAACCTTCCTGGTAAACCTGAGCCTCTGTGCTGTAGCCGTCTACACGCTGCTGCAGCTTATAAATCGTATCTTTCATCTGCTCCTGTGTCGGGCTCTCATCGCCGACTGCCTGATAAGTAATACTTACACCGCCGGCCAGATCCAGTCCGGTCTTAATGTTCTTTGCGGAGCCGGTGCCCGTAGGACCGAATCCAATTGCTGCGGTAAAGGTCAGAAGTCCCAGGAACAGGGCTGTGACGATCACAACAGCGATCGCTTTGTTTTTCTTCATGGCTTTATTCTCCTTTTTCTTCATCCGCCAGGGCGGCTTTGATCATAATCGCGCACTCCACTCGCTTGCGCTCAAGCTCACAGCCGATGTCATAGGCATCGTTGATGGAGCCATGGAAGTTATAAGAATTGGCAGCACAGCCTCCGCTGCAGTAAAATCTTGCAAAACACTTCTGACATTTTTCCTTTGCATAAACATTGCAGCACTTGAATTCATCCTGGATCTCTGTGTTGACGATTCCCGTATCCACATTGCCAAGAAGGAACTTTTCATTTCCGACAAACTGATGGCAGGGATAAAAATCACCCCATGGGGTCACTGCCAGATATTCGGTTCCTGAGCCACAGCCGGAAAGCCGTTTATAAACACAGGGACCACCGGAAAGATCGATCATGAAATGGAAGAAATTAAAGCCTCTGCCTTCCTTCTCTCTCTTGATCATCTCTTTTGCCAGTCTGTCGTATTCTTCACAGATTTTCGGAACATCTTCCTCACGGATGGCATAATCTGCCTCCGGCGGAGCAACTACCGGCTCCATGGAAACCTGTTTGAAGCCAAGATCTGCATAGTGCAGGACATCTTCAGAAAAATCAAGATTATGGTGCGTAAACGTACCTCTCACATAATATCTCTGCTGGTCTCTGCTCTCTGCAAATTTCTGGAATTTCGGAACGATGAGATCATAACTTCCTTTTCCATTGCGGAAAGGACGCATCTTATCGTGAACTTCCTTTCTTCCGTCCATACTTAAGACCACATTTCCCATCTCACGGTTACAGAACTCCATCACTTCATCGTTTAAGAGTACACCGTTGGTAGTCAGGGTAAAACGGAAATTCTTATTGTGGATCTTCTCCTGCTCACGCCCGTAACGGACAAGATCCTTTACTACCTGCCAGTTCATCAGTGGCTCGCCGCCAAAGAAGTCTACCTCCAGGTTCCGGCGGCTTCCTGAATTGGCGATCAGGAAATCCAGAGCCTTTTTACCCACCTCAAAGCTCATAAGAGCCCGGCGGCCATGATATTCTCCTTCTTCTGCAAAGCAATACTGACAGGCAAGATTACAGTCATGTGCGATATGTAAACACAGAGCTTTTACCACGGTAGGACGTTTTTTAAAGTCCTCAATGGCCGGACGGTAACGGTCTTCTGTGAAAAGAAGTCCGCTCTCTTTCAGCTCCTGACATTCATCCATGGCAGCCTTGATCTCTTCCTCCGGGTATTTCCCTGCAAGGCTGTCCCGGATGGATGCAGGAGTTTCTCCATCCTGCTCCAGATATGGAATCACGTCATAAACGATATCATCAACCACATGAACCGCGCCGCTGTTGACATCCAGCACAATATTGTATCCATTATTTTTATACCGATGGACCACGATTCATTTAACCCCTTTCAAGCAATAAGCAGCGAACATAAGGTCCGCTGCCTATCTCGCATTTTTCTGATTATTTATTGTTTTCGCAGCTCTGGTTTCCTACTGTACAGGAAGTTTTGCATGCGGACTGACAGGAAGTCTGGCACTCTCCGCAGCCACCTTTCTTTAAGGTGTTCTGAAGTCTTTCTGTATTTAAGGTCTTGATGTGTTTCATTTCTCTAGCCTCCTTTTTTCTTAACTTTTGTCATTATAACATAGGTAAATTCATTTTTAAAGTATTTTTTCTTTTTTACACACCTTTTTCACATTTTTGTGTTATACTTAGAACACTAACAGGGTTTGTAACCCGAAAGAAAGGAATCAGATACATGAAAAAACGCATTTCATATGCCCTTGGAGTGACCTGTACCGCAGCACTCCTTCTCGGAGGCTGTTCTTCCTCCTCCACATACGGAAAATATATGACGCTTGGTGAATACAAGGGTCTGGAGATCAGCAAGATCAAGACAGAGATCACCGACGATGACCTGGAGCAGGAGATTTCCTATACGCTGGATGACAACACCGAATACTTTGAAACAGACCGGGCCGCACAGAACGGTGATATGGTCAATATCACCTACAGTTCCACAATGAACGGAGAAGCATTTGACGGCGGCAGCGGAGAAGATATGGATATAGAGCTGGGAGCCGGCTATCTGGAGGGTGATATCCTTCAGGACGCAGAGAGTGAGATCATCGGTATGAAGGCCGATGACACCAAGGAAATGGATCTCACCATTCCGGAGAACTATTATTTTGACGATTCTCTGGCAGGCCAGAAGATCCATGTGACTCTCACGGTCAACAGCGTCTCCGAGATAGAACGCCCGGAGCTCACCGATGAATTTGTGGCTTCCATCTCCGATTTTGATACCGTAGATGCTTATAAGGAAGACCTGAAAAAAAGCCTGGAAGCTTCGGCTGATGAGAATAACGAATACACAGCCGGCAGCGATGCGCTTACCCAGGTAGTGGAAAACAGTACCTTTAAAGGCTATCCGGACGATCTTTACAATACATGTAAGGATCTCTATGATCAGACCAATCAGGCTTATGCAGAGATGCTCGGTCTGGATGTTTCTGATTTTGAAGGCACCGAGGAGGAAACAAAAGCTGCTGTGGAGAGCATGGTCTATGAGGACATGGTCATTACCAGTATTGCTGAAAAAGAAAAACTCACCGTTTCCGATGACGAATATCAGAAATATGTTGAAGACAACCTGGATACTTATGGGATGAGCAGTGTAGAAGAATTTGAATCTACCTATTCCAAAGACAGTGTCATGGAAGAGCTGCTCCGCGGAAAAGTCCAGAAGCTTCTGCTGGACAACGCCAAGATCACAGAAGTGAGTGAGGAAGACTATTATCAGGAATATGAGGGTGGAGAAGAATCCTCCACCGAGGATGTCATCGATTTCACAATGGATGAGACAGAAGCCGTATCCACTGAAGCCGCTTCCGAAGCATAAGCGGTACATGCCAAAAGAAAAAGACAGCTCCCGCAGATAAAAAAGGGGGTTGTCTTTTTTTGTTTTGACCACCTGTCAGAAATTATCCAGAAATTCCTGATTTACCCGACGCTGAAAATCACCACGGTAATTCAGGGCAATAAATCTTTCCCAGGCACCCTGAAGGAATTTTCTCCAGGACTCTTCTTCTTCTCTTACCAGGATCGGATAGAACAGGATCCCGTTCTTTCCTGCCGCCTCCAGATCAGAGGGTGCATCTCCGATCATCAGCACATGATCCTTGTCATAACCAAATTCCAGAAGCTTTTCCACCAGAATTTCTTTTTCGCCGCCTTCCTGGGTAAGGAACTCATTGACATAGGATTCCAGTCCGTTCTGTTTCCAGTCTCTCTGAACCTCTGCATTTCCACCTGCAGAAACCACGGCAATATCCGCCTCTTTTACGATTTCTTTTAAGACCTCTTTTACACCGTCGAATGCCAGAACCTCGCCCTCATACATAAAATTCATGGAGCCGTTCACCAGTTCCGACCAGGCCAGAGCTTTCCGCATACACTCATTTCCGGTCTCCTCATAGGCTTCCTTTAAGCTCTCATCGGAAAGTTCCTCTGTGGTGGAAACCCAGTGAACATAACCGGCGAGGCCTTCGATCCGCTTGTAGTTTTCGTTGACTTCCTTCAGCATTTTAGCCAGTCCACGGAAACGGTTGGTTCCTCTGTCCAGACTGTAGAGATTGATCTCTCTCCAGCGGGCTGTCAGCTCGATTTTATATTCTCCCAGTTCCCATACCATCAGCATACAGGGTGCCAGACATTTGTCATGCTTCAGATCCATCGTGTCCATAACACAACCGTCTGAATCGATACACACCAGAAATTCTTTTCTTTTTTCCATTCGTTCCTCCCAGAAATCACCTTTTTCAAAGCCGGAAAACATCCGGTGATAATTTTCACCGGATGCTCCCTGTTGCTTGATTACTCAACGGTATTATTTACTTTGCTTGCTCTCTCTTCTACTTCCTTCTTCTGGATATCAGAAGGTGCCTGCTCATAGCGGGCAAACTCATAAGAGAAGTCTCCGCTTCCGCCTGTCATGGCGCGAAGTGTGGTGGAATATCCGTAAAGCTCCATCGTCGGAATATCTGCTTCAATGATCTGATTTCCTTTATGGTCCGGATTCATTCCAAGTACACGGCCGCGGCGTTTGTTCAGATCACCCATAACATCACCGGTATATTTATCCGGAACAACCACCTTTAAGGAAGAGATCGGCTCAAGAAGTACCGGTGAAGCTTCCATAAAGCCTTTCTTGAAGGCCATGATCGCTGCCGTCTTGAAAGCCATCTCGGAAGAATCTACCGGATGGTAAGATCCATCGTAAAGGACAGCCTTTACGCCAACAACCGGATAAGCTGCCAGAGGTCCGCGCTGAACTGCTTCCTGGATTCCTTTTTCTACTGCCGGGAAATAGTTCTTCGGAACGGCTCCGCCTACCACTTCCTGCTCAAATACGTACGGTTTATCCAGATCACCGGAGGGCTCAAAACGCATCTTTACATGACCATACTGACCATGACCGCCGGACTGTTTCTTATATTTTGCTTCTACATCGGCATTCTTACGAAGGGTCTCACGGAAAGCTACTTTCGGTTTTACCAGTTCTACTTCAATCTTATATTTGGTAAGGATCTTGCTGATGATGAGCTCCAGATGCTGGTCTCCCATACCATAAAGCAGTGTCTGACGGTTCTCGGAATCGTTGACTGCCTTCATGGTCAGATCCTCCTGCATGATCTTGGCCAGAGCCTGTGCCACCTTATCATCATCACTCTTGTTCTTTGCATAATAACGTTTGTAGGTATAGGGAACCGGAAGATCCGGTCTGCCGTACTGGATCGGATTGTTCTTGGAGGAAAGGGTGTCACCGGTCTTTGCATCCAGTTTTCCGATCGCACCGATATCTCCTGCATGGAGCTCCGGAACCTCAATGGTGCGGCTTCCTTCCATAACATACAGCTTGCTGAGTTTTTCCTCTGTTTCTTTGGTCACATTGTAAAGCGTATCGTCATTTTTGATAACACCGGAGCAGACCTTGATGAGAGAATATTTACCAATGAACGGATCCACAATCGTCTTGAAGATCTGCGCAGACTTCGTTTTTGCGAAATCATAATCCGCCTCAAAGACTTCATTGCTCTTGGTCAGGATACCTGCTTTCTTTCTGTCGTTGGGCTTCGGGAAATACTGAACCATATCATCCAGAAGGTTCGCAATTCCTTTCAGCTGGGTGCTGGAGCCTAACGTTACCGGCACGATGGTTCCATCGTCCACGTCAGCAGTCAGCGCCATCAGGATCTCCGGTACAGAGAACTCTTCTCCACCGAAATAACGCTCCATGAAATCTTCACTGGTCTCAGCTACCGCTTCCAGAAGAAGCTCACGGTATTTCTCCAGATATTCCTCTGAATAGGAAGGGATCGGGCACTCTTCCTTCTGACCTTTTGCCAGATAACGACGACCTTTCTTCTTTACAACGTTTACATAACCGACAAACTGCTCATTCTCACGGATCGGAAGGTGAATGGGAGCAATTTTCTTTCCATATAATTCCGTCAGATCTTCCACTACCTGACGGAAGCTGGCATTATCCACATCCATATTGCTTACATAGAACATTCTGGGGAGTTTGTATTTCTCACAGAGTGCCCATGCCTTCTGGGTTCCCACTTCCACTCCGTTCTTACCGGAAACCACGATGATCGCTGCGTCTGCTGCGGATGCTGCCTCTTCCGCCTCGCCTGCAAAGTCAAAATAACCCGGTGTATCCAGAATATTCAATTTCACATCACCCCAGATAACCGGCACTACAGATGTATTGATTGAAAATTTACGTTTGATCTCTTCTTTATCAAAATCGCTGATCGTATTTCCTTCTGCCACGCTGCCCAGACGGCTGGTAATTCCTCCCATGTATGCCAGTGCCTCTACCAGGCTGGTCTTACCGGAACCACCATGGCCCAGAACAACTACGTTACGAATTCTGTCTGTTGTGTAAACTTTCATACGATTTTCCTCCAATACTAGTTAGTTTTATAAAGCCCTGTGAAATATTTCCTCTGCTGAAACGGAATATTTCATGTATGGGTATATTGTACTAAAAAATCCATTAAATTTCAACTACTTTATTCATTTTTAACAAGAAGTTTTTGAATTTTTTTCAGCAAAATGAAATTCTTTTGTCACACTTCTCCTCAGATTTCCGGAAGCACAGACGGAACGCATTTTTTACACTTTAAAGTCATAAAGTATTGACATCTGAAACAGCTGATAGTACAATGAGTGAAGATTGCAAAAAAAGATGAAAAGGATGAAAAACAAATGATTATCGTAATGAAACCTCATGCTTCTTCCGACCATATCCAGGAAGTGAAGCATTTTATCGAAAACAACGGTCTGACTGCCCATCTTTCCCAGGGTGAAGAGGTCACCATCATCGGCGTAGTCGGCGATAAAAAGAAACTCACCGGCAAAAACCTGGAGCTTCTCCCCGATGTGGACCGTATCGTCCCGGTAACAGAAAGCTATAAGCTTTCCAACCGGAAATTCCATCCGGAACCAAGCATCGTAAAAGTCGGAAATACGGAAATTGGCCCGAACAACCTCACCATCATGGCCGGTCCCTGTGCCATTGAATCCGAAGAGCAGCTTATGACCATCGCCAGAGCTGTAAGAAAATCCGGTGCGACAATCCTCAGAGGCGGCGCATACAAGCCCCGTACCTCCCCCTACTCCTTCCAGGGTCTGGAGGAAGAAGGTCTTCGCTATATGAAAGAAGCCAGTGAAGAGACAGGTCTTGCCACCATCTGCGAAGTCATCAGCACCGCTTCTCTGGAAGCCGCTGTTAAATATGTAGACATGGTTCAGATCGGTGCCCGGAATATGCAGAACTTCCAGCTTCTGCGTGAGGTTGGCCGTTCCGGTCATCCGGTTCTTTTAAAGAGAGGTATGGCAGCCACCATCGATGAGTGGCTCAATGCTGCAGAATATATCATGGCCGAAGGAAACCCCAATGTTGTCCTCTGCGAACGCGGCATCCGCACCTATGAAACTGCCACCAGAAATACACTGGATATCAGTGCTGTTCCGGTGATCCGTTCCAAATCCCATCTGCCCATTATCGTAGATCCCAGCCATGCCACCGGCGTACGTGCCTATGTTGCTCCTCTGGCTAAATGTGCCATTGCAGCCGGCGCCGACGGTATCATGGTCGAGGCTCATAATGATCCGACCTATGCGCTTTCTGACGGTCCTCAGTCCCTGACTCTGCCTCAGTTTGACGAACTGGCTAAAATGCTGGACGCTTATGCGAAATTAGAGGGAAGGGAGTTCTTATGAGTTCCTTTACGGCCGGCTTTGTCGGCTTGGGTCTCATCGGCGGTTCCATCGCCAGAGCCATGAAGCATTATTATCCGGACTGCCGGATCCTGGCTTTCAACAGGAGCCATTCCACTCTGGATTATGCTCTGGCAGAAGGAATCATCGACGAAGCACTTCCCGCCATCAATGAAGCCTTTGCTTCCTGTGATTATATTTTTCTCTGTGCGCCGGTGGAAACGAATGCTTCCTGTCTGCCGCTTCTGAAGCCTTATATTAAGGAAGGAACAATCCTCACAGACGTCGGAAGCACAAAAACAGACATCCACCAGGCAGTGGAAAAGAACGGATTGAACCGTTTTTTCATCGGAGGCCACCCAATGGCAGGCTCGGAAAAGACCGGCATTAAAAATTCCAAAAGGATCCTTCTGGAAAATGCTTACTATATCCTGACTCCCACCAGCGAAGTGGATCCTGCCCTGGTAGAAAAATACAAAGAGCTGGTGATTTCCCTGAAGGCCCTGCCTCTGATCCTAAGCTGTGAGGAGCATGATCTTTCCACAGCCGCTATCAGCCATCTGCCTCATCTCATTGCTGCTTCCCTGGTAAACCTGGTGAAAGATTCCGATTCTGAGAAGCAGACTATGAAGACCATCGCCGCCGGCGGTTTCAAGGATATCACACGGATCGCTTCCTCTTCTCCGGAAATGTGGGAGCAGATCTGTGCCACCAACCGTGACAACATCCTCATCATGCTGAACCGTTACATAAAAAGCCTTGAGGATATCCAAAAAGAACTGACCGAATGCAACAAAAAAGAGATCCATGAGCTTTTTGCAGAATCCCGGGATTACCGGAATTCCATTTCTGATTCTTCTCAGGGATCTCTTCCAAAAAGTTATTCTCTCTACTGCGATCTGGTGGATGAAGCAGGCGGGATCGCTACCGTAGCCACGATTCTCGCAACCAATGGTATCAGCATCAAAAACATCGGTATCGTCCACAACCGTGAATTTGAAGAAGCCGTCCTTCATGTGGAATTCTATGAGGAACCGGCACTGAAAAAAGCGGTCGATCTTCTCCGGAAATACCGTTACGTGATCTATGAACGTTAAGTAACCGTTCAGGGTCAAATGCAGATCTTCGGCTGCCTGAACAAATATCCTGAATACGCACACAACATTAGAAAGGGCTGCATATGAAATTTACAAAATCAGCTCCCCTCTGGGGAGAGATCACCGTTCCCGGTGACAAATCCATTTCCCACCGCGCCGTCATGCTGGGATCCCTGGCAGAGGGAACCACCGAAGTGACCAATTTTCTGAAGGGTGCCGACTGTCTTTCCACGATCCGGGCTTTTCAGGCAATGGGGATCGATATCGAAGAAAAAGATGACTCTCTTCTGATCCACGGAAAAGGTCTGGACGGACTGCAGGCACCAAAAGAAACGCTGGATATGGGCAACAGTGGAACCACCACCCGTCTTCTCTCCGGGATCCTGGCAGGCCAGGATTTCGAGACCACGCTTACCGGTGATGATTCCTTGAAAAAACGGCCCATGAACCGGGTCATCACTCCGCTTTCCCAGATGGGAGCAAAGATCGAAAGTCTTCCCGGAAACGGCTGTATGCCGCTTCACATTACCGGAAGCCGGTTAGACGGGATCCATTATACGACACCGGTAAAGTCAGCCCAGGTAAAATCTGCCATTCTCCTGGCAGGCCTTTATGCGGACGGCCCCACCAGTGTAACGGAAGCTGCACTTACCCGGAACCATACCGAACTCATGCTCCGTTATTTCGGTGCAGAGATCACGACAGAGGGCACCACTTCTACGATCCAGCCCCGTCCTCATCTCATCGGTCAGAAGGTAGAGGTACCGGGAGATATCTCTTCTGCTGCTTATTTTATTGCAGCCGCCCTTCTGATCCCGGATTCTCAGATCCTGATCCGGAATGTAGGCATCAACCACAGCCGTGACGGAATCCTCCGGGCAGTCCATGCCATGGGCGGTGATATCCGTCTTCTCAACCGCCGGAAAGACCAGGCAGAGCCGGTCGCTGATATTCTGGTGAGATCCGGTTCTTTGAAAGCTGCCGTCATCGGCGGTGACCTGATCCCTGCCCTGATCGATGAAATTCCCGTATTGGCCGTCCTTGCCTGCTTTGCAGAAGGCACCACTGTCATCAAGGATGCGCAGGAACTGAAGGTAAAAGAATCCAACCGTATCGATACCGTCGTATCCAACCTGAAAGCCATGGGCGCTCATGTGGAAGCCACGGACGACGGTATGATCATCGAAGGAGGGCATCCTCTCCACGGAGCCCTGATCCAGAGCCATCTGGATCACCGCATTGCCATGTCCTTCGCCATTGCCGGTCTGGCTGCAGATGGTGAGACAGAGATCGACCATGCGGAATGTGTAGACATCAGTTATCCTCGCTTTTATGAAGATCTGAAGAGCCTGCAGATGGAGGAAGAGTAGAAGCTGCCCGCATTTTTTCAAACAGTTTATGCATTTCCGGTTTTTTCCGTTTCAGTGAGATGGGCTTTCCATTTTTGTCAAGAAAACAATGAGCCGTTTCACCGGTACAGCGAAGTTCTCCGGTCACCGCATCCGCAACTTCATAGGTAATGGAAAGACGGATCCCGTTATAGGCTGTTATTTTTACAGTGATCTTCACCTGCTCGCCATACCGCGTCATGCTCCGATAGATCGCATGTGCTTCCAGTACCGGACTGATGACTCCTTCGGCTTCCATCACATCATATCCCATGCCGGCTTTTTCCAGAACATCCGAGCGTGCTTCTTCAAACCAGCGGATATAATTTGAATGGTGGACGATCCCCATCTGATCGGTCTCGTAATACTGTACTTTATGCGTGTATTCCATTTTTTCTGTTTCTTCCATGGTATTCACCTTTCTTTTTTAAAAATCCCCCTGAGGGCAGCTTTGCACAGTGCCCCAGGGGGTTTTTTTATTCTATGATACCAGTGTCAAAAGACCTTTTGACACTCATATCATTCGATTCCTTCTGTAATAAACATCGCATCCCCAAAGGAAAAGAAACGGTATTTATCCTTCACTGCCTCTTCATAAGCCGCCATGATATGCTCTTTTCCGGCAAGTGCGGAAACCAGCATGATCAGTGTAGACTCCGGCAGATGGAAATTGGTGATGAGACGGTCTACGATCTTAAACCGATAGCCCGGATAGATAAAGATGTCCGTCCAGCCGCTTCCAGCCTTCAGAATACCATCCTCCGAAGAAGCCGACTCCAGCGTACGAAGACTGGTCGTTCCCACAGAAATGATCTTTCCGCCCTTCTTTTTCGTTTCATTGATGAGAGCAGCCTGATCCTCCTCCACCACATAAAACTCCGAATGCATATGATGCTGGGTCACGTCCTCCACCTTTACAGGCCGGAAGGTTCCAAGACCGACATGAAGTGTCACATGAGCGATGTTGACGCCTTTTGCCTTGATCTCCTCCAGAAGCTCCGGTGTGAAATGAAGGCCGGCTGTAGGCGCCGCTGCAGAACCATCATGTTTTGCGTAAACGGTCTGATAACGGTTTTTATCCTTCAGTTGGTGTGTAATGTAGGGCGGAAGCGGCATCTGACCCAACTTGTCCAGAATCTCTTCAAAAATCCCATCATAGCTGAACTGGATCAGACGATTTCCTTCCTCCACGATATCCACCACTTCTCCCATAAGAAGCCCATCGCCGAAAGAGATCCTGGTACCGATCTTTGCTTTTTTTCCCGGCTTTACCAGAGTTTCCCAGATGTTGTTCTCTTTCCGTTTCAGAAGAAGCACTTCAATCTTGGCATCGGTTCCCACCTTGGTTCCATAAAGTCTTGCCGGAATGACCTTTGTATCATTGATAACCAGGCAGTCACCCGGATTCAGGTAATGAACGATTTCCTTAAAAATATGATGCTGGATCTTTCCCGTATTCTTATCCAGAACCATCAGTCTGGATGCGGAACGGTCCTCCAGGGGATCCTGGGCGATCAGTTCCTCGGGAAGATCATAATAAAAATCTGATGTTTTCATTTTTCCTCCAAAAACAGTTAAAACGTACGGTTTTCATAGATCAGAGAGGGCTTGCCGTTTTCTACACGGATCAAGGCTACACTACAGTTTTTCGGAACACCTCCATGCCAGAAATCTGCCATATCAAAGCTTCGGATGCTGTTTAAGATCCCCCGTGTGGCACAGCCGTGGCTGGATACCAGGACTGTTTTGTCCTGAAGTTCCGGCCGGTGCATGATGTCTTCCATAAAGGCCTTTGTCCTTGCACCAAGTTCTTCCAGGCTTTCTCCTCCCGGAGGCGTCTGGTAACGTTCTGGATGTTCAAAAAATGAATGGAACTCCGGATCCGGAATGCTGTAATTATCCTTTCCGCAGGTCAGTCCTTCGTAAACGCCAAAGCTGATCTCCTGGATCCTGGCATCTTCGATCACAGGAACTTTCCGCTCTCCCAGAAAAAGAGCAGCTGTTTCTTTTGCCCTTTTTAACGGACTGGTGAACACCAGATCAAAGGGCACTTCGCGGAAAGCCTTCCCCGTCCTGATCGCTGCCGCTCTTCCTACTTCATTTAAGTCTGTATCAGAACGACCCTGGAGCCGTTTTTCAACGTTCCAGGATGTCTGACCATGACGAATCACATAAATATCCATTTTGTCTGTCCTTACTGACGAAGCTCGATTCCCATAGAGGAAAGACCATTCAGGATCTTCTTCATGGCTGTATTGATCTCATTCTCTTCCAGTGTCTTATCCTTGGCACGGAATACCACAGAATATGCCATGGATTTATAACCAGCCTTGATCTGGGAGCCTTCGTATACATCGAAAAGCTGATAACTTTCGAGGATCTTTCCACCACGCTGAATGATCATATCCTCGATATCACCTGCCAGGATCTCATGAGGAACCACCATACTCAAGTCTCTGGTTACAGCCGGGAAACGGGCGATTCCGGTGAATTTACGGTCAAAATCTGCGTATTTGACCACAACAGGCATATCCAGAACAGCTACATATGCTTTGTCACCAATGCCGTAATTATCTGCCACCTGAGGATGGATCTCTCCAAGATAACCCATCACCTCTCCATGATAAATGATATTTGCCTGACGCCCCGGATGCAGGAAGGTTTTTCCTGCCTTGGGATCATAACTGAGCTTGCCGCGGATGCCTGCTTTGGAGAAGAACTCCTCTACCACACCCTTCATCACATAGAAATCACCTTCACCATACATGCCAAGTGTAAACTGGACACGCTCGTCCGGCAGCTCGGTCAGCGGAAGAGACTTCGGCAAGTAAACCTTTGCCAGCTCATAGAGGCGGACATTTTTATTTCTGTGGTTATAGTTGAACGCCAGGGAAGACAGCATGCCATGCAGAGGCAGCGTTCTCATGACGCTGAAATCCTCTCCCAAAGGATTGGAGATCACAACGGTCTTACGGAGTTCACTGTCTGCCGGGATCAGAAGCTTGTCAAATACCTTCGGGCTCTCGAAGGAATAGTTCATTGCCTCAGAGAAACCGGAGAATTCCGCTACATCTCTTGCAATCCCCTCGATCCGTGTCTCAAAAGGAAGCTTACCAAGGGTAGCCTCTCCTCTCGGAAGGGTGGTTGGGATATTGTCATAGCCATAGAAACGGGCAACCTCTTCTGCCAGATCTGCCATACGGAACAGGTCATGACGGAAGGTCGGAGCAATGATCTCTCTCTTCTCTGCATCATAGGCAAGATCGATCTTTTTGAAATAAGCCAGCATATCCTCCTCAGAAACATCGGTTCCCAGAAGTGCATTGATGCGCTCCGGCTGGAACGGGATGCGAACCGGCTCCTTTTTCTTTGTATATACATCCACCATGCCGCCGACTACTTCACCGGCGCCCAGCTCTTCAATCAGCTGGCAGGCACGATTGATCGCAGCTTCTGCATTGTTGGGATCCAGACCTTTTTCGAATTTACCGGAAGCATCCGTACGGAGACCGATCCTCTTGGAAGAAAGACGGATATTGGTTCCATCGAAGCAGGCAGCCTCAAACAGCATCGTTTTTACTTCATCCGTGATCATGGAGTTTTCTCCACCCATGATACCTGCGATGCCGACTGCTTTCTCACCGTCACAGATCATCAGGACGTTCTCATCCATCGTACGTTCCTGACCATCCAGGGTCACAAATTTCTCATTTGCTTCCGCACGGCGTACCACGATCTCATGGCCTGCCAGCTTATCATAATCAAACGCATGCATGGGCTGACCATACTCTTCCATGACATAGTTGGTGATATCTACGATGTTATTGATCGGACGGATTCCGGTAGCAGCCAGTCTTCTCTGCATCCATACCGGTGACGGAGCGATCTTGATATTTTTTACGACTCTTGCACAGTAACGCGGGCAGAGATCGGTATCTTTGACCGTTACCTTCACATAATCGTGAACATCTTCACTGTTTCCGGTAGCAGTTACTACAGGCGGCTTGAATTCTTTGCGGAATGTAGCTGCTGCCTCACGGGCAATACCAATCACACTGTAACAGTCTACACGGTTGGAAGTGATCTCATACTCGAAAACCACATCATCCAGTCCGAGTGCTTTTACGGCACTCTCTCCTACCACTGCATCCTCCGGGAAAATGTAAATACCATACTCCGGAGCTTCCGGATACATCTCTCTGGTAGAACCCAGCTCCTCAATGGAACACATCATACCGTAAGAATCCACGCCACGGAGCTTTCCGCTTTTAATGGGAACACCTCCGGGAGTTTTCTTTCCATCATGTCCGCCTGCCACACGGCCGCCGTCCAGAACAACAGGAACCTTGTCGCCTTCATGCACATTAGGGGCACCGGTAACGATCTGAACCGTTTTTTCTCCGACATTTACCTGGCAGATGATCAGTTTATCTGCATCCGGGTGACGCTCAATGGAAAGGATCTGTCCGATAACGATCTTATCCAGGTCTGCGTCCAGTTTCTCAAAAGTTTCCACTTTGGTACCGGTCAGCGTCATGGCATCCGTATATTCCTGCGCTGTCACATCCAGATCCGGTACATATGCCTTAATCCAGGAAAGTGATGTATTCATTTTTATTCTCCTCCTATCAGAACTGTTTCAGGAAACGAACATCGTTTTCATACAGCAGTCTCATGTCATCAATCTCATATTTCAGAAGCGCGATACGCTCCAGACCTACACCAAAAGCAAAACCGGTGTATTCCTCCGGATCGATGCCGCACATTTCAAATACATGGGGATGAACCATACCACAGCCAAGGATCTCGATCCAGCCGCTGCCTTTACAGAAACGGCAGCCGCTTCCGCCGCATTTGAAGCAGGTCACATCCATCTCGGCACTGGGCTCTGTGAAGGGGAAGTGATGCGGACGGAATTTGGTCTTTGTCTCCGGTCCGAAAAGCTCTTTTGCAAACTCTGCCAGGGTTCCTTTCAGGTCTGCAAAGGTGATGCCTTTATCTACAACCAGTCCCTCGATCTGATGGAAGGACGGAGAATGTGTCGCATCCACCTCATCCGAACGGTAAACACGTCCCGGTGAAAGCATACGGATCGGCAGCTTGCCCTGTTCCATGACACGGGCCTGTACCGGGGAAGTCTGGGTACGGAGCACAATGTCTTTATTGATATAGAACGTATCCTGCTCATCCTTTGCCGGATGGTTTGCCGGAATATTCAGCTTCTCGAAATTGTAAAGGTCGTACTCTACCTCGGGACCGTCCATAACCTCATAACCCATACCGACAAAGATCCGCTCAACCTCTTCCAGGGCGATATTGTTGGGATGGCGATGTCCCATGTTGATCTTCTTGGCAGGAAGGGTCACATCGATGACCTCTCTCTTCATCTGCTCCTCTCTGGCTTTCTCCTCCAGCATTTTTTTGGTCTCTTCCAGAGCTTTCTCAATAGAAGCACGGGTGTCGTTCACCAGCTGTCCCACAACCGGACGCTCTTCCTGTGCTACATCTTTCATACCTTTTAAAACAGCAGTCAGCTGTCCTTTTTTTCCAAGAAATGCCACACGGACATCGTTGAGCTTGTCCAGATTGCCGGAAGCCTGAATCTGTTTGATCGCTTCTTCTCTGATGGCCTTCAACTGTTCTTTCATCATGATGAATTCTCTCCTTTATTTTTTCTGGGGTTTTGCGACAACTTCCTGATACATAAAAAAAGCTTCCTCCCAAAAAGGGACGAAGCTGTAAAAGTTCCGCGGTACCACCCGATTTTCTGCCAGAAGGCAGACACTTAAAATGCTTAACGCGCATGAAACGTCTCTCCCTACTGAAACTTCAGGAGAAAAGCTCCGGTGTGAAATTCGGATCATTCAAGGAACCCGGAAAAGCTTTCAGCCGCTGACTCTTCCTCTCTGCTGGAAATGAATCTCCTACTTGTCACCATCACAGCCTGTAACACTGCAAACATTCTATCTCATAAGGATCGGTTTTGTCAAGACCTCTTCCCCGTTTTTTCTTCCAGGATCACATTGAGCATGGCACCAAAAAAAATCAGCCACATGCAGAAATACAGCCAGAGCATCAGCATCACTACCGTGGTCAGGCTTCCGTAAATGCTTACCGCTTCCGTACGAAGCTCCAGATAAACAGAAAAAGCATAGGAAAAAAGAGACCAGCTCAGCGCCGTCGCTGCCGCTCCCGGAAGCTGGCTGCGGAATTTTCTCCGCCTGTTCGGCAGAAAGGTATAGATTGCAGCCATAAGAAGACTCAGGGCAATGATCGTACCGGCTGTACGGATACCGATCAGCATATTGGAAAACTTCTGGAGTACGATCAGCCTTTCAATCAAGACATCATGCACTCTGTTTCCAAAGACAAAGAGCACCAGAGACAATACGAGTGCCAGCAGAATGATCACCACATAAAATCCGGAACGGATCCGGCGGAACAGATAATTTCGAGTTTCCTGCAGTCCGTTCACAGAATTCAGCCCGTTAGTGATCGCCAGAACACTCCGGCCACAGGCCCAGACAGAAGCCACCGCACTGAGAGAGATCACAGTGGTGGATTTCACATAGATCTCAGAAACCACATCCTCCACAAGTCCCTGGAAGGAAACCGGTAAGATCTGCATCAGAAGCTCCATCACGTCATTTTTTGTCACTGCCGTATACTGAAGCAGCGTCATAAGCAGCATGATAAAGGGAATAAAACCCATGATAAGATAAAATGCTGACTGGGCAGCATAGGCATCCACCCGGGCTTTACTGATTCTTTTTGATAAAGCTCTGATCTCCTGTATCCAACGTATCATGAAGTTCAATCTCCCCATAGTAATATTTCAGTATTTCCAGAAAGGTTTTCCCTTTCTCTGCCATTTTTCTGGCGCCATTCTGGCTTAAACCACGGCCATGGCCATAACCGCCTCCGATGATCTCATAGCCCAGAAGCGATTCCCCTTCATAAGAAGGCACAAGATAAAAGAACGCGCTGGGAAGCATCCCAAGCTCCGGAGCCGCCTCGCCGTTTTTCAAATTGACCCGCAGATCTCGGGGGTTTAAAAACTTCCGTATGGCGTACTCGCCTTCGATCTTTGCATTTCCCGTACTGCCTCTGATCGTCAGTACGGAAAGACAGCCGGAACTCTCTCTTTTTTCCGGGATCAGCTCCGTCACGCTCCCGATCTCCCCATATCCTTTTTCTGCTGCCCGCTCAGTCAGCTGTTCCACCGGAAAATACACGTTCCAGCGATACCAGGGTTCATCTTTTTCATAATCGCTCTCATGCTTTACCGAAAGAAAAGAGGCAAAGACCGGCTCCAGGGAAAGATCCTGATCCATACGGATCCCGCAGGAGGTTGAATAATAAAGGGCATCCACCAGTTCCCCGTTTTCTGTCATGATCTGTCCCCTGGTCTCTTCCGACGCCTGCCTGGAACGTTCGCTTTCCGGCTGGTTGTTATAGACCTGATAAGAAACGCTGTCGTCCACATCTGCCGGAATCCCGTCTTCCATCCGCAGGACTTCCATCTGCTTCACTGCATACGTCCGGGCACAGACTGCCTGCGCCTTCAGAGCCTCCAGAGGATAGGAAGAAGGCATTTCACTGGGAATGACTTTCCGGATATACAATTCCAGAGGCAGCTCGTTGACGACAAGAAATCCCTCTTTTCTCCGCGAAATCGTAAGAGTCCCTTCAAAAAGAGGATCCTCATACCCTCTTTTCAGCCCAATCAAAGCAAAACAGCCGTCTTCCTCTCTGCCTTTCAAAAGCACACTTTCTCCTTCTTTCAAAGAAGAAGCAGCAGAAAAGCGAAGTTCCTCTTCTTCGTCCAAAGGCTCTTCCCGCCCTTTTTCACAAAGAACCGCTTCCTTTTTGCAGAGGATCCGCACTTCCTGATGATAAAGCTCCGCAAAATCATCCGACCGGATCAATACTCGGATCCGGCCGGCCTGTTTTTCTGCTTCTGCAGCTTTTTCTGTATGTTGCTCTGTTTCCGTCTGACGTGCAGTCTCTGTCGATCGTTCCGACAGATCCGCTTCCTGACCGCTCCCCGCTTCTTCCTCTGTCGCTTCCTGTCTTTCACCCAGATAGACCGTCTGCGAGATCCGCTCCAGCCTGCAAAAAAATGCGGCACTGAAAAGCGAGACTGTCAAAAATACTCCTTTTTTCCATGCCTGTCTCCCCAAAACCGGTACTCCTTTCCGGTCAAAGCAGTTGTTCCGCCCTGCCTTTTACATGTATATCCGGTTTTGGCAAAAACATGCACCCAGATCACTCTGCGTGGAATTTATAAACGGTAACGGTATCGTAAACCTCGCCTGCCTTCAGGATCGGGCTTACAAAATTCTCATGATGGATCGCATCTGGACAATACTGAGTCTCCATAGCCAATCCACTTCTCTTCACATAAACAGCACCATTTTTTCCTGCGGGGCCGCCTGCCAGGAAGTTTCCGGAATAAACCTGCATAGCCGGAAGATCCGTGAAGACCTCCATGACACGACCGCTCTCCGGATCTTTTACACTGGCAACCTTACGAAGCGTTCCATCGTAATGGTTCAGCACAAAGTTATGATCGTAACCGCCACCGATCGTTATCTGCTCATAAGGATCACAGATGTCTTTTCCAAGTAATTTTTCTGTACGGAAATCAAGCGGCGTTCCTTCTACCGGACGGATCTCGCCGGTAGGGATCAGATCGTCTCTTACCGGAGTGAAATTGTCCGCATCGATCCATACCAGATGATCTTCCACAAGCTTTCCGCTGTCCTGCCCATGAAGATTGAAATAACTGTGGTTTGTCATATTCACCATGGAATCCTGATCACAGGTACCGTGATAATGGATCTTCAACTCATTTTCCTCTGTCAGAGTATAGGTCACGGTCACTTCAAAGGTTCCGGGAAAGCCCTGATCCATATTCGGGCTTACGAGATGGAAGCGCACACTGTTCTCCTCTTCCAGAAGCTCCATATCCCACATCCGGCGGCTGTAGCATCTGGGACCGCTGTGGCAGACGTTCTCACCTTCATTTTTCTCCATAAAGTACTCTTTTCCATTGATGGAAAATTCTGCATGATCCACGCGGTTTCCGCATCTTCCGATACTGGCTCCGAGATATGCGGTTCCTTTCTCATAATCCAGCACATCATCATAGCCCAGTGCCACATCTTCTGTATGTCCGTCCTTATCCGGCACATTGACACTCACCAGAGTGGCTCCGTAATCCAGAACCTCCATGGACATCCCTTTCTCATTGGAAACTGTGACCAGATGTACCACTTCTCCATTTGAAGTCTTTCCAAATACGCTTTTTGTCATTCCCATAGCCGAAAAATCCCCTTTCTCAGATGTAAATTCCAGAAATCCTCCCAGTACAGTAACTGGTTATAAATCCTTTCTATTTTACCATATTTTCCGAAATATGTACATCAGAATATAAAAAACCGCACAAGGTATTCTGCCTCATGCGGTGTAAATTCTTTAAAATATCCCAAAATGCCGTTTCCCGTATTTTGAGTCCTAGCAGAGCTAGGGGGGCAACCGCAGGTACGATCTCTGTCTTCCGTTCCATTATGACGGCATGACATCGAAAGACCAATATAGGAATCCCATGACAAAAAAATGTAGGTTCAAAATAATAGGATTATCGCACATCTCAGGATATACCTTAGTATACCCCAGACTGTGTTCAAATGCAACTAAAAATTCAGGATCTTTTTCACGATGGCCTTCATCTCGTCCTTTTCTACCACAGTGTCATGAAGGACAGGAGCCGTACGAAGCTCTTCCACAGCCTTTGGAACAGCGGTTTTGGAAAGGACCGAAAGCTCATCTACAAGGCGGAAATCATCCATTGCATCATACTTCTCATCAATGGCATCCATGACACTTCTTGCAAATTTGTAGGGGCTTGCAGTGGAAGCGATCACGGTCACATGTTCATCACCGGTCTCCTTCCGGTATTTCCGGTAAACTGCAGAAGCCACTGCCGTATGGGTATCGATCACGTAATCCGCCTCTTTGTAAAGCCGTGCAATCTCAGCCGCAGTCTCTTCCTCAGAAGCATAATTGCCATAAAAATCAGCCAGCTTTTCTTTCATCTGCGGTGTAATCGTATAAGTGCCCTTTTCCGAAAGCTCCTTCATAAATGCGGCATCCTTCACATCATCTGCTCCGGCGATCTTATAGATCAGCCGCTCCAGATTACTGGAGATCAGGATATCCATGGAAGGAGAAGTGGTCAGTACAAACTCCCTGTTTCTGTCATAAGAGCCCGTACGGAAGAAATCGTAAAGAACCTTATTCTCATTGGAGGCACAGATGAGTTTCCCGACAGGTACTCCCATCTCTTTCGCATAATAAGCCGCCAGGATATTTCCGAAGTTTCCGGTCGGCACTACCACATTCATAGACTCGCCCTTTTTCAGGACTCCGGCTCCGTAAAGCTTTGCGTAAGCATATACATAATAAACGATCTGAGGAACCAGACGGCCGATATTGATGGAGTTTGCAGAGGAAAAACGAAAGCCCGCCTCTTTCAGCTCCTCGTTCAGTTCCCTGTCACCGAAAAGCTTCTTCACTCCTGTCTGGGCATCATCGAAGTTTCCGTGAATACCCACCACATAGGTATTGGCTCCCTTCTGGGTCACCATCTGCTTTTCCTGAATGGGACTCACACCGTTCTTCGGATAGAAAACGATGATCCTGGTTCCCGGCACATCCGCAAATCCGGCAAGAGCAGCCTTTCCGGTATCACCGGAAGTAGCGGTAAGGATCACGATCTCTCCGCTGGCCTGGTTTTTCTTCGCTGCCGTAGTCATCAGATGCGGCAAAATAGAAAGTGCCATATCTTTAAATGCAATGGTCGCACCATGAAAGAGCTCCAGATAATAAGCCTCTCCCGCTTTCTTTAAAGGAGCGATCTCTTTCGTATCAAACTTCTCATCATAGGCTGCTGCAATACAGTCCTTCAACTCTTTCTCTGAAAAATCTGTCAGGAAACGGCTCATGACCTCATATGCGGTCTCCTGATAGCTCATATCCTTTAAAACATCCATATCCACAGAAAGTGCCGGGATATAAGAAGGAACAAACAACCCTCCATCCTGAGCCAGACCCTGTAAGATAGCCTGGGACGCCGTCACCTTCTCTGCCTTGTCTCTTGTACTGCTATAGAAAAGTTCCATCTCATTCTCTCCTCTTCCGACCGCACTCTTTCGCGCGTTACTTTATCGCTGTCACCTACTATAACATACTTTTTACGGTTGTACAACAAAAAATCTTTCGTGGACGTATTTTTGTACGCCATAGAAAAACCGGACAGGATATTTCTCCTGTCCGGCTTTCCGGTACGCTTACTGCTCCGTACTTTCTGATCCCTTATCAAATGTAAAATACTCATGACCGCCATAAGAAAACAGCAGCTTTAATTTGCTGTCAAACCATTCCACGCTGCTGCTGTCGGAACTCTGACGAGCCATGAAAAAGAGAGCGCCCTGGGAATAATCCTCCCCTTCCAGGGCCTGGTCTACGGCCTGAATGGTATCCTCCGTGATCTCCACACTGTAGATCCGCCCGTCTGCTACAGGCGAAAACTGTGCCGATCCTCCGGCATACTGAAAGACCACATCATAGATACTGTCCGGGAAACGTTCATCCTTCACCCGGTTCAGGACTACATTGGCAATGAGAACTTTGCTCTTTAAGTCGCCTCCTGTAGCTTCTGCCTCCACGATCCGAAGAAGAGCATCATAATCCTGCTTCGGCATCTGGTTGTTCCGGATCTCCATGAGTCCGTAATAGCCGACTCCGCTGACCTTCTTCAGCTCCCCGGCCATCTTCTGACGGTTCAGCGCGCCTTTTTCCACACGCGATGTTCCTACAAGAGTGTTCTCATAACCATTCTGGACGCTGACAGAAGAAACTTCTCTGGCGTATGTCTCCATACAGCCCACACTGTCAACGATCCCCATGAGTCCGGCCTTCACATCAGAAGAAGAATCAGCCTCCGCATCCTCTTCCTGAACCGAACTCTGTACTGCATAAACCCTGTTCTTACCTCCCCCGGAGAAATTGCCGGCACAGAATACCACTATGGCCAGCACCACGCCAAAAGAAACGAGTACCGCACACTCCCGGTAACGGCGTTTCGTCATACTTACGGCGCGGACGAGTGTGCACATAAGCAAGTATGCCAATCGTTGAAGCAGTGCACAAATCCATCTCATCATAGCCTCTTCCTCCATGTATTTTTCAATAGAAAGGATTCCGTACGGGACTCCTTTTTTTGATATTCCAGATTATAGAGAAAAAATCTGTGCGTGTCAAGCGGTATTTCACATATTTGTAACATATTTCAATGGTGTTCTTTCGCCGTCTCCTGTTTTTGTGTATTTCTTCTGTTTTTCATCTTGTTTTTACTTGATTTTTCATTGATTCTGACTATCTCCATTTTTCAAAAACAGCAATTTTCCCAAAGAAAAAAATCGACCTTCATCGACTTTTTCCTTTATTTCTGCGGTTTTCAAGCTTTCAAAATATTTGTTACGTATAAAATATGGATTGTAATATTTTTGAAACATTATGTCAGATTTTGTATTTCAAAGCAGAATTCTGCTGCTGTTTTTCTCCTTTTTGTTCGTGCATCAAAGACACATTTTCCATTATAAAGAATTGTGGAAGCTGCTCCGCATTTCATGCTCCCGCAATCCTGAAACACCTCAAATCCGCTCATTTTTCTACGAAAAATGGCTACTTTTCGGTGTTTTGCGGGTCAAGAAGTCATGCTTTTTCATGCAAGCAAGAAACGCATGACCTTTTGACCCTAGTATCATCTTATAATCCCTACATCACCGGACAGAAAAACCGCCGGCTTTCACCGGCGGTCCGAAGCTGTTTCTTCTATTATAAATACCCATCGCTTAGTGCTCTGCGCACTTAAAGCGGAGAACTGCTTATTCTGCGTTCAACATATTGTTGATGGCTGTCACCAGGGCATCAACGGAGGCTACGATGATATCCTGGTTCACGCCTGCTCCCCAGAAATCCTTTCCATCCTTGTCTGTGATTCCCACATAAGCGATAGCACGGGAACTGGAGCTTTTCTCCAATGCATGCTCCTGATAGGTCTGCAGATTATACTCCAGACGGAACTGTTTTTTCAATGCATTGCTGACTGCATCCAGACGACCGTTTCCGGAAGCGATCGCTACCTTCTCCACACCATTCTGCAGTACATGGATCTCTGCAATGATACCGTTATGCTGCTTGAAATGTGCTTCTGTTACCTGGAACGGACTGGCGACACCTTCAAATTTCTTCTTGAAGATCTCAAAGATTTCAGAAGGCTTGAGCTCCTTATGCATATGATCGGAAACATCCTTGGTCGCATAGCCCATTGCCTCACGCATCTTGGCCGGCAGGTTCAGGCCGAAGTTCTGCTCCAGAATATAACCGATACCGCCCTTACCGGACTGGCTGTTGATCCGGATCACATCTGCCTCGTACTCTCTTCCGATATCCTTCGGATCCAGCGGCAGATAAGGAACGGTCCATTTTCCGGCATGCTCATGCTCCTCCCAGATCTTCATACCCTTGGCGATCGCATCCTGATGAGAACCGGAGAAGGCTGCAAATACCAGAGAGCCGCTGTAGGGGCTTCTCATATCGATATTCATGCCCGTATACTCCTCATATTCTGCACAGATCTTCGGCATATCAGAGAAATCCAGTCCCGGATCCACACCCTGGGAATACATATTCATGGCCAGTGTTACGATATCTACATTTCCGGTACGCTCTCCGTTTCCGAAAAGAGTTCCTTCAATACGGTCTGCCCCGGCAAGCATTCCCATCTCCGCATCGCTGATGCCGCAGCCGCGGTCATTATGCGGATGAAGAGAAACAATCACATTGTCTCTGTATTTCAGGTTCTTACTCATATACTCCACCTGGCTTGCATAAACGTGGGGCATGGAATGCTCCACCGTACTCGGAAGGTTGATGATGACTTTATGATCCGGGGTGGGCTGCCATACATCCAGAACGGCATTGCAGACCTCAAGGGCATATTCCATCTCGGTACCGGTAAAGCTCTCCGGACTGTACTCAAAGAAATAATTTCCGCCGGACTCCTCCGTAAGCTTCTTCAGAAGCTCCGCTCCATCTACAGCGATCTTCAGGATCTCTTCTTTTGATTTTTTGAATACCTGTTTCCGCTGTGCCACGGAAGTAGAATTGTATACGTGGACGACTGCCTTTTTCACGCCCTCCAGCGCCTCGAAAGTCTTTCGGATGATATGCTCTCTGGCCTGTGTCAGCACCTGGATGGTCACATCGTCGGGGATCATATTTTTCTCGATCAGGGTCCTTAAAAACAGATATTCCGTCTCAGACGCTGCCGGGAAGCCGACTTCGATCTCTTTGAAACCAAGACGAACCAGGAGTTTGAAAAATTCCAGTTTCTGTTCCAGAGACATCGGTACGATAAGAGCCTGGTTTCCATCTCTTAAATCCACGCTGCACCAGATCGGTGCTTTTTCGATATGATCTTTCCGGGTCCAGTCCATGCAGGAAACCGGCGGCATAAAATACTGGCGGGTATACTTTTCAACGTTTTTCATTCCCATTTCTTCATTCTCCTTATTGATCTCTTGTATTTTCGTAACAGTTCAGAACATCAGCGAAATGAAAAATCAGACTATGCAAACTTGTTTGCAATAGGATGATTTTTTTATTTCGGAATGGGCGGAACGCCCATTAGCCTCAGACAAAAGCTGCGAATGCAGCGAGAGCGCATGCAATGCGCGGGTCTGTGGCCTGTTGTTTTGAACGTCCTGAACAGTTACGTATTTTCTTATGGTTGTCGACGAGATAGCAAAATCCGAAAACCGGACTTCGACCAATAAAAAAAGCCTTTCATCTCTTCATTTATCAGAGACGAAAGACTTCTGCCTTACGCGGTACCACTCTTTTTCATGGAGAATCTCCATGCACTCATCAGATACGAAACAGCTCTGCTGTCTTTATATCCTGCCCGTATAACGGCCGGGGAATCCGTCTGCGTCTACTTTTTTCATTAAGAAAATTTGGGGCAGCCGCTCCGAGGTGAGTTCCGCTCTTTTCTTCCGCTGCCTTCCACCAACCGGCAGCTCTCTGTGCTCTGGAAAGAACGTACTATTCCTCTTCTTCGCATTTTCGTCTATCAACTTGACACTACTTTACCATCTTAAAGGAAGATTGTCAAGTGGATAACCATTGAATTTCTCTTCTTTTTCTGATATAGTGAGGATGCCGGTCAAAAAAGACTTACAGAAAGAAGGATCCTTGTATGAAAACAGGAAATGACCTCGGACGGGACAGCGTTCCTTCCCTGGTACTGAAGCTGGCCATTCCTACTATGGTTGCCCAGTTTGTAAACGTACTTTACAGCATCATCGACCGTATGTATATCGGACATATCCAGGGCTACGGAGATCTGGCTCTGGCGGGAGCAGGAGTCTGCGGTCCCATTGTTACCCTCCTTTCTTCCTTTGGCACACTGGTCGGCCTGGGAGGTTCCATCCAGATGTCTATCCGTATGGGAGAAGGCAACACGAAAAAAGCCAGACAGATCCTGTCAAACTCGCTGCTTCTGCTGACCCTTTTTTCTGCTGTCCTCACCGTACTCTTTCTTATGATAAAGGGGCAGCTGCTCCGCTGGTTCGGCGCCAGTGAACAGACCTTTGCCTATGCCAATACCTATCTTACCATTTATACCATGGGTACTTTTTTTGCCCTTATGGCAGTAGGGCTGAACTATTTCATCAACTGTCAGGGCTTCCCGGTCATCGGCATGACCACGGTACTCATCGGAACCATCTGCAATATCATTCTGGATCCGGTGTTCATTTTCGGTCTGGATCTTGGAATTGCAGGAGCTGCCGTAGCCACGGTGATCTCCCAGTTTCTTTCCTGCAGCTTTGCCCTGGCTTTCCTGAGCTTTTCCAAAAAGGTTCCCATCGGTATCAGTTTCGGTCAGTATAGTCTGAAGGTCATCGGAAAAATCCTCTCGATCGGTCTGTCTCCCTTCCTGATCCTGGCCTCAGATAACGTACTTCTCATTGCTACCAACACCGTTCTGCAGAAATACGGCGGAAACCAGGGTGATTTTCTGATCACCACCGCTACCATCGTTCAGAGCTATATGCTGCTCATCACTTCTCCCATGTTGGGGATCAGCGGCGGCACGCAGGCTTTGATCAGTTTTAACTACGGTGCCGCAAATACCCGGCGGGTCCGGGATGCGGAAAAATACAGTCTGCTCCTGTGCTTTGGCTTTACCACCTTTATGTTTATCGTGACCCGCTTTCTGCCGGTACATTTCATCCGCCTCTTTACCTCTAATGCGGAGATTTCCCGGCTTTCCGTCTGGGGCATCGGCGTTTTCACCATCGCCATCATTCCTTTGAGTCTCCAGTATGTACTAGTGGACGGCCTTACCGCCATGGAACGGACCAAAACAGCGCTGTCGCTCTCTCTGTTCCGAAAGAGCTTTTATGTGCTTCTGGTCTTTCTCCTGCCACTGATCCGCAAAGAAGCCACGGCCGTATTTTATGCCCAGCCGATCGCAGATCTCACGGCTTCCACCATCTCCACCATCGTTTTTCTGCTGGTCTTCCGGAAGCATCTGGAACGAAGAGAGGCTGCTTTCAGAAAGAACGAAACAGCAGCCATCTGACATCAAATGTTCCGAGACCCGGAGCAAGGGGTCTCTCAACATAAATATGAATTGCATCCGCCGCACGGCAGCAAAGCAGTTCAAAGATTTCACTATACAGAAAAGAGGTTATTGTATCATGAAAGCAAAAGAAAAGATCCAGGCTCTTCAGGCCCTGATGAAAAAAGAAGGAGTTGACGGATATCTCATTCCTTCCTCAGACCCGCATATGAGTGAATATCTTCCGGATCATTACACTGCCAGAAGCTGGTTCTCCGGCTTTAACGGTTCTGCAGGTACGCTGGCTGTCACCTCTGAAAAAGCTGCTCTCTGGGCAGACGGCCGTTATTTCATCCAGGCAGAGCATCAGCTTGAAGGAAGCGGCATTGTGCTCATGAAAATGGGCGAGCCGGGTGTTCCCACGGTTGAGAAATGGCTGGCTGACGAGCTTCCGGAAGAAGGAAGCATGGGGATCGACGGTGTGATCACCAGTACTTCCTTTGCTGAAGAACTGAAAAAGGCTTTTGACGACAAAAAGATCTCCTTAAAAAATATGGATCTGATCTCTCCTGTCTGGACAGAGGATCGTCCTGCCGCTCCCGCTACAAAAGCATGGATCCTGGACGCTGCCTACGCCGGCAAGACACCTTCCGAAAAGCTTGCCGATGTCCGTGAAAGCCTGAAAAAAGAGGGTGCCAACGCTTATCTTGCCACCAGACTGGAAAGCTCCGCATGGCTTTTAAATCTCCGCGCAGATGATATCCTGTTCACACCCTTCGCCCTTTGCTTTACCCTGGTGCTTCCGGACAGCGCCACCATTTTTATCAATAAAGAGCGGGTTCCCATGGACGCACAGTCCTATCTGGAAAAAGAAGGTTTTGCATTTGCTCCTTATGAAGATGCCGCAGCCGCAATTCGCGCCATCCATACTCCGGTAACCTTCATCATCGAGAAAACATCTCTCAGCTACGCTCTTTACCAGGCTATGGAAGAGAACCCCTGCATCACAGTCAAGGAAGGCAAAGAGCCGGTCGTTTATCTGAAGGGTGTCAAGAGCGAGGCAGAGATCAAAAATCTGAAGCTTGCCCATATCAAGGACGGTGTTGCAATGGTTCGTTTTGCCATCGATCTGGAAGGACGTATGGCAAGAAAAGAAACCGTGACCGAGTGTGATGTAGACGCCATGATGCGCCATTACCGTCTGGAGCAGGAACATTCCCTTGGAGAATCCTTTGAAACCATTGCCGCTTACGGTCCCAATGCAGCCATGATGCACTACCATCCCACTCCCGAAAACTGTGCCGTACTCAAACCGGAAGGCTTTCTCCTGGTAGACTGCGGCGGTCATTATCTGGAGGGCACAACGGACATCACCCGTACCTATGCCCTCGGTGAGCCGACGGATGAGGAAAAGGATTACTTTACTCTGGTGCTCCGCTCCCATATCGACATGGCAAAGCTTGTATTCAAGGAGAAAATGCCCGGCATCGCCCTGGACCTGGCTGCCCGCGAGCCCTTCTGGGAAAGAGGACTGGATTATCGCTGCGGTACCGGTCACGGCGTCGGCTTTGTCGGAACTGTCCATGAAGGTCCGCAGTCCCTCAACGGCAGATCTCAGGTTCCCTTCATTCCAGGCATGACCGTCACAGATGAGCCCGGCATTTACGAAACCGACAAGATCGGCATCCGTATTGAAAATGAGCTTCTCTGCAAAGAGGCCATGGAAACAGAATACGGAAAATTCTGCTGCTTTGAGCCCATCACCTACTGCCCGATTGACAAGAAAGCCATCGATCCGAAAAAGCTTTCTCCCGCAGAGCTTTCCTGGCTGAACGAGTATCACGCCACCGTTTATGAAACACTTGCTCCTCAGCTTACCGACAACGAAAAAGCATGGCTGAAAAACGCCTGCTCTCCGCTGGCCTGAAAACAAGCGTAAAAAAGGCATTTCCTTCCGGTTTTTACACCGGTTGGAAATGCCTTCTTTTTATGCCGTTTTTGTAAACTGGCTGTTGTAAAGATCTGCGTAAAAGCCTTTCTTTGCCATCAGCTCTTCATGACTGCCCTGCTCAATGATATTTCCATCTTTCAAAACAAGGATCAGATCTGCATCACGAATGGTGGAAAGACGATGCGCAATAACGAAACTGGTTCTGCCCTTCATCAGATGGTCCATCGCCTTCTGGATCCGGATTTCCGTTCGGGTATCTACAGAACTGGTTGCCTCATCCAGAATCAGAATCGGATTATCTGCAAGGATCGCACGCGCAATGGTCAGAAGCTGCTTCTGTCCCTGTGAAATATTGCTGGTCTCTTCATTCAGGACCATCTGATAACCACCGGGAAGTGTCCGGATAAAGCTGTCTGCATGAGCCGCCTTTGCTGCCTCAATGACTTCCTCATCCGTGGCATCCAGTTTTCCATATCGGATATTTTCCATAATCGTACCGTTGAAAAGCCAGGTATCCTGAAGGACCATGCCAAACAGTTCCCGCAGATCCGCCCGGTTAAAATCTCTCACATTGTGACCATCCACTTTAATAGATCCGCTGTTCACATCATAAAAACGCATCAGCAGCTTGACCAATGTAGTCTTTCCGGCTCCCGTAGGACCTACAATGGCCACCTTCTGTCCCGGATGCACCTCCGCCGAAAAATCGTGGATGATGATCTGATCCGGATCATAACCAAAGCTGATGTGTTCAAAACGGACTTCCCCCTCCGGGTTCTTCAGCTTCACCGGATTCTCAACGGTCTGATCTTCTTCCTCTTCCTCCAGGAATTCAAACACACGCTCAGAAGCTGCCGCTGTGGACTGAAGCATATTGGTCACCTGTGCGATCTGCTGGACCGGCTGTGTGAAGCTCTTGATATACTGGATAAAGGACTGGATCTGACCAACCTCGATAGCTCCGTTGATCACCTGCCAGCCGCCGACCAGTGCTACCATCACATAACCGAGGTTGCCTACAAACTGCATGACAGGCATCATCATGCCGGAAAGGAACTGCGATTTCCAGGCGGACTGATACAGTTTTTCGTTGGTCTCCCGGAAGGTTTTTGTCACCGTTTCTTCCTTATTAAAGACTTTGACAATATTATGGCCGCCATAGATCTCCTCCACCTGACCATTGACATTTCCGAGAAATGCCTGCTGCTGCTGGAAATATTTCTGGGAATGCTTCATCACCTGACCGATGATCAGCATGGATACCGGCAGGATCAGTACTGCCAGAACGGTCATCAGAACACTGATCCGGAGCATCATGATAAAGACACCGACGAGTGTGGCAACGGACGTGATCAGCTGTGTCACACTCTGGTTCAGGCTCTGCTGCAGCGTGTCGATATCATTTGTTACACGGGAAAGCACCTCTCCTGTGGTACGGCTTTCGAAATATTTCATGGGCATCCGGTTGATCTTCTCAGAAATATCCTTTCTGAGACTGTAGCTCACATCATTGGAGATTCCGGTCATGATAAAGCCCTGGATAAAGTTCAGGCAGGCACTCAAAAGATAGAGGCACCCCAGGAATATAAGGATCTGACTGACCTTTCCAAAATCAATGCTTCCCGTTCCATTGACCTTTTCCACCAGTCCCTTGAAGATTTCCGTGGTGGCATCACCGAGGATCGTCGGTCCCCAGATGGAAAATACGGTGCTGGCAACTGCAAAGACCAGCATCAGAAAGAAACGGATTTTGTAGCGTTTCATATAGTTCAGCAGCTTTTTCATGCTGCCGGAAAAATCTTTTGCCTTTTCATTGGGCATTCTTCTTCTGCCCATGCCGCCTCCGTGATTACTCATGATCCAATTCCTCCTTTGAAAGCTGAGATGCCGCGATCTGATGGTAAACTTCGCAGGATTTTAACAGTTCTTTATGGGTGCCGATACCGGCGATCCGTCCTTCATCCAGAACAATGATCTGCTCTGCGTGAAGGATCGTGCTGATACGCTGGGCTACGATGATCGTCGTTGCCTGAGCAGTCTCTTCCTTCAAGGCTTTTCGAAGAGCTGCATCCGTCTTATAATCCAGTGCGGAAAAGCTGTCATCGAAAATATAAATCTCCGGTTTTCCGGCAATCGCCCGGGCAATGGACAGGCGCTGCTTCTGACCGCCGGATACGTTCGTACCGCCCTGGGCGATCGGAGAATCGTACTGTTCTTCTTTTTCTTCAATGAAATCACTTGCCTGGGCAATCTCCGCCGCTTTATGAATGTCGTTTTCGCCCATGGCATCCTTGCTGTACGCAATATTGGAAGCAATCGTACCCGAGAAGAGCACGCCCTTCTGCGGCACATAACCGAGCTTTTCATGAAGCGTATGCTGCTTCATCTTCCGTACATCCACACCATCCACCAGGATCTCACCTTCTGTCACATCGTAAAACCGCGGGATCAGATTGACCAGTGTGGATTTTCCGCAGCCTGTACTTCCGATAATGGCGGTCGTCTCGCCGGGGCGTGCGGTAAAGTCAATATCCTGAAGCACCGGATCTGCCGCGCCAGGATAGGCAAAGGATACGTGACGGAATTCCACCACACCTTTTTTCTCTGCATCTGCTTTCTCTTCCCGCTCCGGATCCTGAAGGATCACTTCTGTTTCCAGGATCTCATTGATACGCCCTGCTGATACAGACGCACGGGGCAGCATAATGGACATCATGGTGATCATCAGGAAGGACATAATGATCATCATGGTATACTGGATATATGCCATCATGTCACCTACCTGCATGGTCCCCGCATCGATCCCTTTGGAACCGGTCCATACGATAAGCACGGTGATCTCATTCATGACCAGCATCATGGCAGGCATCATAAAGGTCATACAGCGGTTCACAAAAAGGTTGGTGCTGATAAAATCCTTATTCGCCTTGTCAAACCGCTGCTCCTCTTGTTTTTCCCGGCTGAATGCCCGGATAACAGGAAGACCCTGCAGGATCTCACGGGTCACCAGGTTCAGCCGGTCGATCAGATCCTGCAGCTTCTTAAAGCGTGGAAGGGTGATGGCAAACAGTACCGCCACCACGCCAAGTACCAGAACGACTGCCAGCAGAATGACCCAGGCCATGCTCCTGCTGGTCTCCAGCGCATGGATCACGCCTCCGATCCCGAGAATGGGCGCATAAAGGACCATCCGGAAAAACAGGGTCAGCACCATCTGTACCTGCTGGATATCATTGGTGCTTCTGGTGATCAGCGAAGCCGTGGAAAATTTCTCAAATTCCCTGTTGGAAAAAGATACCACCTTGGTAAACACACCGTCACGGAGCGTTTTCGCTGTTCCGGCCGCCAGACGGCAGGAAAGAAAGGTCACTGCAATCGAAATGAGCATGATAAGGAAAGCAAAGGCCAGCATTTTTAAGCCCGCCATCAGAAGGTAATGCTTCTGAAAGGCATCCAGATCGATCCCCTGCTCCTGATAATCCGCTTTGACAAAAGCAATGGAGCCCTGCGTGATCAGGGTGTCCGGCATCTGGTCCAGCTTCTCATACAGCTTGTCTTTGATCGCGGTAAGCTGCTCTTCCGGAAGATGTTTCAGGGCATCAAAGGGATCCTCTCCCTCCGGTAGCTGCATAGCGGCACCACCGCCAAGTCCAAGTTCTTCCGAACCGGAACTCATGGCATAAGCAGCTACCATGGGCTTTCCAAGAACCCGGTTCAGTTCCTTTCTCGTCTTTTTACTGGTTTTATCCAAAGACCAGATTCCGTCTTTTTCCGTATAACTGGCTTTGATCAGCTTCTGTTCATCCGGATCCATAAATAAAAACAGTTTTTCCATGGCTCCGCTGCTGAGGGTATCTGCCACGGCATCCTCGATACCATTCTGCTGGATCCCCACATTGACGATATCCGAGGTATAGCCAGGAAGGGAAAGATCGCAGTTCGCCTGGATCACCAGAAGGACCAGGATCAGAAGGATCACTCCCGTGTATTTTTTTATATATCTTGCAAGCTTAAGCATGTTGTCTTCTCACCTTTCTGTTCTGCATCCTCGCTGCAGGAGCTCTCCTCCAGCAGTTTCAGAACATTTGCCTTTACCTTTTCCAGGGTGCTCCGATAGCCTTCCATTTCTTCATCCGTTACTCCCTGATAAAATTTCTTTACTGCATTCTTGTAAACGTCCACCGTTTTTTCACTGGTCTCTTTTCCCAGCTCTGTGATATAAACCCGCTGGACTCTCTGATCCTGCGTATCATTTCTTCTTTCCACAAGACCTGCCTGTTCCATCCGCTGAAGCATAACGGTAAGCGTCGCCGGCTTCACACACAGCCCTCTGGCAATTTCTGCCTGTTTCTGTCCATCATGGAAAAAGACATACATCAGAAGGCGCGGATCTCCCCGGTACAGTTTGTTTTCATTCATCAGATTTCTCAGATAACGAAACTGAGACTTCTGAACCTCCATCTCCAGATGCTTCAGCTTCTCAATGTCGCTCATGTCCTTCCTCCTCTCCTGTCTGCTCCCTGCCATCCCGTTTTAATGATCCATCCAAACAGGTTCCGGCAGTTTTTCTGTTTGTAAAGCGGACATTCGCAATCCGCTTCGCTACTTGCTCTTCAATTCATTAGATGCCTAACATTTCGACGTCTAACGTTTTATAACGTATCACAAATGACAGAGAGATTCAAGAAAAAAAATCTGAAAAATTTGTAAACCCGTTTTCCTGTACGCAAAAAAAACTCCTACCACTGATCATCAGTGATAAGAGCTTCTGTCATCGGAGTAACAGGATTTGAACCTGCGACCTCTCGGCCCCCAGCCGAGCGCGCTACCAAGCTACGCCATACTCCGTCAGCTGTCTTGTTTCCTTGACATTGCTTATTATAGCTCACCCTCCCGTAAAATGCAAGTACTTTTTTCATATTTTTTTAAAAAGTTTCTGCAACTAAAAAAATAGCGAAAAAGAAAAACCGGACCGCCAAAAACAGCGATCCGGCATATGCTTTTATGTAGAAAACGAGACTGTGGATCAGTTGTCCAGCAGTTTCTCCTCACCATTCCAGCTGTACAGCTTACGGATCTCCTCACCGATCTTCTCAGAGGGATGCTCGGAAGCTTTCTTTCTCATAGCTTTGAAGTGAACCTGACGGCCAGCCGGGCTCATATCCAGCAGGAAGTCTTTTGCAAAAGTACCATCCTGGATATCGGACAGGATCTGTTTCATTGCTTTCTTGGTCTCAGCAGTAACAATCTTCGGTCCGGTGATGTAATCGCCGTACTCAGCAGTGTTGGAGATGGAATATCTCATTCCTGCGAAACCGGACTGATAGATCAGATCTACGATCAGTTTCATCTCGTGGATACACTCGAAATATGCGTTTCTCGGATCGTAACCAGCCTCACAAAGAGTCTCAAAACCAGCCTGCATCAGAGCTACAACGCCGCCGCAGAGAACTGCCTGCTCACCGAAAAGGTCTGTTTCCGTCTCAGTACGGAAGGTGGTCTCCAGAAGACCTGCTCTCGCGCCACCGATTGCAAGACCATAAGCCAGTGCCAGATCTTTTGCTTTTCCGGTGTAATCCTGCTCTACAGCAATCAGGCAGGGAGTTCCTTTGCCAGCCTGATACTCACTTCTTACGGTATGACCAGGAGCCTTCGGTGCGATCATGGTAACATCCACATATTTCGGCGGTACGATACAGCCAAAATGAATATTAAAGCCATGAGCAAACATCAGCATATTGCCTTCTTCCAGGTTCGGCTCGATGTCGTTCTTATACATATCAGCCTGCTTCTCATCATTGATCAGGATCATGATAATGTCAGCTCTTTTTGCTGCCTCTGCAGCTGTATATACTTTAAATCCCTGTGCCTCAGCCTTTGCCCAGGATCTGCTTCCCTCGTAAAGACCTACGATCACGTCACAACCGGAATCCTTCAGGTTCTGAGCATGTGCATGTCCCTGGCTGCCATAACCGATAATGGCAATGGTCTTACCTTCCAGTAAAGAGAGGTTACAGTCTTCCTGATAGTAGATTTTAGATGCCATGATTCTATTCCTCCATATCGTATAAAGAATTATAAATATATGTTGTATCTATCTGCATTCCGCTCTGACGGGATAACAAATGGAGCAACCGATCATTACAGGTACCGGACGTCGTCGGCACCTCTGGAAAGTCCTGTGATACCGGTTCTTGCCAGTTCCAGGATCTCATTGCCCTCCAGCATTTTCAGGAAAGCTTCCAGCTTGTTCTGGTTTCCTGTCAGTTCAATGATCAGGGAATCCAGAGATACATCCACGATCTTCGCACGGAAAATATTGGCGATTGCTATGATGTCCTGACGGTTTGCAGCGTCCGCACGTACCTTTACCAGTACCAGCTCACGCTCCACACAGTCCCCTTCCTCCAGAGTCTTGATATCTGCCACATCCACAAGCTTTGCCAGCTGCTTTGTGATCTGATCCAGGATCTGCCGGTCTCCCTTAACAACAACCGTCATACGGGAATATCTGGGATCTGCCGTTTCTCCAACAGTCAGACTGTCAATATTATATCCTCTTCTGCTGAAAAGACCTGCGATCCGGCTCAGTACACCGGCTGTATTGTCTACAAGCAGAGATAACACACGTTTTTTCATGGATTTTTCACCTCGTAATGATTTATCAGTATTCTAGCAACTATTCTTTCCTTTGTCAAGTTGCAATTCGTTAAAGTGTGACACTGTCTCCACTCTGTTTTTCGGCTTTTTTACAACGATCATAGCAGTAAGCAATGATATCTTTTCTCCGGATGATACCAATGAAGATCTTTTTGTCATCGATGACAGGGACAAAGTTCTGATTCATGGAGGTGAGGATCAGATCCTCGATCTCACAGTCCACATTGACCGGCTCGTTGTGCCAGCGTCTCTTGATGCTCTTTAAAGGGATCTTTTCTGTTTCTTTCAGATCAATGATATTGTGGTCTTTGATATACCAGAGGAAATCCCCCTCTGTCATGGTTCCGATATAGCAGCCATTCCGGTCGATGATCGGAATGGCGCTGTAACGGTAGTGTTCCATCTTTTCCAGTGCCTGACGAAGCGAATAATCTTCATAAAGATATGCCACTTCACTCTTTGGCGTTATAAAAAACAATACATTCATAGTTGTGCCTCATTCTCTTATTATGATTACATGGGTCTTAAGCTTTTTCCCTGTCCTTGTACAGACACAAACAGGGGAATTTTTTCCATGCTGCAATCAACATTATACAAAATCAGCAGAAACACGTCAATGAATTTGAAGTTTTTAATCAAATTTTCACAAAATCTTCCAGATTTCTCTCATTTTTGCATTCGCTCAGCAGACAAACGAAAGATGACTTCCTTCCCGGTCTTTGCAGATGACAAGCTTCCGGTCCAGCTGTTTTTTCAGCTCCTCCACATGGGAGATGATCCCCACCTGCCGTTCCTCTCCCGCCAGTTCCCGGAGCACCCGGATCGCCTGCTCTCTGGATTCTTCATCCAGGGAACCAAAGCCCTCGTCGATAAACATGGCCTCCAGACGTACTTTTCCTGCGGTCCGCTGAACGATATCTGCCATGCCAAGTGCCATGGCCAGGGCTGCCATAAAGGATTCTCCTCCGGAAAGAGTCCTTACATCGCGGATCGAATCGGTCACACAACTATAGACATCCAGATCCAGTCCCACTTCTCCCTGGAGCTTCAGATCACTGATATCCCGGCATTTCAGGTAGAATTTCCGGTCTGTCATGAGCTCCAGCCTCCGGTTCGCTTCCTGGATGATGGCGTGGAAATACCGACGCTGCACATAGGTCTGAAAATCCAAGCCGGCCGCCTGTCTCCGTTTTCCGTTGGCGATCCGGTCCAGACGGCCGACCATACCGTATTTTTCCGTCAGTTCTTCCCTTTTTTGGAGAAGAACCGTAAGCTTCTTCTCTGCGGCCTCATTTTTCCGGTGGAGGTGATCCAGTTCCCTTTCTTCGTCCTCCAGAGTTTCTTTCTTTTCTTTCAGCTCCAAAAGGCTTTCCGGCAGGATCCCGTTCTTTTCCTCTGCTTCCAGAGCCACTGTCAGGCGCTTCTCCTCCTCCTTCTCGCTTTCCAGGGCACCGGAGCGCCGGTTCCGTTCCTCCAGGATCTGATCGAGAGCCGCTTTGGAGCGGTCTGCCCCGGCTCTGAGCGTCTGTTTTTCCTGGACAAGAGCCTGATAGACCGCCTCGGCCTTTCGTTTTTCCGGATAGGGAAGACGGCTCTTTTTCAGCTCCAGCTCCTTTCGAGCCAGTTCACAGGAAACCCGGGCCTTCTCGAGTTCTGCCCTGCTTGTCTCCAGTTTTTCTTCCAGCGCAGCAGCCTCCGTCTCCAGAACCTTCAGCCTTTCTTTTCCTGCTTCCAGGCGTTTCTTTTTCCTAAGAAGCTCCTCGCGGCGTTTTTGCAGAGTCCTGCCCTCATCGTCAAGAGCCAGCTCCTTTTCCCGGCGTTTTGCCCGGTCTTCCTCTTTCCAGGAAAGCGGCTTTGGGAACCATCGGGCACTCTCCTCCTTCAGATGGGCATTTTCCACCTGAAAACGCTGTTTTTCGGCTACAAAGCCTTCCTTTAATGCGTTCAGCTCCCCCTGGAGTCTTTCTGCCTTTTCCTTTGCCGCATCCACTTTTTCCTGCGTCACATCCTGGCGGACCGCCTTTGCCGGAGCCGGGTGTTCCCGGGAACCGCAGACCGGACAGGGCTCTCCCTCTTTTAGCTGTCCGGCGATCAGCCCTACCTGTTCCGCCAGAAAGCAGGTATAGAGCTCGTTATACTCCTCCGCCTGCATTTTATAACGGCTCAATCCCTGCTCCGCAGCTGCTTTTTTCTTCCGCAAAGAGGCTTCCAGCTTCTGAAGAAGCTCCTGCAGATCCTTCAGGTCTGTGCAGGCCTCCCTTGCAAGACTCAGCTCCCGGAGGCGTTTTTCAAGGTCCGGGATTTCCTTTTCCGCCCCTTCCAGAGACTCCTGCTCTTTTTTAAGTTCTTCTGCTTCTTCTTTTCCGTTTTTCCGTTTCTCCTGCCAGAAATTCTGAACATTTTCCAGCTTTTTCTGGTCCGTTTCTGCTCTTTTCAGCCTTCCCTCGAGATTTTCCAGTTCTTCATAATCCGGAAGGAGACTCTTGATCTGAAGAAGCTCCGCTTCCACCTGAGCGCCGCGGGTCTCCAACGCTTTTTCTGCCCTTTCGGCCGTCTCTTTCAGCTCCTGTTCTTTTCGTTTTTCCTCCAGAAGCCAGCTTTCATGCGCTGCCATCCGGTCTTTACAGTCTGTTTTCCGTTTCAGGAGCTCCTGATAAAGCTCTTTTTTCCGGATCTCCTTCTGAACCGTCTCTGTCTGCCCTTTCAGAAGGAACCGTTTTTCTGCAAGCTCCTGCTGCACCGCTTCAATGGTCTGCTTTGTACAACCGTTCCAGTCTTCCTCCTTCTCCGCCAGAGCCTGAAGCTCCTCCGCCCTCTCGCTTCCCGGCAGGGCAGAAAGAGCATCCAGTTCACGAAGGCAGTCCTTACGGTTCTCCGAAAGCGCCTCTTCCAGGTTACCTGCCTCTTCCCGAAGCTTCGCCTGGATCCTTCCATAGATCCTGGTATTGAAGATTTTTCCGAAAATCTCTTTCCGCTCTCTGGATGGAGCCAGAAGAAGCCTGAGAAAATCCCCCTGGGCGATCATGGCAATCTGAAGAAACTGACTGGCATCCAGACCTACGATCTCTACGATCTTCCTGTTTGTTTCCGGGATCTTTCCTTTAAAAATACTGCCGTCGGGAAGCGTCAGTTCCACTCCTGCGCCTTCTCTTGTCATGGCATAGACGCCTTCTTTGTTCTTTCTTCTGCTTCTCCGCTGATATGCAGGATTTCTCCGGACGGTATACTGCTCCTTTCCTGCCAGAAAGGTAAGCTCCACATAAGTAGGCGTCTCATCGGAGGCATACTGGCTCCGCATCATTTCCCCGTCCCGTTTTCCGCCGCTGGTCTCATCAAAAAGACAAAAGGTGATGGCATCAAAGATCGTGGTTTTTCCTGCCCCCGTATCTCCGGTAATGAGAAAAATGCCGCTGCCGATCCTTTCAAAGTCCACGATCTCCGTTCCGCCATAAGAACCAAAGGCGGACAGCGTGAGTTTCAAAGGTTTCATATCTCCTCCCTCGCTTTCTCCAGTATCCGGCTCATAAAGGCCTCCTCTTTTTCATCTGGTGCCACACCCTGCACTTCTTCATAGAAGGTTCGAAATACCGACAGCGGATCTTCCACTTTCAGGTCTTTTTCCGACTCTTCCATAAAGTTTCGGGTCCTCCGGTTCTCTATGCGGTATTCCAGCAGATATTCATAAGCCTTCTGAAGCCGCTCTCCGGGCCGGTAAAGCTCCTCTTCATCTGTCAGCGTCACACTGACAAAATCACCGGAGCCTTCTTCTTCTGCCTTTTTCAGCACTTCTTCCAGTGTGCCTTTTATCCGGCGTACATCCCTCATGGGATGAAGAGGCAGCGTTTCGATGAGGGGGTCTGTTCCCTTCTCTCCCAGTGTCACCATCGTGATGGATTTTTCCTGTTTTTCTTCGCTGAGGGAGTATTTCAGCGGTGTCCCGCAATAACGGATATGGGGAGATTTTACCTTCTGCGGCCCGTGAATATGCCCCAGCGCCACATAGTTGAAAGGTTCCACCAGAGAAACATCCACACTGTCCAGTCCTCCGATATTCAGAGAAGCCTGCTCTGAATCCGAGGTCTCGGGACCGGTACTGCCGTTCTTGTAAAACTGATGGGAAAGAAGCACATTTCTTTCAGAAAAATCAAGATTTTCCCGTTCCAGGATCCGCCGGACAGCCGTCTCATAATCATTGATCTCTTCCCCCGGAAAAAGCCGGCGCACATAAGCCGGCTTCAAAAAAGGAAGCAGATAAAAATGGACCGGACCAAAATCATCGGTCAGCGTTATTTTTTTCAGGTACTCATCCTCTCTTTCCGGAGCTGAGACAGCGATGTGGATCTGATGCTTTTCCAGAAACCCACTGGCATAATCCAGCCGTTCGGCAGAGTCATGGTTTCCGGCAATGAGAAGCACCGGGATCTGCGGTGTGATCTCTGAAAGACCGGTGAGAAATTCGTCCAGCACCGTATACGCCTCTCCGGAAGGGATGGAACGGTCAAATACATCCCCTGCGATCAGAATGGCATCCGGACGGTATTCCTTCGCCCGCTCCGTGATCTCCTTTAAAACCGCTCTCTGATCCGGAAGCAGACTGTAGGAATAAAGCTGTTTGCCGATATGAAGATCCGATATATGAAAAAAACGCATGGTTTCCCTCCTTCTTAACAGAACTTTTTCTCACAGATATTCATGGAAAAAACCATCGATACCAGGAAAAGCCAGAATGAAACAGCTGCTCCTCCCCAGAGCACCTCACCGGATAACACGATCCGCCAGGCTGCGGAATTTTCTCCTGTAATCCTGGTGGAAACAGCCACAGCCGCGATTGCCAGGCCTGCCAGAAAGAGATAGCCCAGCTTTGCTTTTCCGATGCCAAATCTGTAGATCAGCGGAAGCTGAAACGCAGGAAAAAGAAGACCTACGATCAGGATCACCGGCAAAAGCTCCTGAAGGACAGAACCATTCGTTCCTCCGATGAAGTTGAAGATCAGATTGATCAGAATGCCGGAAAGCAGGCCGGCTGCTGAAAGCATGTATTTTTCCGCTGTCTGTATTTTTCTGGAAACAGGCAGGAGCACACCGTAGCTGTTCCATTTTGCCTGCTCTTCCAGTCCCAGCAGCGTCAGTACCGCCATAGAAAGGTAAAGGGAGCTTAAAAGAGAAAAGAAAAATACATTTTCTTCCATATTGATAACACCAAACAGGGCAAAGATCACCGTAAAGCCAAAGTACATCTTTCCCTTTTTCATAAGCATCCGAAGATCTTTATACAAAAGTGCTTTCATCGTTTCACCGCCTCCTTCGTCAGATATTCCATGATCGTCGTAAGTGCCGGAACTTCCACCGGAAGCTCTGCTGCCAGCTCTTTTGGCAGAGCAGCCCGTTCCAGGAGAAGACAGCCGCCGTTTTCCGTCCGGCGGATGCCGCACCAGGCACTTCTTGGAACCAGCTCCAGCTTCTCATCGGAAGCCTCCAGAAAACCGTACCGTTTTCTGAGCGTTTCCTGGCTTTCCGCAAAGATCAGTCTTCCTTTATAAAGGAAGGCCAGGTTATCACAATTCTTTTCTGCTTCTTCCGGCTGCTCCGTGAAGGACAGGACTCCCTGATCCTCCTGTTTTCCAAATTCCCGAAAAAGATTTTCTGCCAGCTCACGGTCCTCCTGCTCCAGTCCCTTCAATGGTTCATCCAGCAAAAGAAGCTTTGGCTCATGACAAAGCGCCGCCAGGATCCGCACTTTCTGCCCTGCTCCCCTGGTAAGCTCCTTCAGTGGTCTGGTAAGTGACAGGGAAAAACGGTCTGCCAGTTCAAAGAAACAGGCTTCCTGCCAGTTTTTATAACAGCCCTTCAGGATTTTATTGATCTCCTTTGCATTCAGGCAATCCGGGAAACCACCCTCCGCCGGAACGATCCCACAATATTCCAGCATTTTGCTTCTGTCCTTTCCGGTCTCTTTTCCGAAAAATTTCACCGTCCCTGCTTCCGGCCGGATCTGTCCGGTGAGGATTTTCAGAAGCGTGGTCTTTCCGGAACCGTAAGCGCCCATGACTCCCATGCTGCTCCCTGCTTCCAGAGAAAAACTCACCGGTTCCAGCGTGAACTCTTTATATTTCTTTGTGACTGCTTCGATCTCCAGTATTTTTCTGCCCATAATGACTCCTTTCCCCAAACGTTTTGTTCGTGTATAAACAAGGATAAACAGGATCCTTTGGATTGTCAACCGCCATTTTTACCGGATCCCATACCTTTCTTCCGCAAAATCACTCTTTACCGGAAACCCCTGTCTGTGATAGGATAAAAGCAGAAAAAAGGAGGTCTTTATGCAGCAGACAGATGAAACATTTTTAACGACAACGCAGGAGCCATTAAAGCTCTCCATCGCCGTTTCCCGGTATTTTTCAGGTGAAACCATCGATCCCTCCCTCAAAGAGCGCTATGAGAAATTTTTAAGACAGCGCAGCCGGGCGGCAATGCTTCATATCATCAAAAACGGATCGTTTCAGGAAATGGTAAAAATGGCCGAGGGCGGTTTTCTCTCTCACCGCCTTTACCAGGAAGCGATCCTGAAAACGGCAGATGCCGGACAGACAGAAATGACAGTCTATCTTCTCCGTCATCGGGAACGCCTGGATCCGGCCACGGAAGAAAACGATCCCTTTGCCCTTGATTTCTGAGGAGGCAGTCCATGAAAACCCTTGACCAGCAGATCCTTTCCTGTATGACCGTCCGGCTGACCGAACGGTTTCCAGGTCTCAGTCCCGCTTTTTCCCTTCTCTCTTTTCAGGAAACCGTGGAAAAAGAAACCGGAACTGACGGAAGTTCTTTTTATTATGAGAAAAACCTTCTTCGAAAAGCCTTTCTCGAAGACCGTCTGGATTTTCTCTTTCTCCACACACTCAGCCATGTGCTTTTTCTTCATTTTCTTCCGGAAGCTTCCGTGGAACAGGAAATCTGGAATCTGGCAGCAGACACGGCTGCCTCTTATTTTGTCGATACTTATCTCCTGCCGGAAAGTCCGGGGAGTCCGGAACGCAGAAAGATCTATTCTGGACTGCCGGTCGGTGCCAGAAGTGCAGAAAAGCTTTATTCCTTCCTGCTGGAGATACCGGCAGAGGAACGGCAGCGCTTTCTCTGCTGTCAGGCGGATGACCACCGGCACTGGTTTTCCGGTGGAGATGAAGTCTTTGGCTCTTTTATGGGCGGTGATGGCAACGAGGCTTCCACGAACGGTTCCGGCGGCACTTCCTGTCCTAAGAGTCCTTCCGCTTCCCGTACCGGACAGCTTCAGCGGATCCAGAAAACACTGGAGCTTCTCTCTCTTTCTCCCCTCACACCCTCTCTCCGGAAAAAAAGCCGCCGCGGAGCTGCTCCCGGCAGCCGTCTGGAGTGGCTTCTTCTTGAGAAAAAAGGGAGTTATGACTTCCGCCGCTATCTCCGCCGTCTCACCATCACCCGGGAAGAGACAAAACCGGATCTTGACAGCTTTGACTATATCCCGTACTGCTACGGACTTTCACAGCCGGAAAAGTTTTTCTTTCTGGAACCGCTGGAATACCGGGATTCCACAAAGGTACAGGAACTGGTCATCGCCATCGACACCTCCGGCTCCTGTTCCCTTGAGACCGTCAGCCGTTTCCTTTCCGAGACACTCTCCATTCTTTCTTCCAAAGAACATTTCTTTGAAAAAATGAATGTCCATCTGATCCAGTGCGATTCCGCCATTCAGGAGCATACGGTCATTCATTCGGTGGACGAATGGAAATCCAATTCCGGCAGGATCCGAATCCTCGGCCGTGGAGGTACCGATTTTACTCCTGTTTTTTCTTATGTAAAAAAGCTTCAGGAAAAAGGCGAGCTTACACACTTAAAGGGACTTCTCTATTTCACTGACGGCGACGGTATTTATCCTTCCACTCCGCCGCCCTATGAAACGGCTTTCGTTTTCACGGATTTTTCCTTTCTGAATTACCAGGTCCCAGCTTTTATCACAAAACTCTGCCTGGACACAGACCAGGCCGGAAATGAGGTTTTTCAATATGAACATTAAAGATGCAAAAGATGAGATCCGGCGCACCCTCCGCGCCTATACCGCCCCCGAAACTTATCGGATCCCCAGGGTCCACCAGCGCCCCATCCTTCTCATCGGCCCGCCCGGAATCGGCAAAACAGCCATTGTCGAACAGGTGGCCCTGGAATGTGGCGCCGGTTTTCTCTCCTATACGATGACCCATCACACCCGTCAGAGCGCCATCGGCCTTCCATTTCTCACGGAAAAGGAGTATCTGGGAAAGCATTTTTCTGTCACGGAATATACCATGAGTGAGATCATCGCCTCCGTCTACCAGTATATGGAAGACAGCGGCCACAAGACAGGCATTCTTTTCATCGATGAGATCAACTGTGTCTCGGAAACTCTCACACCGGTCATGCTCCAGTTTCTTCAGAACAAAACTTTTGGAAATCATCCGGTACCGGAAGGGTGGCTCATCGTGGCAGCCGGAAACCCTCCGGAATATAATCAGTCCGTACGGGAGTTTGACATCGTCACCATGGACCGGGTCAAATACATGGAAATCGAAGCAGAACTCTCTGTCTGGCAGGATTACGCCAGAGATGCCGACATCCATCCGGCCATCCGTTCCTATCTTTCTCTTCACCCGGAGCATTTCTATGCTATGGAAGCCAATGCTGACGGCAGACATTTTGTCACAGCCCGCGGCTGGGAGGATCTGTCCTGTATCCTTTTTTCCTACGAATCTCTGGGAGAACCGGTAACCGGGCTCCTTTTCAGCGAATATCTCCGGAAAGAGAACATCGCCCGCAGTTTTTCACTCTATTACCGCTGGTATGAAAAGGAACAAAAAGACCCGAGGCTGGCAGATTTTCTTTCCGGCACGCTGGATACGGCTTCTTCTGCCGTTCTCAAAGAGGCACTGGACACGGCTTCTGTCGAGGAACGCTTCGCCGCCGCTTCCCTGACGGTTTCTTTTCTCCGGAATATCTTTGAACAGTGGTCAGCAGAAAAAGAACGGCTTCTCAAATACCGGGAGCTTTTTTCAGACTGGCATCGTCAGGAAACAGCGCTTCCCGTTTTTCTGAAAAAACGCCTGGAAAGCCTGTCCGTCCGTCAAAAAAACGGTCTGATCTCCATTTCCGATGCCCAATGGGAGCGTGAGATCCTAGAAAAGGCAGAAGATCTTACCCTCTCTTCCGTAAAAGACCGTTCCCTGAATGAAACGGTCCGTCAGTTCTACGAGGAGAAAAGAACGGCTTTTCAGACAACCGAAAAAAGGACAGCCGAAGCGGTACGCCTTGCCTGCTCTCTTTTTGATCCCGGCATTTCCGCTGATCCGCCCTCTCTTTACCTCATCACAGAGCTTTCTAAAAATCCTCTGTCCGCTTCTTTTCTCGGCTCTCACCCCGTAGAAGCCTATCTGGATGCCTCTTCCGCCCTTCTGGTCTCTGACCGGGAAGAAGCACTAAAAAAAGCCATCCGGGAAGTTAGCCCGGACAGCCTCTGATTTTTCCTTTTATTTCTGACCTGTGGTGCTTCCGAAGCCTCCGTTTCGGAGCTCCACTGCGTCATCATCCACCGTGATGCCGTATTCCACAAAAATACCCTGCATAAAACCGGTGCCTTTCTCGATGCACACGACCTTTCCCTCTTTGGAATCATTGGTCAGCTTTGCAAAGATATGACCCTCATTATCGGAATAAAAATAATCGCTGTCGATGATACCTACGGTATTATTCAGCTGCAGGCGGAACTTAAATCCAAGTCCGCTTCTGGGATAAAGCTTTAATACCCAGCCCTCTTCCATCTCCACACGGATACCGGTTGGAATCTTCACCATTTCTCCCGGTTTCAGGATGATGTTAAAGGGCGTATAGAAATCATATCCTGCGGAGCCTCTGGTCGCCCGCTTCGGAAACTTCAGTTCCTCATAGACCGCCTTGATCTCGTCTTCTTTTGCCTCCGGAAATTCTCCCTTCCAGGCCTTCTCGAACTCGCCATAGCTTACTTTATGGAATTTCGCAATTTTCTTCATTGATTGATCCTCCTCATGTTCAGCTGTTGTGCAACACTACCTGTCCTCTGCGGAGAGAATCCTGCACATTGATCACCCGCTGGTTGGAGCTGCCTTTCCAGTGGAGCTGTGTGTCGCGTTTGTCGCACTCATACTCACCGTCCACAAGCACATCCACATATTTCATGACTTCATAATTTTTTACCGTCTCCCAGAGACTGCCCGTATACATCCAGATCGTCTTCTCCGGAAACTTTTCCCGGATCTCTTTCGCCAGAGCCGTGATCTCCATACGATTTCCCGGATAGAGCGGATCTCCGCCGCTAAAGGTAACGCCGGAAATATAGCTTTTCTCCAGCTGGTCAAAAATCTCCTGTCTGGCCGCCTGGTCAAAAGGAAGTCCCCCGTTGGGATCCCAGGTCACCGGATTCTGACATTCTTTACAGCAGTGATTGCATCCTGCCACCCAGAGAACTACCCGAAGGCCGTCTCCGTTAAGCATATCATCTCTGGTAATATTGTGGTATCTCATGTTGTTGTCGCCCCGTTTCATCTATACTATATTTAGTATTTTTCATTTTTATCTTTACACCATATGGTGCGCTGTTCACTATAGTAACATTTCAGGGCGGGTGAGTCAAGCCTTGTTTGCAAAAAAGAAACAGCTTCCAAAACTTTCTCTTCAGAAGCCGTCTGTACATTTTCCGTCAGTTTCCACATTCAATACTGATCTCATTGAAAAGATCGAGCACATCGTCTACTTTCATCGCTTTCTTTTCATCGCCTTTTTTGTCCAGGATGATCTTTCCCTGATGCATCATGAGGATACGGGTTCCATATTCGATGGCATAACGGAGATTGTGCGTCACCATCATGGAGGTGAGCTTTTTCTCACGGACCAGCTGGTCGGTGAGGCGCATATTGATATCTGCCGTCTTCGGGTCCAGAGCCGCCGTGTGCTCATCCAGGATCAGGAAATCAATCGGTGTCATCGTGGACATGAAAAGGGACATTGCCTGTCGCTGACCGCCGGAAAGGGCTCCTACCTTCACATGGAGCTTGTCCTCCAGTCCCAGGTTCAGCGGCCGGAGCATCTCTTTGTAATGCTCTTCTCGTTTCTTCTGAACACCGAGTCCCAGGCCGTAGCGTTTGCCCTTGTTGTCTGCCAGAGCCAGATTTTCCAGGATCGTCATGCTCGGACAGGTTCCCATCGCAGGATTCTGAAAAACACGGCCAATCTTGCTCATTCTCCGGTACTCTTTCTGTCCGGTGATATTTTCCCCGCTGATGGTAATACTTCCGGAGTCCACAGGGATACTTCCGCAGATCAGATTTAAAAGAGAGGTCTTTCCGGAACCGTTGCTTCCTACAATAGCTACAAATTCGCCATCCTCCACAGTCAGGTTCAGATCCTGAAACAGACACATTTCATTGACCGTACCCGGATTGTAATATTTATAAATGTGTTTCATCTCAAGCATGGATATTCACCTTCCTCTTCCGCTCCATTCCCAAGACCAGAATGATCAGAAACAGGGCCGCAGTAATAAATTTCAAATCTGTGGATGCAAAGCCAAGATTGATCGCCAGAGCCACACAGGCTTTATAGATCACAGAGCCGACAACCACACTGGTAGTCACACGAAGGAAGGTTACTTTTCTGAAAAGGCTGGTTCCAATGATCACGCTGGCAAGGCCGATGACCATAGTTCCCGTTCCCATGGAAACGTCGAAGAAACGCTGTTCCTGGGCGAAAATGCAACCGCTTAAGGATACCAGACCGTTTGCAATGGCAAGACCGATGATTTTTACCTTGCCTTTGTCCACACTCAGGGAAGTGATAATCTTGTCGTTATCTCCCACGGCCCGAAGAAGCATACCTGCTTTCGTCTCCAGATACCAGTCAAGAATGTATTTGCAGGCGAAAGTAATGATCAGGATCACCACTACATTCTTAAAGGGAAGAATGGCTTCCGGCACACTTTTGACCAGACTGTTCTCAAAGATCGTTACCTTATTATAAATAGGAAGGTTTGCTCTTCCTGCGATCCTTAAATTTACTGTGTAGAGGGCTGTCATCATGATAATTCCGGAAAGAAGATCCCTGACCTTCAGCTTCACATGGATGAGACCGGTAAGGGTTCCCACCACTGCTCCTGCCAGGAAACAGATCGGCAGCGTCAGCACCGGATTAAAGTCCTTGCTGATGAGTACCGCCGCGATGGCTGCTCCCATGGGGAAACTGCCGTCCACCGTCAGATCCGGAAAATCCAGGATCTTATACGTGATATAAATTCCCAGGGCCATGATGGCGTAGATCATTCCCTGCTCCAGTACACTAATCAAAAGTGTCATACGTCATAAACCTCTCAATTCTTAACCTTTTCTCTTTTTCACTCTACTGTGATCGTCTCGTAAACCTCTGCTGCTTCATTCAGGACATCATCAGAAATGGTAAAGTCAATGTTTCCTGCTGCCTCTGTGTTTACATAAACATTACCGCCCTCGCAGATCTCAAACGGAGTCTCTGCAGCAGTTGCCTCGCCCTTCAGGACTTTGGCTGCCATCTCACCGGTCTGTTTTCCAAGAGCTACATAGTCGATACCGACAGCTGCCACACAACCGTTTTTCACCTGCTCTACCTCAGAACCAAATACCGGGATCTTTGCGTCGTTTGCTGCTGCCAGAACGGTCTGGAGAGCAGAAACAACGGTATTGTCCGTCAGGTTGGAGATACAGTCTACCTTGGAAGCCAGGTCCTTGGCTGCCATTTCCACATCGGCAATGGTATTGATACCGGTATCTACGATCTCAAAACCATATTTTTCTGCATTGTCCTTGTATTCCTGGATCGTGCTGACGGAGTTTGCCTCGCTGGTGGTATAGAGAATACCGATTTTCTTTGCATCCGGCATCAGTTCGCGGATCAGTTCCATCTGCTCCGTTACCGGCAGTTTATCAGAAGTACCGGTGATATTTCCTACGTTGGTTCCGTCCTCATTGACAAGACCGGCACCGACCGGATCGGATACTGCGGTGTAGATCACGGGAATGTCTGCATCCATGGCACTGTTATAAGCGCTCATAGCACTCGGAGTAGCGATGGCACAGATCAGATCCACTTTCTTATTGACAAAGCTGTCTGCGATGGTCGCTGCGCTTCCGGTGTCTGCCTGTGAGTTCTGATATTCCACGGTGAGATTTTTGCCCTCCTCAAAACCTGCCTCTTTTAAGCCTTCCAGAAAACCCTCCCGGCAGTTGTCCAGCGAACCATGCTCTGCAAACTGGCTGATACCGATCGTTACAGATTCCTCGTCTGCCATTGCCGGAACTGCCATTGCTGCTGCCATTGTCATTGCTGCCATTACCATTGCCATTACTTTTCTTCTCATCTTTCATTCTCCTTTTCCATACTGTGGTTTTTGTTAACGCATTGCTGTTCTCAAAGATACACCGGTGTCGGAAAGAAAATGAGAGAGCTCAGGGCCGGAAGCGATCTTCTGTAGAAAAAGAAAACCGCCTCAGATCAGATCTTTCTGATTTGAGGCGGTAATAAAATCTTATTATCGCGGTACCACTCAACTTAGCTGTGCTTTCACACATGCCCTCTCTTGCACGTACTATCATACGCTCCGGATTGATAACGGGTTCGGTTCCCGGCTGCTCCTACTCTGTGACTCCATTTCAGGCCGCCCTCGAAAGTCCATTCAGCAAATCAGTCCATACTGCAATCTCACCATCTGCAGCTCTCTTTGATCTTCCAAGATGCTTACTACTCTTTCTCATCGGTTTGTTCTTTGTTGTGGTAAAGTCTAACACTAAATATCCGACTTGTCAACCCTGTTTTTTTATTTTTTTCATACCTTTTTCGGGAAAGGGGAGTTTTCTTTATATTTTTGGATCAAATCATACTATTGTCAGGTAATATTGAGTTTTTCACACTCTTTTATTGAATATCATCACCTGTCATACCACTGTGACTGCAGCTCATAAAGCCGGGCAAACTCTCCTTGTAATTGCATCAGTTCATTGAAGCTGCCATCCTCTTCTATCTTCCCGTTTTTGAAGACGATGATCCGGTCCGCGAGCCTGGCGACGGAGATCCGGTGGGTGACGTAGATGACGGTTTTATCCTTCGCCAGGGAATTGTATTTCTCAAAAATTTCCGTTTCCGCCAGAGGGTCCAGGTTGCTGGTAGGCTCGTCCAGAACGATCAGATCCCGGTTCCGGTAGGCCGCCCGGGCGATCGCAAGCTTCTGCCACTGGCCTCCGGAGAGATCCGTTCCCCCCACATATTTTCCCAGAAGCTTATTTTCCAGAGCCGAAAGCCCGGAAAAAGCAAGGGCACGCTCTATGGCCTTTTCCTCATAGCGCTGATGGGTCTCTCCAAGAAATACATTCTCATAAAGCGTAAACGTTTCATAATGGGTCGGGTCCTGGACAACCACGCTCTGGGCGTCAAAACGAGACTCCGGATGGAGCTCTTCCGTCGGTTTCCCGTTCAGGAGGAGCGTCCCCTCAGACGGACTCAGCATACCGGTAAGAAGTTTTACAAAGGTCGATTTTCCTGCGCCGTTTTCCCCGACAAAGGCGACCTTCTCGCCAGGATGCAGGGTAAAATCCACACCGTTTAACGTATATCGTGTGGTCAGCAGATAGCGGTATTTCACGCCTTTTGCCTCCGCCCTATGGAGCGACACTTTCTCCGATTCCAGAGTTTCATCCTCCTTAAGATCCATCAGGTCAAAAAACTGCGCCGCCCGGTTTTTCTGCGCCTGAAAGCTTCCAAAGGCCCGGATCAGCTGGGCGGAATCCGTGATCAGCGTCCCCGTCATAGCAAAAACCGCGCTCATGGCTCCCAGAGAAAGCTTTCCCTGGGCCAGGAGAAGAATCGCCAGAACCATGCCGCCCACATGGGCCACATTGTAAAAAAGAGAATTTACGATCTGTAATAACGCGCGGTTCCGAATCAGTTTTTTCTGGCGGATCACATAGGCATCCGCCCGCTCTCTCCATTTTCCGTAAAAGAAGTCATGAAGCCCCAGCGTTTTGATCTCTTTTTCCGCCGGAGAAAGCAAAAGCTCCTCAAAATATTCGGTCTCCCGCTGAAGCTCCGTACTCTCCTTCACAAAACGGAACTGCAGCTTTTCCCCCAGAGAAACGCTGTAAAGGGTCGGAAGAGGCGCCAGAAGTACAAGGACGCTCAGCAAGGGATGATAAAGATAAAGCGCCGCCGCAATCGTCAGCACAGAAATTACCTTTGCGACCACCACATAGCCGCTGATCATCACTTTCCGGTTGATTCCATTCCAGCTGTCCCCGGCAAAATCAAAGACCTGGCGCATCCGGTCTTTCATCACAGGTGCCTCTAAATACTCCGGCGAAACAGAATTGACTTTTTTCAGCAGATGTACCTTGAAAAGCTCCTGCTGCCGGTTGGCCTGAACCATATCCAGCTGCTCAAAATCTCCACCGCCTTCCGGCGCAAGATAACTCTCCAGAAGGTCCGCCGCAAACGAGATTCCCCAGTAAAGCACGAGCATGAACGCCGCTTCTGTTACGCGATTCCCGGCATTTTCCACCACGGAAATATACCGGCCCCAGATTTCCGCAATGAGCGGTTTTAAGAAAGAAAGCAGGACAAAAAATCCCAGATAGATGCAGCTGATCCCTTTTGTTGCGCGGAAAACATAGAGAAACAGGCGAAGCAAATGACGAAAAGAAGGCTTCTGTTCCTTCTGGATCTCCCGTTCTTTTTCTGCTGTGCGATCATTCATGGGGATTTCACCTCCTTCTTCTGGGCCCATTTCTTCTGGTACCACTGCTTCTGGGCCTTCCACATATCTGCGTAGATACCGCCCCGCTCCAGCAGCTCCTCATGCGTTCCCGTATCCACGACCCGCCCCTTTGAGATCACCAGAATACGGTCGGTGATTCTGGTAGAGCCCAGACGATGTGTGATAAAAAGCGAGGTCTTGTTCTCTGCGAGCTTCGCAAATTCACTGTAAAGTTCACTTTCCGCCATAGGATCCAGCTGGCTCGTGGGCTCATCCAGGATCAGAACGGGTCTGTCGCCCATCAATGCCCGGGCCAGAGCAATCCGCTGCCACTGCCCTCCGGAGAGATCTACGCCGCCCTCAAAATCCCGGTTCAGCATGGTATCTTCTCCTTTTGGCAGGCGTTCCAGAAAAGGCAGCACCTTTCCCTTCTGCATCGCCTCTCTCACTGCCTCCCTGTCAGAAAGCTGCTCCACATCACCGATTCCCACGTTTTCCCTTAACGAGATACTGTACCTTGTAAAGTCCTGAAAAACCGTTCCGAATATTTTTTCCCGCGCTTCCCTCGCATAGGCCTGCAGAGGCTTTCCTCCAATCAGAATCCGGCCGCTGTCCGGTTCGAAAAGCCCGAGCAGGAGTTTGACCATCGTCGTTTTTCCTTCTCCATTCATTCCCACAATGGAAATCTTCTCTCCGGCCCTGATCTCAAAGCTCATATGGGACAGCACCTGCCTGTCCGTCCCGGGATATGTAAAACAGACATCCTCAAAGGCAATGGAACAGTCTTTGGGAACTTCCTTCGCCTCTCCATAGGTTTCTTCCGAAAGGTTGAAAAACCTGTCATAATATTCATAGGCCTTTATGTGATAGCCCATGTTTGCAACGATATTCGTGTAATAGGAAAGATTTTCCGCCAGCGTCGTAAATATAGCCCCCGCCAGGGCCACAAACGTCGGAAAAGAAAGCTCCCCTGTCTGATAAATCCACAGAAGAAGGCCTGCATTTATCAGCTGACCAACTCTGGAGATATTTCTCTCTGCAAAATGATGGCGGAGATTCTGGAAATAATAGCGTTCATATTCCCGGTTTCTACCTCCGAGCCGCTTCTGAAACGTGCGGATCAGGAAATCGGACGACTGGTTTAACCGATTTTCCCGGATCGTTTTTGGCTCACAGAGCATTTTTTCCAGTTTTTCATACTGGATCTCCTTCTCCCAGTAAGTTTCCATCTCCTCATAAATGTTGAAGGAGTTTTTAAAGCACAGCACACGTTCCAGCACAACGGGAGCCAGAAGCGTGAACAGAAACCACCAGCGGATTTTTAGAAAAAGAATCAAAGTTCCGGCAGTGGCCACCGTCGCTGTCAGCGCATTGCAGAAATACTTTGGAAAAAGATGCAGCGCAGCTGTTTCCGCCCGGCCGTAGGCTTTGTCTATGATCTCTCTGGATTCTTTGTTTTCGTAATGCTCATAGCGCAGTTTTTTCAGTTTCTGCAGCATCCTTCCCTTGTAGGCAGACCGGAAAATCAGCTCCGTCTGGGGTTCCACATAGACCTGCTGCAAAAGATTCAGAAGATCAGGCAGCACCGCGCTCACGATAAAAACCAGCATGGTCGGAACAATCGCCGAAAACGCTAGCTCTCCCCGGGCGATCGAGAGTCCGTCCGTCATCAGCCGCTCACTTGCCAGCACAAAAACCGGCGGCAGGACACCAGAAAGCACAGCCAAAGCAAAGGCCAGAGGCACCAGAAACGGATTTGTGGATGATAAAATGGTAAAAAGATCTTTGTAGGCCGATTGGATTCGTTTCATTTTGGGGTGTCCTCCGTACTTAGTCTTCTGCTTTTTCATATCGCATTCTGCGCCAGAAATAGTTTTGCATAGCCACCATTAAGCTTCATCAGTTTTCCATTGACAGAATAGCTCTTGCCCTGGCTTCGTCTTTCTCTTCTACCAGCACTTCATAAAAATCTTTTACACTTCCATCTCTGCTCAGGGCAACGCTTGAGCCAGTAAGATTATTCATGGATAATCTTAAATTATTATTTGTAGTGTTTGTCTTGTAGGCTATGTTTTGGGTGTCCTAATAACATAACAGGCTCCTTTCTCAGATCGTATCATAAAAGGCAAAAAAAGTTTATAACACTTTATGCCAAAATCTCGAATTACAATTTACATACCATAATGTATTCTTCGTCATTTTCCTCAACAATATGGAAGCCCACTTTATAATACATGCGAACAGCATAATTTTTCTTTTGAACAGACAATGAGGTTTGCTTATATCCCTGATTTTTAAGTTCCAAAAGTATCCTTTTCATCAATTTCGTTCCAATGCCATGATTTCTGTACTCTTTAAGCAATGAAATAGCAAGTGAAGGAGTTGCATCGTTAACATGCCCATAGTCATCCATAATACGAACCCAGACTGCTCCTACTATTTTCTCATCTAATTCAGCCACATAGCATATATCGCCTTTTTGCCTGCCAAAATCCGCTACATATACTTGTAATTCCGGTTTCTTTATTATTTCATAGGGTGGGGCATCTACGCCATCCGGAATAAAAATGGCTTCATACAAAAAGGTGTTTAATATATTCACTTCATCCTGTTTTAGTTCTCTTATTTCATAATCCATAGGAATCTCCATTTCTCGCACCAGTAGTTAAATTATTATTGTGTTTGTCCTGTAAGCTATGTTTTTGGCGTCCAGTAAATTCTTGGCTCGGAAAAATTTTTCCATATTGGAGGTGCAGTATACTTCTTTCCATTTTTTTAATAACATAACAGGCTCCCTTCGCAATGGTGTGTTCAGTATAACACAAAAAGAGTTCTGTTTCCATTGTAATAAAGCCATTCTTTTGTTGTTACCGAACGTGAGATTGAGAGTCCATCCATCATCAGCCGCTCACTCGCCAGGACAAAAAACGGCGGCAGAACACCGGAAAACACCGCCAACGCAAAAGCTGGAGACATAAGAAACGGAGAAGTTCTTCAGAGCCTGCTTTTTCATTTTTTGGTACAAAAAGAAGCTGCTGCTCCATAGATTGATTACTCATCTATTTTGCAACAACTCCTTGATCCTCGCGACAGTCACCAAATATCCATCCAAGGCAAGCATGATTACTTAGCTCATTATCACGAAAATAAACTGCGATCAGCATCTGCCAAAGTGTGTCGTCGAACAGTCACAAAAGTGCTTATTTGTGCTTATTCTTCCAATTTTTATATATTAATATGATGTTTAATATAAGACTACATAGTAAAACAACCATATATATGTTGACTTCAAAACCTGTGTTTTGAAGCTGATAAGAAAACGTATCGATAACTTCAGAATTTGCACTAAGATATAACATAATTACCTCTCTGGATTTTAAAATTACTATCATGCCGCACGAATATTCATTCCGACTACATGATCATAAGTGTATGTATCTGTTCTACCTAATATCGTATACTGAGTTACCAAAGTCCCCACGGCCGACACCTGAGCAGTCTTTTTATCACTACTTATAGTAGAACTAGAGCTTTTCTGCGTCCACCTTACAAAACCAGCACCATAACCATATTGTCTGCTATGAATATTAGAGATAGATTGAAATGTAATTTTGCCATCATATATAGTACCTGTGCATGAAATCTCAATGTCAGCAAATGTTAAAGCTGTATTTACGACTCTAACGATTGCAGAATAATTCTTTTGATAGTTGAAACATGGTTGAATATTACTCAACCTTCCATTTATAGTGCTATTCCGAGGCTTTGAGAAAGCATTTTCTAACTGAGTCAGATAATCTGTGGCTTCTTTTTCTGTTACAAAACCTTCGCTATGTGAAAAAGAGACTTCAACATCATATTTGGTACAAAGATTTTTTATCTGCTTGTCAAGTTCTTTCTGCGATACCATATTTTCCGATGCCTTAGAAGAAAGAGAAGCCATTAACAAAGTTACAATAATCAATATAGAGAAAATTTTAGATTTTTTCATAAGATTTTTTTCCTTTCTATAAAAAACATCTTTAGTTTCATGATAACTTAACTGTAGTTGCTCCATCGGACTCACCTCTTTCTCATTATTTCATGAAAATTCATTACTCTTTATCTTTTTATTTAAATTTTATCATATAAAGCCAAAAAAGTTTATGACGTTTTATGCAAATTTTATTTTCGCGAAACGTCATAAACTTTTTCAGTTTTTTACCATACACTTATGTTATCAAAAATTATTTTGAAGGAGGTTTCTGCAATGAAACATTTTAAACGTCAACTATTATCTATTCTACTTATAACAACGATACTTATCCGTATTCCTCTACCTTTGTCATTCCCTAATATTCCAGATGCACTCATAAAACCATCTCCTACTTCAGAAATTGGCCATCCCAACGGAGGACATCATTAAATTGATTTCTATCTGGAAACTTCATTAACTGTATGTGAGATATTACATCATGGTATAAATAGTCCATCTTATATAGCTTTAGCAAGAAAATACCATTTTTGAAATAGTGTACATATCGCTCATCTCTTTTTTGCTCCCAGGCATCTCCAATCGTAATCAAACTTCGCCCTAATGAAGCTCCCAGTCCAGCCTTTATGTCTATTTTTATTGACTCGATCGAAAGACTGATTGCTTCCTCCAGATCTCCATTTTCACCAGTCATACATAAAGCCAGATTATTTTTTGAAACGCCCCAATCTAAAATGTGAAACACCGGCCTGACACAGGTCATGCTGAATTGTTTCACCTGTCTTCGATAAATAAATACGGATTTATCTTTCTGTTGATTATCAAAATAAATCAATGCCATCTGGCTTAAAATGCGAAACTCTTCAGTCGAAAGAACAAACTCACATTCCTCTTCCGGGTCAGATCTTATCGTCATCCGGTAGAGTAGTCTTAATCTTTCTATACATTTCTTCCCGTCAGCTGTTTTCTCCGCATAATCAATATCCACCTGTTCTGCCTGAACATACTGCTGATTCACTGGAGAATTCATATCCAGGCGTGTTTTTATCTTCCCCAATACTTCCTTCGCATTTTCATGCTTTTCCTGATGGATATACTTCGACAGCTCCTGTTTCAGCTCTATAGTTTCGTACTGTTCCGTTACCATCGCCATATTGACCCGGCCGCAGCCACGGCCCATCTTTTCCATCATCTGCTGCAGCTTTCTGCTCTGGGGAGTCTGGCGGCCGGTTTCCACCCGCGCCAGCGTTTCCTGGGCGCAGATATCTTCACTCAATTTTTCCTGCGTCATACCTACGGCAGTCCGCGTTTTCCGGATCATCTCCGCATCGATATAGAAACGGCGGATCACATGATCGAAAAGGCGGTATTTTTCAAAGGAAATCCCATACTCCTGCTCGGTTTCCAGAAGGCTCTGGCGCATACGATCCAGAAGCTGGGCCTGAAGTTTCTCTTCCGGAACACCGCTTTTTCTCAGAAGCTTTCCGCATAGCTCCAGCAATTCCGGCATGTAGAGAAGCTTTCCCTCGTCCCGCAAAAGCTCCAGTGCCTCCTCGGCGAGACTTCTCACAGTGATGATTTTTTCCTCCGGCGCATGCTCTCCATATAAGAGCACGGCATAGGGGAAAATTTTTGACCGGTCCATCCGGTTCGTTTTCTGTTCGCAGATGCAGCGAAGAAGCCGTTTCAGTTCTTCAAAATTTCTGCTGGCAGTTCTCGATTTCCGGGAAACTTCCCAGCGAAAAAGAAGGAGCTTTCCTTCTTCTGCACTGAAGCAGTGCTCCTTCTTCATCTCCTCCTCCGACGGCATCGTTTCCCCGATGGCCTGGTCCAGCAGTTTCAGAATCTCGTCCGGATCTTTTTCCCTGATCCAGGCAACCTGGGCACGCTCCTGCAGAATATACTGTCTGTGCAGGGAACCTTCCGCAAGTTTTTCTTTTTCATACAAATCCAGTAAATTTTCCGCCTCGTCTAACTTCCCATACAGGATGGCTTCCTGAATGTCCTGCCGTCGTTCATAAATCCTGTAGACGCTGAGAGGCATTACATATTCCAGCCGCTCCACGGATTTTCCCAGCCGTCCCATCAGACGGTCCAGCAGGAAGAAATCCGGTTCAAGTTCTTCCCGCTCTATGCGGGCATACCTGGAGACGGAACAGACTCCGCTGCATAAAAGGCCCTGCGAAAAACCGGCCTCTTTACGCAGGCGCAGCAAAAGGCCTCCAAGCTCGTTCTTTTTCATCAGAACCCCTCCAGCCGTCTCTGTTTCCGCAGCTGGTACCGTTTCTCTCCTGCCTCCCATTCGGCTTTTTCGCTCTCGGTCTCTACGATGAGGCCGGGAACAGGGACGGCTTTGCCTTCTTCGTCGATGGCCACCATGACCACATAGGCCCGGTTAATAACATGGCGCATGCCATCCAGAGTCTCCACATAGGTGTCCACCCGGACTTCCATGGAACTTCTGCCCACATGGGTGATCTTTCCGATCAGAACGACGGTATCATTCAGGAAGGCTGCTTTTTTAAAGTTCAGATTGTCGATGGAGGCCGTCGTGATCCTGCTCTCGGAATGACGGGTCGCCACGATTCCTGCCAGCTCGTCGATCCACATGAGAAGCTGGCCGCCGAAAAGCCGGCCGTAACCATTAATATGCCTATGCATCAAAAGATACGTCTGTTCTGTGAGGGAGTCCTCCACATGTTTCATTTTTTTCAAAATAATCATCCTTTCTATTAAAAACTGATACTTGCCATATCATTTTTTTATGATAAAATAGAGATAGCGTTCAGAGCCTCTCTACATTTATGGCCTGTTGAACGGAATGCCCCGTTTTTTGTATTACAAGAAGCAAAAAACGGTATCTGACAAAGGAGCATCCAATTATGTCCGTAAATTTTGAATATTACAAGATTTTTTATTATGTTGCAAAGTACAAAAGCATCACCCAGGCTGCGTCCCTGCTCTATTCCAGCCAGCCGTCCATTTCCCGGATGATCAAGATCCTGGAACAGGAGCTTGGCTGTACGCTCTTTATCCGTACCCGGAAGGGCGTGGCCCTGACTCCGGAGGGAGAAGAGCTTTTTGACCATGTGGCTCCGGCCTGTGAGGAGCTCTTTGTAGGAGAAGAACTGCTCTCCCGTTCTTACGGCCTTCAGGGAGATACGATCCGCATCGGAGCCAGTGAGACGGCTCTTCGCTGTTTTCTTTTTGAAAAGCTGGAGCTTTTCTATACGGAACATCCGGCTATCAAGCTGAAGATCTATAACCACACGGCTTCTGAGGCTCTGGAAAATCTGAAAAACGGCAACGTGGATCTGGCTGTTGTATCCACACCCCTTGAACTGGTACCTCCCATGCGGATGACACGACTGCTTCCGATCCAGGAAATCTGTATCTGCGGTCCCCGTTATCAGCACCTTCTGGATCATGCCGTTGATCTGGACGAACTGAGCCGTTATCCCCTGATTACTTTGGCCAAAGGAACGAGAACCCGGGTCTTTTATGAAAATTTCTTCTCACGCCACGGACTCAGCCTGAACCCGGATATCGAAGTAGAAACCTCCGATCTGGTTCTCCCCGGTGTACGGTGCAATCTCGGAATGGGCTTTATCCCGGAGCCTTTTGCCCATGTTCCTCTGGAACGTCAGGAAGTTTTCCAGCTGAATCTGACAGAAGCCATACCGGAGCGCTATGTCTGCCTGGTAGAAGATACCTCTAAGCAGCCAGGTCTTGCCGCAAGGCTTCTGATCAAATATCTGAATACACACAGCGATACCGGTTCTTTCAGGGAAAACGGAGCCCTTTCCTGAATACATCCCTTTTACTATAACAGACTTTCTTCTTTTTTTCTATCCCCTGTCTGGTCAATCTTTTCCGAACGTGATACAATGGAGAAGATTGTCAGAAAGGAGTGTTTTTTTGAGTAATCTTATTTTTTGTCTGAATGCTACGATCCCCATTTTTCTTACCTTGCTTCTGGGCGCCTTTTTCCGGAAAGTCGGACTTTTTACACCGGATTTTGTCAAACAGGTAAATCGTTTTGTCTTCCAGGGTGCTCTTCCGGTGCTTCTTTTTCAGGATCTGGGAACTTCTGATTTTGCCGGGCTCTGGAACGGAAAATTTGTTCTATTCTGTTTTCTGGCCACTTTTTTCAGTATCCTTATCAGTATCGGGATTTCTTTTTTGTTAAAAGACGGTTCTCTGAAAGGAGAATTTGTCCAGGCCTCTTACCGGAGCAGCGCCGCCCTTTTCGGCATTGCTTTCGTGGAAAATGTCTACGGTGATTCCGGCATGGCTCCACTAATGATTCTCGGCACTGTTCCTCTTTATAATGTCATGGCTGTGATCGTGCTTTCCTTCTTAAAGCCCGGTGTCAAATCCATTGACCGCACGCTTCTGAAGAAAACCATTAAGGGCATCCTCACAAATCCCATTATCCTGGGCATCGTGGCCGGTTCTCTCTGGTCTCTCTCCGGCCTTACCATGCCGCTTATCATGGAAAAGACCGTACATAACGTGGCTGTCCTGGCTACTCCTTTAGGTCTTATGGCCATGGGAGCTTCCTTCGATGGAAAAAAAGCCGTCGCCAGTTTAAAACCTGCCCTGCTGGCAAGCTTCAATAAGCTGGTGCTTTTCTCGGCCATCTTCCTGCCTCTGGCTGTTCTGCTGAAATTCCGTGGAAGTGAACTTCTCTCCATCCTCGTGATGCTGGGCTCCCCCACTACCATCAGCTGCTACATCATGGCCAAAAATATGGACCACGACGGAGCCCTGACCTCCAACACGGTCCTCATCACCACTCTGGCCAGTGCCTTTACCATGACGGGATGGCTGTATGTGCTGAAGGCTATGCAGCTGATCTGACCCTGATTTGCAATTTTTTATTGTGCATGAGGTATTTGGGGCTTGACTTTTTTATCCAAGTCGCATATACTAGAATCAGCTAAGAAGAGTAGCTATTGGCATTGATCAACTTAAACATACGAAAACCCCGGAAGTGTACCAGACTTCCGGGGTTTTCTATTCCGTTTATGTAAGGTGGCTTACGCCTCTAGGCTTTCGCTGCCTATTTGTCTCTGTCAAGCCATTTGCAAATGTAGTAGCTAATTACACTCGCTATGACAGAAACAAGAAGAGTAGTTAATAATTCTGGCATTGATCACTCACCTCCTTTCTGCTGGAGGCCTGGCAGCTTCTATAGTATATCATATATGCATATGCATTTCTATAGTATTTATCAAAATTATTATACTTTATTTTTGCTGTTTTTTATATTGCTTTTTAAAAAATCAGTATCTATCAAAACGTTCCGCCAATTTCAAAATGAACTGTTACAAAAATTATTTTGAAAAAAATACCGTGGCTGTTACACCACGGTACTTTTTATCTTCAAAATATTCTGTTCAATTAGAATTTTCCCTGAGAAGCTGCCTCCTCGATAGATACAGCAACTGCAACAGTCATACCAACCATCGGGTTGTTACCTGCACCGATCAGACCCATCATCTCAACGTGAGCCGGAACGGAGGAGGAACCTGCGAACTGTGCATCGGAGTGCATACGGCCAAGGGTATCGGTCATACCATAGGAAGCCGGACCTGCTGCCATGTTATCCGGATGCAGGGTACGTCCTGTACCACCACCGGAAGCAACGGAGAAGTATTTCTTACCAGCTTCGATACGCTCTTTCTTGTAGGTACCTGCTACCGGATGCTGGAAACGGGTCGGGTTGGTGGAGTTTCCGGTGATGGAAACGTCAACGTTCTCTTTCCACATGATAGCAACGCCCTCACGAACGTCGTTAGCGCCGTAGCAGTTTACTTTTGCACGGGGGCCATCGGAGTAAGCCTTGCGGAATACCTCTTTCAGCTCGCCGGTGTAGTAATCATACTCAGTCTCAACATAAGTGAAACCGTTGATACGGGCGATGATCTGAGCAGCGTCTTTTCCAAGACCGTTCAGGATAACGCGGAGCGGTTTCTGACGTACACGGTTTGCTTTGGTAGCGATACCGATAGCGCCCTCTGCTGCTGCGAAGGACTCATGGCCTGCCAGGAATGCGAAGCACTCGGTATCCTCTTCCAGAAGCATTTTACCAAGGTTACCATGTCCAAGACCTACTTTACGCTGGTCAGCAACGGAACCCGGGATACAGAAAGCCTGAAGGCCTTCTCCGATAGCTGCAGCAGCCTCGGAAGCCTTGCGGCAGTTCTTTTTGATAGCGATCGCTGCGCCTACGATGTATGCCCAGCATGCATTCTCAAAGCAGATCGGCTGAATGCCTTTGATCTGATCGTAAACGTTCAGACCGGCATCTTTGGTGATCTTCTCAGCCTCTTCGATAGAAGAGATGCCGTAGCTGTTCAGGACAGCGTTGATTTTATCAATACGTCTTTCATATGATTCAAATAAAGCCATGATCTATATTCCTCCTCGATTACTCTTTTCTCGGGTCAATGATTTTAACAGCATCTGCGATACGGCCATACTGACCTTTTGCTTTCTCATAAGCAGTGTTCGGATCATCGCCCTTCTTGATGAAGTCGGTCATCTTGCCGAGGTTTACAAACTGGTAACCGATGATGCAGCCCTCTTCGTCCAGGCCGATTCCGGTAACATAACCCTCTGCCATCTCCAGATAACGAGGGCCTTTTTTCAGAGTACCGTACATGGTACCAACCTGAGAACGAAGTCCTTTACCAAGGTCCTCAAGACCTGCTCCAACCGGAAGTCCTTCTTCGGAGAATGCACTCTGGGTACGTCCGTAAACGATCTGCAGGAAGAGCTCTCTCATAGCAGTATTGATAGCGTCACATACAAGGTCGGTGTTCAGAGCCTCCATAACGGTTCTTCCCGGAAGAACTTCAGCAGCCATAGCTGCGGAATGGGTCATACCGGAACATCCGATGGTCTCAACCAGAGCCTCCTGGATGATGCCCTCTTTTACGTTCAGGGTCAGTTTACATGCACCCTGCTGCGGAGCACACCAGCCGACACCGTGAGTCAGACCGGAAATGTCTTTGACATCTTTGGCTTTTACCCATTTTGCTTCTTCGGGGATGGGAGCTGCGCCGTGGTTAACACCCTGTGCAACTTTACACATCTGTTCTACTTCCTGTGAATAAATCATTGTAAGACTCCTTTCAAGTTAAATACTTTCCCGACAGCTTCCCGCAAATGGCTGTGCAAAATTCTCCCGGACGTCCCGGAAATCTTTCCCACATCAGCCGGATTCCTGAGCAATGGCTCCTGCTGTAAGCATTTCCGCTCTGCTGCCTGTTCTATGTATGCCGGGTCAGATGAACCCATGCCATACCTAATTGTATTTTCTCATAGATCGACTAAAAAATCCAGTATATTTTTCAACTTTTTTCGCTGCTTTTTTCGTAAAGATGTCAAAAAGCCTGTCCCCTTTTCTGAGACAGGCTTTTTCTCATTATTTTTTGTCCGGGAGCTGAGCCAGGATAATGGCTGCAAACATCACCACACAGCCCAGGATTTCCCTGCCGGCCAGTCGCTGACCCAGAAGCACCCAGCCCGCCAGCACAGAGATCACGGATTCCAGACTGAGGATCAGAGAAGCCACTGTGGGATCCATCTCCTTCTGTCCGATGACTTGCAATGTATAACCGATCCCACAGGAAAAGACTCCGGCATAAAGGATTGGCAGCCAGGCTGAACAAACCGCTCCTGTCTCCGGTTTTTCAAAAAGAAACACAGGGATCGCAGAAAGGACTCCGCAGACCAGGAACTGGATACAGGAAAGCTTCACTCCATCCACCTTTGGTGAAAAGTGATCGATGACCAGAATATGTACCGCAAACAGCAGGGCGCAGAGAAGCACCATGGCATCTCCTTTTCCCAGGGACAGTTTTTCTGTCATACAGAGAAGATAAAGCCCGCAGACAGCCAGCGCCACACTGAACCAGACCTTTTTTCCGGGACGTTTTTTCAGAAAGATGCCGAGAACAGGAACCAGCACGATATACATGGCCGTGATAAAACCGGCTTTTCCCACAGTCGTATAGCGGATACCGAACTGCTGGAAATTACTTGCGACGCAGAGGCAGAGGCCGCATAAAAGTCCTCCTGTCAGCAGTGTCTTTGGATCTTCTTCTTTTTTCTCTTCTCCCCGCTCTTTCTTTCCCAGAAAGAAAATGCACGGGATCAGCACCAGACCGCCGATGATACTCCGCACGGTGTTAAAAGTAAAAGGTCCTACATAATCCATGCCCACGCTCTGTGCCACAAAGGCCACACCCCAGATAAACGCTGCCAGAAACAGCATTGCCGGGCTTTTGATGTCTGTTTTTTTCATTTTTTCCGCTTCTCCTCGTTTGTGTATTCGTCAGATCCAGTGAATGATCTTTCTCGGACAGGCTTCGATACAGGCGCCACAGCTGCTGCATTTTTCCGGATCGATCTTTGCCAGGTTCTCTTCCACATGAATGGCGCCCTGCGGACAGGTTTTTTCGCATTTTTTGCAGCCGATACAGCCGGCTTCGCAGGCAGCCATGACGCTTTTTCCTTTTTCCCGTGAGGAGCAGACCACAGCCGTCTTCTGTTCATAGGGGATCATCTCAATCAGATGACGCGGGCAATGGAGGGCACACTGGCCGCAGCCCCGGCATTTTTCCCGATCTACCACAGCCACACCGTCGATCACCTGCACGGCATCAAAAGCACAGACTTTTACGCAGTTTCCAAAGCCAAGGCAGCCGCCGTGGCAGACCTTTGGACCGCCGGAAGGAACAAAGGCGAGCATTTCACAGTCACCTGCTCCGCAGTAATCGTAATTTTGTTTTGTTTTTTCACAAGTACCGGCACAGTGTACAAAAGCGGTCATCCGTTTGGTCTTTTTCGCTTCCTTTCCAAGAATTCCCGCAATTTTGGCAGCCGCCTCATCTCCGCCCACCGGACAGGCATTGACAGGAGCTTCTTCTGCAACGATCGCTCCGGCACAGGCATCGCAGCCTGCAAAACCACAGCCGCCGCAGTTATTTCCCGGCAGTGCTTCCCGCACCGCCGTTTTTCTCTCATCCTCTTCCACATGGAAAAACCGGTTGGAGATCCCGAGAAACAGACCGAGAAGAAGTCCTGTTCCTCCTACGAGGCAGGTTGCAACAATGATTCCAGACATTTCCTCTCCTCCTTCCTATTTCAGCCCAGAAAAGCCGAAAAATGCAATGGCCATCAGGCAGGCCGTCAGAAGCACGATGGGCGTTCCCTTAAAGGATTCGGGAATATCGTTATCTTCGATCTTTTCCCGGATCCCGGCCATGAGCACAATAGCAATGAAAAATCCGATGGCTGTCGCCAGTCCGTATACGACGCCCTCCAGAATGTTATAATTTTTCTGTACATTGATCAGAGCCACACCCAACACTGCACAGTTGGTCGTGATCAATGGCAGATAGACGCCCAGTGCCTCATAAAGAGCATGACTGTATTTTTTCAGCGCCATCTCCACAAACTGGACCAGGGCGGCAATGATCAGGATAAACACGATCGTCTGGAGATATTCCACATGAAGAGGTACCAGAACACAGCGATAAAGGATCCCCGTGATCAGAGATGACAGGGTGATGACAAAAATGACTGCCGCGCCCATTCCTGCTGCCGTTCCTGTCTTCCTGGATACACCAAGAAAGGCACAGATACCCAGAAACTGGCTTAATACCACATTGTTGATAAGAGCGGCTCCCACGCCGATCATAAACAGTTCTTTCATTCTGTCTTCCCTCCTTTACAGCTTTCCTGACAGGAAGCACATTCACCGCTGCAGCCGCTTCCGATCTTTGTCTCAATTCCTTTTTTCTCCAGGGAGCGTTTCACCCGGTTCTGAAGAGCAACCAGAAGCGTCAGCACCAGAAAAGCACCGGGAGCCAGAATAAAGATGGTCACCGGTTCATATGCGGAAGGCATTACCTGAAAACCGAAGATTTTTCCGGAACCGATCAGTTCCCGGACGATACCGATGGCAGTCAGCCCTACCGTAAAACCAAGTCCCATACCCAGTCCGTCAAAGAAGGAAGGAATCACCGGATTTTTGGATGCGTATGCCTCTGCTCTTCCCAGAATGATACAGTTTACCACGATCAGTGGAATATAAATTCCCAGAGACTCATAAAGTCCCGGTACATATGCCTGAAGAAGAAACTGTACGATCGTCACGAACGAAGCCACGATCACAATATAGGCCGGCATCCGGACACCGTCAGGGATCACTTTTCTGAGAGCTGAGATCATCACATTGGAGAGTGCCAGGATCACAGTTGTGGTAAGTCCCATACCAATACCGTTCATGGCCAGGGTCGTTACCGCCAGAGTCGGACACATACCCAGCATCAGAACAAACGTCGGATTTTCTTTTATCAGGCCGTTATACAGCCGTTCTGCCGCTTTATTCATGGATCACGCCTCCTTTCACAAGACTGTCACGGAAGTAGGAAAGCCCTGCATTGACACCATTGGTCATCGCACGGGTGGTAATGGTGGCTCCGCTGATGGCATCGATCTCATCCTCAGCCGAAGCCCCTGTCTTTGTATAAGAAAATTTTTCTGCATTTTTTCCTGCAAACTGACCGTAAAAGCTCTCTTCCTTGGCGCGCATGCCAAGTCCTGCCGTTTCGCTGATGGAAAGGATCTGGATTCCGCTCACCGTACCATCCTTTAAGATTCCCAGAGAGAAGGAAATGTCACCGCCATAGCCTTCCGTACTGGTAACGTTCAGGACAGCTCCCAGCAGTTCTCCTTTTTCATCCTCCGCCAGTGTCACATCTTCCACTTTATCTGCAGTAAAGCCTGCCAGGGTCAGAAGCTCCTCTGCTTTTTCCTCATCAAATTCTTCCCAGGCCTCAAAGGTTTCCGCTTCCGGAAAAACCGCCTTGCAGGCATCCTCTTTTTTCTTTTTCTCCTGTGCCGCAATGGGTTCTTCTGTGATTGCATGGACAGCTCCGAGAGAAATGCCGGCTGTCAGTGTGATCGTCATGAGGATCAATGCATTTTTTATAATTGACTTCATGCCTTTTTCCCCCTTTTCCAGAACGGTTCTCTTCCGAAAGCCGTAGGTTCTGTTACTTTTTCAATGACAGGTACCAGAAGGTTTCCGATGATGATAGCATAGGAAACGCCTTCTGCCGCACTTCCGAGAAAACGGAAAACTGCCGTCAGGATACCAAGAGCGATGCCATAAACGATCTGCCCGTTTTTGGTAATGGGCGAGGTCACATAATCCGTTGCCATAAAGAATGCCCCCAGCATCAGTCCTCCACCGCAGAGTTCTGCCAGAAGGAAGCCAAAGTCCAGGCCATGCCCGCCGAACAGCAGCGTACAGACAGCAAAGGATAACAGATAAGAACCGGGGATCCGAAGATCGATGACTTCAAACCACAAAAGCACAACTGCTCCGATGAGAATGGCAACAACGGAGGTCTCTCCGATGGTTCCTGCTGTTTTTCCGAGAAACAGATCCAGTACACGCACCGGATTGCCGGCCTTCAGAGCAGCCAGCGGAGTGGCACCTGAAATTCCGTCCCAGGTGAAATCTGTCATTCTGCCGGCAAAAGAAAGCAAAAGGAAGCATCTTCCTGCCAGTGCCGGGTTCATGAAGTTCTGGCCAAGACCTCCAAAAAGCTGTTTGACAAACAAAATTGCAAATACCGTTCCAATGACCGGAAGCCAGAGAGGCACCGTGGAAGGCAGGTTCAGTCCAAGAAGAAGACCGGTCACCGCTGCACTGAAATCGCCGATGGTGATCTTTTTATGCATCAGTTTTTCATAAATATATTCTGTCAGCACTGCGGATGCCACAGAAACTGCAAGCACAGCCAGAGAACGAAGTCCGAAATTCCAGACGCCGAAAAAAGAGGCCGGCAGCAAAGCAATCAGGACAAGGAGCATGATATTGTCCGTTTTCATCCTCGCACGCACATGGGGATTGGAGGATACTTTTAATAACCCACTCATTTTTCTTCCTCCTATTTCTTTTTCTTCTTTCCAAGAATGATTTTTCTCATGGATTTGATGTACTGGGTCAGTGGTCTTCTGGCCGGACAGACATAACTGCAGCAGCCGCACTCACAGCATTCCAGGCCGTTATGCTGCTCAAACCACGCTTCCCGGTGATGAACGGAAGCATCTGCAAGTCTCGACGGGAGCAGCTGCTCCGGACAGGCTTCCACACAGCGTCCGCAGTTGATGCAGGCCGTCTCCTCATAACGAGACACTTCATCCTTCGTCATACAGAGAAGGGCGGAAGAAGTCTTTGTCACCGGCACGTCCAGGCTGTAAAGCCCGAATCCCATCATGGGACCACCGGAAATGATCTTCTCCGGCTCTGTTTTCAGTCCGCCTGCTGCCTCCAGAAGTTCCCGGTAACTGGTTCCCGTACAGACAGAAAAGTTTCTGGGATCCTGTACCGCATCTCCTGTCACCGTAACGATCCGATGCATCAGCGGTCTTCCCTGAACAGCCGCCCGGTAAAGAGAAACCACCGTATCACAGTTATCGACCACGCAGCCGACATCGGCCGGAAGCATGGAAGAATTCAGTTTTCTTCCCGTCACCGCATAGATCAACATACGCTCTGCTCCCTGCGGATATTTGGTCTTCAGTGCGACCACCTGGATGTTCGGCTCATCCTTTGCCGCCTCTTCCAGATACTCAATGGCATCTTTTTTGTTATCCTCTACCGCGATCACGCCCTTTGCATGGGGAAAAATACGGAGCAGTACTTTCATTCCTCCTACCAGGAGCTCCGGATTTTCAATCATCCTCCGGTAGTCAGAAGTCAGATAGGGCTCACATTCCGCACAGTTGGCAATGACGTAGTCGATCTTCTCCGGTTCCTTCGGAGAAAGCTTCACATGAGTAGGAAAACCGGCACCTCCCATTCCCACAACACCAGCTTCCTTTACGATCTCCAGGATTTCTTTCGGAGTCATCTGATCCAGAGGCTTTCGTTCCGGCCAGACTACCTCTTCGTATTTTCCATCATTTTCAATCACAATACAGTCTGCTATATTTCCGGTAACCGTCAGACGTTTTTCAATCCCTTTTACCGTTCCGGATACCGATGCATGGATCGGTGCAGACACAAAGCCACCGGCTTCTGCGATCTTCTGTCCGACCAGCACATGTTCTCCCTTTTCTACCACGGGGACTGCCGGTGCGCCGATATGCTGAGACAACGGATACACCAGCTCTCCTTTTGGAAGGACGCTGCTGATGGCTTTGTCTTTTGACAGTTCTTTTCCATCATAGGGGTGGATTCCCCCTTTGAAGGTGTGTCCTAACATTCTTTTCTTTCCTCCTTTTTTTGCTCTGATCTCCCGCACACCCGGAGTTTTCGGAAGAATCTGTAAAGCGGACATTCGCAATCCGCTTCGCTACTTGCTCATGAACGCAGTCGCTTCGCGATCTGCGTTCACACAACTGACAAAATTTATGGTATACTGATTCCAGCCAGACCTGTTCATTCATCCAGATACCGTTTACACGTTTGACTGGAAACCAGCCTGGCTCCGAACTTAATCATTGATATGAGTGTCAAAAGGTCTTTTGACACTCATTTGATACCCGGATTGCTACGCAGCTATGCTGCTCCCGCAATCCTCCAAATATTCGAAATCCGCTGATTTACTGCGTAAATCGCTACTTTCTCATATTTGGCGTGTCCCAAGTTCAAAAGCCTTATCGTGCAAGCACGAACAGCTTTTTGACCTTTTGACACTGGTATCTTGATACATAAAGGAGTTCTCTATGATCCTTCAGAATTTCACTTTCCCGGGAGTCATCACACTCCCTGATAAAATCCCGTTTCCACCCGAAAAAACCGCTTTTCTGGATCTGGAAACAAAAGCTTTTGGCCGCAAAAACAGCCGAATCCTCTACCTCGGCCTGATTTTTCAGGAAAACGGCACCTGGCAGGTCCGTCAGTGGCTGCCGGAACAGACAGAAGAAGAAAAAGAAATGCTTCAGGAAGTCCTGACTCTTCTCCCCCGTTTTTCCTGTATCATCCATTATAACGGAAACAGCTTTGACCTTCCCGTCCTCACCAGGCGATGCACTGCCCTTGCGCTTCCCCTGGATCTTTCTTCGTCGGAAAGCATCGACCTCTACCGCTGCTTTGCACCTTTAAAAAAACTTTTGGGCTTTCCGCATCTGGATCAACGCTCTCTGGAAGGATTTCTCGGACTGGAACGAAGCGGAGCATGGAACAATGATCTGCTCCTGCTTCCCGGCCTTCTGGCCTTTTTTCCATACCTTTCCCTTCTCGACGGAGGCTTTACCGTTACGCAGGCAGTCTTTAAAGGAGAAACTGCCGGTCAGCCGGTTCTTTCCGCACAGGCAGAGCTTCTGCACCCGGTTCCGAAGCCATTCTCCCTGCATCTTCCACAGGGGTATCTTTCCTGTCAGGAAACCGGATTCGGCTTCCTTTTATACGGGATCCGCGATACACTGAAATACTATTATCCGGATTATCAGAATTACTATTATCTGCCGGAAGAAGATCAGGCCATTCACAAAAGTGTAGCCGACTGCGTAGATCCTGCTTATCGGAAAAAGGCTACCAGAAATACCTGCTATATAAAGAAAACCGGCATTTTCCTTCCACAGTCTTCCCCCTGGTTTCATCCGGTCTTTTATCGGGACCGGAAGGATAAAACTTGCTATCTTCTCATGGATGAAAAACTGACCGGTCAGCTGCAAACACTCCATGACTGTATCTTTCATACGCTGGAACAGTTATAATGCCTCAAAATTGCAAAAAGAGGATGCTTTATCGCATCCTCTTTCTTTGTCTTTAGTCTGCCTGGCGGACACGGGAAAATGTCCTCTCGATTTTTACTCTTCTTCTGCTTCCTCAGCAGCTGCTTTTGACTGAAGGGCTTTCATGCTCAGGCTGATTTTTTTGTCTTCGCCATTGAAATCGACCACTTTAGCAGTAATCTCCTGACCTACACTCAGAACATCAGAGGGTTTCTCTACGTGCTCCTGAGAGATCTGAGATACATGAAGCAGAGCGTCTACGCCCGGCTCCAGCTCAACGAATGCGCCGAAATCGGTCATTCTTGCAACACGACCGGTTACGACATTACCAGCTGCATATTTCTCAGCAGCGGTCAGCCACGGATTCTGATCTGCAAATTTCAGGCTCAGTGCGATCTTGTCGCCGCTGATGTCTTTGATCAGAACAGTCAGTTTCTCACCAACTTTGAAGGTCTTCTTCGGATTCTCTACGCGGCCCCAGGACATCTCAGAGATGTGAAGCAGTCCGTCAGCTCCGCCAAGATCGATAAATGCACCGAAATCGGTAACATTTTTGATCGTTCCCTCAACAACATCGCCAACATGGATTCTCTCAAAGAGAGCTTTCTGCAACTCAGCCTTTTTAGCAACCAGAAGCTGCTTGCGGTCACCGATGATTCTTCTTCTTCTCGGATTGAACTCGCTGATAACGAACTCGATCTCCTGACCGGCATATTTCTGAAGGTTTTTCTCATAAGTATCAGATACCAGGCTTGCCGGGATGAATACTCTTGCTTCATCTACGACTACGCTTAATCCGCCATCGAGAACCTGTGCTACCGGAGCGGTAAGAACTTCATGATTCTCAAAAGCTTCTTCCAGGCGTTTGTTGCCTTTCTCAGCTGCCAGACGTTTGTAGGTGAGAAGGACCTGACCCTCACCGTCGTTTACCTTCAGGACTTTGGCTTCCATTGTATCGCCAACATGGATTGTCTCTTTTAAGTCGAGGCTGTTATCGTTGGTATACTCACTCTTTGTGATGATACCATCAGCTTTATAACCAATATTCAGAATAATCTCATCATCTTTGACATCGATTACGGTACCTTCGACTACCTCTCCATTATGAATTGTTTTGAAAGACTCATCCAGCATTTGTTCAAAGCTCATTTCTGACATTGTTTTGAACCTCCTCAATAATATTATTTGGGGTTGATGCCCCTGCGGTAATACCTACGCAACTAACGGATTGTAGTGAATGCACATCCAAATCATCTAGTGTCTGTATATAGTAAGTATTTTCACATTCCTGTTTACATATTTCAAATAACTTCTGGGTGTTGCTACTCTGCCTGCCGCCAATGACAACCATCGCATCCACCTCTTTTGCAATCCGACGGGCTTCTGTCTGGCGCTCCTCGGTCGCATTGCAGATCGTATTTAAAACATGTATATCATAACCCTTTTTTTCAAGAATTTCAACTAAATTATTAAATTTCTTGTAATTAAATGTCGTCTGAGACACGACGCAGAGCTTTTTTTCTCCTTTATAGAAGAAATTTTCCGCTTCTTTTTCAGATTCCAGCACGAAAGCTTCCGTAGAACACCAGCCCTTGATCCCTTCTACTTCCGGGTGACTGCCATTCCCGATGATAATGATATTGTTTCCGGCTTCGCTCTCTTTCCGGACGATCTTATGGATCTTCAGGACAAAGGGGCAGGTGGCATCCACCAGATGAAGCCCGTTTTTTTCGATGATATCATAAATGTCCTTTGCTACTCCATGAGACCGGATGATCACGGTTCCTTCTGTGACTGTCTCAAGTTCTTCCGGAGAATCCAGAACTGCAACTCCTTTTTTCTCCAGATCACGGACCACTTCTTCGTTATGAATGATCGGTCCGTAGGTGAAAATAGGGCCATTCCCCTTTTCCACCTCTTCGTAAACCGTATTTACGGCACGCTTGACGCCGAAGCAAAAGCCAGCTGTTTTTGCACGGATCACTTTCATGCTTTCTTACGCTCCCGGTATAATTTTCTGATGGCCTCGACCACCTCATCAATATTCATATGGGATGTATCCAGATAAACGGCATCTTCGGCCTGCTTCAGTGGAGCGATGGCCCGGGTCATATCGCGGTGATCTCTCTCTTCGATCTCTTTTTTGATCTCAGAAAGGGGCTTTTCCACGCCTTTCTCCTGTAAATCCCTGTAACGGCGCTCTGTCCTGGTCTCCACGCTGGCTGTCAGATAGATCTTCAGTTCTGCATCCGGCAGTACATTCGTACCGATATCTCTGCCGTCCATCAGAACGTCATGAGCCTTTGCCAGATCTCTCTGAAGATCCAGAAGAGCCGCCCGCACTGCCGGAATGGCTGAAATTGTCGATGCCATATTGCCGACACTCTCTGCACGGAGACGGTCTGTCACATTTTTACCGTTTACCAGTACCTGCTGCTCTCCATTTTCGTAAGCAATCGATACCTTTACACTCTTTACCGCCTCTTTGACCTTTTCTGTATCCTCCGGAGATACTCCTTCGTCTACAAGGAAAACAGCCAGGGCACGATAAAGAGCTCCTGTATCTACATAGATAAAGGAGAGCTCCTGGGCCGTCCGGCGTGCGATGGTACTTTTGCCTGCACCGGCCGGTCCGTCAATCGCAATGTTGAATCCCATTGATAACCTCCTAAATTCCTTTTCCGGCTGCATAGGCGGTGGACCAGGCGATCTGAAGATTAAAACCTCCCGTAAGAGCATCCAGATCCAGGATCTCGCCTGCAAAAAACAGTCCGGATACCAGCTTGGACTCCATCGTGGAAGGATTGACCTCCTTTACACAGACTCCACCTCTGGTAATAATAGCTTCATTATAATCTCTGAATCCGGTTACGGTCAACCTGAAATTTTTAATTTTTTCTACAAATTGCAATCTTTCTGTCTTTTCTATCGCATTTACCTGCTTTTCAGGCTCAATTCCTGATCTTTCTACCATGACAGGAATGAGTTTTGATGGAAAGAGACCGCCCAGAACATTTTTGAACTGTTTGTTTTTCTCTTTGGAAAAATCTCTCAGGAGACGGTCATCCAACTGTTCCGGGCTCAGAGCCGGTTTCAGATCGATGGATAGTGTCAGTTCCTGTCCGCGGAATTTCTTCGGCACCTGGCTGCTGGCACTTAAGATCAGAGGTCCCGTCACGCCAAAATGAGTAAACATCATCTCGCCGAAATCTTCATAAAAGCATTTCTTCCCGGCAGAAAGGGAGACACGGACATTCTTAAGAGACAGTCCCTGAAGGCGCCGGCAGTCCTCTTCTTTTACATTCATAGGAACCAGTGCCGGAGAAAGCTCTGTGATCTTATGCCCCAGCTTCTCTGCAAAGCGATAGCCGTCACCGGTCGATCCCGTACTCGGGTAGGAAAGACCGCCGGTGGCAAGGATCACTGCATCTCCCGTTTCCTTGGTTCCATCCGAAAAAAGGAGACCTGTCACCCGTCCTTCTTCCGTAAGGATTTCTTTTGCTTCTATATTTAAATGTACCTGAACGCCAAGAGCACGCATCCTTCTTGTAAGGGCTCCGATCACATCGGAAGAATGATCAGATAGGGGAAACACTCTTTCTCCCCGTTCCACTTTTGTTTTCGTACCGTTCTCTTCAAAAAAAGCAATGGCATCCTGATTGGTGAAGCCATAGAAGGAACTGTAGAGAAACTTGCTGTTGCTGCAGACGTTGTTGAAAAGGGCTTCCATCTCACAGGCATTGGTGAGATTACAGCGGCCTTTTCCTGTAATGTACAGTTTTTTTCCACATTTTTCATTTTTTTCAAACAGATGGACCTCGTGGCCTTCCTCCGCCGCCGAGATCGCTGCAAACATTCCGGCAGCTCCGCCGCCGATAACCAGAACTTTTTTCATTTTTTTCTCCTTCTCATACCTTGCTTCCCTGATGAAAGATCTCTATTTCACCATCAAAAGGATCCATCTCATCCCTTCCGTACACCTGATAATCATCATAGAGCTGATCCAGTGTATCAATGGACTGCTTCAGGGAATCCTGATTTCTGAGACAGAGAGCCACGATCAGCGCATTGATCACGCTTAACGGAGCCGTCAGGGAATCCACCACAGACGCCATCTCACTTCTTGCAATGAGATTGCAGGAAGAATAGAGATTCAGCGGCGAATGAATGCTGTCTGTGATGGAGATCACCCCAGCGCTCCGGCTGTTAGCCAGTTCCATGGCCTTCACAGTCCGCATGGAATATTTCGGAAAGCTGATGCCGATGAGAACATCACCTGCCCCGATCCGCATCAGCTGTTCAAAGATCTCACTGGCACTGTTCGTCCGTACCACATGGACCTCATCAAATAACATATTGAGGTAAAAGCCCAGGAAATCTGCCAGGGGTTCGCAGCTCCGGATCCCTACGATGTAGATTTTTTTCGCATTCTGGATCAGTTCGGCTGCCATGGAAAAAGCCTCTTTGTCCAGGCTTTCCATCGTTCCTCTGATGTTTTCCATATCGGACTGAAGGATCTCCGTCAGCACCTCTTTTTCCGGTACCTCCGCAAATTTCTCTTTCATATGGAACATCTTTTTCATCCGTTCAGAAAAACCAAGATTTTCCGTTGTTTCCTTATGTCCCTTCAGCCCCAGTTTTTCCAGCAGTTCCTGAAATGTACTCATGTCACTTTTTCCTCATCTTTCCACTCTTTTTCTTTTGTCAGTGAAGTTCATGCCAGACCGCATATGCGGTTGCCGCAGCAACGATCACGATCAGAACTACCGCAAAAATATTTGATCCCATATAGATAACCTCCGGTCTTTTTTATAAAACAATCGCTTTTTTCTGTTTTATGACCGGTTTTATCCTTCTGTCCGTCCTGCCTGTGTATATAGCGGATCACCGCCTCCTTCAGGGAAATGCAGGCTTCTGCCTGTTCTCCTGTCATACAGACAAAACGAAGCCTCAGGAGAAAATAAAGCACGCACAAAAGTTCCAGCGTAACTGTCACCGCGCCTGATTCCCGCTCCTCCGCATGGCGTCTCATTCCGGGAAACAGTCGGAGCATCAGTGTCCGGACTCCGGAGAGTTCTTCCACATTCACATGCTCCGTCACGGAAAAGTGCTCACTCTGCCAGGTACAGGAAGCGGCAGGACTCTCGGCCGCGTATCCGCTGTTTTCCGGTCTCACACTGAGAAAAAGAGCGGAAAACAACACAAAAAAGACGACCACTGCAGCCGTGATCTTTCTTCTCTTTCCTGTCATTGGCATAGAGCTCACCTCCCCTTTCCTGCATTCTGAATCAATTCGTAGGCATCAGTTGAGGATAAAAGACCTTTTGCCCCCAACTGATGCCTACGAATTGCTCCGCTGCAAAGCAGCTCCCGCAATTCTATAAACATTCGAAATCCGCTGATTTACTGCGTAAATCGCTGCTTTCTCATGTTTGGCGGGTCCCAAGTTCAAAAGCCTTATC
>NZ_QSCM01000004.1:229779-286754 GCF_003463065.1 Blautia sp. OF03-15BH
TCAAAAGCCTTATCATGCAAGCATGAACGGCTTTTTGACCTTTTGACCCTAGCATCATCCTACTTCTATGATAACAAAATCCCGTCCTCTTGTAAACACCAGATTGGCAGTCAGGCGGACATTCCCCGTTTGGTCCCATAAAAAGACCAGGGACAGTCTCCTGCACCTGGTCTTTGATGAATCTCTACTTATTTATAATAATCATACGGGATATGCTTTATCCTTGGTGTCTGCCTTAGTCGCATCTACCTTGGTCTGCTGCGCATCTCTGTATTTGAAGAAATCAGTAGCAACCTGCGGGAACAGAGCATAGGACAGAACGTCCTCCGGCTGTTCTTTGTACTGAGCCATCTCTTTTTCCAGAGTCTCAAGCTCCGGTTTTAAGAGATCTGCCGGACGGCAGGTGATCACTTCTGCATCGCCGATGCATTTCTTCTGCACTTCTTTGTTGAAGGGTTTTACCGTCTTTCCGTATTTACCACAGAGAACATCCTTTGTCTCCTTGGTAACCATCTTATAACGCTCGCCCATGATGACATTGAATACAGCCTGCGTACCAACGATCTGAGAGGACGGAGTAACCAGAGGCGGCTCACCGAGGTCTTTTCTTACTCTCGGAACTTCCTCAAGCACATCGTAGAACTTGTCCTCTGCATGCTGCTCTTTCAGCTGGCTGGTCAAGTTGGAAAGCATTCCGCCCGGTACCTGATACAGGAGAGTCTTGATGTTTACACCCAGGTTCTTCGGATTCAGAAGGCCGCTGTCCAGAGCCTCGTCACGGATCGGACGGAAGTAGTCAGCGATCTCAGCCAGAAGTTTCTGATCCAGACCGGAATCGTAGGGAGTACCCTTGAAGGTCTCAACCATAACCTCGGTTGCCGGCTGGGAAGTACCCAGTGCAAACGGAGACATAGCGGTATCGATCACATCAACACCAGCCTCTACGGCTTTCATGTAAGTCATGGAAGCAACACCGGAAGTATAATGAGAATGCAGCTGGATCGGGATCTTAACGGTCTCTTTCAGTGCTTTCACAAGATCAGTTGCGGCATACGGAAGGAGCAGGCCTGCCATATCCTTGATACAGATGGAGTTTGCACCCATCTCCTCGATCTCTTTTGCGGTCTTGGTCCAGTAGTCCAGAGTGTAAGCATCACCCAGAGTGTAGGACAGAGCTACCTGTGCATGTCCGTTCTCTTTGTTGGCAGCCTTTACTGCAGTCTCCAGGTTGCGGAGATCATTCAGACAGTCAAAGATACGGATGATATCGATACCGTTTGCGATGGATTTCTGTACAAAATACTCTACCACATCATCTGCGTAGGGGCGATAACCCAGAATGTTCTGTCCACGGAACAGCATCTGCAGTTTGGTGTGTTTGAAGCCATCACGGAATTTACGAAGTCTCTCCCATGGATCTTCGTGAAGGAAACGAAGAGATGCATCGAAAGTAGCGCCGCCCCAGCACTCTACGGAATGGTAGCCTACTTTATCCATTGTTTCCACGATGGGAAGCATCTGCTCTGTGGTCATTCTGGTGGCGATCAGGGACTGATGGGCATCACGCAGAATGGTCTCAGTAATTTTAATCGGTTTTTTTTCGATTTCAGACATTACTAAACCTCCATTTATTGCAGCTGTCCGGACTTTTATGTCTCCCGGACAGCATCAGTGTTTTATTATTATACTCCAAAGATAGCCATGAAGGTACCTGCTGCTACAGCAGTACCGATAACACCTGCTACGTTGGGTCCCATTGCATGCATCAGAAGGAAGTTGGTCGGATCAGCCTCCGCACCTACTTTCTGAGATACTCGTGCTGCCATGGGAACGGCAGATACGCCGGCAGAACCGATCAGCGGATTGATCTTTCCATGAGTCAGCTTGCACATAACCTTTCCGAGCAGAACACCGCCTGCGGTACCGAAAGCGAAGGCGACCAGACCAAGGACAACGATCTTCAGGGTATCCAGGTTCAGGAAAGCCTCTGCGCTGGTGGATGCTCCTACGGAAGTACCCAGCAGGATAACAACGATATACATCAGGGCATTGGATGCGGTCTCGGTCAGCTGTTTTACAACGCCGGACTCACGGAACAGGTTACCAAGCATCAGCATACCAACCAGGGGAGCGGTGGTCGGAAGGATCAGGCAGACAACGATGGTGATCACAACCGGGAAAAGAATCTTCTCCAGTTTGGATACCGGACGAAGCTGCTCCATCTTAATCTTCCGCTCTTTCTCGGTGGTCAGAGCTTTCATGATCGGCGGCTGGATGATGGGTACCAGAGACATATAGGAATATGCTGCCACGGCGATGGGGCCCATCAGTGCGGTCTGTCCCAGTTTACCGGCAAGGAAAATGGAAGTCGGGCCATCCGCACCACCGATGATGGAGATGGCTGCTGCTGCTGCTCCATTGAATCCCAGGAAAATTGCCAGGAAATATGCAACGTAAATACCGAGCTGTGCTGCGGCACCCAGAAGGAAGCTCTTCGGGTTTGCAATCAGGGGACCAAAGTCTGTCATTGCTCCTACGCCCATGAAGATCAGGGATGGCAGGATACTCCACTCATCCAGGATATAGAATACATGGAAAAGGCCCGGCGCTCCGTTGGTGGATTCTTCCGCACTGTACATGATATCAGGATAAATATTTACCAGAAGCATACCAAATGCGATGGGTACCAGCAAAAGGGGCTCAAAGCCCTTGCGGATTGCCAGATACAGGAAAACGCACGCAACCAGTATCATCAGGTAGTTACCCCATGTCAGGTTAAAGAATGCCGTCTGATGGATCAGATTCGACAATGTATCAGCTACATATGACATGTTTCTACCTCCAATTTATTTAGTTCAGTGTTGCCAGGGTGCTGCCGTTCTCTACTGCGTCGCCTGCTGCTACTTCAATACTTGCTACGGTGCCGTCCTGCGGAGCGACAACCGGGATCTCCATTTTCATTGCCTCTACGATCACGATGCTGTCACCGGCTTTTACAGCCTGTCCGACAGATGCTTCGATCTTTACGACTTTACCCGGAACAGAAGCGGTTACTTTTACAGAACCTGCTCCTGCAGAAGCCTTCGGTGCTGCTTTCGGTGCAGCCTTGGGAGCAGCCTTCGGTGCTGCTTTCGGTGCAGCTGCCGGAGCAGCGGTTCCGTTACCCTCTTCAACAGTTACGTCATATGCGGTTCCATTAACAGTGATTGTATAAGTTTTCATTGAATTCTTCCTCCTATTGCTTATGCTCTTTTCCACTTGTTGGTTTTTGATCTCTTGATCGAGCGGACAACAAAACCGTCAGTGCTGGTGCTTCCTTCGTATGCAGCGATGGCTGCTGCGATGACTGCTACCAGTTCTCCGTCATCAGCAAGTTCTTCTTCCTGCTCTTCCTCAGCGGGTGCAGGTGCCGGTGCGGGTGCTGCCGGTGCGGCAGACTTGCTGTCTTTTTTCTCTGTCAGATTGCTGATGTGCTTGAACTGACTGATCAGGAAGCTTAAGAAAATCAGCATCAGGAATACAATACCAAGACCCATCAGAGTGTTTAAGCCGGCCTGCTCCATCTTCTCACCCATGGTGTAGTTAATGTTGAAAGCCATGCTCTCATAAGCACTTGTTTTTGTGTTGGCGATAAGCTCTACATTTGCTGTCTTGTTCTCATAGGTAACATCTGAGTTGATGATCACATTGTTTCCGTCAGTGGTAACCGTCTGCTCTCCGACTTCCACGAAAGCTCCCAACTCATCCTTGGCATTTTTCCAGGAAGTCAGGGCAGCTGTGGTAAAATCATCATCCTGATCCAGAAACTTCTCAATATCTTCATCAGAAAAGCCTGCGATCTTCTCGATCATAGAAGAAGCAGCAGATTTAAAGGAAGCCACCTGATCCTCGGTCAGCACTTTATCCTTTGCGGCAAAGACAGTCACGCAGGACAGGCATACCATGCACACAACAAGTACAAGGCTCAGTAAGCTTTTTTTCATTTTTTCCTTCATATTATCCACCTCTCTTAAACCGTGCCGTGTTTTTTGCCAGGACGGTCTTCTCTCTTTGTGAATAACATTTCAAAAGCTCCGATCAGATACTTTCTGGTATCCTTCGCATCGATGATGGTATCAACATAACCTCTCTTGGCTGCGGAAAGAGCGCTGGACTGAAGAGCTGCATATTCAGCAGCTTTCTCATTGATCACAGCTGCATCCTCGCCGTCATACATGATCTTGGCTGCAGATTTTGCATCCATCATACCGATCTCTGCATTCTCCCAGGCATAGGTCATATCTGCTCCGAGTGCTTTGCTGTTCATGATGGTGTAAACGCTTCCGAATGCTTTGCCGGTGATCACGTTTACTTTTGCAACTGTCGCATCTGCGAACGCATAGGTAAGCTCTGCTGCTGCTGCCGCAATGCATCTCTCAGAATGAGTATCTGCCTTGAAACCGGTGAGATTGGTAAGGGTCAGTACCGGAATCTCGAAAGCGTCACAGAATTTCACGAATTTTGCAGCTTTTCTGGCTCCTCTTGCAGTCAGGACATCTGCATATTTCTCAGCTACATTGCCATCCTCATCATATCTCTCGGTACGGTTTCCAACTACGCCGACGGTCATGCCGTTCAGACGGACAAAGCCGGTTACCATCTCTTTTGCATAAGCAGCCTTGGTCTCTACGAATACATGATCATCACCGATCTCGGAACAGATCACAGCCGGATCACCAACCGCATTCTCAAGAGCTTCAGAGGCACGGTTCAGATCATCGGTGCACTCCTCATAAGACATATCATCCTCGTTATTGGACGGGATCATGGAAATCAGTTCACGGATACCGGCATAGATCTCATCTTCACTTCCGGTGAAGTCCACAAGACCTGCATCCTCACTCTGGAATTTTGCAGAAGCAGTGTCGCATTTGGACTCATGATTGCCCTCCAGCGCATTGGGGGAATTTACGAAAAGCTTTGCTTTCTCTGATTCCATAAAGGTAAAATCAGTCAGTGCGGGAACCAGTGCCAGTCCGCCGCCGCAGGTACCAAACACTGCTGTGATCTGCGGGATAACACCAGAAGCCAGTGTCTGTTTCAGATAGATCTCACCAAACGCATTCAGCGCATCGGTAGCCTCTTGAAGACGAATACCGGCACAGTCGATCAGACCGATGACCGGAGCTCCCATCTTCATTGCCATATCATACAGGGCAGTGATCTTCTTTGCGTGCATTTCGCCGATGGTGCCGCCTAAAACTGCTGCATCCTGGCAGTAAACATAAACCAGATTGCCGTCAATGACACCGTAACCGGTAACAACGCCATCTCCCGGAGTTTCTTTTTCATGCATGTTGAAATCCGTTGATCTGGCTGTAACGTATCCACCGATTTCAACAAAACTGTTCTCATCAAGCAGAGCGTTAATGCGTGTGCTTGCCAAGCTTTGTGATGTGTTACTCATTCTTAGCCCTCCATTTGTAAAAGATTTACTATGAAAACTGTTGAAATAAAATTTTCAGCCGATTATAATTTTAGCCTGTTTCAGACAAAATAGCAAGCGTTTTGTTATATTTTTATTTCTTCTTATTATTATGTCTTCTGCAGCATCTGTTTATATTTCCAGATATTGTTCAAAAATTTTCAAAAAGCACCAGGTAAAATCCTTTTTTTCAACGGTTTTTCCGACAATGACCGGACAAGAAGCAATCGTTTCCCCGTTCAGCAGAAGAACTGCCTCACCCTCCTGCTCTCCTTCCATCACCGGTGCTTCCAGAATTTTGGGAAGTGTCACCTTCCACTTGACCTCATCCTGCCCGGAAAGCAAAAGCCGGAACTCTTTTTCTCCTGCTAAAAGGAGTGCCACCTCTGCCTTTCCATCGATCGCCTGACCGGGAAGAACTCCTTCTTTCACAGAAACCGTGCCAAATCCCCCAGGAAGTTCGATCCTGTCGTACCGGTAGGCAGAAAGTCCATAGGAAAACAAAGCCCTGGCATCACTCCATTTATAAGTCTTGTTATTTGGCCAGCCGCAGGCAAGAAGTGCGATGATAAACGTCCGGTCACCATCACTTAATGCTCCCGTATAGCAATACCCGGCCTTACCTGTAAAGCCTGTTTTCCCGGTCAGAGCCCCGTCCATCATCGAGAGAAATGCATTGTGGTTCGTACAGGAATACGTTCTTGTTCCGGAAAGATTGGAAAAGCTCTTTTCGCCTATTCTGGTGATCTTCAGAAATTCTTCCTTTTTCGGAGACTGGTGGATACAGTAGCGGAGAAGTCTCGCCAGATCCCCGGCAGTCGTCTCATGCGGACCGTCTTCATCTTCCCAGTCCAGGCCGTTCGGAGAAACAAAATGTGTTTCCGTACAGCCGATCTCCTTTGCTTTCTGATTCATCTCCTCTGCAAAAGCTGCTGTGCTCCCGGAAACCGCCTCCGCTACAGCTACTGCCGTATCGTTATGGCTTTCCAGCATCAGTGAATACAGAAGATCCCCCAGATAAAAAACCTCCCCCTTAGATGCCCCAAGATGTACCTCCGGCTGTCTTACGGCCTCCTCGGAAAAGGTCACCGTTTCTTCCGGTTCTCCTTTTTCAAGAGCCAGGATGCAGGTGAGGATCTTGGTGGTACTGGCATTTGCCAGCCGCTCTTCTCCGTTTTTTTCAAAAAGAATACGCCCGGAATCCGCATCCATCAGGACGGCAGAACGGGCGTACAGTGTTTCCGGCCCCTGGTTTTCCTCTGCCTGTGCAGGACAGGTCAGCCAAAGGAAAAACAAAAGCCAGAACCGCAGATATTTTTTTATTTTTTTCATGGATACCGCTCCCTTAAGCATCTTTCTGGAAAACTATATGCCCAAGGAGCAGCCGATATGCTTACAGTAACCTATGAAACCGCAGCTTTTCTCAGACATTCAGCCGGAGTTCCACCTCTTCCTCCGCTTCTGCCTTGAAATCCTCTACCTGGACCGGGTTGATCGCCGGCAGATCCTCCAGCGACTGTACACCGAAATTTCTCAGAAATTCTTCCGTTGTCCCAAAAAGAATGGGGCGGCCCGGAGCATCCAGCCGTCCGATCTCCCGGATCAGATTGTATTCGATCAGTTTATTGATGGCATGATCACATTTGACTCCACGGATCTTCTCGATCTCGATCTTTGTCACCGGCTGCTTGTATGCCACGATAGAAAGCGTCTCCATAGCCACATCCGAAAGTGCCGGTTTTTTCGGATGTCTGGCGATCCGGATGAGGTCCTCATAATATTCTTTTTTGGTACACAGCTGAAAGGACTGATCCAGTTCAATGATCTGGATCCCTCTCTCCTTCTTCTGGTAATCCTTCATCATTTTCCGGATCGTTTCCCGTGTGGTTTCTGTATCTTCTCCGATAGCCTCAGCGATCCTTGAAAGCTCCACGGCATCCCCCATGGTAAAAAGTATGGCTTCGATCGCCGCTTTTCGCTTCTTCTCGTCCAAACGTGTCTCTCCTTTATTATGCAAAATCGGCTTCAAAGGTCCGCCCCGGCGTTTCATCCGCATCTTCTCTCCATTCGATCCGGATATCGTCAAAGGCATGTTCCTGAACAATGGAAATCTTCCCCATTTTCATGAGTTCCAGAATCACCAGAAAAGTGATCACGGTCTGCATTTTCGTATGCTGGGCGCCCAGAAGCTCCCGAAAACTGACATGCTGCAGTCTCTTGATAGAACTCTCCACATAGATCCATTTCTCATCCATGTCCACTTCTTCTTTTTCCAGTGTTCCAAACGTACTCCGGATGGGATCGATCCGGTCATTCTGCCGCTTCATGATGGTCTTGAACAGACTGTGGAGCCTGGAAAGGGTCACACCCTCCAGAAGCTCGGAGGGATCGATCTTTGGCCGGTATGCCCGTACCTCCTCCGGGATCGTAGGTGCTTTGTACATTACATAGGCCGCATCTGCCTGCATATCCCGAAGCTCATAAGACATATATTTATAAAGCTTGTACTCCAGAAGCTGTTCCACAAGCTCCTGACGGGGATCCTCCTCCTCGCCCTCTTCGTTGACCTCTTTCGGAAGCAGCATCCTGGATTTGATATCCAGAAGCGTTGCCGCCATCAGAAGGAATTCACTCATCACATTCAGATCCTGCCGCTGCATCTCGTGAATATATTCCATATACTGGGCAGTGATCTCCACGATGGGAATATCATAAATATTTACTTTATTCTTGTCGATCAGATGCAGCAGAAGATCCAGCGGACCCTCAAACGCTTCCAGTTTTACGGGAATTCCCATCGTTTATCCTCTCATTAACGTAACTGTTCGGAGCCGCAGCCCGTTTCTATTTTACGCGTAATCGCTTTTTTTGTAAAGAGTCAGCCATACCAGGTCACAACCGGAAGCTCTGGCGGATTAAAAAAGCGCGGGGAGATCGTGTGGTCTCCCAGACCTGCGCTGACACAGAGCCAGTGACCTTCTTCTTCAAAAATCCCTCTGTCATATTTGGGAAAAAGCTGAAACTGAGGACTGATCACACCGCCGATCCCCGGAATCCGAATATAGCCTCCGTGCAGATGACCGGAAAACGTCAGATCCGCTCCCCACTTTTTGTAAACCGGAAAAAACATCGGGTTGTGAGCCAGCAATACCGTTTCCATTCCTATTCTTTTCTCACCCAGCTTTGCTTTCAGTTCTTCTTCTGATGGAACTTTCCGGTTAAAACGGCTGAAATAGGAAAGGTCTGCCTCATAACCGGAAAGAAGTACTTTCCGTCCGTTTTTTTCAAAAACCACGGAGCGATTGTTCAGGATCTCCACTCCGTTTTTCCAGAGTCCGTAAGCAAAATGCTTATATACCGGCTGAAATCCCTCGGAAGCCTGATACCGTGTCTCATGGTTCCCATTGCAGAAAAATACCGGATAATCTTTTGTCAGTTCTTTAAAAAAAGCAAAGGTCCTTCTGTTGACGGTGGGACTGCCAACGATCATATCGCCGGTAACCACGATCAGATCCGGCGCTTCCAGATGCACTGCTTCCAGAAGTCCCTCCTGGTTTTCTCCATAAAAACAGCCATGAAGATCACTTAAATGGGCAAACCTCAATGCCGGCCGTCCCGTATTTTTTCCCGCTTCCAGCTCGACTGTTCGAAAACGTTTCATGTACTTTGTGCCCCCTTTTCCTTTGCTCATTCTTCAGATGCTCTGGTATCTTTCCCAGAGTTTTTTGAGATAATCCAAAAATTCTGCTTTTTTCAACGTTTCTCCCGCAACGATGGGTACTTCCCCCAGAACTTCTCCGTTCAGGCGGTAGACGGCTTTTCCAAGCGTCTCTCCTTTTTCAATAGGAGCCATAAGATCTTCCCGGAGAAGGATTTCTTTCTCCACCAAGGAAAAATCCATGCCTTCCGTATCCAGATATCGAAAACCTTCCTGGTATTTACAAGAGACAGACGGTTCCGTACCGCCTCTGACTTCTGCATCCGGCAGCGGATCTCTGTTCTCATCTGTATAAAGACGACAGCTGCCAAAACCATAGTTGAAAAGTTCTGCTGCATTGCGAAATCTTGTTTTGGAATCCGGTCCTGCCATGATAACGCTGATCAGGCGGATCCCGTTCCGCTCCGCTGTGGCTGAAATACAGAAAAGTGCTTTGCTGGTGCTGCCCGTCTTCAGACCATCGCAGCCGTCATAGCTCCGGAGAAGCTTATTCGTATTGGTAAGACCAAATTCGCTGCTTCCTCTGGCTGTCACATGAGTGATATTTTCCATCCAGATCCTGGTATAGTCAAAAACCTCCGGATATTTTGTGATGAGCTCCCGTGACATCAGAGCAATGTCTCTCGGCGTTGTATAATGCTCCTCTGAATCCGTGAGACCGCAACAGTCCGTGAAATGCGTATTTTCCATCCCCAGTTCTTCGGCCTTCTGATTCATCCGGCTGACAAATTCCTCTTCCGTACCGGCGATGTGTTCCGCCATAGCCACTGCCGCATCATTTCCGGAAGCCACCAGAATACACTTCAATAAAGTCTCCACAGTCTGTTTTTCGCCTTCCTCCAGAAATACTTGCGAACCGCCCATGGATTTTGCATGGGCACTGGTGACCACTTCATCGGAAAGATGTAGTTTTCCGTTCTCCAGATTTTCAAAGATCAGAAGAGCCGTCATGATCTTCGTCACACTGGCAGGACTTCTCCTGGTATCTGCATCCTTTTCATAAATCACCGTCCCTGTGGAGGCCTCCATCAGAAATGCCCCTGGCGATTCAACCGAAAATCCCGCATCCGCTTCTTCGGCCCCATATACCTGTAAACTGAAGCTTTCAAAAACCAGTGAGATTCCCAGCCAGAGGATCAGCGCACAGACTGCCTCTGTCCGTTTTCTTTTTTTCATACCTTTCCCGCCTTCCCGTCCTGTATCCATCGGTTCATCCCAAACCAATACCAGACAAACATCTGCTGATCGTTACAATATAGGTATCTCAGAAAAGGTTTATGCCTGTTTTTTATTCTCAGACATGAAAAAAGCCTCTGAGCGAATTCCCTCAGAGGCTTTTGCCTGCACAGATTAGTTATACTTACGTTTCCGGGCAGCTTCAGATTTCTTTTTACGTCTTACGCTCGGTTTTTCGTAATGCTCTCTCTTACGAATCTCCTGCTGAATACCAGCCTTCGCGCAGTTTCTTTTAAAACGACGTAAAGCGCTGTCCAGTGTCTCGTTTTCTTTTACGATTACATTTGACATTGTCTCACACCTAACCTCCCTCCAGTTGTAAATTGTGCATCATAATACAACTGTCTGGGTATTTTAATAGCACTGATAAGAATTATACCACATTTTTTTGATCCGTCAACTACTTTTTTCGTTTTTTGGATTTTTATTTTCAGTGGATCTGTTCTCCCAGCAGTTCAGCAGCTGCTTTGATGGCCTCATCGATCATTTCCGGTTTCTTTCCGCCGGCCTGAGCCATATTCGGACGTCCACCTCCGCCGCCGCCGACAATGGCAGCCATGCCTTTGATGAGGTTTCCTGCATGCGCACCCTGCTTCATGGCACCATCCGTTGCCATGGCAAGAAGGCTTACTTTTCCGTCTTTTCCGGAGGCAAGGACAACCACACCCTCACCCAGCTTCTCCTTCAGCTGGTCGCCAAGATCACGAAGGCCATTCATATCCACATCTGCCAGTTTTGCTGCCAGAAGCTTCACACCTTTGATCTCCTGTACCTGATCCATAACATCGCCCAGAGCATCCTTTGCCAGTTTGCTCTTCAGTGCTTCGTTCTCGCTGTGGAGCGCTTTCATCTCACTCTGAAGATGAGAGATCTTATTCTCCAGTTCTGCCGGGGTGGTCTTCAAGAGAGCACTGGCACGGTTCAGGCGGTCCTCCAGCTCCTGATAATAAGCAAAGACACCGTCACCGGTCAGAGCCTCGATACGACGTACACCTGCAGCGATTCCGGCCTCGGAAACGATCTTAAATACGCTGATCATACCGGTATTTGCCACATGCGTACCACCACAAAGTTCCTTGGAGAAATCACCCATGGATACCACTCTTACATTCTCGCCGTATTTCTCGCCGAAAAGAGCCATCGCTCCTGTCTTCTTGGCGGACTCTACATCCATCACCTCAGTAACAACCGGAAGATTTGCCTGGATTTCTTTGTTTACCAGAGCTTCTACCTTCTCGATCTCTTCTCTGGTCATCGGCTGGAAATGGGCAAAGTCAAAACGCAGTCTGTCCGGAGTTACCAGAGACCCCTTCTGCTCTACATGAGAACCGAGAACCGTTTTCAGGGCTTTCTGGAGCAGATGGGTCGCACTGTGGTTTTTACTTGTATTGGCACGGGCTGCTGTATCTACGGAAAGAGTAACCTCATCTCCTGTTTTAAACATTCCCTTCGTCACACGGCCGACATGACCGACCTTGCCGCCAAGCAGTTTGATGGTATCTTCCACAGTAAATTCTGCACTGTCACCGATACGGATCACACCGATATCACCGCTCTGTCCGCCCATGGTGGCGTAGAACGGAGTCTCATCCACAAAAATCGTTCCGTGTTCTCCGTCAGAGATCGCCTCCGTCACTTCCGTATCCGTAGTCAGAACGGAGATTCTGGAAGTATGCTCCAGATGGTCGCCATAACCGACAAAAGCACTGGTGACCTTCGGATCGATCTCATCGTATACAGTAGCATCGGCTCCCATATAGTTTGTCGTCTGACGGGCATTTCTTGCTTTGGTACGCTGTTCTTCCATCGCTGCACGGAAACCGTCTTCGTCCACACCGTAACCTTTTTCCTCAAGGATCTCTTTGGTCAGATCCAGCGGGAAACCATAGGTATCATAAAGTGTAAACGCATCTTTTCCATCCAGAGTTGTTTTTCCTTCTTCCTTCATGGAGTTTTCCATGCCGGAAAGGATATTCAGACCCTGATCGATGGTCTTGTTGAATTTCTCTTCTTCCTGGCTCAGCACCTTGAAAATAAAGTTCTTCTTCTCTTCCAGCTCCGGATATCCATCCTTACTGCCTTCGATGACCGTAGCAGAAAGCTCAGCCAAGAACTGTTTGTCGATGCCAAGAAGTCTTCCGTGGCGGGCAGCACGACGGATCAGGCGGCGGAGCACATAGCCTCTTCCCTCGTTGGTGGGCATGATACCATCGGAGATCATGAAGGTTGCAGAACGGATATGATCGGTGATCAGACGGATAGAAACATCATTCTTCTCATCGGTCTGGTAAGTCACACCTGCAAGCTCACAGACTTTGTTTCTCAGGCTCTGAATGGTATCCACATCAAAAATGGAATCCACATCCTGAACAACGACTGCCAGACGCTCAAGGCCCATACCGGTATCAATGTTCTTCTGGATCAGATCGGTATAATGCCCCTCTCCATCGTTGTTGAACTGGCTGAATACGTTGTTCCATACCTCCATGTAACGGTCACAGTCACAGCCTACGGTACAGCCCGGTTTTCCACAGCCGTACTTTTCGCCGCGGTCGTAATAGATCTCAGAGCAGGGACCGCAGGGACCTGCGCCGTGCTCCCAGAAGTTATCCTCTTTTCCAAAACGGAAAATACGCTCCGGAGCAATACCGATCTCTTTGTTCCAGATCTCGAAAGCTTCGTCGTCATCCTGATAAATGGACGGATACAGACGATCCGGATCCAGACCGACTACCTGAGTCAGAAACTCCCAGCTCCATGCAATGGCTTCATGTTTGAAATAATCACCAAAGGAAAAGTTTCCGAGCATCTCAAAAAAGGTGCCATGACGGGCCGTCTTACCTACGTTTTCGATATCGCCCGTACGGATACATTTCTGGCAGGTGGTCACTCTGCGTCTCGGCGGGATCTCAGCACCTGTAAAATAGGGCTTTAAAGGAGCCATTCCCGAGTTGATCAGAAGCAGGCTCTTGTCGTTATGAGGTACAAGAGAAAAGCTTTTCATTGCCAGATGTCCTTTGCTTTCGAAAAACTCCAGGAACATCCGGCGAAGTTCGTTAACGCCGTATTTTTTCACAATAAGTCCTCCATTCAAACGCTGATTCACTCAGCAGCTTTTATCTGATGATAACCTTTTTTACCTTTTTTGATCACGAGTGCGCCTTCTTCGTCAAAATCTGCGGTGGTAAATACCTGTGCAACATCGGTGACCTTCTCATCATTGACTGTCACGCCTCCCTGCTGGATCAGACGACGTCCCTCAGAACGGTTTTTCGCCAGCTTGGTATCAACCAGAAGAGTGATCAGATCTTTTCCTTCCTCCAGCTCTGCCTTCGGATAGGTGGTTGTCGGCATATCCTCACTCTTTGCGCCATGAACGAAAATGCTCTTGGCAGCTACCTGTGCTTTTTCTGCCTCTTCCTGACCGTGAACGATCTTGGTCGTCTCATAAGCCAGAACTTCTTTTGCTTTATTGATGTCAGCACCTTCCAGGGCTCCCAGTCTACGTACTTCTTCCATCGGAAGGAAGGTCAGAAGGCCTAAGCACTCTTCCACCTTGACATCCTCGATATTTCTCCAGTACTGATAGAACTCATAAGGAGAAGTCTTGTTCGGATCCAGCCAGAGGGCACCCTTCATGGTCTTACCCATCTTAATCCCATCGCTGGTGGTCAGAAGCTTAAAGGTCAGTCCGAAGGCCGGCTTCTGCTCTTTTCTGCGGATCAGCTCCACTCCGCCGATGATGTTGGACCACTGATCGTTTCCGCCCATCTCCAGCTGACAGTTATACAGCTGGTTCAGTTTCCAGAAATCGTAGGACTGCATGATCATATAGTTAAACTCAAAGAAGGTAAGTCCTCTTTCCATTCTCTGCTTGTAGCAGTCTGCGGCAAGCATACGGTTAACGGAAAAATGTACACCCACCTCACGGAGCATCTGTACATAATTCATATCCAGAAGCCAGTCTGCATTGTTGGCAACAATGGCTTTTCCATCAGAAAAATCGATGAACTGAGACAGCTGCTCATGGAAACGCTTTGCGTTGTGCTCGATGGTCTCACGGGTCATCATGGAACGCATATCGGATTTTCCGCTGGGATCACCGATCATGGTGGTACCGCCGCCTAAAAGGGCGATGGGGCGGTGTCCGGCATTCTGCATGTGCTTCATAGCCATGATGGTCAGGAAATGACCTGCTGTCAGACTGTCTGCCGTGGCATCAAAGCCAATGTAGAAGGTTACTTTCTCCTTTCCCAGAAGGTCACGGACCTCTGCGTGGGTCTCCTGTTCCAGGAAGCCTCTCTCCTTCAGAATATCGTAAACATTTGTTGACATGAACTTATTCCTCCTAGCCCTTTTTCATTTTGAAAAAGGATTTTTATCCACAATACCTACTAATATAGCATATGGCATCTGTTTTTTCAAGACTGGCCGCCACAAGTTTTTATACGCCCGGATCCACGATCCGGTTTTCTCCATCTGCAGCCTGTGTAGCCAGCGCATCACAACGTTCATTTTCCGGATGGCCCGCATGACCCTTCACCCAGATAAACGTTACCTGATGAGGTTCCTTCGCCGCCAGAAGCCGTTTCCAGAGATCTACATTTTTCACAGGCTCGTTTTTGCCGCGCTTCCAGCCTTTCCTGATCCAGCCATCGATCCAGTGTTCATTGAATGCCTTGATCAGATACTGGGAATCGGAATAAAGTTCCACTTCACAGGGCTTTTTCAAGGCTTCCAGCCCCACAATCGCCGCCATCAGCTCCATCCGGTTATTGGTCGTCCGGATATAACCCTGACTGAATTCCCTTTCATGAAGATTCCCCTTGGGATCCACATATTTTAAAACAGCTCCATAACCTCCCGGTCCGTCAGGATTTCCTCTGGCGGAGCCGTCTGTATAGATTTTTACCAGCATGATGAAACCTCCCGTTTCCATTCTCCCGTCGCAAGAAAATGATCTGCCATATCCTGCGCCTTTTCGATCAGCTTCGGATCGTATCCCATGACACCAAGAAGCTTAATGGCATTCCTGGACACTGCCCTCCCTTTAAAAAGGCGGTAATTAAAGAGCACATCATTATCCCGGACTTCTTCTTCAAAGTGATAATTGTCATATCCGTTTTCCAGGATATGTGTCAGTTCGATATCGTGTGTAGCCGCAAAACAGAGGATATCTTCCCGCTCCATGCTTTCCAGGATCTCCGAGGACGCCGCGATCCGTTCCACCGTATTGGTTCCTCTTAAAACCTCATCCACAAAGCAGAGGATCGGCGTTTTTCCATCTGCCGCATCCAGGATCCGTTTCAACGACTTGATCTCCACGATAAAGTAACTTTCGTTTCCTGCCAGATCATCCCGCAGTGCCATAGAAGTACAGATCCGGAAAAAGTTTCCGCTCCAGGAATCTGCCATGCAGGTATCGATGGTCTGCGCCAGAATGGCATTGACCGCCACTGTCTTCAAAAATGTGGATTTGCCGGAAGCATTCGATCCCGTAAGCAGGACGCCCCGTTCTGCTGTGATGGAATTTTTTACCGGTTCAGAGATCAACGGATGAAAAATATTCTCACAGGACAGAGAAGCCCGACCTCCCGTTTTCAGTTCAGGAACACACCAGCTTCCCTCCGACAGTGTCCGGAAAGAAGCCAGAGCCGTGGCACATTCCAGTGTCCCCACCGCATCGATAAGTCCTTCCAGATCTTTCATATGGGCTGCCAGTTCCCGGATCACCGTGTTAAACTCAATCAGATCCAGATGGAAGGTATAATTCACATAGTCAAAAAGCACTTTTTCCAGATCTCCGTTTGATCCGGCATTTCCGCCTGCCACGAAATGTGTGCTCCTTTTCAGCTTCCGAAGCAGCTTTCCGGCACGGACGATCTTTTCCTGATAGATTTTTAATTCCGGGGTCTCCATTTTTCCAAAGGCCTCGGATTCCTTCAGGATCTGGATCAGGCAGCTGCAGGAACGGAGAAACGGTTCGATCCGCTTCTTTTTTCTATAATAATAGTACCAGCTTCCAAACATCACCGCCAGAAAAAGAAGCATGCCAAAGGCTGCATTGACAAAAATGCTGCCAAAAGACGCAACAACTGCAAAGATCCAGACAAGCTCCGGCCAGACCGGTTCCGGAGTCAGCTCTGCCAGGTTATAGATGTAGTCAAACAGAGACTGACTCCCGGTTTTTCCGATTCTGGCAAAGCGATATTCCATCTTTTCTCTTTCTTCTTTATGACTCCTGAAATACTCGATCAGCCGGTTCCGTTCCTGCAGGGTTTCCGGCTCCATGGCAGGCATTCTAAGAAGGCAGTAAAGATAGCTCTCTCCGATGCAGGACCAGGTGTGATTCAGAAGCATAAAAATCCGGTCCATATCCAAATCATTCCAGGTGATATCATCAATAACGGGCAATCCTTCTTTTTTCCGATGGACATAATAATGGGAAATGGCATCAAACTCTTCCATGGAATATTCCCGTTCCGGCCACTGCCCATAGGTCCTCTGGATCTTCCGAAAGAGTCTCTTTCTGTTTTTATAAACTTCCCAGACCACAAAAACAGCAAAGGAAAGAAACCCCAGGATCAGAAGAAAAGCAATGGCCCGGTTGTCATTGTTTCCATTCATAAATAGCCCCCTTTCTCAAGGAAAAAAGAAGCCGTGCCTTTTTTATGAAGACACAGCTTCCTGTCATTTTTCTGTTTACTTCTCACACATCTTATAGATGGTATGGATCAGCTGTTCAGATTCTGCCCAGCCAAGACAGGGATCGGTAATGGATTTTCCATAAATATGCTCTCCCTGACCGATCTTCTGGTTTCCGGGCTCGATATAGCTTTCGATCATAACACCCTTGACCAGAGTTTTCAGTTCCTCATTGACATTCCGGCTGTGAAGCACCTCTTTGACGATACGGACCTGCTCGGCGTACTGCTTGTTGGAGTTGGAATGGTTGGCATCCACGATCACTGCCGGATTTTCCAGCTTACGCTCTTTATAGAGCTCCAGAAGAAGCTTCAGATCCTCGTAATGATAGTTGGGGATGCAGTTGCCATGCTTGTTTACCGCACCACGCAGAATGGTATGTGTCAGCGGATTTCCGGTAGTCTTCACTTCCCAGTCACGGTAAATGAAGGTATGTCCATGCTGCGCCGCAACTACGGAATTCAGCATAACAGAAAGATCGCCGCTGGTGGGATTCTTCATTCCTGCAGGAACATCCATGCCACTGACTACCAGACGATGCTGCTGGTTTTCGACAGAACGGGCTCCGATCGCAACATAAGAAAGGATATCGGAAAGGTAGCGCCAGTTTTCCGGATAAAGCATCTCATCTGCTGCCGTAAGGCCTGTTTCCTCAATGGCACGCATGTGCAGCTTACGGATGGCTACCAGACCTGCCAGCACATCCGGTTTTTTCTCCGGATCCGGCTGATGGAGAAGTCCCTTATATCCTTCACCGGTCGTTCTCGGTTTATTTGTATAAATACGCGGGATCAGAAGAAGACGGTCGCCTACCTGGTCCTGAACTTTTGCCAGTCTTCCCACATAATCACATACAGAATCCTCATTATCTGCAGAGCAGGGTCCGATGATCACCAGAAAACGATCGGACTTTCCTGTAAATATATCTTTGATCTCCTGATCTCTCTCTGCTTTTACGCGAGCGATCTTTTCTGTGATCGGATACTGAAGGCGAATCTCCTCCGGAGTAGGAAGTTTTGTCACAAATTCAAAGCTCATAATCATTCTCCTCTTTATCTTAAGATACTCGTAACCGTTCATCCTTTCACAGGCACGGACCAAAATACCTTGCAATGCAGTGATTTCTGAACAGCTACAGATATTTTTAACTATACGTCTTTTTATGCATTCCTGCAAGGTTTTTTTTACTTTTGAAAAAACTTCCCTGCATAAAAGCAGAGCCGGAAGTTTTGCTTCTTCCGGCTCCGCCATTTTCAGATCCCCTTAAAGGTAAAAGTGAATGTCATCTTTTCTTTTGTATCCAGAAGGTATTCCGGATGCGTCTTTGCACCCCAGCTGTCATCTCCGCCAACGCCCATCTGCTCTTTGGATACCCGTACCACGGTGTAATGTACCTCGGGCAGTTCGAAGGGATGCATGGCATTCTCTACCTCGTGCGGTGTATAGGGAAGGGCAGAAAACTCGATCTGGTCTCCGGTAAAGAGCATTCCTCTGCCTTTTCTGTCTGTCACGGAAGCCCAGCGCACACCCACCTTGTTCCCACACTCCTGAGGAACCAGATATTTCGCCATATTATCGGCCACCAGGTTCTTATAAACACCCAGTTTCGCCCCATGCATACGGTCTACATAGGTTTCTGACGGTCCATAGCCATACCAGGTTACATGATCATAATCCGCATCAAACTTGAAGATCACTCCAAATTCCGGCATATCGCCAAGCTCCTTCACCGGATCATACGAAAGTGTCGTCTGAATGCTTCCATCACCAAATACCCGATAAGCCAGTTCACATTCTGCTGCCGGTGTTGTCGGCATCACATAGGTAAAGGTGATCTCCGCCCAGTCATCGGTCACTTCGATCTTTGGTATCCTGGCTCCCGGATAATGACCACCGGTGGGATACTTATGAGAGAGATAGAGAGAAGCGATCTTCCACTGGGCATACCGCATGGGCATCAGGTTTCCGCAGTCATTATCGGTAGGCGCCCGCCAGAAGTTGGGCTTCGGGATCATTTCGATCATCTCCACGCCGCCGTACCGGTAGGAAACCAGACCGCCGTTCAGATAAGAGAACAGTACGTCAAAATTCTCTCCCTTTACGCCAAAATCATGAAGAGAGCGGACCACACGGAATTTCGGAGTTTTCTTTGCTTCCTCCACGGCTTCTGCTTTATAAACCGTCTGTCCGAAAGCCACTTCATGACCTCTTTCAGCCCAGATCGTATCCTCTTTGAGGCGGAAAGAAACAGTAATGACATACTCCCCGGGAAGTGTCTGTTCTTTCACCGGAAGTTCATACGTTTCCTCAGAAAGGGGAGCCACATGCGTTGCCAGCACTTTCTTTTCCAGAAGCTTTCCTTCTTTTTCCACCGTTACCACACAGTCAAAATCCTCTGTATTCACAAAGAGATTCTTATTGATGACACGGACATTCTTTTTATCTACGATCGCAGAAATGTTCTGATAATTGAACTTTACTTCCTGCATCTTCGGAGATTCTCCCCGCTCGCCACCATAGGCAATCCCGTTTCCGCTGAAATTATAATCGGTCGGCCGTTCGCCAAAGTCTCCGCCGTAAGCCTGGAATTCTTTTCCATACCGGTCCTTCTTATAGATGGACTGATCGATGTAATCCCAGATGAAACCACCCTGATAGGAAGGTTCTGTATCTGTCAAATCTGTATATTTATGCATGCCTCCACAGGAATTTCCCATCGCATGTGTGTACTCACAGCAGATGAACGGTTTACTTCTGTCATTTTCCAGAAATTTCTTGATATCTTCCGCGGAGGTGTACATCTGGCTTTCCATATCGCTGGTATCGTTGAAACGGCGGTCATTGAAGACGCCCTCATAATGAACCAGACGGGTCGGATCCAGTTTCCGGAAGAGTTCAGACATCTTATAGATGACCTCTCCGCCGAAGGATTCGTTTCCGCAGGACCAGATCAGGATAGCCGGATGGTTCTTATCCCGCTGATAAGTGGAATTGATGCGGTCCAGAAGCAGGCCTTCCCATTCCGGTTTGTTGTCCGGAACCACACCGGTGTAGTCTTTGCTCTGTCCTACCGTATCCCAGGTTCCATGCGTCTCCATATTATTTTCGGCTATCAGATAAATACCAAATTCATCACAGAGTTCATAGATTCCCACCGCATCCGGATAATGGCAGGTACGGATCGCATTGATATTGTTCCGTTTCATAGTGGTCAGATCCCGGATCAGTTCTTCCCTGGAAACATTCCGTCCTGTAACTGAACTGAATTCATGACGGTTCACGCCCTTGAAGACAATTCGTTTTCCATTCAGAGTCATAATGGAATCCTTCATCTCGAAACGGCGAAAGCCAACTCTCTGAGGAATCACTTCCGTGATCTTTCCTTCTGTATCCATAACCTCGATAAGCAGGTCGTAAAGATTGGGTTCCTCTGCGCTCCAGAGCAGCGGATTTTCCATCTTCATCACATAAGCTTTTCCGCTCTCCAGCGCATCCTCAAGAGTTGCCTCCTCTTTTCCTTCTCTGGAAAGAGTGAAACGAACCTTTCCGGCAGCTGTGGCTTTCAGCTCCACGGTGAGATCTGCCTTCGTAAAGGTATCGTCCAGAAACGTACGGATCGTCAGATCCTCCACATGGACCTCCGGAATCGCATAGAGATAAACGTCACGGTAGATACCGGAGAACCGGAAGAAATCCTGATCCTCACACCAGCTTCCGCTGGTCCATTTGAAGACCTGGGCTGCCAGCTTGTTTTCCCCTTCTTTCAGATAAGGTGTCAGTTCAAACTCTGACGGGGTAAAGCTGTCTTCGCTGTAGCCTACAAAGTTTCCGTTAAGCCAGAGTGCCAGTCCGCTCTCTGCTCCCTGAAAAGAAATGAAAATTTTCTTTCCCTGCATGGATGCGGGTACTTCAAAATATTTCACATAGCTTGCCACAGGGTTAAATTCTTCTGGTATTTCACCCGGTTTTACCTCTTCTCTACCTTCCCAGGGATACTGGACATTGGCATATTGCGGTTTATCATAGCCCTCCAGCTGAATATGAGCCGGAACACGGATATCATCCCATGACTTACAGCAATACGCTTCGCTTTCAAAACCCGGGATCGTGCTCTGATAATTTTTTGCATAATGGAATTTCCAGATTCCGTTCAGGCTATAGCGAAATTCCTCTTTCTCCTGCTCCATAGCCTCCACAGAACAAAAATAATGGTGATCCGAATGGGCAGCAACACAGTTTTCGCTGAAATAAGTCGGATCCTTTATCTTCTCGTAATGAAATTCACTCATGTCTTTTTACCTCCTTATCTATCATGGAAAAAGAGGCGGATATCCTTTCAATACCCGCCTTTTTTTGGTACCTTTATTTAACTGCGCCGGTAATACCTTCTGCAAAGCTCTTCTGGAAGAAGAAGAAAATAACAACCGTCGGGATCGTACAGATCAGTACACCGAGCATCAGCATACCATAGTCAACCACGTATCCGCTCAGCAGGTTGGCAACCAGCATCGGCATGGTAATGGAGCTGTTGGTCTGCAGAATAACTTTCGGCCACATATAGTTGTTCCATGCGTTCATGAAAGTGATAATCAGAGCTGCTGCGTATGTAGATTTCATAGTTGGAATGAACATGCGGAAAAAGATTCCAATCTCACTCAGACCATCCAGACGGGCCGCTTCTATGATATCATGCGGGAAAGACCGGGATGCCTGACGGAACATCATGATCATGAAGGGGGTCGAGATGGACGGAAGCATAAAAGCCGCCATCGTGTTGACCATCTTCAACTTGGAAAACATCCGGAACAGCGGGATCATGATCGCTGCAAAAGGAACCATCATCGCTGTCAGCAGAATAGCAAATACGATATCTTTTCCTTTGTCATGATAGATTTCAAAACCGTAACCGGCCAGGGAGCAGACCAGCAGACAGATCAGAGTCAGCACGGTCGCATTCCGGAAGGAATTCCAGAGTGCACGGGAAAGATCCTGATTCGCGATCAGTGTCTTAAAATTCTCTACAAGATAAGTACCCGGAATCAGTTTTCCTCTGGATACATCCACGCTCTTGTTTGTAGCCGCACACGCCATGTAGTACAGCGGGAAAACGGAAAACAACGAACAAATGGTCAGAAAAATATACATTGCCGCTTTTTTGCCTTTATTCATCGTTCATCACCTACTTTCATCTGGATCAGGGCCAGGACAGCCACCATTACAAGGATCACGATGGACATTGCTGCCGCATAACCGAAGTTCGGGCTCTGTACAAAGGATGTATTATAAATATAATGGGACATGGTCATCGTTGATTTACCAGGTCCGCCGTTGGTCAGGTTCAAAGACTCATCAAACAGCTGCAGGGTACCATTGGTAGAAGTAATGGTCGTCAAAAGGATCGTTGGCTTCAGCAGCGGAATGGTGATCTTAAAGAGGATCTGTCGCGGGGTCGCACCGTCGATCCTTGCCGCCTCGTAAACAGAGTATTCAATATTCTGGAGGCCTGACAGATAGAATACCATATTGTATCCGGTCCATCTCCAGATCAGGGCAATGATGATTACCGCTCTTGCTGTCCACGCATTGGAAAACCACATGATCGGGTTTGCTCCGACAGCACGAAGAACTGTATTTACGAAACCGTCATTGGCAAACAGGGAACGGAAAATCATGGAGTAGGATACCAGAGAAGTCGCACAGGGAAGAAAAATACAGGTTCTCCAGAGTCCCTTGAAACGAAGGTCTTTGTTATTCAGGATCGATGCCAGGATCAAAGCCAGTGTCAGCATGATCGGCACCTGAATGATCAGATAAAAGAATGTATTGAACAGTGTCCCTTTAAATGTCGGGTCTTTCAGGATTCGGGCATAGTTTGAAAAACCATTAAATTTCAGATTAACGCCCAGTCCGCTTTTCAGTGACAGAATAAACGCCTGGATCATCGGATAAAAGCTTGTCCAACAGATCAGAATCACACCAATGGAGAGAAACGCCCAGCCTGTCAGGTTATGCCTTCTTTCCAATGTCATTTTTCTCTTTTTTTGCATGAAGCATACCTTCCCTTCTTTATATGGAAAAAGGTCTGCCTGCTGTTCTGCCTCGAACAACAGTCACAGACCTTTTCCATTTATCTTACCTTACTGTTTCTTTTTCAGCGGAAACATTAAGCACCCATGGTGAATTCCAGAGTTTCCTGTGCGGTCTGGAGTTCAGAATCCACATCTGCACCAGTCTGGGTAATGTTGGAAAGTGCGATACCTACCGCATCACGGGCGTCATAGTAGAATGCGCCGGTGGTGTTGGACGGAGTCTTGGTTGCGAAATCAACAATCTTAGCATAGATCGTATCGCCGCCGTAGAAGTCAACCGGTACGTTGTATGCGTCAGATTCTCCAGCCGGAGCCCAGGTTGCCAGAGCGCCTTTGGAAATGATATCATCATAAAGCTCTGTGCTGCCTGCGAAGGTAGCCTTCAGGAAATCAACAGCCAGTTCTGTCTTTGCGCAGTTGGAAGAGATTGCCCAGGAGGAACCACCGTTGTTGGAGTAGTTGGTAGCGCTATCTACATCATCCAGTCTCGGCATATTTGTGATTGCCCATTTACCGGACTGATCCTCTGCTGCCTGAATGGAAGCCAGAATCCAGCATCCGTTGAAGGTGCTTGCTACGGTGGAGCTGTTCAGAGAAGAAATGTACTGATCCCAGTCGGTAACCTCTACCAAAGTACCATCTGCAACCATCTGTGCATAGATCTCAACACATTTTTTCAGGACCTCATTGTCAGCAATATTGCCTGTTCCGTCTTCGTTGAAGAGGGAAGCTCCACAGGACTGAAGCATCATCATGATCACATCCGGGGAACCTGCCTGAGCGGTCAGCATCGGAAGACCGGTCTTTTCAAGAACCACCTTTGCCTTTTCCATGTAATCAGACCAGGTAATGTCTGTAAAATCATCTACGGTATAACCAGCCTGCTCGATCAAATCTGTACGAACTGCATTCACAACTGCACCATTGTCAAACGGAACACCGTAATTTACGCCATCCAGTGTGGAATAAGCAACCTTTGCCTCAGAGAACTGAGAGAAATCGATTCCGGAATCGGTCAGATCGGTGAAAACGTCCGGGTAGAACGTTGCATATTTCTGGAAGGAGTTATCCTGCATCAGGAAGATGTCCGGAAGAGTACTCAGGTCACCTGCATTCACTGCTGTGGTGATCTTTGCCTCAATCGCATCGGATTTGATCTCTGTAACCTCTACTTTAAAGCCCTCATGGTCTTTTGCATAGATTTCTGCTGCTTTGTTGATTGCATAGATGTTAAAGTTCGGATCCCAGGTCCATACGGTCAGTGTGTTGTCATCCTCGCTTGCAGCCGCCGGAAGAACAGCCCCCATAGAAAGTACCATTGCGCCTGCCAGCATACATGCCATTGCCTTTTTCAGTTTCATACTGCACATCCTCCTTTAATGTTTTGTACATTTTCACCAGCCTTCGACTTTTTTCGTCTCAAAACATTTGAACATCTTGTATAGTTTTGAGCCTTTTATTCTGGCGAATATGTTAGTATTGTACTCTATATCTTTTTCCTGCGGTGAGCATTTTCAACCAAAAATAATGCATTTTTTATCTTTTTTATATTTATATCCTTTCTGTTTTATATATTATAGACAATAAAAAGCTCCCCTTTTTCCTGCTAAGGAGAGCTTTTTGAACAAAGAAACCATCAAATACTTGGTTTTTTTATCCTATATTGCAGATAAAACTTCTCTAAAAAAGTATTTTCTGTCCTTTTCCTCTGCTTTTCCTCCAGGCATGTGGCGAAGTGCTGAGAAAACGTCCAAAATTCCGGTTGAATGTGGACATGGATACAAATCCGGTTTTCACAGCGATTTCCTCCAGAGAAGCATTGGTATCCAGCATCAGCCGGCAGGCTTCACGGATCCGAACCTTATTCACATATTCCATCGGCGTCATCTGCATGTTCTTTTGAAAAAGGCGGCGAAAATGCGTTTCACTCAGGCCACAGACAGCAGCCAGATCTCCTGCATGAAGAGGCTCTCTGTAGTGCTCTTCCACATATCGCAGAGCCGCCTCCACCTGCCTGATCTCTTCTTTCCAGAGATTTTTCCCGACGACCGGAAGTCTTTTATCTGAAACCAGAGAATCAGCCGCTTCTCCATCCAGCCGGGCGATCTCCATAAGAAAAGCCAGAAGATAACCTTTTACGCTCTCCTGATAGAACTCGCCTTTTCCTTTCATTTCCCGCAGGATCTCCTGCACCAGATCTCCAAGTACCGGATTCTTTTCATAGGTGAGAAGTCTTGCTCCTCTGTTGATCCTCCTGCAGATCTCTTCCACCAGACGGTTCCTTCCCGGATAAAGATCCAGCAGAAACCGTTCCATATCAACAAAGAGAAACTCCCAATAGTCCAACCCTCCCTCTTCCCCTTGAATGGCATGAGGACAGTTTTTCGGTATTAGCGTAAGTATCTGTGGAAAATAAGGGAGTTCTCCGTTTTCCAACCGGATCACACCCTCTCCCTCGTAGCAGTAGCCCACCTCCAGATGATTGTGAAAATGAAGACTTTCTCCCTCCGAACCATATTTCCGTTTCCATTCCGCTCCATAAAGTGCCAGCAGATAATTCTCCCTTGGAATATCATAAAAGCGAAAAAAAATCTTATCCATTGCTTTTTTCTTCGTCATATTCTCTCCCTGATCTGTCATATCTTTTCTGCCCTTATCATACCAGTTTTCATATCTTTTTTGAAGCCTTATCGCATTTTTTCTTTGAAGTCACAGACCTTTTGACACTGCAATCATAATGTGATAGGATAATAAAATGATGTTGGCGTAAACGTCCAAAGGAGGAATATTTATGACAGATGAAGCCCGACCCTATTTTCCCATGTTTGTGGACATTTCTCATAAAAAAGTTGTCGTTGTCGGTGCCGGTACCATTGCCAAACGCCGGATCCGCACACTGGTGGATTTCACCGAATGTCTGACTGTCATCGCACCCGAGGTCAATCCGGAGCTTCTGGAACTGCAGGCCCAGGGAAAGATCCGGATCCTGAAAAAGCAGTACCAGAGAGAAGACATCTATGATGCTGACCTGGTCATCGCCGCCACCAATGACCACCAGACCAATGAAGATATTTACAGTGTATGCAAATGCATGGGGATCACCGTCAATGTCTGCAGTGACAAAAACAAATGTGATTTTTATTTTCCCGGTATCGTAAAAAAAGACAATCTCGTAGTCGGAATCACCGCAAGCGGAAACAACCATAAGGCGGCCCGTGAAACCTCCGACCGCATCCGGAAGCTTCTCAATCATCCGGAAACCTGAAAAAGACGAATCCTCAGGATCTTTTCCCGTTGGATTCGTCTTTTTTATTCAAACAGTCACTGTTTCGTAAAGCGGACATTCGCAATCCGCGTTCACATTCTGCTCCAATGCAAATTGCAAAGCAGCTCCACTCACCCTCTCGGATGAGCCTTCGCATATACACGTTTCACATGATCGACACTGAGGTTCAGGTAAGTCTGCGTGGTCGTGATATCTGCATGCCCCATCATCTCCTGGACCGCCTTCAGATCTGCTCCGTTCTGCACCAGATGAGCAGCAAATGAATGGCGGATGGTATGGGGGGTGATATCTGTTTCGATCCCAGCCTTTGCCGCGTATTGCTTGATCAGCTTCCAGAAACCCTGGCGGCTCATAAGGTGACCGGAGCAGTTTACAAAAAGGTAGACACTGTCTCCTTCCTTCAGAAGCTCTTTCCGGGCCGATCCCAGATAAATTTCCAATGCTTCCCGGGCTTTCGGGCCATATGGGATCACACGCTCCCGTTCCCCGTCCCGGCAGATCACATAAGAAAGACGCTGGTTCAGATCTTCTGTCTTCAGCGTAATAAGTTCCGTCACACGCATGCCTGTAGCATAAAGCAGTTCCAGCATGGCTTTGTCACGGATCCCTTTTGGCATTTCCGGATCCGGCTGTTCCAGAAGGCTTTCCACCTCTTCCACTGTCAGGATCTCCGGTGCCTTCCGGTCGATACGCGGGGCGCGGATCTGACTGGTCGGATCCTGAAATCTACGGTCCGTGTCACAGAGATAGTGAAAAAAGGCTTTCATGGAAGCTACATTTCTGGAAACGGTAGCCGTGGAAAAACCTTCCCGTTCCAGGAAAAGGATATAGGAATTCAAAGAAGTAGCTGTCACGTCCTCCGGCGCATGAATCCCCTTTGCAGCCAGAAAAGCAGCCAGTCTTTTTAAATCTCTTTCATAAGAACTCATCGTACTCTTCGACGCATTTTTTACCTGCATCAGATAAGTCATGAATCTGGGAATCTGTTTTTCCATAAATCGTATGCCTCCGCTTCTTTATCAGGTGTTAATTATAGTCGATTTCTGTCAAAATTCCAATGGCAGTTTCTACAAAAAATACATTTTCATTCCAAACCACCAGATATCGTTTTTTCTTAAGATTTTCTGAACTAAATCTTGCGTTTTTCTTTCACAGGAACAAAAAAAGAAGGCGCAGATTCCATGGATTCAGATAGCTTTCCGTCAAAATACCCAAAAAGAAAAGAACCGTACTGCCCATCAGCTTCTTTCCCGGGAAAGCCGTCCAACGGTTAAAACTCCATTTCCACTCTGCCAGCCCTTGAAGCATAACGAGAGTTCCGGCAGCATAAAAGATTCCCTGCGGCAATACAAGAAGCAATCCTGTTCCAACTCCCAGAAAACCAAATTTTAACACAGAAATCCCCATGACCGTACCAAAAGAAAAGCCAAACCAGCCTCCTGCAAGAAACAACGGAAGATGGACGCCGGCCCCAAAAAAGAAGACCGGAAATAGAGCCACCCATTTCATCCGTTTTCCCAGGAAACAACCCAGAAGCTCTCTTTTTTCCCAGCTTCGGTATTTCAGCCGCCGAAGATAAAAATTGCTGATCAGTCCTGCCTTCTGAAGATAATAAGTTTTCCCGTACCAGATGATCAGAAGAGAGAACAGAACCCCTGTCAGGAAAGCAGCTGTAAAATACCGCATCATTGTCTCATCCGGATAGCGGATCTTCTTCATAGCATCGTCCTTTTTTCTCTTCTGTCTCTATTTCTATGCATTCTGCTTTCTTTCCATGAAAAAAGGCAGCGGATTTTTCATCCACTGCCTCACTAACATCTCTTTTATTTTGCGTAATCCACCACGCGGGATTCTCGAATAACGCTGACCTTGATCTGTCCCGGATATTCCAGCTCTGCTTCGATCTGCTTGGAAATATCGCGGGCAAGCAATACCATATCGGCATCGCTGACCTGTTCGGGCACAACCATGATCCGAATCTCTCTACCTGCCTGAATAGCAAAAGATTTGTCCACTCCCTTGAAGGAGTTTGTAATATCCTCTAACTGTTTTAATCGATTGGTATAAGTTTCCAGAGTCTCTCTTCTGGCACCCGGACGGGCTGCAGAAATCGTATCAGCAGCCTGTACAATGCAGGCGATCAAAGATTCTGCTTCTACATCTCCGTGATGAGATTCCACCGCATTGATGACTGTTCTGGATTCTTTATACTTCTTACAAAGATCAGCACCGATCTGAATATGGGAGCCTTCCATCTCATGATCGATAGATTTACCAATATCATGCAGAAGACCTGCACGTTTGGCAAGACGGACATCCACACCGATCTCTCCTGCCAGAAGACCTGACAGCTGAGCAACCTCGATGGAATGTTTCAGGGCATTCTGACCGTAACTGGTACGGAACTTCATACGTCCCAGCAGACGGACAAGCTCCGGATGGATACCATGCACTCCTACTTCCAGAGTAGCAGCTTCTCCTTCCTCACGGATCATGTTGTCCACTTCTCTCTGCGCTTTCTCCACCATCTCTTCGATTCTGGCCGGATGGATACGTCCATCTACGATCAGCTTCTCCAGAGCGATTCTTGCAACCTCTCTGCGGATGGGATCAAAGCTGGAAAGGATAACGGCTTCCGGTGTATCATCAATGATCAGATCTACACCTGTCATAGTCTCAAGGGTACGGATATTTCTTCCCTCACGACCAATGATACGGCCTTTCATCTCATCATTCGGAAGCTGTACCACAGAAATCGTGGTCTCAGATACATGGTCTGCCGCACATTTCTGAATGGCATTGACCACATACTCCTTCGCTTTCTTGCCTGCGTCTTCCTTTGCTCTGGCTTCCAGCTCCTTATAGAGCTTCGCCGTGTCATGCTTCACTTCGTCTTCAACAGTTTTTAAAAGATACTCTTTTGCTTGTTCGGAGGTCAGACCGGAGATTCGTTCCAGTTCCTGTACACGTTCTTCACTGAGCCGTTCGATCTCGCTGCTCTTTTTACGCAACTCATCTTCTTTGGCTGTTAAACCTGCTTCCCGCTTCTCAATGGCATCTGCTTTCTTGTCCACTGCTTCTTCTTTAGAAAGAACACGCTTCTCATATCTCTGAAGTTCGGATCTTCTCTCCCGGGTTTCTTTCTCGAGATCGTTCTTCGTCTTTAAAGACTCTTCCTTTACTTCGAGTAATGCTTCGCGCTTCTTTGTCTCTGCAGTTTTCAGAGCGTCATCTATTATCTTCCTGGATCTCTCTTCCGCACTTCCAACCTTGGCTTCCACCGTCTTTTTATAATTGGAAATGGAAATAGAGTAGGTAATAGGAACAGCTACCACAAGAGTGATGAGAACAGCTATAACCGCTATTACTGCACCTGGCACAGGAGCACCTCCTTATTAAATTTTCATTGTACAAATACAACACTTGAATTGTATACTGTTTTGTGCAAATTGTCAAGAGTATTCATTCTGCATTTCGCTGCCGCCTTGCAGGACTCTTCTTACTCCGGAGGAGGAAAACCCCCTGCGCATAAGAAAGGCATAAAGCTTCTGTTTCTCTGCCGGAGTACAGTTTCCGGGATCGATCTTCTTCTTTTTCACCCACTTGCGGATCAGCACTTCTTCATCCGGTCCCTCCTGTTCCTCCATCGCCTGCATCAGCACCTCTCTCGGTACTCCTCTTTGCGTCAGTTTCTGTTTCAGCTGCATGGCGCTCAAAGACTCACCGTGCGTCCGGATGTAATTCTCCGCATATCTGGCATCATCCAGATAATGAAGATCTTTCAGCCACCGGATCACCCGCTCGATCAGCTCTTCCGGATAAAGATTCTGCTTTAATTTGGTACGGAGCTGATATTCTGTCCTGTCCATGCTTTTTAAAAGATAAAGACAGCGCATACGAATCCGTTTCCAGAGGATCTCATCCATGATCTCCCGATATACCGCTTCCGGAAGTTCCTGATCTTTCTCTATATGACAGAGGGACAGCTCACCTCTGTAAAGTACAAAGGCGGGCTGTCCGTCCAGATAGACCTTTCGCTTTCCGCTTCCGCAGTCTTCGATTTCAGTCACGATCATTCTTCTGTCTCTCCGTCAAAGAAGTTCTCCAGATCCTCCCCTGAGATCTTCTCTTCCGTTCCGGCACTCTCTACCACATCACCCTGAAGGCCGTAATGTTCCCGTACGGCAGTCTCGATCTCAGCCATCTCTTCCGGGTTCTCACGCAGATAGAGCTTTGCATTCTCACGTCCCTGACCAATCTTGGCATCATGATAGGCATACCAGGCACCACTCTTATTGACGATCCCGAGATTTGCTGCCAGATCCAGGATATCACCCTCACGGGAAATTCCTTTTCCGAACATGATATCAAATTCTGCCTCCTTGAAAGGCGGAGCGATCTTATTCTTCACCACACGGATACGGGTACGGTTTCCTACGACCTCGCCACCCTGTTTCAGAGACTCGATACGACGTACATCCAGACGGATGGAGGAATAGAATTTCAGGGCCCGGCCTCCGGTCGTGGTCTCCGGATTTCCGAACATCACGCCTACCTTTTCACGCAGCTGGTTGATAAAGATCACCGTACAGTTGGATTTGCTGATGATACCGGTGAGTTTTCTCAACGCCTGGGACATCAGTCTGGCCTGCAGACCTACATGGCTGTCTCCCATATCTCCTTCGATCTCCGCCTTCGGAACCAGAGCTGCCACAGAGTCTACAATGATAATGTCCACTGCTCCGGAACGTACCATGGTCTCTGCGATCTCCAGTCCCTGCTCACCGTTGTCCGGCTGAGAGATGTAGAGGTTATCAATATCCACGCCGATATTTTTCGCATAGACGGGATCCAACGCATGCTCTGCATCGATGAAACCGGCGATACCGCCTCTCTTCTGAACCTCGGCTACCATATGAAGCGCTACGGTTGTCTTACCACTGGACTCCGGTCCGTAGATCTCGATCACACGTCCCTTTGGAATACCGCCCAGTCCCAACGCAATATCAAGGCTTAAGGAACCAGTGGGAACGGTCTCCACATTCATGCTGGCTCCGTCACCCAGCTTCATTACCGCACCCTTACCGTAATCCTTCTCCAGTTTTACGATGGCGGCTTCCAGTGCTTTTAACTTTTCTTCTCTGTTTAATGCTTTCTCATCCTGTTGTGCCATTTTCTTCTCCTTTTATATATCGTCTCACAAGAACACTTGTTTAGAACCTATGTTCGTTTCTTTACCTGTGTTCTATAGTAGTATAAATTTTAACGGTTGTCAATGGTTTTCTTTTTCATTGGTGGAATGTTTTGGCAGATCTGCCGGAAGGGGTTTTCACAGAAAAAGCAGCCGGGAACTTCGGCTGCTTTTATTATACGCGGTAACTGTATTTTAAGTCAATATGGAACTTTTCAGATCTCCTGCTTTTCCACGACTTCACCCTGCTTCTTATAGATGCTTTCCGCCGGAACCACACCGCGGACAGAAGAAAGCGGATAAATATTGGAATCATGGCCGATGACGGTACCCGGATTCAGGACAGAACCGCAGCCTACCTCCACCCGGTCACCCAGCATGGCTCCGAATTTTTTCAGTCCGGTCTCAAGCTTTTCCTCTCCTGCTTTGACAACCACCAGTTTTTTATCTGATTTTACATTGGAGGTAATGGATCCGGCTCCCATATGAGCTTTGTATCCCAGTACGGAATCTCCCACATAGTTATAATGCGGTACCTGTACTTTATTGAAAAGCACCACATTCTTCAGTTCCGTGGAGTTTCCTACAACAGCACCCTCACCTACGATGGCATTGCCGCGGATAAATGCACAGTGACGGACCTCTGCTTCTTTCCCGATGATGACATTTTCACCGATAAAAGCGGTCGGTGCCACTTTGGCAGAACGGGCGATCCAGACGTTGCCTTCCCTTTTTTCGTACTCGTCTTCGCTTAAACGGCTTCCAAGAAGCGGAATAAAATCTTTAATCTTTCCCAGGATCTCCCAGGGGTACTCTGCTCCTTCAAAAAGCTCTGCTGCAATGGTTTCTTTCAAGTCATACAGATTTTCGATTTTACATGTTTCCATCATGCTTTTTGTGCCTCCTTTTTGGCTGCTGCCCGTTTCGAAGCGGGCTTTGCTGTTTTCTGATAATAAGGGGAGAGCCGGTCAAACATACCTTTCAGCGCTGTCTGATAGCTTCCTGCCATCACCTGATCCGTATGGCGGCGGATAAAACTGGTCAGCTTCACCATATATTCTTCCTGCGAGATCGTTCCCTCCGCCACATAAGTCAGGCCTTTTTCCCAGCTGGCTGTAAGCTCCGGGTTCAAAAGAGACCGGATCGATACGTTGACTACACAGAAGATCATCTCACCGAGCTGGGTCGGTGTCAATACCTGAGTTTTCTTATTCAGTGCCAGATATTTGTTTGCCACAAGTTTTTTCAGGATCTCCGCCCTGGTAGCACTGGTGCCGATGCCGCTTCCTTTGATCTGCGAACGGAGTTCTTCATCTTCAATGAGCGAACCGGCATTCTCCATAGCCAGGATCATCGAACCGGAATTGTAGCGTTTGGGCGGCGAAGTCTCACCTTCCTTGATCGTAAGGGATTTTACCGGAAGAATACTGCCCTTTTTCAAAGTGGAAAGAGCATTTAAAAGTGCTGGATCCGCATCCAGATTTTCTCCATCCCCTTCCGTCGCCTTTTTCTCCTTCGGCATACCGGCCACCTTGAGGTACCCGGGCTCCTGCAGGATACGGAAATTGGAAAAAAACCGTTCCTTTCCGATCATGGACACCAAACTGACCTTCTGATAGACAGCCGGCGGATAAAAAATACTCAGGAACCGCCGGACGATCATCTCATAAATCTTTGCCCCGTGGCCACTGACAGAACGGAGTGCATTCAGCCCCTGCCCGGTCGGAATGATCGCATAATGGTCGGTGATCTGTTTGTCATTAACATAACGGGTAGAAGCAATCTTCTGAAAAGCCTCTCCTGCCAGAACTTCCTGCACAAAGTCTCCGGCATAATCAAGGGCTGCCAGTCCCCGGATGTTTTTATAGATCTCTTTTGACACCGCTGTGGAAAGGACTCTGGCATCCGTTCTCGGATAAGTCACCAGTTTCTTTTCGTAGAGCTCCTGGACAATTTTCAGCGTTTCATCCGGGCTAATCTTCAGATAGCGCGAGCACTCATTCTGAAGCTCTGCCAGGTTATAAAGAAGCGGAGGATTTTTTGTTTCTTTTTTCTTCTCCATGCGCTCCAGAACTGCCAGCAGGGGCTGATTTTTCTCCAATGTACGGATCAGCTCCCTGGCGTCTTTTTCTTCTTTGAAGCCGTTTTCCTTATAAAGTTTCGGAGACTGGTACCAGTCGGATCCCTCTACCGCCCGGAATTCTCCGGGAAATTCTTTTGCCTCACCGATGCTCTGCGAAGCCACGACCCGGTAAAACGGTGTTTTCACAAAGCTGCGGATCTCCCATTCCCGGCGCACTACCATGCCAAGGACGCAGGTCATGACCCGTCCTACCGAGATCACCGTATAACGGGTTCCCAGATAACTGGAGATTGCATTTCCGTACTTTAACGACAGAAGTCTGGAAAAATTGATTCCCATCAGATAGTCTTCTTTTGCCCTTAAATAAGCAGAATTTGCAAGATTGTCATATTCTGAAAGATCCCTGGCAGTCTGGATCCCGTGAAGGATCTCTTCCTCTGTCTGAGAATCGATCCAGACTCTCTTCCTCACCTTTCCCTTTACCCTTGCCATCTCTTCCACCAGACGGTAAATATACTCTCCCTCCCGTCCGGAATCGGTACAGACATAGATCACATCAATGTCCTTCCTTTTCAGAAGGCCGCTGACGATCTGGAACTGTTTCTTCACCGAGGGAATCACCTCATAGAGAAATTTTTCCGGAATAAAAGGCAGCGTAGCGAGACTCCAGCGTTTGTATTTTTCATCGTAAACCTCCGGATAACTCATAGTGACCAGATGACCAACGCACCAGGTCACCACAGAATCTTCGCTCTCCAGATAACCGTCCTTCCGGACACCGTTTACACGAAGCGCCTTGGCAAATTCCTGGGCCACGCTTGGTTTCTCTGCAATATATAATGATTTTCCCATTCAATTAATTCCTTTTTCCAAACTTTAACTCTTTTTTCTGAAAGATCAGAACGGCAAGACCGTAAAAAACAATTCCCAGCAGGAGGAAAAAAGCTGCTGCAAGACCTCCATTATCAGCCAGAAGACTCTCCTGTCTCAGAACAGAAAACACGGTAAATCCTCCCGGTATCTCAAGCCAGCCACCCAGACCTTCGAGAAGATACAGGAAAAATCCGCCTCCCGTCAGTCCCCAGAGAAGCAGACGGCGGGTACTTTTTCCAAATCCGGAGCAGGAGACCAGAAAAGCAAAGCCTCCCAACACAAACTGAACAGCAAAAGCTTCCAAACTCTGAAAAAGAAAAGCCGTTACATTCTGTGTATCCGAACAGAAAAGACCGCTAAAAAGCAAGCCGGCTCCGGCAGAGACAGCAAGCATGGAAAACTGATCCAGCACCAGTGAAAACGCTTCCGTGCGAATCACGTTTTCCCTCCCAAGAGGAGTCACGATATAGGAGATCAGCCTGCCACTCTCCATTCCCTCAGCTACCAGTTCTTCTGCCCGGCAAAGAGTATATATAGTCGGAAGCAACAGCACCCAGAAGCCAAAGAAAACGGTTGTAAGGGTACCGGAAACAGACGGATCAGAAAGTTTTAAAGAAACCAGCTGCAAAACCGGATCCAGAAAATATTCTTCCAGATTCAGAAGAATACTCTTCCCTGTAGGCACACAGGACAGGATCAAAAGCAGCTGGATCAGACAGAGTCCGAATACCGTCATGCACCATCTTTTCCAGGTTTCTTTTATATTTTCCAGAAATACAGCAGAACTAATCACGGATCTCACCTCCGTAAAAATGAATAAACATGGTCTCCAGCGGCTGCCGGACCTTTTCCCAGCCCATAAGATGATATTTTTCAAGGATACGGATCAGAGGCGTCAGCTCCCCTGTCGCGGCCACCGTCACCTGACTGCCGCAGACGTCCTGTACTTCCACCTCTTCCTTCAGAAAACCAACTGCCTCCTGCTCTGAGGAAAAGGTCAGGATATAGCTCTGTCTTTTCTGCCGACGAAAAGCTTCCACATCATCAATGTTTACAAGATTTCCTCTCCGCAGTAAAGCAATCCGGTCACAGCAACGCTCCATCTCTTCAAAATCCTTTGATGCCCAGACCACGGACTTTCCTTTTTCCTTCTCTCCCCGCACCAGTTCTGCCAGACAATGACGTGCAGCCTGATCGAGATCCTCTGCTGGTTCATCCAGAAGCAGTACCTGCGGATCATGGACAAAAGCTGCTGCGATCCCAAGTTTTTTCTTTTCTCCCGGTGAAAGTTTTCCTATCTTTTTCTCCGGATTCAGTCCAAACCTCTGTGCTGTGCGGATACCCGTTTCCACACTTCTTTTGCCACGGACAGCCGCCTGAAACCTTAAATACTGAAGTCCTGTCATTTCTTTTGGAAATTCCGGGTGTTCCGGAAGATAACCGATCTGATAAGACAGGTCTTTTGCATGATCATGACAGTTTTTTCCATTCACGGAACACCAGCCGTTCCCCGGTGTACAAAAATCCAGCAGCAGCGAAAAAACCGTCGTCTTTCCTGAATTTTCCGGTCCCAGAAGCCCGAAAACTTCCCCATCTGTGATTTCGAAAGACAGTCCAAAAACCCCTTCCCCTGTCCCGTAGCTTTTCGTCAGGTTTCTAAAACGAATCATTTTCTATGGTCGTTCCCCTCTTTTGTATCATTTCTCATACTTATCGGGGCCAAAAAGTCTTTTGACCTTTTGCCCCTGGCATCATCATGATGTTGGGGTCAAAAGGTCTTTTGCCCCCAACGGATGCCTGCGAATTGCTCCGCTGCAAAGCAGCTCCCGCAATTCTATAAACATTCGAAATCCGCTGATTTACTGCGTAAATCGCTACTTTCTCATGTTTGGCGGGTCCCAAGTTCAAAAGCCTTATCATGCAAGCATGAACGGCTTTTTGACCTTTTGACCCTAGCATCATCATTGTATTGGATTCTCTGACAAATTACAACCCTTTTACAGGAAAAAACCTCCGGCAAAAAATGCCGGAGGCCCGCTCATGTGTTTCTTATTTTGCCTGGATATAACCTTTTGCTTTCAAAGTCTCTGCACAAAGTACAGCTCCGCCTGCAGCACCACGGACGGTGTTGTGGGACAGTCCTACAAATTTCCAGTCATAAACGGTATCTTCTCTTAAACGGCCTACGGAAACTCCCATTCCGTTTTCATAGTTGACATCCAGAGACACCTGCGGACGATTGTCCTCTTCCATGTAACGGATGAACTGCTTCGGAGCGCTGGGAAGATCCAGTTCCTGGGGAACACCTTTAAAGTTTACCAGACGGTCAATGAGTTCCTCTTTGGTCGGTTTCTTTTTGAATTTTACAAATACGGCAGCGGTATGACCATTCAGTACCGGAACACGGATACACTGGCAGGTGATCACCGGGCTGACTGCCGGAACGATAACGCCATCCTCGATCTTTCCCCAGAGACGGAGCGGCTCTTTCTCACTCTTCTCTTCCTCTCCTGAGATAAAGGGAATGATGTTTCCTTCCATCTCCGGCCAGTCTTTGAAAGTTTTTCCTGCTCCGGAAATTGCCTGATAGGTCGTAGCTACCACTTCATAGGGTTCAAACTCTTTCCATGCAGTCAGAACCGGTGCATAACTCTGGATGGAGCAGTTCGGTTTTACTGCAATGAAGCCTCTGGTCGTTCCCAGACGTTTCTTCTGATGCTCGATGACTTCAAAATGCTCCGGGTTGATCTCCGGAACTACCATGGGAACATCCGGTGTCCAACGATGCGCACTGTTATTGGAAACTACAGGAGTCTCTGTCTTTGCATAAGCCTCCTCGATGGCTTTGATCTCCTCCTTGGACATATCTACAGCGGAAAATACGAAATCTACGGTAGAAGCAACCTTCTCTACCTCGTTTACATTCATAACTACCAGTTTCTTTACTGCTTCCGGCATCGGCGTATCCATTTTCCAGCGGTCGCCGACTGCTTCTTCATAAGTTTTTCCGGCACTTCTGGGGCTGGCTGCCACAGTAACCACCTCAAACCAGGGATGATTCTCCAGAAGGGAAATAAAACGCTGACCTACCATTCCGGTAGCGCCAAGAATACCAACACGTAATTTCTGACTCATTTTTCCAATCTCCTCATTCGCGTGTCGCTTGTCTTTGTATCGCGTACACTTGTTTTTGTGTTATGGGTGTGATAATATACCATTTTTTGAAAAAAATCAAGCTTTTTATTTTTTTCAGACCTTTTTTTCTTTCCAAGGCTGTTTTTCCTTCTCGGCAATGTTTTTTCAATCCGGAAAAAGCCTGTTTTTTTGCAAAATTGCTATCCGTATCTGAAGCATAGTTTAACACATTAACGTGTGTTCAGTCAACCTTCCTGCCAGTTTTTTCCGCTGCTGTTTTCTTCTGCTCTTCCCGTTCTCTCTGCGAAAAGATACAGCCGCAGTAATCCTGCCGGTAAAGCCCATACTCGGTGGAAAGCTCGATGGACCGTTTATAGCCCTCTTTTTTCTTAAAATCTGTAGGCAGCCAGACTGCATTGCATTCCTTTGCGCACTGTTCCCCGATCTCATTGATCTTCGCCGCATTCTTCAGCGGACTGATGGTCAGGGTCGTCGTGAAAAAGTCAAAGCCTCTCTCTGACGCCAGCCGGGCCGCTTCCTTCAGCCGCAGCGCAAAGCAGGCGAAACACCGTTCACCACCCTCGGGGATCTTCTCCAGCCCCTTCACTGCCTCATAAAACTGCTTCGGTTCATAGTTTCCTTCTATTACATGGATTGGATGACGGGCTGGAAGCTCTTTCGCCAGACGCTTCTGCTCCTCCACCCGCTTCCGGTATTCCTCCTCCGGATAAATATTCGGATTAAAATAAAAAATCGTGATCTCAAAATAATCCGAAAGATATTCCAGACAGTAACTGCTGCAGGGCGCACAGCAGCTGTGAAGAAGCAGAGTCGGAACCTTTTCCTCTTCCTTTGGCAGTTTCTTCAAGACTGCCTCCAGCTCCTTCTGGTAATTTCTTTTTATGTTATTCATTCCTTAATTGTTCCTTTCCTCCAGCACAAGTTGTCTCACATGCGCTGCACCATATCCCCGACGTTTTCCCGGAAGTCTGTGATCAGGTGCAGCCCTCCTTCGCGTATTATACACCAATTCCATAAACTTTCCTAGACAGATCTCTTTAACCTTTCATTTCCTTCGGCATAGGATAAATTATACGGGACTTCTTCCCGTAAATCTCTGAAACGGAGGTATCCATGGAGCCGCTTTTAGAATTAAAAAATATATCCCATGCCTACCACACCAGAGGCGGCGAGACAACCGCCCTGTCCAACCTGTCTTTTCAGGTCTTTCCCGGAGAATTTCTCGCCCTCATCGGTCCCAGCGGGTGTGGAAAAACAACTGTTTTATCCATCATCGCAGGCTTGATCCCGGCGGAATCCGGTGAGGTTCTTTTCAAAGGAAAACCTATGCCGAAGCAGAACAAAGAGCTCGGCTATATGCTCCAGAAGGATCAGCTTTTTGAATGGCGTTCCATTTACCGGAATGTGACTCTGGGGCTGGAGTTGCAGAAGAAAAAGGACCCGGAAAGCCTTTTCCGTGTAAAAAAGATGCTGCAGGAATACGGACTGGAGCCCTTTGCCAATGCAAAACCTTCGGAGCTTTCCGGCGGCATGCGCCAGAGGGCCGCACTGATCCGCACACTGGCGGTGGATCCGGAGCTTCTTTTACTGGATGAGCCTTTCTCCGCCCTGGATTATCAGACCCGGCTTTCGGTCTGTGACGATATCGCTTCTATTATCAAAAAGGAAAACAAAACGGCCATTCTCGTCACCCATGATCTTTCGGAGGCCATCAGTGTGGCAGACCGGGTCATCGTCCTCTCCAGCCGGCCTGCGACCGTACGCCGGATCGTTCCGATCTCAGTTTCCATTCCGGACCGGACACCCATGCGGACCCGGAACGCCCCGGAATTCAAAGACTATTTCAATCTTTTATGGAAGGAGCTGAACCGTCATGAATAAAGGATCTTCTCTTCAGGAAGCCTATCTTTCCAGGCTGGAAAAGCAACGCAGAAAAATCATGGCCGCCCGGATTCTTCTGGCGCTGGCCTTTTTTCTTTTGTGGGAAACTGCGGCAGACAAAAACTGGATCGACAGTTTCTTTTTCAGCAGTCCCTCCCGGCTTGCCAGTCTCTTTCTTTCCATGTGGCGGGACGGCAGCCTCTTTCTCCATGTGGGGATCACTCTGACGGAAACACTGATAAGCTTCGCTCTGGTCGTCTTTATCGGTCTTGCCGTTTCCCTGCTGCTCTGGCTTTCTGACAGCGTTTTTCAGGTGCTGGAGCCCTATCTTGTGATCCTGAACAGCCTGCCAAAATCCGCCCTGGCTCCTCTTCTCATCGTCTGGCTCGGAGCAAATCAGCGCACCATTATTGTTGCCGGGATCTCCGTAGCTATATTTGGAACTATCCTGAATCTCTACACCGGCTTTACAGAAACCAGCCGTGAAAAAATCCGGCTCATCTATACCCTTCACGGCACAAAAAAAGACGCCCTTATAAAAGTCGTCCTACCTTCTACCGTTCCAATGATCATCAGCATCATGAAAGTCAATATCGGACTCTGCCTCGTCGGCGTCGTCATCGGAGAATTCATCGGTGCCAGAAACGGTCTCGGGTATCTTATCATCTACGGAAGCCAGGTCTTCCAGCTGGATCTCGTGATCCTTTCCATTCTGATCCTCTGCCTTATGGCGATGCTGCTCTATGGAGGGGTTACGGCGGCGGAGAAACTTTACCACAGGAGGCAGCACGCTTAGGAAAATGGATCCGTACCGGCGGGATTGGGGCCGCCGGTATGGAAGTTTTATTTTTCTACCAGAAATTCCTTTGTTTTCTTCATCACATCTCTGAGTATCTCAAGATTCCTTTCCGTATCCCCGCACTCCAGCGAATGGTTGCAGTCATCATACACATGCAGCGGCAAGCGATTTTTCCGGGCCAGCTGAATGATCTCTCCCGTACTGCTCCAGGGATCCGCTGTTCCGATAAAGGCAATCCCCTTCTCCGGTGCAAAGGAAAACGTCTCAGCCAGCGGCGTATACAGGACCTGTCTCACACCAACCAGCCCGTGTTTCTTCACATAAGAAGCTGCAATGATCGTTCCGATGCTCTTTGAGACAAACAGAATGTCATCGTAAACCGACCAGTCTATCTCTTCCAGTTCCTTTTCGGCCTGTTGAAACAAGGTCTCGTAAGCTTCCCTCATCTTCGCCTGATCGCCGCGGATGTTTTTGCCTTCGTATGTATAACTGATATTTCTGCATTCCTGATAACCCAGCTCCCGGGCAAGGCTTCGGCTGTAATAGAGAAGCGGCTTGTCACAGTGGTAGCCGATACCGGGGAAATAGATGGCGAGTTTTGACATGAGTTTTCACCGTTCCTTTCTCTTTATCAGGCAACGCTTCTTGTAAAAGGAAATTCCGTAACACAGCACCTCATCATAATAATCCTCAAATTCTTCCGCATATTTTCTGGCATCAATCTGCCGGATCGCTTTCTCACAGTCCGGCTCCATCTGATTTAAGGTTCTGGAGTATTTTGCTTCAAAAACAGCTACCCTGCCATTTCGCGAATCGAAGACGATCACATCGCTTCGTCCTTCCCCATGTTCCTTATTGGATTCCACCATATATCCGGCTCCTGCAAAAATTCCTGCCAGAAAAGCATGGTAAAAATCCTCTCTGTAATCGTGATAACTTATCGTCATACGAAGCAGCTGATTCATCTCTTTGCCGGCTTTCTCACAGTTTCCTGTCCAGACTGCCTCAAACAGTGCTTTTCTGTCCCAGCCTTTTGCACTGTCATCAAACCAGACCTTTACCGTTGTTTCGAAAATTTCCCGTATTTCTGCATTTGGAATCGTTAAAGCATACATCCCATCTGACAACTTTTCTATCAGTTCTTTCTCCCGGACCATTGTCAGATATCCGGTCAGGTATAAAACACTCCAGAGATTTTCTTCCGAGGAATGTAAATAATCATAGGTCAGGTCATCTTCAATCTTCTGCACAATATAGCCGCCAGACAACAGAATTTCCAGTTTTCTGGTGATATTACTGCCTGCATAGTCAATAAAAGAGCGGATCACTGCATTATCACTGGTGTTTTTCCAATAGCCCTTCGGCCTGGCCGCCGGATCATATTGAAGATCCCGAAGATAATTCATCACATCCCAGGGACAGTAAACATCAAACTCTCCAAAATGATATCCATCATACCAGTTTTTGATATTCTCTGCCTGTTCCGATATGGCTGCTGCCATAAGAAGTTTCTCCACATCTTCCTGCGTGAATCCATAGTATTCATTCAGGCGCGAAGATGCGATCGTATCTGAGACAAAATTGTTCGTTCCTGTAAAAATGCTTTCTTTCGCGATTTTCAGACAACCAGTCACCACCGCAAACTTTAACGCTGTATTATCTTTCAATGCTGTACCCAGAATCGCCCGGATTACTTCCAGCATTTCCGCATAATAGCCATTGCTGCTTGCCTTCGCCACTGGAACATCGTACTCATCCAGAAGCAAAACCACAGGCTTTTCATAATAGGCCTGCATCATTTTCATAATCGTAAGAATGGAGCCCTTGATATCTGTCAGAGACGCCGATCTGCTTTTCAGACGTGCAAAAACTGCCTTATAATCACTATTTACCTTCTCGCTTTCTGCAAGATAAGATTGCTCGATACAAAACTGAGCAATGGTAAACCCAAGAAAATCCAGCGCATTTTCAAAAGAAGTTCCATCCACATCTTTAAAAGATAAAAATAACACCGGATACTGATTCATCCATTTCTCACAAAGTTCTTCATGCTCCAGAATTTCCAGACCTTCAAACAGACTTCCGCTGTCTTTCCGAATATCCAAAAAGCTGGCAAGCATACTCATCCCTAGCGTCTTTCCGAACCGCCTCGGCCGGGTGATCAGCGTCACCTCCGCCGGTTCCGCCTCCAGAAGACTGCAGATAAGTTCCGTTTTATCAATATAATAATAACCGTTTTCACGGATTTTGGTGAAATCAGAGATTCCTACGGGGATTTTAAGATTGTTCATATAACAGCCCCTTTACATTTCAGTTTGGCAAATTGACTTTTTATTTATCATAGCATTTTTGTGGGGGAAATTCTATACATTCTATGAAATTGCATGAAAAAAGCTCATCAGCGTACCATAGCCAATGAGCCAAAATGTTATTTTTATTTTTCTTTTTGTTCTTCCACGATAACTTTGCATCGCTTTTTATAAAAAGCCACGCCATAAAACAGCAGGTCATGCCGACCGTCATTTTTCAGGTATTCCTCATATCTTCGATCTTTCATCTGTGCAATTGCTTTTTCACAGGCTTTATCCAGACCAGCTGCATCCCTCGAATACTTGAGTTCGAAAATAATTCCGCTATCCGGATTTTCTGTTTCCACAACAATATCAGCAAAGCCTTCTCCTGCTTCTACATTCGATTTCACCAGCCAGTCAGAATTTCCCGCCAAAGGGCCAACCAAAAAGGTATGATAAGAGTTCTCTTTTTCTGTCTCCGGCGCTTTTGTATCAAAAACACTGATGGAATTACTGAGTGTTCGATTCAGATATTTTTCTATCGACTCCGTATTTCCTTTTTCAACCGCAGTCCAGAAAGCTGTCAGCTGCCCTGTATTGCTCAGAACCGTATGGCTGAACCACTCCTTTATCTGAAGCTTATACACTTCTCTGACTTCTTTATTTGGGATAACCAGCTTATATGCTCCAAGTTCTGTTCTTCCGGTCTGGGTCAGATATCCCGTTGTAAACAAAACACTCCATAAATTGTCAATGTGATTGTCGATCTCATCATAAGTAAGCTCCATCCGGACAGATTTTTCGATAGCCTCACCTGCAATCAGGCGTTCGATTTCATCCCGCGTCGTTTTGTTTGCTTTATCAATGAAGCGTTTCACAAGCTCATTGCCGCTGGTATTCAGCCAGTAAGACTGCGGCTGCGCTCCCGGCTCACCACAAAGTCTGTCCACATGGTTAATGACATCCCAGGGACAATAGATATCCGCATCACCAAAACGATAACCATCATACCATTCTTTCACTTCTTCCATATGGTCTTCCAAATGATAGATTTTCAAAAGCTCCCTGACGTCCTTTTCCGTAAATCCAAACTGCTCATCAAAACGGGAATCCGTAATAGAAACTATCCCCGCCTTCACTCTGATAGCAGAAAGCGAAGATTTTTTACTCTTTGTCGGTCTTCTTAAGATCCTGCTCAGCAATCTTCTCCAGAATTTCTCTGGCTGTAACTGCCTCCACCTCTGTGGCTTTTCCGTCCTTATCTCTCACGATATGAAGGTAAACGCGGTCGGCTTTGGAACCGCCGTCAGACCAGGTGGAAATGGAACCGTCATCATCCAGAATGACATTGACATTGTCTCCTTTCCAGGTATAAACGCCATATTTACACTGGATCCCCAGTTTTTCGTATTCAGCGACGCGCTTCTGCTCCGCCTTAAAAAACTCATCTTCATCCATGGCGCCTTCCTCGTCTCCGGTGACATAGGTGGACTCGCTCACGGCATAGGCATCCAATGTCCCGTCATCGACAGCCTCCCCCGCTTCCCAGTCATAGAGGTCGCTGTCTTCTGTCTTAATCTCCTCATCCTCCTCTGTGGTCGTCTCCACCTTTCCGTCGTATACGGTGATATATTTTGTATTTCCGTCCTCATCCTCCACCGCATAAGTCTTTGCCTCCGCTCCCAGAGAGAAAGCTGCCAGGGTTCCCATTGCCGCCAATACTGCTAATCTTTTCTTCATAAAAAATCACGCTCCTGTTTTTATTTTTTCCAGAAATGTTTTTCTCATTTCTGTTGTCCCTATTTTAGCGCGTCTTTATGGGAGTTTCAGGGAGCCTTTGTGTGGATTCTGTGTGATTTTCTTTCAATCGGAACCAGAAACGGACGCCTCCGGCCGTGTTTTCCGCCCCGTAGGACGCCCCGTGGGCATCCAGAATCATCCGGACAATGTAGAGCCCCAGGCCGCTTCCTCCGGATTTCCTGTTTCGGGAATCTTCCACCCGGTAAAAAGCTTCAAAAAGCTTCGGCAGGGCTTCCTCCGGAATGGACGTCCCTTCATTTTCCAGCGAAAAGCCGTTTTCCTGAAAGCAGACCGTCAGCTTCTCCCCTTTCGGAGAATAGCGGATCGCATTGGTGAGAAAGTTCCGGAAGACTTTTTTCATCCCTTCGGAATCCGCCAGCGCATAGGCATGCTCCGGAATCTCCCCGGTAAGCTCCATCTCTTTTTCCTCCAGAAGCTCCCAGACCTCTGCCATCTCCTGCCGGAAAAGCTCCGCCAGATCCGTTTTCTTTCTCTCTGTTTTCCAGGTGCCGGTTCCCATGCGGGAAATCGTCAGGATTTCTTTTACCATGGTCTCCAGGGTTTCCGTCACCTCATAGGACCGCTGAAGATACCGCTCATGGTCCCGGTACTCCCCCACGCCCTCCAGCATGCCGCCGAGATGGCCTTTGAGGATCGTCACCGGCGTTTTCAGCTCATGGGAGGCCGCCGCGAAAAAGAGCTTCAATTCTTCATTAGCGGAACGAAGATCCGAGAGCGCGGTGGAAAGACTGTCGGAAAGCTCGTTTAGATTCTTTGCCAGAACGCCGATCTCGTCTTTTCTCTTTTCCTCACAGTGTTCGCCAAAATCCAGAGCCGCCATCTTTCTTGACACCCGGCTCAGACTGAGAATCGGCCGTACCAGATACCAGGAAGCCAGAATGGCACAGAAAAAGGCGATGAGAAGAGTGATACCCAACACCATCGGAAAAATCCTTTTGACGATGGCTGCCGCCTGACTTACCGCCTCCATATCTCCCACTACCAGGAGCGTGTAAGCTTTTCCGCCCACCGTAACCTTATAGCTTTTCACAGCAGAAGGATAGCTGGTGCTGAGAGTAAAATACCCCGCATCTGAAACCGTAACTCCGTAAGTGTCATCCCCCAGCTCCTCCGCAGCCTCGTCGCTGACGGCAATTCCGCTGAAGGTTACAAGCCCGTCTTCTTCCACAACCATACTTTCTTCACTTCCTGTACTCGCCGTGTCTGCGACTTCCGTCTCGACCTCGGGAAAAACCTGATTTCCTTCCTTATCCAGCACTGTCACGGAAGCCTGATTGTTCCGCTCGAAAAGCTCCAGAAAATTTTCCGCTTCCTCAATGGAAGCATAGGATTCCAGCTCCGTCTTCAGGGATTCCGAGACCGACGCCAGGTCTTTTTCCAGAGAATTTCGATAGGTTTTGGGCAGAAAAACGGCCACCGAAGCATAGGTGATCCCGCTGATGGCCAGCAAAAGAAACAACGTCAGAATAAAAATTTTCAGCGTCAGGCTACTTCTTAATTTTTTCAAGCCGGTATCCCACTCCTCTCACAGTCTCAATGAGCTGATTTCCCAGTTTTTTCCGAAGATTCTTGATATGGGTATCCACGATCCTTTCATCCCCGAAATAGTCCTCACCCCAGACCTGATCCAGAAGATTCTGCCGGGTAAAAACCCTGCCGGAGTTCTTAAGAAACAGCCTCAGAAGGTCAAATTCTTTCTGGGTGAGTTCCACTTCCTGCCCTTCGTTAAAAAGATGATGACCTTCCTCATCTAACTTCAACCCACCGTAAACCAGGTCTTTTTTCTGCTCGGTCCTGCCCGTACGGCGAAGGACCGCAGCAATCTTACAGAGCAGCACCGGCATGTCAAAAGGCTTCGGAATGTAGTCGTCCGCCTGGAGATGAAAGCCTCGTACCTGATCCTCCACGCTGTCCTTGGCTGTCACCATGAGCACCGGAACCAGAGATTCTTTCCGGATCAGCTCCAGCACCGCAAAGCCGTCCACCTTCGGAAGCATCACATCCAGAAGGACGAGGTCCGGCCCCCAACTCTGAAAAGCCGCCAGACCTTCCACGCCGTCCTCCGCCAGACGCACCTCATAGCCTTCCGCCATCAGATAGTTTTTCAATACCTCCTGAATATCCGCATCATCCTCTACCACCAGAATCTTTTCCATAAGTTCTCCTTTTATTACGCTATTGGCTTCCAGTCTATCACATCTTTATGTGATTTTCATGGAGAATCACATAGAAAAAACCTGCTGCCAGGTTTTTCCTGACAACAGGCTTCTTCATCTTATCAATATAGCTGATATCCATTTGGCGCCAGTGCTCGTTCGTATCCATCCAGCAAAGTGATATTAGCCAGCTCGTATTTGTTGAACACATCGGAGGAAAAGTCCTCCGGGAGGATCCTTCCATAATACCAGGGTTTGGAGTAGAAGTAATCGTTCAGCTCCTGGGAATCAAAGATCCGGCCTCTTCTGGCATAAATCTCATTTTTCGCATAGCAGACCACCTGCAGAGACAGACCTTTTACTTCCGCGTCTGTCAGATAACGTGTGTCACTGTCATAGAAAATAAAATCATTCTCCAGCCGGTCATCATCATAATAGTAGTCAGAAATCCCTACCGCATAAATATTATAACCAGGCTGATCCAGAACATAGCCGTTTCCATTGGTCAGGGCATTTTCCGCATCCGTCAGAAACTTAATGTTATTGTTTTCATAGGTATTAAACACAGCTGAATTGAAATCGGACGGAGCTACACTTCCATAATACCAGGATTTGGTGGCAAAATAGTCTGTCAGTTCCAAGGAACGGAAAGTCCGGCCATGACGGGCATAAATCTCGTTTTTCCCATAACATAATTCCTGGGCACTCATGCCCTGGATATCCGCATTGGAAAGATACCTGGCATCACTGTCCGGAAATACATAGTAATCGTTCTGCACCTCATAGGAAATGTTACCGTAAATATACTGATAAACCGCTGAAAAATCATAACCCGGCTGATCCAGCACATAACCGCCGCTTCTAAGAGCGCTCTCCCGGTCAGAAAGGAGTTTGATATTGGCCGTCTCGTAGACGTTGAGAACAGAAGAAGAAAATTCAGAGGGACTGATGCAGCCGTAATACCAGAGCTGCTCTTCAAAGTAATTGGTCAGCTCCTGGGACTGGAACATCCGTCCATGACGGGCATAGATTTCGTTTTTCGCATAGCAGACCACCTGCAGAGGCATATCCTGAATATCCGCTGAACTCAGATACTCGATATCCACATCGGGGACGATAAACTCATAAGCCTTTGCATCGGCCTCCGCTACCAGGTTTCTGACAAGACCATGCAAAATCATGCCGAGAAGTACGGCTATGATAAACTCGAGGACACGTCGCCACATCTTTTTCCTGTCTTTTTTCATATAAAATCCTCCTTTCCATGGATTTTATGACCGGACCACATCGGAAAAGAACAGGTAGGTTCTCTCCGAAATTCCCCGGATCACACTCTGAGCGCTTCCGTTATCTGCGATGTCATTGGAAAGCACGCAGAGAATATAAGGGTATCTTCCATTCATAACGATGGCTACATCATTTTCAATACTTCCAAGACCGTAACCCGACGGCATTTCTCCGGTCTTATTGGCGGTTTCCACACCGTTTGGAAGACCTGCGGGAATCTTTCCCTTTACGGTCTGTCCTTCCAGCAGCTCCAGCATTTTTCCGGAAGCCTCCACATTCAGAAGTGTTCCGTTATAAAGGCCGGAAAGAAAAGAAGTACAGTCTGCAACAGAAGTATAATTATCATCGGAAGGATTCTCAGCCAGAAAACGCCGTCCCAGATGAGTTGCCGCATATCCATGATCCTTACAGAATTCATTGACTACGGCTGCGCCGGTATCAAAATCTCCCTGCCCCAGCCGGCTTACCAGCTCATTGGCTGCCGTATTATCACTTACCGTGATCATGGCTGTCAGAAGATCTTTTAATTCTCCATCATAAGTCTCCTGCATGGGGATCAGCTCTTTGCCGCATTCTGCCGCGTAAACAGCCCGTTCATAGACGGCTCCCATGATAAAAAGCTTGATGACACTGGCTGACTGCATGGAGTCTCCGGAATTGATCTCCATACAGGAAGCGGTGTTTAAATCCATAGCCTCCACAGCCCAGTGTTCACCGGAAGCTGTCAGATCATTCAGCCAGAGCATCTCCAGTTCCTCTTCCAGAGAGGAAAAATCCATTCTGTCTGCCGTGTCCTCTGTTGTTTTCGATGTGCTTCTCAGAGTTTCACTGAAATAAAGATCAATACCATCCGCAATCCCCTGGACCATAGCCGTTTCATTTTCTTCAGAGGTCATATAAAGGTCGTCGCCTTCATTGCTCATGTAACCCATTTCCAGAATGGTTACCGGAATCTCACTGAAATTGATGCCTGTCATATCATCCGCATAGATCACACCATCATTTGTAAGACCGGTCTGCTCACAATAGGAATCCAGCACGCACTGAGAAAGCCGGACACTCTCTGCAGAAAGTTTCCCCACATATGGGTTTTCTTCTGAGGGAGCCATTGCCAGTGCCCCGGACACCGAATTGTCATCACTGCCATTCGCATGGATTCGTACACAGGCCTCCGCTCCGGATGCATTGGCCATTTTGGCACGTTCCTGATTGCTGATGGCCGTATCATTATCCTCTCTTGTCATGACTACCTCGTAGCCTCTTACGCTAAGTTCGCTCTTCAGTGCCAAAGCAATGCGGAGATTCAGGTCATATTCCGGAACTCCGGAATAGCGTCCCTCCGTTCCCGTTGTTGCCTTTGCCTTCGTCTCCGAAGAACCGGGCGCCGCTGCTTCCTGCGCACTCATGTCAACCCAGCTTCCCTGATGTCCCGGATCAATGGCGATCTTTCGTTTTCCCGCTCCTTCCACCCGGCCAGGCAGAAGAAAAATCATTAAAAAACAAACTGCCGCCGTTACCCACTTTCTCATAAACCGTTCCCCTTCCGTTCCCTCGGATATCCGGCCCACGAAAAAAAGCCATGATATCCTTTCTCATGGCTTTATTATAACGTACTTTCTTCTGCTTCACAATCTCTTTTTCGCCCGTTCTACATTACTTTTAAAGCGGCTGTCCAGATCTTTCATAATAAAATGGTACATCACAAGGAGCAGGGCAGAAGCCAGGATCCACGCCATCGGACTTGCCATACAGGTGCCAAAATAACTGCGATAATGAGCCGCTACCAGAGCTGTAAGTCCTCGCCCGAACAGTTCTGCCACACCTGCCATCATGGGAAGCAGGCCATACCCCATCCCCTGAATACCGTTCCGGTAAATATTGACGATCGCCAGCGGAATCATAAAGATACCAATACAGCGGAGATAGATCTCTACATTTCCAATGACCTCTTCCACATTTTCAGAAAGGAAAAGATAGGTCAGATATTTCCCGGCAAAAAGGAAGAAAATGCCTGCTGCGATCCCGTACAGAAAGCCTTGTATATCTGCTGCCCGAAACCCTTTCCGGATGCGGTCCGGCCGACCGGCTCCCATATTCTGGGCACAATAGGTTGCCATCGTCACACCCTGTGCCACATAGGCCTGGGTCAGAAGATTTTCGATCTTGTTTGCTGCCGTAAAAGCCGCCACCGCGATCGAACCGAGCATATTCAGGGCAGACTGTACCATCATCGTACCAATGGCTGTGATGGAATACTGAAGCGCCATCGGAAAACCGACCTTCAGCTGCTGAATGGAAAGATTCTTCTCCAGACGAAACTCTCCTTTTTCCATATGAAGAACTGGAACCTTTTTAATGATAAAAATCAGACAGAGAAAACCGGAAACTCCCTGAGAAATCACAGTCGCATAAGCAGCTCCTGCTACTCCCATATGGAAATAAATGATCAGCACCAGATCCAGTACAATGTTGAGTCCTGCCGACAGAAGCAGAAAGTAAAGAGGGGTCTTACTGTTTCCAAGCGCTCTTAAAATACTGGACAGAAGATTGTAAAGTACCTGTGTGAAGATACCGCCGCAAATGATCATAATATAAGTATGGGCATCGTCAAAAATATCCTCCGGCGTGTTCATAAAAGTCAAAAGCCAACGCATGCCAAGCATACTGACCAGCGTCATGGCTACTGCTACGATAAAGGACAGAATTGCCGCATTTCCCACGGTTTTCCGCATACTCTCCATGTCTCCGGCTCCGAATTTCTGCGCTGTCAGCACAGTAAAACCAGCTGTCAATCCCAGAAGAAAGCCTAAAATCAGGAAGTTGATCGTTCCGGTGGCTCCCACCGCCGCCAGCGCCTTTGTTCCCACAAATTTTCCTACAATAACGGTGTCTGCCATGGAATAGACCTGTTGGAAGACATTTCCAATAAAAACCGGAATTGTGAAATTCAAAATTATCTTCTGCGGATCTCCCACAGTCATGTCTTTCTCTGCTGCCATTTTTTCATTCCTTTCACCTAGCTGTTTTTAATCTTCCTTCTAAAGCATCCGTGGGAGCTTTCTTTGTTCTCCACTTTAGCAATTCACCGCAGATTATATAAAAAAAAGAGCCTTTATGCAATTCTCAATTTCAACAAAAAAACTTCTGGTTTTCCAGAAGTTTTTCTATCGGATATCACAATCCCAAAAGCTGTACCAGGAAAACTACTGCGGAAGCACCTACAGCCACTTTTAAAAGCCCTTGGTCAAAATATGCCAGTCCCACTGCCGCCACCGTTCCTGCACAGGCACTCAGCGTGGTTCCTGTGGCAGAAAAGATTGCCGGAAAAGTCATAGCTGCCAGTACAGAATACGGCACGTAGCTTAAAAAAGACTGAATGAAACGGTTTTGGATCTTTTTTCGGAAAATTGCCATAGGAAGTACCCGGATGAGGTAGGTCACTACAGCCATCACAAGAATACTGGTAAGGATATAACGATTACTCATGAACTTCCTCCACTTCTATCGGGAACAGCACCGCTGCCACTGCACTTACCACAAGAGTGATCACAATGATTCCCCAGCCACCGGAAAGGACGGAAAACACCGGAAAATAATGAAAACAGCAGCTTAAAAGTACTGCAAAAAGCACGGTAAAAAGCACAGACTTCTTTTTCCTGGACGGTGGTATGATAACAGCAATAAACATCCCGTACAGTGCAATACTGAGTGCATTGGTAACGATCGTTGGAAGAAAAGATGTAAGAATGCCACCCGCCAGAGTACCTCCGGTCCAGCCGATCATAGGTGTCAGAATCAGCCCTGCAAGATAGGAAGCTGTCAGTTTTCTTTCGTTTTGCATGGAAACAGCAAATATCTCGTCCGTGATTCCAAAGGAAACCAGAAGACGCTGAACTCCGGTCATTTTTTCATCCACCTTCTGAGACAGTGCAAGAGACATCAAAAAATACCGGATATTAATGATAACGGTAGTCAGTGCGATCTCCAGATAGCCGCCTCCGGCCAGCATCAGACTGGAACCTGCAAACTGACCGGCACTGGTCAGATTGGTAAGTGAGATCAGAACGGCTGCCCAGGCCGGCATCCCTGACAGCACCACTGACATTCCATAAGCAAACGATACCGGAAAATAACCAAGACAGATAGGCAGTCCATGTTTCAGTCCCTGCCGAAAATTCTCACTTTCCATATCATTCCATGGGATATTTCAATCCCCACTCCTTTCGGATGGTATCCATGATCTCCATCATACGGATACTCTCTTTATGCGGCATCTCAGGACATTCACTCCTGCCTTCTTCAATGGCCTTTTTACATGCTTCCACTTCATACTCATAGCCACTGATCTGAGGCGGAACCGGGTATTCTTTTACCAACTGATAATTGGTATCATATACTTTGAAGCCCTGACAATTATTGATATTTTCCACTTCTATGTATCCCCGGTCACCATAGATCATTCCTCTCCGGTCGGAAAGCACCAGCATAGAGCTGTGAAGGATCGCAGTTGCCCCATCCTCAAATGTGAGTGTGATACTGTTGGAGCTGTCTACACCATATTCATTCATTGTCGCATCAGAGGAGATTTTTACCACCGGTGTCTGATCGATCATACAGGCGAAATTCAGCGGATAAACACCTACATCAAGAAGAGCACCACCTGCCAGTTCCGGTTTTTTCAAGCGCTCGACACCGCTGATAAGATAGCAGAGATTTGCCGTCAGAGAATGTACTTTTCCAATCACACCACTGTTTACTACTTCATTCAAAGTCTTCTGAATAGGGATATAGCGGGTCCAAATAGCCTCTGTCAGGAGCAGATTTTTTTCTTCTGCCATCTGAAACAGTTCTCTTGCCTGATTTGCATTTACAGTAAATGCCTTCTCACAAAGCACATGCTTTCCATGCTCCAGAAGAAGCTTTACGTGGGGATAATGATGTGAATGAGGCGTTGCTACATAGACCAGATCAACTTCCGGGTCGGCTGCCAGTTCCTCATAAGAACCATAAGCTTTTGAAATTCCGAACTCAGCTGCAAATTTCTCCGCATTTTCCAAAGTTCTGGATCCCACCGCATAAAGCTCTACATCTTTCATTTCTTTTACTGTATTGGCCATCGTATGGGCAATACCTCCAGATCCAAGAATTCCCATTTTCATCGTTTCCATAATCATCCTCCTTGATTTTTTAGTAAAGCGACATTCGTAATCCGCTTTCGCCATTTGCTCATGAATGCAGCCGCTCCGCATACTTGAAGCGGTGGAATGCTTTATTCTGCGTTCAAAAACACCCCTGCATATCCTGCTTTTTCCCTGGATACGCCGGGGTGTTTTCTATCTTTTTAACACCGTCTGCTTATAAGGTATTCGGACTCTCTTTTCCTTCTGTGAAAGTGATCACATTTTCCAGTGTCGTATGGCTGATAGCCTCCAGTGCCTCTTTTGTGAAAAAGCCCTGATGAGAAGTTACCATGACATTCGGGAAGGAAAGCAGTCTTGCCATGGTAGAACGGTCGAGGATCTGATCGGACATATCTTCATAGACAAAACCTGTCTCTTCTTCATAGACGTCCAAACCTACCGCAAAGAATTTTCCATCACGGATTCCCTGTATCAGATCGTCTGTCTTGATCAGACCGCCTCGTGATGTGTTAACCAGAATCACACCGTCTTTCATTTTTGCAATGCTGTCCAGATTGATCATATGATGATTCTCTTCCGTCATAGGGCAGTGAAGAGAGATCAGGTCGGCTTCATGAAGAAGCGTATCAAAATCTACATACTCTGCAAAATCCAGAGACGGGTTATGATAAACATCCGTAGCCAATACTTTCATTCCAAAACCATGGCAGATCCGGGCCATAGCAGCACCGATCCGTCCGGTTCCCACAATGCCGGCCGTTTTATGGAAAAGGTTGACTCCCAGCAGACCACTCAGGCTGAAGTCATTTTCACGCCCCCGGATATATGCTTTGTGTGTATGGCGATTGGCTGTCAGAGCCAGGGCCATGGCATGCTCAGCAACTGCTTCCGGTGAATAGCTGGGCACACGCATTACTGTTATACCCCATTTTTTCGCCTCGTCTACGTCCACATTGTTATAACCTGCACAGCGCATGAGAATCAGCTTTACTCCCATTTCATGGAGAATATCCACCGTTTCCTTACCAAGATCCATATTTACAAAAGCACACACGGCGTCATATCCATGAGCAAGTTCAGCAGTCTCGGGTGTCAGGTTCGGCTCAATATAATGGATATCTATATCCTTATATTTTTCTTCTTTGAGTCCTTTATCAAAGAACTCACGGTCATAACTTTTTGTGCCAAAAAATAAAATCTTCATAATAAAACTCCTCCTTTAGGATTAGTTTCGAGCTTACCGGAAGTAATTATACACGAAAATAAAATATCTGGCAAGACTTCTCTATTCTTGACCTATTTTCTCATCACAAAATTTGCACGCATGAATACAGGCAGCAAAAAACAGTCTGCCTTGACGAAAATCACTTCCATCAAAACAAACTGTTCTTCCTCTTTCCTCTAATTATATGATGTTGAAGTCAAAAGATCTTCTTTATGGACAAGCTTATAAAACAGACAGACCGCCAATATTGCAGTAAGAAAATCAGAAATAGCCTGTGCCATCAAGACCCCCCTATAACCAAATACGCTTGAAGCAAGCATAATCACAACGGCAAATACTACTCCCTGTCTGCTGACCGATAAAAGAAATGCACCACCGGCTTTTCCCTCTGACTGAAATGTACAGGTCGTCACCAGTATAATCGCTATGAATACCATTCCAAGCAACTGCATACGGAGCATAGGAACTCCAATCGCGACAATAGAAGCATCCTGCATGAACAGTCCCACCAATCCGGGCGCCAGAGTAGAAAGAAGGACCGCCAGTACAAGGGCAATACCACATTCAAAAACATAGCAAAAACGCAGAATCTCTTTCAATCTGGAATGGTTCTTTGCTCCGTAATTATACCCGATGAGTGGCTGTGCTCCAAAGGCAAAGCCTACCATAATCAAAACAGCAATCAGATTGATTTTCATTACAATTCCCATAGCTGCCACTTTATCATTTCCGTATGAAAGCAAAAATCGATTTGTCAGTGCCATTCCAAAACTCTGCATGAGATTTGTAATGGATGCAGGAATTCCGATTGCAAAAACCTGTCGTATCTCGTCTGATTGAATATGAAACTTTGCCGGTTTAATCGACAATCGTTTGCTCCTTGCCAGCAAAAACCACACAAAAAACAAATCCGCACCTATATTACCAATTACTGTTGCAATTGCTGCACCAGCTGCCCCTAATTTCAACACAGAAATGAAAAGCGGATCAAGGATCATATTAACAATCGCTCCTAATATGGTTCCTGTCATAGAGGCTGTTGCAAATCCTTCTGTCCGAAGAAGATTCGCTGGCGTATAGGACACAATGATAAATGGAGCACCAAGCACAATAACAGTAAAATACTGTGAAGCATAAGCGAATGTTTCTGTATCGGCCCCTAGCAAGTACAAAATCGGAGTCCGAAGCAGCAGCAGCAATATGGCTATTATAATCCCGCAGAGAAGGGCAGCATAGAAACAAAATACACTGAGCCTTTTTCCGTCTTCATCCCGTTTCTGTCCAAATAACCGGGAAATAACAGAGCTTCCACCTAGGCCAAAAATATCACCGAGAGCGATCATCAAAGTAAAAATCGGTGCTCCCAGAGAAACACCTGCTACCAGATTTGTATTACCAGTCTGCGCAATAAAATAAGTATCGACCATGTTATAGACCAGTGAAACTACCATACTAAATACAACCGGAAGTGCAAATTTAAAATATGCCTTGTGAACTGGTGCCTGTTCAAATAATTCATTTTCCAACATCATAACCTCTCTTTCTTACTTAACAAGCTTAGCAGATCGGCTTGATTTTTGTTGTGACATATGGCACAATAAAATAAATATTTTCTGCGGGGGCACTTATGGAACAAGTTCATGACGAAAAAATATTAGGGCGCTACATAAATCTCTACCACATAAATGAAATTTTTGATACCAAAAATCTTACGTTCCGACTTTACCAATATGAACGTGGTGAGATTTTGAATTATAACCGCGATTTTTCCAATCACCTCCAATTTCTTGTATCTGGAGCCGTTCAGATTTATTCTATACGCGGAGATGGAAGTCGCTATCCTCTTTGCCTTCTCAATGATTTTACTTTATTAGGAGATATGGAATTTTGCGGAGAAACATCTTTGCCCTTTCTTGTGGAAGCCACAAAAAAAGTAATGTGCATAGAATTACCGCTATACGATTTTAAAAATATACTATTGAATGATAATACTTTCCTGCGTTTTCTTTTGCGCTCCGTAGGGCATAAAATGGCGTTGTTTACCGAATCAGAGGCATCTTTCTCAAACCTTGAAGAAAAATTGCTTCACTTCTTAAAATATGATTGTCCTGACCATCAATTTCAGGGAGTTGAGGCGACCGTCATTCAACTTCGATGCAGCAGGCGGCAGTTGCAAAGACTGTTAAAGTCATTAACCGAAAGACAAATCATAGAAAAAAAGGGAAAAGGAATATATCGGCTTAAGTGAAAAGCCATTTTGCTATCTAATGACGGGTTCTTTAAGCAACATCGCAATTCCAATAAAATTTCCTACTATAAAAAAACCAGAAGCATTTGCTCCTGGTTCTCATCTCATATACCTTCAAAACCACACACAGAAATTTATTTCTTCCATCCGAATCTTTCTACCCAGACTGCCTTTTTTTGGAAGTTCTGCTCACTGCGTTTGCAGAACAACCAACGCACTAGACTCTGTCTTCGTCTCCGACTTGCCAGTCGTCAAATGCTTTTGGCTTGGTTAAGCCTTCGACCTATTAGTATCAGTCAGCTCCACACATTACTGTGCTTCCACC
>NZ_QSCM01000040.1 GCF_003463065.1 Blautia sp. OF03-15BH
TGCAAATTCCGGCTCATCTGACCACGCATTCCGCTAAGAACTGATCGGTCTTTCCGGATGTAGCTGAACGTATTTCCGCTTCAGCTGATCAATAAGTTTTCAACGTGTTATAGTTCTTTCGTAGTCATCAAATGATTGCGAAAGGAGGCATAACTATGCAAAACTACAACACGATTATCGGCTCCATCCAGATGCGTTTGAATGGATGCCAGACCAGGTCTGTTATGGACCGTTACAAGATTGGCTCAGGTACATTAAATCTGATCATGAGCCGATATCATGCCAACGGGATCCCGATCGAGGAACTCCGAATGATGACACCTAAGGAAGTTGAGGACCTTTTCTATCCGCAGAAAAATCTACAGAGGAAAGATATCCCTCTTCCAGATTTCCAGTATTACTATGCCAGAATCCATACACCAGGAAGCCGCATGAACATTTCGTTCTGCTGGCTGGATTATAAAGAAAAGAATCCTGATGGTTATGAGAAGTCACAGTTTTATGAATACTTCAACCGATTCATAGCGGAAAAATATGGTGCTCAGAAAGTATCAATGGCTGTAAACCGAATCCCGGGTGAAAAGATGTATATCGACTGGGTTGGTGATCAGCCGGAACTTTTAACAGACACTGAAACAGGTGAGATTAACAAGGTTCATATTTTTGCGACCACGCTTGGAGTAAGTAGCCTAATCTATGCAGAAGCTTTTCCAAATGAGAAACTCCCATGTTTTATAGAAGGCTGCGCCCATGCTGTTTCGTTTTATGGTGCTGTTACGAAATACTTTGTGCCCGATAACCTGCGAACTGCTGTAACCAAACACACAAAAGATGAACTTATCCTGCAGTCTACCTTTGCAGATCTGGAAGATTTCTATGAAACTATAGTTCTTCCGCCACCCACTAGAAAGCCGAAAGGCAAGCCTACAGTTGAAAATCATGTACGTTATCTTGAAACACATCTGGTTGAGAAATTAAAAGAAAAGATATATGTGTCATTTGAAGACCTGAATGCTGATATCAAAAAAATAGTAGCGGTCCTCAATAAACGATCTTTTCAAGGAAAGGATTTCTCAAGACTGGATGCTTTCGAAAAGTATGACAAACCATGTATGAAACCACTGCCAGGCGGATGTTACACGGCTTGCGACTATAAAGCGGTCTTAAAAGTTCCCAACAATTACCACATCGAGTATGACGGCCACTACTACTCCGTATTGTACTCTTACTGTGGCAAGCCTGCAATCCTGAAGGCAACTGCATCGGAGATCAGGATTTGTGATCAATATAATCGGCTGATCTGTACACATAAGCGGTCTTATAGAGAGTTTCCGCTGTATATCACAGTAGATGAACATATGCCGCCAGAACACCTTTATTATAAAGAAGTCAATTCAAAGGATGGTAATTATTACCGTCGCTGGGCTTCTGCCATTGGTCCTGCAATGTCAGAACTGATTGACAGACTCCTAAAATCATCAAAACATGAAGAGCAGTCTTATAATGCCTGTGCAGGTATCCTGCATAAAGTAAAAACAATCCCGAAAGGTGCTGCTGAAGAAGTTGCCCATAAATGTATAGAGATCAATTCCTGTAAATATTTTACCTTCAAGCAGATGCTAAAAAAGATGGATGTGAAGGAACTCCCCGAGCATTCACCAGGAACACTGCCTAATCATGAAAATATCAGAGGAAAGGACTACTATAAATAAGGGTGACATACTATGGCATACAGATTAAAAGACTATCTTTATAACGATAAACTCACAAAGGAACAGAACATACTCATGGATCGACTGTATAAACTCCGTATGTCCGGTATGGCTGAAGCCTTTGAAAAGCAGCTTTTGGAACCAAACACAGGTCTCGAACCATTTGAAGTCCGCTTTGCTGATATTGTAAATCATGAGTGGGATCAGCGTGAGAGTAAAAAGTTTAAACGTCTCATGAAGAAAGCGTCCCTGAAATATCCTGCAGCAGATCTTGACAGTTCAATCTATGATCCAGAACGTCAGCTGAATACACACGTCATAGAACTTCTGTCCAAGTGTGATTGGATCGATGAGCCGAATAACCTACTGATGACCGGAGGGGCCGGTGCTGGGAAAACGCACATCGCCTGCGCCTTATGTATCACAGCAATGCATCAGAATCGTACTGTTAAATATATACGTGCGAACACTCTTTTAAAGGAATCAGATCATGCCAGGCGGGAAGGTAATTACTTCGAGTATTCGAATGAAATGGCCGCTTATGATCTCATGGTGATAGATGATTTCGGCTTAATGGATCTGGATATCGAAAAATGCCGCGACCTGTTTGAAATCATTGAGTCCAGAGACTGCCGCAAGGCAACTATTATTATCTCACAGATTCCAGTATCCGGATGGTATCAACTTTTTGGAGATTCCACCTATGCAGATGCCTGCTTAAGCCGAATGACATCCAAGGCATATCGTCTTGAATTTCCTGGCAGGGATCGTAGAGTAAACAACGGTAACTAATAAACCTGCTGAGCTTTGCTCAGTTTGAAGCGGAATGGCGCTCCGTTCCTCTGGAACGGATGCGCAGTTCTTGCGTAATATGCA
>NZ_QSCM01000041.1 GCF_003463065.1 Blautia sp. OF03-15BH
AAATTCTTTAGGTTAGAATCGATGATGGAGTAAACGAAAAAGCAGTTTTGACATTTCAGTGAACTGCCCCTTCGTTTACTCCATTTTCGATTTGACCTAATTGAACAAAGTGAGCGTCCGAGTAGCTACTACCTATGGACTTTTAATCTTTTGTTCTTATCCATGATTATACAGGATTTCCTGTGCAGACGCTACAGAAATCAAGGATTTTCAGATAAATAGGTATAACAATTAAACCTCAGGATTTTGAGGCTTAGAAAACATATAAAAGATTTGGATTTTAACACCTTTGCGGTATTCTCAGTTGTGGTTTTCCAAGATGTCCACCGCAGGATTTACATACATAGATGTTTATCCCGTATAGCTGTTTCAATATTTCTGGCATCTCCTTATCCCTGAGCTTTGAAAGATATTTTTTGCATCCGAGGAGATTCCGGCATAAAGTGAGCTTTTTGTGTTTGCTGCGGGAACAAAGAAGTCCATAATGCCGGATCCTGACAAAACGTCTGGGTGGCACATGCATCAGAAAACGCCGTATAAATTCAATACCAGAAAGGGTCAGTTCCTTCCATTGTCCTTCCTTCCGGTAATCCTTAACAGAAAAAGTAACATTTTCATTGTCCATATGGATGATGCGGTGATTGCTGATAGCGATCCTATGGGTATATTTTCCGAGATAATCAATAACAGATTGTGCACCGTTAAAAGTTTTCTTACAGTAAGGAACCCATTCTATATCATAACAGGAATCTATCAGCTTTTTGAAAGCATAATGATTACGGTATTTTTCTGCTGTTCCATGAAACTCAAGCTGATCTGTATTCCAGAGATTTTTCAACTCATCCATATATTTCCCACGAAAGACTCTGGAGATAGCCCATATGGGTAGAAAAAACTCCGTACCATTGTCTTTCCACTCATTTTTAGGTGTCAGGCCGCCGCCAAGCAGTATCGTATGGATATGGGGATGAAAATTCATTTCTGAGCCCCATGTATGCAGGATGCAGATATAACCAACAGAAGCCCCGAGGTGCTTTGAGTCGGATGTCAGTTCCTGAATGGTAGCGGAAGCCGCATGATACAGCGTGTCATATAACAGTTTCTGGTTACTGTAAATGACAGAGTTCAGAATATCAGGGACTGTAAACACCAGATGGAAATAAGGGGCATCAAGCACATCCTCTCTGCGAGCATCCATCCACATTTCCTTCGGAACAGCCTGACACATGGGACAGCAACGGTTCCGGCAGGAATTATAATGGATATGGACAGCACCACAGTCTTCGCATACACTGACATTCGCACCATAAGCTCCTGTTTTGCAATTCAGGATGTTCCGGGCAACTCTTGCCTGTTCCGGGGATGGGGAACAGCTTTCAAGGTATGCCGGATAAAAATGCCGGAAAATATCCTGGACGGTGGGTTTATTCATGGCCGCCACCTTCTTTCCTGTCAAAAGGGCTTTGAATGCCCATCAGGGATTTGTTGCTGACATGAAGATAAACTTCCGTAGATTTCGGATCACGGTGTCCAAGCAGAGCTTGAATGTTCTGCCGTTCTATGCCCTGTTCCATCAGATGGGTTGCAAAGCTATGGCGCAGACAGTGCGGGGTTGCTGTCTTCGGAAGTTCAGCATCAGCTACTGCCCGCCGCATGACCTGTTCCAAAGTACTGACTGTCAGGTAATTACCGGTAAATTTATTCGGAAACAGGATGCCACGGGGACGACCTTTCTCAAACCAGTATTGTGTAAGGATATCCAGACAACGCTTGGAGAGAATGGTATAGCGGTCCATCCGGTTTTTCGTATTCCGGACATGGATCTGCATATTTGAACGTGAGATGTCATCATAGTGAAGATGGATCACTTCAGAAACCCTCATGCCAGAAGAATACATGATTGCGAACATAGCCTTATATTTGATATCGTCAACAGCAGATAACAAACGGTCAATCTCAGAGGCGGTCAGTACAGTCGGAAGTTTATGTTCCAGGATCATACGTGGAACTGTGATATCATCCCAAAGGATATGCAGGACATTCCGATAGAAAAAACGGATAGCAGAATTATAGAGATTCAGGGTTGTGGCTTTCAGTCCTTCCTCTTTTTTCGCAAGCAAAAAAGTCCTGACATCTTGACAGGTAAGCTCTTCAGGATTCTTATTCTGATATTTCAGAAAATAAGAGACATAGTTTTTATAGCAGTTGATGGAACGTTCTTTAAGGTTACGGATTTTTCCGGCTTCCTCAAGCTGTTCTAAATATTTTTCATACATAATAAAATCCTCCATATAAAATCAGTAGTTATCCGGAACACTGCTTTATATGGAGGTGCATTTGGGTCATAAAACCGCTTGCCAATCAAGCGGAAGGGTGGTATTCTGTTCATAGGCAGTGGGAAGGTTGATCCTGTTTGATTGTTTCGTTGTGGTGACTTAACAATACTACTTTTAGGACTTGCTTTCCACTGTTTTGTTATAGAAAAAAGAAAATCGCTATGCCATAGCCTTGGTAGGCCATCGCGCAGCGATTTTGTTCAA
>NZ_QSCM01000042.1 GCF_003463065.1 Blautia sp. OF03-15BH
TCGTTGAAGTAGGAATGAAACATGGAAGTTTATAACTTTTTATAAGTTTTCAGTAACGGGTTAAAATGGAACTGCCAAGACAAGATCCGGATCAGCTTCTTCGTGCGATCCGTAACGATGCATCCACTAAGAAAAGCGGAAAACTCAAAATCTTTTTCGGTTATGCCGCAGGTGTCGGAAAGACCTATGCCATGCTTCAGGCGGCTCATCAGGCTAAGGAGCGTGGTATCGATGTGGTTGCTGGATACATAGAACCCCATGCCCGACCCCAGACGACGGCACTTCTGGACGGCTTGGAGCAGCTTCCTGTGAAACAAGTTGCTTACGAAGGAATGCCCCTTCGTGAATTTGATATTGATGCTGCGCTCAAGCGAAATCCACAGCTCATACTGGTGGATGAGTTGGCCCATACCAACGCCGAAAGCAGTCGGCACACGAAGCGGTATCAGGATGTTCAGGAACTGCTAAATACTGGAATTGATGTCTATACGACTGTAAATGTCCAACATATCGAGAGTCTCAACGATACAGTAGCCTCTATCACCGGAATTCTTGTGCGGGAGCGCATTCCGGATTCCACCTTTGATCAAGCAGATCAGGTAGAACTGGTGGATATTGAGCCTGCGGAGTTGCTGGAACGACTGGCAAGTGGAAATGTGTACCGGGAAGATCAGGCGCAGCAGGCAACCGTTCATTTTTTCACGCTGGAAAATCTCACCGCATTGCGGGAAATCGCCCTCCGTCGGTGCGCTGACCGGGTGAACTTGCTGACGGAAAGCGCCAGAGTACAGAGCCGAGGCGATTACCATACAGACGAGCGCATTCTGGCATGTCTTTCCTCGTCGCCATCCAACGCAAAAATCATTCGGACTGCTGCAAGGATGGCAAGAGCCTTTCGGGGAACATTTACCGCTCTTTATGTGGAAACGCCAAATACAGCGGCGATGAGTGACGATGATAAAAAGCGTTTGCAGGATAATAAGCGTCTGGCCCAGCAACTTGGCGCTGCGATTGAGACAAGTTATGGCGATGACGTGCCTTATCAGATTGCGGAATTTGCCCGTCTTTCCGGCATCTCAAAAATCGTAATTGGACGAAGTACCATTGCACGAAAGAATATTTTCAGCAAGTCCACCTTGACGGAACGCCTGATTTCCAGCGTACCTAATCTGGATATTCATGTGATACCGGATGCCAGCACAGGAACCAGCTATCAGGAAAAAAAGAGAAAGGCGCAGGTAGATGCGATGCCCCTGCGTGATGTTCTGAAGAGTATCGTCGTATTGCTGGTAGCTACACTAATTGGCTGTGGCTTTGATGCTCTTGGGTTCACGGAGAGTAATATTATCGCAGTTTACATATTAGGCGTACTTGTGACCGCTGTAATCACAACCAACCGACTGTGCGGGATTCTGACCTCGGTTGTCAGTGTGCTGGTTTTCAATTTCTTTTTTACCACTCCGAGACTGACATTCCATTTTGACGATCCAAACTATATTGTTACCTTTACCATTATGTTTATAGTAACACTGCTTTCCGGATCTCTCGCTACCCGGCTGAAAGAAAATGCGAAACAATCTGCCCATACAGCTTACCGTACAAAGATTCTTTTTGAAACCAACCAGCTTCTGCAAAAAGAGCAGGATGAGAATGCGGTAATCACCGCTACGGCAGGGCAGCTCATGAAGCTGCTGAAAAAAGATATTGTCGTCTACCTGTCTGATGGTAAAGAACTTGCTGCCCCCAATGTTTTTCGTGCTGTTAATAGCATTCAGGAAGATTTAATTTCTGAGAACGAGAAAGCAGTCGCCGATTGGGTCTTCCGAAACAATAAACACGCCGGTGCCACAACAGATACATTATCCAGTGCAAAGTGTTTATACCTTGCGATTCGGGTCAACCAGCATGTATATGGAGTGGCTGGTATTGCGGTGAACGGTATTCCGCTGGACTCTTTCGAAAACAGCGTACTCCTCTCTATTCTGGGCGAGTGCGCTTTGGCACTTGAAAACATCAAAAACGCCAAAGAAAAAGAGGAAGCGGCTGTTCTGGCGCAAAATGAACAGCTTCGTGCTAACCTGCTGCGGGCAATCTCTCATGATCTTCGAACCCCTTTGACAGCGATTTCTGGCAGCGCAGGCAATTTGCTTGCAAATTATAAAAAGATGGATGATGCATTGCGGGAGCAGACCTTTACCG
>NZ_QSCM01000043.1 GCF_003463065.1 Blautia sp. OF03-15BH
ATAATCAAAGTTCTTGAGGGTTTGCCAAACTTGTTGAGGGGCTTTCGTGAGGGTTTCACAATAAAAACAAGCATAGTTGTTGAGGGTTCTTCGTGAGGGTCTTTTATGAGGGGCAAACTTGAGGGGCGAAGATGAGGGTCTGGCGAAAGCCAGACCCCTTTAATGTAAGAACGTTATTATTCGACTGGATATGGGATACCGTGATCGTCAAGTAATGCTTGTAGTAATTGTATGTATTCATTTTTTTGTTCAATTTCAATCCAGTTTGCCTGGCATAAAGAGCCGGCTTCTTCTAGCTCATATCTTGTGAGTTCATAATCAGTCCAGTTGAGGCATTTATGATTTTTACTGAATGCGCAATAGTTTTCCATGAAATTTTCCTCCTAAAATTCGTCGTTTTCAAGATAAGATACAGGGTTATAATCAGAAACACCATTTAAGACAGGCAGAGCCCTTGTTGCATAAAGAAATCTGTTCCTAAAGTGCTCAAAATTGCGGAAACCACGCCCTAAGCGTTTTAAATCTTTGACTTTTCTGTTTAATGATTCAATGGGACCATTTGATAAACGGGTGTCATATATTTTTCCGTTTCCGATTTTTTCTACCATGATAAAAGAATTAATGATAGGATCCTGGTATTTTTCCAAAAGAGAAGCAAATTCCCGAAAGATTTCATGACCGGATTTCATGTAGACCTGGATTAATTCTGTGAGTTCTTTGCGGGCAGAAACAGTGTTTCCAGCATTTCGGGCGTTGAATTGGATATAGAGCTCCTTAAGATCACGATAGTCCTTTAGATTTGGAGCAATGCGAAACAGCCAGCTTTCATAATCGTATGTATTCATCAGTACATGAAAATGAGGATCCATACGAAGATCAGAATGATAGAGAATATTTGATTGATTTGAAAGGATCAGCCAGCGGTATTTTTGCAGAATGTACACTTCATCAGAAACAGGAAATGACACTGTTTTTTGCTGTTGCCTGGAGAGTTTTTCTTGGAGTTCTCTATCTCGTTGGCGGTACTTTTTAAGAAGCTGCCGGATGTAATTGTCAACTTTTCGGATGATCCATTGAATGACGTGGAAAGAGTCTACAACAGGGACTGCGTTGGGAAAATACTTATCCACGTACGTAATATATTGGTTGTACATGTCGGAAATAAGATATTTTACAGCAGCCCGCTCTTCCATTGGAAGGGCGGCAAAGTAGGGTTCTGTGACATTCGTACGTCGACTGCGGAGCAGATCAATTGGATCTCCTGTATGAAAGTCCTGGATTACCAGAGCATACTTACAGTCATTATCCATATCCAGAAACACTTCATCGACAGAAATGGCATCGGTAAGAGGGAGCCGGTCAAGCTTTACATATCTGTCAAATACATCATGTGCATAAGTATCTGAGACATGGAATCTTTTGGAGATAGAAACAGAAGATTCAGCCAGGTTTTGATAAGCGCTGACGATGAGCATATCTGTTGCATTGGTGGTACGTCGGTTTCTGTTGACGAATTTAAAAGTTTCGCTGGTGTCATAGCGACAATCCGGATTGGTACAACGCCAGCGTCGTTGCTTCAGAATAAGAATAAGCCTGTAGTTATCCTGAAGAATTGGATGATTGATTTTTCTTTGCTTGATCCCACGAGAGTGCATTTTATATCCACAGGAAGGACAGTAATGAGCGACTGGTTTGGATTCAAGA
>NZ_QSCM01000044.1 GCF_003463065.1 Blautia sp. OF03-15BH
CAATTTGCTTGCAAATTATAAAAAGATGGATGATGCATTGCGGGAGCAGACCTTTACCGATATTTATGACGATTCCATGTGGCTGATTAATCTCGTTGAAAACCTGTTGGCAGTCACACGAATCGAGGGCGGACAGGTCAATTTAACTCGGAGTATCGAACTCATGGATGAGGTCGTTTCTGAAGCACTGAAGCACATCAACAGAAAGAGTAAAGAACACACCATTCGTGTGACCAGCGGTAAAGACTTTATCCTTGCCCACATTGATGCGAAGCTGATCGTTCAGGTGATTATCAATTTGGTTGACAACGCCATCAAATATACCCCTGTCGGTTCAGTAATTGAAATACATACCGATCAAAAAGAGCAATGGGTCACGGTTTCCGTTTCTGACAACGGCCCTGGGATTCCCGATGAGCAGAAACCCCGTATTTTCGATATGTTTTATAGTGGGGCCAATAAAGTGGTCGACAGCCGCAGAAGCCTTGGATTGGGGCTGTCCCTCTGTAAGTCCATTGTGACCGCCCACGGCGGCACGATTTCCGTATCAGACAATCAGCCAAATGGCACTGCTTTTAAATTTACATTACCTGCAGGGGAGGTAGAACTTCATGAATAAACCTTTGATATTAGTGGTTGAGGATGACCCATCTGTACGAAATCTCATTACAACTACATTGAAAACAAATGATTATCGATATGTGGTAGCGCCCAATGGCTCGGCAGCCATTATGGAGGCCACATCGCACAATCCTGAAATCATCTTACTGGATTTGGGCTTGCCGGATATGGATGGCGTTCAAGTCATTCAAACGGTTCGCTCTTGGTCCAATGTTCCGATTATTGTAATCAGCGCCCGAAGCGAGGATAACGATAAAATCAAGGCGCTGGATGCCGGAGCGGACGATTATTTGACAAAGCCCTTTTCGGTAGAAGAACTGCTGGCACGACTTCGGGTGACGCAGCGAAGACTCTCTCTGATGACGGCAGAGATGTTTACTGCCAGTTCTGTATTTGTGAATGGTAAGTTGAAAGTGGATTATGCCGGGGGATGCGCCTATCTGGATGAAAACGAACTTCACCTGACACCCATTGAGTATAAGCTGTTGTGTCTGCTGTCCAAGAATGTCGGCAAGGTACTGACCCATACCTTTATCACACAAAATATCTGGGGCCGCAGTTGGGATAACGATGTGGCTTCGCTGCGGGTATTTATGGCAACATTGCGAAAAAAATTGGAGCCAACAGAGGAGTCTCCACAATATATTCAAACACATATTGGTGTGGGCTACCGCATGATGAAAATAGAATAACGCTATGAGGACGGCCAGTGTTC
>NZ_QSCM01000045.1 GCF_003463065.1 Blautia sp. OF03-15BH
TGATCATGTGCATGTAATGTTCCGTGCGCAGCCAAGAACAGAACTTAGTAAATTTATCAATGCTTATAAAAGTGCCAGTAGCAGACTGTTGAAAAAGGAGTATCCGGAGATCAGAGAAAAACTTTGGAAAGAAGCCTTTTGGAGTCAGAGTTTCTGCTTACTGACAGCTGGAGGCGCTCCGGTAGAAGTAATCCGTCAATACATTGAAAACCAGGGAGAGAAAAAGTATTGAACATAGCATACCGTTTCCGAATTTATCCGACAGAAGAACAGAAGATACTTCTGGGCAAAACATTTGGCTGTTGTCGTTTTCTGTACAATCAGATGCTTAATGATAAGATCCGAGAGTATGAAAAGACGAAGAAAATGTTAAAAAATACACCAGCCATGTATAAAAAGGAATATTCATTTTTGAAAGAAGTAGATTCGCTGGCACTGGCAAATGTCCAGCTTCATCTGGAAAAGGCATATAAGAATTTTTTTCGGGATCCCAAGATTGGATTTCCAAGATTCAAGTCAAAACATCATTCCAGAAACAGTTATACAACGAATGTGGTCAATGGAAATATTTTGGTGGAAAGTAAGCGGATCCGACTTCCCAAATTAAAATGGATTGCCATGAAAAAACACAGGGAGCCAGCAGAAAATCTCCGTCTGAAATCAGTGACAGTCCGTATGGAACCATCCGGAAAATACTTTGCAAGCCTGTTGTATGAAGGATACAGCTGTGAAAACCAAGCAGCTGAACCGGATTTCAGTACTGCAAAGATACTTGGAATTGATTATGCAATGCAGGGAATGGCAGTATTTTCAGAAAAGATTGAGACGGAAGAAGCA
>NZ_QSCM01000046.1 GCF_003463065.1 Blautia sp. OF03-15BH
GAGTCGCCCAGACCGCCGCGGTTTAAGCAGGATGGGATTCCCATTACCTATATGCAGATGGGGATCGTGCATGAGCGGGATACGGAGAAAGTCCGCCTGTCCCTTCCAAAGGCATTAAAAAAATATATGGAAGGAACGTATCAGATCCATGAAAACTTTCTTTTTCTTGAAAATAAGATTTTCAGGGACATGGATCAGATCAAACAGCTGCGGATCTACCCGCCGGAGAAAGGGATCTGTAACCTGATCGTTGTTTATGAGGTTCCTGATCCGGAAGAACTTCCACAGAATGGACATGAGCTGGCGATTGATTTGGGGCTTCATAACCTTATGACGTGTTATGATTCCGGAAATGGGAAGACATTTATCCTGGGCAGAAAATACCTTGAAATAGAAAGATATTTCCAGAAAGAGATCGCAAGAGTGCAGGCCCAGTGGTATGGGCAACAGTCCCAAAAGGGAGTAAAGCATCCGGTAACATCAAAACATATCAGGAAGTTATATAAGAGAAAACAAAACTCCGTAACAGACTATCTGCATAAGGTGACAAGATATCTTGCAGAATATTGCCGGGAACAGGGAGTCACCTGT
>NZ_QSCM01000047.1:0-320 GCF_003463065.1 Blautia sp. OF03-15BH
ATCTGCATATAGGTAATGGGAATCCCATCCTGCTTAAACCGCGGCGGTCTGGGCGACTCAATTCCACCGGACCTTTTCAAGGCATAAAAAGACTTCCATGCCTTATCCAGCAGCTTGCAGACTTCCTGGGCAGTCTGGGACGGGAGCTGTTTATACCACAGATCTTCTTTATGGGCTTTTTTCTGATAATACCAGTCCGGATATTGCCCCAGCCCTGTTTCTTTGTAATGCTGGCGCTCATAATTACAGACATTCCAGAGCTTGGATGCTGCGTAGCACATATGTCCGATGAGATTCGCATATTCACAGCTGATCTTTAT
>NZ_QSCM01000047.1:330-549 GCF_003463065.1 Blautia sp. OF03-15BH
ATGTCCGATGAGATTCGCATATTCACAGCTGATCTTTATGGATGTTTTCTTTGACAGCAACATTTCCTCTCCTCCATAGCATCAGTAAGCTTTGCTCTGATGTTCGATATACCTGCGGATATTTTCTTCCGATACCGATCCGACCGTTTCCACATAATAAGAATGATTCCACAGCTCTCCTTTCCACAGCTGGTTTCTTATTTCCGGAAAACGTTCGAA
>NZ_QSCM01000005.1 GCF_003463065.1 Blautia sp. OF03-15BH
GGGTAGGAAAGATTCGGATGGAAAAAATAAATTTCTGTGTGTGGTTTTGAAGGTACATAAGCCTTCAACCGAAAGGTTGGATGGCCCAGTGGCTCAGTTGGTTAGAGCGCCGCCCTGTCACGGCGGAGGTCACGGGTTCGAGTCCCGTCTGGGTCGTTTCATTCGAAAGAATGAAATAAATATGGGGTCTTAGCTCAGCTGGGAGAGCATCTGCCTTACAAGCAGAGGGTCATAGGTTCGAGCCCTATAGGCCCCATATAAAGCCTAAATGATTTCACTTATGCCGATGTGGCTCAATTGGCAGAGCAGCTGATTTGTAATCAGCAGGTTATCGGTTCGAGTCCGATCATCGGCTTGCATTTCCAAAAGAAATGTGTTATAATTAAATAGTTCTTATGGGCGGATTCCCGAGTGGCCAAAGGGGACAGACTGTAAATCTGCTGCAAATTGCTTCGGTGGTTCGAATCCACCTCCGCCCATTTTCAACAAAAGTTGTTGAAACAAAAATAATATCGCGGGATGGAGCAACCCGGAAGCTCGTCGGGCTCATAACCCGAAGGTTGTAGGTTCAAATCCTACTCCCGCAACTCAATGCCCAGATAGCTCAGTTGGTAGAGCAGAGGACTGAAAATCCTCGTGTCACTGGTTCGATTCCGGTTCTGGGCATTTTTCCTTGGGGTATTAGCTCAGTCGGTAGAGCACTTGACTTTTAATCAAGTTGTCCGGGGTTCGAATCCCCGATGCCTCACTTTTATGACAGAGACCTGTAGAGATACAGATCTCTGTTTTTTTTGTACCAGAAATCTAAATCATCTTTGTTTGTAACTGTTCAGGATGTTCATAACAACAGGTCACAGGTCTGCGCTGTTTCGGTTGGTGCTAGGAGTCAGGAGACAACTTCAGAAAGCGGTTTGAAGGTATAGCCCATTTCTTCCCAGCGAGTTAGAAGTTCATCAAGGATTTGAGCATTCGTGGAGGATGTGCTGTGAAGAAGAACAATGGCACCGGGATGGATCCGTTTCAGAAGTTTGTCAAAAGCCTGTTCTTTTGTGGGCTGATTATCCTGATACCAATCCACGTAAGCAAGGCTCCAGAAAAAGGTCTCATAGCCGAGATCTTTCGCCATTTGTAAATTGGACTGGCTGTAGATGCCTTGTGGAGGCCGGTAATAAGGCGCCATTTCCTGACCTGTGATTTCTCTGTAAAGATCCTCCACTTGGCTCAATTCTTTCGAAAAAGCTTCACGAGTGGAGATTTTGGACATATTCGGATGAGACCAGGTATGGTTGCCGACCGTATGACCTTCCGTAAGCATTTGTTTTACCAGTTCCGGATTTGAAGAAAGAAAATTTCCGACAACGAAAAAGGTTGCCGGAGCATGATGTTTTTTCAAAGCTTCCAGAATGGCTGGCGTGTTGCCATTTTCGTAACCGGCATCAAAAGTGAGAAAAATAATTTTTTCATCGGTGTTGGAAACATAGTGAGCATTGCAGGCACTCAATTCTTCTATCGAGGCATTTCCGGTTGGCCGCTGTCCTTCCTCTGGAAAACTTAGTCCCCAGTTGGAACTGGGCAGAAGGAGCGTGTCAAGGAGGGCGGGATCCGAGTCTGCAATGGAGAAACCGGGAGAAGCAGTTTCAACAGCGGAAGGAGCAAGGAGATCCGAAGCTGTCTTTTGGATGGATTCGGCAGAACTTTTTATCTCAGTGCGCGGGGTGGCGGTACCAAAATGAATCTCCTGTCCGGTGACAGACTGAGAGGATGCAGGAAAAAAATGATCCGTGAACCGGGATGCAAGCGATCCTATGAGAAATGCGGAAGCGAGGATTCCGGAGATCTGAAGTGTTTTTTTCAGAGAACATGTGCGGAAGAAAGAGAAAATTTTGCTTTTATGTATCATGAAAACTCCATATAGCGTTTTGCTTTATTCTATGCATGAGAGAAAGAAAATATCCTTTTTCAGTTACGCTGCGAATGCGTGGAGAGCTGATTCACGGAAGACTTGGTTAGCACTGGTTGAAACGACTGCGTTCATGATCTACAACGGCAAAGGAACGTCTGAATGGGTATCTGCGTGTTATGGAAGATTATGAGATTCCATTGAGAAAAGAATATCTGATCGAAGAAAATTACGATTATGCTTCCGGGTATGAGGGAATTCATAAGATCTGGCAGCTTCCGGATCCGCCTACCGCAGTTTTCATAACAAACTATCATATGAGCGTGGGGGCTCTGGCGGCGGTGAACCAGATGAAGATCCGGGTTCCGGATGATTTGTCACTGGCGGCTTTTGATGATATGGAGTTGTGTTCCATTGTGCGTCCCGGACTGACGGCAGTAAGACAGCCCTTAAAGGAAATGATGAAAGCGGCCTGTGATATCCTGGAAAAAAGGATCCACGGAGACTACTCAGATTTCCCGGCAAGGGTCCGTTTAAAAGCAACAATCGTCAATCGGGATTCCATAAAAGACAGGTATGGGAGAAGGTAAAAAATTCCCGTCAAAAGTGTTTGTTCATGCAGGCATGACGCATACTTTTGCCGGGAAGGCTGTAAATGCAGCATTTATGGCGGATGCGCAGGTTTATATCGGCGATCCGCTATTTTTACAGAAAATAATATAGACAAAATGCACAATTTATAGATATAAAATATGTTAAAAATATCAGAAATGGAAATATAAGTACAAAAAGGAATTGACAAAAAAAGAAAGAGGTGCTAGATTGTGAGTACAAGAAACAAAAACGTTTTTGGAGATTGGAGTTCATATGGCAGTATCAATTAGAGATGTGGCGAAGGCAACAGGTGTATCAGTAAGTACCGTATCGAGAGCTCTGAACGGATATAGCGATGTGAATAAAGAAACTCAGCAAAAAATCCAAAAGACTGCAAAAGCTCTTGGATATCAGCCGAATCAAAGTGCAAAGAATCTATCATCGAAGAAACAGAAAAATATTGCAATCATTGATTCAGGTATGATCCTGGAAGATAAGCTTGGCGGTGCGATAACAGGAAATGTGTTAAGCGGTGCATACAGCTATCTGAATGGAATGGGAATTACAGCAGCTTTATATGGGATTGATTCCCAGATGCAGCAGGAGATGTCTTTTGAAGATTTCTGTGACTGTTATAGTATTTCAGGAGTGCTGGTTCTGGGATTGAAAACTGACGATCCTTACATGAAAGAGGTGGGAAAATCAAAAATCCCCTGTGTGGGCATTGATGTGGTATTTGAAGGTGAAAATGGAAAAACCATTGCTACCGATGAAAAGGGCGCATTTGAAGACATTACCAGTTATGTGATTGAAAGAGGGCATCGTAGAATCGCAATTCTGAAAGGTACTCAGAATGCACAGGTTACACATCAGCGGTATGCCGCATTTCAGAGAGCAGCAGAAAAACACGGGGTATCGGAAAAAAATATCACTGTCCTTTTTGGAGAGTTTACGCAGCAGGATTCCTATGAGGCTGTAAAACAGTACATTCAGAAAAATGGAAAAAATGGAGCAACAGCATTTATCTGTATGAGTGACATGATGGCAATTGGTACTACCAGGGCAATACAGGAATGCGGCTATACCATTCCGGATGATTTTTCTGTGACAGGCTATGATGGACTGGGAGTTTTGAATTATATCCATCCGGGAATCACAACCATTGATCAGAATATTTCTGGTAAAGGCTATATAGGAATGAAAATGCTGTATGAAATGGTTCAGGGTGAAGCAGTGGATCCTGTTCTTTACGTTCCATATAAAATTATGGAGCGGGAATCTGTAAAAAAATTTTAAACGATATTTAATCAGCAGTAGAAAAACTGCTTTTTAAATGCATCATACCAAAAACGTTTTTGCAATATTATACATGATATTTATCAGGAGGTAAAAGACATGAAAGCAAAGAGAAGTATGGCATTGACAATGGCAGCTGCTATGACATTAGGTCTGGTAGTCAGCAATGGAACTCTGGCAAAGGCAGATGATGTGGTTGAGATCAAATTCCCGACTTACCTTGCCGGTGAGAATGTAGGCGCTAAATTTTTCCTTCCCGAAGTTGAGCGTTTCAATGAAAAGTATGAAGGAAAATACAAAATCACCGTTGAAGAAGTTCCGCAGGCATCTTATGCAGATAAGATCAAACAGCTGGCTCAGCAGAACAAGCTGCCGGTGCTGGTACATGCTCCGGGTTCAGGCGGAATTGATACCCAGTGGTTCAAACAGGTAATCCTGGCCAACGATATGGCTTACGATCTGAGTGATTTTGCAAAAGAAAATCCGGATGTCGCTGCCAACTGGGTAGACGGATCTGTTGACTTCTGTACAGTAGACGGAAAACTGATCTGCAAACCGCTGTCCGTTATCAAACCGGTAGGTCTTTTCTACAACAGCAGCATGTATACTTCCGATAAAGATATCAAAGATATGAGCATGGATGAGTTCATGGAAAGCCTGGGCGACAATAAGATCGCGTTCCAGACAGCAGAGAATGGCTGGACTTCCGCACTGCTGCTGGCAGCACTCATTGGAAATGAAGAGGGTGGAGCTGATCTTCTGAACAACAATACAGATGAAAAACTGTATGACTACACAGCAGAGCCCTTTGTAAACGGCGTTGCAAAACTGCAGACCCTGCTTGAGAACAACGCATCCTCCAACACCATCGGAGCTGCTTACGCGGATGCTGCCAATGCATTCATGAGCAAGAATGCTTCCATCATTTGTAACGGTTCCTGGATGTCTACGGAGTTTGATGCAAGTTCCAGTGATAAATGGAGCAACGACTTTAGCGGTGATGATGTAAAAGCAACCATTTATCCGGGAAATATCGCCCTTACAAATGAGAGAAACTATGGTGAGTTCTGGGTTTCCAACAATGCAACGGATGAAGAAAAAGAAGCAGCAGAAGCTTTCCTGGCCTTCCGTGATTCTCAGGAAGAGATCGAAGCTCTGCTCCTGGCTGAAGGTGGAACTGCTCCGAAGCTGACTTATACAGATGATTTTAAGAATAAACTGAAAGAGAACAGAATCTTAAGCGAACTCTCCGAGAGCATGGACGAGAATACGAAGTATGTGGCAACTCTTGGTGATATCTTCCCGGCTTCTGTAGCTGATACAGAGTTTGGTAAACTGCTTCCGAAACTGGCTGATGGTACTCTGACTCCGGAAGAATTCTGCCAGGAGCTGACCAAAAAGGCAGAAGAAGCAAAACAGTAACAGAGAAGTGTACTAAATAATAAAAAGTGGCTGCCTGAAATGCAGGAAATCATTTTGTGGCAGCCCTTTTTATACATATGCGTCTGTGATCAAAGCAGTCTGTTGGAGAGGAGTGCGAAATTTTGAAAAAGTCAAAAAAAGTGGCAGTAAGTAAACTGGAACAAAAAAATTATAAATGGATCTATCTTTTCCTGCTTCCGTCAATTCTTATTTTCCTTATTTTTTATCTTCAGCCGATTATTACAGTGTTTTATACGTCATTGACAAAATGGGACGGCTTTAATAAACCGGTTTTCATTGGATTCAAAAACTACATTACGATGTTTCAGAATGAAGCTTTTCAGATTTCACTTCGGAATATCATTTTATGGTCGATCATTGCAGCAACCTTGCATGTTGGCTTTGGTGTGCTTGTTGCGTTTATTCTTTATCAGAAACCAAAGGGATGGAAATTTACGAGAGCAGTCTTTATGGTGCCGAATGTTATTTCCGCAGCTGCCTGGGCTATGATTTATAAATTTATCTTCAATGATGATATGGGTATCCTGAACAATATCATCCGTAAGTTTAATCCCGACTTTCATGTGCAATGGTTCTTTAGTTCTCCTTATGCTTTCTGGGCAGTGACGATCACATGGCTGTTCTATGCGGTTATCGTTACTCTGATTGTTTTAAACGACCTGATGGCAGTTCCGGAAGAATTGACAGAGGCAGCCAAAGTAGATGGAGCAACGGGCTGGCAGGTGATCACCAGAATCCAGCTTCCTCTTTGCCGTAATGCTATCGGAACCGGCATGATCTGTTCCATTACCGCCCGTGTAGCCATGTACGAGCAGATTGCACTGACAACTGCAGGCGGACCTGGAGACGATACCATGAGCCTTCCGATCATCCTTGTAAAATCCATTCAGGATATGAAGTACGGATATGCGAATGCAAACGGTGTTATCATGTTTATCCTGGGACTTATCACTCTTGCGGTGATCAACAAAGCGTTCCGGATGAATGAGAGTGTTTATTAAAGGGGGGCATATTGTTATGGATAAGGCGAAAAAAATAGGTATCAAAATTTTTGTCTATGCGGTTATGATTTTTACAATTATCATATCCATTTTCCCGATTATCTGGGTAATCATGTCAGCATTTAAGACGAACGCGCAGATTCTTTCCAGTCCGTTCTCCCTGCCGACTCATATCAGTTTTGATGCATTTGCATATATTTTTGAAAAATATAATTTTGTCCAGTACTTTTTTAACTCTGCAATTATCTGTATAACAGCAACAGCAGCATCCCTGATCATTTTTGCGATGGGCGGCTACGTGATTGCAAAATTCAAATTCCCGGGGAAAAATCTGATTTTTGCCCTGTTTACCATCACACTTCTGGTACCGGGACAGTCAAAGGCACAGCCGTTGTTTTCACTGGTCATGAAATTAAATCTTTATGACAATATCTGGGGTGTGGCGCTGGTTTACCTTTCCTTCGGTCTGGCAATGTCCATGTTCATCCTGAAATCTACTTTTATGTCGATTCCGAAATCCCTGGATGAGGCGGCTTCTCTGGAAGGAGCAAACTTTTTTGACATTTTCTGGAAAATCAATCTTCCTTTGGCAAAAAGCGGACTTGCGACAGCAGGAATCCTGATGTTCCTAAATAACTGGAATGAATATTTTTATGCGTCCCTTTTGACATCCTCTGATGCAAACCGGACACTCCCCCTGGCTTTACAGTTCTTTACAGAAGCTTTTTCTTACGATTACACAAAGCTGTTTGCAGCCCTTACAGTGGTGGTTCTTCCTGGTATTATCCTGTATGCATGTGCACAGGAACAGGTACAGGCATCAGTTGCAGCTTCCGGCGTAAAAGGATGACAGAATAATTGGAGGTTTTAAATGATGGGAATTATGAAATACGATGCAGGATGTGGAGAAAATAAAAACTGGCTGGTGTCAGAGTCTGCATTTGATGAGCGCTATCTTGGAAAATGTGAAGCACTTTTCGCACAGGGAAATGGCTATCTTGGCGTGAGAAATGCCCTGGAGGAAGCTTATACCGGTACGAAAAAAGACATGTTTGTGACAGGTACTTTTAATAAAGCTTCGGAAGAGGAAGTGACAGAGCTTCCGAATGTTCCGGATATGACAGGAATGAAAGTCGTAATCGATGGCTATGCCCTGAACCTTTCCCAGGGGAAACTGCTTTCCTACAGCCGGGTTATGAACCTGAAAAACGGAGAAACCATCCGTGAATTTTCCTGGATAAACCAGAGCGGGATCACAGTAAACGCAAAATTCCGAAGAATGGTTTCTTTGGCAGACGAGCATGTGATGGCTGCCAGCGTAGATCTGACGATTGACCGTGAAGCTACTGTCAGTATTGAGACAGGTGTTGACGGCAGTGTGACAAACAGTGGAGCACAGCATTTCGAAGATCTGAAGAGAAGAATTTACGATGGCCGTGAAATACAGTATCTGTCAAAGACAACACAGTCAGGTGTATGGATCGCTGAGCATGCAGCCTGCAAGATCAATGTTCCGGCAGATGTGCTTCCGGTCATGGAAAGAAGAACACTGAATAATCGGTATACTGCAAAACTGGCTGCCGGAGAAGCTCTTCATTTTGAAAAATATTCCGTAGTACATTCTTCCAGAGATATGGCTTATGAAAAAACAGATGCAGACAAGATCGAAGAAGTTCTGAAAGCGGATGGACGGAAGGTTCTTCAGGAAGCAGAGAAAAAAGGCTATGAAGGACTGCTGAAAGAAAGTACAGAGGAATGGAAAAAATACTGGGAAAAGAGCGACATTACCATTGAGAGTAAAAATGATTTTGATCAGCTGGCTGTCCGGTTTGCACTGTATCATCTGAATATTATGGTAAAACATGATGATAACCGTGTGGGAATCGGCGCAAAAGCTCTGACAGGAGAAGGATATAAAGGTCATTCTTTCTGGGATACGGAAATGTTTATTCTTCCTTATTTCACCTTTACACAGCCGGAGACAGCAAGGACTCTTCTGGAATATCGTTATCGGAACCTTTACGGAGCGCATCTGAAAGCGAAAGAAAATGGCTATGAAGGAGCTATGTATCCCTGGGAATGTGCCTGGGTGGATGACGGAGAGGTAACTCCGTTGTATCTGGGAGCTGATGTAGTAACGGGAGAGGTGTCTAAAATTCTCACCGGTCTGATCGAGCATCACATCTCTGCAGACGTTGCCTATGCGGTGGAACAGTATTATCTGGTAACCGGTGATCAGGATTATATGGATCGCTGTGGATATGAGATCATCCTTGATACGGCACTTTTCTGGGCAAGCAGAGTGCAGTACAATGAGAAACTTGACCGCTATGAGATCCTTGATGTGATCGGACCGGACGAATACAAGGAGCATGTGGATAACAATGCCTACACCAATTACATGGCTGCTTACAATATGAGACAGGCTCTTGCAATTATAGAGGAGCTTCCGGTGGAAAGACCGGCAGTCTATGAGCGTCTGGATCAGAAGCTGAATCTGGCTCATATAAAAGACAGGATTGAGGCATGTATTGACAAGCTGTATCTGCCGGAGCCGAACAAGGATGGTATCGTACCTCAGTATGACAGTTATCTGAGTCTGAAGGAAATGGATCTTTCCAAATACAAGGAGTCCAGTGAGGTTATGACCATTTATAATGACTATAATATGGAACAGCTGAACCAGTATATGGTTTCTAAACAGGCTGATACGGTAATGCTGCTGTTTCTGCAGGATACCCTGTTTGACGAAGAAACCAGAAAGAAAAACTTCATTTTCTATGAGAACAAGACCCTTCATGATTCTTCTCTGAGCAAGTGTACACATGCAATCCTTGCAAATGACCTGGGAATCAAGGATATGGCTTATAACCTCTATGAGGGCGCACTTTCAATCGACCTTGGACCGGAGATGAAATCCTCCAATGAGGGAATCCACAGTGCTTCTACCGGTGGAATCTGGGAGAGCACCGTAATGGGCTTTGGCGGCGTACGGATGGAGGGCAGTGCTCTTCGGATCGCACCGAAGCTTCCGGAAAACTGGAGCAGGCTTGTTTTTCCGCTGGTATGGCAGGGACAGACACTTAAAGTAACAGCAACAAAGGATTCGGTTTCTGTTGAAAACTGCGGAGAACAAAAAGTTGAAATTTTACTGGGTGAAAACAAAACCGTGATCGAACCAAAAACAACCAAGACACAGAAAACAGACGGGAGATAAAAGATGAACTATAAGGGGATTATTTTTGATCTGGACGGAGTCATCTGTCATACAGACAAGTATCATTATCAGGCATGGAAAAAGCTGGCAGACCGGTTGGGCATCTATTTTGATGAAACGATCAATAACCGTCTTCGCGGTGTCAGCCGTATGGAGAGTCTGAATATCATTCTGGAAAGAGCAGACAAGACCTATACGGAGCAGGAAAAGGAAGCTTTTGCAACCGAAAAAAATGAAGTTTACAAAGAACTCTTAAAACAGATGACACCGGAAGAGCTGAGTCCGGAAGTAAAAGATACACTGGAAGAACTCAGAAACAGAGGCATTCTGCTTTCCATTGGCTCTTCCAGTAAAAATGCCGGTTTCATCCTGAACCGTCTGGGACTGGGAGATTTCTTTGATGCAGTTTCTGATGGAAATAATATTTCCCATTCCAAACCGGATCCGGAAGTATTTCTGAAGGCAGCAGAGTTTCTGAAGCTTCCGGCTTCTGAGTGCCTGGTGGTAGAAGATGCGGAGGCAGGCCTTCTGGCAGCCAAAAACGGAGAAATGGACAGTGCAGCCATTGGGGATGCAGTGAAATCTGATCTTCCGCAGTATAAACTGAAGACATTTTCGGATCTGTTGAATATTTAACCGAATCAAGCAAGTCCCCTGCTTCGATTGCGCAAAGCAATAAGCAGGGGACTTGCTTGTATCAGGAGTGGCTTGCACCACTCCTGATAAGCTGCAAAGCAGCATTCGGTTATGAGCAAGTAGCGAAGCGGATTGCGAATATCCGCTTGACTCACGTTATTATCAGGGGAGCCTGTGGTATAGGATGATACCAGGGCTCTCTTTTTGTATAAAAAACTTTCTTTTCTTAAAATATTTAAAATGCTATAATGAAAAAAATGCGTAAAAATAGAACGGAAAGAGGGGGAATCAGATGTATCAAGTACTGTTTGCGGAGGACGAACTGCTGGTGCGGCTGGGATTACAGAATTCTATTGACTGGAAGGCTTATGACATGGAATTGGCGGCCCAGGCAGACAATGGACTGCAGGCCTATGAGCTTTTTCAGAAAGTGCGGCCGGATGTGGTGATCACGGATATCCGGATGGAAGGAATGGACGGTTGTGAACTCATTGAAAAGATCCGGCAGCAGGACAAGGAATGTGCGATCATTGTAATTTCCTGTCTGGATGATTTTGAAATTTTGCGGAGAATGATTCCATATAAGATCATCGGCTATATTCTGAAAGCAAGCATGACGATGGATGAAGTGAATGAAGTCTTGAAAAAAAGCACGGAATATTTGAAAAAAATCGGTCGGGAGGGTAAGAAGACCGATCCGGAGAAACGGAGCCCGGAAAAAGAGCTGGAAAAGTATCTTCTGGGTGGTTCTCAGAAAACAGGGATTCCCGATCAGAAAAAAATAGAAAATCTGCTGGTCTTTTCTTTAAAGGAAGAGGATCAGGAAAAAATAAATGGGCTTGCCATGGAATTTGTTTATGACCTGGTGCGGCGTCAGCTGAATGAGGCACTGATTGTGAAGACCGGAGAAAAAGAATTCTGTGTTTTTTCAGAAAAGATGCAGAAAAATCCGGAGGATATGATCAGTCGGGTGAATCATTCCGTGGAAGAATTCCTGGGCGTGCGTTTCCGGGTGCAGAAGGGAATGAGAAAGGAAGGGGAAGATCCGAAAGATTTCTATCTCCGGGTGAAAGAAAAGCAGCCGGGGGCGGGAGAAAATGGATCGTACGATCAGATAATCGTGGATGCGTTCAGTTATATGCAGGAGCATTATCAGGAATCCTTGAGCCTTACGGATATTTCTTCTGTACTGGGGATCAGTTCCAGCTATTTTTCCCATCTTTTTAAGAAGCAGACCGGAAAAAATTATGTGGAGTATTTAAATGAGATACGGCTGAAAGCAGTGATGGAGGATCTCAAAAACAGTGATTTCAAGATTGCGGTCATTGCGGAAAAAAACGGCTTTCACAATTTCGAATATTTCAGCCGCTTCTTTAAGAAGGCGACCGGACTGTCTCCGGTGAAATGGAGGCAGGAAAACAGATGAAACTGCTGAACAGGGTGAAATGGCGGCCGAACTGGAAGACAAAGTGGTTTCTGTCGATTTTGTGTGGAGTCCTGCTGGTGATTCTGATCCTTTTCGGGACATCCTATATGTATCTGATACAGAAGCTTACAGCGGCCAATGAAAAAACTTCCCTTATGAGCTTTCAGGAAACAGAGAATGGGTTAAAGGGAATGATGAAAAATGCAGAATATTATCTCTCCCAGTTTGTCAATAACGAACTGGCCTGGGAGTATTCGGCGAACACCTATAAAACCACTGTTGAGAAGTCCGTGGCAGTTCAGGAGATCGTCCAGAAATTTGACCAGATGATGTACGCAGACACGAATATCTATGGCTTTGCCATTTTAAGCGGCAATGGCCGGAGTGTGGTTTCCACTACGGAAAAAAAGAGCCGTACTGGCGTCATGGAAATCGATGAAAAGACAAGTGCTGTACTGGAAAAGTGCAAGGAAAGCTATCCTTTTGTGAATTGGATATCAGGGGAAAGTCTGGATGTGGGAAAGACGGAGACTTTTTATTGTATGGTCAACAGACCGGTTCTTCTGGGTATTGTGGCTCTTGGTGAAGCGAAAGAAACGGAGGGGGACAGCTATCTCTGTGTGGCTCTGGATGAAAGAAAAGTCAGTCAGAGCTATGGCATGGTTTCCTACAATGGCAGCCGGGCAGTTCTGGTGGATGAGAATGGCAGGATCATTTCTTCCACGGATCCTGATTATCTGGAAACGGTTTACCGTCCAAGAGAGGAAGAACAGAACATCGAATACGATCTCTCCTATCATAACTGGAAGCTGGTCAATATGATTCCCAAGGATGAGTATCTCCGGGAAGCCAGAGGGATTAAGAAAACAGGTTTCCTTCTTGGTGGGATTGCTTCTCTGGCCGTGCTTTTTTTCTGCCTGATATGGAACAGGAAGTATACGAAGCCGATCCAGATCCTCATGGATCAGATGGAAATGGTGGGAAAGGAGCAGCTGGATATTGAAAATCCCGAGAAAGTAGGCTGGCCGGAACTCGATCACCTGAACGAGGAATTTTACCATACTGTCCAGAAGCTGAAAAGCTATATTTCCAGACTTCAGACAGCGGAGCAGGAGAAGGCCAGAGAAGAACTTCTGGCACTCCAGTATCAGATCAACCCGCATTTTCTCTATAATTCTTTAAATTCCATCCGCTGGATGGCGATGATGACGAACAATACAAAGGTGGCAGATTCGCTGGTCATCCTTTGCAAGGTCATCATGCCGATCTTAAGGAATCCGAGCTTTACCTGGAAGCTCAGCGATGAACTGGATTTTCTGGAAAATTATATCAAGATGATGCGGATCCGCTACGGGAATGAGATGGAATACCATTTACAGTGTGATGACGGAATCCAGGATGAGGATTTTCCGCGGTTTATCATTCAGCCGGTGATGGAGAATTGTTTCGTTCACGGAAGCAGCTCCGCGGAGGCGCGGCACATTTATCTCCGGATCCGGAAAACGGAGCGCTTTGCCATTGAAGTACAGAATACCGGCTCCTTTCTGGAAGCGGAAAAAGTGGCAGAGGTCAACCGGAAGATCGCTGAAGGAACGCCGGATGGTGAGAGTATTGGTCTTTGCAATATCCGGAAACGGCTGAATCTCCTGTATGGTGAAAAGGGCGATATCTGGCTGGAAAGCAGCCCGGAGCGTGGGGTATTGGTGTATATCTGTTTTTAAGAGAACAGAGGCGTGTCGGAAGGCATGCAACTGTTCTTTTTTTATTGAAAAAACGGAGAGTGTGTTACAAATTTTGGCAAAGAAAGGTAAGGTGCGAAAATACAAAATGATTATCTGAAATATACAAAATCACGAAAATCACTTGACTTATTTTTCGATTTCTATAAGAAAAATCTAAAAATAAGTCTAAAAAATAATCGAATCATAAAAAGAACATAAAAAATGACAAGTAACTGGAAAGAAAAATCATTCCGAATCCGTCATTTTTTCGATAAAATAAGTCCATCACAAAGCAGACGGGCGTAAGACCCGATCATGAAAGGGAGGAAGACTATGAAAATGAAGAAAGTGGTAGCTATGGTAAGTGCACTTGCGATGGCAGCAGGTCTTTGCACCAGTGCGGCAGCAGACGAAGCAGCAACAGACAGCGACCTGTCTGAACATGTGGAGATTACCATTGGCGGTATCAACATGGGTTCTTCTGACACCAAAGAGGGGTGGCCGAATGAGGTTGTTCAGAAACTGGAGGACAAATTCAACGTAACCCTGAGTCTGAAAACTTACGATAATGAGAGCCTGAATCTGGATCTTTCCGGCGGAAACACGACAGATATCGTTCAGGTCAATGATGCCAACATTGAGGGTGTCGTAAAAGGAAAACATGCAGTGAACCTGGAAGATTACAAGGACATCGCTCCAAACATCTTCTCCGACAACATGAACTTCCGCAATGAGCTTATGAAAACTTACAAGAGCAACGGTGATGACGTCCAGTATTTCGTGACTCCGCGAGTAACCTTCGACGGTGCGGAAGCAAATTATGGAACTGTTCTGAACAATGGTTACATCGTTCGCTGGGATCTTTACAAAGAGATCGGCTGCCCGGAAATCAACAACGATGACGATTACATCGAGGCTCTTAAGAAAATGAAAGAGATCTATCCGGAGACGGAGGATGGACTTCCCGTTTATGCAATGAGCGCTTACAACGATTCCCATCTTCACGCTTACTTCTACAAAGGCTGCCTGGCTGAGGGTTACATCAACCTCGAAGGTGGTATCTATGTACAGAATGTAACCACCAACGAGCTGGTACCGGACCTCTATGACGAGGGTGTGGAAGGAGATACTCCGTTCTGGTCTGGCATAAAATTCTACAACAAACTGTACAGAGAAGGACTTCTGGATCCGGACTGCTTCATCACCAAATCTGAGGATCTCAAAGAGAAATACAACAAAGGACAGTACCTTGGCGGAAGCGTGAACTGGTACTACGGAACCTACAATGAGAATCAGAGAACAGCAGATCCTGAGACTCTGAAAGAGTATGTGACTCTTCCGTCCTACCTTGGATGGGGCAACGAGAAGAATCTGGGCGGATGGTTCGGTAAATACTTCTTCGTATCCTCTCATTCCGAGAACGTTGAGCGTGCAGTCATGATTCTTGACTACCTGCAGAGCGAAGAGTTCTCCAGAGACATCGACTCCGGTGTTGAGGGAAGATGGACCACTGATGACAGCGGAAAACCGTCTCTGACTGCTGATACCGTTGCTATGAAGACAGACGGAAGCCGTCTGGACGAGTGGAAAGCTTCTGGTATTGGTGAGGGTGACCTTTCATCTATGTGTGGTCTTGATTACTATAATGTAGCTTCTGACGGCGGTCTCATCGACCTCTGGTATGATGAGGATATGCTGGACGACAGCATGACCTACGCTGAGAAAGATATGTGTTCTACTCTGGGAATCGACATTCCGAGTGACACTCTGAAAAAACGTGTAGAGGCTGGTACAAGCATTGATCTTGGAACTGGTATCAACGCAATCCAGATGGGTCTTCCGACTACTCCGAAGAACATCGTTCGTATCGACAGCAACTGTGAAGAGATCACAATGAGTGCAATCCCGAGCCTGGTACAGGCTGCCTCTGATGAAGAGTTTGAAGCTGCAAAAGCAGATCTTATCGCTCAGCTGAAGGATGCAGGGGCAGAGGAATCCGTTGAATGGTGGAGCAATGCATGGGCAGAAGCGAAAACTACCATTGAGGGAATGACCAAATAAGACATAAAAAATTTATTCAGGCGCTGCTGTATATGGAGTAGAAATCCTGCAGCAGCGCCTGCTGTATGAAAAGAGAAAGGAGAGGAACAGATGGCAAGATCAAAAACCGTCACAGTGGCTCCTGCGAGAAAACCGAAAAAGCAGTATAAATTATTATTTATGGTACTGCCTTTTATGGTGATCGTTCTGCTGTTTAACTACGTTCCTATTTTTGGATGGATTTATTCCGTATTTGACTATGTTCCAGGTGTGCCGATCCTGGAGTGTGACTTTATGGGGCTGGATTACTTCAAGATGATCATAAAGGATGCCAACGTCATACGGGCACTGAAAAATACTTTCATTTTTGCAGGAATCAGCATTATCCTGACTCCGCTTCCGATGATCTTTGCCATTCTGCTGAATGAGATCAAGAGCGGACCGGTAAGAAAATTTGTGCAGACGTTTACCACTCTTCCGAACTTCATCAGCTGGGTTATCATTTTCTCCCTGGCGTTCTCTCTGTTTTCCACAGACGGCCTTATGACCAGCGTGATTACAAAGATCACCGGTGCAGAGCAGGCACAGTCTGTTTTAAGCTCCAAAGGCTCCGTTTACTGGTTCCAGACGTTCCTGGCCCAGTGGAAGACCCTGGGATGGAACTCCATCATCTATCTGGCTGCCATCGCCGGTATCGACCAACAGCAGTATGAGGCCGCAAAGGTGGATGGAGCCGGATATTTCCGCTGTGCATGGCACGTTACCGTACCTGCTATGATGGAGACTTATGTGGTACTGTTTATCCTGAATGTCGGTAACTTCCTGAATACTGGATATGAACAGTATATGCTGTTTAAAAACGCTGTTACCGCTCCGGCTATCGAAGTTCTTGACCTCTATGTATACCGGATCGGTCTGGAGAACATGGACTATTCCTACGGTGTGGCCATCAGTATTGTGAAATCCATCGTCAGTGTCGCCTTAGTCGTAATCGCAAACATGGTAGCAAAGAAGATCCGTGGTAATACGGTGATCTAGGAGGGATAGCATGAAAAAGAAAAATAAAATCCAGACTTCAACGTCCCGGAAAGTTTTTATGGTGTGTGACTATGCCCTGTTGTTTCTGATCACACTTGTCTGCATTTACCCGTTCTGGTATATCATCATTTATACCTTCAGCGAGGGCAGCCAGGTGGATGTGAATCCACCGGTATTTTTGCCCAGAGGCTTTACACTTTCCAATTATAAAGATATTTTTGAACTGAACGGTTTTTTCCATGCGGTTCTGATATCAGTATTAAGAACAGTCATAGGAACCGTGGCTTCCGTGCTGTCCTGTTCTTTCTTGGGATATCTTTTTACAAAAGAGGAAATGCCTTTCCGTAAATTCCTGTACCGTTTCCTGATCCTCACCATGTACATCAGCGGCGGTATGATTGCAAGCTACATCGTTATGAAGTCTTATGGACTTCTGAACAATTTCTGGGTATACATTCTGCCTATGATGATTTCTGCTTACAACATCGTTCTGATCAAGACCTTCGTGGAGCAGCTTCCGGCTTCGCTGGAAGAATCTGCAAGACTGGATGGTGCCGGATATCTGACCGTATTTACAAAACTGATCCTGCCGCTGTCCAAGCCGATCATTGCAACAGTAGCTGTTTTTGTCGCAGTCGGACAGTGGAACTCCTGGTTCGATAATCACATTTATACCAGAGGAAATGAGGCATTGACTACACTTCAATATCTGCTTTATAATTACCTTAATGAGGCGCAGAGGCTGGCAGACCAGATTAAAAATACGACAAATGCAGCGGGAATGAGCCAGCTGGTATCGAATTCTATTTCTCCAAAGGGAATTCGGATGACGATCACGGTTCTGGCATCTCTGCCGATCTTCATGGTTTACCCCTTCATGCAGAAATATTTTGTAAAAGGTATTATGGTAGGTGCTGTAAAGGGCTGATGGATAGTCAGATCCTGAAGGGTGATATTATTTTGTGGGTTTTAAGGAGGAAAACAGCATGGTGAAATTTTTAAAGGAGGCGGCGCAGGTAAAGCCGTCCAAGAAGCAGCTGGACTGGTTTGAAATGGAGTCATATGCATTCATCCATTTCGGTCCGAATACATTTACAGACAGAGAATGGGGACAGGGAAATGAGCCGGAATCCATTTTCAATCCCACCAAACTGAACTGTGACCAGTGGGTGGAGGCCATCAAGGCAGCAGGTATGAAGGGAATGGTGCTGACGGCAAAACATCATGATGGTTTCTGCCTGTGGCCGTCCAAATACACAGAGCATTCCGTAAAAAACAGCCCGTTTCAAGGGGATGTGGTAAAAGAGGCAGCAGAGGCCTGCCGCCGGGGTGGAATTAAATTTGGTTTCTATCTTTCTCCCTGGGACAGAAATTCCAAGTATTACGGAACACCGGAATACAACGATTATTTCTGTAATCAGCTGACGGAACTTCTGACCGGATATGGCGATATCTTCTATGTATGGTTTGACAATGCCTGCGGCGAGGGTCCGAACGGAAAGAAGCAGGTGTACGATTTTCCGAGATATATCGAGCTGATCCACAAATATCAGCCGAATGCAGTGATCTTCAATGACTATGGACCGGATATCCGCTGGTGCGGAAATGAGGCAGGTGTTGCCCGTCATGCGGAGTGGTCCGTTATCCCCTCTGAGCTCTGTTTCTACAGTGATGTGCAAACCGGTCCGGGTCCCATGGCAGAGGAGGGAAGCCTTTCTTATCTCTACAATACGGAGCAGGAGCTCGGAACCATGCCGAATATTCTGTATTCCAAGGGTCTGACCTATACTCCGGCAGAAATCAACATGTCGATCCGTCCGGGCTGGTTCTGGCATAAAAATGAAGATCCGCATTCTCTGGAACGTCTGTATCATACATACCTTACCAGCGTAGGAGCAAATTCCTGTATGCATCTGAACCTGCCGCCGACTACGGAGGGACTGATCGATGAGCGTGATGTGGCAAGACTGAAGGAGCTGGGCGAGCTGATCCGGAAGGAGTTTGGAAAAGAGCTTCCGGCAACGATCGAGAAAAAAGCAGACGAGCCCAAGACACAGCCGGTTTACACCATCACGCTGGACTGTCCGGTCAAAGAACTCAAATATGTGGTTCTCAAGGAGGATATTGAAAAAGGACAGAGAATTGAGAGCTTCCGCATCGTTGCAGAGTTCCAGAGCGGCAGTCAGTACCCGCTTTACCAGGGTACCTGTATCGGGCACAAAAAGATCTGCCAGGTACAGGATCCCTTCGCTCTCCAGAATCCGCTGATCAATGATTCTGACGAGACGATCTCCAAACTGAAGGTACAGGTGACTGCGGCAAGAGATGAGGCATTTATCAAAGAAATCAAGGTATATTGAGTACAAGAGGCCTGTCACATGAAAATGTGGCAGGTCTTAGTTTGTAGATTTCCGGATATGGGATTTGTAGCCGAGACCGCGGATGGTAACAATGGAAAAATCTTCTGCATTTTGGAAACGCTTCCGAAGGCGGTTGATATGAACACTGACTGTAGCCGGAGTAGACTCGGAAGCAGGCCCCCAGATGTCTTCCATGAGCTGCAGGCGGGTAAACACCTGATTTGGATAGGAGAGAAGCTTGTAAAGCAGACAGAATTCTTTCTGTGGAAGGATCTGCTCCCGTCCATTTGTGGTGACGGAGAAGGTGTCGTAATCCAAGACGGTGTTTCCAATAGCAAGCTGGTGTTCGGAGACGATTTTTGCACGGCGGAGAAGGGCTTTGATCCGGAGGGTGAGTTCTTCGGGATCAAAAGGCTTGGTAACATAGTCATCCACACCGGCGAGAAAGCCTTTTTTGATGTCAGCAGGTTGTTTTCTGGAAGAGAGCATGAGGATGGGGAGGTCATTTTTACAGTCCCGAAGGAGTCTGGTAAGGGTGAGACCATCCGTGCCGGGAAGGGCCGCTTCCAGCAGCATCAGATCAATGCGGCATTTTTCGAGGGTATGGAGCGCTTCTTTGACATTATCAGCAAAAAAAGTCCGGTAGCCGGAATCTGTAAGGAGAAGAGAGAGCCCTCTTTTTAAATTTTTATCATCGTCAACGATCAGGATCTGGAACATGAGCCCTCCTTGAAAAGAGAATTACGGAACACTGCGGCTGAATAGTTACAATAACAGTATCTTACCACAGAGAGGAAGTCTGGTCAAAAATATCACAGAAATTCACACTTTTTTTAGATTCGAACCCAGGAAGTTTAAAATCTGTTTAACTAAGAAAAGTAAAATATGACCATATATGTTTTCGAGGAGGATGGTATGGAAAAGCGGTACGAATCAGATATGACCCGGAAGGAAAAAAGACAGAATGAGCTGAAAAAGCTGAAGAGCATGACTTTCAAACAGAAAGCCGCATATATCTGGGAATATTATAAGGGTGTGTTTGCGGGGATCATCATTGCCTGTGTGATCATTTCCATTGGTGTGCAGATGTTTCAGAATTCACAGCTGAAGTCTCTGCTCTCTATTGCAGTGGTGGATTCCAACTATAACCATGACGAGCAGGTGGAAGCTTTACAGAATGATTTTCTGGCTTATGCAGGAACCGGGGACAAGCATGAAGTGGTGGATGTGGACACCTCTCTTCTTTCCGGAGATGATTATAATGCAGTAGTCAAGATGACGGTAGTCATGGGAGCCGGAACAGCAGATATGATGTTCTGCGGAGAAGAAACTTATAAAAAATACAAGCAGCAGGAAGCTTTTTTGAGCTGGAAGGAAATCCTGGGGGACGATTATTCCAAATATGAGGAATATATGACCGATGATGGCAGACTGGATCTGGAGAAATGTCCAAACTGGGAGAAATACAATATGGTTTATTACAGCCCGGTCTATGCGGTGGTGATGTCCAGCAGCAAGAACCTGGAAAACTGTATTAAATTTCTGGAAATGATGGTGCAGTAAGCAGGATGGAAGCCTGTCTTGCTGTGTACGGGAATAGTAACTGTTCAGGACGTTCAAAACAACAGGCCACAGACCCGCGCATTGCATGCGCTCTCGCTGCATTCGCAGCTTTTGTCTGAGGCTAATGGGTCTACATTCCATTTCGGTTCGCGCTAAACGAGTCCCACTGGGACTCAGCGCCGTTCCACCCATTCCGAAATAAAAATTCATCCTATTGCAAACAAGTTTGCATAGTCTGATTTTTCATTTCGCTGATGTTCTGAACTGTTACCGGGAATAAATAATAAGGAGCGGTATCACAGAAAAATCTGCGGTACCGCTCCTTTTTTGAATGCAGATAAGCATTCCCCCGCTTCAAGTGCGCGGAGCACTCAGCGGCGGAGCGTAGAATCACGCTCGATCGCTGAAGACTGTAAACGGATATTCCGATAGGGCTGTTTCGGTTCTTCCAGACGGGACAGGATCAGAGAAGTTGCCTCCCAGGCAAGATCTGAACTGTGCGGGTCAATAGTGGTAATGCCGGGCTGATTCGTGGATGCGATGGGGCAATTGTCAAAACCGGTGATCAGGATATCTCTCGGGCAGTGGATATTCAGAGATGCAAGGACCCGCATCAGCTGACACGCCAGGGAATCATTGGCACAGACGAAAAGCTCCGGAAGAGAATCCATCCGTTTCAGCTGTGTCAGAAGCCAGCGGTCATCCCAGTAGAGGTCATCATTTGCAATGATACTGCAGGTTTCATCATACTCCAGACCACAGGAAAGAATGGCAGCGCGGAAACCAAGCCAGCGTTCGAAAAAACTCAGACAGTGAAGGGAGGAGCCGAAAAAACCTATTTTCTGCAGATGATATTTTTGGATCAGGTTTTTGATAAGACCGGTCAGGTGAAACTGGCTTTCAGCAGTCAGGACATCAGCAGGGAGGCTGTCTTCCAAAATACCGGCGTAGGCGTCAAAAAACAGAATGGGCTTTCCGAGGGAGCAGAGCATTTGGGAATAGGATTTATCCAGAAGTTCAATGCAGAAGATGGAAGCTGTCTGTTCCAAATGGAAGGTAGGAGGAAGCAGAAGAGACTGAAATTCTGCTTCCTGGATGAAATACATGGATATGGAGTAATTTTTCCTGCTCAGTTCCTGTCCCAGAACCGAGAGAAGATTGAAGCCGATATGTTGCTTGTCAATTCCCTTGGAGAAAAAGACAGCAATCTGTGACTGTTGGGAAGGGGCTGATTCTTCCTTCGGAGCATCTGTGGACTGGGCAGTGAAGGCTTCTTCCAGATCCAGGTTTTCTGTCAGAACCGGTTGGATCAGGGAATAACATTTATAATTTAATTCCGCAGCCTTATGGAGGACCCGTTCCCGAGTCTGGGGAGAGACAGATCCGCTGTTATTCAGAACTTTTGAAACGGTTGTACGGGAAAGATTCAAAGCATCGGCAATGTCCTGAACCAATATTTTTGCTTTTGCCATAACGATTATCCTTTTGAAAAGTAAATTTGAGATAACTGTGAAGAGAACGAACAGTTACCATTTGGGTTCCTGTAAATATTGTAGCATGGAAAATGTAAAAAAGCAAGAATACAAAAGTTTACAAATGTAAATATAATAAAGCTGAAAAACAAAAAAGAAGAGAAAAAATACTAAAAATAACAAACAAAAATTATACAAACAAACAAAATACACAAAAGTATATTGACAAGATGAAGAAAAATAGTATTATGAATTTAACAAACAGCAACTTGTGAATGAACAAATGTAGCTATCCAGAGGCCGTCGTGAGGGTACTGGACAGTTACAGGCAAGTGAAAAGAGAAAGGAAGAGGGATATGAGGAAAAAAGAGAAAACGGGTTCAGTATCTGCTTATATGAACCAGTTTGGTAAGTATTTCCGAAAAAACTGGCAGCTGTATATCATTTTCTTATTGCCGGGACTTTTACTGACACTGATTTTTAAATACCTTCCAATGCTTGGAATCATCATTGCTTTTGAGGAATACAGTCCGTTTCTGGGCTACTTTGACAGTAAATGGATCGGGGCTTACAACTTTAAAAGGTTGTTTTCATCTACGGAGTTTTTAAGGCTTCTGGTCAATACGCTGAAACTGAGCGGCTACAATCTTCTGTGGAGCTTTTTCCCGCCGATCATTCTTGCTCTGCTTCTGAACCGGGTGAGAAGTGCAAAGATCAAGAGAAATGCACAATTGGTTTTTTATCTTCCGTATTTTATTTCAACCATCGTACTTGCCGGTATGATCCGCCTGTTTTTTTCTCCGGTGGGACCGATCAATGCAATCTTTGGAACAAGTATTGATTTCATGTCTGAATCCGAATGGTTCAGAAGCCTGTATATAGGAAGTGGAATCTGGCAGACGATCGGCTGGTCTTCCATTATTTATACTTCAACGCTTGCCGGGGTCAGTCAGGATCTGATCGAAGCAGCAAAGATCGACGGAGCGACGATCATTCAGCAGATCAGAAATGTAGAACTGCCGGCATTGAAGCCTGTTATTGTGATCCAGTTTATTTTATCCGCAGGAAATATCATGAGTATCGGTTTTGAAAAAGTATATGCAATGCAGACAGATCTGAACAAGATCACGAGTGATATCATTCCTACCTATGTATACCGTCTTGGTCTTGAGATGGGAGATTACGGATATTCCACTGCGGTAGGTCTGTTCAACTCCATTGTCAACCTGATTCTTTTGGTGGCAGTAAACTATGTTGTCTCCAAACTGAATGAGGGTGAAGGATTATAGGAGGAGCCGTAATGAATAACAAAAAGAAAAGTACGATTACACAAGATAAAGTTGTTACATGGGGCGGAAATCTGCTCCTGATCCTGCTGACGGTTCTGATTATTGTACCGGTTGCTTACATTCTGCTCTGTTCGATCATGAATCCGTCTGTGCGGAACAGCGTTGGCGTTTCCTTGAATTTGAAGAACTGGACGCTGGAAGGCTATCGAAGAGTTTTTCAGGATCCGAATATATGGAGAGGCTTCCGGAATTCCTTTTTCTATTCCATCGTTTTTACGGTTATTTCGGTGACGGTGACTCTGCTGACGGCATATCCCATGTCACGGAATGACTTCATGGGAAAGAAGTTTTTCAATGCGATCTTCGTATTCACCATGTTTTTCGGCGGTGGTCTGATGCCAACGTACCTGCTGATGGATCAGCTGGGATTAGTTAATACGGTATGGGCAATTCTTCTGCCAGGAGCACTGAATGTCTGGAATATGATCCTTGCCCGTTCTTATTATAAGACGGTGCCCATTGAACTTTACGAGGCAGCTTCCATGGACGGTTCCACAGAAGTGCAGTATTTCTTTAAGATCCTGATTCCGGTATGTAAACCGATCATTGCAGTTTTGTGCCTGTATCAGTTCGTGGCTATGTGGAATTCTTACTTTGATGCAATGATTTATCTGGATGATCAGAACCTGCAGCCCTTGCAGTTGGTTCTCCGCTCTATCCTGGTCCAGAACCAGATCAATCCGAACCTGGTGGCCAATATGGAAAAACTGGCAGAAACGGCGAAACTTGCAGATCTTCTGAAATATTCCACTATCGTAATATCCAGCGTTCCGCTGATCGTACTGTATCCGTTCTTTGCAAAATCTTTTGAAAAAGGTGTTATGATCGGTTCAGTAAAAGGTTGAAAGATCTGTGCATAGTGCACTTATCTCATATAAAAGGAGGAAAAAGTTATGGCAAACAAAAAAATGACCGCTCTGTGTATGGCAGCAATGCTGGCAGCCAGCCTGGGATCCGTTGCATCCGCAAGTGAATCCGGCATTACCTTCCCGCTGGAAGAAAGTTACAGCTTTTCTATCATGACAAGAGCCGAGAATGATTCCGAGCAGGATTTCAGCAAGAAAGCACTGGTTCAGAGAATGGAAGCAGCTACCAATGTGCAGGTAGATTATCAGACCATCCCGTCTGATCAGTTTGATGAGAAATACAAACTGGCCCTGTCCAAGAAAGGCATGCCGGATGTCATTACAAAAATGTATATCAAACCTTACGACATTCTCAGTTATGCAAGCAAAGGAGTCTTTATTCCCATCGAGGACTACATTGAAGAGGATATGCCGAACCTGAAAGCAGTTCTGGAGAAGAGACCGGAGGTAAAAGCCGCTATTACTTCTGCGGACGGACATATTTATACTCTTCCGTTCATCAATGAATCTTCCACGGACCCGAAGGAGAGCAACAACGTAGTCGGAGCAATCCCCTACATCAACAAGAGCTGGCTGGACGAACTGGGACTGGAAATGCCGACCACTACCGATGAACTGAAAACAGTTCTTGAGGCTTTCAAGGAGAACATTACCGTAGAAATCGGAGAAGTGGTTCCCATGTCCTTCCGTATCAACCAGGTAAACCAGGATCCGGGCATTACCTTAGGCTCTTTTGGCTGCGGCGATGATATGGATCATTATATGGTAAGCAATGACAAAGAGGTTTATTACACTCTGGTACAGGATGATGTGAGAGAAGGACTGGAATGGCTCCATGAGCTGTACAGCGAAGGACTGGTAGATCCGGAAATCTTCTCTCAGGATGGAGCAAGCTATTCTGCAAAGGTTGCTTCCGGAAGAGTTGGTCTTTTCTATGACTGGTCAATCGGAATGGCAGGAGATTATACGGACGATTATGAGCCGCTTCCGCCTCTGGCAGGACCGGATGGAACGGTGAATGTTCCGAGACAGAACTACTACAGTTTTGATATGGGTGTAACAGCTGTAACTGCAGCCTGCGAAAAACCGGAAATCGCACTGGCATATCTGGATCAGTATTATGAACCGTCCATGTCTATCCAGAACTGCTTTGGTACTTACGATGATGAAAATTATGCCAACGTATTTACTATGGAAGACGGCATGCTGAAATGGACCGAGGAAGGACAGGACAGCAAAGTCAGAAATGACCAGAACCTCTATGATGTATTTGCAATTCTTGCTGACTACTATGGCGTTTATGTTGACAAGATGGTAGATTCTGATGCTGCGCGTCACGAGATGGTAAAAAACATCTACTCTCCGGCAATCACCAGTGATTACAACTATCCGGCAGCCTTTATGGACCAGGAGGAGATCACAAGAATCGCAGAGATCGAGACAGACCTCAAAAACTATGCAGAGCAGACGAAAGCAGGTATCGTGAAAGATGGTATCACAGATGAAGACTGGAACGCTTATCTTGAAAAAATGGATTCCATGGGACTTTCTGAACTTCTGGAACTGAAACAGAAAGGTTTCGATATGTTCTATGAACTCACCAATAAATAATAACTGACAGCATGTGACAGCAGGGAGGGCCGAATGAACTTATTTTATACACCTGAATATGCGAAAACCGGAGATGTGATTCCGTTTTACAATCAGAAGACGAAAAGATTCGAAAACTATTATCTGAAAAACTGGAATCCGGATGCACCGAAAGACAAGATCGTCTATGGCTGGCATCAGATCATAACGGAAGACAACCGGATTTACAAAGAAACCCCGACAAACATTCAGGGTGGAACCGGGTCTGTGATCGAAGTGGACGGTGTTTACCATATGTTCTACTGTACCTTCGATCAGAACCCGCCGGCCCAGTGGGCAAGACATGCGATAAGCAAAGATCTTGAACACTGGGAGGACATCCCGGAAGATAAATTTGGACCGGACGGAGAAATTTACCGGATGTCTGACTGGAGAGATCCTCATGTATTCTGGAATGAGGAGGAAAAGAAATGGTGGATGATCCTGGCAGCCAGGGAAAATGCGGCAACAGAACGGAACGGCTGTGTGGCACTGTGCGTATCGGACGATCTCTCCCACTGGGAGTACAGAAAGCCCCTTTACGCATCCAGAAGCAATCCGGCAGCCAATGAGTGCCCGGACTTTTTCAAAATGGGCGACTGGTATTATCTGGTGTTTTCCAATTATACAGATGGTTTCTGTACCTATTACCGGATGAGCAGGTCTCCGAAGGGCCCATGGATACGCCCGGAGCGGGATACGTTTGACGGAAGAGCTTTTTATGCAGCAAAAACGGGATCTGATGGAACTCACCGTTATGTATACGGCTGGAACCCTAGCAGAGGTGAAAACGGTTGGAACTTTGATCCCGAGAAAGATTTCGGAAAAGATTACTGCACCTGGAACTGGGGAGGCTCTATTGTCGTTCATCAGCTGGTGCAGCATGAGGACGGAACGCTGGGCGTATGCCCCGTGGAAAGTGTGGCGAATGCATTCCATCACAGTAAGAAAACAGAGATCAGAGGTCTGAGCGGCAATTGGGAACACCGGGCAGACGGAACTCTCTGCAGCTCTGAAGATGGATTTGCTGCCGCACTTGGAAGCGTGATTCCGGCGCAGTGCTGTATCAAAGCAAAACTTCGTTATGAGGGAACACCTACAAGGTTCGGACTGGCCCTCCAGGTAGATGAAGCCTTTGATTTTGGCTATTATCTGATGTTTGAACCGCAATTTAACAGGATTCAGTATCGCTCCGGACTGCGGATGTACGAACAGGGTGGGCAGATGTTCCCCTATGCAGTGGAGATGGAGAGAGCACTGAAGCTGGAAGCGGGAAAAGAATATGAAATTGCCTTATATATTCAGGATACCATAGGTGTGCTTTATATAAATAATGATGTGGCCTTTGGTTTCCGGATGTATAACTGGAAAAACCGTCATCTGGGATTTTTTGTCTCCGATGGAACAATGGAAGTAAAAGATGCTGCTGTTTTAACTGAATAAAAAAGATAAGAGGCTGTCGCAAAATGCAACAGCCTCTTTGAGAATAAGGAGTTTCGATGTTTGATTTAAACCATTTATCAATATTGAAAAAAGGACAAAGCAGAAGTATTAACTGGGAAAACCGTAAGGGAGAAAAGGGAATGGGAGGCCGAGCCGCAAGTGATCTTGGAACTGCCAGAAAAGGTTCTCCTTGTATTCCGGAAATCAAATCGGGAGAGACGGTAACACTGGCAGAAATGGACGGTCCGGGAACCATCAATCATATCTGGATCACAGTGACAGACCGGACGAGTGAGCGCAACAGATATGTTTTAAGAGATCTGGTTTTGCGGATGTACTGGGATGGAGAGGAAGAGCCTTCAGTGGAAAGTCCGTTGGGAGATTTTTTCTGTTGCGGTTTTGGTGTGTCGTATTGCGTGAATTCTCTTCCTGTAGCTGTTAATCCCACGAGAGGTTTTAATTCCTATTTTCCAATGCCTTTCCGAAAAAAAGCTAAAATCACCATTGAAAATCAGTGCGATGAGACGATCCCGGCATTCTTTTACCAGATTGATTATTGTCTGACGGATGAACTTCCGGAAAACACCGGATATTTTCATGCTCAGTGGAGAAGGCAGAGAATAACAGAAAAAGGTCAGGATTATGTAATACTGGATCACGTAAAAGGCAGGGGACAGTATGTTGGGACATATATGGCACTGACTGCGCTGGAACGCTACTGGTACGGAGAAGGGGAAGTGAAGTTCTATCTGGATGGGGATGAAGAGTATCCAACCATCTGCGGAACCGGAACAGAAGACTATTTTGGCGGAGCCTGGAGTTTTGCCACTCAGAAGGACGGAAAAACCGTGGAAAATACGTTCTGTACGCCTTTTTTAGGCTATCCGTATTATTCACATCATGATACGTTCCTGCACCATGATTTTCATAATGACGATCAGCTGCCTCAGAGAAGCTTTTATCGGTGGCACATTATGGATCCGATCCTGTTCGAAAAAGATATCCGGGTAACGATTCAGCAGATCGGTGTGTATTATGGCGGACTTTTTGAACGGGAAGACGATGTGGCTTCTGTTGCTTACTGGTATCAGGAAGAACCTCATCAGCCATATGGAAAACTGATGGATAGGAAAGACAGATGGCCGCGGTGAAATAAGGAAAAGACAGGATCTGGAATCCATGGCTTGACAGATGGCAGACCCTCAAAAGAATGAAAGGTTAATAGAATGGAAAAAGTACTTACGATATCAAAAGATTATCTTCTTGTACCGATAAAGAAGGAAGCAGAAAAAAGGTTGCTGACTTTCTGGTGCGGAACAGAAAAAATTTATGAATTTGAGATTTCCTGTGTAGATACGGAGGAAACTTATCCGGAAGATTTCTGTGCAGTTTTGCCAGTGAAAAAATGGAAGGGTCAAAAGATCCGGATCGAAGGTGATGTTTGTGAAAGTCTTCTGTCTGCTGTGCGGGAAAAGGAGTCTGCTGTGCGGGAAAACAGCGGATATATCCATTTCGTGCCGGAAACAGGCTGGATCAATGATCCAAATGGGCTGATTTATAGTGAAGGAAAATATCACCTGTATTTTCAGCACAATCCGGTTGATGTAAACTGGGGAAATATGAGCTGGGGGCATGCGGAGAGTACAGATCTCCTTCATTGGGTGCAGAAAGAGGATGTGATGTTTCCGGATGAAAACGGAACGATGTTTTCCGGTTGTGCGATCCTGAATGAGAGAGGTCTTCTGGGACTTCCAAAGGATACACCGGTATTCTTTTATACCGTAGCAGGAAATGCTTCTGAATGGAGCAAAGGGAAAAAATTTGTACAGCGGATTGCTTACAGTACGGATCAGGGAGAAACACTGACGAAGGTAGAAGAGAATGTGTTGGAACACATAGAAGCAGATAACCGGGATCCCAAAGTTTACTGGCATGAGGAAAAGCAACTTTACTATATGGTGCTGTATCTAGATAAAAATGATTATGCGATCTTTAATTCCAGCGATCTGAAAAATTGGGTCATGACACAGAAACTTACCATTCCAGGAGCCTGGGAATGCCCGGATTTCCGGGAGATTCCGGTAGAAGGCGGTGGAAAGAAATGGATCTTCTGGTCCGCAGACGGCTACTATTTCCTGGGTGATTTTGATGGTTCCCATTTTGTAACGGATGGCGTCAGACAGGAAGCTTACCATTGTATGCTGCCTTATGCCGGACAGACCTTTGCCGGGACAGACCGGGTGATCATGATTCCCTGGATGCGTACCAACAACCAGGGTAAAAATTTCAGGGGAATGATGGGAATTCCCAGAGAGCTGACTCTGGTAAAAACGGAAGAAGGTTATCTGCTCAGACAGAAACTCGTTCAGGAGCTGGAAGAACAGAAAGTAAAAAAACTGGAAGCAGTTTTGGATTCGAAGTCAGACAAGTGTGTTGATTATACACAGAAAGAACCTGCGGCAGTGGAAATTGTTGTAAAACTGGAAGAAGACAAGGACATGGTTGTGGATCTTTATGGAACAAAATGCCTGTATCATGAGGGTGTTTTGAAGATTGAGGGAATCGCACAGAGAACAGAAGGCGTTGCCGGAGCAGCAAGAGAATTTACAGACAAAGAAGAAATCAAAGAAGGTCAGACTTACCGGGAACTGAAGATGAATACAATTGGAAAACCGGAGAAACTTTCTCTGCTTTCAGATGGAGAGATTCTGGAAGTAACGGTAAATGACGGTCTTTTGAGTGAAGCTTATGAGACAGTGCTGGATGTAAGAAAAGGTGAGATTACTGTCCAGGCAGAAGGAAAAGCAAAAGTGGAAATTTATCAGATACAGTAAAATCAGTTTCAGTGATAATGTTGAGAACGGCATCCGCAGGAAATAAAAATCCTGTGGGTGCCGTTTTTCTGTTATTTCTGGATGTATGGCGGGTCTGCGGGGTAGCCGCTGCCGGCCTTCTGCATGGCACGCTGGACAGCGTCTTTTGCATCTTTCCAGTCGGCGTCTTTGAACTGGTAGTCGAATTTCTTCTGGAACCATTCCACATCACCGGTGATCCGTTCAAGATTCTGGATCATCTGCGGGAAGAGGATCTCCCGAAGCCGGGCCTGGTCTTTTTCGTTCAAGTAGCGTTCTGCACCGGAGAGCAGGTCTCCGAAATGGGGCAGACAGAAGCCCTTGCCATTTTTCAGAAGCTCCATGAATTCATCTTCATTCCGTTTGAAGAGCTCAAAGAAGGTGGCAAGATAACGCTCGTAGGTGGTCTCGATCTGCTCACAGATATAGCAGCTCTTGTTCTGCATCCGGATCCAGGTGCTGACGTTATTTGTTTTCGCTTCCGGATCGGGAGCGGATTTTTTCAGGCGACCAAGAAGAGAAGGCTTCTCACCGGTGGTGTAATGATCCATTTGTTCCTTAAGGTCTTTTGTGAGCTTTTTCAGGTGCGTTTCCAGGATCAGGGCGCTGCCCAGGCGGTTGCCATAGAGAAACATTTTCTGGTAATGATCCTTGCAGAAGCCTGCTTTATCGGTCTGGAAGCGGATATCGTCCTCCATATAGGAAGCACCGGATCCCAGGGTGAAATCGATGGCGTGCTGCTCCAGGGAGCGTTGGATGAAGCAGAAGGGGCACTCGTCCTTTTCACGGAAAGCGTCCATGAGAGGGATGGTGTAAAGCTGTTCTTTCATATTTGTAAACCTCCAGGTCTGATAGATAGGATTCTGAAGAAATTATAACACAGAGAAGGGAGCCGGGGCAAATAAAGGTGAATAGACAAAAATAAAACAATAGATTGCATAGTCAAAAAGTGCATGTTATACTGATTTTACGGAAAGTCAGAATACCAGAAGGCGGCCTGCCCTCTTCGGAGGGATAACCCTCCAGACGAGAGAAAGGAGGGATACTTTGGGAGAAAAAAATAGCCGCCCACTACTGCAATAGTGAACGGCTGATAAATAAAACAGCTTTTTAAACTATTAAGGGTAGGCCGTGTGTTTCTGGCTTTCCCTTCTTTAGATTCACTATAGCACATCTGGCAGCTGGCAGCAAGTAAAAATTTGTAATTGTGGACAGTTACTATAAAATAAATCAGGGCGCCGCCCGGCCATTTCTGACCGGGAGCGCCCTGGTGTACTGAGTTACTGGACAATTGTGGCAAAGGAAAGTTTTAAATACTGGCCTTTCTTTAAGGTAATCGTGGTGGTTCCTGTGAAACTCTCAATGTCATAATCCGCATTGGGTTTGGAACTGTTATAAATGTAATAGAATCCTGTATCAGAAACCCCACTGGATTTCAGCGTATAAGTTCCGGCCGGAATATGGAAACCGACTTTGAACATGCCTTCTTTTTTGGTGGAGGCAAGCTTTTTGCTCTGGCTGATGGGAACGGCAGTGAGTCCTTTGTAGCTGACAGAAGTTCCTCTGCTGAAGGTAATAATCGCACTGTCACCATAGGTATCTTGATCGTAGAAACTCTTGGTTTTGCCATTCTTGTAGATTACGATTTCTGTAGAATAGGAATGGGTGGGTTTCATGTAATACTCTCCTGCGGGGATATCCACGCCAACTACATATTTCCTGGTCAGGCCAGGTGCTTTGTAAGTAGTCGCTTTGGAAGGAGTTGTAGTTGAGGTGTTCTTTTTCCACCATGCGTAGAAGGTCTTGTTGCCAGTGGTGCCTTTCTTGATCTGAGTTACCTTTTTAAACTTGGAAGCACTGGTGCTCCAGCCTCTGAAGGTGTAGCCGGTACGCTTCGGTGTGGGAAGCTTGAAGGTCTTGGTGATCATCTGGTAGGTTTTCTTATACTTACCGGATAATTTGCCCTTCTGTGTCTTGTACGTGATCTTGTAGGTAGTGTATTTCCAGTGAGCGTACAGAGTGAGGTTGGACTTTCTGGTAAATTTGGTCTTTGCGGTTACTTTGGTGCCTTTTGTCTTGGCGGTATACCAGCCAAGGAAGGTGTAGCCTTTTCGTGAGGTCTTGGGAAGAGCCCCGTAAACCTGCCCGGTTTTCAGCTTCTTGGTGGAAGCAACTTTCTTTCCGCCGTTGGCATGGAAGGAAACCTTGTAGGTGGTGCCGGTGGACGGAGTCGGGGTGAGTGTTGGTGTAGTGGAAGTCTTTTCCCATTGAGCGATTGCCCAGAAGCCACTGAATTTATTACCGGCGAAAGTAGAACGAACATGATAACTGCTGGTAGAAATGGTGGTCTTCCAATGGAAAATATCGCTTGAAGTCAGTAGAGAGTCACTGCCCTCCAGACGCCAGCCTTTGAAGGTGTAGCCTGTGCGTATCGGAATTTGGAGAGGGTAAAAGGTATCTCCATCTGAGAGCGTCAATGTTCCCGTATAAATGTTGGCGCCCGGCATATCGGACGGATCAGCAAATCCAATGTGGAACAGCTGTTGTCCAGACTGGACCTGGATCTTGGAACTCTGAACCTGATCAAGGGCAAAATAATCCGTGTAATCTCCGCTCAGTTTAAAACAGTAACCGGAAGCCAGGGTGGAAAGGATATCCAGGCTGGAGCTGTCTGTGCGCAAATGGATCTTCGCTTTTTCGGTGGAATCTGCAGGATAGAAAGTACCACCAGAAATCTTCAGAGGAGATACAGAAGCCGTGGAAGAAGCGACACAATAAAGAGCACCGGTAAAAGTACCTCCCTTAATGGCGAGGGTGGAGTTTTCATCCATGGAAACAGAAGTGCTTCCGGTTGATTTGAAGGTGCCGTTTTCTATAGTTACAGTATTACGTCCGGTTTTATAGCTTGCAATACTCAGAGCCTTATTATCCGTAGAAGAAAAAGTACCGTTTTTTATCAGAACGGTGCTGTCACCTGTTCCGGAAAGGTCAAGACCGTTTTTAAAATTACCACTGGAAATGGTGATCGATTTGTTATTTTCTGTGGTATCTCCCTTGCCGAACCACACAGGATTGCTGAAGGAGGCCTTATCGATGGAAAGTTTGTCATTATGGTAGATTAACACAGAACCGTTAAAGGATCCGCCGCGGATCGTGATTTCAGAGAGTCCGGCTACATCCAGGGCTGCACCAGCTTCTACTTTTCCAAATTTTGAATCGGTGGTATTGCCGTTGAAAGTACCGCCATTGATCGTAAGAAACGTCTGGCGGTTTCCATGTTGAGCCTCAAAGCCACTGGATATATCATCCGTATATCCGTCCGTCATGTAACTGTTATAAACATAAACAGAACCAATGGCAACAGCTGCATCAATGGTGCCGCCATTTACGGTAGTATTGGAACCGTAGCCAATGGAAATTCCATGGCCCTTTGAAGTTTTGATGGTACCGCCATTCATGGTAAAATTGGATACGTGAACAGCACCGCCCTCATTGTAAAGAATTTTATCAGTGGCATCAATGGTACCGCCATTCATAATAACATTGCCTTTACCAGCTTTAAAAGAATTACTGTTTTCGCCGATAAAGTGAACTGTGCCGCCGTTAATAATCAGAGTTCCACCATCCTCGGAATCATATCCCAACCAGATACTGTCGATGGTTCCGGATTCCAGAGTGATAGTAGAACCTCCGTGAATCTGCAGTTCACCGATGGAACCGGTTCCAATTGAGTCTTTAATAGTGACCGTATTTGACGGAAAATCATAAGCATTAATGGTACTGAAGGTCCGACCTTTAAGGTCATAAACATAACCGTCCGCTGCAGCAGAACGAATCGCAAACCCTTCTCCGAAGATCAGCGCGGAGAGGGCGAAGAAGCATACCAGCAAAAATGCCGGAAGATGCTTACAAAGTGTGAATTTCTTTGCATTTTTCATAACTGATTTCCCCTTTCTTTTTTGTGTGAAATTTAAAAATATTTTCTCTTTTTTTCAGATCCCTTCCTTCTTTTTGCTAAAACATCAGTTCATAGTCTGCAGAAGAAACTACTGTTTTTAGTTTATAATGAATTTTATAAAGTAACAACTAAAAAATAGGGAAAAATGTAACTATTCAGAGCCCGGCAGATTTTCAGCAAAAAGTGTGAGTATGCTTGCATGAACGAACATTTTTGACTGGAAATCTAACTGGTTGCGCAGGGTGGAAAATCGGGTTATACTCATAAGAAATGATGGAGACAAAAGGAGGGGCTGTGATGGGAAATTATCTGAATCCGGGGAATGAAAAGTTTCGGCGGATGATCCAGTCGGAAATTTATGTGGATAAGACAGAGTTGATCCGGTATACCAATTCTGTGGTAAATACGTTGCAGGAATATGTCTGTGTGAGCCGGCCGAGACGTTTTGGAAAATCTATGGCGGCAAATATGCTGGCTGCCTATTACAGCAGAGGCTGCGATTCTGAAGAACTGTTTCAGCCCTATAAAATTGCAAAGGAGAGCAGTTTCAGAGAACATTTGAACCGATATAATACGATTTTTCTGAATATGCAGGAATTTCTGAGCAGGAGCAGCCATGTGGGCGAGCTGATCGAACGGGTGAAAAAGCTGGTTCTCAGGGAGTTGAAAGCGGAGTATCCGGACGTGGATTATTTTGATGACACGGATCTGATCGAATCCATGCAGGATGTCTATGCCAGCCATAAATGTCCTTTTGTCATTATCATCGATGAGTGGGACTGTATTTTCCGGGAATATAAGGACGACCGGGAAGCACAGGAAATTTATCTGGATTTTCTGAGGGATCTTCTGAAGGATAAGGCCTGCATTTATCTGACTTATATGACAGGGATTCTTCCTATCAAGAAATATGGGACACATTCAGCCCTGAACATGTTTGATGAGTTTTCCATGATTGATCCGGGACCTCTGGCTTCCTATGTGGGCTTTACGGAAGAAGAGGTTCAGAAGCTCTGCCAGGAATATGAGATGGATGCAGAAGAAGTGAAAAACTGGTATGATGGATATTCTTTTGGAAAAGGGCTGTCTGTTTACAGCCCCCGGTCAGTAGTAAGCTGTATGCGCCTTGGAAAGATTGGAAATTACTGGAATCAGACAGAAACCTTTGAAGCCCTTCAGATTTATATTGATATGAATTTTGACGGGCTGAAAGACGATGTGCTGAGTCTTCTGGCGGGAGAAAAGATCCCGGTAAATATCGGAAGCTTTACAAACGACATGACGACTTTCCGGACGGAAGATGATGTGTTTACACTGTTGATTCATTTGGGATATCTTTCTTACGACAGTGAGGATAAGACGGTTAAAATTCCCAATGGAGAAGTCCGTGCAGAGTATGTAAATACGATTTCTGTTTCGGACTGGGGACCGGTCTCAGAGGCGCTGAAGCATTCCGCAGATACCTTGCAGGCAATCTGGAAAGGACGGGAGGATCTGGTGGCGGAAGCTATGCGTCAGGCACACTTTGAAACGTCTCATATTCAGTATAATGATGAAAATGCATTGAGTTATACGATTTCTCTGGCTTTGTATGCGGCAAGAAATTTTTACCATATTTATCGGGAACTGCCAGGGGGGAAAGGTTTTGCAGATCTTGTCTTTGTGCCCAGGAAAAATTTTCCGGATAAACCGGCGCTTCTTGTGGAATTAAAATGGGATAAGACGGCGAGGGGCGCTTTGGAACAGATCAAGGAAAGGGAATATTGTCGGAGTCTGGAAGAATATCAGGGAAATCTTCTGCTGGTGGGTATCAATTATGATGTGAAAACCAAAGAACATAGCTGTCTGATTGAAAAGTTTTTGAAAAAATAGGAGAAAAATATGAAAAAGATAAAATACCCGGATTACATGAACAGCACGGTGAGCCTGGCCAATTCTATTCTGAAATATTTCGGGGCACAGGTGCATCATGAGACACTGGCGCTTCTCGACAGGGAATTGGCGGAGCGGGAGTATGAAAATGTGGTTTTGCTCCTGCTGGATGGCATGGGAAAATGTATCATAGACGGAAATCTGGAGCCGGATGGATTTTTTGCTTCTCATCTGGCAGGAACGTATTCTGCGGTATTTCCGCCGACAACGGTGGCAGCCACCACTTCCATCTGCAGCGGCCTTTATCCGGTGGAGCACTGCTGGCTTGGCTGGGATTGCTATTATCCGAAGATCGACAAGACGGTGACAGTTTTTCTGAACCGGGAAGCCGGGACAACAAAGCCGGCGGCAGATTATCCTGTGGCGAAAACCCTCTGCCCCTATCAGAGCCTTGTGGAGCAGATCAGGGAAAATAGCGGGCAGGCTTACAGCCTGATCCCTTTTGAGGAACCGTATCCAGGAACGTTTGAAGAAATCTCGGATGGAATCGAAAGACTGACAAAACGACCCGGAAAGAAATACATTTACGCTTACTGGCCGGAACCGGACGGCTGCATGCATGAGAAGGGCTGCTACAGCCCGGAGGCGAAGGAGACCTTAAGGCAGCTGGAAAAACAGGTACAGGAGCTGACGGAGAAGCTTTCCAATACACTGGTGATCGTGACGGCTGATCATGGGCATATGGATTCCCGCGGTGTGGCGATAGAGGATTATCCGAAAATAACGGACTGTCTGAAACGCGGACTGAGCCTGGAGCCGAGAGCGGTGAATTTCTTTGTGAAAGAGGAGAAAAAGCAGCAGTTTGAAGAAGAATTCCGGAAAAATTTCGGCGATACGTTTCTGCTTCTTACCAAAGAAGAAGTCCGGGAGAAACAGCTTTTCGGACCGGGAAAGGAAGGAGTGGCTTTTGATGGGATGCTAGGGGATTATCTTGCAGCGGCTGTGAGTGATCTGAGTATTTACAGCCATAAAAAAGAAGCGGATTTCTTCATCGGTGTCCATGCAGGGCTTCTGGAGGATGAGATGGTGATTCCGCTGCTTCTGATCGGATCAGGGAAGTCCCCTGCTTCCATCGCGTGAAGGTATGGAACAGTTACGATGTGTGAATAAAGGTGGAAAGGATCAGTTATGACAACGATATACGACAAACTTCTTGCTTACGGAAACAGCGATGCCTATCCGTTTCATATGCCGGGGCACAAACGGCAGATCACAGATTTCGTGAATCCGTTTCAGATCGATATTACGGAAATCGATGGTTTCGATAACCTGCATCATCCGGAAGGGATTCTGAAGGAGGCCCAGGAACGGGCGGCAGCACTCTATGGTTCCAGAAGCACGTATTTTCTGGTAAACGGAAGTACCTGCGGGATTTTAAGCGCAGTGTCGGCTCTGGTACGGTCGGGCGGAGAGATTGTTCTTGCGAGAAACTGCCATAAGGCTTCGTACCACGCCTGCTATCTGGGAGACCTGGTTATCCACAGTCTCTATCCACAGTGGGAGCCGAAATGGGGGATAAACGGCGGGATTTTGCCGGAGGATGTGGAAAAACTTCTCGCGGAATATCCGAAAACCCAGGCGGTACTTTTGACATCACCTACTTACGATGGAGCAGTGTCGGATATCAGAAGCATTGCACGTATCTGTCATGTACACAGAGTCCCACTGATCGTAGACGAGGCACATGGAGCACACCTGGGTTTTCATCCCTATTTCCCGGAAAGTGCCCTGAAGCTGGGAGCGGATGTGGTGATCCAGAGTTTTCATAAAACACTGCCCTCCCTGACACAGACAGCGGTGCTTCATGTAGGCCGGGATGCACAGGTGGACGAGGAACGGATCCGGCGGTTTCTGGGGATCTACCAGAGCAGCAGTCCGTCGTATATTTTCATGGCAGCCATGGACCGCTGCGTGGAGTTTCTGAAAAATGAGGGAAAAGAGCGGTTTGAAGCTTTTGCAGCCAGACTTGAGGATTTCCATGCGTTTGCCGGCAGACTTGAGCAAATCCGGATTCCGGGCTATGAAATCAGGGGGAGTTATGGTATATTTGATTTCGACCGCTCCAAAATCCTGCTGGTGCCCGCTGCTCATGGCGGAGACTGGATCGGCAGGAAGCTCCGGGAAAAAGACCATCTGGAGCTTGAAATGGAAGCAGGGAGCTATGGGCTGGCTCTGACTTCCGTTATGGATACGGAGGAAGGCTTTGAACGGCTGAAAAAGGCGCTGCTGCGGATCGACGGAGAGCTTGCCGGGGAAAAAGAGAAGCAGGAAACAGGCACCGGGTACGACGGAGCCGTACACAATGAGATCGTGATCTCGCTTCGGGAGGCCTATGATGGAGAAAAGGAGACTGTTCTTTTGCAGGAAAGTGAGGGGCGGATCTCCGGTGAATTTCTCTATCTCTATCCGCCGGGAATCCCGCTTCTGATGCCGGGAGAACGGATCAGCCGGGACGTGCTGGAGAGAGTGGCTTTTTTTCAGGAGGAAGGACTTTCCATTCAGGGACTCCGGGATTATACGGCGGAGTATATCGATGTGCTGCGGGAAGCCGAAGAAGGATAAAAGGAGCTTTCCGGCTATGGTTCACACCGGATAGAGAGCTGGCTGCAGCAGGAAAAAAGAAAAGGACAGGCGGCAGAAATGCCGGGCAAAGATCAATGGGAAAGATTTTTTATGTAATGGGAAAAAGTTCCTCCGGAAAAGATACGATCTTCCGGGAACTGATGAAGGAGGAAGAGCTGGATCTTCATCAGATCGTTCTTTACACCACCCGGCCCATCCGTGCAGGAGAGCGGGATGGTGTGGATTATCATTTTGTGGATGATGAAGTGCTGTACCGATTCCAGAAAGAAGAAAAGGTCATCGAGCTCCGGTGCTACAATACCGTGATGGGTGTCTGGAAATATTTTACCGTGGACGATGCACATATGAATCTGGAACACAGGGACTATCTGGCGATCGGAACCCTGGTTTCCTATGAGAAAATGAAGGCTTATTACGGGGAAGAACGGGTACTTCCCATTTATGTGGAGGTCCCGGATGATGTCCGTCTGATCCGGGCTATTGACCGGGAAAAACAGCAGGAAAAACCGGCATATGAAGAAATGTGCCGCCGTTTTCTGGCGGACAGCGAGGATTTTTCCGAGGAAAATCTGAAAAAAGCAGGGATCTGCCGGAGATTTTCCAATGCCGGGTCACTTGAGGAATGTCTGGCAGAGATCCGGAGTTTTATAAAAGAAAAGAAAGGCTTCATGAATTTTTCATAGGTATTTCGGACTCCTTATGGTATAATAAAATGATACCAGGGTCAAAAGGTCAAAAAGCCGTTCATGCTTGCATGATAAGGCTTTTGAACTTGGGACCCGCCAAACATGAGAAAGTAGCGATTTACGCAGTAAATCAGCGGATTTCGAATGTTTGTAGAATTGTGAGAGCTGCTTCGCAGCGGAACAATTCGCAGGCATCAGTTGGGGGCAAAAGACCTTTTGACCCCAACATCATAAACTATAACGTTTTACAGGAGAGAAAAAGGGGGTGTCGCATATGTCAGGATTCCAGGACATTGTCGGACATAAACAGATCATAGAGCATTTGAAAAATGCGGAGAAAATGAATAAGATTTCTCATGCTTATATATTCAGCGGAGAAAAGGGCTCAGGGAAAAAGCTTTTAGCGAACACTTTCGCAGAGCTTCTGCAGTGCGAGAGCGAGGGCGAAAAGCCTTGTGGAAAATGCCGTTCCTGTCGTCAGGCAGAAAGCGGAAATCATCCGGACATCATCCGGATCACCCATGAAAAACCGAATACCATCAGTGTAGATGATATCAGAGAACAGCTGGTAGGCGATGTACAGATCAAACCTTATCAGAGCAAATATAAGATCTATATCGTTCCGGATGCGGAAAAGATGAATGTACAGGCGCAGAACGCGCTTTTAAAAACCATAGAGGAGCCGCCTGCTTATGCAGTGATCCTTTTTCTGACGACCAATGCGTCTTCTTTCCTGCCGACGATCCTTTCCAGGTGTGTAGTGCTGAATATGAAGCCGGTACCGGATCAGGAGGTTCGCAGATATCTGATGGAGCATGTGGAAGTGCCGGATTATCAGGCGGATATCGCTGTGGCCTTTGCCCAGGGAAATATCGGAAAAGCCGTAAAACTGGCTACTTCCGAGTATTTTAATGAGATCAAGAATGCCGCTCTTCATATTCTAAAGAATGCCCCGCGGATGGATATCAGTGAGATCAGTGCGGCGGTAAAGGGAATTTCCGAATATAAAGTGGATATTCAGGATTATCTGGATATCATGGCGGTCTGGTACCGGGATGTGCTGTATTTCAAGGCGACCCGGGATGCGGATGGCATCATCTTCCGGGATCAGCTGGTTTCCATCCAGGAACAGACCAGCAACTGCAGCTATGAAGGTGTGGAGGAGATCCTGGAGGCTTTAAGAAAAGCAAAGGACAGATTAAATGCCAACGTGAATTTTGATCTCACGATGGAATTGCTGTTCCTGACTATAAAGGAGAACATCACAGAATGATTAAAATTATCGGAGTCCGGTTTCGAAACGCCGGAAAAATCTATTATTTCGATCCGAAAAAGCTCCCGGTCAAAAAGGGCGACCATGTGATCGTGGAGACAGCCCGCGGCATTGAATACGGAAGCGTAGTGGCAGATCCAAGAGATGTGACGGACGATCAGGTGGTACAGCCGTTGAAGCCGGTGATCCGGATCGCCAATGCGGATGACCATGCCAGAGCCCAGAGAAATAAGGAGAAGGAAAAAGAAGCTTTTCGTATCTGTCTGGAAAAGATCCACAAGCATAAGCTGGAGATGAAGCTCATCGATACAGAGTACACGTTTGATAACAATAAAGTACTCTTCTATTTTACCGCAGACGGACGGATCGATTTCCGTGAACTGGTAAAGGATCTGGCCTCTGTATTCAAGACCAGGATCGAGCTTCGTCAGATCGGTGTCCGCGATGAGACCAAGATCGTAGGCGGTGTGGGGATCTGCGGAAGAGAGCTTTGCTGTCACACCTTTCTTTCCGAGTTTGCACCGGTTTCCATTAAAATGGCAAAGGAACAGAATCTTTCTCTGAATCCGACCAAGATCTCCGGTGTCTGCGGCCGTCTCATGTGCTGCCTGAAAAATGAGGAAGACACGTATGAGTATCTGAACAGCCGTCTGCCGGGTATCGGTGACAGAGTCGTTGCAGATGACGGACTGAAGGGGGAAGTGCAGAGCGTCAACGTCCTGCGTCAGCTGGTGAAGGTCATTGTAGATGTGCAGGATGAGAAAGAGATCCGCGAGTACAAGGTGGAGCAGCTGAAGTTCAAGCCTCGCCGGAAAAAAGAAAAACTGAACCTGAACGAAAAAGAGCTGAAGGAGCTGAAGGCTCTGGAAAAAGACGAAGGGAAATCAAAGTTAGATGACAATTGAACTGAAACCGGAGGAACGGCTGGATGATCTTCAGCGGAACGGCTTTAAGATCATTCAGAATCCCGGAAAATTCTGTTTTGGCATGGATGCGGTGCTGCTTTCCGGTTTCGCCAGGGTGAAAGCGGGAGAAAAAGTACTGGATCTGGGAACCGGTACCGGTATTATCCCGATCCTGCTGGCGGGAAAAACAAAAGCCGGTCATCTCACCGGTCTGGAGATCCAGGAAGAGAGTGCAGACATGGCAAGAAGAAGTGTTCTTTATAATCAGCTGGAGGATCGGGTCTCTATTGTAGAAGGAGATATCAAGGAGGCAGGGCAGCTGTTTGACCTGGCCTCTTTTGACGTCATCACCTCCAATCCGCCCTACATGACAGGAAATCACGGTTTGACCAATCCGGAGCTTCCGAAAGCCATTGCCCGCCATGAGATCCTCTGTACGCTGGAGGATGTCATCGGTACAGCGGAGAAGCTTCTGAAACCGGGCGGGAAATTTTTCATGGTCCATCGTCCCTTCCGACTGGCTGAGATCCTGGTGCAGCTGTCGCTCCACCATCTGGAACCCAAGCGGATGCAGCTGGTCTATCCTTATGTGGACCGGGAACCGAACATGGTGCTCATCGAAGCCGTGCGCGGAGGCAATCCCAGGATGACGGTGGAAAAACCGCTGATCGTCTATGACAGACCGGGTGTTTATAATCAGGAAATTTATGATATTTACGGATACTAAAAGGAAACTGTCACTTGAGAGATCGAGCGGCAGTTTTCACATACAGGAGGAAAGCAATGACAGGGACCCTATATCTTTGTGCCACGCCGATCGGCAATCTGGAGGATATGACTTTTCGGGTGGTGCGGACGTTGAAAGAGGTGGATCTGATCGCAGCGGAGGATACGCGAAACAGTATCAAATTACTGAACCATTTCGATATCCATACGCCTATGACCAGTTATCACGAATACAATCGAATTGAAAAAGCGCATGTTCTGGTGGAAAAACTGAAGGAAGGGCAGAATATTGCCCTGATCACGGATGCGGGAACACCGGGAATCTCAGATCCGGGAGAGGATCTGGTCCGGATCTGCCAGGAAGAGGGGGTGCCTGTGACTTCTCTGCCGGGAGCCTGTGCCTGTGTTACGGCGCTGACGCTGTCGGGACTGCCTACCAGACGTTTCTGCTTTGAGGCTTTTCTGCCTGCAGAGAAAAAAGACCGGCAGCAGGTGCTGGCGGAGCTGAAGGAAGAAAGCCGGACCATGATCATTTACGAGGCACCTCACCGTCTGGTGCGGACCCTGACGGAGCTGCAGGAGGTACTGGGAGACAGGCGGCTGACGATCTGCCGGGAGCTGACGAAGAAGCATGAAACTGCTTTTGCCACGACTTTTTCTCAGGCACTGGCTTTTTACCGGGAGCAGGATCCCAAAGGGGAATGTGTGCTGGTCATCGAAGGAAAAAGCTTTGAGACCATTCGGAAAGAGCAGCAGGAATCCTGGGAGAGCCTGACGATCCCGGAGCATATGGAGCATTATCTGTCTCAGGGAATGGATAAAAAAACAGCCATGAAACAGGTGGCAAAGGACAGAGGTGTGGGAAAAAGAGATATTTATCAGGCACTTCTCTGATAAGGAAGACAGGATTTCCGGGGGGCAAAAGACCTTTTGACCCTGGCATCATCATGATGTTGGGGTCAAAAGGTCTTTTGCCCCCAACTGATGCCTACGAATTGCTCCGCTGCAAAGCAACTCTCGCAATTCTATAAACATTCGAAATCCGCTGATTTACTGCGTAAATCGCTGCTTTCTCATGTTTGGCGGGTCCCAAGTTCAAAAGCCTTATCATGCAAGCATGAACGGCTTTTTGAACTTTTGACCCTGGCATCATCATTTTATGTTTACAAAAGGATTACATTTCAGCGAGGACTTTGGCAGGTGGGATTTCTATAATGGTGTCAGAGAAGGATTTTTTTGGAAAATCCGGAAAAGAGGATAATGGTATGACGAGTGATCTGACAGCAGATAAAGAGAGACTGACAAACGAACGCAGAAAAAGGAAGCAGCTGGAACGTGTACGACAGGTGGAACGGACAAAAAGACGGCTGAAAAGAGGAATCCTGAGTGGTTTTCTGGTCATGGTGTTGGGGCTTGGAGCAATCCGCTGGTATCAGGACCGGCAGACAGAGGAGATGTGGCAGGAAGCTTATCCGGATGAGACCGGAAGCGATGCAGGGCAGCTGATGCTTTCTGATCCGGAGGCCAGAGCCGGTTATCTGGATATGCTGCAGAGTCTGGCGGATTCGGATGAACGATACCGGCAGATCCTGGACCGGGAAGAGGAATATCCGGACAAGGTGCTCCGCATGGTCTGTCAGAATGAGGAAACGTTAGGGTTTGCAGTGGATTATCCGGAAATGAAAGGTTCAAAACCGGCAGATACGGTAGGAGATGTGACGACCGGTGTGATCCCGCTTTTGATTCAGTGGGACAGGCGCTGGGGGTATGCGCCTTACGGGAGCAGTACGATCGTGGCGGTGAGCGGCTGCGGCCCGACCTGTATTGCTATGGCAGCCTGCGGACTGACAGGAAGAAATGACATTACGCCTGCCGTGGCAGCTGCTTACAGTGCCGCGAATGGTTTCCTGACGGAAAGTCAGGATACTTCCTGGGATCTGATGACGTATGGGGCGGAAGCATTTGGGATCAGCGGAACAGAGCTGGGGCTTGATGAAGCCGCCATGGCGAATCAGCTGGCAGCGGGGCATCCCATCATTGCCAGTGTGGGCCCCGGAGATTTTACTTCCAGCGGTCATTTTATCGTGCTGACAGGATATGAAGGAGGCTTCTTTACCGTAAACGATCCGAACAGCCTGATCCGAAGCAGTGAGACCTGGAGCTTTGAACAGCTGAAAGGGCAGATCGTGAACCTGTGGTATTATACGTTGATATAAAAGTGTGAAAAAAAGAAGCGGGCGACTGTTTTTGGCAGTCACCCGTTTCTTCTTTTTATCTCTGGACGGTTCCATCCGGTAAGATACGGATCTCACTCAGATGAGCCGGATTCTCGTAATCTTTTTCGTAACCGTCATCGTGATAATAGGTGTAAACCGCTTCGTTTCCCTCTGTAACATAAGAAAGGAAAGTAAGCGCTTCAAAATCAACCTCATCAACACACTGACCGCCTTTGGAAAGGGGGATCAGATGGTTCGGACGGATGAAGAGGACTACATCGGTAAGCGGAATCTCCACAAAATGGTGGCCTGCCGGAAGAATGGTCTCTTCTACTGTGCCGTCTGCAGAGAAACGCACCTGTTTCATGGATTCCGGCAGATAAACATAACGGCCGTCAGCATTCTGCTCGTAAACAGGGGCGATCATCATGCTGTCACCAAGGAGAAGCTGGTCTTCCACCGCTTTGGCGTGTCTGTCGTCCGGATAATCAAAAGCGAGAGGACGGAACATCATTTCATCGTTTAAGACCGCTTTCATATACTCACTGTAAAGGTAGGGCAGCAGCCGGTAACGGAGCCCGATGATGTGACGGAAACCATCCATGTTTTCAAACTGATAAGCCTCCTGACGGCGGGTGCCGAGAGTGGAATGGTTTCTCATAAGCGGTGTGAAAATGCCGAGAGCCAGCCAGCGGAGCATGAGATCCTCTGTGGTATCTGCGCCGAAGCCGCCAAGATCAGCACCGGTATACAGGAAACCGCACATGTTCAGGGATGGAAGCATATGAAGGTTCAGAAGGATATGAGACCACCAGGATTTGTTGTCACCCATCCAGATACCGCCGTAACGGTGCATGCCGATATAGGAAGAACGGGAGAACATCAGGATCCTTTTATCCGGCTCTAAACGCTCGAAGGCTTCTCCGGCGGCCCGGGTCATATTGTAGCCGAACAGGTTGTGTACCCGGTCGTGTGATACCTTTTCTCCCTGGATGTTGTGATAGAAACGGGTATAATCCTCGGTGTTGTTGCTGAGACTTCCCACCAGAGCAGTCATTTCCCCGAATTCATTCAGATCCAGGTTTCGGTCTTTATAGTCATCTATTTTGTCCAGAACTTCTTTCAGACGATCTTCCGTGTAAAAAATGGCAGGCTCGTTCATATCGTTCCAGAAGCCTTCCACGCCCTGATCCAGCAGGAACTTGTACTGTTCGCCGAACCAGTCACGGGCTTCCTTGTTCAGCATATCCGGGAAAAGTGCTTTGCCCGGCCATACGGCAGCTACAAAGGGTGTGCCGTCCTCTTTTGTACAGAAATAACCCTTTTTCAGTCCTTCTTCGTAAACGGGATAGCCTTCTTCCTGTTTGACACCGGCATCGATGATGGGAACCAGATGAATGTGGTCCTCTTTCATTTCCTGATTGAAATCAGCAAAATCAGGGAAGGTTTCGTTGTTCAGGGTGAAATCCTTGTAGCGATCCATGTAGTCGATATCCAGATAAACACTGTCCAGAGGGATCTGAAGCTCCCGGTGCTTTCTTACGACTTCCCGGATTTCATCTTCAGACATATAGCTCCAGCGGCTCTGACCGTAGCCGAAGGCCCATTTGGGAACCACAAAGCTTCTGCCGATGAGCTGGCGGAACTGGTGGATGATATCCTTGACGTCGCTCCCGGTGATGACATAGACATCCAGATTCCAGTCAGAAGCGGTGATCTTCAGTTCGCTGTAACGGGTATATCCGATGTCAAAGGTGAGGATTCCCGGGTAATCGACAAAAATACCAAAGGTTTCTTTTCCGCTCACCACAAAGAAATTGTGGGCGCCGTAAAGGGAGCGGCGGTCTTCCACATGCTCCGGCTCATCTGAACATTTACTCTGGTAGATCCAGCCGCGTTTGTTGATCCCGCGGACATTTTCACCCAGACCGTAGACCTTGTCGTCATCAGCCATGGAATAAGTGAAGGAAAGAGAAGCTTCATCCACCGACAGGAGAGGGAGTACCCCGTTATCTGCGGCAGGTTTCTGAAGAATGGCCTCCGTCTCGATGACATGGCCGTAGGAAAATCTTGAAATCATAATGTATAAACCTCCTTTTTCTACAGTATAATGCTTTCTTTTGGAAAATTCTACCGATATTTTGATGAAAAGTTACATAATTTTGACTTTTACTGTAAAAGACCAGCCAGCTGTTTCCATACCTCCCAGTAGCCATTGGGATACATATGGACACCATCAATGGTAAATTCTGCTTTCAGCCTGCCTTTTTCATCCATGAGAGGAGCATTGAGGTCAAGAAAAGCCAGGTTATATTTTTGAGACAGAGTTTTTACCGCTTCGTTGGCTTCGCGGATCCGTTCGTTGGTCCGGTAAAAGAACCAGCTGTCATCGCAGGCAGCTTCATGATTGACGGGATAGTATGCCAGAAGGGTGAGCTGAACGCCGGGAAGATGAGCGAGGATTTCTTTCACCATTTTTTCATAGCGCTCCATCAGTTCTTCCTTCCGATAATCGTCGGGATTCATGTCATTGGTGCCGATATTAAGGAAAATCCGGGCGGGTCGGAGTGCATAGACGCAGGTTTCCATATGTTCCAACATTTCTGCTGTGGTGAAACCGCCGATGCCGCGATTATAGATCAGAGAAGAAAGACCGGCGCCCAGCTGAAATTCGTGGACGGGAAACTGCTCCATCAGGCTGGATCCGGCAAAAAGGATCTGACCGGGAACCACGGTTCTGTTCAGATAATCATAACGGACAAGTTTCAGTGTTTTTTCAGGATCTAAGGAAATACTCATGAGAAAAACCTCCTTTTTTAATTACTTCCCAGAATGATCTGGAGCAGTGTTTTGTCCAACATCAGGGTACGGTTCCAGGGATTGAGGATGATGCCATGGATGCCGTCGGTGGGGATGGCGGAGGGGAAGAGCTGATCCATATCTGCGAGAAAACCGGACATGACGCTGCCGCCGCCCCGGTTCTGTTCTTCAAAACTGGTAAAAGCCACCCACCAGAGATTGCCATCCGGTGTCTGAATGGTTTTCAGAGCGAGCTGCTCTTTTCCCGCAGACGGCTCTACAGCCAGGATCAGCTGACCGTTCTCCCGTATGCGGCGGCGAAGTACGGTCAGTGCATGGGCCAGAAGCTCCTGGCTGGCTTCCTGCTGGAGGGCCAGAATGGCTGCCTCGATTTTTTCATTTCCTTCAAGACCGGGATCGGTATGGGGAGCGGATGTATCTGTCATGGAAAATACCTCTCTTTTCTGTTGATGCATATGGGTTTATGGAAGAATAGCGGATCTCCACGATCATAGTTTACATGAGCCAGAAAGAGAAAGCAAGCGGCGAATCAAAGCGGATTTCCGCATGAAAAACTCATTGCAAACCTTCCTTGTTTATGTTAAGTTTATTAGGACAATGGAACAGGGGATTTGAGTGACTGCCGGATATCGAGAACGTTCCGGCAGGGAGAGGGAATCAGGTGAAAATCCTGAACGAACTGGTCACTGTAAGAGAGGAGCCGGGTCCTACGGATGTCATTGCGGTCTTACCGTGAGAAGACGGGATCCAGGTGAAGATACTCAGAGTCAGGAAACCTGCTCAGGTCCGACAGAAGCGAACTCCCGTAACAGTGGTCTTCTGTCTATTAAGAAGGATACTTTTCGATTGCCGTTCTCAAAAACATGGCGGATGGAGCATTCCGGTCCGCACGATCAACTGATGCCTGCGAATTGCTCTGCTGCAAAGCAGCTCCCGCAATTCTATAAACATTCGAAATCCGCTGATTTACTACGTAAATCGCTACTTTCTCATGTTTTGCGGGTCCCAAGTTCAAAAGCCTTATCATGCAAGCATGAACGGCTTTTTGACCTTTTGACCCTGGCATCATCAACTAACAGATGAACGGAAACGAGACGGCGGCTGCCGGCAAACATTTCCTGTGTCATCTGCAACAAAAGAAAAGGAGCAGCAACATGAAAAGAAAAGTAGTCGCAGCAAAAATGACAGCCCTGATCCTGGCAGCAGGAATGACCTTCGGAAGTGTATCTTTCGCAGCTGAGAGAAAAGATGCAGAGGCCATCAAAGAGGAGAATCAGGCAACGGAAGCAGTGAGTGAGGGTGAGACCGAAGCAGCAGAAGCTTCAGACTCACAGAAAAAAACAGAGTATCCGGTTACCATTACGACCTATGGAAGTGACGGACTGGAGCTTGAGACCACTTATGAAAAAGCACCGGAGAAGGTGCTGGCAGTCTACCAGGGCTGTATCGAAACCCTTCTGGCATTAGGCCTGGAGGATCATATCGTGGCAACCGCAGGACTGGACAATGAGGTTCCCGAAGATCAGAAAGCAGCATTTTCCAAAACAGATTATCTCGATGAGTTCACACCGTCTCTTGAAACCGTGACCATGCTTGAGCCGGATATGATCTTCTCCTGGGGTTCTCTTTTCGGAGACAAGACGCTGGGTGATGCAGCAGGCTGGGTGGAAAAAGGAACCAACACCTACATCAATACAAATACCCGTCCCGGTACCGGTGATGTAAAGTATGCCCGCACACTGGAAAATGAGTATACAGATATCCTGAACATCGGAACGATCTTTGATGTACAGGACAAAGCAGAAGCCATCGTAAATGATATGAAAGATACCATTGCAAAGGTAACAGAGGCAACTGCATCCATCGAAGAGAAGCCGACTGCCCTGATCCTGGAATCCTGGGATGATACCTTTACCAATTATGGAAGTGCAACTCTGGGCGGCGATATGCTGACTCAGCTGGGCGGCGAACTGGCAAACCCGGATGCTTCCAGCGTAGGAAAAGAAGATGTGATCGCAGCAAACCCGGATGTGATCTTTGTCGTTTATATGCCTTATTCCGGAGATGATCCGGAGACCGTAAAACAGGAGAAGCTGGATGTGCTCCTCAAGGATGAAGCTTATCAGAGCCTGGATGCCGTAAAGAACGGCCGTGTGGTTCCGATCATGCTCAGTGAGATGTATGCCAGCGCAACCCGTACCAAAGACGGAATCGTGACCTTTGCAAATGGTCTGTATCCGGATATCGATCTGGGTATTGAGTAAGGAGTTAAAAAGTGAAGAAACGTGACAGCGGACGGGGAAACCGGGTAGGGCTTTCCTCTCTCGGTTTTACTACCGTTCTGATCGTATTGCTGGCGCTGCTGGTATTTTCCATTCTGGCATCCATTACCTTTGGAAATGCCGATCTCTCAGTAAAGGAAGTCTACAGTGTCGTTGCTTATGAACTTTTGCATATCAGGAAATTTTCAGACTTTGCAGAAGGAGCTGTCCATGATGTGGTATGGATCATCCGGTTTCCCCGGGTGATTCTTGCCCTTTGTGTGGGTATGGGACTGGCAGTCTGCGGCGTGGTCATGCAGGCAGTGGTGAAAAATCCCCTGGCAGACCCGTATATACTGGGAATTTCTTCCGGAGCTTCTCTGGGAGCCACTATCGGCGTTCTTTTCGGCTTCGGAGCACTTTTCGGAGCGAATTCCGTTGGTGTCATGGCCTTTCTGGGAGCCATGGGGACGTCCTTTCTGGTTCTCTTTATCGCAAATATCGGAGGAAGATCCAATGCAGGCAAGCTGATCCTGGCAGGAATGGCAGTGAGTTCTGTCTGTTCTGCCATTGGAAATTTTGCCATTTATATCGTGAATAACAAAAATGCTACCACAGAGATCATGTTCTGGACCATGGGAAGCCTGGCCGGAGCAAAATGGCAGCGGGTGGCGGTGCTTCTTCCGGTGATCCTCATCGGAACTCTGATCTTCTGGTCACAGTTCCGGAATCTGAATCTGATGCTTCTGGGAGATGAGGCTTCTATCACACTGGGAACGGATCTTCACCGTGCACGGAATCTTTATATGATCCTTTCTTCCCTGATGGTAGGTTTTGCCGTTTATGCGGCAGGAACCATTGGATTTGTGGGTCTGATCATCCCTCATGCAGTCCGGATGATCTTTGGGACAGATCACAGAAGGCTGGTGCCGCTTTGCGCTCTGGTGGGAGCGATTTTCCTGATCTGGGCGGATGTGGGCTGTCGTGTGATCCTGAAAAATTCAGAAATGCCCATCGGTATCCTGGTTTCTATCATAGGTGCGCCGTGCTTTATCTATCTGATGGTACGCCGGTCTTACGGATTCGGAGGTGGCAGAGGATGAAGATCAAAACAGAGGATATCCGGTTAGCCTACGGAGCAGACGCCATTTTAAAAGGTGTTTCCATGGAGGCGGGAAACCGGGAATTTGTGGGACTGATCGGTCCGAACGGAAGCGGAAAATCCACGCTGCTCAAGTGCGTTTACCGAGTGCTTTCACCGGATGACGGAGCCGTCTTTCTGGATGGCAAGTCTTTGAAAGAGATGAATTACAAGGCATCTGCCAGAAGTATGGGTGTGGTGGCCCAGCACAATTATTATAATTTTGATTTTTCTGTGCGGGAAGTGGTCCTCATGGGCCGTTCCCCTCATAAAAAAGCTCTGGAAAGGGACAATGCCGAGGATTATGCCATTGTGGCAGAAGCACTGGAAAAAGTAGGGATGGCAGATTTTGCAGCCAGGAGCTTCTCTACACTTTCCGGAGGTGAGCAGCAGCGAGTGATCCTTGCCCGGGCCCTTGCCCAGCAGACACCCTGCCTCATTCTGGATGAACCAACCAACCATCTGGATATTACCCATCAGCTGCAGCTTCTGAAGATCGTAAAGCAGCTGGATGTGACTGTGATCTCCGCCATTCATGATCTGAATATTGCAGCCATGTTCTGTGACCGCCTGTATGTATTGAAAAACGGCGAGATCGTTGCCGAAGGAACTCCAAGGGAAGTCCTGACACGGGAACTGATCCGGGAGATCTACGAGGTGGAGAGTGATATCGTGGAAGACAGCAAAGGAAATATGCATATTTTATTTTATTGAGAGGAATTTACAAATGAAAAAGATCGCTATGTTAAACTGTTTAAATTCGAACAAAGTCTGTGCCGGAGCTGCCTGCTTTACGGCTTTCAACAAAAGGATCCGGTCTTTTGAACGTTACCAGGGAATGGATGTGGAAGTGGCAGCCTTTATGCGCTGCAACGGCTGTGGAAATGATCCCGAAACCGATGCAGGAATCCTGGAAAAAGTGGAACGGCTGCAGCAGGAAGGCGTGGAGACCGTTCATGTCGGTATCTGCACCAAAAACAAAGAGGGAGTACGCTGTAAGACCATAGCAAAGATCATGGAAATGCTGGAAGAAAAAGGCATGGAAGTGGTTGACGGGACACATTAAACTGTGTTTGAAAAGAGACAAAGCAATCAACAGAAAGGAAAGATTTGCTGAAAAAAATCCCCCACCGTGGGTTGCGGCGGGGGATTTTATTGTGTTAAACTGTTAACCGTTCAAAGCGAAGTGCCTGAAAACCGCAGGTTTTAGGGCTTTGTAAAATGTTCGTTGGAAAGTATGTTTGTCAGGAGAAAAAGAATGGAAAACTTGGATCAGAAGGAGATCGACCGGTACTGGTCGGATGGAGCAGAAAATTACAGTTGGATCATAGATGACGAGCTGAACAGTTTCCGGGTGGAAAAATGGAGAGAAAAAATTCTGGGAAATATTTCTTCTGTCCGGAATCCCAAAATTCTGGACGCCGGCTGCGGACCGGGATTTTTTACGATCCTGCTGAATCAGGCAGGTGTGGAGACCATTGGCGTGGACGGAGCGGAAAAAATGCTGCAGGAAGCCCGGGCGAAAGCACTTCAAGCAGGTCTTGTTCCCGAATTCCGGAGGATGGACTGTCACCGGCTGGATTTTGCCGACAACACCTTTGATGCCGTGATCAGCCGGAATCTGACGCATACGCTCCGCGACCATAAACAGGTTTACAAGGAATGGCTGCGCGTCCTTAAGCCGGGTGGAACGCTTTTGATCTTTGATGCCAACTGGCATCTGACAGAATGTGATGAAAAGCTGAGGGCGGAAAGCCTGAAACGGCGGGAGGAATGTATCCGTCTTTACGGAGATGCTTTTGATAAAAAATCAGACCACAAAGATACAGAGGAACATGAACGGACCGTTGGAGGTCATGTCCTTGGAAATAAGAGAAGACCGGACTGGGATATGGGGCTTCTGGAGGGGATCGGATACAAAAAGATCTCCTGTGAGCGCAGTATCATAGAGGAAATGTGGGATGAGAAGGAAAAACTTCTGTATGGAAATACCCCCATGTTTATGATACGGGCAGAAAAAGAGGAAAAAGCATGAAACAGAACCGATGGATCAAACGCATGCTGCATGCGGGGATACAGACGCTGATCCTGCTTGTGGGGATCACGTTTCTTTCCTTTCTTTTGTCCTGGCTGTCGCCGGGAGATGCGGCAGAACGGATGCTGAAAAAGTCAGGAATGATGGTGACAGAAGAACAGCTGGAAGCCAAGAGAGAAGAGCTTGGGATCGACCAGCCGCTTCTGGTGCAGTATAAAAACTGGCTGGTGAAGCTGTGTAAAGGTGATTTAGGAACCTCTTATAAATCCAAAAAGGAAGTGGTACAGGAGCTGGCAAAAAATCTTCCTTATACAGCTGCTCTTACGGCGGTAGCTATGATTCTGGTGATCCTGATCTCTCTTCCGGTGGGGATCCTGTGTGCACAGCATCGAAATGGTCTGTTTGACAATATCTGGAGAGGAGTGACGTATCTGTTTTCTTCTCTTCCATCCTTTTTTGTGGCGTTGCTGCTCATGTATGTTCTGGCTTTGAAGCTCGGACTTCTTCCGGTGATCGCGACCAGAAACTGGAAAGGGATCCTGATGCCGGCACTGGTTCTTGCCCTGACACTGTCCGCCTGGTATATCCGTCAGGTTCGGGCGATCGTGCTGAAGGAGCTCTCCAAAGGGTATATCGATGGCCTGAAGAGCAGAGGAATATCCCGGCGGAAGATCCTTTTCGGGCATGTACTGAAAAACAGCATGCTGCCGCTGGTGACACTTTTTGGAATATCCATTGGAAATATGATGGGAGGAACGACCATTGTGGAGAGTATTTTTTCCTGGCCGGGAGTCGGGAAAATGGCCGTGGATGCCATCAATTACAGAGATTATCCGGTGATCCAGGGCTATGTGGTCTGGATGGCACTTATTTTTCTGGTGATCAATTTTGCAGTCGATGCATCCTACCAGTTCTTTGATCCGAGAGTACGGAAAGGGGTGGAAAAGGATGGATAAAAAGAGAAAAAGCAGGATATGGCTGATCGTTTCTCTGATCTTGCTGTTGCTCCTCTTTGTGGCTGCTTTCGGTGGGGAGAAGTGGCTTCATCACGCTCCTTTTAAACCGGATATGCGTCATGCATTCCAGAAGCCCTGCCTGGAATATCCCTTCGGGACAGACAATCTGGGGCGCTGCGTATTTTGCAGGATCATAAAAGGAAGCAGAACGTCGATCTTTTCCGCTCTGTTTGTTGTGCTGATTGTTTTTACAGTGGGGACGCTGCTTGGCACAGCAGCCGGTTTTGCAGGTGGGATCTGGGAAAACATCATCATGAAGATCACCCTGATCTTCCAGGCATTTCCGTCTTTTATCCTGGCGGTGGCCATTGCGGGGATCCTGGGAAACGGAGTCATAAACGGAGTCCTTTCCCTGTGTGCCGTATACTGGACAACGTATTGCCGTCTGGCGAGAAGCCTGACCGTTTCCTTACGTGAGGTTCCCTATATGAAGGCGGCAAAAGTCTGCGGGGCGGGAAAGCCTGCGATCCTGTTCCGTTACATCCTGCCGAACGTCATGCCCTCTCTTCTGGTAACGGCTGCACTGGATGTGGGAAGTGTGATCTTAAGTATGGCCGGGCTGTCCTTCCTGGGACTCGGGGCGGTAAGACCTACGGCAGAATGGGGAGCAGTCATGAGTGAAGCAAAGGATTATCTGCAGACGGCACCCTGGATCATTGTATTTAACGGAATTGCTTTGTTTGTTGTAGTGACAGTCTTCAATCTGTTGGGTGACAGTCTGAGAGACCTGCTCGACACGGAAGCAGAAATGTAGAAGGGATACCGGGAAGCCGGTGTCCCAGATAGATAAAAAACAGGAGGGTACGAAAATGAAAAGAAAAGCAGCAGTCATCATGTGTGCGGCAATGATCGCAGCAATGCCTATGAGCAGTGTAAATGCGGCAGAAAGCGGAAAACATTTTACGGCAGGAGCCACAACGGGATTTTTCGGAGCAGAAAGTCTGGATGTCGCTTACAACTGGGACGGATGGATCATGTCGATCTATGGGATCAGTGAGAATCTGTTCCGGCTTGATGCAAGCTATGTACCGCAGCCATGGATCGCTGAAAGCTATGAAAATGTAGATGATCTGACCTGGAAATTTACCATTCGTGACGGAGTTACCTTCTCCGATGGAAATCCGGTTACCGCAGAAGCGGTAAAAAAATGTTTTGAGCGTACCTATGCCAATAATGACCGGGCCGGTTCCACACTGGCGATCGCCAGCATGGAGGCAGACGGTCAGGTACTTACCATTGTTACGGAGACACCGAATCCCACGATCCTGAATGATCTGTGTGATCCGCTGCTTGGAATTTATGACGCAGAGAAAGAGGCCGATCCGGAGCTCGGAGTGTCCTGCACCGGCCCGTTCGTGGCAACTTCTTTTTCTGCCATGACAGAAGTACAGATGGAAAAAAATGAAAATTACTGGGGCGGTACACCGAAGGTGGATACGGTGGATCTGAAGATCATTGATGACACCGAGGCGCTCAATATGGCTCTCCAGAATGGAGAAATCGATCTGATCGCCCAGCTTCCGGCCAGTGGTACCAAGATTTTCGAAAACAATGAGGCTGTGACAATGGACAGCGCCACTTCCACAAGAGCAAATTTCCTGATGTATAATCTGGAGCATGCAGGAGTGGATGATGTGAATGTGAGAAATGCCATCGGTATGTGTATCGACAGAGAAAGCTTTGCAGATATTGTCTATAATGGTTATGCAACCGCTTCCTATGGTATTTATCCGGAGACTCTTCCTTACGGAAGTACCGAGGGAATGGAAAATGCAGTGACCGCATATGATCCGGAGGGAGCAGCAGCTCTCTTAAAAGAAGCCGGCTATGAAGATACGGATCAGGACGGTATTCTGGACAAGGACGGCGAACCCTTATCGATCCATGCCATTACCTACAGTTATAATACGGAGTGTCTGCAGCTGGCAGATATGATGCAGGCAGAGCTTGCGGAGATCGGTATTGATATGCAGATCGAGACCTTTGATGTGCTGGATGATTCTCTGACAAACGGAGCATTTGATATGGCGATCCTGAATTATGCCATGGCTCCAACCGGAAGTGCCCAGTATATGATAAGCATGATGTTTGAAACCAATGGCAGCAATAACTACGGCCATTATTCCAATGCAACGGTAGACGAGCTTTCAGAAAAACTGAAGGCAACCTTTGATGAAAAGGAAAGAAGCGATATCGCAAAACAGGTCTGCGCAGAACTTCTGAAGGACAGAGCGTTTGATTTTGTGGCAGATCAGCAGCTGATCTGTGCTTATTCCAAAAAGGTAAGCGGTTTTGAGATCAATCCCTCAGAGTATTATCTTATGACAAACGAAATCGATATCGAAGAGTGATCATGCTGAAAATAAACCATTTGAATATCTCATATCAGAACACCCCCGCAGTCAAGGATCTTTCCCTGGCTGTGGGGGCTGGTCAGATTGTAGGGATCGCGGGAGAAAGCGGTTCCGGAAAATCAACCATGCTGCGCAGCATCATCGGACTTCTTGGAAGAGAAGGAAGGATCACTGCAGGCGATATCCTGTTTGAAGGCCGTCAGCTGCAGCGGATGAAAGACAGAGAACTGGAAAAGATCAGGGGAAAAGACATTGCTATGATCTTCCAGCAGCCGGAGAGTTCTTTTGATCCGGTCACGACCATCGGAAAGCAGTTTTGCGAGGCAGTACGTGTGCATGAAAAGGTATCGAAAAAAGAAGCACTGGACAGAGGAAGAGAACTTCTGGAAAAGCTGCATTTTCAGGATCCGGAGCGGATCCTGGATTCTTATGCTTTTGAGTTGAGCGGTGGAATGTGCCAGCGTGCTGCCATTGCACTTGGAATGGTATGCAATCCCAGGCTTTTGCTGGCGGACGAGCCTACAAGTGCACTGGATGTAACGGTACAGTCTCAGACAGCCGATGTTCTGATGGAACTTCGGGAAAACTTTGGTACGTCCATCCTGATGGTAACACATAATATTGGAGTCATTGCTTACATGGCGGATTATGTGGGAGTCATGTACAAAGGAAGACTGGTGGAATGGGGGAAAAAGGAAGAGATCCTTCTGGAAGCAGTGCATCCCTATACGAAAGCACTGATCCGGGCGGTTCCAAAATTCGGAGAACCGTATGAAAAGCAGATCCCCTGTACGGAAGAGATAACAGAAGGAAAGCCGGTGGCTGTCTCACCGACGCACTGGATCCTGGGCGGAGGAAGATGATGGACAGACAGGGATGGATAAAGGTAGAGCACCTGAACAAGACCTTTCAGAAACAGGGAAAGAGAATAAACGCGGTCTGTGACGTCAGTTTTGAACTGTATCCGGGAGAGTGCTTCGGGCTGATCGGAGAGAGCGGAAGCGGAAAAAGCACTTTGGCGAATCTTGTCGCAGGATTGGAAAAGGCAGACAGTGGAGCCGTCTACATGGAGGGCTCAGGCGGACGGATCGATCTTCTGGCGAAAGGCAGCCGGAAACTCCAGAAGGAATACGGCCAGAAAAGACAGATGATATTTCAGAATCCGCGTCTTTCCTTTAATCCGGCCATGACCATTGGAAAAGGGCTGGAGGAAGCTCTGCGGTATTATACAAAGCTTTCGAAAGAAGAAAGAAAAAAGAGGGCACTGGAAAATCTGGAACTGGTCGGATTGAAAAAAGAATATTATGACAGACATGCCTTCGAACTCAGCGGCGGAGAATGTCAGCGTGCGGCCATTGCCAGGGCACTGATGATCGAGCCGGAATTTCTGATCTGTGATGAGATCACAAGTGCACTGGATGTCTCGGTTCAGGCACAGATCATGGATCTTTTTGTGGAAATACAGAAAAAGAAAAAAATGACCTGCCTTTTTATCTCTCATGATCTGGCACTCGTAAGCAATATCTGTGACCGGATCGCGGTTATGTATGATGGAAAAATCGTAGAAAGCGGAGTGACGGATCAGATCATCCATCACAGCTCTTCGGATTATACAAAGAAACTTCTTCAGTCTGTATTTTTGGCAGATCAGGAGACCATGACCAGATATGAACGGAAAAAGAGAGAAAAACAAAAAGTTTTTTAAAAAAGATTGAAAAAACATCCCCCACCGTGGCTTCCGCCCCCCTTCTTCGCCTGCTATAATGATTCCATTGTGACAATGTAACTGTTCCGGACGTTCAAAACAACAGGCCACAGACCCGCGCATTGCATGCGCTTTCGCTGCATTCGCAGCTTTTGTCTGAGGCTAATGGGCGTTCCGCCCATTCCGAAATAAAAATTCATCCTATTGCAAACAAGTTTGCATAGTCTGATTTTTCATTTCGCTGATGTTCTGAACTGTTACGTGACAATATTAAAAAGAAGGAGATCGGAGATTTGAAAAAGGGTTTATTTTTAGGAGCGGCTTTTGCCTGTCTTTTAGGCGCAGCGTCTATGCATGCAGACGCATCTACTCTTGTATATGGAAGCGGAGACTATACAAGGATCAATCCGGCAATGGATGAGCATGGAGAGATCAACATTCTGATCTTTAACGGACTGACCGCTCATGACGGAGAGAATCAGGTGGTTCCGGCACTGGCAAAAAGCTGGGAGTTTGATGAGGAGACCTGTACCTACACGTTCCATCTGGAAGAGGGCGTCAAATGGCATGACGGCGAACCGTTCACAGCCAATGACGTGAAATTTACCATTGAAGCCATCATGGATCCGGAAAATGGTTCTGAGAATGCGCCGAACTATGAAGATGTACAGGAGATCAACGTGATCGACGATCATACGATTTCTTTTAAGCTGGATGCCCCCAACGTGGCATTTCTGGACTATATGACCATGGCGGTTCTTCCGGAGCATCTTCTGGAAGGCGAAAACATGCAGGAGTCTGATTTTTTCCGTCATCCGATCGGAACCGGTCCGTATAAAATGACGGAGTGGGATGAGGGACAGGCCATTGTGCTTGAAAAAAATGAAGAGTATTTCAAGGGTGAGCCGAATATCGATGAGGTCATCTTCAAGATCGTACCGGATGACAATGCAAAAGCACTCCAGATGGATTCCGGCGAACTGGATCTTGCACTTCTTACTCCGAAGGATGCACAGGGCTTTGCAGATAAAGAGGGCTATACCTGCTATGATATGAAAACCTCTGATTATCGTGGTATTCTTTTCAATTTCAACAATGAATACTGGACAGAGAACAAAGATATCATTCCGGCTGTCTGCTATGGAATCGACCGGGAAGCCATCATTCAGGCAATCCTTCTGGGACAGGGAATGCCGGCTTACGGTCCCTTACAGAGAAACATTTATAACAACGAAAATGTAGAGCATTATGATTACAATCCGGAAAAAGCAAAAGAGATCCTGGAGAGTGTCGGCTGTACCATGGGCGATGACGGTTTTTACTACAGAAATGACGAGAAACTTGGTTTTGTCATCAGTGTCGGAGCAGGAGACCAGGTTCGTATCGATATCGCACAGGCAGCAGCTCAGCAGCTCAAAGAGATCGGTCTGGATGTGACTGTGGAAATCCCGGCACAGGTAGACTGGGGCGGACAGATGGCTTATCTCATCGGCTGGGGAAGTCCTTTTGATGCAGATGATCATACCTACAAAGTATTCGGAACCGACAAAGGTGCCAACTATTCCAGCTATTCTAATGCTCTGGTAGACCAGTATCTGACAGAGGCACGTCAGTCTGATGATCCGGCAGTCCGGAAAGAAGCTTACGATAAATTCCAGGAAGAGCTGGCAAAGGATCCGGCATTTGCATTCATTTGCTATGTTGATGCCAACTATGTGGCAAAATCCTCCGTTCAGGGAATTGATGCGGATACCGTTATGGGTCACCATGGCGTAGGAATCTTCTGGAACATTGCCGAGTGGACAATGGAAGAATAAAAAGATGGTAACTGTTCAGAGCCAAGCAGATTTTCATGCAAAAGTGTGAGTCATGCTTGCATGAATGAACACTTTTACAGGGAAATCTATTTGGCGGATACGCCACACCGACGAAATGCGTAGCATTTTGGAGGTGGTTCTGAACAGTTACAAAAGATGTAAGGATGAAAGCAGCGCTCTCTCCGGCAGACAGCAGTAGCTGGGCCGGAGGGAGCCCTTTGTGTTTTCAAAGAGAAAGGAACAGAACATGGCGGAATTACTGGAGGTAAAGCATCTGTCTGTCAGCTTTGATACCCCGGAGGGGGAAGTGGAAGCTGTCCGGGATGTGAGTTTTTTTGTAAAAAAAGGAGAGACCCTGGCCATTGTAGGAGAATCCGGCTGTGGAAAAAGCGTTCTCTGCCGTTCGATCATGAAACTACTCCCAAGGACAGCAAGGATCAAAAGCGGAAGTATCCTTGCAAACGGTCGGGAAATCATCGAGTGTACGGAAAAAGAAATGCAGACGATCCGGGGCAGCTTTTTTTCCATGGTGTTTCAGGATCCCATGACGAGCCTGAATCCGGCGATGACAGTCGGGGCACAGATCGCAGAGGCGGTTCTCATTCACCGGCCGGAGCTTTCCAGGGAAGAAGTGCGCAGACGGGTGTGGGAACTTATGGAACTGGTTGGGATCGATCACCCGAAGGAGAGGGCAGCCCAGTATCCCTGGAATTTTTCCGGAGGCATGCGTCAGAGAGCAGTACTGGCTATCGCCCTGGCTTCGGAACCGGCGGTCCTTCTGGCTGATGAACCTACGACAGCACTGGATGTGACGATCCAGGCGCAGATTCTGGCTCTTTTCCGGAAGATACAGGAAAAACTGGGGACAGCGATCGTTCTGGTCTCTCATGACCTCGGAGTGGTAGCTGCGGCTGCAGACCGGGTTGCCGTTATGTATGCGGGGAAAATCTGTGAGACCGGTCTGGTAAGAGAGATCTTTGAAGATCCGAAGCATCCCTATACCAAAGGCCTTCTTCGTTCTCTTCCTGCGCTGTCCAGAGGGAAGAAGGAACTTTACTGTTTGCCCGGTATGCCGCCAAAACTGAATCATCCCCCGGTGGGAGATGCATTTGCCTGCAGAAATCCTTATGCACTGGCTGTGGATTATGAAAAGCAGCCGCCCATGTTTCAGGTGACGGATACGCATTATGCGGCTACCTGGCTTCTGGATGAGAGAGCCGCAGAGGTACGGGCAAAGATCGAAGAGGAAATGAGCAAAGGAGAAGCACCGGATGGTACGCGTGAGGAGATCAAATACCATCCGGGATTTGACCGGAAGGCTTCCGGAAAAGAAGTGCTTATGGAGGTCCAGCATCTGAGCCAGCTCTTTTCTATGATAGGGAAGAAGGTTTTCCGGGCGGTGGATGATGTTTCTTTTGAACTGCGCAAGGGTGAGATCCTGGGACTGGTCGGGGAGTCCGGTTCCGGTAAATCGACGACAGCTCGTTGTATCATGAATATCAGTTCTTCTCCCGGCGGTCATATTTTCTATAAAGGAATTGATGTTTTGGATAAAAAACAGTTCCGGAAGAACAGAAAAGCTCTTCAGGCTGAACGCCAGATGATCTTTCAGGATTCCGCCTCCAGTCTGAACCAGCGGATGCGGGTGGAGGACATTATCCTGGAGCCTCTGAAGCTCAGCCACAGAAAGCCAAAACAGGGAAACTACCGGGAGGAAGCAGAATTTCAGCTGAAGTATGTAGGACTGGACAGCAGCTTTCTGGATCGTTATCCTTCAGAACTGTCCGGTGGACAGAGACAGAGAGTGGCGATCGCAAGAGCTCTTATCATGGATCCGGAGCTGGTGGTGGCAGATGAACCCATTGCCTCTCTGGATGTTTCCATTCAGGCTCAGATCGTGAATCTGTTCCGCCATCTGCAGAGAGAACATGGTTTTTCCTTTTTGTTTATTGCCCACGATCTCTCCATGGTGGAATTTTTATGTGACCGGGTGGGCGTCATGTATCATGGACAACTGGTGGAACTGGCTCCCTGCAGGGAACTTTACTCCAATCCTTTGCATCCCTACACGAAGCAGCTTCTCCTGGCAGTACCGGATCTTGAAAAATACGGACTGCAAAGTGCAAAGAAAGAAGCAGAACATCCAGGAAACGGAACTGTTCCGGAAAAAGCTTATGGAACAGCGGCGAAAGGAAGCTGGACAGAAGTACTTCCGGAGCATTTTGTAAGGCTTGATGCAATGGAATGTTCCGCTCACCAAAGGAGTAGATTATGAAAAAAAGGACCTGTATTTATATAGGAAAGAAACTGGTGATTTTTCTTGCCAGTATTTTTCTTCTTTCTCTTATCACATTTTACATTTCCCGTCTGGCTCCGGGGGATCCGCTGGTTTCCTATTATGGAGACCGGGTGGAAAAAATGAGCCCGGAGGAAAGAGAGCAGGCGGAAGAAAAATTAGGACTCAGAGAGCCTGTTTCCGTTCAATATGTAAAATGGCTGGACCGGGCAGTTCACGGGGATTTTGGGATTTCCTGGAAATACAAGACGGATGTAATGGAAGTGATTGGAGGCAGAGTGGGAAATACACTGCTTCTGGGAGGTATCGGTTTTGTGCTGACATTCGGGCTGGCGCTGCTTTTGGGAATCTTCTGCGCCTGGAAGGAAGGGAGCATTTGTGACCGGCTGATCTGCCGGGTCGGAACGCTCACCAGCTGTATTCCTGAATTCTGGATGTCTCTGATGCTGATCCTGATTTTTGCGGTACAGCTCCGGTGGCTGCCGAGTAGCGGTGCCTATACCATCGGAAAAAAGGATGATATCGCTGACCGGGCACTTCACCTGATCCTTCCCATGACGATCGTGGTTATGGACCATCTTTGGTATTATGCTTATATGATAAGAAATAAGATTCTGGAGGAAGTGCGGACAGACTATGTGCTTCTGGCTAAATCCAAGGGACTGAACCGGAAAAAGATCCTCTTCGGACATTGCCTGAGAAATGTCATTCCTACCTATCTGAGTATCATGGCAATCTCTGTTCCGCACATTCTGGGTGGAACTTATATTATCGAGTCTGTATTTTCTTATCCCGGTATCGGAACGCTTTCTTATGAAAGTGCCAGATACGGTGATTACAATCTTCTTATGGTACTGTGTGTGCTTTCGGGAATCCTTGTGATTTTCTGTAATATGATCGCTCAGACCATCAATGAGCGTATCGATCCCCGGATCCGGGCAGAAGAGGCAATGAAAGATTCAGGAGAGGAGGTTATTAGCAGTTAAATATAAATTATAAAATCATATAAGCGCATGTTGGGTTTTATAAGATATTAGAGTAGAATATTATTGAAAGGAATTGATACTTTGAGTAAATATTATTCTATACATGAATTTTCAAAAATTATAGGCGTATCTGCCCAGACATTACGAAATTGGGATGCCAATGAAAAACTTCATCCGCATCATACTACAGTAAGTGGCTATAGATATTATTCTGATGAGCAACTCAACCAGGTAATAAATGTAAAGCCTAAAAAACGCATTACAATTGGATATTGTCGCGTTTCCAGCCATAAACAGAAAGATGATCTGGAACGACAGATTGATCATGTTAAGACATATCTTCTGGCAAAAGGACAGTCATTTGAGATAATAAGTGATATCGGTTCCGGGATTGATTATAAGAAAAAAGGACTTCAGGAATTGATCAGACAAATATCTCAAAATCAGGTTGAAAAGGTTGTTGTTTTATATAAAGATCGGCTATTGCGATTTGGTTGCAGGAACTTGTTGAAGATCTGGTTCAGATAATGACAGTATTCAGTTGTAAATTACAAGGAGAACGAGCGAATAAAGCTAAGAAACTTATCCGTGAACTGATACAGGAGGAAACAGATGGTAAAAGCCATAAAAGTAATGTTGATACCAAACAATGTACAGAAAACGAAGATGTTTCAGTACGCAGGTGCTTCAAGATTTGCTTATAACTGGGCTTTGGCCAAGGAAATAGAGAACTATGAAAAAGGCGGCGGATTCATTTCAGATGCAGAACTTAGAAAAGAATTTACGAAGCTTAGACATTCTGATGAATATGCATGGTTACTGAATATCTCAAATAATGTAACCAAACAGGCAATCAAAGATGCCTGCACTGCATATAAGAATTTTTTCAAAGGTTTGCAAAAATTCCCAAGATTCAAGTCCAGAAAGAGATCCATGCCGAAGTTCTATCAGGACAACGTTAAGATACGATTCAGTAATACCCACGTTAAATTTGAAGGCTTTTCTTCCAGCAGGAAAGCAAATAAGCAAAAATTGAACTGGGTAAGACTTGCAGAATATGGACGTATTCCGACAGATGCGAAATATATGAACCCGAGAATATCCTTTGACGGATGGAACTGGTGGATCAGTGTATGTGTAGAATTTCCTGACTGCAGGGAAACGCTTCATGATGACGGCATCGGCATAGACCTGGGAATCAAAGATCTGGCTGTCTGCTCTGATGGGACGAAGTATAAGAACATCAATAAGAGTCAGAAAGTAAAGAAATTAGAAAAACAGAAACGCAGATTACAGCGTAGCATCTCTCGTTCTTACGAGAAAAATAAGAAAGGGGAAAGTTACTGTAAAACAAATAATGTAATCAAAAAGGAAAAACTTTTATTAAAACGAAATCACAGATTAACAAACATCCGTAAAAATTATTTAAATCAGACCATATCGGAGATCGTAAATCGAAAACCAAGATTTATATGTATTGAAGATCTGAATGTCAGCGGAATGATGAAAAACAGACATTTATCCAAAGCAGTTCAGGCACAGGAATTTTTTGGGTTTAGAAAACAGCTTGAATATAAGTGCAGAGATAAAGGGATCCAGCTTATTGTGGCTGATCGGTTTTATCCATCATCAAAGCTTTGCAGCTGTTGTGGAAACATCAAAAAAGATCTGAAGTTATCTGACAGAGTTTATAGATGTACGTGTGGGAATATGGTTGACAGAGATTTCCAGGCATCTATAAATCTCAAGACTTATGGAGAAAAATTTGCAAGCTGACACGGAAACGTTAATGCAAATATGTACGGATACGTTAGTCCGGAATTTACGCCTATGGAGAGTACAAGAACTTGTAAGTAGATTGATATTTATATCATCAAAAGCATACTCGTTGAAGTAGGAATGGAGCATAGAAGTTTATAACTTTTTATAAGTTTTCAGTAACGGCATAACATGGAAGCTTTTCATGAAAAAAGTCAGGAAACCGCCGCTGTGGAAACAGAAGCATTCCGGATCGTCGGAATGAAAAAGGAAGAAGCGGTGAACATTCGTACAAAAAGGAAAAAAGGACCGAAACTTCCGGTCATTTCACTGGTGGTTCTTGGGGCGATCCTGGCGGGTTGCCTGATCTTCCCGTTTCTCATTAAAAAAGATCCTTCTTACATGGATCTTATGAGTGCAAACCAGGCACCCTGCAGACAATTTCTCTTTGGAACGGACACCATGGGACGCGATATTTTTCATATGATCTGGTCCGGTGGAAGGATTTCTTTGTTTATCGGCTGCGTGTCTACTTTGATTTCTACCGTGATCGCGATTCTCTTTGGTGGCTTAAGCGGCATTGCGCCACAATGGGCGGATACACTGCTTATGCGGTTTACAGAAGTTTTCCTGAGTATTCCGAATCTGCTTCTGGTGATCCTTCTCCAGGCAACTCTTGGAAAGCCAAATGTACTTTCCGTTTCGCTTGTCATTGGTGTTACCAGCTGGGCCAGCATTGCAAAAGTAGTCCGCACAGAAGTACGTCAGATCCGGGGCAGTGATTATGTGACGGCTTCCCGCTGCATGGGCGGCAGCTTTCTCCATGTACTGGGACGACACCTGACTCCGAACTTTCTGCCGGCGATTCAGTTCATGGTGGTTATGAATGTAAGAAGTGCCATTGTGGCAGAATCCACTTTAAGTTTTATTGGAATGGGGCTGCCTCTGGAAACCGTTTCCTGGGGAAGTATGCTTTCGCTTTCCGAAAAAGCACTGCTGAGTGGATCCTGGTGGATCATCCTGATTCCGGGAGCCTTCCTGGTGGCAACGCTTATGAGTATGACAGAAATGGGACAGTTCTTACAGAAAGAATTGAACCAGAAGGAGAGTAATCTTTAAGAAAGAAAGGCAAGGGGGAAACCATCCGAGTTGCGCAGTCTTGGTTTCCCCCTTGCAACCCCCTTCCAGGGCACGCTTAAATATAGTGGGGCGTACGTCAGACTGGCAGGTTGTCTCCACTTTACCCGGATCGTTAAGCGGATATTCGCAATCTGTGAAGTGGACTTTCTATTAGTTACAATCAAGAATGATAGCACAAGAAGTCTCAGGACAAAACAATCTGATGGAAAATACGTCAGATTCTTTTATTCAGAGACTTCTTTTATTCTGCATGAAAAAATGAAAATAAGTTTGTTATAAAGTGGTTGTTAATACTGGTATTGCAGATCTTTGCTTATGTAGCACAGACAGAACGGGAATTTATTTGTCAGCGGCAGTCAGAGGGGATTGCCGCTGCAAAACAAAACGGTAAGAAATTTGATAGACCCGAGAAAGAAATGCCAGATCAGTTTAAAGAAGTTTGCCGGAGATGTGAACTGGGTGAATTATCAACCCGGCAGGCTGCAGAATTACTGGGAGTCAGTCATACAACTTTTTACCGGAGATACAGGAAAATGATAGGGGAAACTGTGTCAGATAGTGACATTAAGAAACGCCTGTGCTATACTCGAAACAGAAGGCAAAAACACAAGAAAAGCATGAAAAACGGTGCATTTACCGCTGTTTCATGCTTCTACTCAGATGTATCAAAATGTCTGAGATTTGAAACGGGAGGGAGAAGGAATGAACAGTAATAATGGATTACAGAAAGTAAGTATGATAGTATTCGGATTTTTAATATTATTTATATTAAATCCGATATCAGTTTCAGCAAATGGTGTATCTGATGCCATACAAAAAGTAGTCAATGTATATCCAAATTCATGCAGCTATTTTACATCAGATGGAAAAAAAGATTCAAATTCTAGCGATTCTCGATGTTCTTTGACAAATATCCCATCACGAGGTGGCTTGCCTTTGGGAAAGACAGTTAAAGATGCTAGAGGTCGTGAGGCATGGTCGTGTCATGGTTTTGCAGAGTATGTGTGGTATGTTGTATTTGGACACTGCACAAATACACAGGCACAAAATATTTCAGCCAGTGAATTAAAGATTGGAGATTTTATAAGATTTAAAGGCCATTCGGCAATTTATTTAGGGGAAAATGCTAATTACTATTACGTGTATGATTCTAATTGGGCTAGCCCGGCAGACAATAAAGTTAGGTATAATCATACAATTAATAAAAGCAGAGAAATTGAATATTGTTATCGTGCTACGAATTATGATTCAATTGCAAATGTAGATCCATCCTACAAAGATTTTTCGATTTCAAAAAATGAATATAAGCTTAAAGAAAAAATAGAATTTTTCATAACTCCGATTAATACAACTGGAATTGGAATCAGTATAGATAAAGAAGGCGTAGGACGAGTAGTAGGAGCGGGATGCAACAGAGCAAATGGACATGATATCTGGGCAAGTGATTTGGGAGTAGGAAATTACAGTGCCCATATTACAGTCTATAACGGGAATAAATGGGTAGATACGGAAACAGTCTGGTTTTCTATAGTAGATCCGCAACCATCTTATTCTAATTTTTCAGTTTCACAGAGTGTATATAATCTTCACGATAAAATACAATTTAAGATAGATCCAATCAATGCAACCGGAATTGGAATCAGTATAGATAAAGAAGGAGTAGGACGAGTAGTAGCAGAAGACTGTAATGAAGCAAGCGGACATATTTTATGGGGAATTAATCTTGGAGTAGGAAATTATAGTGCCCATATAACAGTATATAATGATGAAAAATGGATAGATACTAATACAGTTTATTTTTCTGTTGTTCCACCAGGTTATTCAAATTTTGAAATTAATAAACAAAAAGTTGGAACTGCAGAAGATATGAAATTTAAAATCAATACGAGCCATGCAGAGTTTATGGTATTAAAGATAGAAAATGAGAGAGGGGAAGAGAGATATGTAGAAAGATGCGGGGATTCGTTAGATTCCTGGAGTGTGAAAGCAGATAAACTTGGGGTTGGAAATTATAAGGCATATTTCCTTGTATTCAGTACTAATGACTACTATATTGAAACAGAAAAAATTCCATTTACGGTATATCAGTCACCTGAAAGGAGTAAATTGACATGTCTTCCGGGAAATAGTTATTCAAAAACTATATTTCAGTGGGAAGAGTCTGCTTATACGGATTATTATGATTTGCGAATAGATGCTGCTGATTATGAAAAAGGTGGAAATATAAAGAATGTATGGCAGCTTAGAGGAAATAGGTGCAGTGTCTGGTTGCCAGCAGGAGAGTATGCAGCTCATGTGGATTCGGTGAATAAAGATGGAGCTGTGGGTGGTGAGCTGATATACTTTACAGTGAAAGAAGGAAAAGCTGGAACTCCTGTAAATCTAGGAAGTGAAGTTAGGGCAAGAATTATTACATCGAGTGGCCGTCCAATTATGAATGATGAAAAGAAAGTAAAGTTGGACAGTGGAAAAAAAGAAAATCTGAATCAAATATGGAAATTCATGCAGCAGAGTGATAATTCTTATGTGGTTTATAGTGATGTGGGAAATGGGGTTCTCACCGCACAGAATTCAGTTGGTTCAAGTGTATATATAGATCAATATCAAAATTTAGATTTACAGAAATGGAATTTGTATGGAAATAGTGAAGATGGATACGTTTTAAAATCTGTAGGAACAGGATATGTACTTGGTTTATCAGGAGAAGACAGTGTATTTGGTAACTATGTGCTGAAATATTCTGATGATCAGATGTTCGAGATTGAAAAGACAAGCGAAATAAAGATTGATACTCCGGTTGTATCAGTGGAAAATCTGGACGGTGAAACCAATGGAAATATAAAAGTGAAATGGAATACTTGCGATAATGCAACAAACTATGACTTATTATTATATGATGCCGATGGTAAAGAACTTAAGAAGAAAATATCTGATATAGAAGGCACAAGTTATATTTTAAAACTTGCAGTTGGCAACTATTATGTATGTATACAGGCAAAGAATAAACAAACAGGAGGAAAAACAACAAGCGAACAAGTTGAATTTACGGTAAAAGAAAATATTTCCATATGTAATATGATTCTTGAAAAAAATGTATTTGAATATGATGGAACTGAAAAGAAACCTCAGATACGAGTGTACAATACTCAAGGAAATTTATTACAATCATCTGAATATAGTGTCGCATATGAAAATAATTTGAATGCAGGAACTGCAACTGTAAGAATTACAGGAAAAAATGCCTATCTGGGAACAAAAACGATAGATTTTGTCATTAATAAAGCTTCTCAGAAACTAAGATCTTCAATGGATGGAAAAAGAGTACCAGATGGCGAAAAAGTAAATTTGGGTATCATTGGAATAGGAAAAATGTCTTATCAGGTAGAGCAGAAGGATATAGCAGAGGTTGATGCTAATGGTATGGTAACCGCTAAAACAGCAGGCAATGTGAATATTTTGATAACTGCTGAGGGAGATAAGAACTATAATCAGGCTCAGATTACAGTGCGATTTATTTTTGAACATCAGTATGATGATGGAGTAATTACCACAGCGGCTAGTTGTGAAGTAGATGGGGAACGGACTTATACTTGTGCAGGATGTAAAGCAAACTATACGGAAAAAATAAAAGCAACAGGTCATCAGCACACAGAGTTACGAAATGTAACAGCAGCAACCTGTGCGCAGGAAGGATACACAGGTGACTCTTATTGTAAGGACTGTAATACAAAACTTGCATCTGGAAAAGTTATCCCGAAAACAGAGCATACCTGGGATGCAGGAAAGATTACAACAGTAGCAACCTGTAATGAAAAAGGAATCAAGACATATATCTGTACAGAATGTAATGTAACAAGGACAGAAGAAATTCCAACAACAGGTCATCAGCGCACAGAGTTACGAAATGTAACAGCAGCAACCTGTGCGCAGGAAGGATACACAGGTGACTCTTATTGTAAGGACTGTAATACAAAACTTGCATCTGGAAAAGTTATCCCGAAAACAGAGCATACCTGGGATGCAGGAAAGATTACAACAGTAGCAACCTGTAATGAAAAAGGAATCAAGACATATATCTGTACAGAATGTAATGTAACAAGGACAGAAGAAATTCCAACAACAGGTCATCAGCGCACAGAGTTACGAAATGTAACAGCAGCAACCTGTGCGCAGGAAGGATACACAGGTGACTCTTATTGTAAGGACTGTAATACAAAACTTGCATCTGGAAAAGTTATCCCGAAAACAGAGCATACCTGGGATGCAGGAAAGATTACAACAGTAGCAACCTGTAATGAAAAAGGAATCAAGACATATATCTGTACAGAATGTAATGTAACAAGGACAGAAGAAATTCCAACAACAGGTCATCAGCGCACAGAGTTACGAAATGTAACAGCAGCAACCTGTGCGCAGGAAGGATACACAGGTGACTCTTATTGTAAGGACTGTAATACAAAACTTGCATCTGGAAAAGTTATCCCGAAAACAGAACATACCTGGGACTCAGGAAAGATTACAACAGCAGCAACCTGTAACGGAAAAGGAATCAAGACATATACCTGTACAGGATGTAACGCAACAAAGACAGAAGAAATTCCATCAACAGATCATCAGCATACGGAGTTACGAAATGTAACAGCAACAACCTGTGCGCAGGAAGGTTATACAGGTGATGTTTATTGTCAGGATTGTGGTAAGCTTTTAGAAGAAGGTCAGGTAATTCCCAAAATAGATCATGTATGGAATAAGGGTGAGGTTACAACTACATCCACTTGTACTTCCGAAGGTATCAAGACTTATACCTGCACTTCTTGCGGAACAACTAAAACAGAAGCAATCGCAGCAACTGGCCATGGAGCTACAGAAATTCGAAATAAAAAAGCTGCAACTACCACATCCGAAGGTTACACAGGAGATACTTACTGTACAATCTGTAATCAGAAGATAAGTTCAGGTAATACGCTTGCAAAACTTACACCTCGAACTGCAACACCAGGAAAGACGTTAAAGGACAAATCAACCAATGGCGTTTACAAAGTCCTGAATGATGGAGTAAGTGTTGAGTTTATGAAACCTGTTTATAAAAAAGCATCGGTAAGAATTCCAGATACAATCAAAGTTAATGGAATTACCTGCAAAGTAACCGGAATATCAGCAAATGCATTTAAAAATAACAAGTCACTTAAGTCTGTTACAATAGGAAGAAATGTTACAGTGATCGGAACGAATGCATTTTATGGATGTAAGAAACTGAGCAAGATGAATGGTGGAAATGGGATCATAAAGATCGGTCACAGAGCATTTGCAAATTGTGTAAGTCTGAGTAGAATAACAATTCCTGGAACTGTCAGAAGTATTGGCAAACAGGCATTCTGTAATTGTAAGAAACTTAAGAGTATTACAATTAAGACAAGTACACTGTCAGGTAAGACAGTTGGTTCAAAAGCTTTTACAGGAACATATAAAAAACCAACGGTCAAAGTTCCGGCAAAGCAAATGAAAGCATATAAGAAACTATTGACATCAAAAGGAATGAGTTCCAAAGCAGTCTATAAAAAATAAAAAAGGCAGACAGTTGGGCAACTGACTGTCTGCAAAGGAAAAAAGATTTTGACATATCGGATGTATCATGGAAGTATGATTATAGAAATAGAGTGCTACCGATAGATGGTTAGTCCGTATACTTAATTAATTAAAAATAACCGTTCAGTTTGTAGGCTGGGGCGGTTATTTTTGTGTTTTATGATTATCCTTGCCAAAGGTATATCCAAGACCAAAGCAGGTTAAGCCGAAGTTTACCACAGCTATGAAGTCAATAATACTCATTGGCTTAGCCCTCTTTTCCAGTGGATTCCCTTTCGGGTTTCTATGTAATCAGAGGGGTGCTGAGTGCCGGTGGCACTCGTTTAGCACCGACCGTAACGGAGTGTAGACCACAGTCCCTCTGTTGAAGGACTAACCGCCTACCGTTATGGTAGTACCCATGTTTCGATTATAACAGTCAGGACAGGAATCCGCAATACATCCATTTGTCATTTTTGCGGATTTGGTTCTGTGTCTGCGGCCAATGGGATCTATCTTCTATTTCGGTCCGCACAAATGAGTCCCACCGTGACTCAGCCCCCTTCCGAAACCAAGGAATCAACCTACCAGTCTGACGTACGCCCCACTATATTTAAAAGCGGGCCCGGTTGGGGGAGTTTGAGGGGGCGGGCGGGCTCGCGACTCGGAGCGCGCCCCCTCATAAACTAAAACTTCAAAAAAATTTTCCAAACGATAATTTTTTTCAATAAAGTTCTTGACAACTAACAAAGGTTAGAATATACTAACCTACGTAAAAGATAATCCTTATCAAAAACTTTAAAAAACATAGAAAAGAGGTAAGAATGATGCCGTTATCTATGATAAAAGAAGGTGAGCCTGCCGTTATTAAAAAGGTAGGCGGAAAAGAAGAGACGAGACAGTTTCTGGAAAATCTCGGCTTTGTGGCAGGCGGTACGGTTACTGTTGTATCGGAGATCAATGGGAACCTGATCGTCAATGTGAAGGATTCCCGCGTGGCCATCGGTAAAGATATGGCTAACAAAATCATGGTTTGATCTATGACGATGCCCGCAGACATCCTTGATACTGGAAAAGGAGATATCCGGGAAGCGTTGTGAGAATCAAATAGAAAAGAGGAGAAAAATGATGAAAACCCTGAAAAATGTTGCCGTAGGGCAGACCGTCACCGTGAAAAAGCTGACTGGTGAAGGCCCTGTGAAGAGACGGATCATGGACATGGGAATTACCAAAGGTGTGGAGATTTACGTCAGAAAAGTGGCGCCCCTTGGAGACCCGGTGGAAGTAACTGTCAGAGGATATGAACTGTCCTTAAGAAAAGCAGATGCGGAAATGATTGAGGTAGAGTAAATTTTTTTGCCCACGCGTTAGATGAATCTAACAAAAGTTAGCAGAGGCGAATAAATAGAAAAGGAGCGAAAAAATGTCAGTAAAGATTGCATTGGCAGGTAACCCGAACTGCGGTAAGACTACATTATTTAATGCATTGACAGGATCCAACCAGTTTGTTGGTAACTGGCCCGGCGTAACGGTAGAGAAAAAAGAAGGTAAACTGAAAGGCCATAAAGATGTCATCATCACAGACCTTCCCGGAATTTATTCTCTTTCTCCCTATACACTTGAGGAAGTAGTAGCCAGAAACTATCTGATCCATGAAAGACCCGATGCTATCATCAATATCATTGACGGTACCAATATCGAGCGTAACCTGTATCTGTCCACACAGATCATGGAGCTTGGCATTCCTGTGATCATGGCTGTCAATATGATGGATCTGGTTGAAAAATCCGGTGATAAGATCCATATCGATAAATTGAAAAAGAAACTGGGCTGCGAGGTTGTGGAGATTTCCGCACTGAAGGGAACCGGCATTCAGAAAGCCGCTGAAAAAGCAGTTGCTCTTGCAGAATCCAAGAAGAGCGTCACTCCGGTCCATGAGTTTCAGGAGGATGTAGAGGCTGCGATCCATGCGGTAGAGGAGCGTCTCGGTTCTTCTGTTCCGGAGTCACAGAAACGTTTCTTTGCCATCAAGCTTCTGGAGAAGGATGACAAGATCAAAGAGCAGATGACGAATGTTCCGGACGTTTCCAGAGAGATCAAGGTTCTCGAAGACAAATTTGATGACGATACGGAAAGTATCATTACCAATGAGCGTTATGTGTACATTTCATCTATCATCGGTTTATGCTGTACCAAAAACAAGACGAAAAAACTGACCACCTCTGATAAGATCGACCGGATCGTGACGAACCGCTGGCTCGCATTGCCGATCTTTGCAGTGATCATGTGGCTGGTCTATTATGTATCCGTAAGTACGGTCGGCGGCTGGGCAACAGACTGGGCAAATGATGGCGTATTCGGAGATGGCTGGCATCTTTTTGGAATCGGAACTTCTTCCTATGAAGATGCGGCAGCTGATTACAGCCGTGCAGACCAGATCGTAGCCGCTGTGGATGAAGATAGCAAGGTTACTTCTGTAGATATTGTTGATGACGAAGATGAAGTCATTGAGACAGTAGCGATCAGCGACAGCGTTGTAGCAGACGCAGAGAAGATCGTTGAGGCCGGCGAGCCGGATCCCGCAGATTACGGTGTATGGGTACCGGGTGTTCCGGTTGTGATTGAGAGTGGACTGGATGCCATCGGCTGTGCTGACTGGCTGAAGGGACTGATCCTTGACGGTATCGTAGCCGGTGTCGGAGCTGTTTTAGGTTTCGTTCCGCAGATGCTGGTACTGTTTATTTTCCTGGCCTTCCTTGAGGCCTGCGGTTACATGGCCCGTGTTGCATTCATCATGGACCGTATCTTCCGTAAATTCGGTCTTTCCGGTAAATCCTTTATCCCGATGCTGATCGGTACCGGTTGTGGAGTTCCGGGTATCATGGCCTCCCGTACGATCGAGAACGACAGAGACCGTAAGATGACCATCATGACCACCACTTTTATCCCCTGTGGTGCAAAACTGCCGATCATCGCACTGATCGCAGGTGCTCTGTTTAACGGTGCCTCCTGGGTAGCTCCGAGTGCATATTTTGTAGGTATCGCAGCGATCATCTGCTCCGGTATCATCTTAAAGAAAACAAAACTCTTCGCCGGAGATCCGGCTCCCTTCGTTATGGAGCTTCCGGCCTACCATATGCCTACCGTCAGCAATGTACTGAGAAGCATGTGGGAGCGTGCATGGTCCTTCATCAAAAAGGCCGGCACCATCATCCTCCTTTCCACCATCGTTCTGTGGTTCCTGATGAACTTTGGCTGGGTTGACGGTTCCTTCGGAATGTTGGAGGCAGAGCAGCTGAATGACAGTATCCTTTCCAAGATCGGAAGCATAATCGCACCGCTCTTTATCCCGCTTGGCTGGGGCGACTGGAAGATGGCAGTTGCAGCCGTTACCGGTCTGATCGCAAAAGAAAACGTAGTAGGTACCTTTGGTGTTCTCTTTGGATTTGCAGAAGTGGCAGAAAATGGTAATGAGGTTTGGGGACAGCTGGCAGGCAGCATGACCCAGATCGCAGCTTATTCTTTCCTGGTATTTAACCTCCTGTGTGCACCGTGCTTCGCAGCTATGGGTGCGATCAAGAGAGAGATGAACAACACGAAATGGTTCTGGACCGCGATCGGTTATCAGTGCGGACTTGCTTATGTGGTTTCTCTTTGTATCTATCAGCTGGGTAATCTCTTTACCGGCGGCGGTTTTGGTATCGGAACGGTAGTGGCCATCCTTCTTGTGATCGGTTTCATCTATCTTCTGGTAAGACCCTATAAGGAGAGCACGACTCTTACAGTGAACGTAAAAACAACAGCCAGATAAAATCATCGGAATGAAGTGCCAAGGATCCGTCTGACGGAAAAAACAGATATGGAAACATGGAAAGTGAGGTGTCCTGCAAAATGGGAACAGTAATCGTAGGGTTGGTATTAGTGATCGTTGTAGCATTGGTGGTACGCAGTATGGTTCGTGACAAGAAGAACGGAAAGTCTCTGCAGTGTGGCGGTGAATGTAAACATTGCGGATGCCACTGTGGAAAGTAAAGCATGTAAGCCTCTGGAGGTGTGAGAAATTGCCGAAGAATTCCGGAAAAAGGAAATCAGGAAATCAGGGAGATTATAAAAGAACACAGATGCAGAAGGATCTGATCATCCAGAAACTGAAAGAACAGGGGCTTCGCATTACCAAGCAGAGACTGATCCTTCTGGATATCATCCTTGAAGAAGACTGCTCCTGCTGTAAAGAGATCTATTATAAAGCATCTCAGAAGGATAACAGGATCGGTTCCGCTACCGTGTATCGAATGATCAATACACTGGAAGAGATCGGAGCGATCAGCCGGAAAAACATGTATAAGGTTGACTGCAGTCCGGAGTGTAGAAAGGAAAACGCCTGCACCATTGAACTGGAGGACAACACGGTGATCGAATTAAATGAAGAAAAGTGGAATCAGATCATCCGTACCGGTCTGGCAGCCTGCGGTTATGCCGCAGACGGTCAGAAAGTCCGGAGCATCACAGCCCGGTCAAGAACACGGGAATGTGTAGAGGCTTGACAAAAGTTTTCTGAAAAATACCGCAAAACCGATGAAATCAGGTTTTGCGGTATTTTTTTAAAAAACATATTTTCTAATCTGCAAAAGGATGTTACAATAAGAATACAAATGTCCGGTCTTGCCCGGGAAAGGGGAACAGGAAATATGAACGATGTGCTGATTATCGGAATTGCCGGTGGCTCCGGAAGTGGTAAGACAACTCTGACCAATCAGATCGCGTCACAGTTTCAGGAACATGTGACGGTCTTGAAGCATGACAATTATTATAAGGCTCATGACGATATGACGTATGAAGAGAGAACGAGTCTGAACTATGATCATCCCAATGCCTTTGATACCGAGCTGATGATCGAGCACCTGAAGGAACTGAAAGCAGGTCATCCGGTCCAGTGTCCGATCTATGATTATAAGGTTCATAACAGGAGTAAGGATACGATCACGATCGTTCCCAGCAAGGTTGTGATCGTAGAAGGAATCCTGATCTTTGAAAACAAAGAGCTTTGCAAGATGATGGACGTCCGGGTGTTTGTAGATACGGATCCCGATGTCCGCCTGATCCGCCGGATCCAGCGGGATGTCATGGAACGGGCCAGAAGTCTGGAATCCGTGATCAACCAGTATATCAATACCGTGAAGCCCATGCATGAGCAGTTTGTGGAGCCCAGCAAGAAAAATGCCAATATCATCATCCCCGAAGGCGGTTATAATAAGATTGCCATGGAGATGCTTCAGAATCATATCAACAGCCATCTGAAACAGACGGCGCAGGAAACACGGTAACGGCCGGCTTCTGCCGGATTGTTTATAAACAAAAAGGAGGAATTCAAAAAATGAAAAAAAGGTATTAGCAGCAGTTTTATCTCTGTCCATGATTCTTTCCACTGGCGTGGTTGCCATGGCTGACGAGGCAAAGGATCCTGCAGATGTAAAGGTGGGAGTTATTACTGATGTTGGCGGCGTAAACGACGGTTCCTTCAACCAGTCCGCATGGGAAGGCCTTACAAGAGCGAATGAGGAACTGGGCATCACCACCAACTATCTGGAATCCCATACCGATTCCGATTATATTCCGAACCTGGAGACCTTCATCGATGAAGAGTATGATCTGATCATCTGTATCGGATACCAGCTGGCTGATGCGATGCGTGAAGAGGCAGAGGCAAATCCGGATCAGAAATTCGCCATCGTTGATGATGCAACCTGTGCAGATTTGGACAACGTTACCTGCCTGATGTTTGAGCAGGCACAGGCTTCCTATCTGGTAGGTTATGTGGCAGGTCTGACGACCAAGAGCAATACCATCGGTTTCGTTCTGGGTATGTCTACCGGTGTCATGAACCAGTTCGGCTATGGATACTGTGCAGGTGCACTGGATGCAAATCCAGATATCAAGATCCTTCAGAACAATGCCAACAGCTTTGGCGATACCGCAGCAGGAAAGACCGCTGCAAACAACATGATCGCTGATGGCGCAGATGTTATTTTCCATGCAGCAGGCGCAACCGGCCTTGGTGTGATCGATGCCTGCAAGGAAGCCGGTATCTGGGCAATTGGTGTTGACTCTGACCAGAGCGTGGTAGCTCCGGATACCATTCTGACTTCTGCCATGAAGCGTGTGGACAATGCCTGCTACGATGAAGCAAAAGAGATCCTGGAGGGCGGCTTTACCCAGGGTATCCAGACCTTCACACTGGCTGACGGCGGCGTGGATATCGCTCCGACCACCGACAACATTGATCCGGAAGTCCTGAAGAAGGTAGACGAAGTAAAAGAAAAGATCATTTCCGGCGAGATCGAAGTACCGACAGATAAAGAGTCCTTCGATGCAAAATATGGTGATGTTTACCAGCTGGATGACTGATGTTTTTTAAATAGAAGAAACGGATCCGGGCAGAGAGGCTTTTGTGCCATACTCTGCCCCTTTTCCGTGACAGGAGAGGATTTTTGATGAGAGATATTGATATGGAACGGGTAAACGGGACGAGAGAGAAAATGCTGGAAACGGTAAAAAGTCCTGTGCTGACGCATGAACAGAAGGTAGCCGCAATGGCAAACCTGGCAGATTCCCTGCTGGAGGTAGTGGATCTTCCGGAGGGGCTTCATGACCTGATGGATCAGCCGATCGACTCCAAATGCATTTGCGACCTGGCAGAGGGTCATGCACCGCTTCGCCCCAGGTATATCATCCCGGATTATAAGAAATTTATGAGAGAAGGAAGTAAATTTCTCCAGCTGGATCCGCCGAAGGATCTTTTTGAGGCGTTGAATTCCCTTCTGATCTTTTACAAGCATGTTCCCAGCGTGACGAATTTCCCCGTATATCTGGGTGCGCTGGATGAGCTTTTGGATCCATTTGTACAGGATATGGATGAAGAACTGGCGAAAAAGATGATCCGCCTGTTCCTGATCCATGTAGACCGCACGGTTCTGGATTCTTTTTCCCATGCCAATGTGGGACCGAGAGATACCAAGGCAGGAAGGATCATCCTGGAGGTGGAAGCAGAACTGGAACAGGCTGTACCGAACATCACGATGAAATATGACGAGGATATCACATCGGATGAATTTGCCCTTATGGGGATCAATACCACACTTCATAGTGCGAAACCAAGCTTTGCAAATCATAAGATGTTCAAAAGCGAGCTGGGTGAGGACTATGTCATTGCCAGCTGCTACAACGGGCTGAAGCTCGGCGGCGGTTCCTATACGCTCTGCCGTCTGCTCCTTGGCAACATCGCAAAACGCGCTTCCAGTGTGGAAGATTTCAAGAAGAACCAGCTTCCCTATGTCTGCCGGGTGATGGCTGACTATATGGACGCGCGGATCCGTTTTGAGGTGGAAGAGAGTGGTTTCTTTGAAAATAACTTTCTGGCAAAAGAGGGTTTTATCAGAAGAGACCGCTTTACTGCCATGTTTGGTATGGTCGGCTTGGCTGAGTGCGTCAACCATCTGATGGAGCTTCAGGGAAAGACCGGCCGTTATGGCCATGATGAAGAGGCAGACGCTCTGGGAGTAGAGATCATGGATGAGATCGATGCGTTTAACAAAGCCCATGTCAATCCTTACTGTGAGGCGACAGACGGCCATTTCCTCCTTCATGCGCAGGTAGGCATCGACAGTGACATGGGAATTTCTCCGGGAACCCGTATCCCCATCGGGGAGGAGCCGGAGGAGCTTATCGATCATCTGCGTCACTGCGAGAAGTTTCACAGATACTTCCCGTCCGGGACCGGAGATATTTTTCCTATCGATACGACGGTGCATAAAAACCATGACTTCCTTCTGGACGTCATCAAAGGCTCTTTCCGCGAGGGAATCCGTTATCTTTCCTTCTATGCGGCAGACAGTGATGTAGTCCGCATCACGGGTTATCTGGTGAAAAGATCCGAGATCGAGAAGCTGGAACGAGGAGAAAATGTCCTTCAGGATACCACGGCACTTGGCATGGGAGCCAAGCACAACAGCCGGGTCTTCCAGAGAAAAGTACGGTAAAACCATGGAAAAGAAGGAAAAGGTCCTGGCGGCAGCAGATCCGGGCTGCGGCCGGGTACCGGTAAATAAGATCATTCCTTTCAGCGCAGTGGATGGTCCCGGAAACCGGACTGCAGTTTTTCTGCAGGGCTGCAACTTTGACTGCCGTTACTGTCACAATCCGGAGACCAGGAACCTCTGCCGGAATTGCGGGAGCTGTGTGGGAAAATGCCCGAAAGGAGCCCTGTTTACGGATGAAGACGGCAAAGTACGGTTCTGTCCGGAAAAATGCTGTGGCTGCGATACCTGTATCCATGTCTGTCCCTTTGGCTGCAGTCCTAGGATCCGCATGATGTGTGCGGAAGAGGTCTTTGCCGAGGTAAAGAAGCAGCAGCCTTATATCCGAGGCATTACGGTGTCAGGCGGGGAATGTACCCTTTATCCGGATTTTCTTGAAAAGCTTTTTGTCCTGGCAAGGGGAGCCGGTCTTGGAACCCTTATCGACAGCAATGGAACCCTGGATTTTGAGAAGTATCCGCAGCTTCTTGCCGTGACGGACGGCATTATGCTGGATATCAAGAGCTGGGATCTGGAGGATCATCTGCGCGTCACGGGGGCAGCCAATGAGAGGGTGCTTAAAAATTTAGAGTATCTGGCAGCTTCGGGCAGGCTTTTCGAAGTGCGCACCGTAGTGGTACCGGAGCTTTTCGACTGTGAAAAGACCGTCCGTGAGACCGCACGTCTGGCGGCATCTTATCTTGGCAGGGGAAATATCCGTTATAAGATCATTGCTTACCGCCCCATGGGGGTCCGGGAAGCTTATTCGCATTACCATGTGCCTGATCAGGCATTTCTGGATCACCTGGCAGAACTGGCCCGCCGGGAGGGAATGACGGATGTACTCATTGTCTGATACGGAAAAGGAACATGGCCTGACCGGTAAGGCGCCCGATGCGGCAGCACCGGAATCAAAGAAAAACTGCTGACCACGGAATGTATCCGGTCAGACGGAAGAGAAGGAGGAATATTGGTGAGCAACGTTGATAAACATACGGTGGCCATTCAGATGACAGGGATCGTCAAGAAATTTGGCGATTTCACCGCAAATGACCACATCAATCTGACTGTCCACAAGGGAGAAGTCCATGCGATCTTAGGCGAAAACGGTGCCGGAAAAAGTACGTTGATGAATATTCTGTATGGTCTGTACCAGCCCACGGAAGGAACCATCGCTGTCAATGGGGAAGAGGTGGTTATCGACAGCCCGCAGAAGGCGATCGACCTGGGGATCGGTATGGTACATCAGCATTTCATGCTGATCCAGCCATTTACCGTAACGGAAAATATTGTCCTTGGCATGGAGCCAAAAAAAGGAATTGCGGTGGATATCAAGTCTGCGAGAAACCGGATCCTGGATCTTTCCGGGCGCTACAACCTGAAGGTGGACCCGGATGCGAAGATCGAGGACATCTCCGTGGGGATGCAGCAGCGTGTGGAAATCCTGAAGGTTCTGTATCGCGGAGCCAGGCATCTGATCCTGGATGAGCCGACGGCGTCCCTGACACCGCAGGAGATCACAGAGCTGATCGAGATCATCCATAACCTGACTGCCGATGGCAAGAGCGTGATCCTTATCACCCACAAGCTGAAGGAGATCAAAGCTGCCGCCGACTACTGTACCATTATCCGCCAGGGTAAATACATCAATACGGTGGATGTGGATGAGGTCAATGAAAACCAGCTGGCTTCCATGATGGTAGGCCGTGATGTGGAATTCCAGGTGGCCAAAAAGGAAATGAAGCCGGGAGAAACCGTCCTGGAGGTAAAAGACCTGCATGCGAAGGATTACCGTGACGTGGAAATCCTCAAGGGTCTGAACCTGAAGGTACGCCGTGGAGAGATCGTCGGTCTGGCCGGCGTGGATGGAAACGGGCAGAGTGAGCTGGTGGAGATCCTTACAGGACTGAGAAAAGGAATCTCCGGGCAGGTGGAGATTCTGGGAGAGGATCTTTTCGGGAGTACGCCGCGGAAATTTTTTGAAAAGGGCGTGACCAGTATCCCGGAGGACCGCCAGAAACACGGACTGGTTCTTGATTTTACGGTGGCAGAGAACCTGATCCTCCAGAATTTCGGTAAGGAACCTTATTCCAAAAAAGGGATCCTGAAAAAAGATCTGATCCGGAAACATGCCACAAAGCTGATCGAAAAATTCGATATCCGTCCCAGCGGCTGCGAAAACCGTCTGGCAGGTGAGCTTTCCGGCGGAAACCAGCAGAAGGTCATCATTGCCCGTGAGGTAACGAATGACGGAGAGCTTCTTATCGCCATGAATCCGACCCGCGGACTGGATGTGGGAGCGATCGAATTTGTGCATAAATACATTGTAGAACAGCGGAATAAAAACAAGGCAGTGCTGCTGGTGTCCTTTGAACTGGATGAGATCATGAGCCTTTCCGACCGGATCGAGGTCATTTTCGACGGACAGATCGTCGGAAGTGTAGCGGGCAGGGATGCAGATGAAAACCAGCTGGGCTTCATGATGGCAGGAGGTACAAAACATGAGCAGGAAAGATAAGATTTTAAACGGGAATGCACTCTATACATTCATTGCCATAATCATCGGCTTTGTTGCAGGAGCCGTGCTCCTGGCAGTTGCCGGGATCAACCCGGGACTTGCTTACGGAAAACTTTTAAATGGTGTTTTCGGCCAGGTGAAATACATTACCTGGAGCATTGTGTACGCAGCGCCGCTGATCCTCACAGGACTGAGCGTGGCCTTTTCCTTCCGGACCGGCGTCTTCAATATCGGGGCAGAGGGGCAGTTTGTAGTGGGCTCCATTGCAGCCTGTACCGTTGGTATCCTTTTTGATCTTCCGGCTCCCATTCATATCCTTCTCTGTATTGCAGCAGCAGTGGCAGCGGGGGCAGTCTGGGGCATCATTGTCGGTTTCCTGAAGGTAAAACGGGGGATCAATGAAGTGCTTTCCTATATCATGTTTAACTGGATCGCCTTTTACCTGTCCAACTATATTGTAAACCTGTCAGCCATCCACAGAACTGGCGGCGGAGAGGCAAGTAAAGATGTGGCAGACAGTGCCCGCATCCTTGCACCGGAATTTATCACGAAGCTTACCCGTTGTACCGCAGCCAACTGGGGGATCGTCATTGCCGTTGCGGCGGCCGTTCTGGTATGGTTTGTCATCAGTAAGACAACGCTCGGTTATCAGCTTCGTGCCGTAGGCTTCAGCAAAACGGCAGCGGAGTATGGCGGGATCAACACCAACAAAATGTTCTTGACCGCCATGGCGATCTCCGGGGCACTGGCAGGACTTGGCGGCGCTGTCCAGACTCTCGGCATGGCAGGCCGTGTGAGCCAGTTCGCCAGCCAGGAGCAGTACGGTTTCCAGGGGATCACGGTTGCTCTGATCGGATCTTCCCATCCGGTGGGCTGTATCTTCGCAGGTATTTTCTATGGAGCCATGAAATACGGCGGCGGTAAATTAAGTCTGGTAAAAGCACCGGCAGAGGTGGTTGATATCATTATGGGTATCATCATCTTCTTTATTGCCATTGCCCATATGTTCAAAGTGATCTTCAACCGGAAAAAAGGAGGGAAATAAAAATGGGTATCATCATTAAGGATCTTGGTCTTCTGATTAATGCAATGCTGATCGCTACGCCTCCTCTTCTTCTGGCAGCACTTGGTTCCTGCTTTTCAGAACGGAGCGGTGTGGTAAACATCGGAATTGAGGGGATGATGACGATAGGGGCTTTTGTCGGCTCTGTTGTCGCTTATTACACGGGAAACGGCTGGTTCGGCTTTTTCTGCGGAGGGCTTGCGGGAGCTGCCTTTGGCGTGCTTCATGCGGTGGCCTGTGTCAGCTTCGGGGCAGACCAGACGATTTCCGGCACAGCGGTGAACTTCATCGCACCGGGTCTTGCAATCTTCCTGTGTAAGGCGATGTTTGATAACTCCTCTGACTCACCGGCTCTTGAAACGGCGAGCAAACTGCCGAAAATGTTCAACGGCATTTTCCCGGCAGGTTCTTTTGGCTACAATGTTCTTTCCACCTATTCTGCAGCCTACTTAAGCTTTCTACTTGTCCTGGTGATCTGGTTTGTCTTCTACAAGACCCGCTTCGGCATGAGGCTGCGTGCTGTCGGTGAGCATCCGAAGGCCTGTGAGACTCTTGGAATCAACGTATTCCGGATCCGTTACATCTGCGTGATCCTTTCCGGCTTTCTGGCAGGTCTGGGCGGAGCCTATGTGACTCTGGCCACGGTAAGCCAGTTCCGCCCCAACGTTATCGTAGGACAGGGCTTTATCGCGATCTCTGCTGTGATCTTTGGTAAGTTTACCCCGCAGGGAACCCTTAAGGCCTGTCTGCTGTTCGGTTTCTGCAACGGTCTGAAATCCCTTCTCGGAGCCAACAACATAGTTTCTCCGTATCTGATCTCCATGATCCCTTACGTAGTGACGATCCTGGCCCTGATATTCTTTGTAGGAAAATCCAGGGTTCCGGCTGCTAACGGAAAACCGTATCTGAAAGCAAAATAAAAAAAGAGGTAAAAAAATGGAATATGAGAAATTGAGATCCATGCCGAAGGTGGAGCTTCACTGCCACCTGGACGGTTCCCTTTCTCAGACATTCATCAGTCGGGAGCTCGGTAGAGAGGTGGATCTTACCGAGCTCCAGGTGGCTTATGGATGCCGCAGCCTGAAGGAATACCTGGAAAAATTTGATCTTCCCATCCGGTGCCTTCAGACGGAGAAAAGTGTGAGAGAGGCCGGATATGATTTTATCCGGAGCGTAGCGGCGGAAAATATGAAATATGTAGAGGTGCGTTTTGCGCCGCTCTTTTCCGCCCACGAAGGATTTTCCACAGAGCAGGTCATTGAAGCCCTGCTTACCGGTCTGGAAGACGGCCGGAAGGATTTCGGCACGGAATCCAATGTGATCGTCTGTGCCATGCGTCATCAGCCGGAGGAGGAAAATCTGGCCATGTTCAAAGCGGCCAGGACTTTTCTGGGAGAGGGCGTCTGCTGCGGAGATCTGGCAGGAGACGAGGCTGCCTGGCCCATGAAAAATTTTGTCCGCCTGTTTGGTGAGGCGAAGAAGCTTGGCCTGCCTTTTGTGATCCATGCCGGTGAGTGCGGCAGTGCGGAAAACATTCGAGAGGCTGTGGAGTGCGGGGCCAGAAGGATTGGTCACGGTATCGCTATGAAAGGCCATCCGGAGATCATCCGACTGGTAAAAGACACCGGAACGGGCGTGGAAATGTGTCCCATCAGCAATCTTCAGACCAAAGCCGTGAATGGTCCGGAAGAGTATCCTATGCGGGAATTTCTGGATCAGGGGCTTCTGGTGACGGTCAATACGGATAACCGGACAGTGAGCAATACGACGGTTTCCAGGGAACTGTTATTCATCCAGAAAACCTACGGGATCCATGACGAAGAAGTAAGGCGTATGATGGAAAATGCCGTGGAGGTATCCTTTGCGGATGACAGCGTAAAAGATCGGATCCTGAGAGAAATTCGGTTGTGGAAGTGAACATAAAAAGGGGGACTGACTATGAGTAAAATGTATGAAAAACTGCAAAAATGTGTTTCTGTGATCCGGGGAAAAACAGATTTTGTTCCGGAAGTGGCTCTGATCCTTGGCTCCGGACTGGGAGAATATGCAAAAAATATGGATGTAAAAGCGGAGGTTCCTTATTCAGAGATCGAAGGATTTCCGGTATCTACCGTGGCAGGTCATGACGGCCGTTTCCTTTTTGGCTATGTGGGAAAAGTTCCCATGGTCATTATGAAGGGAAGAGTGCATTATTATGAAGGTTACGACATGGAGGAGGTAGTTATGCCGATCCGCATCATGGGCCTTCTGGGTGCGAAAAAGGTGATCCTGACCAACGCGGCCGGTGGCGTAAATCTGGATTTCCAGCCGGGAGACCTTATGATGATCACCGATCACATCTCCACGTTTGTACCGAGTCCGCTTCGCGGGGAAAACATCGACGAACTGGGAACCCGTTTTCCGGATATGAGCCATGTGTATGCTCCGGAGCTTTGTGAAGTGATCCGCAAAGCAGCAGCAAAACTGAACATCCCGCTCAGAGAAGGGATTTATATTCAGTGTTCCGGTCCGAACTACGAGACGCCGGCGGAGATCAGAGCTTTCCGTGGAATGGGGGTGGATGCTGTCGGCATGAGTACGGTGTGCGAAGCCATGGCAGCCAACCATATGGGAATGAAGGTGTGCGGAATCTCATGCATCACAAATATGGCTGCAGGAATCCTCGATCAGCCCCTGGACCACAAAGAAGTGCAGGAGGTCGCTGACCGGGTGAAGACGACGTTTGAGCGACTGGTGACGGAGATCGTGACGCAGCTTTGAGGAAAGCCGGGGGAAATATTGCAAGGGGGAAAACCATCGGAGTTGCGCAAGTCCTGGTTTTCCCCCTTTCCAGGGCACGCAGAAAATAGAGGGAGATTTTCAAATGGACATCATAGAATTAAAAGCCCCGTCTCATGAATACGCCGCTGACATCTGGCAGTTCCGGCAGGAAATACTGGAGAAGGATGCCGGAAGCAAGGATCAGTTTGCAGGCTGCGGAGGGCTTGAAAGCTGTACATCAGCGGAGGAATGGATCGAGCGTACGAAGCTTGGTGAGAGTGAGGAAAACTGTGAGGATGGCAAGGTGCCGTCCCATATGTATCTGGCAGTTCGGAAGGAGGATAACCGGATCATTGGTCTGATTGACCTGAGACACCACATCGATCACCCGGTACTTGGAACCTGGGGCGGCCACAGCGGTTATTCTGTGCGCCCTTCCGAGAGAGGGCACGGTTATGCCAAAGAGATGCTCCGTCAGATTCTTACCAAGGCCAAAGCACTGGGAATCCGGAAGTTCCTTATCACCTGCAAGGTCGGCAATCTGGCGAGCGAAAAGACGATTCTTGCAAATGGTGGTGTCTTTGAAGGGATTGTTGACGGAAACGGCGAAAAGATCAAGAGATTCTGGATCAGTATTGATGCGTGAACATTATCATCCTCAAGAGAAAATGGAAGCCCAGAAAATCTAATAGTGTGTTTAGCTTTCTGTGAAACTGACATCGCTTCGCTTGCCGTATTTCTGAAATCGTTCCTTCGGTCATCAGGAGAATAACCGATTTTACAACACCTCCGCATAGGATAAAAAATCCCGTGAGGAGGTGTCTTCATGAACACTTTCACCCTTCAGCTGATCCTCGTCACCATGCTTGCCTACCGCAGCCAGTATGGCAGCGTAATCCCGCCGCCATCACGAAAGTTTTGCAGTCATATGTATCTGTTATGATGAAAAATGGACAGTATACAGGATAATTTACCGGATGGATGAAAAATCCGGTGTAGAATGGGAGAATGATTTTGCATAGTAAAAATGGTGAAAAGATTTATAATATCATGGTTGACATAATAACCGGATTGATCTATTCTAGCTATAGAGAATACCCCACTTTGATATTCAGCCAGGAAAGGATGTGTTATTATGCCATTGCCGCAGCGTGAAGATTATACAGTAGAGGATATTTATGCCTTACCGGAAGGCACCCGGGCAGAACTGATCGACGGGCAGATTTACTATATGGCTCCACCAAGCAGAAGACATCAGAACCTTCTTTTTTCCATCAGCCGTGTGATCGCGGATTATATTGATCAAAAAGGCGGTTCCTGTGAAGTTGATATCGCTCCGTTTGCTGTATTTCTGAATGAGAATGATAAGAATTATGTGGAGCCGGATATAGCTGTGATCTGCGATACAAGTAAACTCAATGACAGAGGCTGCAGTGGAGCTCCGGACTGGATTATCGAAATTGTCTCACCGGCCAGCAGGAAAATGGACTATTTCACGAAGTTGTTTAAATACCGTACTGCAGGTGTTCGTGAATACTGGATTGTGGACCCGGTTAAGAATTTAATCTTGATTTACAATTTTGATACCAGTGATTCTGAACAATACACCTTTACCGATACAATCAAAGCGGGAATCTACGAGGATCTGTATATTGATTTCAGCAGGATCAAATGAGTGAAAACCATATTTTATCAAACCTCCGCATAGGATATAAAAAATCCCATGCGGAGGTTTTTTCTATGAATCTTCTCTGGGGCGGTATGCTGCTAGTTGGAATTTTATACGGGGCGTTTAACGGGCGGATGCAGGAAATCACAGATGCTGTTTTAAGTGCCTCCCGGGAGGCAGTGACACTCTGTATGACAATGACGGGAATCCTTGCCTTCTGGCAGGGACTGATGGAAGTTGCGAAGGACGCAGGGCTTACAGAACAGCTCTGCCGGAAGATCCGGCCTCTGATCCGTTTTCTTTTTCCAAAGATCCCGGCGGACCATCCGGCTTATGAGTCGATCTCCATGAATTTTATCGCTAATTTCCTTGGCCTTGGCATGGCAGCCACCCCGGCAGGCCTAAAAGCCATGAAGGATCTGGAAAGTCTGGAAGAAAAGCGGCGGAGCGGCAGACTTCCGGACAGTAAACCGGTGCCGCCCGGGACCGCCAGCCGGGAAATGTGTACCTTCCTGATCATGAATATTTCCTCTCTTCAGCTGATCCCTGTCACCATGATCGCTTACCGCAGCCAGTATGGCAGCGTGAACCCCGCCGCCATTACATTCCCGGCCATTCTGGCAACGGCAGTGAGTACTGGGGTGGCGGTGATCTTCTGCAGGGTGATGGGAAAATGAGAAAACAAGAAAACAAAGTAAGTCCCCACTTACATCAGCAATTACAGCACAACCTTTCAGGAATTACCACTTTTCGCCGGGAAACTTCAATGATAGACGCATCTACTTTATATACGTCCTGTATCAGCTGCTTTGTTAATATCTGGAATGTATATTACTGTCATAAACGGAACAGAAAAACACGGAGTAACCTACCGATTAAAAGAAATGTTTTTAGCAGAGTTTAGGGATAAAGCAATTATTACGGAATATTATCTTCCGAAGGATTGCCCCAATTTCTGCACCGGCTGTATAAGTTGTACGCTGAAAGGCGAGAATACCTGCAAAGACGCAGAATATATAGGAAAAGTGGATAGATCGCTTTTAGAAGCGGATTTGATTATTATGACTTCTCCTGCCTATGTGTATCACGCTACGGGTGCAATGAAAGCATTTCTCGACCATTTCGCATACCGTTGGATGCCGCACCGCCCTGCAACGGAGATGTTTGGAAAACGGGCAGTGATTATCACGCAATGCTTGGGTGCGGGAGCAAAATCTGCTGCAAAGGATATTAAGCAAAGTTTATCCTGGTGGGGAATATCTGACATTGGAATATTTACCGGCGCATTGATGGGAAATGTTTTTTGGGATAAACTTTCTGTAAAAAAGCAGGAAGAGCTTACGGGAAAGATGAAAAAGTTATCTCGAAAATATGTACATATGGATTACACGAAACCTGCCCGTACAAATTTGACCACAAAAATCAAGTTTTTCGTTTGCCGTTTGATGCAGCAGTCATTACATAAAAACGATCCGGAATACCTTGACGGGAAATATTGGGCGGAGCAAGGCTGGCTCGATAAAACCAGACCATGGAAATGTTCTGTATTGTCCGTTGCTTTATAACAAACTTTTGCGTATACTGGAGAAAAAGAAAAGATATAAATAAAATGCATTGACGAACGTTAAAACGTACGTTATAATAAAGGAAAAAGAGGTGATATTATGACAGCAATTACAGCAACAAAAGCTAGAGAGAATATTTATCAGCTGATACAGGACGTAAATGCAAGCAGCACTCCGGTAACCATTACTAATACGAGAGGAAAAAATGCAGTTCTGATTGGTGAGGAAGACTGGAAAGCGATTGAAGAAACGCTGTATCTGATGTCTATTCCTGGTATGGCAGAATCTATCATTGAGGGAGGAAATAGGAATATTTCTGAATGTCTTGATGAGTCAGAGGTGGAATGGTAATGTACAGGATTATCTATACCAAACAGGCTGCTAAAGACATAAAGAACTTGAAATCCTGTGGGCTGGACAAAAAAGCCAGAGAATTGATTGAGATTATGAAAAAAGATCCGTTTCAGAATCCTCCGGCATATGAAAAACTGGTGGGAAACTTACAGGGATACTGTTCCAGAAGAATTAATATTCAGCATAGGATTGCATTTCAGGTTATAGAAGAACCAAACACGCATGAAGAAATTGATTATGAAGGATATGTAAAGATAATCCGTATGTGGACACATTATGAAAGGTGACGCCTGATAACAAATTAATAAAAGCCTGGGAACCCGGTGTTTTAATATGCTGGTTTCCGGGCTTATTTTTTGTTTCATGACATAGCTGCGATATATTTTTATCCACGCCAACAGGTTTCTTTTGTGCGTTTACCCAAAAGGGAAATATCGTTACACTAATATCAAACATATGCAGGTATGCAAGAAGTGGAGGTTTGAATATGAGTGTAAAGAAGAAAATGATTCAAGTCGGATGCGGCGGATTTGGGGCATATTGGCTGGAAGTAATTATGCCCAGGGTAAATCCCTTTGCAGAAGTAGTTGCAGCAGTAGATGTCAATGAAGCAGCACTGAAAAATGCGGAAAAATTTGTTGGCCTTAAACCGGAAAAGTGCTACACAGATCTTCAAAAAGCTTTAATGGAAAATGAAGCGGATTTTGTGAATGTAGTTGTGCCTCCGGAATTCCACGAGAATGTGATTGACGCAGCGATTGCTGCGGGAGTGGATGTCATCTGTGAGAAGCCGTTGGGAGATTCTATAGAATCCAGTATACGAATTTGCCGGAAGATAAAAGCTGCAGGAAGAAAATTGGCAGTAACCATGAGCCATCGCTTTGAGGTGGAAAAACAAACAGTTGAGGCTATGGTGAAATCCGGAGATTACGGAAAATTAAATTATGTTGTCAGCAGACTGACTATGAAGAGAACGCCTCATTACGAATCCAGCCCGGAAACACTGATATCCAGCGCGCTGATTCACAATCTTGATACCATCCGGGGAATTTGCGGCTGCAATGCCAAATCAGTTTATGCAAACTGTTGGGTTGGTGCACCGGAACTCTCTTCCGGTGTAAGCGGCTTGGCAATTGTGGAAATGGAAAACGGTACCCGTGCTGTGTTTGAGGAATCCTTTGTGAATGGTTCCGGAATGGATGGATGGAGCGATGAGTACCTTCGGGCAGAATGTACCAATGCAACGATTGTGGCAGATCATCGAAAAGTTACTGTAAGAAGCGATATGGGATATCCTTATCCCAAGAGTGCGGAAATCCCTCTTTTAGAACAGGAATATTGGGATCACGCATTAATTATCCATGATTTTGTACGCTGGCTGGACGGAGGCGATCCGCCGACAACCATGTATGAAGAAAATCTTCAGTGCTGTGCGCTTACATATGCGGCAATTGAAAGCGTAAGAACCGGACAGGTAATTGATGTTCAGGAATACTTAAAACAGCATATGGAAAAATAGTCCCGGGTAAAGAGAAAATAGGATAGGCAGGTTTTTATATGGAATATAAAAGAAGATTTATATTTACGGCATATGCATTCTCATTTATGATTGCCTTTGCAGTAACCGGAACAATGTTCAGCACGGCGCTGCCGCGTATTATTGAGGACTACCATCTTTCCCTGGCCCAGGCGGGACTCTTCTCTGTATTTACAAGCATGGGAAATATTGGGGCGATGATTTTGACCGGATTACTGGGAGACAGATATCGGAAAAGCATATTAATGGGCGCTATGTTTATTGGAATCAGTATCTCGTTAGCCCTGATCGGCTCGATGCCGCCTTTTGCAGCATTGCTGTGCTTTTTAGTAATATTGGGAATATTCACCAGTTCTCTGAATTTAATTGTTACCGCATATGTTTCGGATCTTTATGGAGAACATAGGGCTAAATATATTAATCTGGTACATATGTTTTTCGGAATCGGTTCCCTGTTAGGACCGCTTTATCCGATGGCCCTGGAAAAGCTGGGCTTCCATTGGAGGTATTCATATCTGTTTCTGGCAGCTGTGGTATTGCTCGCAGGACTTTCCTATTTTCTCATTATGGCGAAAATAAAAGAGCCGGCCTTAGCCATAGAAGCTGATAGAAAAGATATACCAAAAGAAAATCAACCTTCCCAAAAGCTGTCTTCGCTATTGCGAAACAAGGGAATGCTTGCATTATGCATCATGAGCTTTCTGTATATGGGAGGTCATCAAAATACTTTCAGCACCTGGTTCCAAACCTTTCTTCAAACAGAAAATCCAGCAAGATACACGGCAGAATTTACATCTGTCTGTATGACCATCTATTGGATCGGAATGGTAATCAGCCGAACCATCAGTGCATCGGTTTCGGAAAAAATTTCTCCCAGAAGCTTTATACTTTTTGGAAGCCTGGGAGGCGTGGGAATTTTGACAATGGGCATGCTGTTTCAAACTCCCATTATATGGGTTGGAACAGTATTTATACTTGGTTTGTGTACAGGTGCGATTTATCCGCTGACATTTGCAATTTCCTGCGCATGGTTTCCGCATGCTTCCGCAAAGGTATCCAGTGTGGTAGGTATTTTTACCTCGGTAGGCGGTATGGTATGCGGATGGCTGGTAGGAAGAATTGCAAATGCAATCTCTTTTTATCTTGCCATGTTTATTCCGTGGATTTCTTTAGCAGTTGTTTTTCTGATCGTATGGCGCTGTTTTCCAAAAGAAACTGTCGGAAAATAATCACTTCATGAGAATGGGGGCTGTGAAAACAGCCCCCAAATATGTTTATATTTTTAAAGAAACATGAACCATGCTGCGATATTCTGAAGGAGACATGCCGGAAACCTTCTTAAACGCGCGGCTGAAATAGTGCGGATCATGGTAACCGACACTTTCGCCAATTGTAGTAAAATCCCAATCAGGATGTTGGAGAATAAACTCTTTCGCCTTTTCTATGCGAAGGTTAATCAAAAACTGGATGGGAGTAATCTGCTTTTCTTTTTTAAAAATCCGGTTCAGATACACTGAGTGGAATCCCATAATAGATGCAATTGTCTCTAAAGAGATATCTTCGGTATAATGGAGCCGGATATATTGCTCTACATCCTCTGCGGTTTTTCGGCCATAATCTTTTTCAAGAGCCTGCTTATTCAAAAAGTGCAAAGCTGCTTCCCATATTTCCGGAAAAAGCTCTTCCGGTGTACGGCATGTAGAGAAAAACGCCAATGTATGATACTGTACCAAATAAAGCTCATTTTCGTCCGTTATGGAGGTAGCAGAAGCCAAAAGCCGGAAAAGCTGCCGCAATCCGTTCTCAAAAACCATCTGGGGATATCTGCAGTCAATCCAATTCTGTAAAGTATTTTCAAGCTGCTTTTTTACCTCATCTGTACGGCCGGAAGAAATAAGGCTTTTGAGAAGCTGGCTTTGATTGGAGGTCAGGATTGCGGGATGAGAATCTTTGGTTTCTTCACTTTTTAAAGGGAGAATCTGGCTAATTCCCGGGATTAAAGCTCGTCCCACAGACTCCTGAAGAGCAAGGACGCCCTCATGCAACTTGTAAAGTGGAAGTGCATCCGGAAGCATACATAGGTTGACAGGATATCCTCCGGAAAAAGGTTTCAGCTCATCCAGCAAAACAGGCAGACCTGATTCTACAGCAGCCATTTCCTCCGCGTAACAAACCAAATATTTATGGTTTACATTCCATCCGTCACAGAACCACCAGTTTTTTAGAGCAATTCCGCTTTTTTCCAGAATGCGTTGAAAGTCAATCTTTTTCCAGATATTTTGAAAAACTCTGGAATGGAGAATCTGAGAGGAGTTGTTCATCAAATGTCCAATTGCAATGAGGGTAATACAATAGTTCTGCGGATGAGAAAGAACAGAGGAAATCGTCAGATCCAGGCGGTTTTCAATGGCCTTGGAAATAGCCTCCCGTTCTTGCAGCCTTACGGCTTCTTCTAATTCGTCGGCCAATTTGTGCAAAAGCTTTAAGAGATCTTCATCAAGTACCGGCTTTAGGAGATAATCCACAGCCTCGTATCGCATCGCCTCTCTTACATAATCAAAATCCCGAAAACCACTGATAATGACAGCTTTCACATCAGGACATGAGCTTTTGACTTGGGCTAAAAGCTCCAATCCGTTCATAACAGGCATCTGCACATCGGAAAATAATGCATGGGGATGAAGCTCTTCCACAAGTGCGAGAGCATCCATTCCATTGCGTGCAGAACCAACAACTTCAAAGCGTGAATCCAGGCATTGTATTTTCCTTTCCAGGAATTGTAAAATACGAGGCTCATCCTCTGCAAGGACAACGCGAAAATTACTTGACATAACCATATCCCCCATAAATTTATGTGAAAATTATATCACATAATGTCAAAATATACAAATATATTTCTGATTTGTGTTGATTTTTTGGGGAAAATAGTAGATACTGAAATCAGGAAGGAGAATAATTATGAAAAAAAGGAAAAAGACAATCAAACGGAAAATGTTTGAAATGTATGCCACAGCTCTTCTTGTAGTGGTAATGGTATTTATTATTGTATATATTACCCAAACATACCGCATGATGCAGGAACAGTTGGATAATTCGATGATTCAGCTATCTCAGAACGTAGAGAACCGCCTGGACGATGAGATCAGGCAAATATCCAATCTGTCAGAACGAATCACTTTTTCAAAGGATGTTCGAGAACTGTTTTTCAAGAAACTGCCCAACAGCACGGATGCTGCAGATACCTACCGCCTGACAAATCAGCTGAATGAGATTTTGTATGGCATTATAGGGCCAAAACTTGGATTTTATCATATGAACATTGTAAACCTTTCCGGCCATCGCTTAGCCTTTGGACAAGAATATAATTATCGTCCTTTAAGTGAGGCAAAGCTGCAGGAAATTCCCTGGCTGGAAACCACCATAGAAAAAGGCGGTAAGCTGGTAATATCGCCAACAATGGAAAGTGTTTTAAACGAACTTCCTAAACAGGTAATTTCCTTAAGCCGGGGTTTTGGCTCCATAATTGGCGGCTCCGTGGAGGGTGCTGTGGAGATTCAGATGGCCTATGAAGCATTGGAAGAATTGATGATATCCACTGTTTATCTGGAAGGCGAAGTTACCGAGGAGAGGAAAATCGTCATTCTGGATAAAGATGGCAGCTTAGTATACCCCTTAGAACTGGACGAAGAAAATTTGAAACATTATCAGGAGACTGCGGCACTTATGGAAGAAAAGTCTCAGGGAAGAATGATATACAAAAATCCTGTGAATCAGGAACAGGAACATATTTTCTTTCCACAGACGGAACATTATGGATGGAAAGTAATTCTAATTGTTCCTGACAAGGTTTTCAGCCGCCCGCTCAAGCATTTGGTTATGCAGATTCTTCTTTTAAGTATCTTAATGTTAGTTGGCGTTGGCATATTCTCCACGAAAATGTCGCGCGTATATTCAGAGCCCATTGATAAGTTATACAAATCTGTAAAAAGCTTGACCCTGGATGATATCAGCTCGGATTATGAAACACAGATTCAGGCCGGCGTAGATGAATTGGAACAGTTAAACAAGGTTTTCAATAAAATGGTTCTTCGGATCCACGAATCACTGGAGGAAGTTGTCAAATTAAAAAATATGGAAATGCATTCACGAATGCTGGCTCTGCAGGCACAGATGAATCCCCATTTTTTGTATAATACACTGACAGTTATCAGCATTATGGCAGATAATGAGGAGAAATCAAACGTACAATGGGCTTGCAGAAATTTATCGGATATGCTGTCCTATATATCCAGTGAAGCCCTGCATCTGGTGCCGCTTAAGGACGAAATGTCCCATACGAAAAACTACATGAATTTGATTAAAATGCGATTTATGGATGATATCAAGTTCCTTATTGATGTGTCTGATGAAATGGATGAGATTCTGATTCCGAAATTAGTGATACAGCCTTTGATCGAAAATTCTGTAAAATATGCCACTGCAACGAAGCCTGTTTGGGAAATTCAATTATCCGGTTGGACAAAAGAAAATCAGTGGTTTATTTGTGTAAAGGATAATGGGATTGGTTTTTCTAAAGAATCGCTTCTGGAACTGGATAAAGAGCTTCAAATCATTCAGTCAACGGGAAATATACCGGAGCTTTCTCTGAACGGGATGGGAATTTTGAATATCTATCTGCGGATGAATTTTTATTATAAAGAGAAGACCGTATTTAAAATAGAGAATTGTCCGGACCATGGTGCCTCAATTCTCATTGGCGGCCTGATAGATACGTCGGATACAGTGTAAAGCTGTATCCGGTGTTTTTTTATCCATGCGGTAAAGTTTGTTTTGTGTATTCATGAATCCAACAAAATCAACTATACTAGGCTCATCAGAAACAGAAAGAAAACAAAACAAAGGAGGGTTTACAAATGAAAAAAAGATTTTTATCACTCATGCTGACAGGTGCAATGGTTGCAGGTAGCCTTGGAGGAGGTTCCGTGGTGGCAGAAGCAAAGGGAAAAAGTGACGTGACACTGACTGTCGCTGCAGCAGCTGACTGGATTAAAGACAGGGACAGGAAGCTGGCAGAAGAATTTACAGAAGAGACAGGAATTAAGATTGATTTTCAGCTTAATCCCAATGATCAGTATGTAAATATCGTAAAGGCGAAGTTAGCATCCGGTGAGGGCGTAGATATCTTTTATGCAAATACCGGCCGTGGTATTTTAGAGTATTCTCCGGACAAATATGCCCTTGATCTTTCCGACCAGGAATGGGTATCCAGATATCTGGATTGGGGCAAAGAATGTTCTACTTATGATGGAAAAATTATTTTCCTCAGCCGGAACTCCATTGACGGATATGGATTAATTTATAATATGGATCTTCTGAAGGAAACCGGAAAAGAAATCCCAACAACATATGAAGAACTGGTAGAGCTTTGTGAAATTTACAAAGAAAAAGGCATTGTTCCGATCTTTGAGCCGGGAGCAGATGCATGGCACGGCTGCGTATGGGTACTTGAGATAGCAGATTTCCTGAACAGAAAATATCCGGATATGTATGAAAAATTAAATACTCCGGAAGGAAAATTTGCGGACTATCCGGAAATGCTTACTTTTACAGAACAGCTCAGTGAAATGGTTCAGGCAGGCTATTTCGGTGAGGAAGAAGACTGGCTGTCCTATACCTGGAATGACCGTACAGAAAAAATGGCCAGCGGTGAATTTGGTATGATGCTTACCAATATCGGAGCAATGGATGACCTTCTGAAACAGTACCCGGAGAATGCAGCAGACAAATGGCAAATGGGTCTCGTTCCTTTGGCAGGAAATAATACTTTCTCTCACAATGGCGGAAATATGGGTACCGTTATCAACAAAGAATCCAAACACGTCGAAGAAGCAAAATTGTATTTTGATTTCCTGGCAAGGCAGGAAAATCTTCAGTACTATTATGATGAAATGACAAGCCCCAATATCCCATTTGAAGGTATTGAACTGAAAGAAAATGTATTGTGGAATTCTCTTGTGGAAGCTTGTGACAACCAAATGGGAGCAGACTTTGCAGCATCTATTCCGTTCTACAGTGCAGACGCGATCGGAAAGGCTTATATCGAAAACTGGATCGGCGATAAGACACCGGAAGAAGTAATTGAACAGATGGACAATGATAGAGCAATGATGTTCGGCATAACAGAATAGAAATAAAAGGCGAAGGGGCTGCAGCTTAGGGCAGCCCCGCCAATCGCAGTAAGGAGCAACGACTATGTATAAAAAGAAAATATATAAAACAAGATTTTTAATGCCAGCGCTAATTATATATTTCATTTTCTTCCTTGTTCCTGTCATTGCCGGAATTGGATATTCATTTACAAACTGGAACTCTATGAGACCGGAAATTAAGTTTGTAGGTCTTAGGAACTACATTGAAATATTTAATCCAAAAAACAGTTACCTTCTTGCTATCAAAAATACTTTTGTTTTTACGGTAACTTCTGCAATCGGAAAAATTGGTTTCGGACTTTTGCTGGCATTGTTTTTTAACCGAAAATTTCCCAGTCAGCAGCTGCTAAGAGGAATCTACTTTATGCCTTTTGCTATTTCATCGTTAATTATTGGTATTGTATTTTCCTCAGTTTTGGCACCGGATGGTGTACTGAATGCAATTTTATCCTCAGTGGGCTTAGAGAGCATCACAAGAGGATGGCTCACCAATAAATCCTCTGCTTTGCCATCGGTTATCAGTGTAGAAATTTGGAAATCCATCGGATTAAATATGGTAATTTTTTTGGCGGGACTGCAGATGATTGACCGTGAATATTATGAAGCGGCCTCTCTGGACGGCGCAGGAAAATGGGCATTGTTCCGTCATATTACAGCACCGTTTTTGCTTCCGTCCATTACGATTAATCTGATTCTTAATACGATTCATGGTTTGAAAGTATTTGATATTGTTATGTCACTTACAAACGGAGGACCGGGAAATACTACGCAGGTGATCAATACCTTTGTATTTAAAACATACGGTATGGGAGCTTACGGTCTTTCCAATGCGTTATCTACCTTTATCTGTATTGTTACGATGATTATTGCATTGTGTACTCTGAAAATAATTGCACCAAAGGAGGCCTGATTTATGACCAGAAAGCAAAAAAGAATATGTAATCAGGCAATATCCGCCATTGTAGGCTGGATATTCAGCTTCATCGTATTGATTCCATTTGCGGTAATTTTAATTAACTCTTTCAAAAATCAGAGAGAATCAGCCTCTATGTCCCTGAGCCTTCCAAAAGAAGGATGGATGCTGTCCAACTACCAAACGGTAGTCCAGGAAGGAAATATGCTTCGGGCATTTTTTAACAGTACCTTAATTGCCGGAATGTGCGTGATTTTCTGTATTGTATTCAGTTCCATGGCAGCCTTTGTGATACACAGGAGAAGAACGAAATTCCATTCCTTTGTATTTTATCTTTTTTTTGCAGGACTGATTGCTCCGGTAAATTATATTACAACCCTTCAGATTTTGAAGTTTCTTCATTTGAGCGGAACATATGCAGGAATTATCATTGTCAATGTAGCCCTTGGAATTCCCTTTGCAACATTTCTTATCTATAATTTCATAACCAATATTCCGATAGAATTGGATGAGGCCAGTATTATAGATGGGGCAGATATAAGAAAGTTATTCTTTTTAGTTATTTTTCCCCTGTTAAAACCCATTACCATTACAGCAACTACCTTAACCTTTATTAGCTGTTGGAATGATTTTATGACACCGCTTTATATCTTAAATAGTTCCCAAAAGTGGGGAATGATCCTTACGGTATACAATTACTGGGGCTTTTTAAGCCAGGATTGGGGAAAAATTTGTGCGGTAATCGTATTGACCCTTCTGCCGATTTTAATTTTGTATATCTGTATGCAAAAATATATTATTGCCGGTATGACATCAGGAGCAGTAAAAGGGTAAGAATAAGGAGGAGAACAGAAATGAAAAAAATAAGAGTCACAGTGTGGAGCGAGGGGATTGATCCCCAACTGGAGCCAAGGGCAATTGCTCTATATCCAAATGATATTAACACCTATCTGGCAGAATTTTTGGGAAAAGATACTGATTTTGAAGTGGTTGCGCGCAATCTCTCTCAGCCGGAGAATGGCCTTTCACAAGAAATTATAGATAATACGGATGTTTTGGTTTGGTGGAGCCATCTGTATGACGATCAGGTCAGTGACGAAGTGACAAATCGAGTGGTTGAAGCAGTATTAAACGGAATGGGATTACTTTTCCTTCATGCAAGCCTTGGCTCTAAGCCAGCCAAAAAGCTTTTGGGTATCAACTCAAATGTAGGAAAATATCGTGAAGTAGGAGAAATGGAACGTGTATGGGTGGTAAATCGGAGTCATCCTGCAGTGGAAGGAATGGAAAAGGAATATATTGAAATTCCGGGAAGCGAAATGTATGGGGAGCCCTATGGCATACCAACTCCGGATGACATTGTGTTCATAAGCTGGTTTGAAGGAGGCGAGGTACTCAGGAGTGGAGTCAGCTGGCATAAAGGAGCAGGAAAAGTATTTTTCTTTGCACCTGGACACGAAGAGTTTCCGGTGTACTACAACACAGAAATACAGAAGGTAATCGGAAATATTGTCCGGTGGCTGAAGCCTGTCTGCGGACCTGCTATTACATTCCGGGGAGAAATCGGTTCTATGGAACCTATTAAAAATCCTGTAAAAAAATAATAAAATTTTATTAGATTTTTTTGCAGCTGTGCAGTAAGCGCTGAAATACGGGAATTTAATAAATGGGAAACGAAGAGGAATTGCTGCGAAAGCGGCAATTCCTCTTTTCGCTATATGAAAATAGTTGCGCTCATAAATAATGGAGCTGCAGGTATTATATTAGTGCGCCTTCTTAGGAATCCTGTTGTTTTTTCAAATAATCCATAGGAGATAATGCCGTAAATTTTTTGAATACTGTGGAAAAATAGCTGCTTGTGTTGAAATTCAGCAGCATAGCAATATCGGTGACGGACATTCCTTCCATAAGCAATGTTTTGGAAAACTCAATTTTCTGCTGGTTAATAAAATACCGGATTATAACATGTCTATAGTTGTTCACAAGCTACCGGGGGGGATATTTACAGAAAAAAGAATAAAGGAGTAACATTGTTTTTCTGTCAGATTTTTGATAAACTAATCTATAAGCTGCTTTGCAGCGGAACAATCCGCAGTCATAGTGAGCGAAAAAGAATTTTTACAGCTGATATCTATGAAAAAAGAAGTATATTCATGCACAAAGGAGGACGTTACCTATGGATGAAAACATGAGAAAAAGAAACGAACTGCTTGCCCAGACCGTGATCAAGGGTCTGAAATCCCGCAACATGTCCGGTTATTATGCGGCAGATAAGGAAGAGGCGGTAAAGCTCGCTCTGGAGCTGATCCCGGAAGGAAGCAGCATTGCGATGGGCGGCTGTATGAGTGCACAGGAGATCGGCCTCATCCAGGTACTGGAAGACGGCAATTACAACTATATTGACCGGGCGAAGCTTGCACCAAGAGAAGGTCTTCTGGCTGCCTATGATGCAGATATTTTTCTTTCCAGCGCCAATGCCATTACAAACGACGGTATTATGATCAACATTGACGGAAATGCCAACCGTGTCTCCTGCATTGCACAGGGACCGAAAAAAGTAGTGTTTATTGTCGGAATGAACAAAGTCTGTTCCGATCTCGATGAAGCGATGAAACGTGCGAGAAATGTGGCAGCACCGGCAAATGCACAGCGTTTTGACATTAAGACTCCCTGTAAGGAGACCGGAAAATGTTTTGACTGCAAATCACCGGATACAATCTGCTGTCAGTTTCTGATCACCAGATATTCCCGCCATGCAGACAGAATCCATGTGATCCTGGTCAATGATACACTGGGCTTCTGATTTTTTTACCTGTCATGCAGCAGGCTGCATTTTGGAAAAGATCAAAAGATGCCAAAAAAGCAAGGACAGAATGAACGAAAAACAGCTTGTACTTTGAATCGGAGTGTGCTATGATACGACTAAGAGCGTGAAGAATCCATAGCCGCTCCGAACAGTTGAAAATTGTAACTGTTCAGGACGTTCAAAACAACAGGCCACAGACTCGCGCATTGCATGCGCTCTCGCTGCATTCGCAGCTTTTGTCTGAGGCTAATGGGCGTTCCGCCCATTCCGAAATAAAAATTCATCCTATTGCAAACAAGTTTGCATAGTCTGATTTTTCATTTCGCTGATGTTCTGAACTGTTACTGAAAATTAAATAAGAAAGCATGAGGTGCCGTTTTTGACAGAAGAAGTTGTCGATAAACGGGTAAAAGAGAAGCAGGTGAAAGTCCTGCGCGATCTCGTCACTGTAAACAGGGAGTCAGAGCCAAAAGTGCCACTGGGAAACCGGGAAGGCGGCAAAGACAATGATCTGTAAGCCAGGAAACCTGCCTTATGTTGGTACGGGGATATTATCCCGGGTCACGAGTAATTGATTGTACCGATCATCTTTTCCCGCGATCCTTTTACATATTGATGTAAGAGGTTTTTTTCTGTGATTTTCCAGAAAAACCGGAAATTTTTCTTGTCTCCGTATCCTGTGATTTTCGCTGATGCAAAAATTTATATACATCAGGACGTCAGACCATAAAGATCTGTGTCTGGATCAAGGAGGAGAAGTAACATGAAAAACAAAATGGTAAAAGCTCTGGCAATCATGATGAGTGTATCCACCATCACAATGATGGGTTCCGCAAGCGTATATGCTTCCGAGACGGAGACTGAGACAGCCACTGAGGCTGTAACAGAAGCAGCAAGCGAGGCTGTAACAGAGACAGCAACCGAAGCAGCATCTGAGGATGCCACTGAGAGCGACGATCAGGCAGCAGCTGATAATGTAGCAGCTCTGATCGATAAGATCTATGTTCAGGAGAGAACCGATACCACCGATGCAGACTGTACCGCAGCCAAAGAAGCATGGGATCAGCTGACCGACGCTCAGAAAGAGCTGGTTGAAGGTGAAGAGGCAAGCCCGGAGTATTTCGGACGTGACACCGGCGACGCTTCCAAAGACGATCCCCGCAACGGCGATGAGATCGGTGAGAACGAACTTTTGGTTGTAAGCTTTGGTACTTCCTTCAACGACAGCCGTGCAGAGGATATCAAGGGCATCGAGGATGCTCTGCAGGAAGCATATCCGGACTGGTCTGTAAGAAGAGCATTCACCGCTCAGATCATCATCAACCATGTACAGGCAAGAGATGACGAGAAGATCGACAATATGGATCAGGCTCTTCAGCGTGCCGTTGACAATGGCGTTAAAAACCTGGTGGTACAGCCGACTCATCTGATGCACGGCGCTGAGTACGATGAGATGGTAGAAGCGATCGACGGTTATAAAGATAAATTTGAGTCCGTAGCCATCGCAGAGCCGATGCTGGGCGAGGTAGGCGACGACGCTACCGTTATCAATGACGACAAGAAGGCAGTTGCCCAGGCGATCACCGATGAAGCTGTAAAAGCAGCCGGTTATGACAGCATGGAAGCAGCAGCTGAGGATGGAACTGCATTTGTATTTATGGGTCATGGTACTTCCCATACTGCAAATGTAACCTATGATCAGATGCAGACCCAGATGGAAGAGCTTGGATTCACCAATGCTTTCATCGGTACGGTAGAGGGTAAGCCGGAAGATACCGCTTGTGAAGAGGTTATCAAGAAGGTTCAGGATGCAGGCTTCAAGAAAGTTGTTCTTCGTCCGCTGATGGTTGTAGCTGGTGACCACGCTAACAACGATATGGCAGGCGATGATGAGGATTCCTGGAAGAGCCAGTTCGAGGCTTCCGGAGCATTTGACAGCGTTGACTGCCAGATCGAAGGACTGGGAAGAATCGATGCTGTTGAGCAGATTTATGTAGAGCATACAAAAGAAGCTATTGATTCTATCGCAAAATAATCAATAAAGCGGACATTCGCAATCCGCTTTTGTGACTGCATTCAAACAAAAGGATAAATCTCAGCTGCCCGGAATGTTTTCAAAGACATCCGGGCAGTTGTTGTAAAAGAGGAGGAAATTGATTATGAAACGTTCCATGACATTCTTTTTATCACTGATCTGTGCTACTGCCATGATGGCAGCTCCTGTGGCAATGGCAGCAGAGACCGAAACCGAGACAGCTGTTACCGAGATGGTATCCGAGGCTGAGACGGAGACCGGCAGCGAGACCGAAACCGAGGCAGAGGGCGTTCTGGAGGATGGCACCTACACCGCAGAGTTTGATACGGACAGCTCCATGTTCCATGTCAACGAGGCAAATGAAGGGAAAGGCGTTCTGACTGTAAAGGACGGTGAGATGACCATTCACATATCTTTAAGCGGCAAAGGCTTCCTGAATCTTTTCATGGGAACCTCCGAGGATGCGAAAAAAGACGGCGCAGAGCTTCTGGAGCCGACTACCGATACCGTAACCTATAAAGACGGAACTTCTGAGGAGGTTTATGGCTTCGATATCCCGGTGCCGGCCATTGATGAAGAGTTTACCGTGGCAGCCATCGGCAAAAAAGGCAAATGGTACGACCACAAAGTCAGCGTCAAGAATCCGGTGAAAGAGGACGGCGCAGAGAAAAAGACCGTTGCTGATCTGAATCTGGAGGATGGCGATTACACGACAGAGGTAACTCTGGAGGGCGGAAGCGGCAGAGCAACCGTAGATTCTCCGGCAGCCATTACGATCAAAGACGGCAAGGCAACTGCAACCATCGTATGGAGCAGCCCGAACTATGATTATATGCTGGTAGACGGTGAGAAATACGAGCCGGTAAACACCGAGGGAAATTCTACTTTTGAGATCCCGGTAGATGGCTTCGATTATCCGATGGAAGTCGTTGGAGATACCGTAGCTATGAGCGAGCCTCACGAGATCGAGTACACCCTGCAGTTTGATTCTTCTACTATGGAAAAGGCAGAATAAAAATGAAAAAAAGAACAGGATGGCTTCTGAACGCAGTCCTGGGGTTTTCTGTGATCTTTTCTTCTTCGGCAGCGCTGGTTCCCATCCGGAGCTTCGCAGCCGAAGAAACCAGTGAGATGGCCGGAGCTGGCACTGCGAAGGAGGATCTGGCAGGACTCAAATATGACCACAGTCTGGAGCTTCAGTATGCGGATCAGTTTGCCGTGGATTATTATGAGGGCGATTATGCCCTGATTACGATTGAAGGCGGCGACCAGTTTCTTCTGGTGCCGGAGGGAAAAGAAGCACCGGAAGGGCTGGACGAAGACATTACCGTGATCCATCAGCCATTGGAAAATATCTATCTGGTGGCGACTTCCACGATGGATTTTTTCCGGGCTTTGGATGGGATCGGAAGCATCAGCCTTTCCGGAACCAAGGCGGACGGCTGGTATATCGATGAAGCGAAAGAGGCGCTGGAGAGCGGAGCGGTTTCTTTTGCCGGAAAATACAACGCACCGGATTATGAGCTGATCCTGTCGAAAAAATGCGACCTGGCTCTGGAATCCACCATGATCTATCACAATCCGGAGGTAAAGGAAAAACTGGAGGAATTTGGCATTCCGGTGCTGGTGGAACATTCCAGCTATGAAAACCATCCTCTGGGCCGGACGGAATGGGTAAAGCTGTACGGTGCACTTCTGGACAAAGAAGAAGAGGCGGAGGCCGTCTTTGAGGAGCAGGCAGAGAAGCTGAATTCCATCAAAGACAGTGAGAATACAGGAAAAACAGTGGCTTTCTTCTATATCAATTCCATGGGCTCTGCCAATGTACGTAAATCCAATGATTATGTGTCGAAAATGATCGAGCTGGCTGGCGGAAACTACATTTTTAACGATCTGGGTACGGACGAAGAAGGGCTTTCTACCATGAATATGGGAATGGAAGATTTCTATGCGGGAGCCAGGGATGCAGACTATATCATTTATAACAGTACCATTGACGGAGAATTGAAATCACTGGACGAGCTTTTGAAAAAAAGCGAGCTTCTGAAGGATTTCAAGGCAGTCAAAGAAGGCAATGTCTGGTGTCTGACCAAGAGCATGTTTCAGGAAACCACTTGTCTTGGCGATGTAATCATGGATATCCACCGGATGCTGACGGAGGATGATCCGGACGGCCTTACTTACCTGTATCGATTGGAGTAATATGAAAAAAAGAGGAAAGATCCGTTATATTTTTTCATTTGTGAGTTTAGCGGTGCTGCTGGCAGTTCTGATCTTCTGGAACATCAATGCCGGCAGTGTCTCTGTGAGCATCGGGGATGTGTTCCGGATCCTGTTTCGAAGGGAAGGGGATGAAACGGCCAGAAATATCATCTGGTCCATCCGGCTTCCGAGGATCCTGGCGGCATTGATCCTGGGTGGAGCACTGTCTGTATCCGGCTTTCTGCTCCAGACCTTTTTCAACAATCCCATAGCGGGTCCCTTTGTTCTGGGGATTTCTTCCGGAGCAAAGCTTACGGTAGCTTTGACTATGATTTTTCTTCTTGGAAAAGGACTTACGGCCGGTTCTGCGGTCATGATCCTGGCCGCCTTTGTTGGCTCTCTGATCTCCATGGGTTTCGTGCTTCTGGTCTCCAGAAAAGTGCGAAACATGTCCATGCTGGTAATCTGCGGCGTCATGATCGGTTATATCTGCTCTGCGGTAACGGATTTTGTAGTGACGTTTGCGGATGATTCAAATATAGTCAATCTTCATAACTGGTCACAAGGAAGTTTTTCCGGTATGAACTGGAACAACGTATTTCTCATGGCTGTGGTTGTCTTCATAGCTCTGGTGCTGGCTTTTTTCTTATCCAAACCGATGAATGCCTATCAGCTGGGCGAGGCTTATGCAAGAAACATGGGTGTAAACATCAGCCGTTTCCGGGTGGAGCTGATCCTGCTTTCCAGTGTGCTTTCCGCCTGTGTGACGGCCTTTGCCGGACCCATTTCTTTTGTGGGTATTGCAGTGCCACAGCTGATGAAGAATCTTCTGAAAACGGCAAAACCGATCTTGGTGATCCCGGCATGTTTCCTGGGCGGAGCTGTGTTTTGCCTGTTCTGTGATCTCATTGCCCGGACGGTTTTTTCACCGACGGAGCTCAGCATCAGCTCGGTGACTGCCGTATTCGGAGCACCGGTGGTGCTGTATGTCATGATCAACCGGAAGCGGGGCTGACCGGGAATGCACAGAGAAGGGAGCAGCTCATGAACAGGAGTTTTGTTTACACAGAAAATATGACTGTGGGTTATGACGGAAAGGCTCTGATACGGGATATCCGGCTTTCTCTGGAAAAAGGGCAGATCCTGACGCTGATCGGCCCAAACGGAGCAGGCAAATCCACGATTCTGAAGAGTATTATCCGGCAGCTGAAGCTAGTGGATGGAGCCGTTTTTCTGGATCAGAAATCCATGGAGAAAATGTCGGATAAAGAGATCTCACGGAAGCTTGCGGTGGTTATGACAGGCCGGATGCAGCCGGAGCTGATGACCTGTGAGGACATTGTAGGAACCGGCCGTTATCCTTACACGGGAGTTTTAGGTATCCTTTCTGCAGAGGATCATGAGAAAGTGCGATCAGCTATGGAACTGGTCCATGCATGGGATCTGAAAGACCGGGATTTTTCAGCAGTCAGTGATGGCCAGCGGCAGAGGATTCTTCTGGCCAGAGCCATCTGTCAGGAACCGGAGGTCATTGTGCTGGATGAGCCGACCTCTTTCCTGGATATCCGTCACAAGCTGGAACTGCTTTCAATCCTGAAAGAAATGGTAAGAAAGCAGCATGTGGCCGTGCTGATGTCCCTGCATGAGCTGGATCTGGCCCAGAAGGTATCGGATCTGGTGATCTGCGTCCATGGGGACCGGATTGAGCGCTGCGGTGTTCCGGAGGAGATCTTTACCGACGAGTATATCCGTCAGCTTTACGGTGTGACAGCAGGAAGTTATAATGCGTCTTTTGGCTGTCTGGAGATGGAGCCTGCCAGAGGAAAGCCGGAGGTTTTTGTGATCGCCGGAGGCGGCAGCGGAATCCCGGTGTTCCGGCAGCTGCAGCGGCAGGGAATCCCTTTTGCAACGGGGGTTCTCCAGGAAAATGATGTGGATTATCAGGTAGCGAAGGCTTTGGCAGCGAAGGTCGTGACGGAAAGACCCTTTGAGGAGATCTCAGAGGAACATTATCAGGAGGCCGTAGAACTGATGCGAAGCTGTAAAAAAGTGATCCTGGCGGTTTCCGGTTTTGGAAGCATGAACCGACGGAACGAGGAACTGAAAAAAGAAGCGGAAAAACTGGGGATTCTGGAAGCATAAATGGAATTTCGGGCGGCGGAAGCGACAACTTCTGCCGTCCGTTTTTTTGTATAAAAAAAGTGATGGATGCTTTATAGACAAGGGCACCGGCAGAATGGTATGATGCGTATATCAAGTACGGCAGTCATTATGCGGAAATGGAGGATGAAAATGAATTTTAAAGCGGTAAACGTATCACCCATGGAAAAAGTATTTTCGACAGCAGCGCCCTCCGAAGAGGGAGCCAGAGAAAAACTCAGTGGTTTAAAAGGAGAGATCGTTTCTTTTCAGATTGCTTATTATGCGGAATCTCAGGGCTTTGCCAGGGCAGAGGCAGAAGTAATCTCACCCATCCGGGAACAGGTACAGCTTCGGAAAGTGGCTCTGGTTCCCTGCGAATATCCCTGTGGCCCTGTTGTAGATGAGGATTATATCACGACTGCACCTGGACTTTATCCGGATCGTCTGGAGAAACTGGAAAAAGTTTCTGACGAAGAAAAAGATATTTATAAAGAGATTCCCCTGATCCATGCACAGTGGAGAAGTCTCTGGGTAGATGTGGAACTATCAGAGGATATGGAAGCAGGGACGTATCCTCTGACGATCCGCCTTACTTATAAAGGTGAGGTTCTGACAGAGAAAACCGTGGAAGTGGAAGTCATCGGAGCAGTCCTTCCGGCCATGAAGGTTCCTCATACGGAATGGTTCCACAGTGACTGTCTGGCAGATTATTATGGTGTAGAGGTTTTTTCCGAGGAATACTGGCGCATCGTGGAAAATTTTGTGCGGACAGCTGGCAGACACCGTTATAATATGCTTCTGACACCGATCTTTACACCGCCTCTGGATACAGCAGTAGGCGGAGAGCGTCGGACGGTTCAGCTGGTAGATGTGCGCGTTCAGGCGGATGGAAGCTATGCATTTGGCTTTGAAAAGCTGGAACGCTGGGTGGAAATGGCAAAACGCTGCGGGATCCGTTTCTTTGAAATGTCTCATCTTTTTACCCAGTGGGGAGCCACTGCAGCGCCAAAGATCATGGCGGAAAAAGACGGGATCTGCCAGCAGATCTTTGGCTGGGATACGGATGCGGCAGGAGAAGCATACCGGGCGTTCCTTCATGCTTTCCTGGAGGCTTTGAAGCCGGAACTGAAAAAGCTTGGTATTGAAAATGAGACCTATTTTCACGTTTCCGATGAGCCCTCCATGGAGCAGATCGATTCCTACCGGGCGGCAAAAGAGGCGGTAGCAGAGGATCTGAAGGGCTATGGTATGTTTGATGCGCTGTCAGATTATGGTTTTTATGAGCAGGGGCTGGTCCAGCAGCCGGTCTGCGGTCTGAACCATATCGCTCCCTTCCTGAAGGCGAGAGAAGAGGGGAAGGGACTGGAGAAGCTCTGGGGTTACTACTGTGTGGGACAGCCGGAGAAGGTGACCAACCGCTTTATCGTGCAGCCGGGTTACCGGACCAGGGTCCTTGGAGCGCAGATGTATAAGTATGAGCTGGCCGGCTTCCTTCAGTGGGGCTATAATTTCTACAATTCTGCCTTTTCTCTGCACCCCATCGATCCCTATCGCTGTACGGACGCAGACGGAGCCTTCCCGTCGGGCGATCCCTTCATCGTCTACCCGGGACCGGGAGGAATGCCGGAGGAAAGCCAGCGTCTCATGCTCATGGATGAAGCCATGTCCGACCTCTGTGCCATGAATCTTCTGGAAGACCTCTGCGGCAGGGAGACAGTCCTTGCCTGCCTGGAGCCTGACGGCAAAGAAATCCTCACCATCGAGGAATACCCCAGAAACAGAGAATACCTCACCGCAGTCCGTGAAAGAGTAAATAGAAAGATCGCGGAAAATCTGTAAAGTGAAGCAGCCGGAATATCGGGATTTTATTCCCCGGTATTCCGGCTGTTTTCCTGTTTACTCCTTTACGCCGAGGCGCACCAGCGCACGCTTGAGTTTCGCCTCGGCGATCTTGTATTCTTTATCGGTGAGTCCTCCTTTGGCCAGCATTTCTTCTGCGTGTTTTTTCGCTTTTTCCGCACGCGGCTGGTCAATGTCCTCTTTCCATTCCCAGGTGGTGGCCAGAAGACGGCAGGTGCCGTTCATGACAGAAAGCATGCCGCCGATGCAGGCTGCAGCCCTGCGGGTCCCATCCTCCATAACAACGGTGGATTCGCCCATTCCGAGGGCTGTACAAAAGTTGCAGTGGTCTGCCAGGATGGCCAGGTCTCCGGTGATGGTGCGGCAGATGACTTTTTCCACGTTTCCTTCAAAAAGAAGGCCGTCGGGAGTTCCGATATGCAATGGAAATGTCTTCATGAGCGACGCCTCCTTTACAGATTCTTGGCTTTTTCGAAGACATCATCAATGGTGCCTGCGAAGAGGAAGCAGCTCTCGGGAAGCTCGTCACATTCGCCGTTTAAGATCATCTGGAAGCCGCGGAGCGTTTCCTTTAAGGGAACGTACTGACCGGCCATACCGGTGAACTGCTCTGCTACAGAGAAGCTCTGGGAGAGGAAACGCTGTACCTTTCTGGCACGGCTTACGGTGAGCTTGTCTTCTTCGGAGAGCTCGTCCATACCCATGATGGCGATGATATCCTGAAGCTCTTTGTAACGCTGGAGCACTCTCTGAACGGCACGGGCCGTCTCGTAATGCTCGGTTCCCACGATATCCGGGGAAAGGATACGGCTGGTGGAATCCAGAGGATCCACGGCCGGGTAAATGCCCTGGCTGGAAATCTCACGGGAAAGAACCGTGGTGGCATCCAGATGGGTGAAGGTGGTGGCCGGAGCCGGGTCTGTCAGGTCATCTGCGGGCACGTAGACAGCCTGTACGGAGGTGATGGAACCTTTTCTGGTAGAAGTGATACGCTCCTGAAGCGCACCCATCTCCGTTGCCAGAGTAGGCTGATAACCAACGGCAGAAGGCATACGGCCCAGAAGAGCGGATACCTCGGAACCTGCCTGGGTGAAACGGAAAATGTTGTCAATGAAAAGAAGCACATCCTGATTTTTTACATCACGGAAGTATTCTGCCATGGTAAGTCCGGAAAGACCGACACGCATACGGGCTCCGGGGGGCTCATTCATCTGGCCGTAAACCAAGGCAGTCTTATCAATAACGCCGCTTTCTTTCATCTCATTATAAAGGTCATTTCCCTCACGGGTACGCTCGCCAACGCCGGTAAAGACGGACAGTCCGCCATGAGCGGTGGCTACGTTGTGGATCAGCTCCATGATGAGGACGGTTTTTCCTACGCCGGCGCCTCCGAAAAGACCGATCTTACCGCCCTTTGCGTAGGGGCAGATCAGGTCTACGACCTTGATTCCGGTTTCCAGGATCTCTGTTGCCGGCATCTGCTCTTCGTAGGCCGGAGCCGGACGGTGGATCGCCCAGTGTTCTTTGGCTTCCGGAGCCGGCAGATTGTCTACCGGATCGCCCAGAAGGTTGAAAACACGTCCCAGACATTCCTCACCTACCGGTACCTTGATGGGACCGCCGGTATCCAGGGCCTTGGCTCCGCGGACCAGTCCGTCGGTGGAATTCATGGCAATGCAGCGGACCGTGTTGTCACCGGTCTGCTGGGCAACCTCTGCTACCAGCCGGGAGCCGTTGTTGTCAATTTCAATGGCGTTGAGAAGGGCGGGCAGTTCATCATGGGCGAACCGGATATCAAGAACCGGGCCGATGACCTGCACAACCTCGCCAATATGTTTTTCAGTCATTATTTAATCTCCTTTTCAGAGTCCTTCCGCACCGCCGACGATCTCCGTGATCTCCTGGGTGATGCTGGCCTGTCGGGCTCTGTTATAATAAAGATTCAGTTTATCGATCATATCCTCCGCATTGCTGGTAGCGGCTTCCATGGCGGTACGGCGGGCAGCCAGCTCACTGGCAACGCTTTCGCAGACACCGCCGTAAATGAGGCCTGCCAGATACTCCGGAACGATGGCGTCAAAGACCTCCACCTCGTTTGGTTCATACCAGATCAGATTCCGGATCTTCTTCTCATCCGGAGACTTCCTGTCATCGGTAAGATCCGAGAGAGGAAGCATGGAAAAGATCTCCGGCACCTGGGAAAGCATGGAAACAAAGCTGGTAAAGCAGAGCTCAATGTGGCCGAATTCCCCGTTTTTGAAGGCAGAGCAGAGGATTCTTGACATCTCAAAGCTGTCGGCAACAGAGATCTCTGCAATTTCTGCAAACTCTTCTGTGAGAATGGGAAGTTTTTTCCTGTGCGCGTATTCCACTGCTTTTTTTCCAATGGGAAGGACAACAAAATCCTTTCCGGCACTGGCTTCCTCCAGGCATTTGAAAAGGTTGACATTATAACCGCCAGCCAGACCGCGGTCTCCGGCGATTACAATGTAACAATACTTTTCACTGGAAGATTTTCGGGCATAAATGGAGGAAAAATCCAGATTTCCTTCCGTAATGTCCACCAGAGTCTGATGGAGCTCTCGGAAATAGGGACGGCAGATATCTGCGCGGTCCTTGGCTTTCCGAAGCTTGGAGGAGGCGACAAGTTCCATGGCCTTGGTGATCTGCATGGTGCTCTCCACACTCTTGATCCGGAGTTTTACGGATTTCATATTTGCAGCCATAAAGATTCCTCCTGTATAAATAGTACGTTTCAGCGTAGAATTTCGAATGTTTGGCGGGGTTTAAACACAAAAGCCTTGCTGTGCAGGCACAAGACGGCTTTCTGTGTTTTTGACCCTGATTATACAGGCCTGGAATCAAGGAACTGCTTCGTATAGACGCCAAGTACCTCTTTCAGCTTTGTTTCGGTCTCTTCTTCCAGTTTTCCGGTGGAACGGATGGTCTGCATGACGGCAACGCCTTCCGGATCGGTGTCCAGATAGGTGTAAAGTCCTGTTTCATAGTCGTGGACATCGGAAACTCTGACTGCGGAGAGGATTCCTTTGGTAACTGCATAGAAGATAGCTACCTGTTTTTCAACAGGAACCGGAGAATTCTGATTCTGCTTCAGAACCTCTACGATACGGGCGCCCTGTTCCAGACGGGCCTTGGTATCTGCATCCAGATCGGAACCAAACTGAGCAAAGCTCTGGAGTTCGCGATACTGGGAGTAGATCAGCTTCAGGGTTCCGGCTACCTTTTTCATGGCCTTGATCTGAGCATTTCCGCCTACTCGGGAAACGGAGATACCGGGGTTTACAGCCGGCATAACACCGGAATGGAAGAGCTCGGTCTCCAGGAAGATCTGACCGTCGGTGATAGAGATCACGTTGGTGGGGATATATGCGGAAACGTCTCCTGCCTGTGTTTCGATGATGGGAAGAGCAGTCATGGAGCCGCCGCCGTGGGCGTCATCCAGCTTTGCAGCTCTCTCCAGAAGTCTGGAATGAAGGTAGAAAACGTCACCCGGATAAGCCTCACGGCCTGGCGGACGGCGGATCAGAAGAGAAAGTGCACGGTAAGCCACCGCATGTTTACTCAGGTCATCGTAGATGATGAGTACATTTTTTCCTTTGTACATAAAGTATTCGCCCATGGCACAGCCGGAGTAAGGCGAAATATACTGCAGAGGGCTGGCCTCGGAAGCAGTAGCGGCTACAACAGTGGTATAGTCCATAGCGCCGTTTTTGGCAAGATTTTCCACAAGAGCAGCCACAGTGGAACGCTTCTGGCCGATGGCAACATAAATACAGATGACATCTTTGCCTTTCTGGTTGATGATTGTATCCGCAGCAATGGCGGTCTTACCGGTCTGACGGTCACCGATGATCAGCTCACGCTGACCGCGGCCGATCGGGATCATGGAGTCGATCGCTTTGATCCCGGTCTGGAGCGGTTCGTGAACGGAGCGCCGTTCACAGATACCGGGAGCCGGGCTTTCAATGGCACGGTATTCGTCCGTCAAAATGGGACCGGCACCGTCGATGGGCTGTCCCAGTGCATTGACGACACGACCGATGAGGGCGTTACCGACGGGAACGGAAACGACTTTTCCGGTCCTCTTGACGCTCTGGCCTTCGCCGATCTTTTCACCGTCTCCGAACAGTACGATGGAGACGCTGTTTTCTTCCAGGTTCTGCGCCATGCCGTAGCTTCCGTCCTCAAATTCCAGAAGCTCACCAGACATACAGTTGACAAGACCGCTGGCACGGGCGATACCATCGCCCACCATCAGGATGGTTCCGGTCTCGTTCTGATGGATGGCATTATCATAATATTTGATCTGGCTGCGGATGACCTTGGATATTTCTTCAGGTTTTAATTGCATGGTTCCATTTCCATCCTTTTATATAGTTTGTAGGTAACAGTTCAGAACATCAGAGAAATGAAAAAATCAGACCTGTGGCTTGCTGCTCTGAACCTCCGATTACAGTGTCAGGCTGTCCAGCTTCCGGGAAAGACCGTCGAGTCGGCCTTTTACCGTTCCGTCCAGCTCTTTGCCTTCCAGCTCCACGCGTACACCGCCGAGGAGAGAAGGATTGGTTTTCAGACTCAGGGAGATTTTCTTTCCGCTGAGTTTTTCCAGTTTTTGTTTCAGTGCTTCTGCCTGTGCTTCTGTCAGGGGAACGGCACTGGTTGCTGTTGCCTCGGCGATCCCGTTGTCCTGGTTATAACGCCGGAGGTATTCATCGCAGCAGCCGCCGAATTCCCGGAGAAGATTTTTCTCACAGAGAAGCTTTATAAAATTGACCAGATATCTTTCCGCCTGCTTTCCGAAAGCGGTTTCGATGAGATCGATCCGCTCGTTCCCCGGAATGGAAGATTCTGAAAGAAGATGGACATAATCCGGATTTTCCTGAAAAAGTCTGCGGATGACTTTCATTTCCTCCAGGATCTCACCGGAAAGCCCTTCGGAGAGGGCAAGCTCATACATGCTTTCTCCATAGACTCTGGCTGCCTGTGTCATGAAATATCACCTGCATTTCTGTCAGTATCTGCCGGGGAACCGGTCTGGTCCACCTGCGAAATGAAATCGTCGATGAGTTTCGCATGATCCTTTTCGTTTACTTCCCGTTCAATGACTTTGCCGGCGATCTCCATAGCCATACCGCCGATCTCGTCTTTCAGTTCGTTGACCGCTTTGCGTTTTTCCTGAACGATATCAGCCTCTGCTTTTTCTTTCAGGGCAGCGGCCTGTCTGGATGCCTCACGGAGCATTTCTTCACTCTGGATGGCAGCCGTTTTCTGGGCGGTAGTAAGGATCTCACTGGCCTTGTTTTTGGCATTCTGCATGTTTTCTTCATATTCTGCCTTCATGGCCTGCGCTTCTTCTTTTGCCTTTGTGGCATCCTGGATCTCTGCGTCGGCATGCGCCTTCCGCTTTTCCAGGATCTCATTGATAGGTTTAAAGAGAAAACGCTTGATCAGATAAACCTGGATAAAAAGGTTTAAGATCGTGGCAACGAAGGTCCATGGCACAATACCTACTAAATCCTGTACCTGCATATTTATGGCCTCCAAACCTTGTTCTGTCTTCATACATTCGGAATCCGTTGATCTGCTTTGTAGATCACTGTTTCCTCCTGTCTGGCGGGTCCCAGGTCCAAATGCCTTATCGTGCAAGCACGAGCGGCTTTTTGAACTCTGTCCCCTGGTGGGATCAGCTTAAAAAGTTCATGAACATTCCCGGAGCTACGAAGATCAGAAGAAGGCCGGTTACGAAACCGTAAATACCGGTCGTCTCAGCGATGGCACAACCAAGGAGCATGGTAGAAGTAACGTCTCCTTTGCACTCCGGCTGACGGCCGATGGCCTCAAGCGCTTTTGCTACAGCGTTACCCTCACCAATACCAGGTCCGATACCGGCGATCAGGGAGCAGCCTGCACCGATTGCACAACCAGCTAATGCGATACCTTTTGCGAGCATCTGAAATTCCATAATAAAAGTCCTCCTTAGAGTAATATATATTTTTTTAACCTTCTTCCGCAGCGTTTGCAATATACATGACGGTCAGCATACAGAAGATAAATGCCTGCATACAGCCTGAGAACCAGTCAAAGTAGACGGACAGGATGGCAGGGATTCCCACATCAAGGAAGGGGATCTTTGAGAGAACATCACCCACAACACCGGGGATCAGTCCGAAGAGCGCGGAGCTTGCCACGGCCAGAGCACCGTAGATCAGAGCATTGATGACCACACCGGAAAGAATGTTTCCGAAATGACGGCAGGCCATACTGACCGGCGTTGCCAGTTCTGACAAAATATTGAAAGGCGTCATTACCGCGATAGGGGTGGTAAAGCCCTTCAGATATCCGCCGAAGCCGTTGGTCTTGATCTTCTGTGCGGTGATCATGATGAATACCACCACTGCCCAGGCGGCTTCTGTGGAAAGATCAGCCGTTGGACTTCGAAGACCGATGAGGCTGATCAGGTTGGAGAGGACGCTTGTGGCAAACAGTGCGGCCACAAAAGGAACGAAATAGCGGAACCTCTCACCCATATTTCCGACGACAAACTGATTGGCTTTCTCAACGATGAGTTCAGCCAGAGCCTGTCTCTTGGATATGTTCTCTTCCTTCAGATCACGGGTAAGCCAGATGCACGCGCCGGTGATAAGAAGCATGACAAGCCAGCTGATCACCATAGTCTCGCTGATCTTAAGCTGCCCTAAGACAGGCACGTTGATGGGTGTTTCCCAGAGGATCCGGGCACCCGTAATATCCAGTTCCATTTGTTTTCACCTCCGTTCTTTACGAAAACTGCGATCACAGTCATTCTTTATGAATCAATCCCATAAGCTTGATCCCGAAGCTCGGGAAGAGCAGGGGAAGAATTCCGGCGGCAAACTGAAAACAGGGAGCCGCGATGGCGACGATCACCCATGCCATCTGGAGAAGGGTCCGGCGGGAATAGCTGGCCTTCATGCGAAGTCTTGCGTTGTCTTCATTTGTCTCGGCGCTGACCTTCTGTACAGTGACGCCCATGAGGAAAAAATTCAGGATGGCTATAAAGCCCCCCAGAAGGCCGCCCAGGATCACGGTGTAATCAAATGGAATCTTTTCCGGCATGCAGGCATGAAGGATCAGAAAAACGATCCACATGACGATGACGCCTGAAAAAGTAAAGATCCCCACACGCTTTGTCTCCTTTTTTATAGCAGGCGCAAGGTTTTTCAACAGGTTCATAAGTCTCACTCCCTTCTTTTAATGATGTCTGTTAAAAGAGATATGCTGTTTTTTCTCTTTCCGTTCTCTTTTCTGATGGCTGTAAACAGAAAGGTAAAGCTTGTAAGCTACCATGGCAGAACCGCCCAGTCCAAAGAAAAAGCCGGGAATATAGATCCAGGGACCAAGCTGGAATTTTTCCGTCAGCCACCAGGAAAGAGCCAGACACAAAAGAAGCGGGGTGATAAAAGAAAGGCCGAATTGTGTCAGTATGGTCAGGTTTTTTAGGATATCTGCCCAGTTTTTCATTATATTTCCCTCATTCTGAAGTCTTAAACAGTAGTAGTTAAAGTCTATCATAGCACATTTTAAAATTCAATCCACCTTACAATTAATATTTTATAAAAAACGCACAAATAAGTAAAAAAAGAGTAATAAATACGGAAATTTACAGAAATATTTAGGGACTTTTCAAAAACACATCTTGAAAAGCAAATGGAAAAATGGTAAAATTTCTATAAATTTTTGACTGACGCTTTCGCAATTTAAAGTTTAAAACTTTCTGGTAATAAAGCGATGGCCAACTGGAAGAAACAAAGAGAGGAAGTACCTATGAGAGAAGAAGGATTATTGAAGAAACTGGTTGCCGCCCATGGTGTCTCCGGTTTTGAAAAAGCCGTCCGGAAGATCATCGAGGAGGAAGCAGCTCCTTATGCGGACGAGATGACAGTGGATGCCATCGGAAACCTGATCGTCCTGAAGAAAGGAAGAGACGGGGCAGATAAAAAGAAACTCATGTTTGCGGCTCATATGGATGAGATCGGTTTTATGGTGAAAAAGATCGAATCAGACGGTCGTCTGAAGGTCTGCAACATGGGATGGAACTGGGCAGGCTCTGCCTATAATGAGAGAGTTGAATTTCAGAACGGCATCAGTGGCGTGGTAGGCTGCGAGGGCTGGATCGAGGATGCCAAAAACGATGTAGGCAAGCTTTTTATCGATATCGGAGCCACTTCCGCAGAGGATGCGGCAAAATATGTGAAGCTTGGTGATGTATGCGGTTATTTTGGTCCCTGGATCGATCTTCAGAATGACCGGATAAGCTCCCGCTCTCTGGATAACCGGATTGGCTGTTATCAGCTTCTGGAGGCTTTGAAGGAAAATGATGGCAACTGCCCCAATGATGTTTACTATGTATTTACCGTTCAGGAGGAAGTAGGCTGCCGCGGATCTCAGGTGACAGCAGAGCGGATCCGGCCGGATTTCGGAATCGCCGTGGATATCACACCGGCGCATGATTATCCCTGTGACCTTCAGGGAAGCAATACCGTGGATGGCGGTACCGGCATCAAGATCTGTGATCCTTCGGTTATCTGTGACGAGGATCTTGTGGCTGCCATGGAAGAGTGCTGTAAAAACAACAGCATCAAATATCAGAGAGAGGTCATCGATAAGGGCGGCACGGATGCTTCCAGTATGAATCTTTCCCACCAGGGCGTGAAGGCCGGCGGTATCGTTACCGTTGTCCGTTATCCCCATGCCCAGTGTTCGGTGGCATCGAAAAACGATATTGAAGCAGGTGTGGATCTGATGAAGGCCATTTCCGCTTATAGATTTAAGGACTGAAAAAGGAGGAAGATATTATGAAAAAAGTAACAGCATTTCTGGCAGCTGTCGCAATGATGGCATCTCTGACAGGCGGTGCTCTTTCTGTTCAGGCAGCAGACAAGACCGATCTTACCATTGCTGTAGATGTGGATGTGGATACCCTGCATTCTACGGATTACAGCACCACGGTGGAGCATGATATTTTAAGCCAGATCTATGATCCGCTGATGTACATGAATCCGGACGGAACCCATGATCCCGAACCGAGGATCGCAGAATCCTATGAGATCAGCGATGACGGACTGGATTATACGTTCCATCTGAGAAAAGATGTAACCTTTCATAACGGCACACCTCTGACGTCCAAAGATGTAAAATTCTCCCTGGAGCTCTGCCAGGCTTCGGAGTATCAGGGTTCTATGGTAACGGGGCTTGACAGTGTGGAGGCGCCGGACGATTATACGGTTGTCTGCCATCTGAGCAATCCGTATTCTCCCTTTATGCTGGGTGTGTGCCAGGTAAACATTGCTTCCAAGGATTACTATGACAGCTCAGCAGATGATTTTGCAAACAATCCCGTAGGAAGCGGTCCGTATAAATACACCGGAAGAAGCAAAGGAAGCAATGTAACACTGGAGGCTTATGACGGCTATTACAGAGGAGAGGCTCCGATCAAAGAAGTCACCTTTGAAGTGATCCCGGATCAGTCCACCACAGCCATTGCTCTTCAGACAGGAGAGGTAAACTTTGCAACCATCGAGTCCTCTACCATCGCGCAGCTTTCCGCAAATCCGAACATCCAGATCGCAGAAGTGGCAAACTCCGGTTTCACCTATGTATCTATGAACACCGAGAAAGAGCCCTTCAATGATGTGAAAGTACGTCAGGCTGTCAACTATGCCATCAACCGTGAGAACCTCGTTCAGGTCTGCTACGACGGTGAGGCAGAGGTAAACTCCAACATCTGCTCCAAAGACCGTTTCGGTTACTCAGATGACCAGTTCCAGTACACCTATGACCCGGAGAAAGCCAAAGAGCTTCTGGCTGAGGCGGGCATCGAGACTCCGTATGATCTGGGTGAGATGCTGGTAGCCGAGAAATATTCCAATATCGCCACGGTCCTTCAGAGTGATCTGGCAGCTGTGGGACTGAATGTAACGATCTCTGTAAAAGAATTCAACTCCTATATCGGTGATCTGACCAGTGGAAATTATGGCATTACCGCTCTTGAGATGACGCTGGACGGCGATACCCAGATGCTTGAAATGGCATTTACCACCGATTATATCGGAACAGCCAACAATGCCCGTTACAGCGATCCGGCCATGGATGAGCTTTTCGAGAAGAGCAGAACAGAAACCGACACAGACGCAAGAAAAGAACTGTTCAATGAGATCCTTACGAAAGCACAGGATGAAGCGATTTATGCCGTGATCGACAACCCGCTGACTCTGTTTGCTTACAACACCGATCTGAACTGCCCGGAATTCCCTTATGAAGGAATCTATTCCATCTACGATTTTTCCTGGGCTGAGTAACTGATAAGAAAGGCAGGCGCTGTCAGAATGACCAGCGCCTTTCTTCGTTTACAAAGGAGAGCATTTTTATGCACAAATATGTTATCAAACGTCTTCTTTACATGATTCCGGTGCTTCTTGGTGTGGCATTTCTGGTATTTACGATCCTTTCCCTGACACCGGGGGATCCGGGTTCCATCATTCTGGGAATGACGGCAAAGCCGGAGGCCATTGCGGCACTGAACAAGGAATTCGGTTATGACCAGCCGTTTCTGGTCCGTTTCTTCAATTACATCGGCGACATTATTTTTCATTTCAGCCTGGGAACCTCTTATCAAAGCCGGCAGCCGGTGATCACTGACATTATGGCCCGTTTTCCCAATACCTTGCTTCTGACGGTCTTTTCCATGTCGATCGCTTCCATTCTTGGTATTTCTCTGGGAATCCTTTCTGCGGTCAGACAGTATTCCGTACTGGATCATACCCTGGTGGTCGTAGCATTGATCTTTGCTTCCATTCCGGGTTTCTGGCTGGGTCTGATGCTGATGCTTCTGTTTTCCCTGAAGCTGGGCTGGCTGCCGTCCTACGGTGCAGGAAGCCTGAAGCACTTTATCCTGCCGACGCTGACGGTCTGTATGGGTTCGGCCGCAGGACTTCTTCGTCTGACCCGGTCGGCCATGCTTGAGACGGTCCGTCAGGAATATATCCGCACCGCAAAAGCAAAGGGAGCCTCTCCGAAGCGTGTCATCTGGAAGCATGCTCTTCGAAATGCCCTGCTTCCGGTGGTAACGACTCTGGGAACCAGCTTTGGCGCCTCCCTCGGCGGAGCCATCATTGCAGAGACTGTTTTTGCCATGCCCGGCATGGGAACCCTGATCACTACGGCTATCCGTCAGAAGGATATTCCGGTAGTCATGGGTGCGACCCTGTTTCTGGCGACCCTGTTCAGCCTGATCATCCTTATTGTGGATGTGCTGTATGCATTTATTGATCCGAGGATCAAGGCAAAATACCAGAATGGAGGAAAAGTCCGTGAATAGAAAAAGAGCGAAAAAACACGCCCAGCTGAAAGAATTCTGGAGACGTTATAAAAAGAACAAAGCGGCTGTCGTCGGACTTGTCATTCTGTGTGTCATTGTGGGGATCGCCGTTTTTGCCGATCTTATCGTTCCTTATGCCAGATGCGTGGAGCAGACAGGTGCAGACCGTCTGCAGTGGCCCAGTGCCGCACACTGGTTCGGAACGGACGAGTTTGGCCGTGATCTGTTTGCCCGTGTGGTACATGGAGCCCGTTATTCTCTGTTTATCGGTGTGGCAACGAGCCTGATGGCTCTGGTGGCCGGAGCGATCCTGGGCGCCAGCGCCGGTTATTTCGGCGGTATGGTGGATAACGTGATCTGCCGTATCATCGATGTTTTTATGTGTGTACCGCCGATTCTGCTTTCTCTGGCGGTCGTGGCAGCTTTGGGAACCAGCATGCGGAACCTGATCATCGCCATTACGATCTCCTGTATTCCGGGAAATGTCCGTCTGATCCGTTCCGTGGTGCTCACGGTGGCGGATCAGGACTACGTGGAGGTGGCCCGTTCTTACGGTGCTTCCAACGCCCGGATCATTTTCCGGTATGTGCTTCCCAATGCCATGGGACCGATCATTGTAAATACGACCATGGCGATTTCTGATATGATCCTGTCTGCGGCAGGCTTAAGCTTTATCGGTATGGGAATCCAGCCGCCCTCACCGGAGTGGGGGGCGCTTCTTTCCGCAGCGCAGACGTACATTTTCACATCACCTTATCTTCTGGCATTTCCCGGTGTGTTTATCATTTTAAGCTCCCTGTCCTTTAATCTGGTGGGAGACGGACTGACAGACGCCCTGGATCCGAAGCTGAAGGACTGACGGGGAGGATATTATGGGAAAAAAAGTTTTGGATGTAAAAAATCTGACCATACAGTACCGGACGGATCTGGAAACTGTTTATGCGGTAAACGGGATCAGTTTCTCACTGGAAAAGGGAGAGACGCTTGGCCTGGTAGGAGAGACCGGCGCCGGAAAAACGACGACCGCCCTTGGGATCATGGGGCTTTTGCCGGAGCGTACCGCTGTGATCCCGGAGGGAAGTGTGGAGTTTGAAGGCAGGGATCTTCTAAAGCTTTCCGAGCAGGAAATGCAGAAGGTCCGCGGAAGTGAGATTTCCATGATCTTCCAGGATCCTATGACGGCTTTGAATCCGGTGCTTCCGGTAGGAAAGCAGATCGGTGAGGCGCTGTTTCTCCATAATGATGAGAATCTGAGCAAGGATCAGATTGAGAAAAAAGTAGAAGAAACACTGGAGCTTGTGGGAATCCCGAAGGAAAGAAAGGTGGAGTATCCTTATCAGTTTTCCGGCGGCATGCGTCAGCGTGTGGTCATTGCCATTGCGCTGGTCTGTAATCCGGCTCTTTTGATCGCGGATGAGCCTACGACTGCATTGGATGTAACGATCCAGGCGCAGATCCTTACCATGATCTGTAACCTGCAGAGAAAATACGGAACATCTGTGATCATGATCACGCATGATCTGGGTGTGGTGGCAGAAACCTGTGATAAGGTAGCCATCATGTATGCCGGTGAAGCTGTGGAATACGGAACGCTGGCAGACATTTTCGGTGGGGAAAAGCATCATCCGTATACGGTGGGGCTTTTTGGATCCATTCCAAGTCTTACGGAGGACAGCAGGCGGCTTCATCCGATCGAGGGGCTGATGCCGGATCCGACGGAAAAGCCGGCGGGCTGCTGGTTTGCACCGCGATGTCGTCACTGCACGGAAAAGTGCAGAAAGCAGGCACCGCCTGTTTATGAAAAGAATGGTCATCAGATCCGCTGCCATCTTTTTGGTGCGGAAGAAAGGGAGGTGCGGTGATGGAAGAGAAGCTTCTTGAGGTCAGACACCTGAAAAAATATTTCCACACGCCGGCCGGGCTTCTTCATGCGGTGGATGATGTGGATTTCAGTATCCTGAAGGGAAAAACCATGGGCGTGGTCGGAGAGTCCGGCTGTGGAAAATCCACACTTGGACGGTCTTTGCTTTGCCTGGAGCCTCCGACAGCCGGGGAGATCCTTTTTGAGGGGAAAAATATTGCGGCTCTTTCGAAGCGGGAGATGAAGAAGGTACGCCCGAAGATCCAGATGGTCTTCCAGGATCCGTATTCCAGTCTGAACGGCCGTATGACGGTCCGTCAGCTGATCGCCGAGCCGCTGCTGGTCAATAAGATCTGTAAGAACCGGGCGGAGGTTGATCAGAAGGTGGATGAGATGATGGAGACCGTGGGTCTTGCAAAGCGGCTGGACATGGCATATCCTCATGAGCTGGACGGAGGACGGCGTCAGCGTATCGGTATCGCCAGGGCTTTGATCCTGAATCCGGAATTTGTAGTCTGTGATGAGCCGGTTTCTGCTTTGGACGTTTCGATCCAGGCGCAGATCCTGAATCTTCTGATGGATCTTCAGGAGAGTATGAATCTTACATATATGTTTATTACGCATGATCTTTCGGTTGTGCGTCATATTTCCAATGAGATCATGGTGATGTATCTCGGAAAGTGTGTGGAGCGGGCAGAGGCGAAGGAAATTTTCCGAAATCCGGTCCATCCTTACACGAAGGCGCTTCTAGCTGCCATTCCGATCCCGAGTATTGAGTCTTGTCATAAGAAGAGGGAGCTTTTGCAGGGGGAGGTTACGAGCCCTGTCAATCCGAAGCCGGGATGCCGGTTTGCAGTGCGTTGTCCGTTTGCCACGGATGAGTGCCGGAGGGGGGAGATTCCTCTTCGGGAGGTTGCTCCGGGGCATTTTGCGGCTTGCTGTCGGGCGGAGGAAATGTAGAATAAAGTGGCTTCGAGGACGCCCCGCACGCCGGTTTCCAATCAGGTTTCAGTTGCGGCGGGGCGAAATTCTAGGGTTTGCCCTGCCTCCACATGAAAACCTGATTGGAAACTGGCGTGTGGGGCTGTGCTATGATATTGGAAAGTATGGTGGCAGACGGAAACTTTGTCTGTCTCACATGCAAACTTGAGTGGAATTGGGACAAAACAGTGGGTTATCTGAGAAAATATGGGTTTAATCGGTTTGGAGCAGATATTTGACCCACAAAGGATCTGTGGAAGGTGTGGATAACTTTCTTCAAAAAAGAATTTCCAGTGGAAAATTCTTTTGATGCCGTTGGATTTTGGATTTGAAAGTTTTATTATATGCGTAGGAATCATTTTTGATTCTGTTGTTATTGTATAGATGCGTGAGATAAGGAGAAAAATGCAATATGAAGCGTAGAGAATACAGCTGGCCTTACGGGAATGAGGTGGGCCGGGAGGAGATCATAAAGAGTGATGTGCTGGTGCTTGGTGGCGGTCTTTCCGGTTGTTTTGCGGCTATTGCGGCAGCGAGGAAGGGGCTTTCGGTCGTTGTTGTGGAGAAGGGCGCAGCGGAGAAGAGTGGTGCAGCAGGAACCGGTTTTGATCATTGGGAGTCTGCCTGTACCAATCCTTGTTCTGAGGTGACACCGGAGGAGATCGCAAATGCGTATGTCCGGGAGCAGGACTGGTACAGCAACGGTATCGCTCATTATATTGAATGCCGGGAGGGATATGACCGTCTTCTGGATCTGGAGGCTTTCGGAGGAAAGATCCGTGATACGGAAGGAGAGTTTGAGGATGCAGAGTTCCGTGATGAGAAGACGGGACTGATGTTTGCGTATGATTATAAGAATAAATTTACGCTCCGTGTCTGGGGAACGACGTTTAAACCGGCTCTTGTAAAGGAGATGAAGCGGCTGGGCATCCGTGTTTTTGACCGGACGGAAGCCACAGCGCTGCTTCTTGACAAGACAGGCCGGAAGGGCATCGGTGCGATGGGTATGAATGTGCAGAACGGAAAATTTATGATCTTCCAGGCAAAAACGACAGTTCTTGCCATGTCCCGCCCGGCCAGGGTCTGGCTGTTTGATCCGGATCTTACAGGGCTTTGTGAGTTCCGTCCCATGCAGAGCATCGGAAGCGGTCATGCCATGGGCTGGAGAGCCGGCATGGAGTTTACCATGATGGAGAAAACGGTCCGGGCAGAGTTTTCGGCAGCGGGAAGAAGTTTCCCGCCATATGGGGCAGGAAACAATCACAACACCTGGTATGCAGCTACCATGGTGGATGCCAGAGGCGTGGAGATCCCTTATGTAGACCGTGACGGAAAGGAGCTCAAGACGGTTTCCGAGCGTTATTATCCGGCGGAGGGGCAGAAGTTTTTCCTCAAGGGCGGTGTCATTGACAATCCGAAGTATGAGTACCGCGGTCCGGAGACGTTGGATTTCGGCGAGCTTATGAAGCGGGGCTATCAGCTTCCGTTTTATGCAGACTTGAGCCGTATGCCGGACAACGAACGCCGGGTGATCTGGGGCATGATGGTGGGGCAGGAGGCTAAGACCAATGTGCCGATCTATAAGAATTACAATGACCGGGGCTTTGATCCGGCAAAGCATATGCTTCAGAGCTATGGAACCGGTTGGCAGTCAGCAAACTTTCTGGAGCAGGAGCGTCAGTTTTTTGGAGCTCCCGGCGGGATCCTTCACAACTGGGATCTGATGACAAACATCGAGAATGTTTACGCTGCAGGTGACCAGCTTTATGCTTCTGACTGTGCCGGTTTTGCCTGTGCGACCGGTTATTACGCAGGCCGTAAGGCTGCGAAAGCCGCTTTGATGGCTGATTGGACTGCCTACGATCCGGAAGACGTGAAAAAGGAGCAGAAACGCCTGTATGCCCCGCTTTTTGTGGATCCGGAAGAGGGGATGACCTGGAAAGAACTGAACATGGCGATCGCAAAAGCTATGCAGAACTACTGCGGAGGAGTAAAATGTGATGCGCTTCTCATGGAAGGCCTGGATCTTCTTACCACCTTTGAAAAAGAGATGGTGCCGAAGCTTTCCTGCCGGAATCCGCATGAGCTTATGCGGATCCATGAGGTTTTGGATATTCTTACGGTGGCAAAGATGGTACTTCATGCCAGTCTGGCACGGAAATCCAGTTCTGCCCCGCTTTGTTTTACGAGAAGTGACTATCCGGAGATGGATCCGGAGAAGGACCGTCACCACATCGCCATCCACCAGGAACATGGTGAGGTCAAAGTGAGAAAGGTACCGCTTGATTTCTTTGGTGAGCTGAAGACAGAATATGAGAAGCGAAACCAGGATTATATGGAAGAACTGAAGAGCCGGCATGCGGTTCTGGAAAAAGATGTGGAAAAAGTGTTGGAGAATGGTCTTGAAAAACTGAGCGTCAAAGGCTGGGAAGGCGCCGGCTATGAGAAAGCCGGAGCTCTTGCAGAAGACATCACTGCTCCGGCAGAGGAAACGGCTTCCGCAGCCTTTGAACTGGAGGAGACCCCCTGCAGTGTCCGTCCCATTGTTTACCATCCGGATAAATGTATCGGATGCAGCCGCTGCGCTGCTGTCTGCCAGTGTGATGTCCTTTATCCCTCCCCGGAAAAGGGGCAGCACCCGGTAGTCATGTACCCCGGTGAGTGTTATTACTGCGGAGCCTGTGTTATGGTTTGTCCGAAAGATGCCATCGAACTGGTCCACCCGCTGATGAACCGTGCAAAATTTGTTCCGACGAGAAAGCTGGAAGAATAAATAAAAAGCCTTTTGGATCCCTGAAAATGGAATCCAAGAGGCTTTTTTCAGATGAAGAGCACCCTGCAGACCAGCCACAGGAGCAGCGCTCCATTGATGGAGCAAAGAACTTTTTCGCTGCGGACCCCGTTCCAGTAGCCGAAGGAAAATCCGCCTACAGCAGCCAGAAAACCTAAGGAGACTACCCAGAAAAAGGAAAGGATAGAACTGTAGTAATACATGGTCATGCCGAGAAGCAGAGCTTCTGTGCTGGTCCGGAAGGAGAGCTGCGCACAACGTTCCAGACTTAAGGGAGAAGATTTCCGTTCATCAGGAATGCCCGGGTTTCGAAGCCGCACAAACAACTGATAACCGATCAGGATCATCAGAAAGACGTAGACCGTTTTATAAATACGTTCCAGCAGATCAATCTGGAGATATTGTTTAACCCACCAGGGCAGAAGGATCCCGCAGACCTGCATGCAAAGCTGAACGACCAGAAAAATTCCTCCCAGAGCAAAAATTTTCTTCTTCTTCAGACCGGACTGGGTAGCACCGGTTTCCATCATGATCACAAAAATATGAAGAGCAGTTCCCAGTCCCACGAGAACACTCCATAAAACAGTCGACAAAGACAGCACCTCCTAGACAGTTTCACTTCATAATATGCTTCTTATTATGTATGACAGCGAAGAGTGAAAACAGCATTAAAATAGAAAAACTGTCATAAAGATATGACAGAAACAGGAAAATGTCATGTGGGCAAATGACAAAATTTTAAAAGTGCAACTTTTCTTTTCTTTCACATTCTGTAAAATAAAAACTGCATGAGGAAACAAAAGGCTTTCACCTGGAAAGCTTCGGAGAGAGAAGATCACTGAGTGAACTGGAAACAAGCAGCTCATAAACTTCCATGATCTGATCCACAGGAATTTCCGGTGATTCGACCAGCCATTTGGTAAGTACAAAGAGAAAGTTGTTGATGTAATATTCTGTGATGTTTTCCGCAGTCAGAAACGGATGCTTCGGTTCTCCGATCCTTTCCCGGATGATGGGGAGAAGAAAATCGTGCATGCTTCGACCAAGGATATCCCGGAAGGAATTCTGAGAGGAGCGCATGATCTCCCGACGGTAAAAAGCAGAGTCTTTCTGGATCGCAACGATCATAAAATGAAATGCTTCTTTTACCAAACCGCTCTGAAGAAAAGGACGCATAGGTTCCAGGACTTCATGAGTAAAAATGTATTCAACCACTTCGTACTTATCCTGAAAATAATTGTAAAAGGTAGGACGCATCAGTCCCACTTCATCTGTAATTTCCTTGATGCGGATTCTGTCCAGGTCTTTTGTCTTCAGAAGATTTTTTAATCCTTCGGCAATCAGACGGGCAGTTGTTTCGTTATTGGACAGCATAAGACCTCCCTCAAAAAGTAAAGCAAACAGAAGTCAGTAGTTATCAGTTTAGCATGTTTTGCGTAAAAAGCAAACAAAAAGTACTGTTTTTGTCGAAGAGGAAGGGTAAAGAAATCATATGTTTTCCATAAGAAACCGATATTTGACATACGGTCTTATGGCTGTATGATAAAATATATTTGAAAATAATCGCGGAGCTTTTTCCGCAATTTCCAGGAGGTTGAAAAGAGAATGAAAGTTATTGATGCTGTAAAGAATACTGCTTTTACCACTGCGATCAACTCAGGATTGAAGTATCTGGAAAAAGATCCGGAGGTTAATATACCAAAACTGATGAGTCTGGTAGATAAGGCTGCCCCGGAAGGCTGGTATGAAAGTGCCAGAGATATGATCCGGAAAGCCATTAAGGAGAAAGGAAACTGGTATGATCTGATCATGAAGATCTATCAGCTGGATCCCGGCGTGAGAAAAGCCTTCTTCCAGAACTTTATCGTGAATGCATCCCTGAAAGGATCTGCGATCCATCAGGATATCATGGCAAAAGAGGACTGTAACGTTCCCTGGGCCATCCTTCTTGATCCGACATCTGCCTGTAACCTGCACTGCACCGGCTGTTGGGCTGCAGAGTATGGTCATAAACTGAATCTGGATCTGGAGACTATTGATAACATCGTAAAACAGGGCAAAGAGCTTGGTATTTATATGTATATCTATACCGGCGGAGAGCCTCTGGTCCGTAAGAAAGATATTATCACTCTCTGTGAGCGTCATCCGGACTGTGAGTTTCTTTCCTTTACAAATGGTACACTGATCGATGAACAGTTCTGTCAGGAACTGCTCCGCGTCAAGAACTTCGTTCCGGCCATCAGTCTGGAAGGCTTTGAGGCTGCCAACGACGGCCGCCGCGGCGAAGGTGTGTATGACAAAGTAAAACATGCCATGAAGCTTCTGAAAGACCATAAGCTGCCGTTTGGTATTTCCACCTGTTATACCAGTGCCAACTACCAGGATATCACCAGCGAAGAGTTTTTCGATATGATGATCGAAGACGGTGCGCTGTTTGCATGGTTCTTCCATTATATGCCCGTTGGAAACGATGCGGTTCCCGAACTGATGCCCAACCCGGATCAGCGTGAGACGGTTTACCGCCGGATCCGTGAATATCGGAAAACAAAATCCATTTTCACCATGGATTTCCAGAACGATGCAGAGTTTGTACATGGCTGTATAGCCGGCGGTCGTTATTATCTGCATATCAATGCAGCCGGAGATGTGGATCCCTGTGTATTCATCCACTATTCCAACTGCAATATCCATGAGCATACCCTGCTGGAAGCTTTAAAGAGCCCGCTCTTCATGGCTTATCACAGAGCACAGCCCTTTAATGACAACATGTTCCAGCCTTGTCCGATGCTTGAAAACTCCGGCCGGATCACGGAACTTGTCAATGCTTCCGGTGCAAAGTCCACCGATCCTCAGTCTCCTGAGACTCCGGAACACCTTTGCGGCAAGACCAAAGCCTACGCTGAAGCCTGGGCTCCCAGAGCCGAAAAACTCTGGAAAGAGCGCCAGGAAGAGATTGCGGCGAAAAAGGCGGCAAAATAATCGGCCGGAATCGATCCGGTTATTTACGAGGGAGAAATTGTGAAGCAATCTCACGGATCGTATCACCACAGGCATCAAAGAACATCCGGTATCCCTCGCAGAAGTAATTATGGTAAAGACCGGTTGCAGGATCCAGATCTCGGCTTCGCTGGCAGCCGCCCCTGCAGAGTATATAGTGGGGGCAGGCAGCACAGCCTTCCGGGATTTTCCTGGAACGGCTGATGAAGCCGATTTCTTCTCTCTTTTTATCGATCACATCTAGAAGATCCTGATTAAAATTTCCCAGACGATAATCATCCAGCATATAAAAATCACAGGGATAGACGCTTCCATCGGCTTCTACGACATACTGAAGTCCACAGATTCCCCGCTGTTCACAGGCCTCGGCCTGATAGCCGGCGGCCAGGGCGACGTAGTTTTCAAAGGTCCGGATGAAGGGCTGACGTCCCTTTTTAAGGTCTTTGTACCATAACCGGAAAAGCCGGATCAGAAAAGAGCCGTACTGCTCCGGAGTCAGAGCATACGGAGTTTTTTCATGTCCTTCCTCCATGGGATCCAGACAGGGAATGTACTGCTGGTAATGCCAGCCGTTTTTCCGGTATTCTTCATAGACTTCCTCAATGTGCTCTGCGACATCAGAAGTGACTACCGTAAGAATGTTATAATCTACTTCATATTGATCCATAAGCTTTGCCGCATGTCTGACCCGGGCATAAGTATCGTTGCCGGTTTTGTCATGTCGGTGGGCATTATGGATCTTTTCTGTTCCGTCAATGGAAAGCCCTACGAGAAAATGATGTTCCTTTAAAAACTGACACCATGCTTCATCCAGAGCAAAGCCGTTCGTCTGAAGAGCATTGGAGACAGAGATCTGGTGTTTGTTATACTGCCTCTGATACTCCATGGCTTTTTGGAAAAAATCCAGTCCCCGGAGCGTAGGCTCGCCGCCCTGATAGGCATAGGCAGCAGAACCCTCTGCCCGGAGAAGTGTCCGGCGGATCACATTTTTCAATGTCGTTTCCGCCATAAAACCATAAGAAGAAATTTCACGTTTGCTGGCTTCATCACAGTAAAAACAATAATCACAGCTCATGTTGCAGAGGCTGGAGGCTGGCTTTAAAAGTACGCTGATCGGTGGCATAAAATGAGACTCCTTTCGGGGATAGGTAACCATGTACTCAGTATAAGACTTGTGTGAGAAAATGACAACAAGCTTTGCAGATTGTTTGACTTTTACAGGGAAGTCTGGGATAATGTTGACAGAAAAACAAGAGTGGGGGAAGGTAAAAATGAATCAAAAACCAAATGTGATCTATATCCTTGCGGATGACATGGGATATGGTGATATCAGCGCTTTCAATGAGAATTGCCCTTTTAAAACACCGAATTTTGATGCCATGTGTGAAAATGGTCTGCGGTTTACGGATGCGCATGCGTCTTCCGCTGTGTGTACGCCGTCCAGATACAGCATCCTGACCGGCCGCTATAACTGGCGGTCAAGACTGAAATCCTCTGTGGTGGGGGGATATTCGGAGCCACTTCTGGAGAAAGGAAGAAAAACAGTAGCGGACCTTTTCCGGGAACAGGGCTATCATACGGCAATGGTAGGCAAATGGCATCTGGGAATGAATTTCGCGAAAACGCCGGAGTTTACGGAACTGCCGGATTTTGATGCCTGCAAGGGAGTGGATTACGGTGCGCCCATCCAGGATTCTCCGGTGGCAAATGGTTTTGACTATTTCTTTGGGATCAGCGCTTCTCTGGATATGCCACCCTATATTTATATTGAGAACGACCGCTTTACAGAGCTTCCGGATAGGGAGACGATAGGAAAAGGAAAGAAATACTGGAGAAAAGGCCTGACCGGAAAAAATTTTCATCATGAGCATGTGCTGGATGAACTGACGGATAAAGTCCTTGAGAAGATCGAAGAGTACAAGGAAGAGCCTTTCTTCCTGTATTTCCCCATGCCGGCACCGCATACACCGATCCTTCCGGCACCGGAATTCCAGGGAAAATCGGGAACCAATGAATACGGAGATTTTGTCCTTCACTGCGACCATGTAGTAGGAAGAGTTGTGGAAAAACTGAAAGAGACCGGTCTTTTTGAGAATACGATCGTGATCTATACTTCAGACAACGGCTGTTCTCCCATGGCAAACTTTGAAGAGCTGAAAGCAAAAGGCCATAATCCCAGTTATGTGTTCCGTGGAACAAAAGCGGACATCTATGAGGGAGGTCATCGGATCCCGCTGATCGTACAGTGGCCGGAAGCGATCAAAGCTGGGGGCAGCTGTGACCGGATCGTCTGCCTGTCCGATCTGATGGCAACCATGGCAGATGTCCTGGATGTGAAACTTCCCGACACCTGTGCGGAGGACAGCGTGAGCAATCTGCCGCTCTGGAAGGATCCGGAGGGAGCAGAAGTGAGAAAGGATATCGTGCATCAGAGCATCGATGGTTCTCTGTCTATCCGCCGTGGACAGTACAAACTGGAACTCTGCCCGGGTTCCGGCGGCTGGTCTGATCCGGTTCCTGGAAAAGAGGATCCGGAGGCACCCAGATTCCAGCTCTATGATCTTTCTGTGGATATCAGTGAGCGCCGGAATGTCATTGAAGAGCATCTGGAACTTGCCAGTGAACTCAAAGAGATCCTGAAAGGCTATATTGAAAATGGCCGCAGTACACCGGGGGCACCCCAGTCCAACAACGGACAGCGGATCTGGGATACCATCGGATGGTTGGATGAGGAAGATAACGGCAGGATCAAGATTTACAAATAGGATGATGCCGGGGTCAAAAAGCCATTCATGCTTGCATGCCAAGGCTTTTTGACCCCAGGATCTGCCAAATATGAAAAAGTAAGCAATTTACGCAGTAAAACAGCGGCTTGTGCTCATTCATAGACACAAGCCGCTGTTTTTAATGGAGATTCTTAATCACGCGGAAGACCTGTTCCACGGTATCGGTCATATTCTGACCGGCCTGCCTTGGATCCATGGCTTCTTCCAGACTGGTCACGGTGCGGAGGATCGGAAAGAAGGCATCGATCCCGGCTTCATTGCAGGCAGAAGCATCTGAAGTGACACAGCCGGAAAAGGCCAGTACCGGTTTCCCATATTGTTTCGCCATTCTGGCAACGCCGATGGGGGCTTTTCCGAAGACTGTCTGCCCGTCCAGGCGACCTTCACCGGTGATGACAAGATCCGCATCTTTTATGTGATCCGCAAGTCTGGTTTCCCGGAGAACAATCTGGATACCGGATTCTAGACTGCCGTGGAGAAAGGTCCGGAAGGCAAAACCAAGCCCTCCGGCGGCTCCGGATCCGGGAAAAGCAGGATCTGCTTCCGGATATTTCTGCCCGGCCAGAGCGGCATACCGGAGAAGCCACTGGTCCATTTCATGGATCATGGTTTCGTCAGCTCCTTTCTGGGGACCGAAAACGGCACTGCAGCCCTTTTGACCGCAGAGGGGGTTGGTGACATCACAGGCAATGAGGAAGGTACAGTCCTTTAATTCCGGAAGTGCATGGCGATCATCAATGAAAGATAGATCTTTGAGGCCGATGGCTCCAGGCGTGACTGGTTGGCCATTCTTGTCGAAAAGAGAGAAACCAAGGGCCTGAAGCATGCCAGATCCTCCGTCGTTGGTGGCACTTCCACCGATTCCGATGATGAAATGGCGACAGCCTTTCCCTATGGCATCTCGTATCATTTCACCGACACCGTATGTGGTGGTAAAAAGTGGATTCCTTTTTCTTTCTGGGACCAGAGTGATTCCAGCAGCAGCAGACATTTCGAGGATGGCGGTATGCGTTTTTTCAATCAGGCCATAGCGACAGAAGACCGGCTTTCCAAGAGGGCCAGTAACGGAAATTTCCACGGATCTTCCATTACATGCAGTGATCAGGGCCTCTACGGTTCCTTCACCTCCATCTGCCAGAGGGCGGACGATGCATTCAGCCTCCGGGAATACCCGATGGATTCCTGCGGCTGCACTGTCTCCGGCTTCCAGGGAGGTCAGGCTTCCCTTAAAAGAATCAATGGCGATTACGGTTTTCATGTGTTGTCCTTCCTTTCTTATAACTGTTCAGAGCCACCTCCAAAATGCGATGCATTTCGGAGTTTGTCTTATTGTATCATAGTACAAAAGCTCATTCATTTACAAAAACAGAGATTTGTGATATATTGCTTATAAAACGAATAAAAAAAGATAAAAATTGTGAAAAATATATAATTCAAAAAGGATATGGATTCAGAAAAGGGAAGAGCTATGAAAAAGAAAAAAAGATGTTTTTCTATTCGCATAAAAATTTTGATTGCATCTTTGATAATCGCTTTGAGTACCACGCTGGTATCTTTGGCGATTTCTTATTATACGGAAGTTGATACGATTAAAAGTACAATGAAAACATATACGAAAGAGTATATTTCTTTTGCTGGGGACAATTTTCATGAAATGATGCTGGAAGGAAGAAGAATTCTTCTATCGGTAGCAGTAAAGACGGATATTGTAGCAACTGGAATTTCAAAAACAGCGTCGGAGGCATCGATTGAAGGATATCAGAAAAAGAAGCGAATAAAAAGTTTTTTGTCCGGATTGATCAGTCAGAAAAATTATATTGATAATATTCTGGTAGTAACGGAAAACGGGCAAATTTACCAGGCAAGCTCAGAATTGATCGTACAGAAAGATATGGAAGAGGCGGTTGTCAAAGAAGCTTTGGAGGCAACAAGGGTAGGACTTTTTTATGACCGGGAACTAGAGGAAGTATGGATGGGATGTCCTATGTACTCAAGAGGAACTCAAGTTGCGTCCGTACTTGTCAAACTGAACTATAAAAAAATAACAGAAGTTTGGGGAGTGGAACCCCTTTCCGGAGTGGAAATTTATCTTTATGGAACAGACGGACGTATTTTTTTCAGCAACGCCTTGGATGAAGAGGCAGGAACAGAATTGTATCAAAAGGTAACAGCCGATGGGCATGATTCTGGAGATTTACTGATAAATGGGGAAAAACAGTATTTTATCTGTGATCTCGCAGAAGGCGAGGAGATGACAGCAGTAGGAGTGGTGCCATATGATGTTTTTACCAAAAGTACACGAGAACTGGGAACAAAATTTCTGGCGATTGGATTGGTAGCCGCGATAGGTTCCTTGACAGCATCGGTTTATCTTTCCGGAAAAATCTGTGACAATCTGAATCACCTGACGCAAAGCATGAAAATGGTACGAAGTGGGAATTTACAAGTTCGTGCAAATATAAAAACAGAAGATGAAATTGGTGTACTTTCGGATACTTTTAATGAGATGATGGAAAGAATTTCTGAATTACTGGAAGAGATAAAAGAAAAGGAAAAGTTAAAAAGGGAAGCTGAGCGGGATGTACTGGAAACACAGATAGAACCTCATTTTTTGTATAATACGATAGACAGTATGCAATATGTAGCGCATATGCGTGGAGAAACAGAAATCGAAGAAGTATCTCTTGCATTATCAGAACTTTTACGCAGTGTGCTGTCAAATCATGATGAATGTATCACCTTGTGGGAAGAAAGAGAATATATTGAAAATTATCTTACAATTGAACGTTTTAAATATCGTGAGCTGTTTTCTTTGGTGTGGGATGTAGATGAGTCTCTGTGGGGAATCAAATTACCAAAACTTTTATTGCAACCTCTGGTTGAAAATGCACTGTTGCATGGAATATCAGAAAAAGAGTCAGATGGTCTGATTCAGATTAAGGTTTATCGTCAGGAAATGAATTTGACCATTAAAGTGATTGATAATGGAAAGGGTATGGAACAGGAAGAGATTGACCGGTTACTGCAAAATATTCAGAGAACAGACAAATCAGGCTTTCGAAGGGTAGGGCTTGCGAATGTCTTTCAGAGAATCAAGCTGATTTATGGAGAAAATTATGGAGGAACTATTTACAGCTGCAAAAATCAATTTACCTGCGTAGAGCTTCGCTTGCCAGGATAAGGAGAAGATGAGAGAATGAAAATTTCAGTTTTGGCGGTAGATGATGAAAAGGTATTTCTGGATTTTATCAGTCAGATGGAGCTTTGGAAAAAAGAGACGTTTCAATTTGCGGGAACAGCCAGAAGCGCAGAAGAGGCTTTAAGATATCTTTCCAGGGAAAAAGTGGATGTAGTTCTATTGGATGTTTCTATGCCGGGAATGGATGGAGTGGAGTTATCCGCGATTATTTCTCAGACTTATTCAGAAATAGAAATGATAGCTCTGAGTGGATACGATAATTATGATTATGTGAGAAAAATCCTGAAAAATGGTGCACATGATTATATTTTGAAATCAAGGTTTTCTGAAGAACTGCTGGAAGAACTGCTGGAACAGATTTTGGAGAGGAAAAAGAATCGTTCCACATGGGATACGAAAAAAGGTTTGCGGGATAGGGTAAAAAAATGGCTTCTGGAAAATCGTGAAAATCCTTTTACACAGGATAACTCCAGGAAAGCGGCGGTTATAGGGAGGATTTATTTTTCAGACAAAGATACGGAGAAAGAAAGGGAGGTTCTCAGAGAAGGCATTGCTAGGCTGTTTGAAGAAGAGGCGGAGGCAAAGCAGGATATTCTCGCCTTTTTTGCAGATGAAGTGCAATTTGTTTTGATCTATCGTTTTTATGAGGAACATTCAGAAAACAGTATTTTGAGTAAACTTGAAAAAAACAGGCTCAGTGCAGAAAAAAATATTGAAAGAATTTTTGGCGTACGGGCAGAAAGTGAAAAATGTCCTCTGTTTTTCTCTGATGCAGCGTTGCGTTCCTTTTTGCTTCACAAATTAAAAAGCACGAATGAAAAAACAACAGTCCAGAAAGACCGTCTTACGATGACACTGGAACAGCAAAATATGCTTTTGTCAGCGGTAAAACGACTGAACTATGAAAAAGCAGAACAAATGGTAAGAACAATTTATGCGCAAATTCCTATGGAAAAAGAAGCTATGTGCATGATGATAACGCGGGAACTTTTGGAACTTCTGGACAGAATTTGCCTGGAGTATGAAATAAAACTGGATTTTATTCCGAAGGATTTTCGACTGTTTTCTTATACACAGAGAAAAAGCAGAGAGACTCTTTCCGATAACATTTCCGGTTTATATTTTAATGTTTTACGGGAAATAAAGGAGAAAGAACAAAAAAAGGGCCAGTTTTCAGAAATGGTATCCTGCGCGATTCTTTATATGAAAGAGCATTGTTCAGAAACGATAACGTTAAGCCAGACTGCAGAAAGACTAAATGTAAACAGCTCTTACTTAAGCCGGGTATTTCACGGAGAGACCGGAATGACGTTCATTGAATACCTAAACAGAATTCGGGTAGAAAAGGCAAAAGAACTGTTAAAAGATGGAAAAACGCTGAAAGAAACTGTTGGTGCGTGTGGCTTTCAAAGTTATAATTACTTTTTGAAAATTTTCAAGGAATATACAGGACAAACGCCAAAAGAGTACCTGTTGCATGAATAAGAAGGGTCTTCTGTAAAAAGAAGATCTTTTTTTATTCGAAAGTAAAAATTGAAGATAATCAAGTAAAATATATAGATATATTTCTGAAAGTATCAGAAAAAATAGATGATAAAATAGGCTTATCAAAAAACAAAGTAACAAAGCAAGGAGGAACGGTATGAAAAAGAGTATTTCAAAGAAAAAGGAAAGAAAAGCATGGACAACAGTTTTATGTACAGCAATTTCTGTTGCAATGTTATCAGGGAGCCTTCCAGTAAGAGCGGACGGAAATGAAATAAATAAAGAGGGCTTTCCGATTTCAGATGAAACCATTACGATGACTGTTTATGGACAGAGAGATCAGAACCAGGCAGAATGGAAGGATATGTTCTTTCTTCAGAAATACGAGGAAATGACAAATATTCATCTTGATTATCAGGAAGTTCCAGCCGATGGATTTTCTGAGAATAAACAGTTGCTTTTTGCCTCCAATGAGCTGCCGGATATTTTTTTAAGAGCTTCGTTGAATGCAAACGAAGTCTCCATGTATGGAGTGGGAAGCGGACAGCTGATGATTCTGGATGATCTGATTGCAGAGTATGCACCGAATCTGACAAAGATTTTTGAAGAAAATCCTTCTATGAAACAGGCTTGCATGTCTGCAGATGGCCATATTTATACAATTCCTTTTATTGATATGAGTGCAACAGGAAAAATGGATTTTAAACAGTGGATCAATACCAAGTGGCTGGAGAATCTAAATCTGGAAATCCCCACCACATTAGACGAGTTCAAAGAAGTTTTAATCGCTTTTCGTGATCAGGATCCCAATGGAAATGGTGAAAATGATGAAATTCCAATGGGAATCCGGGAGCCAAGTTCTGTATATGCTTTGGGCGGCTCCTTTGGTTTGCAGCATCAGATGAGAGATACTTATAACATTGATGATGGAAAAATTCACAACTGGCTGTGCGATGACGAATTTAAGAACTATCTGATCTGGTTAAATGATCTGTATAGTGAAAAACTGTTGTGGCAGGATTACTATAAAAATGACAGACCTGTGTGGAGAGCAAACCTGTCAGGTGAGTTATTTGGAGCTATGTATATGCCCTATTCGGATGTATTTCTGAACTGTGAAGAAGATTATTCCGGATATGAGCCTTTAATCGGACCGACAGGTGAAAAATTCTGGGCAGATGGAAAGAGCGGAGTGGAAACAGGAACCTTTGCATTAAGCAATACATGTTCGAATCCGGAAGCAGCTATTCGCTGGGTGGATTACTTCTTTAGTGAAGAAGGAGGTCTGTTCTTTGCTTTTGGAGAAGAGGGGACTCATTATACCTTTAATGAAGAAGGAATTCCCGTATTTAACGATGAGATTTTAAATGCAGAAGAAGGCTTTATGACAGCACTTGGAAAAATCAATATGGTGCCTGGAGGCGGTTTTCCCTGTCTGAGAACGGATGAGACCAGTGGTGTAGTAGCGAGTGAGAGAACTCAAGAGGCATCTAAGATTCTGGAGCCGTATCTGCCAAACGTATATTATGATAAACCGGCAGTCAGCACAGAAAATATGGATCGTGTAGTAGCAATCGAACAGGATCTGAATACTTACAGGGATGAAGCAGTTACAAAGTTTATCATTGGCGAATGGGATTTTGATATGTGGGATGAATACTGTGCAACTCTGGAGCAGATTGGCATTCGTGACCTGGAAGAAATTTATCAGGAAGCCTTGGATGCAATAAAATGATGTAACTGTTCAAAGAAAATCAGAAGGTTCGTTTTGCAACCTGAATAATGGTTGGGAGCAGGAGTTTTCTTGCTCCCAATCGTATCAAATAATCGGCATAGAAAAAAGAATACCGGGAGGACAGGATGAAAAAGAAATATAAAAAAATACGAAAATATGCAGGCCTTTATATCATGCTGGCGATTCCGTTTCTCTGGTATATTATTTTTAAATATATACCTATGTACGGTCTTCAAATAGCATTCAAGCGTTTTAACCCTACACTTGGAATTACAAAAAGCCCATGGGTCGGTCTGACTTATTTTAAACAGTTTTTCGATTCTTACTATTTTGGAAATATCCTGTGGAATACGGTCTCCTTAAGCTTGTTTACCATGCTGGTTGGTTTTCCAATGCCGATCATTCTTGCACTGCTGATTAATGAAATAAAGAATACGAAATTCCAGAAAGTTGTACAGAATATTACTTATATGCCAAACTTTTTGTCTGTAGTTGTTATTGTGAGCATGTTAACCCTGTTTTCAAACAGAGATTATGGTTTGTTTAACAAAATTGGAGCTTTGTTTGGTGCTGCACCTGTGGATTTCATGGCGAAACCGGCATGGTTTCAGCCACTGTATGTGTTTTCTAACGTTTGGCAGTATATGGGCTTTAATGCTATTATTTATATTGCAGCATTGGCCAGTGTAGATCAGGAACTCTATGAAGCGGCATCAATTGACGGAGCATCACGGATGCAGAAAATTATACATATTTCACTGCCATGTATTATGGGAACCATCATTATTATGTTTATTATGAGAATTGGAAGCCTGATGTCGGTGGGGTTTGAAAAAGTGTATTTGATGCAGAATAGCGTGACCCTTTCTGCGAGTGAGGTGATTTCCACCTTTATTTATAAAAATGGTATTCAAAAAGGACAATTTTCATATAGTACAGCAGTTGGGCTGTTTAACTCAGTAATCAATTTTACCTTACTGATGTTGGCAAATTTTGTGAGTAAAAAAGCAACAAAAACAAGTTTGTGGTGAGGGAGGAAGAACATGAAAGGGAAACACACGAAGAGAGCATTTAGTGGAGACCGAATGTTTGATATGGGGGTAACTGTCCTTGCAGCCTGTGTTGTAGGAATCGTGTTGGTTCCACTGCTGTTTGTTCTTGCGGCATCATTTTCAGACCCCGATTTGGTAGTTCGGGGAAAAGTCTTACTGTTCCCGAAAGGATTTACACTGAAAGCTTATCAGATGGTTTTTGAAAACAAGGATATCTGGAAAGGATTTCGTAATACCTGTTTTTATACGGTGGCAGGAACAGCTATCAGTGTTGCATTGACAGTCCTTGCGGCGTATCCGTTGTCCAAAAAAGATCTCCCAGGGCGAAATATATTGATGATGTTGATTTTATTTACCATGTATTTTTCCGGAGGAATGATTCCCACTTACCTGCTGGTAAAAGACCTTGGAATGTATGATACGGTTTGGGCATTATTGATTCCGGCAGCAATTTCCACTTATAATCTGATTGTTGCGAAAACTTTTTTTGAAAACAGTATTCCTACAGAAGTTTATGAGTCAGCGAGACTGGATGGATGTAATAATCTGGCAATGCTGCCCAAAATTGTACTTCCACTTTCCAAAGCAATTTTGGCAGTTCTGGTTTTATACTATGCGGTTGGGATCTGGAATGCATATTTTGACGCATTAATTTATCTGAGAAATTCGGATTTGCATCCTCTTCAGATTATATTGCGTAATATATTGCTTTTGGGTCAGACAGAACAGATGGGAACCAATGATGTTGGCATGGCAGAAAAAATAAAAATGGCAGAAGCCATAAAATATTCTGCGATTGTGATATCAAGTATTCCTATGTTGATTTTATATCCGTTTGTACAGAAATATTTTGTGAAAGGCGTCATGATTGGTGCGATAAAAGGGTAAAATTATGAGAGAAAAACCAAATATTATAATTGTTATGTCAGATCAGCAGCGTGCAGATCTGCGAAAAAGTTGTGGATACTGTTTGGATACCATGCCTTTTCTGGATGCCTGGGCAAAAGGCGGATGTGATTTTGCAAGAGGCTATACGCCTAATCCAACTTGTATGCCTGCCAGAGTAAGCATGTTTACCGGGCGTTATACGCAGTGCCATAAGGTACGAACAAATCACAATGCGGCGGATGCCTATTATACAGAAGATCTTCTGGATATTTTAAAAAGAGCAGGATATGAAACGGCATTATGTGGAAAAAATCATTCTCACCGGGAACCGGAGGACTTCGATTTTCATGAAACCTGCGGACATTTGGGGTATGAAGGTGAAAAAAATAATACGCCGGAAGAGATTGCTTTTGCAGATTATTTGCGAAGTACAAAACACATGGAGATGCATGAGCCTTCGCCGGGCGGGGTAGAAGTTCAGCATCCATATAGAAATGTTTCAGATGCATTACGCTTCATCGACCAGCGAGATCAGAAAAAGCCTTTTTTTGCCTGGGTTTCATTCGCAGAACCACACAATCCATATCAGGTTCCGGAACCATATTTTGATATGTTTCCGCCAGAAATACTGCCTAAAATGAAAGGAACGGTTGATGATTTACCGGAAAAGGGTGAAAGATTTGTATGGCTCCGAAAAGTGTGGGAGGAAATTTTAGGCCCAGATATCGAAAATAGAATTTTACGAGCTCGTTCAAATTATCTTGGGATGCTGCGGCTGATTGATGATCAGTTTAAAAGATTAGTAGAAGGAGTCAGAGAAAGAGGACTGGAAGAAGATACAATCGTTTTATACTTGTCAGACCATGGAGATTTTGCAGGGGAATATGGATTGATACGGAAGGGCCCAGATTTGCCGGATGTATTGTGTCACATTCCATTTATCTGGCGTGGACCTGGAATTAAAATGCAGGACAAAAAATTGCAAAGTTATGGAAATATCGTAGATATTCTGCCGACAATCTGTGATTTCCTTGGAGAGGAAATACCTTTTGGCTGTCAGGGAAAGAGTTTAAAACCGATATTGACGGGAGAAAAGCTTACAAAGGAAGAATTTGACACAACTTACGCAGAAAGTGGCTTTGGGGGTCTTTACTGGAATGAAAAGGACGATCTGGATCTTATTCGGGAAGGGGCTACCTATAAAATGGAAACATTTGACTGTCTGAATACATGGACCCAGTGCGGACAGGTAAGATCTTTCTGGAAAGATGGATGGCATATTCAGATGGATATGAACGGAAAAGGGTATTTATATCATGTAGATGAAGATCCGGAAGAAATTCATAACTGCTGGAAGGAAGAAAAATATCGTACGGTAAAAGAAGAAATGCTTTGTGGACTGGCAGAAGCCATGATGCGCGCGGCAGATCCTTTACCGGCTCCACATGCACGTTATCGAACCAAGATCCATCCAAAAGGTTATTGGAATCAACCATATATCAGTCCGGATCCAGGTGTCCGCAGTTGATAAGAGAGAAACTTTCACATTTTGTTTCTTATATGGCTGAAAATTGAATATTCATAAAAATGGAAGATATATATGTAAAGAAGGATCCGCAGGAGTGCACAGCTTGAACTTTCTGGTGTTTTTATCGACGTATATTCTTCCATTTTTTATTTTTTATGTGGTGGCATACGGTCTCTGGAAAGGACGGAACGTTTACGAGTCCTTTGCAGAAGGCGCCAAAGGAGGCTTTCAGACGGCATTTGGTATTTTGCCGACTCTGGTGGGACTTCTTGTGGCCGTGGGAGTTCTTAGGGCTTCCGGTTTTCTGGATCTGCTGGCCGGGATTTTCAAGCTGTTTTTGAAAAACTCCGGTTTTCCGTCGGAACTTCTTCCATTGGTTCTTGTCCGTCTCTTTTCCAACAGCGCAGCGACAGGACTGGCACTGGACCTTTTTAAAAGCTGGGGGCCGGATTCCGAACAGGGGCTTCTGGCTTCTCTTTTCTTAAGCAGTACGGAAACTGTTTTTTATACGATGAGTATCTACTTTATGAGTGTGAAGATAAAAAAGACCCGCTACACTCTGCAGGGCGCACTGCTGGCGACCCTGGCAGGGATTGTGGCGAGTGTTTTTCTGGTGAAAGGGATGAGATAGGTTCAGGCAAGAAGTACTTCCATCTGCTTTCCACAGAAGGAAAACTCACACTTGTATACAATGATAAAAAGAAAGCTATTGTGTTCTTTTCGTTCGTTTTATCCTTCGCTTCTCGGAATCCGGTTTGTCGTATATTCAGTAGGAGTCATATGCTTGTAGTGGCGGAAGACTTTGATGAAATAGCTGGAATCGGAAAAACCGCAGCTGTGAGCGATCTCTGTGATGGTTTTATCCGTGTAGGAAAGCTGTTCACAGGCTACTTCGATCCGGTAATAGTTCAGGTAATCCATGGGAGTGCGGTCGGTAAATTCTTTAAAATAGCGGCAAAAATAGCTGGGATTCAGATTCGCGCACCGTGCAAGGACAGTAAGCTTCAAATTTTCGCTATAGTGATCTTCAATCATGGAAAAGACCGGTTTCAGGCTGGAAAAACGCCGGGATTCCCGGGAAAGGGCATTTTCCTGATAATCGTGCCGGGCGAAAAGAGTTCCGAATAGCAGATAGGTACAGCCATAAAGGGAGAGGGCATAGCTCTTTGGTTTGCTTCGAAGCAGCTCCAGCATCTGACTGACAATGGAATGGATCTCGGTGACAGAAGAAGGGAAAAAGTTCCGGATCAGAATTTTGGCATTCAGAAGATCAGTTAACATCTGTTCATACTGGCGGACAGAGTGGGAAAAAACAGTTTCCAGATCAATCAGGATGCACTCATAAATGCAGTCTTCTTCCGGAGAAGGCGCACCTCCGTGGGTGAGTCCACCCTGAATCAGGGCTGTGTCCCCTGCCTTCAGATCCAGCTGGGAGTTATCCAGCTGCAGATGAAACTGCCCCTGGAAAACGTGTACGATCTCAAAGAGCGGATGCCAGTGGTAGGGCATCGTGTACCTCGGGTGGATGGGGGTTACGCGGTAAAAATAATAAGGGAAATCCAGGGAGCCATGCTTTTGCTGCTCCGGGTAGTCCAGATATTTCATATTTGGTTTCCTCATTTCCTGAAAATTGCTTCGCATTTCATGCTCCTGCGATCCTGAAACACCTCAAATTTGCTCATTTTTCGGTGTTTGACGGGTCAAGAAATCATGCTTTTTCATGCAAGCATGAAAAAGCATGACCTTTTGACCCTGGTATCATCATTATATCAGAAAAGTAAATATTTTACCATTTTCAGGCAAAAAAATAAAAGCAGAAAAAGGAAAAACAGAGTAGCATAAAAGAGGAAAGGGGGACAACCATGAAACGCAAAAATCTCTGGAAACGTATGAAAAAATGCTATATGCTTTATCTGTTTCTTTTACCTGCGGTTCTTATGATTGCAGTATTTTGTTATGCACCTATGTATGGAGTACTGATGGCTTTTCAGAACTATTCTCCAAGTAAAGGGATTACCGGAAGTTCCTGGGTGGGTCTGAAATGGTTCCGTACCTTTTTCAATATGCCCAGATTCTGGCAGATCGTGAAAAATACGCTGACATTGAGTATTTATTCTCTGATAGCCGGTTTTCCGATCCCTGTGATCCTGGCATTGATGATTAACAGTGTAAGAAATTCCAAATTTCAGAAGGTTACGCAGACCGTTACTTATATGCCGCACTTCATTTCCGTTGTTATTATGGTCGGCATGCTGACTACGTTCTTATCTCCGAGATCCGGCTTCCTCAGTCATATTCTGACATTTCTGGGAGCACCGGATGACGCGTTTTATATGGGAGATGCCAAAGCGTTCCCACATCTTTATGTCTGGTCAGGGATCTGGCAGGACATGGGCTGGAGTTCCATCATTTATCTGGCAGCTCTGGCAGGTGTAGACCAGTCTCTTCATGAAGCGGCTAAAGTGGATGGAGCCACAAAGCTTCAGAGGATCTGGCATGTGGATATTCCGGCGATCGTACCCACGATGATCATTCTTCTGATCATGAGTGTCGGAAGTATTATGAGTGTTGGTTATGAAAAAGTATTTCTGATGCAGAATGATCTGAACTCTACGGTTTCAGAAGTAATTTCCACATATGTATATAAAATCGGTTTGAAACAACAGCAATACAGTTATTCGGCAGCGATCGGACTTTTCAATAACGGCATTAACTTTATACTTCTTGTCGTGGTAAATAAGGTGTCGAAGAAACTGTCGGGATCCAGTCTGTGGTAGAAAGGGGGGTATCTTCCGTGAAAAGAAGAGGAAGCGATAAAATTTTTGACATTGTAAACATCACGATCCTTTCTATCCTGCTTGTGATCATGGCATATCCGATCTATTTTGTGCTGGTTGCATCCGTTTCTGATCCGACCTATGTAAACAGCGGTGCATTTCTTTTATGGCCCAAAGGCTTCAGTATGCTGGGTTACCGGAAAGTTTTTGAGGATACCAGAATCTGGATCGGATATTTCAATACGCTGATTTATGTGATCGGCGGCTGTATCCTGGGAGTTATGATCACGATGATGGCTGGTTTTGCCTTATCCAGAAAGGAACTTCCATTCCGTGGATTTTTCATGGGTTATTTCGTGTTTACCATGTATTTTGGCGGTGGACTGATTCCTTTTTACATGGTAATGAAGACCCTGCATCTGACGAATACAAGAACGTTGATGATCCTGATCAGTGCAGTTTCTGTCTATAACATCATTGTGACTCGTTCCTTTATGGAAAATACCATACCGGAGGAACTTAGGGATGCGGCGAAAGTAGACGGCTGTGGAGACGGCTATTTCTTTTTCAAGATCGTCATGCCTTTATCGAAAGCGATCATGGCAGTGCTGGTGCTTTTCCTTGCAGTGTCCTATTGGAATTCCTATTTCAATCCCATGATCTTTTTGACGGATCGTTCCAAATATCCGCTGGCTCTGTATCTTCGTGAGATTCTTCTGACGGCATCCACGAATGCATCGACATCCAGAGAGCTGGATCCGGCAGCGGCTTTGAAGCTTCAGACAATGGCTCAGGTCATCAAATATGGCGTGATCGTGGTATCGACTCTTCCGATTATCTGTGTATATCCGTTTTTACAGAAATACTTTGTAAAGGGTGTCATGATCGGTTCTGTTAAAGGATAAAGGATATTTTCTGCCGGCAGGCGGATTCATATCAGGATAAGCAGTGGTTTCAGTTCCCGGAATACGGACGTGAACATGTGGGGGAAAGGGACTGAAAAAACTGCAGGAGCAACAAACAGCAAAAAAGGTAACTGTGCGGAGAACAGTTACGCGAAAACAGGAGGAAGCGTATGAAAAGAAAAGGAATTGCAGCGTTACTGACCATGTCTATGGTACTGGCAGCAGGCGGAACAGGCGGAGCTGTTGTTTCAGCAGCAGAAGATCCGGTAACCTTTAAAGTTGCAGTGATGTTAAATCCCCTTTGTAAAGATGAGGATTTCAACAATCAGGAGGCGTACAAAAAGGCAGAGGAGGCCACAGGAGTACATATTGAGTGGATCCCCATTTCTTCAGCAGATGCAGATGATAAAGTAAATATCATGCTTGCTTCTGACCTTCCGGATGCATTTCTTGGTCTGATCGGTGAGGGACAGATCGCAAACAACATGGATTCTTTCCTGGATCTCAACCAAGACGATCTGTTAAAAACAAATGCTCCGCATGTGGTTTCTGATTATGAGAAACTCAGCAACGGACTGGACATTGTTACCTGGCCGGACGGATCGATCCGCTCTCTTATGACCGGACGTCAGACCAGCTATGAGAACGATGCAGAAGGTATTATGTTCATCAACAAAGAGTGGCTGGACAATGTGGGAATGGACGTTCCGACAAATATCGATGAGTTTTATGAGGTTATGAAAGCATTCCATGATCAGGATGCAAACGGAAACGGAGATGCAAACGATGAGATCCCGTTTGAGCCCTCCCAGAGTGACTGGTGTTCCAAGATCATGAATGTGGCAAACCCCTGGGGAATCGCAGGTACAGACAGCAGTGACGAGAGTGCTTATAAGATGGTAAAAGATGGAAAAGTAACAGGAACCGTAAATACCGATGAGTTCCGTTCTTTCCTGGAGTATGCACATAAGCTTGTTTCCGAAGGCCTTATGGATAAGGAAATGTTCTCACAGACTTCTGAGCAGTACCATTCCAAGATCAATGAAGGCGTTGTAGGCTGCTATTACACCTGGTCACCGTATGCAGATATGAGTGAAAGCGAAGCTCAGAAATGGGTAGAGGTACCTGTTTTTGATGATGGAGAAGGTCATTACATGAAGACCGGTTCTCAGGATAAATTCTCAGCCAGCAGAACAGGTTTCTGTATCACCAGCGAGTGTGAAGCTCCGGACCGTCTCCTTCAGTGGTGGGATTACCTTTCCAGCTCTACCGAGATGAAATACACCAACCGTTTCGGCCCGCAGGGAGAGGCATGGGATATCAATGAGGATGGCACCGTTGTAGAACTGATCCCGGACAGCCTGACAGATGACTTTACCATTGAGAACTACAAATACACCTATGGTATGACCGGTCTTGGTACCTATATCACAAAAGAGGAAAACGCAGAGGTGCTGGAAGAGAATTCCTTCACTTCCTGGTATCGTATCGACTGTGTAAAACAGCTCCATGAGTATTGCGTACCGGTAGAAAATCAGCTTCCGATCCGTTTCGTAGATCCGGAGAAGACCAGTGAGAGAACCTTTATGGAAACAGAACTCTTCAGTTATATCAGCAACTTTATTGCAACCAGTGTTCTGGATGGCATTGATGATGCAAAGTGGGAAGAGCATCTTTCCCAGCTGGATGCAGTACAGTATAATGAATGGCTGAACTGGTATCAGGAATATCTGGATAAAGAATTCTAAAGATTCCGCTGCAGAGCAGCTTACACAATTCTGATATTGTTTAAAAATCATTCCCCGCATTTATATAAGCGACAGAAAGCAGTATAAATGCGGGGAAATCTGTGAGGTGACAAATATGATGGACATCAAGAAGTGTACAGGACTGGCCGGTGAGAACAGAGATTATTATCTGTATCCTAAGGCAGAACCACCTTTTGAAAGGTCGGATTATATAGAGGAGGTTCTGCTGGATAGTTTCCGGTATCACAGCGGGGAAGGAGACATGTGGCCGCTGACCTGGGCAAAGGACGACTGCATGTACTGTGGTGCCGGTGACAACAAAGGCTGCCCGACGAACATCTGGAAGATCAGAACCATGCGTTATGCACCGGAGGCTCTGACGAACAGCGGAAACTGGACCATTGATATGATCAACAGAGAGCCGGCAGACCTGAAAAAGTATATGAAGGACGAGCGGATCCAGGGAGTGAAACCTTCCGGGATCCTGGACATAGACGGAAAACTCTACCTGAGCATGGAGGCTCAGAACTATGGGGATAATCCGTTGTTTGGAAGACAGCATAACCTTTACGGCTGGATCATGGTGTCTGAGAATGAAGGGAAAACCTTTGATGCGGCAGTGACAGATACAGAATTTTTCACCGGCAGACTGGCATCCTGTCATTTCCTGCAGTTTGGAAGAGGCTACGAAGGTGCCAGGGATGGATATGTGTATGCCTATTTCCCCTATGACGAGGAGGACGGCCAAAGCTACTGGGAAAATAATGATGCGATCCTTCTGGGCCGTGTGCCGAAAGAACAGATTCTGGTGAGGGAAGCCTGGGAATTCTTCTGCTCTGAAGATCCGGCAAAACCGGAATGGGATAAAGAGGAGCAGAAGGCAAAACCGGTATTCCGTTACCGGAAAATGACAGGCTCCAACCATGTGGCGTATAATGCAGGAATCGGGCGGTATATCATGGGGAATTACAGCTTTATCGATGAAGAACTGCATCCCCGTCCCATTCATCAGATGGGGTATCCGGAGTCCCATATCAGCCAGCTGACGCTTTATGAAGCGCCGGAGCCCTGGGGACCCTGGAAGCTGTTTCACAGGGATGATGACTGGGGAACCTATGGAGACTATCAGCCGAATTTCCCGACGCAGTGGATGACGGAAGACGGCCGGATCATGTATCTGGTTTCCTCCGGTTCCTGGGATGATTATAATCTGACCGTACAGAAAATGGCGGTAAAGATCAAAGGAGACGAGACTTTCTCCGAAAAAGCCAGGTATTTTTCTTACCTTCGGAAAAAATGAATGGAAAAATTTTTGCAGGCCCTGCTTTCTGGAAAAAAGGAAAGTGGGGTCTGTTTTTTCAAAGGCAGTGTTGGGAATTTATTTTTGGAGTGGATATCAGATCCCTTGATTTGTCAGAAACAGAGTTGCTTGATTTTGATGGAGATTTCTGAGTAAATAGGTATCGCAAAAAAGAAATTTCCGATAGCAAGGTGACTGAAAGAGAAAAAATAGTTTCTTTACTATCAGAAAACCAGATCATATAATGGGCAATTATCAAAACAATTAAAGTTAAAAAATGAATTTTCCAATTGCACCAGCAACTGGTCATTGAATCAGAGGGACTGAACAGTTACAAAATAAAAATATCCTGAATAAGTTGCAGAGCCAGAAAGCCTTGTAACTGTCAGGATATTTTTGTTTGGTGCTGTCAGCTCTAAAAAACGTTATTTACTGACAGCACCCTCTTAAGGTTTTTATTGTATTATCTGGTAGCCCAGCCCTCCGGTATTTCATCAATGGGAGCAGGCTTCTTGTATTTCTCACCGATCTGATGATAACGTTCCACAAGGTTGTCATCCAGCAGGCCGTAGATATTGGGCGTGCTGTTCAGGATAAAGGAGGTGTTGCGCTCATTGGAGCGCTCTATCCAGTCAAGTACCCAGTTTACCGGTTTGAGTACCTTCTCACCATCCGTGGCGCGCCAGAACCAACCTTTTGTCATGGTATGGCAGCTTGCACCTGGTCCGGCGAAGCTGGTCTCGATTTTCTGGCCGGCGGAAGTCTCATGGAAGACAATGTCGGAATGTTTCAGACCATCCAGGCTGCCGATGTTAAGTACAAGGCAGTTCGGCTGCAGAGCTTTCACCCAGCTATCCAGCTCCTCAAAGGACAGATCCTCGTAGCTTGGGCCGCCCCAGGGGGACTGCCAGCCGTCCACGATGATAAAAGGAATCTCGCCATAATTGGTGAGCAGTTCGGTCAGCTGGCCTTTTATGTACGCTTTATCCTCGGCACTGCAGCCTTTCCGATTGATGCCCTGGGTCAGGTCAAGGATAGAGAAATACAGTCCGGCTTTGATTCCCTGTAAACGGAAAGCTTCCAGATACTCCCGGATTACATCTGTCTTCACCGGTGAATTTCGAATACAATGCTCTGTGTATTTTGTGGGCCATATGCAGAAACCTTCATGATGTTTAGCTGTCAATGCCGCAAATTCTACGCCTGCAGCTTTTCCGGCTTCCGCCCACTGAGCACAGTCCAGTTTTGTGGGATTCCAGCTCTGAGGATCAAAGGGGAAACGTCGTGGTTCGCCACTGTTTTCGTGGTCATATTCCCAATCTATTACATCTGGGTTAGAGTTAAACTGGAAGGTTCCACTGTTGAAATGGATGAACATTCCAAAACGCATATTCACGAATTCTTTCTGTAGTTCTATTAAATTGTTTGCCATGGATAGATATCCTCCTTTGTTATGGAATCAATTAGTTTGCTCCGTATTGACGGTCATATGCTTCCTGATAAATCTCTGTCATCTGAGACATGCCGTAAATGTTCTCCACATTGTTTACATGATTGTCCCAATCGCTGTCCAGGTTCCATGCACCTGTTACGAAATTGAAGAACATCTCGGAGAAGTAGTTGTTCCATTCGGTACGAAGAGGAGAAACGGTGAAGTTTTCATCTTCTGTGAGCTTCAATGCGGGCAGAGCATACTCATCCATGTTATAGGGGTCATACAGTTCTTTGGTGGTTGTATAAAGCAGGTATTCCATTCCGTCTGCGGAGTATGGATCTGTGTCAGGATCTATGGACTGACCGGCACGCCATTCTGCACTGAAGTTGTAGATACCCATCTGAGTCCAGCAGTCGTTACGGGTGCTTCCTACATCACCGCCATAGGCAATGAGAGCCGTCCAAAGAGCAGGCTGTCCTTCAAAGCCAACCTCACCGTCTTTTGCAAAGCGCCAAGCTTTTCCTTCGACGCCGTTGAAGATGGTAGAGCATGCTTCGTTAGTGTAGAGTGCATTTGCCCACTGCATTGCGAGTTCAGGATTCTTACAATCCTTTGTGATAACAAAGTTGCCGGTGCTGGGTGTATAGGGTGCGCTGTATGCATATTGAACGCCATCTGGTCCCTTCAGCGGTGCCAGCGGACGATAAAGCTGATAACGGTCTCCGCCGATTTCTGTGGTGAACTGTCCGCCGTAACCTGCGGTGGTAGCACCAACCAGAGAACCGTCCGGATTGTCAACCAGTTTCTTCAGCTGATCATTGGTCTGGGTCAGAGTACCCGGGTCCATCAGTCCTTCATTGTATAGATCATTGAGGTAAGCCAGTGCGTCACGGAAACGCTCATCTGTGGACAGGTTTACTACTTTTCCGTTATCCAGGCCAAAGCCCTGCTTATAAGGGCTCATAGGAAGGAAAGCGCCTAAAAGGAAGTAAGCGGACTGGGTATACCAGCCATCGATATCTCCGCTCATTGGAATTTCATCCTTCTCACCGTTTCCATTGGGGTCATTGTCGCGGAATGCGATCAGCATCTGCTTGAATTCTTCGGTAGTGGTAGGATACTCCAGACCAAGGTTCTGCATCCATTCATCATTGATCCACATTTTCAGAGCTCTGGTACAATGGAAGCAGGGATTGATTTCAGGCAGGCTGTAGATATGTCCGTCTACATCACGCAGCAGGTTCATGCCGCCCTGGTCTTCAAAGGGTTTCATAGCCTCGATCAGGTTGGGTGCATACTCATCAATCAAATCATCCAACGGAATCAGATACTGATCTTCTACACCGTACTGCGCCATCTGGGCATCGGTGATACCGCAGTTCAGGAAGATGTCAGGCAGTTCGCCGCCAGCCAGCATCATTGCAACCTTCTCATTGATGTTTTCCAGGGGGATCTGCTCATACTCCACATGGATGCCGGTAATTTCTTCCAGCCATTGTGATGTCTCGTTGGTGTTCATGTCCTCTACTACTGTTGGTTTTCCGACAACTACATGAAGGACCTTTTCTTCTTCCTCAGCATGTGCGGTAATGCCGGTAAAGCCGGAAGCAGACAGTGGGAGGCACAGCGCCAGAAGCGCGGCCAGAGTTCGATTGGATTTTCTCTTCGTCATTGTTTTGTCTCCTTTTCCTATAGTTTATTTTTTTGTATCGATTCGGAAGGGGCTCAACCCTTCATAGAACCCATCATAACGCCCTTTACAAAATGCTTTTGAATAAAGGGATATACAATAAGCAGCGGTGCGCTGGATACCACGATCAGTGCGTATTTGAGTACATCCGCCAGCCCCTGCTTCAGAATCATCTCCGAAATATTTACGGTCATATCGGAGGAAACGGAGTTCATTACCAGGATATCTCTGAGGATGATCTGCAGAGGATACATATCCTGATCCTTCAGGAACATCATTGCGTTGAAGTAAGAATTCCATTGGCCTACCACATTGTAGAGAACCAGCACAGCGATCATGGAGCCGGAGAGAGGCAGCACCATATAGAACAGCTTTCCTACATGGCTGCATCCGTCTATTTCAGCTGCCTCCAGCATTTCTGATGGAATCGCTGTCTGTATGTGAGTACGCATGAGGATGATATGAAATACATTCAGTGCTACAGGAAGCACTACGGCCCAACGGGTGTAGAGCAATCCCAGGTTTTTTACCACCAAATAGAAGGGAATAAGTCCTCCGGAAAACAGGGTGGAGAAAATGAAAAGTTTTGAAAACAGCCCTCTGCCGACCAATCTTTTGCAGGAGAGAGGGTAGGCAGCCAGGATTGTAACCGTTAGGCTGATCAGTGTTCCAACTGCTGAGTACAGGATTGTGTTGGCATAGCCGGAAAGAATTCTTTTGTTCTTGAACACCTGCTGGTAGGCCAGAAGAGTCGGATTCACCGGGAACAGGACAACTCTTCCGGATACCACGTCAGCCGGTGTGCTGAAAGAAGCGCTGACGATATACACAAGTGGGTACAGCACAATCAGTCCGGCAAGGCCCAATAACAGATATACTATGGCATCAAATATTTTGTCCCCACGGGAACGTATCTGGTTTTTGTACTGTGTATCAGTCTCTTTTTTTAGTCTTTTCATGGCAACCTCCTTTACCACAAGCTGGTTTCACTGGTGCGTCTGCTGATCGTATTTACCAGGACAATAAAGAGCGTATTGATAATGGAATTAAAAAGGCCTACTGCTGATGAATATCCGTAATCCAGATTGATAAGACCCATCTTGTAAGTATAGGTAGATAATACTTCGGATACTGCCAAGTTGGCAGAGTTCTGCATGAGGTACACTTTTTCAAATCCAACGCTCATGATAGAGCCGCAGCTCATGATGAACATGATGGTAAATGTTGGCAGGATGCCTGGAAGATCGATATACCAGATTTTTTGCAGGCGATTGGCACCATCTATTCTTGCTGCCTCATAGAGCTCCTGATCAATGGCACTTAAAGCTGATATGTAGATGATGGCATTAAAGCCTGTTGTCTGCCATAGCCCGGACCACACGTACACTGAACGGAACAGAGACTGATCGGTCATAAAGGACACAGGCCCTATCCCTAATTTATTCAGGAAGACATTGACCAGACCTGTACGGGGATCCAATAACTGAAACAGGATGGCTACCATAACTACAGTAGAAATAAAGTAGGGTGCATAGGTAATCATTTGAACAGCTTTTTTATAACGTCCCCCTCTGCACTCATTGAGCAGTATTGCCAGAAGTATGGGGAAAGGTATTCCGGCAATCAGCGAATAGAGGCTTATCCGGAAGGTATTGGTTATGGTTCTTGTGGCCGATGGAGTGGAAAAGAATCTCTTAAAGTTTGAGAGACCGATCCATTTGCTTCCAAATACTCCACGGGTGGGACTGAATTTCTGGAAAGAAATGAGCACACCGTACATTGGCCAGTAGCTAAACAGGAACAGGAAGATCAAAGGAATTGAAATCATAATATAGAGCTGTCTGTCCTGCCACATTCTCTGCCGCATTTTTTGCCGCATAATCTTTTTGTCTGCTTTTGTTCCGTTGGTTCCATTCACATTTCTGATTTTTGTTTTCATATACCCTCCTTACTATGTATATCGCTTCCGGAAAGCTTTCGGTTCCATTTTTGAAAGGTTGAACATTCTGTCAATCACATCGCCTGAGATTTCAAGAAGCTATACATGTTTCTGAATGTTTTTTTGGGACCGGAATTTCTTTCTTAGAATATTGCACAAGTGCATTGTGTTTTTCAAGGTTGATTTCGTAAAAATGCTGATTTTCATAAAAAGTCCCTTAAAAACCTTTAGATTTTCGAAAAAAATGGTCAAGGGACTATTTTTGCGGGAAGGTACAAATTTTTGTAGTTCTTGCATTATCAAGAATATTTGCTATACTGAAAAGACAGGTGGCTCATTCAGACTATTTATTGTACATATAAGGGGGACGAATTTCTGTGAATCTTAGAAAACGTTCAAAAAACAGCATATTTCGAATTATGTACCTTTCCTACCTGGCAATGCTGGTACTCCCTATAGTGGCTCTGCTGATTACCTACGGTGTTTCCTCTAACATCATAAAGGAAGAAATCCAGACATATAATCAGTATCTGTTGGATGAATGTATGAGCTCCATGGAGGAAAGCTTCGGCCTGGCGGATCATGCTATGAACTCCATAGCATTTAGTCATACGACCCAGAAATTTCTGATGCCGGCTACTTATAATGGATCCAGCCTGCTTATCCGTGCTAAGGAGGCATATCAGAATCTGACGGATTATGAGGAGTTGTTTTCTTCCTCCGGAATACTGGATATGTTGATTTATGCGGGGAAAAGTGATTGCTTGGTTTCCCGAAAGGCACCCTTTTCCCAGATGGAATATTATGATAAAATTCTCACCTTTCCAGATGGTACAGAGAATATTTCTGATATCCTGAAAGAGCATAGTGGTAAAGAATATATCTGTCCTGCTACAAAAGTGAAGATTTATGAGCGTTCCTATGATGCCATTATACTGATTAAACCTATACTGGCCGGATACCGTTCCACTCGTGCTGATTGTGTGGCGGCTGTGGTCGATACCTCTGAGTTCTCGGATAAGCTTACAAGAATGAATCTGGGAAGCTCCGGTATTGCCTATATTGCTGATGGTGACGGCAAAATTCTGTATCAGATATGCGGGGATAGGGAACCTGTCGATTCTCTTGACGAGATGAACTTTCCGGAAAGGGATTACCTCCGGTTCGACTCTCAAAACGCTACAAGCAGGCGCCGCTGTGTGGCCTACATTCCAAAAAACGAAATTTATTTTCGGGTTCGCAGCCTTCGGAGCGGGATCGTTGTCATATTGATGGTGGATTTAATTCTGGGATTTCTCCTTTCCCTGCGTTTTTCCTATAAGAATTCGGAGCCGATTCTGGATATATTCCAGCTTCTGGATGGTTATTCCGGCGAAGATAAGGGTGTATCCAAGGACTATAACTTCATGAAGGGGACGATATCGAAGCTTGTCAGCAGCAACAGTGAGCTCAACGAAAAGCTGGAGCGTCAGACTATGGTGATTCAGACGGATTTTTTTCTGCAATTGCTGCGTGGAACCATTTCTCAGGAGCAAACGGAGAGGCTTTCTGAATATCTTTCCCTTAACCTTGCGGGAGAAACCTATTCCGTGCTTTTGGTAAACAATACCGGATATGGGGAATGGATTGACTCTCAGTCCATGTATGAGCTGGAAAGCGCTGCCGTCCTGATACTGTCCACTTTCTCACAGACAGAGTCTTTCAAGGTCTATGGAGCGCAGTATAATCAGCGAGTATCGGCCCTCCTGCTTGTCTTTCCGGAAAGCGATATTCCCTCATGCCGACAGAAGCTTTTGGAAACTGTAGGGCGTATACATGGACTCTTGGGAGAAAAGCTCCACTGTCCGTTGTCTTATCTTTGCGGAGGTTTTTGCGGGAGCCTGGACGAGGTATCGGAGCTTTCTGACCGGGCTGTGTCCATGCTGGACAATGAAGAAGTGAGTAAAGACGGGGATGTGGTTTTTTACGACGTCAATTTGCACAGGAAGGTACATATGGACATACTTCCTATTGAGATGGAAATGCGTCTGATTAATCTGGCAGTGACAGGTCAGACCGAGTTGTTGTCAAACTTGGTAACAGATATTTACGCAGATGTGCAGGATACGGATCTTGTGTTATTAAATCATCAGATGTATCTGACTATTCTTCGCATTAGCGAAAATCTTCATGATGCCGAGCTGTGTCAGGAAAGCAAATTTCTGATGTCCCACCATACCGGGAATGATGCCATGGAGATTTCGGAGAAGGTAGTGGGACGCCTGACTGCTGCCTGCCAGCGGGCAAGCAATGAAAAGGCAAGTGAAGAGTCCCGGTTTAAGGAGGATATTCTGGAATATGTACAGGAAAATATTTCCGACAGTGGTTTCACCTTATATGACGTGGCTTTACATTTTGATTATGCGGAGTCCTATTTGTACCGGGTCATAAAGGAACAATTCGGATGCACCTTTTCGGTTCTGCTGGAGACCTTGAGGCTGGACAAGGCGTGTGAGGCATTGGAGCGAGGTGATTCTATTGAAGATACTGCCCGGAACTGCGGCTACAACAGCAGCCATACCTTCCGGCGGGCCTTCAAAAAGCGTAAGGGGGTACTTCCGTCGGATTATCGTGACAGCCTGGACAAGAAAGAAAAATCGGAAAGCTGACAGATCTGTGCATACCTGCAGGGTACTTGGCACATCTGCCTGGCTTATTGCTTTGCGGGAATAAAAGCAGGGGGCATCCATGGGGTGTCTCCTGTTTTTCACTTTATAGGAAAGACCGCCTGCGGCGCTCTCTTGAATTGAAAAGGGCCCGCACAGAGGCGGGCACAACAAGCAGACAAATGTTGGTTTAGAAGATATAAAAACCTTCTTCACCAAAATCGTCATCAAGTTCATCATCATTTAAGAAATAATTCATATCCAGAAGTTCATCCTCGCTCATAAGGCGAATGTCCTTGGAAGTCATACCTTCTGGGGGATTATCCATATATTTTTTGCGTAATTCCTCGATGTTTTGTTTCATGGTAGTTTATCCTCCTTTCAGAGGATTATATCATAAAATCTGAGGAATTTATGCAGAAGAACGCTTTCCACGAGATTTGGACATTGCTTTCTCGTAAAGTTCTTCGAGAGATACGCGTTTGTGATTGTAATAAAGTTCAAGAAACATCATCTTGTGTTTACAGTCTGGACATTCCAGAGGGTCATAACCGAAAGAGGAAAGAATAGCGGTTCTCCACTGATTGAAGCTGCGATAAATAGGATGTTTACTTTTTGAAATGGCACGATGGAGCTTGGAATCAATCGTCCGATGGCGGGCGTAGAGACCTCCATAACGGATCATTTTGAAATGCTTTTCTGGTATGTGCCGGATCAATCGTTGAATGAATTCCATGGCAGGAACCGTTTCTTCTATGTATTGTTCGTCTTCATGTCGGTTGTAATGGAAAGTAACCATTTCGCCATCGTATTTATCAATTCTGGATGTAGCGATGACAGGACGCCCCAGATATCGACCGATATATTTGATAACTGTTTTGGGGTCACATTTGTTTGGTTTGGCATAAACGTAAAAACCGTGCTTATGCTCCGTATAGCAATTCGCTTTCACTTTTTTGAAAGAAGGACCGATTTTGGACTCCATTTCATTAAGCAGAGCAGTGCGGAAAGCATTACGTAAATAAGTGTAATTAAAGTGTTTGACATGGCGCCAAAAACCATCGTCACTGTATCCGCCTTCAGATAAGAGGCGGTGGATGTGCGGATTCCATTTCAGGTCTCTGCCAAAAGTATGTAAAACCATAATGAAACCGGGCGTGAAGTTTTTGGACTTATTCATTTTGTAGAACATACGAGAGATCACGCTGTTTACAGAGTGGAACAGACAATCGAGCAGAGAATGATCCTTGAGAAAGGATTCGCGAAGATTTTCATCGATCGTGAAAACGCAATGGCGATGTGTGACATTTACCAGCTTAAAGGACATACTGGTGGTGCGTTCTATGGCATATTTGTTGCCACAGGTAGGGCAGAAACGGCTGTGACAGCGGAAAGGAACGAATTTGAGTTTTCCGCAGTGAGGACAGCCATACATTGCGCCGCCGAATGATGAATCGCCACAGTTAATCATCTTGTCGATATTTTCTATCTCAGTTTTTCTGGGATGAAGAGTATATTTAATTTCTTCGTAATGGTCTGTAAAAATTTTCTGTAAGATATTCATAAGACTATTATGAGGTATATTTTAGAAAAAGAAACCCCTAATCCCCTCAAGATTGAGGGGCAGGGGAGTTGAATAGGCGAAGCCTATTTTTTAATTACCGTATCTATACTTACTCTTCTACAACTTCCAGTACATCCATCGGACATGCTTTTGCACAGATACCGCAGGCGATACATTTGGAAGCCGGGTTGCCTTCTGTTTTAACGATCAGGCCGAAGGGACAAGCCTCGGCACATTTGCCGCAGCCGGTACATTTCTTCTTGTTGATCATGTAAACGCCCTTGGCGTTCTGGGTGATTGCACCTTCCGGACAAGCCTCGGCACATTTGCCGCACTGAGGACAGGCCATGGGACGGACAGCTTTTTTCTCAACGATCTGGATGCATGATTTATCCGGATCAAATTCCTTATAAAATGCCTCGGAACAAGCCTGCACACAAGCAAGACATGCCATACAAGTACTTCCTTTTTTCACTTTCAGTTTTTTCATATCAGATAATCCTCCGCAATTTTTGTAACCGCAGTTACGTTTTTTTCTATTCTAACACTGATGAAAAAATTTCTCAACATTTTTCACATTTATCAAAAGATTTGTTATACTGATTCAGAACTCTTGTGCTGCAGTTATACGTGGAGGATGTTTATGAAAAAGGGAGATAAAATCGGTATTGTTGCCTGTTCCAATGGTTTGAAGGAAAAAAGCAGGCAAGAAATGGAGCATTTGAAAGATACGTTGGAAGAACTGGGGCTGATCCCTGTTTTTTCCAGATATCTTTATGCCGGAAATGGTGTAGAGAGTGCCGGCCGGAGAAAAAGAGCAGAAGAATTGATGAAATTTTACCGGGACGAAGAGATTAAAGGGATTTTTGATGTTTCCGGAGGAGATCTGGCTAACGGAGTGCTGCCATGGCTGGATTACGAGGAGATTAAAGAGAGCGGGAAGGCCTTCTGGGGCTACAGCGACCTTACCACAGTGGTAAATGCCATTACGACGAAGACAGGAAAGCCATCGGTTCTCTACCAGATCCGGAATCTTATTTACCGGGATGGAGAGGAGCAGAGACGACGGTTCCGGAGTTTCCTGGATGCGGAAAGGAATGACAGTCTTTTTCATTTTCCGTATGAGTTTCTGCAGGGCGATGCGATGTCCGGTATCCTGATCGGCGGAAATATCCGTTGCTTTCTCAAACTGGCAGGAACCGGGTATTTCCCGGAGCTTACCGGAAAAATCCTTCTTCTGGAAGCCTGTGGAGGGGGAGATGCACAGCTTCTGACCTATTTCAGTCAGCTGGAACAGCTTGGAGCTTTCCAGAAGGTCTGCGGTATCCTGCTTGGAACTTTTACACAGTTGGAACGGGAGAAAGGAGCAGAGCAGGTCTGGAGGCTTCTGAAAGACTTTGTGCCGGAACAGCTCCCGGTGGCAAAGACCGCTTTTATCGGACATGGAACGGATTCCAAGGCGGCAGTGATCGGGGAGAAATACTGCTTCTGCTCTCAAGAAAGTAATAAAAACGACAGAATATCACATATTTGAGGTAGGAATCAGAAAGTCATTTTCGTTATAATGGAAGTACAACAACGGGTACAGGATTTGTTTTTTCAGGAGGTTTTCAAAATGAGTAAATGTTCAAGAGACCGTGTGAAGGGCTTCCTTCATACGGACGGACGAAAAATGGTAAATGAAGATGGCGAAACAGTGGTTCTTCGCGGCTGGGGTGTCGGAAGCTGGATGAATCCGGAAGGCTTTATGATCGGTGGTGTTCCGCTCTTTGCAGAGGTGGGAGGTTTTAATGATTTTGCTCTTCCGAGAAGATTTGAGCGCGGGCGTACCATGGAAACAACGGTGCGGGAACTGGCCGGTACTGCCTATGCAAAAGAATTTGCAAAAAAATGGTACCGCAATTATCTTTCAGAGGAAGATATCCGACTTATGGCCGAGATGGGCTATAACTCTGTCCGTCTGCCGGTGAGTGCGCGACTTTTTCTGGCAGAGGAACCGGAGATCCAGTGGATTGAGGAAGGCTTTGCCGTACTGGAGCAGGTGCTGGACTGGTGTGAAAAATATCATGTTTACGCGATCCTGGATCTTCACGGTGCACCTGGCGGTCAGTCTGCCCTTGCCTGTGATGACGGTATTGATAACCGTCCGCATATGTTTACAGAGCCGGAAAGCAGAGAACGGGCTCTTCTGATCTGGGAAGAGTTTGCAAAGCGTTACCATGACCGCTGGATCATTGGCGGCTATGATCTTTTAAACGAGCCGTTGTCCGGACCGGATTGCCGGAAATTCCTGCCGGAGCTGGCGAAATTTTATGATGATGTGATCCCACGGATCCGGAAATACGATAAGAAGCATATGCTGACCCTGGAGGGAAGTGTTTTCTCCATGGATATGGAAATTTTTGATCATGATTATGATCCGGAATGTCATAACTGGTGTATCCATATTCATTATTATGGCTTCTCTCCGGAGGTCCGGACGTTATACCGGTTCCTGGATACCAGTCTGAAAAACAACGTGCCCATCTGGATCGGCGAGGGCGGCAGCGACTCGGTGTCCAACTCCATTTTCTATGAGATTGCAGGCACTTACGATATCGGTTATGCCGTCTGGTCCTGGAAACGGGCGGATGATCCCAAAGGAGACGGAAGCTCTGCCGTGACCTATCCGATCCCGGAAAAATGGGATGTGATGCGTGACTATATCCGGAACGGAGGTCCCAGACCCTCCTATAAAGAATCACAGGAGATTTTGGATGAGATGCTGGAGAAAATGAAACCGGAGTATTATACCGTCGATCAGACATACAATCATTACAACCTTCGTCAGCCCGGCATCCGGATCCCAGCTGTTGGTTTTGATCAGGGCAGCAGCAGAAGCAATGGCTGGATCTATGGAAATGCCTTTGGTTATCGGACGGAGGAGGGAATGAAAATGCCTCTTCGTCCTGGTGCATTGCCGCCGCAGCATGTAGTGGTCCCAACAGGTGAACCGCTTCGGGAATCCGGTCCGTTAAAAGATCTTTGCCTGGAGCTCCGGGAGGGTGAGGCCGTATCTTACACGATCCGTGATGTGAAAGAAAACTGTCGAGTATCCGTGACAGCGAGAACTATGGGCGAAAAGGCTTCCGTTATTGTGACTTGTACCAGTGAGGAAGGGAAAAAAGAGGTTTCTGAGACAGTGTTGACTGGAACGGAGACGAAGGAATGTGTGCTGGCTGATCTTGGTGCCAGCGCCGAGTGGGTTGTTTCCCTGGAAATGAAAGATGGTACTGTACAGTTGGATGAGATGATCTTCGAGGGATAAAATAAGAGAGCAAAAAGTAGCGGCATCTGGTTTGATATCAGAGGCCGCTTTCAAATGGAATCGTTCATTTTGATGTTGCAATTTTGTAAATATAAAAATAAACTTTGCATAAAACAAGTGACAAATGGAAAAAACTATGTTACTATATAGACAGTTAATTTCTAATATTCTTTAAACGGTATGTTACCGTTTCTGTATTTTCTGCGTTCGCAGGCTTGGAAAATCCCAATACGCTACGATAATTAAATATGGAGGAAGGTCCTGAGCAGAAAATACAGGATCTTCTGAAAAAGGAGGCAAAGAATGACTGAATTAAAAGTAAACAGACAGTACAAAGACCGTGTATTCCGTATGATCTTTAACAGCAGAGAAAAGCTTCTGGAGCTTTATAATGCCATGAATGGAACAGATTATGAAAACGTGGAGGAACTTGAAATCGTTACACTGGAAAATGCAGTTTATCTGGCAATGAAAAATGATTTGGCGTATGTATTCCATGATGAACTGTTTCTCTATGAACAGCAGTCCAGTAAGAATAAAAATATGCCTTTACGCTGTCTTTTTTATGTCAGTGACAGTTATTCCAGAATGGTCAGAAATGAGAATCTTTACGGGAGCAGGCAGATCCAGATCCCGGCACCGACCTTTGTTGTTTTTTATAATGGAAAAGACCCGGTGGAAGAAAGAGAAGTTCTCCTTTCTGAGGCTTATACAAGAAAGACACAGAAACCGAACCTGGAACTTCGGGTAAAGGTACGGAATATCAATCTTGGGAACAGCGAAGAGATTTATAAAAAGAGCCGTACCATGCATGATTACATGATCTTTGTAGATAAAACACGCAGATATTCGGAAAACCGGCCGCTGGAAGCAGCCATTGATCAGGCGGTAGAAGAATGTATCAGGGAAGATGTTCTCAGAGATTTTCTGCTGAGGAACAAAGCGGAGGTGAAAAAGATGTGCCTTTATGAGTATGATGAAGAACGTCAGCGCAGGTGGGATCGTGAAGAAGGCCGAGAAGAGGGACGCGAAGAAGGCCGTGAAGAAGGCCGTGAGGAAAAAGGGATGGATATTGCAAGAATGATGTTACAAAAAGGTTGCTATTCGGAAGAAGAAATTGCGGAGCTTACCGGTCTGGAACTGGAAGAGGTGATCCGACTTGGGGAAAGTATGAAACAGAGTACGGAAGCAGAGGAAGAGGGGCACTCCTGATAGGATTTTCGCAGAAAAGAAAAAGACGTATATCCGCAAAGGATCCATCTTTGCAGATATACGCCGGATTTTTATGGGATCATGCCAGTATCTGGAATCCCATGACGACGATGCCCAGGATAACCAGCACCACGCCGGTAGCCCGGTTCAAGGTTGCCGGTTTTGCTTTATTGGCAAAAACAGCTGCGATGCGTGCCCAGATCAGGGTAAAGATAACACACAGGAAAAATACAGGCCAGTCAGGCATGCCGCCGATCATAAAGTGGGAAGCAGCTCCGGTCAGAGCAGTGAAACTCATAATGAATACACTGGTACCAACAGCTGTTTTCAGCTCGTAGCCAAGGATACTGGTCAGAATCAGGAGCATCATCATACCGCCGCCTGCACCGATAAATCCACAGATGAAGCCGATCATCACGCCGCAGATTACGGACTGGACAGCCCGTTTTTTCGGGGAAACACCGGCCATGGCTTCTTTTGTTGTCATGACAGGGCGGACAATGAATTTAATGCCCAGAAGGAAGGTCATGAATACGGAAAAGCTTCCCATAGTCTGAGAAGGAACCAGGCTGGCAACATAGCTTCCAACGGCGGTAAAGATCAAAACACTTACCATCATGATAAGCCCGTTTTTGACATCCAGGTTCTTGTTTTTGTGATAGGTGTAAGCGGAAATGGCACTTGCGAGTACGTCAGAGGACAGGGCAATACCTACCGCCATGTAAGGATCCATATGCAGGAATGTGATCAGCATGGGACTTATGACCGCAGCGGCACTTAAACCGGCAAAACCGGTTCCGAGACCGGCTCCCATGCCTGCAAAAAATGTGACGAAAACCGTTAATAACAAACTCATTTTACTTTGTTTCCTCCAATATCATATCTATATTTTTCTCCATGATTTTCATGGCGGCAAAAAAAGCGTTTCGTGTCTGTTCGTCCATATTCTCAAGAAGGCGATCAAAGAAAGTACGCTGAAGCTTCTGTCCTCGACGGATGACAGACTGTGCTTTTTCTGTGCAGATCAGTTCCGTTTTGCGCCGGTCTTCTTTGACTTCCTGTCGCATAAGATAACCTTCCCGGACCAGCCGGTCCACATTTACCGAAACAAGATTGGCTTTGATATGCCGGATCTCTACGATATCGCTTGCTGTTTTATAAGACGGATTGTTGCCAAGAAACATCAGAATATCGAAAGCCGTCTGCGGCAGGTTCAGTTCCTGACAGAGCGGTCGGCAGAGAGCGTTGTAGGCGAGGGCGGTCTTACGGGCGAATTCCAGTTCCGGATTCATGATCAGATTTCTCCTTTCTCAAACAGTTCAAATTTGAATTATTCAAAAATGAAGTATAGTGCGGAGAGAAAAAAATGTCAAGAGAAAATAAGAAAGATTGTATGAATTGTCTGCATTATGATATGATGGAAGGGAAAAAGATTATCCAGAGGATGTTTATTTTGCACCGACTGAGAAAGGAGAACAACATGAGAAAAAATATTCAGGTAAAAGTAAAAGTCCCACAATTTACCGTGATCACAGGACTTACGTATGCCCAACGGAACAGCTGGTTCGGACACACGATGCAGGATCTTAAAATGGATCTGATCTATCCGGAGGATAAGGAAAGAAAGTATCCATGTATCGTCTGGATCTGCGGAGGGGCCTGGCTCCAGATGGATCGTTCTGCTCATCTGGCATACCTTTCAGAACTGGCAAGAAAAGGCTTTACAGTGGCTTCCCTTCAGTACCGGACCAGCAATGAAACCCCGTTTCCAGGGCCTCTTGAAGATGTGAAAGCCGGAATCCGCTATCTTCGTGCGCATGCCGGACGTTTTCATATAGATCCGGAAAAAATCGGCGTTATGGGAGAATCGGCAGGCGGATATCTGACTTGTATGGCAGCTCTTGCAATGGATCCGTCTTTTGATGTGGGAGAGAATCTGGAATATTCCAGCAGTGTACAGGCAGCCTGCCCCTGGTATCCGCCCACAGACTTCAGAGGCTTTCCTTATGATTCAGCGGAACAGTGCGCAGCAGCACCGGAATCACTTCTCCTTGGAAAGAATGTTATGCGTCATGCCGGGGAAGCATTGAAATGCTGTCCGGTGAGCTTTGTGACTCCGGAAGCTCCGCCTTTCCTGATCATTCACGGAAAAAATGATCATACCGTACCTTTTGCCCAGAGCGAGCTGCTTTATGAGAAGCTGGAGAAAGCAGGCTGTGATGCGACTCTTCTTGCGATTGAAGGGGCAGATCATGCCGATCTTCATTTCTTTCAGAAGGAAATCTGGGAGGAAATCGGAGATTTCTTCCAGAAAAGTCTGGGTGATGTCAGATAGAGAGCCTTTGCCTGTCACTGAGCCGATTCCAAACGTTTTAATTCCGGCAATATTGTGCACAGCATCGTCACAAAGCAAAGACCTCCGCCAATGACATTGGATACCGGCTCGGCGAGAAAAACACCGGCGGTTCCCATATGGAGAGTGTAGGGCATAAAGTAGGTCAGAGGAACGACGATGACTACCTTGCGGAGCAGAGAGAAAAAGATTGCCTGTTTCTTTTTGTTCAGGGATTTAAAGACAGTCTGGCCGATGTACTGACAATCCATGAAAATGAAAGCCGCAAAATACTGTTTCAGGGCTGGAACGGCATCACGGATCAGCGTCTCATCAGAACTGAAAATCCGGATCAGCGCACCCGGCTCCAGAAGAATAATGCTCCACATGATGGCTGAGTAGCCGAGAACCATGGCACTCATGACCAGCATGGCTTTTCGTACCCGGGCCGGGCGGCGGGCACCGTAATTGTAGCTCAGGATAGGAGAGGTTCCCTCATTCATGGCATAGATCGGCGTTTCCACCAGCTGGCGCACGCTGGAGACAATTGTCATGACAGAGATGTAGATGTCGCCTCCGGTGCTGGAGAGCACATGGTTGCAGCAGATGGTCACCAGGCTGTTTGTGAGCTGCATGATAAAACTGGAGGTTCCCAGACTGACAATATTTTTCGCATAGGGTACGCAGGAGGAAAGTTCATTTTTTCGAAGAAAATGAACTTTCAGTTCTGACTTTTTCGTAAGGAAAAACAGGACAAACACGGCGGAAAGGCACTGGGAGAGTACTGTCGCGATGGCTGCACCCTGGACACCAAAGCCCAGCACAAAGATAAACAGCGGATCCAGCAGGAGATTTGCCACGGCTCCAATGGCTACGGAGAGCATTCCTACCGTAGAATAGCCCTGGGCGTTGATGAAAGGATTCATGCCGACGGCGATCATCGAGGGCAGTGTGCCGATGAGATAGATCATCAGATACGGACAGGCATAAACCAGAGCCTCCCTGGAAGCTCCGAAAAGCACCAGCAGAGGGCGGGCAAAGAGAAGACCGATGGTCATGAGAATGAGGCCACTGACACAAACCATGGAAAAAGAGGTGTCCATAATCTGCTCAGCTTCCTTGTTTTTCTTTTTCCCTCTGTAGATAGAAAAGAGCGGTGCGCCGCCGCTTCCGAACAGATTGGCAAAAGCGGTGATCACAACAATCAGCGGAAAGCAGAGACCTACGGCTCCCAGTGCGGCCGTTCCTGCCTCCGGAATCCGGGCAATATAGATGCGGTCTACAATGTTATAAAGGAGATTCAAAATCTGGGCTACCAGCATGGGAAGCGCTGCCCCGAAGATATTTCGCGTCACTGTTCCGTTTTCAAAATCGATTCGCTTCATTTTCTACACAGTCCTTTTCTTTTTTTGCTTTTCAGTATAGCATGGGCGATTCTATATGTAAATCAGCCAGCCCTTTATTTGAACGCAGATAAGCATTCCCCCGCTTTACCTTTCGCAGTTTTATCCGCAACTGCATTATTATCCATATGCTGTTATAAACAACTTTCCAAAATTGTCCAAAATATAAAGAATCTCCTTTTCGTGTTCGGGAGCTTTGTACTATTAGTGCACTTTATTTTTAATAAAGAAACGTAACTATTCAGCAGTCATTGTCTCTCGAGGTGTTTTGGAATGAATATGCCAAAATCCCGAGGGTTAATTGCGAAGGTACGGAACCGTTACGAAGAAGACACGAAGATTCTTTTCAAGAATTTAGAAAAAAGATTGCAGAAAATCTTTTTTGAGTGCTATGATAAAAGGAATTGTAAAAGCAACGAAAAAGAAAAATAAAGCGGGGTAGAGATGGCAGGAATCAGAGATGTAGCAGCATATGCAGGTGTAGGAGTAGGAACAGTTTCAAGAGCATTAAATAAGACGGGGTATGTATCGGAAGAAACAAAGAGAAAGATAGATGAGGCTGTAAAAGCACTGAATTATCAACCAAATGAACTGGCACGAAATCTATATCGGAACAGAAGCGGTATGATAGGAGTAATTGTTCCGGATCTGGAACATCCATTTTTTGCAAAATTTATGAAATATACAGAAATGGAACTGTATCGGTATGGGTATCGGGCAGTGGTATGCAACACGGTAGAGATCAGCAACCGTGTAGAAGAAATGATTCGACTGATGGAAAAAAATGTGCTGGATGGTCTGATTGTCGGTGTGGATCCGCCGGATGAAAAAATTTTGAAACGTCTGAAGAAACCGGTTGTCAGTATGGATCGAAACTGGGGAGAAAAGATTCCTGTTGTTACCTCAGACAGTGAAAAAGGTGCACGGTTAATTGCAGAGCGGATTGTTGCATCAGGATGCAGGAATATTCTGATGATTGAGGGGCGGTCATATATGCGCCAACCGTTTGATGCACGTGGAACAGGTGTAAAAAAGATATTGAAGGATCATGGAATCTCAGTTATTTCTATGGAGATCGAATGGAATATAGTAAGCTATGAATACTATGCCCAGGTGGTAGAAAAATATCTGGATTTGTTTGATGATGTGGATGGAATTTATGTAGGTGATCTTCCGGCAGTAGCATGTATGGCTGTTGCGGAAAAACGAGGAATTCGGGTGCCGGAAGAACTTAAAATCATCGGATATGATGGATTGGATATTGGAAAATTTGTAAACCCCCCTTTGACAACCGTTAAACAGGACATTCCCAGAATGGCAAAATGTTGTGTGGATACGATCATGCGGCTTTTGGATGGTGATACGGATATAGAAATGAAGCAAATCTGTGATGTAGAGTTTATAAAGGGTGGAACAATGTAGATGTTCCATAAAAAAGAGAATATATAAAAATAACGATCCATAGCTGATCAGACGGTATAAAAAATACAGCCTGATCAGCTTTTTTTCATTGACAGAAAAAGGAAGAAGGTATATAATACAGACATGGAACGGGTTCCACTTTAGAAAAGGAGACAGAAGATGGATTTTTACAGTGGAAGATACAGAAAAGCGGAACTGTTTATTCGAAAAACAGGAGAAGAAAATGGCGAGTTCTCGTTGAAGAAAAATGGACAGCAGGTAGTTACAACAGAGGTTACCAGCGATACTTTTCATAAAGCGACAATCGAACTTTGCGAGAATACAGAATATCAGATGGATTGGATGAATTCGCTGATCAGCCAGATGTATTTATGCGGAAATGAAGATATAGAAGAAACGGGAATCAAACATCTGGTTGTAAATAATGAGTGGCCGGAAAGAGCGGAAGTATTTGATACGCCCTGGAGGGAACAGTTTCATTTCACACCTTATGTAAATTGGAGTAATGATCCAAATGGTTTATGCTGGTTTCGTGGGAAATACCATTTGTATTATCAGGCGAATCCACATGAACAGAAATGGGACAATATGTATTGGGGGCATGCAGTCAGTAAAGATCTGGTCCACTGGAATTATCTCCCGTATGCACTGGATCCGCAATCGGAGATCCTGGAATCAGACAATCTGGTAGGTGGTGCCTTTTCCGGCTCGGCAGTTGTTTTGCCAGATGGATTACGAATCTTTTTTACCCGGGACTTGGAAGAACGAGGAAAAGCCGAGACGATTCAGCAGTCCCAGTCTACCGCCTTCAGCAGAGACGGACTTGCTTTTTCTGAAGAACAGACAATTTTGCCGGCTTATGCAGTAGAAGGGATTGATATGAATTTCCGGGATCCAAAGGTCTTCCGGAATGGTGAAAACTGGTATATGCTGTTGGCAAGCAATTATTTTGGAAAAGGAAGCATTCTTTTGTTTTCTTCTAAGGATATGTTTGACTGGAAGTTTATCGGACCACTGCTTCAGGAAGAAAACCCTGAGATACCAAGTCTGGAATGTCCGGATTTTTTCCCACTGGGGGATGACGCGTGGATACTTCTTGCATCGGTAATGGGAATGCGAACCGAGTATGGTGTATATCAGCCGGTTATGTATTATATCGGTGAGTGGAAAAATGAAAAATTCACCGTAAACAGGAGGGAATCCTGCGACTTTGGCTGTAACTTTTACGCACCGCAGACGTTGGAACATGAAGGGCGTCGAATCATGCTTGCCTGGATCTGTGACTGGGAAGGAGAACAGGTCACGACACGACATGGCGCATATGGAGGATTTACATTACCAAGAGAATTGTCAGTCAGAGAAGGAAGGCTTTATCAAAGGCCGATTGAGGAAGTCTACCGGCTGCAAAGGGAATTGCTGCTCTGGCAGAATGGCGGAAAGGCAGTGAGTGTTGAGGTTCCGGGAAATAGTTATTACAGCTGTATCGAGTTTTGCGGAAAAACAGAATTTGAAATTAGTCTTTTTGATGACGGAAAAGATTACTTGAAAATTATCGGAAACAATTCAATGGTGGAATTGATCTCCAGTAAGAATAAAGATCCACAGGCGCGGTTTGTAGCAGAAACGGAAGAACTGAAAAAACTTGAAATATTTATGGATCGCAGAACGGTAGAACTTTATTTGAATGACGGGGAAAAGGCCGGAACGAAAATTTTTATGAATCCGAATAGAAATGGCAGAATCACATTCCGGTTTGCAGAAGAAACGAAGGTCACACATATTAGTGTACATCGCATGGAGGCAATATGGACAAAATGAAAAAAAATAGGATAGGACATAACTGCAAAAAGCTGATTGTACATAACTGGAGACTGTATGTATTGATGCTGCCTGCGTTGGCTTGGCTGATTATTTTTGCATATTATCCGATGTACGGACTTTTGATCAGTTTTAAAGATTATAAAGGAACACTTGGAATTCTTGGATCACCATGGGCAACGCCTTTATGGAAACATTTTGCGGCATTTTTCAGCACAAGTATTGCAAAGAATGTAATTGTCAATACGTTGGTACTCAGCCTTTTGACGATGCTCTTTTCTTTTCCGATTCCGATTCTCTTTGCACTCTTATTGAATCAGATACAAGGAAAAAGAAAAAGAAAATTTGTACAGACAATTTCGTATGCACCGTATTTTGTATCAAACGTAGTAGTTGTCAGCATTCTGAATGTAATTTGCGCACCGAGTGGATTTGTAAATACAATCATTCAGTCATTGATCGGAAGACCGCTGCTTTTAATGTCATCAGCACAGTATTTCCGGACAATGTATATCGTTTCTAACATCTGGCAGACAATGGGATTTTCAGCAATCATATATATTGCGGCACTGACAGGAATCAGTCCGGAATATCATGAAGCTGCAATTATGGACGGAGCAACAAAGCTTCAGAGAATTCTCCATGTAGATATTCCTCTGATCATGCCAACTATTATTATCATGTTGATTCTTGCCCTTGGAAATATTATGACAGTCGGATATGAAAAAGTATATTTGATGCAGGCCGGTACCAATACGCAGGTAAGTGAAATTATTTCCACGTATGTATATAAAGTGGGACTACAGAATGCGCAGTATAGTTTTGCGACTGCAGTTGGGCTTTTCAATGCGGTAGTGAATTTTGTGATTCTGGTTGTTGCAAATCAGATTACAAAAAAGGTATCAGATATCAGTATATTCTGATTTTGATTTTAGGTGGGGAAAAGAAAATGAAAAAAATAAAATCACGAGAAGACAAGATATTTGACTTTATAAACGCACTCATTATGATCTTTATCTGTATTTTCATTGCATATCCACTTTATTACGTATTTATGGCGTCGTTTACGGATCCTGCAATTGTAAATTCAGGAAAGCTGCTTTTGTATCCGGAAAAATTATTTTTTGCCGGTTATCAGAAAATCATATCTTACAAACCGTTATGGACAGGTTTTTACAATACCATTCTGTATACGGTAACAGGTACTGTAGTGGCAATTGCAGTAACGGTACCATGTGCCTATTCCTTATCGAGAAAGGATCTGGCAGGCAGAAGAGTGCTGAACTTTCTGTTTACGTTTACTATGTTTTTTAATGGCGGTATTATTCCGCTTTATCTGGTAATCAATAAGCTTGGGATCTATAATACGATTTTTGCAATGATTTTACCGACGGCAGTGAGTGTTTATAATCTGATCGTATGTCGATCATTCTTCGACAGTACAATCTCAGATGAATTGGTTGAGGCGGCTAAATTGGATGGAGCTTCCGATTTTAGAATTTTCTTTCGTATTGTGATACCAATTTCGAAGACCATTATAGCTGTAATGATTCTGTTTTATGCGACTTCGCTTTGGAACTCTTTCATGAATGCATTGATGTTTATGGGAGAACAGAATAAGATGCCTTTACAGGTAATTCTTAGAAACATTGTATTGTCTAATCAGGCTTCCTCTGTTCTTTCAAGCGGTGCGGATATGATCGAAAGACAGAAACTTGCAGAACAGTTGAAGTATGGAGTTATTGTTGTTTCAACGCTTCCGCTCATGGTGGTATATCCTTTTGTACAGAAATATTTTGCAAAGGGAGTTATGGTTGGAGCTGTTAAGGGATGAGTTTTAAAAGAATTCATTTCTGGCGATAGAAAGTAAACTAATTTTAAAGGAGGAAATGTAATGAAAGGAAACCGAAATTTCAGGAAAAAGGTCAGTATGGTAACAGCTGTGATATGCACAGCCAGCAGCCTGCCGTTTGCTGCACTGGCAGATGAAGGAGCCGGGGATAATTTTAACCTTGACGGGACTCTTCCTATTGTTAAAAATGCAGATGAGATGGATCCGATTGAAATCGCAATCGTGGTTCCTCCGGAGCGTACAGTGCCGACGGAAGATCTGGTAATGGTAAAAAAGATGGTGGAGGATACCGGTATTCCGATTAAATGGGTAGAGATTCCGTCTGATGGTTCAACAGAAAAGATCAATCTGATGCTGAATAGCGGAGATTATCCGGACGTATTCTGGAATGGAATCACATCTGACATCGCAATTCAGTATAGTGATCAGGATCTGTTTGTGCCAACAGAGGATCTGATTGATAAATACTGCCCAAATCTGACCAAAATTTACGAAGAGCGTCCGGAATACAAGGGTGGATCAACTGCACCAAACGGTCATAGCTATGGCTTTCCGTATGTAGAAGAAATGTATGGTCTGGTTCTGACACCGGGACCGTTTCTGATCAACAAGACATGGCTTGATGCAGTCGGAAAAGAAGTTCCGACAACGGTAGACGAGTGGGTAGATTGCTTAAGAGCGTTTAAAGAAGCTGGCGATCTGAATGGAAATGGTGAAGCGGATGAAGTTCCGTATTCATTCGGCATGGGTTGTGACGGTCTGTTTGATTCTTATGATACCTTCTATTATTTCACAGGTGCTTTTGGATCTGCGGATTCCGTATGTTCTGGAAATCCTCAGGCAAACCATCTGAGAATTGTAGACGGAAAAGTACATTTTACCGCTGCAGACGATGCATTTCGTAAAACAGCTGATTTCTTCAATATGCTGTATAATGAAAACCTCATTGACATGGATTCCTTCTCTCCGGGACCAAATGCAGATACACCGCTTTATATCAGCAAAATGGCTGGTGATACAGCAGTGATCGGTTGTCTTGGAACCTGGGCACCGGTAAATGAGATTATCAATCCGGACGTAAGAAGTCAGTATGTTGCAATTCCAAGATTACAGGGAGAGTCTGGAAAAGGCGGAGTAGAAGTGAACTATTCTGAAATGCAGGAAACTTCTATGGTAGCAATTACAAATAAGTGTAAATATCCGGAAGTCGTTGCATCTCTTGTAAACTATTGTATGGATCCGGAAATTTCCGTCACATTAAACTGGGGACCGGAAGGATATACCTATAAGAAAGGCGATGATGGTATCCTGCACTTTAACCTGGATGAGAATAACAATATAATTCTGCAGGATGGTTATCAGTCATTTACAGAACAGCGTGCAAACACGACACCGGGCAGAGGTTCTCTGATTGTTCTGAGTGATTATTATGGAAAAGTAGCTGATTACACATGGGATGCGGTAGATTTACTGGAAGGTCAGAAGGAAAACGGCAAGGAAGAGATCATGGCAGATATTGATGCGGTTCCGAAAATGATGCTTACACTGGAAGAACAGCAGAAGATCGCACAGATTTATCCGCAGATCGCAAATATCGTAGATGCATTCCAGATGAACGGTATTATGCAGGGAACCACAGACAGTACATGGGAACAGTATCAGAGTGATCTGAAAGCTGCCGGTGTAGATGATCTGGTTGCTACCTATCAGGCAGCATATGATCGTTTCTGCGAATCTTCCAAATAAAGAACTGAGTTCGGTTTACAAGATATCAACAGAGCATAAGAAGTAAAGCAATATAACAAAGGCCGACAAAAAGCGGATTTCCGTTTTTTGTCGGCCTTTGTATCATCAAAAAAGCCGGAGAATCCGCTTCTCGAAGTTCGTAAAGAGATCAACTATGGAAAAAAGTAATAAAAATAACAGAAAACCACATATTTGTGATAGGCATTTTGCTGTCGCCGCGATATAATCAAATCATTGAGGCGACAGTTTTTTTCGGCAGACAGGGAAACGATGTCTGCCAGAGACTTTATTTTGTGCAGCTGTCACAAAGGATCTTGATCAGGAGGTTTGACATCATGAAAAAATTTGTTTGCAGAGAGGATTATCCTGTCGTTCAGACGGAAGCAGGTAAGCTTCGCGGATACGAATGGGATGGAACCGTTATTTTTAAAGGAGTCAAATACGCAGATGCGAAGCGTTTTATGCGTCCGGAAAAGGTACAGCCCTGGGAGGGGATCAAGGACGCCAATTCCTATGGAATGGTCTGCCCGCTGATGACGCAGGACCGGCCTAACAGCGAACTCCTTGTTCCCCATATGTACTGGCCTATGGATGAAAACTGCCAGTCACTGAATATCTGGACGCCTTCTATCGACCCGGAGGCAAAACGTCCGGTTATGGTCTGGCTCCACGGAGGCGGTTTTTCTGCCGGTTCCTCTATTGAACATATCACATATGAAGGTGCCAATATGGCAAAACACGGAGATGTGGTCGTGGTGTCTTTAAACCACCGGTTGAATGTGCTGGGCTATCTGGATCTCTCTCCCTTTGGAGAAAAGTATGAAGCCTCTGCCAATGCAGGAAATCTGGATATCATTGCGGCTCTTCAATGGGTACGTGACAACATCCGCGGCTTTGGCGGAGATCCGGACAATGTGACCATTTTCGGTCAGTCCGGCGGTGGAGCAAAGGTCTGGACGCTCATGCAGATGCCTGAGGCAGACGGTCTTTTCCACAAAGGAATTATTGAGAGCGGCGTGTACTGGCTTCAGCGGGATGCGGAAGAACAGGATGGCAGAGAGATCGTGACAGCTATGCTGAAAGAACTTGGTCTTTCGGAAGACCAGGTGGAAGAACTGGAGACGATTCCCTATGCAAAGCTTGCCGAAGCCTATCTGAAGACCTCTCCGGCTGTTGCGGCAGCAGGCGGTTATATAGGAAATATGCCTCATGTCGGAAAAGAATATCTGGGCGATCCGGTGCAGCATGGCTTTACGGAGCATGCGAAGACGATCCCGCTTCTGATCGGAACAGCACTGGGCGAGTTTGATTTCGATCCGGCTATTCCGGGAAAACACAGCATTCCAAGAGAAGAGGCTATGCAGATGCTGGAGAAAAAGTATGGAGAACACACGGAAGAACTGCTGGCTCTTTACGAAAAAGCGTATCCGGGAAAATCTCCGGTGGATCTCCTGTCGGTGGATACCATTTTCCGCCTGCCTACCATAGAATTTATCAAAGAGCGTTGCAGAACACCGGAAAGCGTCACTTATTCCTATCAGCTGACATATGAGTTTCCGCTTCTGGACGGTAAGATTGCATGGCATTGTTCGGAGATTCCGTTCGTTTTCCATAATACGGAGCTGGCACCTCTTTTTAATAAAGAAGGAGAAACCGATAAACTGGAAGAAGCGATCTTCGGAGCTTGGATAAGCTTTGCAAAGACCGGAAAACCGGTGATCGAGGGCGTTGACTGGCCTGCCTGTACGGAGGGAGATGAACCGGTGATGATCCTTGATGTCGATTGTGAAATCCGTCATAACGTGGATCATGAGCTGGTTCCGCTGGTAGAAAAATATGGAAAAATGACGTGGGTGGATTCAGAAAATATCCAGCACTGACAGAGATAAAGGAGGATTTTTTAAAATGACACAGTTTTATGGAACACTGACTCCGGAAAAAACGGAGCGTGAAGAAAAAAACATGCAGCTGGTGAGAAAAGGAGCCGGCGAATGCATGGTACTTCTGGAAAATGACGGTGTTCTGCCTTTAAAAAAGATCGGAAAGATCGCTCTTTACGGTGCAGGAGCAAGACATACCATCAAGGGCGGCACCGGTTCCGGTGATGTCAACTCCCGTGAAGTGATCAATATTGAGCAGGGACTGAAAGATGCCGGTTTTACCATTACGACAGACCGTTGGCTGACGGCCTATGATGAGCTCCTCAAAGAGGCAAAAACGGCTCATCAGGCAGAAGTAAACCGTCTGGCAGAGGAAAGACAGCAGCCGCCGTTCATCATCGAGTTTGAACTTCCCTTCAAAGAACCGGATCTTCAGGCCATCACGGAGGAGGATGTGAAAGACTCCGATACGGATACGGCTGTTCTGGTAATTTCCAGAAACTCCGGAGAAGGAGCAGACCGCTGGAATAAAAAAGGGGATTATCTGCTCAACGACGGCGAGGGAAAGGCTCTGGAATTCCTGGGTGCTCATTATGAGAAAACCATCGTACTTCTGAACATCGGCGGAATCATCGATGCTACAGCCCTCAAAGAGACGGCAGGTCTCAATGCGGTTCTGCTCACCGGTCAGCTGGGAAATTCCGGCGGCCTGAGCGTGGCAGATGTGCTTACGGGAAAACAGGTTCCTTCCGGAAAGCTTACCGATACTTGGGCCAAAGCATATGCCGACTATCCATCCTCCGAGGGCTTCAGTCACAACAACGGAAATATTGATGATGAATACTATACCGACGGCATCTATGTGGGTTATCGTTATTTTGATACCTTTGGCATTGAGCCGCATTACTGCTTCGGTTACGGAAAAGGCTACACGGATTTTGCCATCGAACATGTAAAAGCAGTTGTCGAAGGTTCCGGGGTAAAAGTAACAGCTAAGGTCACCAATACCGGAAAAGAATATGCCGGAAAAGAAGTTGTCCAGGTATATATTTCCGCTCCGGAGGGGGCTCTGGAAAAACCGTATCAGGAGCTGAAGGCATACAAAAAGACCGCTCTTCTTGCTCCTGGTGAAAGTGAAACAGCAGAAATTACCTTCGCACTGAAAGATATGGCTTCTTATTCCGAAGAAAAAGCCGCCTGGATCCTGGAACCCGGCGAGTATCTCATCCGTGTGGGCAACAGCTCCAGAAATACGCATGTTGCGGCAGTTCTGATTGTGGAGGAAGAGAAGCGGACCGAGCAGCTGAAAAATCTCTTCAACGGGGACAAAGAGCTGAACGAGATTTCCGGAAAAGGCCGGAAAGCCTATACTTATGAAACAGAAGCGGAAGAAGTGAAATATGCAGAGCGTATCACTGTTCCAGCTGACGCTGTTGAGACCCGCACGGTGGTCTATCAGGAAGCACGTCCCATCCTGACTACGGCTAAGACAGAAAAACTGACAATCCAGGATGTGATTGACGGAAAAGCAACCGTGGAAGAGCTGGCTGCACAGCTTACCGTGGAAGAACTGGCAGATCTCTGTGTCGGAACTCTTCGTTCCGGTATGGGCGGTGATTCAGAAGGAAAAGACAATGTGGTCGGAAATGCATCCGCTACCGTTCCGGGAGCAGCAGGCGATACCTCCTCCATTATCTGGGAGAGCCGCGGTGTGAAGAATCTGATCCTGGCAGACGGTCCTGCAGGGCTTCGTCTCCAGCCTCTCTTTAAGACAACCAAAGAGGGAGAACTCCTTCCGGGCGGAGAAGGAATGGGAGATATTATTGCTCCTTTTGATGAAAGCAAGATCCCGGCAGACGCTGTGGACCATTATCAGTACTGCACGGCCATCCCCATCGGAACAGAACTGGCTCAGACCTGGAATCCGGAACTGATCGAGGAGATCGGCTATATGGTGGGAAAAGAAATGCAGGAGTTCCATGTGGATCTCTGGCTGGCTCCGGCTCTGAACATCCACCGGAATCCGCTCTGCGGAAGAAATTTTGAGTATTATTCGGAAGATCCGCTGATCGCTGGAAAATGTGCGGCTGCCATGACGCTTGGCGTACAAAAGGACGGCAAGGGTGGTACGACCATCAAGCATTTCGCAGCGAACAATCTGGAGGATAACCGGATGTTCTCCAACAATCATATGAGTGAAAGAGCACTCCGTGAGATCTATCTGAAAGGTTTTGAGATCGCAGTCAAAGAATCTCAGCCACTTTCCATCATGACCTCTTATAATCTGATCAATGGTCTTCACACGGCAAACAGCCACGATCTCATTCAGGCGGCTGCCCGTGATGAGTGGGGCTTTGAGGGAGTTGTGATGACGGACTGGTTCACCTCCCAGGATGTGCCTGCCATTTCCGGAACAGGTCATATTTATCCGATCTCTGCTTCCACCGGCTGTGTTTATGCGGGAAATGACCTGCAGATGCCGGGCTGCCAGAAGAATGTGGATGATATCGTAGAAGCAGTAAAGACTGGAAAAGAGCTGGACGGCTATCGTCTGACGCTTGGTGATGTACAGTTCTGCGTTACGAACCTGCTCCGTGTGGTTGCAAAAGTGATGAAATAACCTTCCTTAGGATTTGAGTGTTTACAGACAGCCAGTTATAGTGTTAAACTATAACTGGCTGTAATTTTTTCGGATTAACACATTTTCCAGAAAAGTGTTATAGTAGATTCCATCGAAGAAAGGAAAGAAAAGAAATGGCAGAGATTTTAATCGAGAACGTTTCAAAATCCTATGTTTCAAAAGACGGCTCGGTACAGGCTCTGAAAAATGTAAATCTGGCCATCGAGTCGGGAGATATTTTCGGAATCATCGGAATGTCAGGAGCAGGAAAAAGTACCCTGGTCCGTTGTATGAACTTCCTGGAGGTGCCCACGGAGGGTACGGTTTCCATCCGGGGAAAAGCGTTAAGTGACCTGTCGGAAAAGGAACTCCGTAAAGAACGGGAAAAGATCGGAATGATCTTTCAGCATTTCAATCTGCTGATGCAGAAATCCGTTCTGGAGAATATTTGTTTTCCGTTATATATTCAGGGAAAACGAAAAGGGGAGGCCCGGAAAAGGGCGATGGAGCTTCTCAGGATCGTAGGACTTGAGGACAAGGCGAAGGCTTATCCGGCACAGCTCTCCGGAGGACAGAAGCAGAGGGTAGCCATTGCAAGAGCACTGGCATCCGACCCGAAGATCCTGCTCTGTGATGAGGCCACCAGCGCACTGGATCCCCAGACGACCTCATCTATCCTGAAGCTTCTGGAGGAGATCAACCGGAACCTTCAGATCACGATCGTCATCATTACGCATCAGATGTCCGTAGTCCGTGAGATCTGTACCAAGGTTGCCATCTTAAAAGACGGCGAGGTGGTAGAGGAAGGTTCTGTAGAAGATATCTTCAATCATCCCAAGTCCCAGGTGGCGAAGGAACTGATCCTCACCGACGGAAGTCAGGAAACAGACCTGAAGCCTCTGATCCAGAGCGGAGATAAAGTCCGGATCGTATTTTCCGAAAACTCGGCATTTGAGCCGGTGATCGCAAATATGATCCTGAAATTCCATGAACCGGTCAACATTTTAAAGGCCGACACGAAAAACGTGGGCGGCGTTGCAAAAGGCGAAATGATCCTGCAATTCCCAGGTGACAGCGAAAAGGCGGAAGCTATGAAGCAGTACTTAAGGGAACGCGGACTTGCCATTGGGGAGGTGACGGACAGTGTGGACTAAAGAAGTAGTGGATATGATCCTGAAGGGAATTCAGGAAACGGTGTATATGACGCTTTTGTCCACGTTAATGGGCTACATCATCGGACTTCCCATGGGCGTGCTTCTGGCTGTGTCTGATAAGGACGGACTGAAGCCGAACCGGGTGCTGTACCGCATCCTGGATGTGATCGCCAACATTGTACGGAGTATTCCGTTTCTGATCCTGCTGATCCTTCTGATCCCGTTTACCCGTCTGGTGGTAGGAAAAAGCTACGGTTCCACAGCAACGGTCGTACCGCTGGTCATTGCAGCCGGTCCTTTCATCGCCCGAATGGTAGAGTCTTCTCTGAAAGAGGTGGATGAGGGTGTGATCGAGGCAGCCCGTTCCATGGGAGCAGGTAATTTCCGGATCATCATGAAGGTGCTTCTGGTGGAGGCAAGAACTTCCCTCATCAATGGAGCTACCATTGCAGTGGGAACCATCCTGGGTTACTCCGCAATGGCAGGAACCATCGGAGGAGGCGGACTGGGAGATATTGCGATCCGATATGGCTATCACAGGTACCAGGCAGATATCATGATCGTTACGGTCGTACTTCTGGTCATTCTGGTACAGATTTTCCAGATGGTCGGAACCACTCTGGCCAACCGGCTGGACAAGAGAAGATAGTTATAAAAAAGATAATATAGAGGAGGAAACTATTATGAAAAAATTACTTGCAGCAGCATTAAGCGGTGTTCTGACCGCAGGCATTATCCTTGGCGGTACCGGTCTTTCCACAAAGGCAGCAGAGACTGAGACAGAGACCACAGGTGAACTCACTCCGATCAAAGTAGCAGCATCTGCAACCCCACATGCAGAGATCCTGGAGCAGGCAAAACCGATCCTGGCAGAGGAAGGTTATGATCTTCAGGTAACCGTATTTGATGATTATATCATGCCCAATGAGGTAGTAGAGAGCAGTGATATGGACGCCAACTACTTCCAGCATCTTCCTTATCTGGAGCAGTACAACGAGGAGAAAGGCAGCCATCTGGTAAGTGTAGGCGGCATCCACTATGAGCCCTTTGGAATCTACCCGGGAACAAAAACCAGCCTTGATGATGTGGCTGACGGCGATTCCGTTGCAGTTCCGAACGATACCACCAATGAGGCAAGAGCCCTTCTGCTTCTTCAGGATAACGGTCTGATCAAACTGAAAGACGGTGCAGGTCTTACCGCTACCGTAACCGATATTGAAGAGAATCCGTACAACCTGGATATCGTAGAGCTGGAGGCAGCACAGGTAGCCCGTGTGGTTGATGAGACCGCTTATGTGGTACTGAACGGAAACTACGCTCTGGCAGCAGGCTTCTCCGTAGCAAAAGATGCTCTGGCTTATGAGAAATCTGATTCTGAGGCAGCCAAGACCTATGTAAACATCATCGCCGTAAAAGAAGGCAATGAAGAGAACCCGGGCGTTCAGGCTCTGGTAGACGTTCTGAAATCCGATGAGATCAGAAATTACATCAACGAGACCTACGACGGAGCCGTTATTCCCTACGATGACAGCGACGCTGAGGCTGAGAGCGAGACAGAGACCGGTTCTGAGGCAGACAGCGAAACTGTAGCAGAGACCGAGACAGAAACGGAGACCGCAGCTGAGTAAGCAAAAAACAGAAGATAAGATTTACCGCCCGTGCATCGGAAAAAGGATGCACGGGCTTTTTTGTATAAGCATAGCTTTTTGGTGGATTGTGGGCTATAATAGCCATAGCTGAAAAACAGGATTTTCAAAGCATACAGTAAAGAGGGAAGAAGAGCGGAGCAAACCGGAAAGCTGTAGTGGAGGAAATCGAAGAAAATCTATAGCAATTCAATAAAATAATGCAGTCAAGGCGATTTAGCAGGGTGCGAAAGACAAGGATGAAATCTGCAGGCGTGCTGACGCACGGCAAAGATTTCTGACACAGTATTTCACACTCTGATGAATCGGATTGGATGCAGTCTTTTGCAGAATTGCTATAAAACCAGGAGGCATATTTCATGCAGAAAAATCAAGACAGCAGGCTGGGAACAGAGAACATCACGAAGCTGATGATCTCGCTGGCGATTCCGGCTGTGCTGGCACAGATCGTAAACGTACTTTATAACATTGTAGACCGGATCTATATCGGCCGGATCCCCGGTGTCGGGGCTGCGGCGCTTACCGGTGTGGGAGTCACTTTCCCGATCATCACCATCATCTCTGCCTTTTCCAGCTTTGCCAGCGGAGGAGGCGCACCGTTGGCATCCATTGCCCTGGGACAGGGCGACCGGAAACGGGCAGAAAGGATCCTTGGAAATGCCGCATCGCTGCTTCTGTTCTTTTCTGCACTTCTGATGCTGTTTTTCTTTGTTTTTCAAAAACCGTTGCTGTATCTTTTCGGAGCCAGTGACAATACCATCGGCTATTCCTCGACCTACATCAGTATTTATCTTCTGGGTACGGTTTTTGTACAGCTGGCGGTAGGCCTGAACACCTTCATCAGCTGTCAGGGACATGCCAGGACGGCTATGTGTTCCGTGCTGATCGGTGCAGTTGTAAACATTGCACTGGATCCGCTTTTTATCTTTGTTTTTCATATGGGCGTGGCCGGAGCCGCTGTGGCAACCATTCTTTCCCAGGCTCTCAGTGCTGCCTGGGTCCTGAAGTTCCTCTGCTCTGAGAAATCCGGCATCCGCCTGAGGCTGTCCGGTATGCGGCCGGACTTTGCTCTGCTCCGTCAGGTGATGGCGCTTGGCGTTTCTCCCTTTATCATGGCGGCTACGGAAAGTGCAATCACCATTGTGATGAACCATGGCCTGCAGGTTTACGGAGGAGATCTTTACGTCGGATCCATGACGATCCTTCAGAGCGTCCTGCAGCTGGTTTTTGTACCGATCAACGGCTTTACCACCGGTGTACAGCCTATCATCAGCTATAACTTCGGTGCAGGCTCCTTTGACCGTGTAAAAATGACCATCCGCCGGATGATCTCCGTTACCTTCCTGGCAGCCTTTCTGTATGTGGTTTTTGCCATGCTCCGTCCCGGCGTCTTTGCAGGCTTGTTTACCACAGATGAGGAACTCATCGCCCTGGTAAAAAAGGTTTTGCCGGTCTACCTGTGCGGAATGTCCGTCTTTGGTATCCAGAGCGGTATCCAGAGTTCCTTTTTGGGGCTTGGCCAGGCGAAGATCTCTCTTTGCATTGCACTTCTCAGAAAAGTGATTCTGCTGATCCCGCTGGCTTTGCTCCTGCCGCATTTTTTCGGTGTGATGGGCGTGTACTATGCAGAGCCTGTGGCTGACCTGATCTCCGTGGCAATCGCTTCCACGCTGTTCCTTCTGAACATCCGGAAGATCCTTTCCAAAGAGATGCTGGCGAAGGTGACGCATACGGCATAAGCAGACAGGATACTTCTTGCAAAAGTGCAAAAAAAGTCATGAGATACGCAAAAAAAGACACTGTTTTTTCATGCGGGATTGTGGTAATCTGAACATAGAATAAGCATTCCACCGCTTCAAATGCGCAGAGCACTAAGCGACGGGGCAGCGGATTGCGAATGCCTGCTTTATCGAAGGAAACGATCCATATCATCATAGACTTACAAGGAGGAATCACAGCAATGGAAAAATGGACAAGAGCAAACTATCAGCCGAATCTTCCACTGGGAGGAGACGGCAGAAAGGTGACAGCCTGTGCGGAGCATCTGGCTCTGGCGAGAAAAGCCGGAACGGAAGGCATGGTGCTTCTGAAAAATGCAGGGAAGCTTCTTCCTCTGGCAAAAGGCTCCAGACTGGCACTTTTTGGCAAAGGTGTTTTTGATTATGTAAAAGGAGGCGGCGGAAGCGGCGATGTGACGGTTTCTCATGTGAGAAATCTTTATGACGGTCTTACAGAGGAGGCAGGACTGGCTGAGGTTTATCAGCCGCTGGCAGATTTTTACCGGGAAAATGTAAAGGAGCAGTACGCCGGCGGAGCTGTTCCGGGGATGACCGTGGAACCGGCCGTTCCGGCAGAGCTTTTTGACGGTGCGGCAGAGTTTACGGATACGGCTCTGATCGTGATCAGCCGTTTTTCCGGCGAGGGCTGGGACAGAAAGAGTGTCCGTTATGAAGGACAGGTCTCTGATGAGGGACGCCAGTCGGAACTCAGTGAAAAAATCTTTCAGGACAGTGATTTCTGTCTGACGCATGAAGAAGCAGCACTTGTTGCAAAAGTAAAAGAACGCTTTGAACGGATCGTTGTGGTATTGAATGTGGGCGGTATGGTGGATACCTCCTGGTTTATCGACGATGAGAAACTTCCAGCTGTGCTTCTGGCATGGCAGGGAGGCATGGAGGGCGGTCTTGCCATGGCAGACATTCTTATGGGAAAAGTAAGTCCTTCCGGAAAGCTATCCGATACCTTTGCAGGAAGCCTGGATGATTATCCTTCCACAGCAAATTTCCACGAGTCTCCCGATTATGTGGAGTACACCGATGATATTTATGTGGGCTACCGTTATTTTGAGACCCTTAAGGGGGCGAAGGAGAAGGTTAACTACCCCTTCGGTTACGGTCTTTCTTACACCGAGTTTTCGATCGAGCCCATCTGGAGCGGTGAAAAAGACGGCACGATCTATGTAACCGCCGAAATCACAAACACTGGCGCTTTCCCGGGTAAAGAGGTGGTTCAGCTTTACTACGGCGCACCGCAGGGGCTTCTCGGAAAGCCGGCCCGTGTCCTTGGGGCTTTTGAGAAAACAAAGGAGCTGAAGCCCGGTGAGACAGAGACGCTTGTCCTTACGCTCCCGACGGCAGCCATGGCTTCCTACGATGACCTTGGCAAGGTACAGAAATCGGCATATGTCCTGGAAAAAGGAGAGTATCATTTCTATCTGGGAAATTCCGTCCGTGATGCAGGTCTGCTGGATTTTGTCTGGACCCTCGATGAGGATCAGGTGACGCTTCAGCTTACGGAAAAAATGGCTCCCTCCCAGTTGACGAAAAGAATGCTGGCTGACGGAAGCTTTGAAGAGCTTCCACAGAGAACGCCGAATGATTTCATGGAGAATGGTCTTGGCTGGCCGGAGTATGAGGTGGAAGGAGATGCTCCTGCAGTCCGCGCAAGAGCCCGTTATAAGCTCTGGGGGCAGGAAACAGTAAAAAAGATCATGCTCATCGATGTGGCGGAAGGTCGTGCCTCTCTGGATGAATTCATGGCTCAGCTGACGGATCTTGAGCTGGCAGAGCTTTTGGGCGGACAGCCGAACACCGGTGTGGCCAATACCTTCGGCTTCGGAAATCTGCCGGAGTATGGTGTGCCGAATCTGATGACAGCCGATGGTCCTGCGGGTCTTCGTATTGCTCCCCAGTGCGGCGTCTGCACCACTGCATGGCCCTGTTCCACCATGCTTGCCTGCACCTGGAACCGCAGCCTTGTAGAGGAGGTCGGAGCGGCAGCAGCCAGAGAAGTAAAAGAGAACAATATTTCTTTCTGGCTGACACCGGCCGTAAATATTCACAGAAGTCCGCTCTGCGGCCGTAACTTTGAGTATTATTCTGAGGATCCTTATCTTGCCGGAGAGATGGCTTCCGCTATGGTGACCGGTATCCAGTCTCAGAAGATCGGAGCCACTGTGAAGCATTTTGCCTGCAACAACAAAGAAACCAACCGGAAAAACAGCGACTCCCGCGTTTCCGAGCGTGCGATCCGTGAAATCTATCTGAAAGCATTTGAGATCATCGTGAAAAAGGCAGATCCCTGGGCGATCATGTCCTCTTATAACCTGATCAACGGCCACCGGGCTTCCGAGAACAAAGATCTTCTCACCGGAATCCTTCGTGACGAGTGGGGCTTCAATGGTCTTGTGACCACTGACTGGTGGACCAAGGGCGAGCACTACAAAGAGACTCTCGCCGGAAACGATATCAAGATGGGAACCGGCTATCCGGAGCGCCTGATGGAGGCTCTGGAGAAAGGACTCCTTACCAGAAAAGATCTGGAGATCTGCGTGGAGCGCGTACTGAAGGTACTAATGCGAGCTGAATAAGATAGAAAATGAGAAGGAGCTGCCGTTTAATCATCTATTTTGATGATTTTGCGGCAGCCTTTCTTTTTATAATACAGAAGAAGCATTCCCCCGTTTCAAGTGCACGGAGCACTAAGTGGTGGAGTAGGGGACTTATGCCAACAGGAGTTAAAAGCTCCAGCTGACAGTCGCGAAGCGACTGCGTTCATGAGCAAGTAGCGAGAACGGATTGCGAATGTCCGCTTTACAAACATGTCAGGAAAAACAACAGCCTTTTTTTATGAACAAAAAAGTCAACATCTCTGAACCGCTAAAAATCCTTGAATTTCTCAAGCTTTTTTGGGATTTTTGGAAAGTGTATAGCATGCCTGTATGAAAAACGATGTGAACATGAGAAGAAAAAAGTTTACAAGATTGAACAAAAGTACTTGACTTTTTCGGAAAAAAGTATAAATATTACCTTATAACAACCAAACGGAGGAAAATACTTATGACTAAGATTATTGGCAACAGCCTGCCGAACATGCCCTGGCAGGACAAGCCGGCCGGAGAGATCATGCCGGTATGGCGTTATGACGCAAACCCGATCATCGGCCGCTATGAGCAGAAACGCTCCAACAGCATTTTCAACAGTGCAGTTGTTCCCTTTGAAGATGGCTATATCGGTGTGTTCCGCTGCGACAGCCGTTCCATCAGCATGGATATCTTTGTTGGAAGAAGTAAAGACGGAATCAACTGGACCATCGAAGATGAACCGGTAAAATTTGAAGGAGCAGATCCGGAGATCCTGAACCGTGAATATCGCTACGATCCCAGAGTCTGCAAGATCGATGACCGTTACTATGTGACCTGGTGTAACGGCTATCATGGTCCGACCATCGGTGTGGCTTACACCTATGATTTCAAGAAATTCGTTCAGCTGGAGAATGCGTTTATTCCCTTCAACCGTAACGGCGTTCTTTTCCCGAGAAAGATCAACGGCTACTACATGATGATGAGCCGTCCGAGTGATACCGGTCATACACCGTTCGGTGATATCTTCGTCAGCCAGAGTAAGGATATGGAGTTCTGGGGACGCCATCGTTATATGATGGGAGCTTACAAGGGAGATGCTTCCGCATGGCAGAGCACCAAGATCGGTGCAGGTCCGGTTCCCATCGAGACAGATGAGGGATGGCTTCTGATCTACCACGGCGTACTGACCACCTGTAACGGTTATGTATACCGTATGGGCTGCGCACTGCTGGATATCGATGAGCCCTGGAAAGTGAAATACCGTTCCAAGGATTACATCATGGCTCCGACGATGCCTTATGAGTGCATGGGCGATGTTCCCAATGTGGTATTCCCCTGTGCTACCCTGGCTGATGCGGATACCGGAAGGATTGCGATCTACTACGGCTGTGCCGATACCGTGACCGGTCTGGCATTTACCACCGTAGACGAGCTCATCAGCTATATGAAAGAGAACAGCTTATAAAAACGACTGAAAACATGAGACCGTGATAAGGTTGCCTGTGTACAGGTGTACATAGGCGGTCTTTTTTAAAACAGGAGATGGATATGATAAAATTTGCCAAAGAACGGGTAAATCTGATCTGCAGCCAGTTAAAAGGCTGGTCTGTCGTGCAGAAGGTGCCTCTGGAGTACATGCAGGTCAAAGAAGGATGTTTTATCACTCCGGAGGAGGCGGATGCTGCCCCGGGTGAGTGGAAAAATTTTGATATGGGAAGAGATCACTGGTATGGCCTGGACCGTCATTACTGGTTCCGGACAGAGGTGACGGTTCCTGAGAGCTTTGACGGAAAAGAACTCTGGCTTCGGATCCATACCGGTCTGGATGACTGGGATGATGGACGGAATCCCCAGTTCCTTCTTTTTATCAACGGGCAGGTGATCCAGGGACTGGACATCAATCACCGGGAGGTTTTTGTAAAGGCGGATGCCAAAGCTGGAGAAAGCTTCCGGATGGATCTTCAGTCTTATACAGGAACCATTCATAAGGAGTTTCATCTGATCGTGGAGCTGGAGGAGCATGACCGGAAGCTTCGCAAGGCTTATTATGATATTGCCGTTCCCATGTATGGACTCAACCGGATGAAGGAGGATGATAAAGTCCGTCTGGATCTGGAGACGGCACTTACCGATACGATCAACCTTCTGGATCTTCGGATGCCTTACAGCAAAGAATTTTATGCGTCTGTGGAAGCGGCAGAGGCACATATCCAGGAAGTCATTTATGAGAAAATGGGCGGTTATGAGGAAGTCATTGCCACCTGTATCGGACACACGCACATCGATGTGGCCTGGCTCTGGACGGTCGATCAGGTCCGTCAGAAATCCTGCAGAAGTTTTGCTACTGTTTTAAAACTCATGGAAGAGTATCCGGATTATCATTTCATGTCCAGCCAGCCAAAGCTTTATTCCTTCGTAAAAGAGCGTCATCCCGAGATGTACCAGCGGATCAAGGAGCGTGTCAAAGAGGGACGCTGGGAACCGGAAGGCGGCATGTGGGTGGAAGCAGACTGTAACCTGACTTCCGGAGAATCCCTGGTCCGCCAGTTCCAGTTTGGTAAGAGATTTTTCAAAGAAGAATTCGGCGTGGAGAACAAGATCCTCTGGCTGCCGGATGTGTTCGGCTACAGCGCAGCTCTTCCGCAGATCATGAAAAAATGCGGCATCGAGTATTTCATGACCACCAAGCTTGCCTGGAACGAGTTTGATAAGCATCCCTATGACAGTTTTCTGTGGGAAGGCATCGACGGAAGCCGGATCTTTACCCATCTGATCACAACGCTTGGTGTGGGTCAGTCAGAAAGCAGCTTCTTTACGACCTATAACGGCATGCTCCACCCGGATGCCATCATGGGCGGCTGGAACCGTTATCAGAATAAGGATATCAACAACGATATTCTGGTCTGCTTTGGTTACGGTGACGGAGGCGGCGGCCCGACCAGAGACATGATGGAAATGTCCGGCCGTATGGATAAGGGGATCAAGGGTATTCCCAAGGTCCGTCAGGCCTTTGCCGGTCAATATTTTGACGAGCTCTGGGAGCGGGTAAAGGATAACAAAAGACTGCCGGAATGGGTCGGTGAACTGTACTTTGAATACCATCGTGGAACTTATACCTCCATGGCGAGAAACAAGCGCTCCAATCGTAAGAGTGAGTATGCCATGATGGAACTGGAGCTTCTCTCTGTTCTGGCAGAGATGACCGGAAAAGAGGCTCCTGCTTATCCAAAGAGCGAACTGGATCGTATGTGGGAGCTGATCCTGACCAACCAGTTCCACGACATCCTGCCTGGTTCTTCTATTAAAGAAGTATACGACCAGACGAAAAAAGAATACGCCGATATCGAGAAGAGCTCCGGGGAGCTGATCGACGAGCGTCTGGCCAGTCTTACCGATGAGAAGGAAGAGGCCATTACGGTATGGAATACCCTGGGCCATGAGAGAAACGATCTGGTAGAGCTTCCTGCTTTCAACGGCAGTGCACTGACAGACGGTGCGGACGTTTATCCGGTCCAGAAGACAGCAGACGGGGCAGTTGCCTATGTGAAGGGCATTCCTTCCAAGGGGTATGTGGTTCTTCGTAGTGCAGAGGCGGCTCCGGAAAAAGAAACGTTCTGGATCGACGAACGTCCGGAAGGCGGATTCTGTCTGGAAACTCCGTTTTATGAGATCATTATCAATGATCAGGGTGAGTTCACCTCTCTGTTTGATAAAGAGAATGACCGGCAGGTGCTTCAGGACGGCAAGGCCGGAAATGAGCTTCGGATCTACGAGGACAAACCGCTCTGCTACAGCAACTGGAACACCGATATTTTCCATCAGGAAAAATCCTGGCGTGTGGAAAATGTGCGTTCCATGGAGTGGCTGGAAAATGGTCCGGTACGGGCAACTCTTCAGGTGGAGAGAGAACTTATGGGCACCGTGATCCGTCAGAAGATCCATTTCTATGGTGAGGACAGAAGAATTGATTTTGAGACTTATGTGGACTGGAAATTCAGTGAGCATCTTCTGAAAGTTCATTTCCCTGTCGATGTACATACGGATGAAGCCACTTATGATATCCAGTTTGGTAACCTCACAAGAAAGATCCATGAGAATACCAGCTGGGATCTGGCGAAATTCGAGGTCTGTGGCCATAAGTGGGCCGATCTTTCCGAGGGAGATTATGGAGTCAGCCTGATGAACGACTGCAAATACGGTTTCTCCATGAAACATCGTGTCATGACGCAGACGCTTATCAAATCCGGTACCGAGCCCAATCCGCACACCGACCAGGAAGAGCATTTCTTCACGTATTCCCTTTATCCTCATAAAGGAACCTGGAAAACCGGTGGTACGGTCCGGGAGGCACTGAACCTGAATGTGAAAGCAAGAGCCGTAAAGGGAGCCGCAGAAAAAGAAAACTGGTCCTTCTTAAGTGTGGATAAGGAAAATGTGATCCTGGAAACTGTGAAGAAGGCTGAGGACGGAAACGGAATCATCGTCCGCCTTTATGAAGTGAATAATTCCAGAACTTCGGTGACTCTGGCCTCTGACGGAACACTTTCCGAAGCCCGGGAGACAGATCTTCTGGAAAATCCGGTAGAAGAAAGAAAACTGGAGATGACGGATCATACTGTTTCCTTTACCATCAAACCTTATGAGATACTGACTCTGCGTCTGCAGATGAAAGGATCTCAGGAATAAAAAACAGCTGCTTCCCGATGCCTCAGTGAGCATCGGGAAAGCAGCTGTTTTTGGTAACGGGAAAAATCCATTGGCATCATCTTATGATTCTGTGGAAGAACAGAAGAGTACCTTGGTGGCCAGATAAATGACCTCAAAGGGTTCATCGGGATGCTGGATCCGGAAAAGGATCTGGGTGGCCAGACGGAGACCCAGTCCCATGGTTGGAACCTCTGCGGTGGTGAGGCTTTCCGAGAGGGGATTTTCAATATTTTTATCAAAACCGGAGACTGCGACATCCTGCGGAACTCGAAGTCCGCGCTTTTCCAGAAGCTGAAGCAGAATACAGCCTACGTGGTCGTTGGCGCAGACAAAAGCATCTGGCATTTTGGAAAGGCTTTCCAGAAAGCTCTCGATCTCTTCCCGGTAAGTATCGATACCGATGGGGGTGGTCAGGGTCATGGAAGGATCCAGAGGGATGCCATGATCATCCAGGGCCTTCAGAAATCCGTCATAACGCTGGTGGTTGGATTTTGCATAGGAGACATCGCCAATGAAGCCAAAGGATTTGCGTCCCTGCTCGATCATGTGGCTGGTGATCTTGTATACACTGTTCTTGTTTTCCATGAGGATCATGTCACCGTTCAGTTCTTCCGGCGGTACGGAATCTGCCGTATCCAGAAAGACTTTGGGGATCCGGGCATCTGCCAGAAGATGGAGAAGTCTAGGATTGTATACATTGAGCACGATCATTCCGTGAACCGTACCGCCGGTGAGTGCGGGCGGAAGTATGTAGGATTCATCAATGGAGGTAGGAAGATATACATATACCAGGTTGATGTTCCGGGAAGAAAATTCCTTTGCGATCTGATGGATGATATTCATCCAGAAGAGGGAAGTCTCCGGACGGCAGACAGCCACGGCGATATTTACCGGAGGCTCATCCTCCGGAAGAGGATCTAGAGGGAAATCCTCTGGAAATTCATAGCCGAGCTCCTGGGCTTTGGCGATGATCCGGCTTTTGAGGGAGTCGGAAACACCTTCGTGTCCGCTGAAGACCTTCCATACGGTTGTTCTGGAAATGCCAAGGGAAGTGGCAACTTCCTGAAGCGTTACTTTTTTCATGCGGTAACAGATCCTTTCGGTACACATTCCACTTTTCCGTTGGAATGGAGAAGAAGCACATGGTTATCATTAGCTGCAGGACAGGAGAGCAGGAAGGTACGGCTGGTGGTCTCCACGGTGATGGGAAGATCTTCACGAAGAGAAGTATTTGCTTCGTTGGGCGCAAAGTTCTTCAGTGTTTCCTTCAGTTCGTTTAAGTCATTGCTGAAGCTTCCTTTTGTATCCAGAAGGATCTGCTCGGCATAGTAGCATTTTCGAAGCTCCCATTTCCGGTATTCATCTTCGGGAATGGCGTAATCGCTGCGGCCGGGATCTTCAGAGAAGAAGACAAAGCCCCACTGCTCCGGATAATGGATGTTGATCACACCGGTAGGAGCCCATACCCAGTTGTCTTCGGGAAGGACCTTGCCGTTTTCGTCGGTGCGCTTCTGATAGGAATGATCTTTCACGTCGGTCTTCCACTGGACACGGGAGAAGTTTACGCGGTAATACTCGCCGTCTTTCGGAGCACGGCGGTCCTTCAGACATTCTGTGATGGCTGCGAAGGGGATCACGACCTCCACGCTCCAGGTTTTGTTGTCTGCGTCCGGATCATTAATGAAACCTTCTACATGAACAGCCGTCTGAAGACCGTGGATATCATAACCGTTCAGGGCATCGCCGTTGTCACGGTAAGCTACAGGCAGGAAAAGATCCCAGACCGTATTCAGCACGTTCATTTCAAATTCATAATACTGGGCGGTATCAGAATCCGGGTCAATGAAGATCTCGAAATCGTTATCCTGGAAAATGACATCATCTCTTTTGGTTACTGTACCCCAGATCTCATTGCCGTCCAGCTGGGCAGCAAAGTAGAAATTTTCATCATCCCAGAGCATTTTTGCCCGGGTAAGAAAACGGGGAACCGGCATGTGGCTGCCCTCGATATCGAGAAAAGCATCCGTAAAAGGAGCGTCCTCCCAGAAGGGTTTATTGATGTTTCCGTCCAGCTGGAAGGGCTTTTCTGCCCTGCGGCAGATGTAAACCGGCGGCTTAAAATCTACTGCCGGGATGGGGATTCGAATCTGACTCATAGTGAAATACCTCTCTTTGTTTTCTGTAGATGTTCAGAAGTGCAGGCGGTTTTGCAGAGTGGGAAAAACCGCATATCTCCCGTGTGTTTCTATAATGCTATCATAACATTTTGTTGCCGGAAAAACAACAAAATGAACGAAAAAAAATTTTTTGTGGACATAATTTCAAAAAAAAGGTATGATGACACCATCATGTGAGCGCCTGAAGCGCAGAAAGAGGAGGAAGCATGGAAAAATATCAGAATGCAGCTCTTTCACCACGGGAAAGAGCAGAGGATCTTCTTGGAAAAATGACAAGGAAGGAAAAAGTCGGCCAGCTGAACCAGCGGCTTTACGGCTTCCGTATCTATGAGAGAGACGGCGAGAAGATCACGTTTACCGACGAGTTCTATGAGGAAGTGGAAAAAATGGGAGGCCTTGGCGTTTTATATGGTTTCTACCGGGCGGATCCCTGGGCGGACAAGGATGAGAAGACCGGAATCACACCGGCACTTGCGAAAAAAGCCTACAATTCCCTTCAGAAATATGTGCTGGAGCATTCCCGCCTGCACATTCCGGTGATGATGAGCAGTGAGTGTCCGCATGGCCATCAGGCTCTGGGCGGCGGCCTGCTTCCGGTCAACCTGGCAGCCGGAGCAACCTTTGATCCGGAGGCTTTGAAAAGAGGCTATGAAGCCTGCGGCCGGCAGCTGAGATCCGGCCATGTGGAACTGGCACTGATGTCTGCACTGGATGTGTTGCGCGATCCGAGATGGGGCAGGAGTGAGGAATGTTATTCCGAAGACCCGTATCTTTCCTCTCAGATGGCGGCAGCAGCAGTGGCCGGTATGCAGTCGGAAGGAGTCAGCTGTGTTGCCAAACATTTCTGCGGTCAGGGAGAGACCACCGGAGGAGTCAATGCCAGTGCGGCGAGAATTGGAGAACAGGAGCTTCGGGAGATCCATTTTCCCGCTATGCAGGCCTGCTGCGATGCCGGTGTGGATGGTGTTATGGCTGCTTATAATGAGATCGACGGCGTTTACTGTCACAGCAACCCCTGGCTTTTAAGAGATGTACTCCGGGAAGAGATGGGCTTTCAGGGCATTGTCATGGCCGATGGCCTGGCTGTGGATTTCCTGAAAAATACAGAAGGTGACACCCTTCATGCAGGAGCTGCGGCACTCAAAGCCGGTGTGGATGTAGGACTTTGGGATCAGTCTTTTTCCAGACTGGAGGAAGCAGTGGAAAAAGGACTGGTGAAGGAAAAACTTCTGGATGAAGCAGTCCTGCGCGTGCTGGAGCTGAAGTTTAAACGAGGTCTTTTTGAACATCCTTATATGGAGGAGGATATGCTGGAGGCAGATGAGGCAGGGATTCCTGAGGCTTCCTTAAGGCTTGCGGAAGAATCGGCGGTTCTCCTGAAAAATGAGGCCCGGGGAACAGCAGCACCTGTTCTTCCGCTGAAAGACCGTTATCCGAAGATCGCCCTGATCGGCTATCATGCGGCAGACCGGTATGCCATGCTTGGAGACTATACGCCGCCGGTATCCGAAGATTCCTGTGTGACGATCCTTTCCGGTATGAAAAAACAGGCACCCGCCGGCGTTTCTGTAGAATATGCCATGGGCTCCGGTTTCAATTCTTCTGATGAGGAGGAACGGAAAAAAGCGCTGGAGCTGGCAGAAAAAAGTGATGTTATCGTTGTGGCGGCCGGAGGCTCTTCTTCCCGTTTCGGCGGGGCAGTCTTTGATGGAAACGGAGCGGTCGCCAAAGAGAGCGGCAGTCTTTCCATGGACTGTGGAGAAGGGATGGACAGTGCCATGTGTCATATCCCGGCTGCCCAGGAGGAGCTGATCCTGGAGCTTTCCAGACTGGGAAAACCTCTGGTGGTGCTTCTGATCGCGGGAAGACCTTACTGTATCGAAGAGATTGAAAAAGCTTCCGATGCGGTGCTTTATTCTTTTTATCCCGGACCTATGGGAGGAAAAGCCCTGGCGGACCTGGTTTATGGAAACTGCTGTCCTTCCGGCAGACTGCCGGCTTCTCTTCCGCGCCATGTCGGACAGCTTCCTGTCTATTACAATTCCAGGTCTTCCTCCTCCGCAGCTTACCGGGATATGGAAAGCCAGCCTCTCCACACCTTCGGCGAGGGCTTGAGCTATACGGAATTTTCTGTTTCTGATATCAGGACTGCTTTTGCGGAAACAGAAGAAAAGCATTTGGATGCGGATGCCGGGATGCGGGTAAGTTTTCGGATAAAAAATACCGGAGACCAGGAAGGGACGGCAGTTCCCATGCTTTTCAGCCGCCGGCTGCAGGGAAGTCCTGTTCCCAGAGTGAAGGAGCTGAAGGCTTTCACCAGAGTAAAACTGAAGGCAGGAGAAGAAAAAGAAGTTTCCCTGACGGTAAAGAGAAGTGCGCTTGATCCGGTAAAGGTGCCGGGGCGGAGAGCAGACCGGGCAGACCGGGTACTTCTGATGCTCACGGAAGGAAAGAAGGAGTGCTGGAAGGAAGAAGTGATACTTTGACGTGTGCAGATACCATAGCATTTGCTTAAATTTCCAGTTGACACGTTCAAAACAATGCGGTAATATAGAAAACAATAAGTGAACAAAACAGCTGAAATTGTTAAAACATCAGGAAAAACGGGCGCAAAGAAGCGTAAAAACTTCTTTGCGCCTTATTTTTTACTTTTTTCTTTGGGCAATATAGTGAAAAAGGGATAACTGAATTTGTGAAAAATATCAAAAAGTATTAAATGATGATAAAATATAGTTGACAAAAAGTGAACTAAAACTTAAAATGAAAACAACAAAAGCCCTAGTAATCCACGAAAAATGTAAAATGGATTGGTAACATTATACAAAACAATCGATTCACTCAAGAAAATGCAATATAAAAACGTTCATAATGTTCACTTAACGGAGTACGATGCCGGAGGGCAGTAACAAAAGCAACACAAATCCATAAAGGAGGAGAAACACATGAAAGCAAATCAAACCAAAGTGAAAAAGAAAGGCCGTACGGTCAGAGCTTTCAAGAGAGATCTGTCGCTCTGGCTGTTCTGTGTGCCGGGTGTGGTGCTGACCTTTATTTTCAGCTACATCCCCATGTACGGTATTCAGCTGGCCTTCCGGAGGTACAATGCGAAAGCCGGTATCCTGGGAAGCCCGTGGGTAGGTCTTTACTACTTCCAGAGGTTTTTCTCATCCCCGTATTTCGGAACGACGATCAAGAACACGCTGATCCTGAGTCTGTATGGACTGCTCGTATCTTTCCCGCTTCCGATCATCCTGGCTCTGATGCTGAACTCTCTCCGGTTCAAAAAATACCGTAAAGTTATTCAGACCGTAACCTACGCGCCGAACTTCATTTCTACCGTAGTTATGTGTGGTATGATCACCCTGTTCCTTTCACCGTCGATCGGTGTCATCAACCAGATCATGAAATCCATGGGCATCGATGCCGTGAACTTCATGGCGAAGAAAGAGTACTGGAGACATATTTATGTATGGACCGGCGTATGGTAGAGTACCGGATGGAGTTCCGTTATCTACTTTGCAGCTCTCGCAGGTATTAGTCCGGAGCTTCATGAGGCGGCAAAGGTTGACGGAGCGACCAAGTTCCAGCTGATCCGTTATATCGATCTTCCGTCTATCCTTCCGACAGCAACGATCCTTCTGATCATGAACTGCGGAAGCATCCTTTCCATCGGATTTGAGAAGGCTTACCTTCTGCAGAACAGCCTGAACGGAAGTGTATCCGAGATCATTTCCACTTATGTATATAAGGTCGGTCTGGTAAACAATGATATGTCATACTCCACAGCCATTGGTCTTTTCAACACCGTTGTAAACCTGGTGCTGCTGATCATTGTGAACAAGGCATCCGACAAGATGTCAGGAAACAGTCTGTGGTAGGAGGAAACTGAACATGAAAAAAGAAAATTACAATATGAAAACAAAACCTGTAAAGCGCTGCAGGGAAGATGTGATCTTCGATACGGTCATCTTCATCATCCTGACGCTGATCCTGTTTGTTGTGGCCTATCCACTTTATTGGGTTATTATTTCTTCCTTCAGCGATCCGACAGCCGTATCTGCCGGTAAGGTTCTGCTCCGTCCCATGGGTTTCACCCTGAAGGGATATGCAGAGGTATTCAAAAACAGTCAGGTTATGCGGGGCTTTTTCAACTCCATCGTGATCACCTTCGTTGGTGTCTGTGTAAACCTGGCAGTTACCCTTCCCACCGCTTATGCGCTTTCCCGTGACAATTTCTCCGGAAAGAAACCGATTACCGTATTTTACATGATCACCATGTTCTTCGGCGGCGGAATGATCCCGACCTACCTGGTTGTTAAAAACATGCAGCTGCTGAATACAATTTGGGCTCTGGTGCTTCCGGGCTGCTTAAGCGTTTACAACATGATCGTGGCAAGAACTTTCTTCAAATCCAATATTTCCGAGGAGCTTTATGAGGCGGGTGAGATCGATGGCTGTACGCAGTCCAGATTCTTCTTCCAGATCGCACTGCCGCTGTCCAAAGCGATCATCGCGATCATGGTTCTCTATTATGGAGTTGGCCACTGGAACAGCTATTTCTCAGCTCTGCTTTATATTTCCGATCAGGATAAGTACCCCTTACAGCTGGTACTGAGAAACATCCTGATCACCAACCAGACGGCTCTTTCACAGACGGCTACCACCGCTGCAGCCCGTGCAGCCCTGCAGGAACAGCAGCAGCTCATCGATGTTATGAAATATTCTCTGATCATCATCAGTAGTGTGCCGGTCCTGATCATGTATCCGCTGGTACAGAAGCATTTTGTAAAAGGTGTTATGATCGGTTCCGTAAAGGGCTGATACACCGGAAACTTTTAACGATTTATTTTCCGCCGGCGTCTGACAGTACAAACCCGGTCATCCCATAAAGGACGTCGGGCGGTATGATAAATGGAACATTTTATTATGAGGAGGACAAAACAATGAAAAGAAAAACCGTTGTCGCTTTACTGGCAGCTTCCATGATCTTAAGCATGGCAATGCCCGCAGCAGCAAGTGATTCCACCGAGGAAACCACAGAAGTTACTACTGAAGCAGCTACAGAAGCAGCAGCTGAGGCAGATGCGAGTCAGCCGATCACCAAGGCAGAAGACCTGGATCCGACTATCGCAGCAACTACTGCTGAGACCACCCAGGAGCTTCCGCTGGTAGCGAATGAGGGAGATGCAAGCTTCTCCATGTTCGTAGATGATTCCAGTGCTACCGGTGAGTTCGTAATGATGGATGAGCTGAAGAAACAGACCAATGTAGACGTTGAACTTCGTCTGTTCCCGTACGAGACCGCTACCGAGAGACTGAACCTGGATCTGAACTCCGGTGATTACGCAGACGTTATCGCCGGCTGGACCTTAAGTGACAACCTGATCCTGAACTACGGCGTAAACCAGGGTGTATTTGTTCCGCTGGAAGAGTACTTCGAGAAGTCCTGCCCGAAGATCACCGAGATCCTGAACCTTAAGGGTGTCAGAGAGAAAATGACTGCTCCGGACGGACATATCTACAGCATTCCTTATGTAGTAGAGGATGATCTTGTTGGTTATACACCGTACATCAACGGTCAGTGGCTGGAAAACCTGGGTCTTGAGATGCCCACCACCACCGATGAGTTTGAGGCAGTTCTTCAGGCCTTCAAAGATCAGGATGCCAATGGAAACGGAGACACTACCGATGAGATCCCGTTCTCCACAGACCCGAACAACAAACACATCGAGGCAATGGCTGGTTACTTCGGAATGCCGATGAACAAAAATGGTCTGGCAATTGTTGACGGTGAGACCGTATACGGCGGTGTCAGCTCCAAATACCGTGAGTTCCTTTCCTGGTTCAGCGGCATGTATCAGAAAGGCCTGATTGATACCGAACTTTATACACAGGACAGCTCTACCTGGGAAGGAAAAGGAAGTAGAGATCTGTACGGCGTATCCATCGCTTACGGAAGCAACGAGTTCTCCGGTATTGCACGGGGTCCGGAGAAGAGTGTATGGGATGTTCTGCCGGTACTGAATACCGAGAATGGCGGTATCTGGCTGCGTGATACCACTGGATTCAGCGTATACAGAACCCAGGTTGTTGTAACCGATAATGCAGAGGATCCGGAACTGATCTGCCGCTGGTTCGACAATGCATTCTCTCTTGAGAACGGTATCGGAATTTCCACCGGCCCGGTTGGCACCATCGTTACCAAAGAGGATGACGGCTATCATGTAATCGATAAATCCACTCTGTCCGAAGAGGATCAGGAGAAATATTCCTGGGCAAACCTGTGGCCGCAGGCAGTTTCCAAATATATGCCGGCTGGCTTCCGTCTGGTAGAGGCAAATCCGGACTACGATGAGAAAGATGCCGTAGAGAAGATTTATGAGCCGAACCTGACTGAGGGTGTGATCGAGGAAAACTGGATCGATATGGACAGCATCGATACTTATGCAGATATCAGCACCGCTATCAAAGACTACTTTGAGCAGCAGCAGGCTATGTTCGTAGCAGGCGAGCAGGATATCAATGATGACGCTACCTGGCAGGCATATGTAGATGGCATGTATGCTCTGGGTCTTGAGGACTGGCTGTCCATTCAGGGTATCGACACCATCGCTGAGTAATTGTAACAGCAACAACCGGGCGTAAGCCCGTTGGACCGGCCTCCTGCGCGGGGGATGGCCGGTCATTTTCCGGTAAGTGAGGACTGATCCGGGATTTATCAAACGGACGAGGAAGTCCGGAATAAAAAGGCATATTATACTTTGACGTGTAATATGCCTTTTTCCATGAAGTTAAGAGCAGCAATAAAATGAAAAGGAAAACGATGCAGACTTGTCTGCAATCGGTTGTGTTTCCATTTTGGGTTGGAAGGAATGCCCTTGTCCGGGCAAAAGAATCGCGGGGCACGCGAGGATAGCTTGTAGATACTTGGCTCAGTAGAGCCATTGAGCAAGAAGCCTCCACTTCAAAATCAGTGATTTAAGTGGTGGGAGCATGTCACATGAGAAAGGAGAGCGCACATTATGATGCAGGACTGGTTCAGAGAAGCAAAACTTGGGATTTTTATTCATTATGGTATTTATGCAGTGGGGGATGTATCAGAATCCTGGTCCTTCCACAACGGAAACATTTCTTATGAAGATTATATGAAGCAGTGTGAGGGTTTCACCGCTTCCAGATATGATCCGAAAAAATGGGCGGCTCTCTTTAAGAAAGCCGGAGCCGACTATGTGGTAATGACATCCAAACATCACGACGGTGTTGCACTTTTTGACACGAAATACAGTGATCTGAATGTACTGAAAAAGACGCCGGCCGGCCGTGATCTGGTGAAAGAGTACGTGGAAGCAGTCCGTGAGGCCGGAATGAAGGTGGGTATTTATTATTCTCTTATTGACTGGTCAGATCCCAGATATCGGAGTGTTTATCCGGAGGGAATGAAAAAAGAGGATTGTCTGAACGACATTTACGGTTCACCGGCAGGTGGTGAAGAAGATCCGAAAAAATGGGAAGAGTTCCTGAAATTCAACAACGATCAGCTGGGTGAGCTTATGACCAATTATGGCACCGTGGATCTTCTGTGGTTTGACGGAGACTGGGAGCGCAGCGCAAGCCAGTGGCATATGAAGGAGTTCCGTGAGTATCTTCACTCTCTGAATCCCCATGTGATCCTGAACTCCCGCATGCAGGGGTATGGCGATTATGAGACGCCGGAGCAGGGAATTCCTCTTTACGGACCGGAAGGGGAATGGGAATTCTGTACGACGATCAACGATTCCTGGGGCTATCGTCCGTCCGACAACGATTACAAGACCAGCGGTCAGATCATCCGGATGTTCTGCGACTGCATCACTCTGGGGGGAAGGATGCTTCTTGACGTAGGACCGAAGGAGGATGGCACGCTGGATGAAAGACAGGAAAAAGTTCTGGAGGATCTGGGAACCTGGATCTCCGACCATGAAGAAGCGGTACACGGCACGGAAAAAGGTTTGAATTATGCACAGTTCCTGGGCGGAAGCACTCTTTCTGCAGACAAGAAGACGATCTACCTCTTTGTTTATGACACACCGAGAGAGGCTCTCTGTGTGAAAGGTGTGAAGACTCCGGTGAAAAAAGTAACGGTTCTCCATACCGGCGAGGAACTTCGTTTCTCCTATACGGGAGCCCTTCCGTGGAGCGGCATTCCCGGAACTTTATGGATCTGGGCGGAGGGAATGAAGGAACATCCCTTTGCAACGGTTCTGAAAGTAGAACTGGAAGGTGAGATTACCTACAATCTGGGACATGGGGAAGTCGTGACCTGCAATGATTGAGGAGTCATCCGTGTGCAAGACAGGAAACGGATGAAAAGCCTGCCGGAAGAACAAGAGGCAGGAATAACAACAGAAGGGATAAAACATGAAAAAAGTAATCGGCTATGTAAGTACAAAAGACCTTGGAATACTGAAAGAACAGGATATTAAAAACCTGGATGTCATCAATATTGCATTCGGACTCATTGAGCGCCATCGGGTTGTCTGGAACACCTGCGGAAACGAGGAATATCTGCCAAAGATCCGGGAGATCAATCCGGATATCAAGATCGTATTGTCGGTAGGCGGCTGGGGAGCAGATGGTTTCTCACAGGCGGCAAGAACAGAAGAAGGAAGAGCACTCTTTGCAGTCAGTGCGGTCTCTCTTGTGGAGACATACGGTCTGGACGGTATTGATATCGACTGGGAGTATCCGGGTACCTCTCTTGCAGGTATCGGTTCACATGAAAATGACAAGGAAAATTATACGCTGCTTCTGAAAGCACTCCGGGAATCTCTGGATCATATGGAGGGAGAAAAGACGCTTTCTGTTGCCGTAGGCGGTGATGTGTATTTTGCCCTTCAGACAGATATGGAGGCAGCCGGTCGTTATCTGGATTATGTACAGCTCATGACCTATGACCTTCAGGGCGGTTTCCAGAAGGTGACCGGTCACCATGCGGCTCTTTATCATTCCGAAGGAAATCTTCTGGATGTCTGCGTGGATAAGGCTGTGAGGGTCTTCCATGAGGCAGGCATTCCCATGGAAAAGCTGATCCTTGGTGTACCGTTCTATTCCAGACAGTGGAATGGGGTCAAGGGAGAAGGCTGCCGTCATGGTCTTGGCATGGAAGCCGACAGTGTGGGTGGCTACGGCGGAGATTATGCAGAGCTCAAAGCAGACTGGATCGGAAAAAACGGATTTGAAAGATATTGGGATGATGTGGCGAAAGTGCCGTATCTCTTCGATGGAAAGACCTTTGTGAGCTATGAGGATGAAGAATCTCTGGCCGGTAAGATCGAGTATCTCAAAGAAATGGGAATGGGCGGCATTATGTTCTGGGAATATAAGTGTGATCCATCAGGGGAACTGCTCGGGTATATTAGAGAGCAGCTTTGATGGAAAGTTGAGGAAATATACTTGAGGGGGCCCGCTCCGAGTCGCGATCCCGCAGGCCCCCTCAAACTCCCCCATCTGGGCCCGCTTTAGAAAATACGGGGCTTACGTCAGACAGAAAATGTGTGAAGTGACACAGAGGGTTGTGTAACATACGGAGGTGATCCGGGATGTTGCATGATCCTCTGTTTTTTGGTGTGTTTGTGTTTGCTGGGAGAAGAGGCGAATTGCTGGCTCCAAAAAAATCTCAGGCAAAGAAGTGTGAAAAGGGCTGAAAAAAGCCGGGGAATCAAAGCGATTCCCCGGAAGCAGTATGGTTCCAGTGTTTTCTTGCGTACCAGGTAAAATACAGAACGAACAGGATCGCTGTCAGTACCCAGGATCCGGGGTAGGAGAAGATAATCGTCTCCACAGCCCGGTGACTCGGAACGAAGAAGAAGATCCAGAGTATTCGGGTGACGCAGATACCGCCGCAGGTCAGGAGCATGGGGATCAGCACATTGCCGGCTCCGCGAAGTGCTCCGGAGAAGATCTCGATGAAGACGAAGGGCGCATAGGCAGGGACAATGATCTGCATGATCCGTACACCGATCGAAAGAACCTCTGCATCGGTGGTAAAGAGCGACAGCAGGAATTTTCCAAGGAAAAGATACATGAGCGCTGACAGGGTGAGCGCTGTGGCAAGATCCATACAAAAGCAGACACGGACACTCTTCTTCATGCGGTCGATCTTTCCGGCACCGTAGTTCTGGCCAACAAAGGTGGTGATGGCCACGCCAAAGGCACTGCTGATCATCCAGTAGAAGGAATCGACTTTTCCGAATGCAGTCCAGGCGGCCATGGTATCTGTTCCGAAAGAGTTCAAGGCAGCCTGGATCACCATGTTGGCAAGGTTGTACATGGTGGACTGAAGGCCGGCAGGAAGGCCGATCTTCAGCAGCATGGAAAGAGGAGCAGAATGAAGGCGGATCTTCCGGAGCTCCAGCCGGTAGATATCCCTGGTGCGCATCAGGCTGCGGAGGACCAGAAGAGAGCTGAGAGCCTGAGAGATCAGAGTTCCGAGCGCAACACCCATGACACCCATCCGGAAGACCATGACCAGCAAAAGATCCAGGAAAATGTTGCAGAAGCAGCAGAAGATCAGGAAATACAGAGGACCCTTGGAGTCACCGACCGCTCTTAAAATACCGGAACCGATGTTGTAGATGAAGACAAAAAGAATCCCGCCAAAGTAAAACCGAAGGTACAGCAGAGAATCCTTCATCAGATATTCCGGTGTATTCATCATCCGCAGGATCATCGGAGACAGGGTGATGCCAAGGATGGAGATCACGACACTTCCGATAATAGAAAAAGCCATGGCAGTATGAAGTGTATCCTGCAGCTCCTTTTCACAACGGCCGCCGTAATACTGGGCGATGATAACGGTCGCGCCGGAAGACAGTCCTATGAAGAAGCCGACGATGAGGTTGATGATCTGGCTGGAAGAGCCGCCTACGCAGGCCAGGGCTTCTTTTCCTACAAAACGGCCAACTACCATGGCATCTGCCGTGTTGTAGAGCTGCTGGAAAAAGGTTCCCAGAAGAATAGGAAAGAAGAAATAAAGAAGCTGTTTCCAGATGACGCCCTCGGTGATCTGGTTTATTGGTTTTTCTGTTTGTTGCATGATGTAAAACCCTCCTGAAAAAAATAGAAATGTCTTTTCCTGGAAGACAAAAATAAGCCTCCGGACAGCCTGCCTGATATCCCCGGGCCGATCATGCAGACAGGTCTGTTACGGGGTGTCATCCAAGTCTTTCTTAATTATATATCTATCCTATCTGCGGGCGTTTGTCAAGCTGACAATAAAACTTTCCAGGCAAAGGAAAAATGGATCTGTCGGTTGACAGTCTGGTGGAAACGTGGGAAAATGAGGGTATTGAAAAAGCAGCTGTCTGACCGGAGCAGACAGGCTATTTGTCTGCGAGAGACGAACGGCTGAATGCCTTTGTATGCAGAACAGGCATTCCTCCCGCTTTAAGTGCGCAGAGAACGAAGCGTTGGGTCAGGGGATGCTTCCGGCAGCCATAAGAGCCGAAAAAAATGTCTGACAGCTGTGAAAATGTAAGAAAGGGAAGATCAATATGAGTCAGTCAGTGAATCAGGAGCTTATCGAGTTCCTGGACAACAGCCCCACCTGTTTTCAGGCAGTGGAAAATTTAAAAAACATGCTTAAAAAAGAAGGCTTTGGAGAGCTTCTGGAATGTGAAAAATGGGAGATCGTTCCGGGAGGAAAGTATTTTGTCACAAGAAATGATTCCTCCATCATCGCTTTCTCTGTACCGAAGAAGGAGTTCAACGGTTTCCAGCTGATCTGCAGCCATACGGATTCTCCGAGCTTTAAGCTGAAAGAAAATGCGGAGATGGATGCCGATGGAAAGTATACCAAACTGAATGTGGAGGGCTATGGCGGCATGCTTTGCGCTCCCTGGTTTGACCGTCCGCTTTCCGTTGCAGGAAGGATCGCTGTCCGTACAGAAAAAGGCATCGAAACCCGTCTGGTCAACCTGGACCAGGATCTTGCCATGATCCCGAATCTGGCAGTCCATATGAACCGGGAGGCCAACAGCGGCTACAAATACAATCTCCAGAAGGATATGCTTCCGGTGGTAGGAGAGGCTTCTTCCAAAGGAAAACTGATGAAGCTTGTAGCTGAAAATGCCGGTGTGAAAGAAGAGGATATCCTGAGTACCGATCTCTTCCTCTACAACCGTGCCAAAGGTACCATCTGGGGACTGGAGAAAGAATTCCTGTCCGCAGGCCGTCTGGATGACCTGCAGTGTGCCTTTGCTTCCATGAGAGGTTTTCTTGCGGCAGTGCCGGGAGAGAGCGTTCCGGTCTGTGCTGTCTTTGATAATGAAGAAGTAGGAAGCAGCACCAAGCAGGGTGCGGCATCGACCTTCCTGGAAAGCACACTGCGCCGCTTAAACGGAGCTCTGGGAAGAACAGAGGAGGAATACCTTTCTGCTGTGGCAGGAAGCTTTATGATCTCTGCAGATAATGCCCATGCGGTACATCCGAACCACACAGATCTTGCAGATCCTACGAACCGTCCGGCCATGAACGGCGGAATTGTCATCAAATACAATGCCAACCAGAAGTACACCACGGACGCAGTTTCCGCAGCCGTTTTCAAGCTGCTCTGCGAGCGGGTAAACGTACCGTACCAGACCTTTGCCAACCGTTCCGATATGGCAGGCGGCTCCACTCTTGGAAATATTGCCAACACCAAGGTTTCCTTAAATACGGTGGATATCGGTCTGCCGCAGCTGGCGATGCATTCTCCCTATGAGACGGCAGGAACCAAAGATACCGGTTACTTCTGCGAGGTGGCAAAAGAATTTTTCAGTTCATCTGTAGAGATGAAAGGAAACGGCATTTACGAGATCCGTCAGTAAAAGATAAAAAGCAGCTCAGTCATTTATATGGCCGGGCTGTTTTTTTATCCAAAATCATGATTACACGGATTGTTTCGTGCTTTGCACTCCCACAATCCTTCCCGCTATTCGCATATCGTGGGATTAACATCCCACTTTTATGCTCATATCGGGGCGTGTCCCAAGGTCATTCTCCCACCCTTGTGCAAGCACAGGTGGGAGAATGACCTTTTGACACTGTAATCATGGAATTATCTTGACAGATGGAAAAAGAGGTGCTATGGTTAGTTACATAAGTAATGAACCACATAACCGGTTGAAAGGAAGTGAATTACTTGCAGGAAATCTTAAACCAGGAGAAGTCGATCTATCTGCAGATCAAGGAGATGATTGAACAGGATATACTGAGAGATATCCTCCTGGAAGAAGAGCGGGTGCCGAGCACGAATGAGCTGGCCAGACTGTATGCGATCAATCCGGCTACAGCGGCCAAGGGAATCAATCTTCTGGTGGAGGAAGGGATTTTGTACAAGAAACGGGGAATCGGAATGTTTGTCGCAGAGGGGGCAAAGGCAGCGATTATGAAAAAGAGAAAAGAATGCTTTTTTGATGATTACATCAGAGGACTTCTCCTGGAGGCGGCATCCCTGGGAATTTCCAAAAAGGAACTGATTGAGATGATCGCCGGTGCGGGAGAGCAGGATGAAGAAGCATCGGGAAACGCCTGAGAGCTGATGGGATAATGGAGGAACGTATGGAACAGCTGATCTGTGAAAATATCTCAAAAAACTATAAATCAAAGGATGCTCTTCAAGATGTGAGCCTCACCCTGGAGAAAGGGAAGATCTACGGGCTTATCGGAAGAAACGGAGCCGGAAAGACCACCCTTCTTTCTATCCTGAGTGCTCAGAATCCGCCATCCGGAGGAAGAGTCGTACTGGAAACGGAGGGAGAAAGCCTTCCCGTCTGGGAAAACGAAAAGGCGCTGAGCCATATCTGTTTTTCCAGGGAACTGAATGTGGGGAAAAATACGTCACTTTCAGCCATAAAGATAAAGGATTATCTGCGGACGGCTTCTGTTTATCTGCCGTACTGGGATCAGCGGATGGCAGATGAGCTGATCCGGAAATTCCATCTGGATGTGAAGCAGAAGATCGGCAGGCTGAGTAAGGGCATGGTTTCCATGGTGACCATCATCGTGGCTCTGGCCAGCAAGGCGGATTTTACTTTTCTGGATGAGCCCGTATCCGGTCTGGATGTGGTGGCCAGGGAGCAGTTTTACAGGATCCTTCTGGATGAATTTACGGAGACAGGAAGAACCTTTGTGATCTCCACTCATATCATGGAGGAGGCTGCAGACCTCTTTGAGGAGGTCGTCATGATAAAGAACGGGAAGCTGCTTTTGAAGGAAAATACGCAGGAGCTTCTGGAAACCTGTGTGCATATTTCCGGAAAAGCAGAAGAAGTGGACCGGGCGGCTGAAGGTCTGGAAAAGCATCAGGAAGAACGGCTTGGCCGCAGCAAGAGCCTGATGGTCCGGCTGAAGAAAGGACAGAAGATCGGAAAAGCCGATGTGACCGTTCAGCCCATGAGTCTGGAAAAGGTCTTTGTGGCACTTTGCGGCGAGGAGGAGTAGGATGAACAGAAAGAAATTTTTGTTTTACGGACGGCTCTGGTGTCTCACGGTTGGTTCTGCTCTGGCAGCAGGTCTGATCCTTGTTCTGTTTGGCCTGTTCCAGCAGAGAGAGATCGCAGGGAAGATCTTCTGGTACCTTTTGGGCGTAGATTGCCTGATGGCCGGGGGGGTCTGTCTTCTGATCGTTCCCTTCAGTACGTACCTGTCCACAGTTCCGCTGATGCTGGCAACCGGCTGCAGGAGAAAAGAAGTGATCCGGAATTTCCAGATCCTGAAGCTTTTAAACATACTCGGGATCCTGGCAGTCCTCGGGATCTTTCTGCTGCTGCAGTCTGTGATGGGAGGGGATTTGGTGGACAAGGAACGGTTGCGCTCCACTTTTCTGGCCGGAATCCTGGTTCTGGCAGCATGCGGATCCATCGGAAATCTGACAGGCGCTCTTTCTAATATCATCGGGCGATGGGTCCTTATCATTTATATGCTTGTCAGCGGTCTTGCCGGTGGTTTTGTCGGAGTGATCATGGAAATTTCTTCCGGACCGGAGGTGGAAACCTTTGGAATGATCCTTGGAGACTGGAGATTTCTCACAGCGGCCGTTGTTGCAGCGCTTTTGTCTTGCACCGCAGATCTGATCGGTTCCCGGCTGATCCTGAGACGGACAGAGGTACGCTGCTGAAGGAGGAAAAAATATGCGAAAAAGTATAGGGCAGGAATTATATCTTTACCGGTCAAACATGGGGATTCTGGCAGCAGTTTCAACTGTATCCTGGCTGGCCGGCATTCTCGGGATGATGGTCTTTCAGCAGCTGACGAAGAGCGGGGAAGCACTTTTTCCCATAGGGACCGTGATGCTTTTATGGGTTGGCGTTATTTTTTCTCTGTTTGTGTTGGCAAATATCGTTCCTCATAATTTTGATCTGGCTGTTTCCATGGGGAAAACAAGGAAACATTATCTTCCGGCGGCGGTCTGCGTGATCTTTCTTGAGACACTTGTCATCTATGTGCTGGCAGCTCTGGGTTTTCGGGCTGAACGGGAACTTTACCGGGCACTTTATCATGGAAGGGAACTGATGGGAAATCTCGGACCGTTCCTCACGCCGGCCTGGATCCTGTGTTACGCCATTTTCGAGACCGGATGCATCTGTCTGTATGGCGGGATGCTCAAAAAGAACCGGAAAGTGGGAGCCATCTGCTGGATCATCGTGTGGATAACGGCCTGCTGGTCTTCCGGAGGCTTCTGGGGAGAGTATGAAGAGGCAGAACATTCCCTGATGAACAGCTTTGCTTTCTGGGGCTATCAGCTCCGGCTCTGGTATACCGGTTTTCCTCTGGGAACCCGTATGGCGATCCTGGTAGTGTGCGGTCTGGCGGGCTGTTGTATCATGTATCTGATGCTGCGCAAAGAGGCAGCGGATTAAGGAGGAGAAGCTATGAAACTGGAAGTAAAAAATCTTCACAAAAGCTTTGGAGAAACAGAAGTGCTCCACGGAATCTCATTTTCCGTGGAGAGCGGACGGGCGCTTGGTCTCCTGGGCCGGAACGGAGCCGGAAAGACTACGACCATCCGGATCCTGATGCAGGTCTTTGGGGCAAATGAGGGAACGGTACTTCTGGACGGCGTCCCGTTTTCCCCGAAAAAGATCGGCATCGGTTATCTTCCGGAGGAGAGAGGACTCTATCCGAAAAAAACAGTCACGGAGCAGCTGATGTATCTGGCCGCACTCCGCGGCATGAAAAGGACAGAGGCGGCAAAGGCGGTAAAACACTGGCTGGAACGGATGGGTGTGGAAGATTATGCGTCCCGGAAGCTGGAGACTCTGTCCAAAGGAAACCAGCAGAAGGTTCAGCTGGCCGCTACTTTGCTTCACGATCCGCCGGTGATCATTCTGGATGAACCGTTTTCCGGCCTGGATCCTGTCAATTCCCAGGTATTAAAGGATGTGATCCGGGAGCAGATCGAAAAAGAGAAGCTGGTGATCTTTTCCAGCCATCAGATGGGCTATGTGGAAGAATTCTGTCATGATATCGTCATCATGAATCACGGAAATGCCGTTTTGGCCGGTGATCTCAGGGAACTTAAGAAAACCTTCGGCCATGGGCGGCTGGTACTTTCCCTCAACGGAAAAAGCGGAGAGGAAACGGAAACCCTGGTGCGGGAACGCTATGCGGGACTGGTGGTGCCTGACGGGATCCATGCGGATCATGTGGTACTGAAAATGATCGGAGAGACGAAAAAAACAGATGTTTTCAGGGCTCTGGCCCAGGCGGACCTGGATGTGGAAAGCTTTGGAGACTACCGGCCGTCGCTCAATGATATTTTTGTGGAAAGTGCAGGTGATGAGGCATGAAGCAGTTTCTGAACGTTTTGAAATTTGAACTGGGCAACTATTTTAAAAGCCGGAGCTTTATGGTGACAACGGTGCTTCTGGCTCTTGTGGTGGCAGCGGCAGTCGCACTTCCGCCAGTGTTTATGAAAGGCAGTTTTTCCGATGTTTTCGGAGGTGGAAAGGAAAGCAGCAAAGAAACTGCAGAAAGCAGTTCCGGAGCGGATAACTATGATCCGGATGCGGCTCTTTTGGGAATCGCTGATCCGGAAGGCTTCGTGAGCGATCTTGCCGGGCTGACGGATCGGATGCCGGGGTATCAATGGAAGGTTTTCGACAGTGCCGATGAACTGGAGCAGTTTGTAGAGGCAGGCGGCGACGGCGGTTTCCTCCTGACCGGAAAATTCACCTATACTTATGTGGTGCGGGACCGGTCACTTCTGGACAGCCTGGATTCGGAATTTTCTGAAATCTACACCTCATATTGGCAGGAAAAAGAGCTGGAGGAGGCAGGTATTGCCGCATCAAAAGTACAGGAAATCCTGAACCAGAGCAGCATCTCCACGATGCAGATCCTTGGAAAAGACGGAGCCAGCAATTACTGGTATACATACATCCTCGTTTTTGTCCTGTACTTCCTGGTGATCTTTTACGGACAGATGATCGCCACCTCCATCACCAGTGAGAAGAGCAACCGGGCCATTGAGGTTCTGGTGACGACCGTAGACAGCACCAGCCTGATCTTCGGAAAAGTGATCGCGGGAGCCATCAGTGGTATTTTTCAGGCAGGAGTGATCCTGGGAAGTGGCCTTATCGCATATCATTTCTGCGGGGCCGGCTGGGATTACCGTCTGGATTTTCTGTTTCACATCCCGGCAGAGGTCTGGGCTGCCTTTATCGTCTTCGGTCTTCTGAGTTATCTTTTGTATGCTTTCCTTTTCGGCATGCTGGGAGCTCTGGTGTCAAAGACAGAAGATATCAGTAAATCAGCCACTCCCGTGACCATGGTCTTTGTGGTATCCTTCATCATTACCATGACAGGAATGAACGAGAGTGATATGCTGTTGATGAAGGTGGCTTCTTTTATCCCCTTCACTTCCGGAAATGCCATGTTTGCCAGGATTGCACTGGGCAGCGTTTCCCCTGTGGAAGTGGTGGTTTCCGCAGTGCTTCTGGCGGCAACGGTGGTTTTCCTGGGCTGGCTGGCAGCAAAGATCTTCCGTTTCGGGACACTGATGTACGGAAATCCGATCAAATTTACACAGGCATTGAAAAAACTCCGGGAGCAGTAAGCATCACTTCCCGAGAAGATAATGACTTACGACAGGAAACGGGGCAGGGCCGATCTCGAGGACCTTCTGATGGAAGGTTTTCAGAGAGAAGGCACTGCCTTTTTTCTCTTTATATGCATCCCGGAGGTCTTCGAAGGTCAGGTACCCCACATAATAGCGCAGATAGTTGGCAGGAGCTTCCAGAAGTACCTGGTAAAGTGTCCGGGCGGAAGAGGGCTCAAAGCCGAATTTTCCAAGTGCTTCTGCGACATCTTCTTCGGCAAAACCATGATAATGGACCGCAATGTCCATAAGAGCAGACAGCCCCAGAGTGAGAGAACGGTTCAGGCGATAGAGCTCCGCCAGGTTCGGATCTGTGTCAGACAGACCATAGGCATACATTTCCACATAGGTGGCCCAGCCTTCGATGTAGCCGCCAAAATTCAGAAGGCTTCGTACCGGATCTGAGATGCTTTTTCCGCTCAGGACTGTCTGGTAAAGATGGCCTGGATATCCCTCATGGGCCAGGGTGGTATAGAGGTCCAGGGCCGTGTAGGTGGAAGCGCGGTTGATGTAGATCACATTTTCCGTGAGGTCATCCAGAGGGGGCGTAAGATAAAAAGCAGGGCTTAAGTAGTCTTCCAGAGAATCCGGAACGTATTTGACAGAAAAAGAAACCTCCGGTGCGGTGGGAAAGTCAGCGGTGATCTTTTCCTGAAGGTCCGTAAGGATTCTGTTTGGCGTCCATTCAGCCAGGGCTTTTTCCTCCAGTTCCCGGCCTGACGGGTCAGCGGCATACCAGCCGTCGGCATTTAATATGGAAGAAGGAGAGTTATCCAGCGAGAAAGCGATGGCACTTCCGAGGGTCTCCCGGGAGAGAAGCTCCGGGTGGGCGCCTGCCAGTGCCGTGAGTTTCCGGAAATCCTCTTTCAGCTGTTTTTCAATACGTTTCTGAATGGTATCCACGGAAGCCCAGGAGCCGGTAGAATCACGGACCAGATATTCGTAATAGGCGGTTCCGCCGGGAAGTCCGGAGAGCCCCTGCTGATTTCTGCCGGTGCTTTTCAGGGCGGTCAGCCCACGGATCAGAAGCTGGTAAGCGGGGATGACGTGTTCGAGAACGGCTTTCTCGTTTTCCTCCAGAAACTGTTTTTTTTCCACCTGAGTCAGAAAACCGGCTTCCCGGATCTTTGCCGAAAAACCGGTAATGAGGAAATTTTCTGCCGGTTCCCGGATAAAGGCACTGCACTGGTCGATGACTGCCTGTGCCGAGGAGGCGCTCATAAAAAGCCCCTCTTTGGCTTTCGCCTCTTCAAAATGAAGCAAAGTCGTATAATATTCATCCATTTCCTTCAAAAGCGCCAGATAAGTTTCTACATCGGAGCGGCTGCGAAAAGCATATTCGGCCAGAAGGACGGGGAGCTGCGCCTGTGTACCGATGGTGGGACCCAGCGGCTCGGCATAAAGCATAAATCGCTGACCGGAGAGCTGATTCTTGAAATAGAGCTCCAGGATGTCATAGGTCAGCCGGTTTTCTCTGGAAAGTGTCTGACGGGGGAAACGGCGAAGGGCCTCCTGGTAATTTTCAAGAGCCAGGGCGGAGGTTTTCAGGATTTCCGGTTCTGCACTTCCAAGTGTGACTGGAACGTCCGAAAGACCGTAATTTTCCGGATGTTTCAGGGTATAGTGAAGATTTAAAGTGTTTCCGGTAAGTTCATTCCGGAAGATCTGTCCGGTAAACTGCCGGAAGGAACGGTTGTTGAAAAAAATGCAGGCGGAAAAGACCAGGAAAAAAAGAGCAGGGAGAAACAGAAGGGTGAGAAAAGAAGGGAGTTTTCGATCTTTCATAAGAAGCTCCGAATGGATTTTTAGTACAATTCTATGAAAAAAAGACGGGAAACATGAATGTTTCCCGCCGCATGGAGCAGAAATCAGCAGGAACGCTTACCGGGAAGCTCCTTCACCAGTTGTCTGACCTGGTCAAGAGACCTTCTTATCCTCAGAAACTGGCGGTCTGCTTTCGGGATACAGTAGATCCGAAGCCCCAGCCATTCCGGAAAACGGATTCTTCGCAAAAGATCACCGGAGAGAAAGCTTCCTTATTATATATGAAAAAACAGGCTCAGACGTGCATATGCACATCTGAGCCTGTCGCAAAAACGATTGTTTTTATTTTGCTTCCCGCTTTGGCTTGCGGATCACAAGCTTATGGATGGGATTGCGAAGATTACTGAATTTCCGCTCATATTCGGTCATGACATTGCCTTCCATGAGCTCTTTGTCATGATGCAGATCATACGTGCAGAGCAAAAGCTCCCAGCCGCTTTCCTTCACTTCTTCCAGAGAGAAATCAAAAAGGCTGCGGTTATCTGTTTTGAATTCCACAAGACCGTCATCAGCCAGAATCTCTTCATAACGGGCGAGAAATTCCCGGGAGGTGAGTCTTCGTCTTGCATGACGTTCCTTTGGCCAGGGATCGGAAAAATTCAGGTAGATCCGGTCTACCTCCCCTTTTCCGAAAATCTCCGGAAGATCCTTGGCATCTATGCAGAGGTAACGGAGATTAGGAAATTCTTCTCCACATTCTTCTGTGAGAAGCTCCCGTTTCTGAAGGGCGCGGTAGAGAACGCTTGTGTAGCGCTCGATGCCGATATAGTTGATCTCCGGATTTCTTCTGGAAAGCTCAGTGATAAACTGACCTTTTCCCATGCCGACTTCGATGTAGAGTGGCTGTTCCTTGCCGAAAACCTCATTCCAGTGACCTTTTTTGGCTGCCGGGTCCTGAATGACCCAGGGGCTTGCGGATACGGCTTCGTCCGCACCCGGTATATTTCTTAAACGCATGGTAATATCTCCTTTTTCGTCTGTTTGACCTTTTGACTTTGGCATCATAGCATATTTCCGGCCTTTTTTCTACAAAAACTTCTTTTCATGAAGGTTCTTTTCCTTTTAAAAGGCGGCTCAGGTGGCGGGCTGCCATACTTAGGGGTTTCTGGCGATCTTCTACGATACAGATATGACGTCCTTCGATCTTTTCCTCAATCTCAATTTCCACAATGCTGCCAGTCTCCAGCTCTTTTCCCACCAGTTCCCGTGGGATAAAGCCAACACCAAGCCCCTGACGGATGACAGGAACCATAAGATCTGCCGTGGCAAGTTCGATGTCCGGCTTGAGGATCAGGCCGTGCGCGGCATAAAACTCCTTATAAAGAGCGTAAGTCATGGTATTTTCTGCCAGAGAGACAAAAGGATACTGCTGCACCTCAGAGAGAGGGACCTTTTTTCCTTTCAGATACGAGTAGTTGTGTCCGCCGGCCAGGATATCCTGGCATTCTTTGACCAGTGTGACCCGAAAAAGCGGATCCTCGCGGATCGGAGTCGTTACGACGGCCAGATCCGTCTTTCCGGCCTTTAAGTCTGCCAGTGTGTTTGGAGTGGTGCCGCTGGTGAGCTTCAGACGTACCCCCGGGTATTGCCGGTGAAAGGCGGAGAGCTTTTCCAGAAGAAAGCAGTGAAGGGCAGTTTCTGTGACACCGATGTAGACGGAGCCGTTCTGGTACCCCAGGGTACCGCCGATGTTTTCCTCACCCTTGAAGATCTGCTCGCAGGCGGGAGCGACATATTGATAGAGCTGTTCCCCTTCCGCAGTCAGGGATACGCCGCGCTTGGTCCGGATAAAAAGCCGGCAGCCAAGTTCGGTCTCAAGAGCCTGCATGCAGCGGGAAACGGAAGGCTGGCTGGAAAGCAGTGCCTTGGCGGCCAGGGTGAAATTCTGGTATTTTGCTACATAATAAAAGATTTTATAATATTCAAAATTTGCTGCCATGAGTCTTCCTTTTATAAAGTTTTTTTATTATGGGTATAAAAAATAGTCATTTTTCAAATGCAACTGATTTCAGTATAATCCAATGTGTCCAAAACGACAACCGCAAATAGCGCAGAAAACCGGACAGGGGTCATTCAGGGCTCCTGTTTTCCCACGTCAGAGCAGAGATCTGTCCCGGTTTTCCGGTTTTAGCTGTTTGTATAGGAATGACCATTATTCATTTTTAGATTTTTAGCTATTATTATCCTTGCATTTTTAAAAAGAAAAGGTATGATAATAGAGAACTGTGTAAAAAGCTTCTGAAAGCAGACACAGGAAAGAAAAGAGAAGGAGGTATAGAATGGATACAATCGTTAACAAGATCTCGGAAATTGAGACCGCAGCTGTCAAGATCATGAACGAATCCGCCCTTCAAAAGAAAGAACTGGATGAAGAATCCAAACAGCGAATGGATGCATACGATGCTGACGTGGATCAGAAGACGGAAGCAAAGCTTGCCGATATCCGTGCCAGCCTGGAAAAAGAGAAACAAGCAGAGCTTTCTTCCCTGAAAGAGGCCGCTGCCAGGACGATCCTGAATCTGGAAAAGGAATATGCAGAGAATCATGAGACACTGGCTGCAGGCATATTAAAACAGATGATCGAGGGATAAGCTATGGGAAAACTGTTATCTTACAGTGGAACGACCACAAAGATCCGTGCCATCAAAAGCCGTCTTCTGACCCGGAAGGATTATGAGACACTGGCTGCCATGCCGACAGTCACTGGTGCACTGGCCTATCTGAAACAGAAGCCCTCCTATCAGGAACTCTTCGCCGGACTGGATGAAAGTACCCTGCACCGGAGTCAGGTAGAGCAGATCCTCACCTATTCTGTTTATGCGGATTTCCAGAAGATCTATCGTTTTTCCACCGTACAGCAGAGAGCCTTTATGGATCTCTATTTTGGCCGGTATGAGATCGCCATCATGAAGCGTTCCCTTCGGATGCTTTTTGACCACAGGGATGTTTCTACAGATCTGACGATCTTTACAGACTTTTTTAATCATCATTCAGACCTGGATCTGAACAAACTTTCCGCCAGCCAGACCATCGATGAATTTGTCGAGAATCTGAAGGGAAGCATTTATTACGAGCCTATGAAACGTCTTTCGGACATTGAATCGCCGACCCTCTGGGATTATGAAATGGCACTCGATCTTTTCTATTTCGGCTGGTTCTGGAAAAATGGCCAGAAGATCTTCAAGGACAAGGAAGACCGGAAAATCTTCATGGAAGCCTATGGCGTGAAGATCGATCTTCTGAACATGCAGTGGATCTACCGTTCCAAGAAGTATTATCATATGGAAAACAGCAGCATCTACGCACACCTCATCCCGGTGACTTACCATCTCACCCAGCAGAGCATCAAGGATCTGGTGGAGGCGGGAAATCAGGATGAGCTGACTGCCGCAGTCAGAAAGACCTATTACGGAAAACGTTATCCGGAGCTTACACCGCACAATCTGGATCAGTATTACACAGAGATCCGCCATAAGATCCAGAGTAAGGAATCCAGAAACAATCCGTATTCTGTCGCAACGATGATCTCTTATCTCTACGAGAAGGAGCATGAGGTTGACAGACTTACTACCATTCTGGAGTGTGTCCGTTACGGACTGCCCCAGGAGGAAATTGCAAAATATATAAATAACTAAGAAAGGGGGTGGGTTCGTGATTGAGAAGATGAAATTTTTAAGTATCACGGGACCAAAGGCCGATATCGACCGTGTGGTAAACCAGTACTTATCGAAGTATGAGATTCATCTGGAAAATGCCCTTTCCGAGCTGAAAACGGTGGAAGAGCTCCGGCCGTTCATGGAGATCAATCCTTATAAGGAGCTTCGGAACAAGGCAAATGAGTTTGTCGGCCAGCTTTCCCAGCCGGTTTCCGAGGAAACCGGAAGCATGGATGTGGACACAGCGGTAAAAACCATTCAGGAACTGAGTGAGTATGCTGCAAATTTCCAGGAGAAACGTACGGAGCTTTCCAAAAAGCACGAGGAACTCCTTTCCTCTCTGCAGTGGATTGAGCCGTTTCTGAATTTCGACTTCAACATCCATGAGGTGTTTGGTTTCAAATTTGTCAAATACCGTTTTGGAAAGATCGCTCACGAATACTACGAAAAATTTGAAAAATACGTCTATGACAATCTGGACACCGTATTTTTCAAATGTGCTTCTGATGAACAGTACGTCTGGGGAGTTTACTTTGTTCCTGCCACACAGGCAGTCAAGGTAGACGCTGTGTACAGCTCCCTGCATTTTGAGAGAATGCGTATTCCCGATGAATATGAGGGAACCCCCGAGGAAGCCGTTTCCAAACTGAAAAAAGACCTGGCTTCCATTGACGAGCAGCTCAAGAACTGTCAGGCAGAGGTCGGAAAGAAGCTGGAGAGCAGACGGAGCGACCTTCTGAAAGCCAGAAATACCCTGGAGAGCCTTTCCACCAACTTTGATGTGAGAAAGCTTGCTGCCTGCACCAAGGCAAAAAATGACAAACAGGTCTTCTACATCCTCTGCGGATGGATGACCGAAAAGGATGCAGCCCGCTTCCAGAAGGATATTGAGGATGACATCAATCTTTACTGTATCCTGGAGGACGATGAAAACAACATCCTGAATCAGCCGCCTACCAAGCTGAAAAACCCGAAGCTGTTCAAACCCTTCGAGATGTACATCCGGATGTACGGACTGCCTGCTTACAATGAGATCGATCCGACCATCTTTGTGGCCATCACCTATTCTCTGATTTTCGGAGCCATGTTCGGTGATGCGGGCCAGGGACTCTGCCTCCTGATCGGTGGTTTCCTGCTGTATAAATTCAAAAAGATCGATCTGGCAGCCATCATCAGCTGTGCCGGCTTCTTCTCCACGATCTTCGGATTCCTGTACGGAAGCTTCTTCGGTTTCGAGGATGTGCTCCCTGCCCTGTGGCTGAAGCCCATGAATCAAATGATGACCGTTCCGTTTATCGGAAAACTGAATACCGTCTTCATCGTAGCAGTCGGTTTCGGTATGTTCCTGATCCTGGTGGCCATGATCATGCATATCATCAACGGCATCAAAGCCCATGATCCTGAGAGCGCCTGGTTTGATACCAACGGTCTGGCCGGTCTGGTATTCTACGGAGCCGTTGTGGCAGTGATCGCTCTTATCATGACCGGTAAAAAAATGCCGGCAGCCATCGTGCTTGTGATTATGTTTGTAGTTCCCCTTCTTGTCATTGCATTTAAAGAGCCTCTGGCAAAGCTGGTGGAGCATAAGGCAGACGTGATGCCGAAAGAAAAAGGCATGTTCGTCGTACAGACAATTTTTGAACTCTTTGAGGTGCTCTTAAGCTACTTCTCCAACACCATTTCCTTCGTCCGTGTGGGTGCCTTCGCAGTCAGCCACGCAGCCATGATGGAGGTTGTACTGATGCTGGCAGGCGCGGAAGCCGGTTCACCGAACTGGATCGTTGTGATCCTCGGAAACCTGTTCGTCTGCGGTATGGAAGGTCTGATCGTCGGAATTCAGGTACTCCGTCTGGAATACTATGAGATGTTCAGCCGTTTCTACAAAGGTACCGGCCGGGAATTTGTTCCCTTCCGGAAAATAGAAAAAAACTAAATATATTTTAAGGAGGATTTTATCAATGTCTACTATCACTCAGATCTTAATCGTTGCTGCACTTGTACTCAGCATTTTCGTCCCCTTCAGCGCTTTTCTTATCGGTGAGAGAAACAAAGGACGTTTAAAAACTTCTCTGGCCATCAACGCTTTTCTGTTCTTTGGAATTTTTGCAGTAGCCGGTATCGTATCTCTTGGAAACGGTGCTTCTGCTCTGGCTGCCGAGGCTGCTTCTGAGTCTTCCGCAGGCCTGGCTACCGGTCTTGGTTACCTGGCTGCAGCTCTTGTAACCGGTCTTTCCTGTATCGGCGGTGGTATCGCAGTTGCCAGTGCTGCCAGCGCTGCCCTTGGAGCAATCAGCGAGGATCAGAGCATTCTTGGTAAATCTCTTATCTTCGTAGGTCTGGCCGAAGGATGCTGTCTGTACGGTCTGATCATCTCCTTCATGATCCTGGGTGCATTATAATCCATGAAAATGTATCTCATCAGTGATAACGTGGATACTTATACCGGAATGAGACTGGCCGGTGTGGAAGGCTGCGTGGTTCATGAGCGCGGAGAGCTCCGGGAAGCCCTGGAGCGTGCCATTGCTGACAAAGAGAACGGGATCATCCTCCTGACCGAGAAATTCGGCCGGGAGTTTCCCGACATCGTTGACGATGTAAAACTGAACCGCCGTCTGCCCCTCATCGTAGAAATTCCGGACCGCCACGGTACCGGCCGGAAGGCTGATTTTATCACTTCCTATGTAAACGAAGCAATCGGCGTCAAGCTGTAAAAAGAAGGTGATCTATTTTGACAACAGAAGAAAAGCTGAAACACTTTAGAACTGCAGCTCTTGAGGAGGCACGTCAGGAAAGCACAGCGGCCATTGAAGAACACCGCCGGGCTCTGGAGAAACTTTTTCAGGAGCATACCGTAGATAAAGACCGTCAGGCTGCCCTCGAAGTGAAAACTGAAACGGACCGGCTGAAACGGGAAAACAATATCACTCTTTCCAAGGAGCGCCTGGAGATCAAGCGTGACATTTCAAGAAGACAGGAAGAGTTGAAAGAGACACTTTTTGTAGAAGTACAGGAAAAACTGGCCGACTATATGGCAACACCGGAATACCAGCAGCTTCTGATCTCTCAGATCCGTGAGATCCTGAAATTCGCAGGAAATGAGGAAGTTACCATTTACATTGATCCGGCAGATCAGTCCTGCTTAAGCGGCCTCACCGCTGCTGTCAACCATCCGTTGACGGTTTCCGAGTATTCCTTCAGCGGCGGCACCCGGGCAGTCATTCCCGGACGCCATATCCTGATCGACAATTCCTTTGCTGCCAAATTTGATGCAGCAAAGAAAAACTTTACCTTTGACGGAGGTGTCCTTCATGAATAAGACAGGTGTTATTTACGGCATCAACGGTCCCGTCATTTATTTGAAGGGCAATACCGGTTTTGAGATGTCAGAGATGGTTTACGTCGGCAAAGAACGCCTGGTCGGCGAGGTGATCGCCCTGACTCAGGACACCACCACCGTACAGGTCTTCGAGGAAACGACAGGCCTGAAGCCCGGAGAGACCGTAGAAGCCAGCGGAGATGCCATTTCCGTTCTTCTGGCTCCGGGAATCCTGAACAACATTTTTGATGGTATCGAGCGTCCCTTAAGTGAGATCGCTGCCAAATCCGGCAAATACATCAGCCGCGGCCTTTCCGTAGATTCTCTGGACACCGAGCGGCTCTGGGATGTACACATCACCGTAAAAGCCGGCGATAAAGTCAGCGGCGGAACCATCATCGCAGAGACCCAGGAAACACCGGCGATCCTTCATAAATCCATGGTTCCTCCGAACCTTTCCGGTACGATCTTGAAGGCATCTCCGGATGGAAAGTATAAGATTTTTGACGAGATCGCGGTTCTTCAGCTCAGTGACGGAAAAGAAGTTCCCCTGACACTGGCTCAGAAATGGCCGATCCGTGTGCCCCGTCCCAGTGCAGCCCGCTACGCGTCAAGCGAACCTCTGGTGACCGGACAGCGAATCCTGGATACCATGTTCCCGATCGCCAAAGGCGGTACGGCAGCCATCCCGGGAGGATTCGGAACCGGTAAGACCATGACCCAGCATCAGATCGCAAAATGGGCCAATGCCGATATCATCATCTACATTGGCTGCGGAGAGCGTGGAAACGAGATGACTCAGGTTCTGGAGGAGTTCTCCGAGCTGATCGATCCGAAGTCCGGCAATCCTCTGATGGATCGTACCACGCTGATCGCCAATACCTCCAACATGCCGGTGGCTGCCCGTGAGGCATCCATTTATACCGGTGTGGCTCTGGCGGAGTATTACCGCGACATGGGTTACGACGTAGCCATCATGGCAGACTCCACTTCCCGTTGGGCCGAGGCTCTTCGAGAGCTGTCCGGACGACTGGAGGAAATGCCCGCCGAGGAAGGTTTCCCGGCTTATCTGGCATCCCGTCTGTCTGCATTCTATGAGAGAGCCGGCTATGTACAGACCTTAAACGGAGCAGAAGGAAGTGTTTCCATCATCGGAGCTGTATCTCCGCAGGGAGGCGATTTCTCCGAGCCCGTTACGCAGAATACCAAACGTTTCGTCCGCTGCTTCTGGGGACTGGATAAATCCCTGGCATATGCCCGTCATTTCCCGGCGATCCAGTGGCTGACCAGCTACAGTGAGTATCTGAACGACCTGGCACCCTGGTACCAGACCAACGTGGACAAACGGTTTGTGGATCACAGAAATCAGCTCATGGCTATCCTGAACCAGGAGAGCAGCCTCATGGAGATCGTAAAACTGATCGGTAGCGATGTGCTTCCGGATGATCAGAAGCTGACCCTTGAGATCGCCCGTGTGGTTCGTCTGGGCTTCCTGCAGCAGAATGCCTTCCATCCGGATGATACCTGTGTACCCATGAAGAAGCAGTTCCTGATGATGGATGTGATCCTGTATCTTTATAAGAAAGCAAAAGCACTGGTCACCATGGGCATGCCCATGTCGATCCTGAAGGAAAGCAACATTTTCGACCGTATCGTTTCCATCAAATACGATGTGCCGAACGACAAGTCGGAAATGTTTGACGACTATTACAAAGCCATCGATGCCTTCTATGACGAAGTCATTGCCAAAAACGCATAAAAGGAGGTAGGATGAAATGGCAATTGAATATTTAGGACTCAGTCAGATCAATGGTCCTCTGGTTGTTCTGGAGGGTGTCCAGAATGCCTCCTTTGAGGAGATCGTGGAGATCACGGTAAACGGCAATGAGAAAAAGCTGGGCCGTATCATCGAGCTTTACGAGGATAAAGCTGTTATTCAGGTGTTTGAAGGAAATGACGGCATGTCCCTGAAAAACACCCATACAAAACTGACAGGACATCCCATGGAGGTAGCTCTTTCCCCGGATATCCTGGGACGTACCTTCAATGGTATCGGAGAGCCCATCGACGGACTGGGAGACATCAAGGCGGAGTGCCGTTTAAACGTCAACGGACTGCCTCTGAACCCCGTGACCCGTGAATACCCGAGAAACTATATCCGTACCGGTATTTCCGCTATTGACGGACTGACTACGCTGATCAGAGGCCAGAAGCTTCCGATCTTCTCCGGAAACGGACTTCCCCATGACCGTCTGGCAGCCCAGATCGTAAAACAGGCTTCTCTTGGAGATGCAGCTTCCGATGAGAAATTTGCAATCGTTTTCGCAGCCATGGGTGTAAAATACGATGTGGCAAACTTCTTCCGCAAGACCTTTGAGGAGAGTGGCGTTTCCGATCACGTTGTTATGTATCTGAACCTGGCAAACGACCCGGTTGTTGAGCGACTGATCACTCCGAAGGTGGCACTGACCGCCGCCGAGTATCTGGCTTTTGAAAAAGGCATGCATATCCTGGTCATCCTGACCGATATGACCTCCTTTGCAGAGGCTATGCGTGAGGTTTCTTCCTCCAAAGGAGAGATTCCTTCCAGAAAAGGTTATCCGGGTTATCTTTACAGTGAATTGGCTACTCTTTATGAGCGCGCCGGTATTGTGCAGGGTGTGGACGGTTCTGTAACACAGATCCCGATCCTGACCATGCCGAATGATGATATCACGCATCCGATCCCTGACCTGACCGGATACATCACTGAGGGTCAGATCGTTCTGGACCGTCAGCTTCATGGTCAGGCGATTTATCCACCCATCAATGTACTGCCGTCTCTGTCCCGACTGATGAAGGACGGTATCGGTAAAGGTTATACCAGAGAGGATCATCAGGACGTGGCAAACCAGCTCTTCTCCTGTTACGCAAAAGTAGGAGATGCCAGAGCCCTGGCTTCCGTTATCGGTGAGGATGAGCTTTCTCCCCTGGACAAAACCTACCTGAAATTCGGTGAAGCATTCGAGCACGAATTTGTCGGACAGGGTGAGGAAGAGAACCGTACCATCGAAGAAACACTGGACAAGGGTTGGGAGCTCTTACGGATGCTGCCCAGAGAAGAACTTGACCGTATCGATACCAAGATCCTTGATAAATACTACAAAGTGCCGGAGACGGCAGAAGCTTCAGAAATGTAAATTCGAGGTGAGCGTATGAATCCAAACACCTTTCCCACCAAGGGAAATCTGATCCTGGCCAAGAATTCTCTGGCACTTGCCAGACAGGGCTTCGATCTGATGGATAAGAAGCGTAACATTCTGATGCGTGAGATCATGAACCTGATCAGTCAGGCTTCGGAGATCCAGACAGAGATCGATACCACATTCCGGGAAGCCTACAGCCTCCTGCAGCGGGCCAACATCGAGATGGGTATCCATGAGGTGGAGGAGATTTCCTTTTCTGTCCCCGTGGAGGATTCCATAAGGATCAAGACCCGCAGCGTCATGGGTACGGAGATTCCACTGGTGGAGTATAAACCGCAGGCCGACGAACCGACCTACGCTTATTACAGCACCACGCAGGCGCTGGATCAGGCAAGGCTCGCTTTCGAGAAGGTGAAAGACCTTACCATCCGTCTTTCCATGATCGAAAATTCCGCCTACCGTCTGGCTGCCAACATCAAGAAAACCCAGAAACGGGCCAATGCACTGAAAAACATCACGATTCCGATGTACGAAGCTCTTACGAAGAATATCCAGAATGCTCTGGAGGAAAAAGAAAGAGAAGAGTTCACGAGGCTGAAAGTGATCAAGAGGATGCAGACCAGTAAATAAAAAAGTTCCATGCGATGTGTAGAATATACATTGCATGGGATTTTTTTATTTATGGGGGCTTTAGAAAGCCGCCATGAAACTGAATTTGAGGGGGCCCGCTCCGAGTCGCGAGCCCGCAGGCCCCCTCAAACTCCCCCATCTGGGCCCGCTTTAGAAAATAGGGGGGCTTACGTCAGACTGGTACAGCGTTTTTGAAACAACCAGACCATTGACTTGTCTGATTTTTCATCTGTTGCGTTGTCGTCAATCGACATAGCCACCGCTACGCCTCATTCCTCGCCATGCATATAAAAAATCATCTTTTGTCAATGTAGCAGAAACTTAATGTTCACTGTACTATAGCAATTCTGCAAAATACTGCATCCAATCCGATTCATCAGAGTGTGAAATACTGTGTCAGAAATCTTTGCCGTGCGTCAGCACGCCTGCAGAGTTCATCCTTGTCTTTCGCACCCTGCTAAATCGCCTTGACTGCATATTGTAAAATACCGAAATGAGCAAGCAAAAATAGAGGAGTCAATTGCCTGAAAATCCCAAAAAGCTAAATAGAGTCAACGAAAACGGAGAGCTAAGTTGCCTGAAAATCTCAAAAGGCCAAATAGAGTCAACGAAAACGGAGAGATAAGTTGCCTGAAAATCCCCAAAATGTAAATAGAGTCAACGAAAACGGAGAGATAAGTTGCCTGAAAATCCCCAAAATGCAAATAGAGTCAATGAAAACGGAGAGATAAGTTGCCTGAAAATCTCAAAAAGCCAAATAGAGTCAACGAAAACGGAGAGATAAGTTGCCTGAAAATCCCCAAAATGCAAATAGAGTCAACGAAATCGAAGTGCTAAGATCTAAAGTACCCCTCTTTTGCATACTGCCCCTCATGCTTTCCCAAAAGCGTCTAGTACAGCGAATATTAAGTAATTGCCACCTTTGACTTGTCTGCAGATCTGATTGCACGGTTGAAAAAGCCTCAGCGCAGCCAGTGATAGTGAAAATGGCTGCTCGGACGGATGAAATTTTATAAACAAATGAGGAGAATAAATCATGAATTTAAAACTGGAACCATACGAAAAAGAAAAAAAGACCCTGGCCTGCCGGAATACCAGGGCAGAGGGATCGGGTCAGAAGCGATCCGGCTGACGGAAGAGATCGTAAAGACATATTCGGAATCGCTCTATATCGAAGCTTCCGCCAGAAATATAAGAGCGATTGAACTCTACCGGAAGCTGGGCTATGACTGTCTGAATACGATTACAGTAAGAAAGGATTTCAAACCGGAAAAATTTGAAATCCTCCGGGAAGAAAAGATCTTTGAGCAAAATTTTGAGGTGAAGATTTTACGCACTTCCAGTCAGACGTAAGCTTCTTGTTTTTTAGCGGCCTGATGGAAGTGTATGGGAACATCCCATATTTTTTCTTAAAAATCCCATCTTCTCTTGACTTTTCCATGAAAATCCGATAAACTTTTCATAATGATGTAACAATTCTGTAATAGTTCGAATTGCGGGTCTGTGGCCTGTGTTCGGAAGTTTTGAAGAAACGTACATAAAAGGGGATTAGTATGAAAAAGAAATTTCTCATGGCATTGTTTTTTGCCGGACTTCTGGTGTGTGTTCCGGCAGAAAATACTGTCCCTGCCAGAGCGGACACCGTTACGGAGAAGGCGAAGGTCAAAGATGGCTGGGTAACAGAGGGAAATGCCAGATATTATTATACAGATGGAAAGAAAGCCACCGGTTTTACGAAGATCTCCGGAAAAACTTATTTTTTTGATACCAAGACCGGAGCGCAGCAGACAGGCTTCGTGGTCTATCGAGGAAAAAAGTATTACTTCAGTCCGAAGACCGGAACACAGGTATTTGGCTGGGCCGGGATCAATGGGAAAACCTACTACTTTGGTAAAAAAGGCTATGCGCTGAAAGGACTCTACAAGCTGGGCTCTTATCGCTATTATTTCAACGGACTGGGAGAACTGCAGAAGAATACACTGGTCCGTGGAAAATACTATGCGGGACCAAGAGGCCGCCTGACCAAAGGCTGGGTCACCATCGGAAGTGATACCTATTACTTCAGTTACACCAATTATGCGGCTGTGACGGGCTGGCGGCGGATCGGCGGAAAAGTTTACTGTTTCAATACAGACGGCACCTTAAAGAAAATGACCGGACTGGTAAAAAACGGAAGCAACCGTTATTATTATGATCCGGCCAGTGGTGAGATGACGACCGGCTGGGTCCATTATGGAGTCAATGACTATTATTTCAGCACCCGGACCGGCAGGGCCGTGACGGGCTGGCAGACCATTGGCGGGAAGGAATATTTCTTCAATAAATATGGTCAGCTGGCGAAAAACCGCATGGTAGGGAAAACCTACTATGTGAACGACAAGGGAGAAAAGGTCTACGGCTGGTATACAAATGGGGATAAGACCTATTATCTGGATACGAAAACGGGAGAAGCAGTGAAAAACGGCTGGCATACCATTGATGGCAAACGTTATTATTTCAATGCGGACGGGACACTTGCCAGAGGTACCTGGATCAACGACTCACAGTATCTGGACGAAAACGGTTCTTATGCCGTTGGCTGGAAAGAGATCGATGGAAAAAAATATTATTTCAGCAAGGTCAATTATAAAAAAGTGACCGGCTGGAAGAGGATCGACAGTAAAGTCTGGTATTTTGGAAGTGACGGCATTCTGAAGAAGCTTTCCGGTATCTGTAAGACCTCCGGCGGTCTCCGTTACTATTTTGATCCGGCTAGCGGAGAAATGCTCACCGGCTGGATCCATTATGGGGTCAATGATTATTATTTCAGTCCGAAAACCGGACGGATGCTGACAGGCTGGCGGACCATTGACGGTCAGAAATATTATCTGAATGCTTATGGACAGCTGGCGAAGAACCGCTTTGTCGGAAATACCTACTATGTCAACGAGAACGGACAGAGGCAGTACGGCTGGATCACTGTGGGAGAGAACAAATATTATCTGAATCCCAGTACGGGAGCCCGTGCCAAAGGCTGGAAGACCATTGACGGAGCGAAGTATTACTTTGATAAATCCGGTGTCATGCAGAAGGATGCCTGGGTGGACAAGTGTTATCTCACCTCTGACGGGACCATGGCCAAGAGTACCTGGATCGGTTCTGAATATGTGGGAAGCGATGGCGTGAAGACCGGTGAGACCAGAAGTCCTGGACTTTTTACCGATAAGGATGGAAAGACCTACTTTCTGGATTCTTCCTATCAGCCGATGACCGGCTGGCAGGAGCTGGATGACATCTGGTATTACTTTGATACGACTACCGGTGTGATGGCAAAAGAGACCTGGGTGGACGGTTATTATCTGACAGATAAAGGACAGCGGGCAGCCGGTGCTCTTCTGAAGGTAGGAAGCGATACATACCTCTTCCTGGCAGATGGTACGAAGGCCCGTGGTCTGGCAGAATACAATGAAAACAAATATTATTTCAGTACGACCAACGGTGCCATGCAGACAGGCTTTAAGGTGATTGATGGCATTACCTACTATTTCAATCCGTCCAAAGGCGGAGCCATGGCAGTGAACACCGATCTGCAGATCGATGGCGTTTACTATATCTTCAATGCCAACGGACAGATGACGACGAAGACACCGCTGACAGAAAATGACGCACTGGGAAAACAGATCGCGGCTTATGCCCAGCAGTTTATCGGCTATCCCTATGTCTTTGGAGGAGCTACGGATCTGACGCAAGGCGTGGACTGCTCCGGCTTTACCATGCTGGTGATGAGACATTTTAACATCAATATTCCCCGTACCACCTGGACCCAGTATGACGGTGCTTCTGGTTATAAGAAACCGGTCAAGATTGCGGTTGAAGATCTGAAGCCCGGTGACTTGATCTTTTACTATGCGGGTAATAGTCATGTGGGGATTTATATTGGAGATGGAAAGATCGTCCACGCTTCCAACCGCGCACCCTATCCGCAGGGCGGCATCAAGATTTCCAGCTATGATTCTGCCTATATTTACGGCTGCGTGCGCTACTGGTACACGAGTGACTGATTCAAAACTACAAAGATAACCAGAGGTTAATAGAAATCCCTCTTCTTTTCTGTTTGAATAAAGATATAAACAACAGAGAAGAAGGGGGATTTTTCTATGAAAAAAAGAATATTTGTGATGTTTCTGGCAGTGCTTATGGGAAGCCAGCCCGTGCTTCCGGTTCTGGCAGAGAGCATGGAAGAAGTGACGGAGGAAAGCAGCAGTCTGGCTCCGGAAAGGGTTGAAGAGGAAAACGAGACAGAACGGGAACGGACAGAGGAAGAAAAGCTCATCGAAAAAATGTGTGATACGGATATCCTGGAGACTGCTTTTATCGGAAAAAGCTTCTGGAATGACGAGAAAAACTTTGAAGATATAAAAGAAGATCTGCCGCAGATCTTACTGGATTATTATGAAAGCGAAGGCGTGGATCCGGAAGAAATGGATGCGGAGACTCTGCGGGAACTGATCGATACGGCCTATGAGTCCGGAATCTCCGCAAATACACTGGAGCTTGCCTCCGTCTGCTTTGGAGATGATTATGAAATTTACCGGGAGGCGATCCTGCATGTTTTTGAGCAGCAGGCGATGGAAAATCTGGATGAAGAAGCACTCCTTCTGGTAGATGCGGAATATCCGGAAATGGCACTGATGTATAAGAATGACTGGTACGGGGACCGTACGGATGATGAAAGGATCGCTCTGGCGGAGCAGATCCTGGAAGTGCTTGAGAACGCAGGCGAAGATACCGGAGGTTACACCGGAAATACACTGGCTCAGGCTATCAATGACCTCTATGACCAGGATGCCGGGGACAGTGTACTCTATCTGGCGTTTGACCTTCTCGGCGGGGGAGAACTCTATATAACTGTTCTGGAAAGCATCATCTCCGGCCTTCAGAGTGTTGCATACCGCTGACAGTCAGGGGAGCTTTGAAACGGCGGCGGGGGGACTCTGTTTCAGAAGCTCTTCCAGACGGCGGCGCTTATTCCGGGCGTCGCCATCCAGATGGAGTTTTCCGTAGATACGGTTCAGGTATTGCTTTACGGTGCCCTCAGAAAACCCCATTTCTTCAGCAATTTCCCGGTTGCTGAGCCGGGAGGCGGCGAACTGGGCTACGGTCCACTCGTTGTCTGTGAAGCCTTCCGGCCGTTGGGTGTCTTCTGCTTTGGCAAGCATCGTCTCTTCCAGCTCGTCTGCAAGCTTCAGGATCTGTTCGATAAAAGGCCGGTGTGCCATGAAAAGGATCTGCCCCAGCAACGGGCGGATCCAGGCCGCATTTTCTGCAAAGGGAACGGCCAGGCGGTCTTCTTCGCCGATAACAAAGGCCGCCTGGAGATGGGAGAGGGCTTTGTCATTGTCTCCCAGCTGATGAAAAGCTCCGGCCAGCTGAATCTCCAGATAAAGGGTGCAGAGCAGGTTGGGATAGATGGAAAAACGCCTGCGGAGCTCCTGTTCCATGGCAATAAGCCGGGAATAGTCCCCCTCTGCCAGAAGAACCTCCCCATAGGTCATAAAAAGCATGGGGGTGGCGGGATGGAGCACCAGAGCACTGTCAAGCCGCCCGGATGCGATCCATTCCGGGATCTTGTCTTTACATCCGAGAATTGCAGAAAGAAAAGCACTGCATACGTCCAGTGTATTCAAAAACATGCTCTGAAGCTCGCGTTTCAGAGTTTTTTTCTGTGCCTCCATCCGTTCCCGGATCCGCTCCCGGTCTCCGGAAAAAAGAGCCAGCCGCATTTCAAGAAAATCCTTACAGAGAAGCATGCCCCATTGTTTTTTCTCAAGAGCAGCGAGCTCTGCCCGTTTGAGCGGAAGAGAGACAGCTGCAAAATTTCCCTGAAGAAAAAGACTTTCTGCCTCCGTCAGATCTTCGGCACCGCTTCCGTGCCCGTCGGTGAGACGGTAATAATAAGGCATACATTCCTTCATATCTGCCACTATGCGATCAAGACTGCCCGGAGTCCGGTAATACATGGTGAGGACGCTTGGAGAACCGAAGGTCCAGGAGCCGGAGCCGCCCACGGAGGTGGTCTTTTTCGTCATAAGATCCAGTGCTTTCCGGTGATGAAGGCTCATGCCCTGAATGTCATTGTAGCTCAGAAAGCTTAAGATCACTTCACATTCCCCCAGAAGATTGCCTCGTTCCTCTTCGGAAAGAGAAGGATTTTCCGATACACTCCGGAGAAAAAACTCCTTCAGCTGCAGCATCTCCGGGATTCGACGGAAGGTATAAAGGCGGCGCATAAAGATAAGGAGTGCATAGGAATGCCGTGCCAGGATTTCCTTCGGGCACTGCTCCAGCCACCGCAGCACTTCTTCCTGATGCTGGATGTTCAGCGCATACCCGCGGTTTTCCTCCACAGCGGCCAGAAGCGCCTCATAATCATCGGAAAGGGAGAGCCAGTGGATGGCATCTTCATAGTATCCTCTGCTCTGATACCATTTTCCCATGCGGGCTCTGTAACGGTTCTGCTCCGCAGGAGGAAGCTGGGCGAACATTTTTCTGGTACAGCTTTTCAGCATATGATGACAGCGGAAGGTGTCCGCCTCTGTAAGGCGGCTGATAAAGGCATTGTTTTCCGTGAGTGTCTTCAGCATATCCCTGGCCCTGTCATCTCCCCAGAGATAGACAGCCTGGCTGCCGGTAAATTCATCTGCCAGACCGAGGATCGTCAGAAGCTTCCGGTGATCGGCAGGAAGCGGATCCAGAAGGATATGAAAGATCATGTCATAAATGCTGGCGTTGTCTTCGATGAACCTTCCTTCCGAGAGGTAGGCTGTCAGATTCAGATAAACACAGGAAAACCAGCCCTCCGTGAGATGGTGGAGAGTCGAAAGAGAAGAGGTATCCAGCTTCAGATCGCAGAGAGAACAGTAATTTTTCAGCTCTTCCGGCCGGAGACTTAAGATCCCGGCATCGATCTCCAACAGATTTTTCCCCAGGAGAAGCTTTTCGCTGGGAGAGAAAACAGGGTTGCGGCTGGCCAGGATCAGATGCAGACCGGGAAGGGAAAGTCTTGCCAGAGCCAGAAGGAGGGCAAAAACAGAAGGCTCGCTCAGAAGATGCAGGTCATCAATGAAAAAGCAGACGGGTGCATCATCGGTCTGAAAGCCCTGATCCAGAAGTTCGAGAAAAAAAGCCCTAGAGTTTTCATCTACGGGAAAGGGAAGTGCTGTCAGTTCTTCATAGACGGCCGTTCCGGAAAAAAGCCGGCAAAAACCCTTCCAGAAGGAAGAAGTGCTGCTGCTGTAAATACTCTGGCGGCGGATGAGGATCCCGTCTTTTTCTGCCTGTTTCAGAAAAGCGGAGACAGCAGTAGTTTTTCCATAGCCCATCGGGGCAGTCACAGTGGTAACAGAATACTGGAAAATGTCACAGAGCGCCTCCTGGAGGCGCTCTGAAATATAAGTGACGTTTAAATGAGGTCGTGTTTTCATGGCATCGCGTCCTTGTTCGGTTCTTTTCTCTTATCATACTCCGAACAGGGATTTTTTTCAATCGCGGTTTCAGGAAGCGGAGGTGACTTTTAAAGTGACTCCTTCCAGATAATCGTAGGCACCGACCCTGGTGATGAAGGTTTTGGTGGTTCCTTTTGGAATGGAACTATTGATGGTGGTATAGCCGCTGACCGTTTCGCTGATGGTTCCGCTGTAGAAAATCCGGATCTTATTCAGATTCTTGGAAGAATTGTTGGTGATCGAGTATTCAATGCAGGCTTTGGAACCATTCCAGTAGGAGCGGATCAGTTTGATCTTGATATCCTTCAGAGAGAACGGCTTTGTGGCGGCCGGTTTTTTATTGATCTTTACAGTGACGGTCTTTTTCGTTCCGTTGTTGAAGGTCACGAGTACCTTTTCTGTGGCTGTCTTGCCGGAAAAACTTTTGTTGGCTGTGAGCGTCAGAGTCTTGGAATCGGCGGAGAGTTTCAGGGAGAGAAGACCGTTAAGACTTACCGCTTTTCTGATGTAGATACCGCTGGAGCTGCCTGCGGCAGAAAGGGAGCGGCTGGAGCCTTCCGTGAGTGTGATGGAATTGCTGAAGACCACGGAAGCCTTTTTCACCCGTACCAGAACAGAAAACTTCTTCTTGCCACAGGTAAAGGAGATTCTGGCAGAACCGGCTTTTTTACCGCGGATGATCGGATGGTTCAGGCTTTTCCGCACGCTGATGATGCTGCTGTCTGAAGACTTTACCGTATACCGGGGTGTGCCGAGGATCCCGACGATGCCGTTATTGTCCAGATCCATTTCCGTACCCAGGATGCAGCTGACGGAAGAAACCCGTCTCTTGATGGTAGAATGCTGGACTTTGACGGTGAAGGTGGCAGAGCGCCCGTATCCGTTTGTCAGGGTGATCTTGCTGGTGCCGACCTTTTTCAGGCGGATCCGCTGGGTGGAGGCAGAAACAACAGCAACCGAAGGATTGCTGGAGGTGGCTTTTACGATTTTTTCGTTGCCGCCTTTTAATTCAGCCACATCGATAAAATACCAGATATCATTGATATAACCGTAGAGAACTTTCTTTTTCAGCTTGATCCCGGGGGCATTTCCATAGATGGAGACCTTGACCTTAAATTTCACAGAGTACTGGACATCGTCGATCTCGAGATCCTCTCCGTACTGGTAAAACAGGGATTCGATGGCGTACTCGTCAGGGAGCGTGACCGTAAAATTGGCATAAGTAAGATCCTCGGAAAGAAGATCAGACCTGGAATAGCGGAAGGAACGGATCATGCCGTCACTTCCGTAGTCCGGCTGAAATTCGCCTCCGGTGGAAGTATCGATCCTTGCGTTGAGCCTGCTGTTGATCAGGTTTACGATCGCCGGTTCCGCAGCCAGATTCGCCCGTTCGTCATCGGAAGAGATCCAGATGCTGTTGTAAACAGGCGTGAGGGTAATGTCCATGCGAAAACGGCCGGAGTTCAGATAGGAATCACCGCCGAAGCCGAAATTTTCGGTGAACTCGACTTCGTCGTCGTCCCCGTCGGCATAAAAAGTGCGGGTGGTAAACTCCTTTGATTTGATCAGACTGTCTGCCCGGCCCGGAAGCACGGCGCTCCAGGCCAGCAGCAGGGTAAATAATAAAAGAATAAGTGTGGTTTTTGGTACGATTCTCTTCTTCATAAACGACTCCTTTCTTAGAAGGTGAAAGTTCTCCTGAGAAAAGATTAGCAGAAAAGCGGGCCCGAAAGAATTAACCTCAGGTTAGGATTTATAGCAGAAATTTTCACCATCAAGGAATTTTCTGATCTCCTTCGGCTCAAGCAGTGCGTAAATGCTTTTGTGGAAGGTTGCGGCGACTTCCAGTTCTCCGTAATAGCCCGTGCGTACATCACAGTTACCGTTGAGTGCTTTATCAAGAGCGGTTTTGAGCTCTGCCCCTTCCGCGCTGTCCATGAAATGCTTCAGCATCCGGCAGCAGGTGTGGGTATTTTCATAATAGCGCCGGTAGGCCGGGTGGAATTCCCGCATCCAGCCGCTGACGGAAACGCAGAAAAGAGCTGTGGGATGGATCACCGGCTGATAGAGAAGATTCCATTTTTCCTGTTGCAGCGGATCAGAGGCAAAAGCCAGCAGAGAGTGTTTCAGTTCCTCCACAAAATGCGGGTGATCCGCTTCTGTCAGGGAAATGATTTTCTGATTCCTGAGATACTGATTGATATTGGTGGCATCGATCTGTTCCGGGGAAATGTACTGAAGATACCGGGACATGGTTTTCAGGTCGGTGCCGGCGTGTTCCAGCGTGGCCTGTGTGATCTTCTGCCAGAGAAACTGCTGATATTCTGTGACAGGAGTATCCAGATACGGCATCCAGAGATACTGGGCGAGCAGCTGGGCGTTCCGGGATTCCATCTGATATCTGGAAGAATCATCCGGCTGAAACTGTGTTTCCTGAAGCATGGCCGCCAGCTGCTCCAGAGACTGGCAGACAGGAAGCTGCCCGGTGAGCCGGTCAATTTCATTGATGGTCTGCTGAATGGAAAGCAGCTGTGACTGAAGTACATTCAGCTGTTTATGAAGATAGAAAGGCGTGGTTCGCGGTTTTTTCAGGATCGCCCGGATATCTGCCAAAGGAAGTCCGGCTTCTCTCAGTTTCCGGACGAGGAAAAGCTTCTGAATGTCTTTTTCGGAAAAATCATGATAGCCGTTGGCTTCCTCTGCCCTGGGTGTGATCAGTTTCTGGTCAATATAATAATAGATCGTCCGCCGGGAAAGACCGGTCTGGCGGATCACTTCCTGGATTCTCATGGCAACCTCCCTAAAAGTGTACAGCAAGTGTAGACTTTTTTTCTTTATTATAACGCCTGAAAGAAAAGAATGCTATCTGATTCGTGGATTTTGCCGGAATCCTTTTCCTTCGTGGAAGGATAGGGAAGATTATTTTGTGAATTATTTAACATTGACTGTCCACCAACTGTATCGGATATAGTAAAAGAAAAGAAAAACACAGGAGAGGTGATCAGAATGTTAAAGGATAAAGTAGCAGTTGTCACAGGCGGAACCAGAGGGATCGGCTATGCCATTGTAGAGAAGTTCTTGAAAAACGGTGCAAAGGTAGTACTTTTTGGATCCAGACAGGAAACCGTAGAAAAAGCGATCGCGTCATTGAAGGCAGAGAATGAAATCTGGGAAGTTTCCGGGGCATGGCCCGTACTGACGAATGCCGGTGCGGTAGCAGCCGAGATGGCAAAGATCAAAGAAACCTATGGAAAGATTGATATTCTGGTAAACAATGCAGGCGTTTCTGACAGTACGCCTATCGGAAAATACACAGCAGAGCATTTTGCCGGAGTGATGGATCTGAATGTGAATGGTATGATGAACGGGATCCTTCCCGTCGTGGAGATCATGAAAGAGCAGGGTGGCGGCTGTATCCTGAATACCAGTTCCATGGTAAGCATCTGCGGCCAGCCGGGCGGTGTGGCTTATCCGGCCAGTAAATATGCGGTAAACGGACTTACCTGGTCTCTTGCCAGAGAACTTGGACCCTACAACATCCGTGTCAATGCAGTGGCACCTGGAATCACCAGAACAGACATGGTGGCAGCTCTTCCCAAAGAAATGATCGAGCCGCTGGTGAACCGGATTCCGCTCCGGAGGATTGGAGAGGCGGAGGATATCGCCAATGCATTTCTCTTCCTCGCCAGTGACATGGCGAGTTATGTGACCGGGGAGATCCTCTCTGTGGATGGGGCAATGCGGACATAAGCTTGTATTGAGGGGGCGGCGCGTATCGCTGAAAAACTGAAAATTTCCAAAAAAGAAGTGCAAAAGGTGTTGAAAAAAGCCGGGGAATCAAAGTGATTCCCCGGAAACCCAATGTTTATAATACTTCAAAAACAGGAATCTGATCTAAAGGTGCGTCCACGGTATACCACTGACCGCCTGTATACGTTTTTCCGGTAAAATAATGTTTCCAGTTTCCTTCCGGAAGATAAACATCCCAGGTAGTTGCCCCCTGTTCTGTTACCGGGCATACAAGATACTTGTCACCAAACATGTATTGTGTTTCTGCATTTCTTGCTTCCGGATCATCCGGATATTCATAAGCCAGGGAGCGTACCATCGGATATCCGGTTTCCGCTGCTTTTTCTGCATGTTCCAGAATATAATCCTGGAGTTCATAATGGATATCATTAAAAATATTAAAGATCTCGATAATGCTGTTATCGTGATAACGTTCTGCCAGGTTCCACGGCATTCTGGTGCGGCTCAGGTTCGGATTATCATAGTTCGAACCTTCAGAGTGAAGCTGGATAGCAGGAGAGAAAGCTGTCTGCGCAAGGGCTCTCAGATACAGTTCTTTGTATTCATATCCAGGGAGGTCTCCTCCGAATCCGGACATATCCGGGGTGTTGAAAGGAACATTGGAAAGAGCCAGATTCATCTGTGCATTCAGTACAGCCTGGAACTCTTCCCAGGTCGGTTTCTGATCACCCATCCACATCCATGGGTGCTGGTTCATATGGCGGCCAGCAGCACGGCTGAACATAACTGCATCTCCATCTGTCAGTTCATTGGCAATGTCATAAAGTGTCTGGGCATACAGATCAGGGTAGTCATTTCTGAGCTCATCTCCGCGGCGTCCGTCAAAAGCAACAGCGTCACGTCCCCAGAGGAATTCTCCACCGTCTGTTTTAAATCCGCTGATCCCGACCTCGGTAAACAGATAATTCATTTTTCCTTTCAGCCACTCTTTTGTCATCGGGTTGGTGAAATCCAGAATCATATTATCGGTAAACCAGTCATTAGGCTGACGGTAAGGCGTACCGTCCTCGTTCATAATCACCATCTTGTTTTCAATCAGGTATTCAATGTCTGCTGTCATTTGCGGATTTGTGGAATTTCCGTCTTCGTCCAGCTGTGGCTCTTTGATCGAAGGAATCATCCAGAGAATAAAGTGTGCATCTTTTTCCTTCATTTTTTCTACCAGAGCTACCGGATCTGTCCAGCGATCTCCCCAGATGAAATCAGAAACGCTGAAACAATAATCTCCGGACTGAGGTGTATATTCCGCATCATAGAAGAGATAAAAGTTGTTTTTCCATCCCTCTGTAATAATGGCATTATATTTTACATCATATTCTTCCGCTTTGTTCATGACATCTTCAATATCTGCAGTAGAATGCCATTCATTTGCGCACAACCAGGTACCAAACGACCATTCAGGCGGCATGGCGGCATGACCATTTACATCGGCATATTCCGCTGCGATTTCCTCATTGTCTCCAAGGAAAATATGGAGATCTGTCTGATTTTCTTTTCTTGAAGAAACCAGGTCAATGATCTGGATATCTTCGTTTTCAGATGCCATCTGGAAGGAGATCTGATCAGATTCATCAATATAGAGTCCGTATTTTCCGGGAACTGTATAATAAGGAACCGGCGCATAAGTGGCACCGCTTTTATACTGCTCCAGATACCAGTTTATGGTCTGAATATGGACCGTATTTCCACGCTGATCCAGATCGGCAAACTGCATACCAAAGCCCATATACTGATCATCTTCGTTGCTGTCGAGGTCATACTGAATCTGTTCAACATTTCCGGCAGAGTCAGAAATTGCCTTGATTCCGTTAATTGCTGTAACATACTCATCCTTCTCATTGTAAAAACGGATATTGAACGGATTGTAACTTACTTCCACACGGCAGTCTGCAGTTTTGGCAGTAAGACCGTCCTCGTGCTCAGTGATCTCAGGAGTCTGTTCGTCCGGCAGCAGTTCGCCAAAACCGGTATTCAAGTGAATGCCGCCTGCTTCTCCAAATAGCATTTGAACCTGGAAACCGTCCTCTGCTTCTAATACGAGACCAGGCTTTTCTGGATTACGTTTCATCTGTGTATAGTTCTCATGTGTCATAACAGTTACTTCATAATCCTCGCTGACGGTATCACCGACCTGGAAATGGTAAACAACTACATCATCTTTTTCAAGAGCCGGGAGGTTGCAGGTATAGACTTCACGGTCAACTTTACTCAGATCTACCTGGTCCGCTTTATCAGCGGTAAATCCCGGAATGGCGAATGGCAGGCTAAATACGTCCTCTACAAGTCCCATTTTGATAGGTTCCTGTGCTTTCCCGTTCAAAGTCCATTCAAGCGTTACATTACGAATCATAAAATCTTCAGAATCCACTTTGGCAGAAACATAAATGGCAGTTTCCTCACCTGCGAGAGGAGTCGTAGGATTTCGTACTGCAGTAACCGGGTCTACAACCTCAATAGAGTAGACCTGCTGAATGCCGTAAGGGACATGCTGGAAGGTGATTTCTCCGCTGTTTTCCGCAGCACTTGCATAACTGGTCAGGCTGAGTGGCATGGATAACGCTAATAAAAGTGATAAAAACTGCTTTCTTTTCATGTGTATCATCCTCCTTTTTCAGAAAATTTTCTGTGTAATTACAGTGCCTATTATAAATAGATTTCACTAATATGACAATTTCTTTATTTTGCATACACAAAAGTAAATGCACCAAAAACAACCAAGAAAGTAAGGATAAAAGAGATAGATTTTATGCAAAATACATAAATAAAATGGAAGGAAGTACAAAAAAACAGAACTGTTAGGATAATAAAAAAGAAATGAAATTAGAAAAAATTTGAAAGACAGAAATTGGTAGTTTTACGCTGACCGTACATGCCGAGAGAGCACATATCCTGCAGGCTAAGGATGCGAAGTCAGGAATCTCTATGTAAGAACAGATCATTTTCATATGAGACACAAAACATCATATCATCGCGCATTTCTTGTCTGACGTAAGCCCCTTATTTTCTAAGCGGGCCCACAGGGGGTGTGCAGAGGGGGCGGCGGGCTCGCGACTCGGAGCCGCCCCCTTTGCATAGGTTTTCTTCATTTTTCTCAAAAAAAGAATTCTCATTCTAAATGAAACCGTTTCAAATCTTTGACATTTCTCTCTTGTAGTCTTTGTTTCAGAGTTCTCATCACAAGGTAGCGCAGGACAGCCATGATCGGTACGCCGAGGAACATGCCGAGTACTCCGGCGATGCTTCCGCCGACGGTAATGGCTACGATGATCCAGAGAGGGCGGAGACCGACGGATTGTCCCAGGATCTTTGGTCCGAGATAGAGACCATCAAACTGCTGTAAGCCAAAGATCATGATGATGAAGATCACGGCTTTAAAAGGACTGACCATCAGCATAATGATCGCTCCGGGGACGGCACCGATAAAGGGACCGAAATAGGGGATCATGTTTGTGATACCTACGATCAGGCTGATCAGCAGAGTGTACGGAAGACGGAGAATCGTCATGAGGATGAAACACAGGATTCCGATGATCAGGGAGTCAATGGCTTTTCCGATGACAAAACCGCCGAAGATCTCGTTGCATTCTTTCATGGTATCCACGACATACGGGATTCTTTTCTGGGGAAAGAAGGCATAGATGGCTGCTTTTACAGAGCCTACCAGGATTTTTTTATCCAGCAGGATATAAATAGAAACGATCAGCGCGATCACCAGGTTCAAAAGAAGCTGCATAATGCTCATGGACAGAGAATACAGGGTGGGGACAATGTTGGAGGCGAAATCCCTGATGTAGTTCAGAAGGGAAGGCAGCAGATTGTCCACAGCATCCTGAATGGCACTGATGTCCAGGCTGGGGAAGCGCTCATGAAGCTCTGTCAGGAACTGGTTCAATTCGGATGCAGACTGAGGAATCACGGTAAGGGCCGAGTTGATCAGATCTGTCAGGCTGGTGGCGATCTGAGGTACCACACCAAAAACGGAAACCAGGACCAGACCCAGTAAAAGAACGTAGGTAATGGCGATGGAGATTCCTTTGATGACGCCTTTTCTCTTCAGTTTCGTGTGCTTTTCCAGAAGATTGCAGAACATTTTCACTGCCGGATTCAGGATAAAAGCGATGAGAGAGCCGATGATGAACGGCATCAGAACGTTTAAGACATTTTTGATCCAGGCAATGGTCTGTTCCAGAGACATGATGGCTTTAAAGATCACGGCGGCAATGGCTACGACAGCGATCACATAGATCGCAATGGTAAAATATTGATTGTTTGCCTGAAAGCGGGTGCTTGCATGATTATCGCCGGGATCATCATTTTCTGCGGGAACAGATTTTTTGAGGGCGGTTTGTTGCTGACCTGGGACACCTTTTCCGTTCTCGGCAGAAAAACTATCTGTTGTAGAGGCTTCCCCGTCCTGATCGGAAATACTTTCACCGCTCTGTTGGCGGTTTTTCCATTCAGCGGCGAGCTGCTGGTTTTCACGTTGTTCTTCTTTTTTCCGGTTTTTCTGTTTCCGGACACTGACATTGCTGCGGGTGGGTGACAATTTTGATACTCCTTTTCATAGATATAGACAAAAAGTTACGATCTTACTTATTATAATGTGTGTCAGGAAAGGAATCAAGGAGAGGGAATTAGAAAGTTCTGAAAAAACTATAAACAGCCATTTTGTTAACTGTCACGGTTGTTAAAAAAATTTGAAAAAAATCGAAAAAAAGCCTTGCATTTTACTGGAAGCTGTATTATAATATTTTTTGTCTTGAGAGAGACGAAAACGAATATGCGCTTTTAGCTCAGCTGGTAGAGCACCTGACTCTTAATCAGGGTGTCCAGGGTTCGAGCCCCTGAAGGCGCATTGAAAGTACCATTTTTGAAGACATTGGAGCTTCGGGGATGGTGCTTTTTTCGTGCGTGAAAACAGGAATGTCCGCTTTGTTCGTTATCGCTGTGCATGCGATTCATTTTCATGGTAAGATGTAACTGTTCAGGACGTTCAAAACAACAGGCCACAGACTCGCGCATTGCATGCGCTCTCGCTGCATTTGCAGCTTTTGTCTGAGGCTAATGGGTCTACATTCCATTTCGGTCCGCGCTAAACGAGTCCCACTGGGACTCAGCGCCGTTCCGCCCATTCCGAAATAAAAATTCATCCTATTGCAAACAAGTTTGCATAGTCTGATTTTTCATTTCGCTGATGTTCTGAACTGTTACGGTAAGATAAAAAATATCGGGTCAGGTTCCAAAATGAACCTGGCCCGGTTTTTTCAGGAATAAATCCTCTCTTTTTTCAGGATCCGTATGTAGGAGAACAAAAGAAACAGCATGCACACCAGCCAGGAAAAGGGCTCGGCGATGGAAGCACCTACATATCCCCAGAGGGGAACAAAAACGAAGGATGCAAGGACTTTGATGATAAGCTCCATGGTGCTGGAGATCAGCGGGATCGTTTTGTGATTGATTCCCTGAAGGGTCATCCGGATGATCAGCAGGATGCCAAGGGGGAAGAAAAAGATCATATTGATATGAAGGTTCATCATGGCATTACTCATGATCACCGGATCATCGGTTCCGGCGAGAGCCCGTATCAGCGGATTTGCCAGAGTCAGGATCATGACCAGGAAAAGGAGCGACCAGATCAGGCTGATCATGGAAGATTTCTTAATGCCTTCCCGGATCCGGTCGATCCGGCCGGCACCGAAATTCTGGCTGACAAAAGTGGCGTTGGCACTGGCAATACTGGCCAGAGGCATGTTTCCGATCATGACGATCCGGCGGGCAGCTGTGTGGGCGGCGATGATGGTGGTTCCCAGTGTATTGATGGAGCCCTGCAGGATGACAGAACCGATGGAAAAGATCGAGTTCATCAGTCCCATGGAAAAACCGGTGGAAACGAGGTCACTGACCAGTCTTTTATTATAGGAAAAATGTCTTCTGGAAGGGATCAGAAAACGGAAATTCCGATACAGGTACAGAAAACAAAGGATGCTGGAAACCAGCTGCGCCATGACAGTGGCACCTGCGATGCCGGCCACTCCGAAATGGAAAACCGTTACGGACAAAAGATCCAGAAGCAGGTTCAGGCTGCAGGAAAAAATCAGAAAGTACAGAGGCGTCTTGCTGTTTCCGACAGCTCGGAGAAGACCGGAGCCCATGTTGTAGAAAAGAGCCGTGGCCATCCCACCCATGACGACGGTGAGGTAGGTTCGTGATTCGCTGAACACATCTTCCGGTGTCTGGATGAGGCCAAGCAGCGGATCGGCGAAAAGCAGAGTACCTATCGTAATGAGAACGGAAATCCCCAGGTTCAGGATCAGGGTCCAGGCTACCACGGATTTCATCTGTTCTTCATTTTTCGATCCGAAAGCCCTGGCGAGCAGGATGCCGTAGCCGCTGTTGATGCCGTTGGCAAAACCGATGACCAGACCGGTGATGGATCCGGTAAGACCGATGGCTGCCAGTGCAGACTGTCCGAGGTTATGGCTGGCAATCATCGTGTCGCCGATATTGTAGCATTGCTGAAAAAAATTGCTGATAAAAAGTGGGATCGCAAAGACCAGAATATTAGACAGGGCACTTCCCTGAGTCATATCACGGGTCTGTCCCTGTTTGGCAGAACTCATGTTGTAAAACCTCCCTTTTATGTTCCTTTGAGCACATATGTTTTCATTCTATTCTCTTCTCAAGATGCTGTCAAACAAAAAAACATTTGTAACTGTTCAGAGCCAAGCAGATTTTCATGCAAAAGTGTGAGTCATGCTTGCATGAATGAACACTTTTACAGGGAAATCTATTTGGCTGATACGCCACACCGACGAAATGCGTAGCATTTTGGAGGTGGTTCTGAACAGTTACAAACATTTCTCAATGTACCGAACAGGATTTCACGTTGCAATCATCCGGCTGAGATGCTATTATCAAGGTAATAGTTGGATTTTTGCCCGATAAAACCGGTGGCTGCTGTGTGGACGGGGAAATACAGCGGAAATATTCGGTTCAGATGGGAGAAAAAAATGTCAAAATTTAAAGAATATGATGTGGAGGAGATCGATGCCCTCTGCAGTCTGGGGAGAGCGTTGTCTTCTCCTATAAGAATAGAGATCATGCAGCTTTTGTATGAGGAAGGCATGATCATCGGAGACATCGCCAAGAAGCTGGATCTGCCGGCATCAAGTACGGCATTTCATCTGAAGATCCTGGAGGAAGCCGGACTGATCCGCATGGAAAAACAGCCGGGAACGAGAGGGACGGTAAAGTTCTGTATCCGGAAGGTGGACTATATCACGGTCAACCTGATCAAAAAAAATGCGGATATTGACGAGATCTACAGTGCGGAGATGCCGGTGGGGGCATTCAGCAGCTGTCAGGTGACACCGACGTGCGGCATGTTCGGGCCGGACGGTTATATCGGAAATGAAGATACAGAGTATTGTTTTTATTACCCGGAACGGATGAAGGCAGGGATCCTCTGGACTTCATCCGGCTATGTGAAATATAAATTTGCCAACGGTGTCCCGCGGAAACGGACGATAAAAAAAGTAAGCATATCCATGGAGGTCTGTTCGGAAGCGCCGGGCTATAAGGAAGACTGGAAATCCGACCTGACACTCTGGATCAATGATGTGGAGATAGGGACCTGGACCTGTCCGGGAGACTTTGGAGCAAGAAGAGGACGTTTGAATCCGCCAACCTGGCCGAACGGAAGTACCCAGTATGGCATGCAGGTGATCTGGGAGGTCCGTTCCGATGGCTGTTATCTGAATGGAGAAAGACTCAGCAGGGTGATGGTGGATGATCTCCATATCATGGATCACACCTTCATAGATGTAAAGCTGGGGAATAAACCTGGGGCGAAATACGAAGGAGGCTTCAATCTCTTCGGAAAGCATTATGGAGATTATAATCAGGGCATAGTCCTGACGATGGAGTATTAAACAACAAAAAGAGGAGACTCTTCCTGAAAATGGATCCGGAACGATCCGGTTCATTTTTGGGAGGAGTCTTTTTGTGTCCAAAAGAAGCAAGAGGAGTTTTGACGGGCAGTAAAACGTTTAAGGAAAAAATGCACAAAACTTTTGAAGCTGCTGTTCTTGTCGGAATGCACAAAAATAACAAGATTGTTGGAATAAAAAAGACGAAGAAAGTAAAAGAAACAGAATTACTGTTATAATAAAGTAAAATAATGGTAAAAACGCCTATAAAATACAAAAAAACGATTGACAAACAGTCAAAATGTGGTAAAGTATAGATATCAGAAACAGGGATTGTGTTATAAAGAACAAAACCACTTGAAGTAATTAGCGGATTATAACAGAAAAACTGTTAGAAACTATCTCGGCCGGATAGATCAGAAACGAAAGAAGAAACCGATAAACAGAAATCCAACTACCCCGGAAAACAGAGCGTGTACAGACCGTCAGGAGAAACCAGAATGAAGGGCACGGCGTACATAAAGGATCTGTTTTCAGAAAAAATACGGGAAACCGTATCAGGCGGCAAGATCGAAACAACAGAATTCTATCAAGGAGGCTTTTGGTATGAAGAAAAAATTATTGTGTGCGTTACTGACAGGTGCTATGGTTCTTTCCGCAGGAAGTGCTGTTCTGGCAGATGAAGCAGAAAGCGAAACTTCCAACGTGAACGAAGATGGTTCCGTAAACGACCCGAGTAAAGTAGAAGTAGACGAGAACAAACTGGTTATGTGGTCTCTGTTCACCGGCGGTGACGGCGAGTACATGACCAAGATCATCGATGATTATAATGCAACCAGCCCCAGTAAACAGGTTCAGGCCATCACCCTTGTATGGGCAGATTATTACACCAAGCTGCAGACTGCAGTGGCAGCTGACAAGGGACCGGACATCGGACTTTCTCATGTGTCCAAGCTTCCGGAGCTGGTTGACCAGGGTGTTGTAGAGCCGCTGAACGATTATCTGGATGAGCTGGGCGTAGACCTTTCCTCCATGTACACACAGAACTCCCTTGATTCTGTAACCTTTGACGGTGAGATTTACGCAATTCCGCTGGATACTCATGCTGAGGTTATGTACTACAACAAAGATATCCTTGAGAAAGCCGGCGTTGAACTCAATGCAGACGGCAAACTGGATATCGGCAGCCTGGATGATTTCAAAGCAATGCTGGATAAGGTAAAAGCTGTTATGGGTGACGGCGAGTCTCCCATCTCTCTGCCGAATACCGGTGATGATCCTTACCGTGTATGGTGGGCAACCTACTTCCAGATGGGCGGAACTCCGATCGTTAATGATGACGGAACCGAAGTTACCCTGGATACCGACAAAGCCGTTGAAGCAGCTGAGTTTGTAAAATCTCTCTATGATGACGGCTATGTAGCAACCGGTATCGACGATCATCAGAAGCTCTTCCAGTCTGGAAAAGCAGGCTTCCTGTTCGGCGGAACCTGGGCAGTAGGCGTTATGGAGTCCACCGATGGACTGAACTTCAACGTTCAGAGCTTCCCGCAGCTCTTTGATGAGGATCACTGCTGGGCAGATTCCCACACCTTTATCCTTCCGGTAAATGGTGACAGAGATGAGGATGAGACCAAAGCAGCTGTTGAGTTCATGGTTGCAGCCTGCAAAGACGGCGGTCTGACCTGGGCAGGTTCCGGACAGATCCCGGCAAATACCGAAGTTACCGGCAATGAAGAGTACGCAGCACTTCCGTACAGAAGCAACTATCAGGATGAAGTTGAAAAGGCTGTTCTGCCGACTAAAAACCCGCACTTCTATGCTATGAAGGATGGCATGATCCAGAGCCTGGATACCATCTGGACCGGTACCAATGATGCAGCAACCGGTATTGATGCACTTGTTGACGAGCTGTCTTCTAACCTGGAATAAAGCACAGTCAAGAAAGGGGGAGCTTTTCAAAGCTTCCCTTTTCTTTTTAAAAAGGCTCATAGAAAGCTGTCTGGTTTCAGGCAGAAAAAGGAGGTAAAACGATGAGCAAACAGAGAAAAAGAAAACTGTTTTTTACCGCCCTGGCTTTCATGCTTCCCTTCTTGATTCTCTATACAGTTTTTACCATTTGGCCTGTTATCCAGGGATTTTATGTGAGCATGCACAAATGGGGACTGATGGGAAAGCAGAAGTACATCGGCTTTGACAACTATATCAAATTCGCAGGAGACAAGAAATTCTGGTCCGCCCTTGGAAACACCTGTAAATTTGTAGTGATCACAGCTCCCATGCTGGTGATCATCGCCCTGATCCTGGCGCTTCTGGCCAACCGGCAGACAGTCATGAAAAAAGGGCTGCGGATTTCCTATTATCTTCCCAGTATCCTTTCCGTTTCCGTGGCATCCTTCATTGCGAAGAACACCTTCAGTCCGTACAATGGACTCTTAAACGGCGTACTCCATCAGCTTCATATCCTGCCGGCAAATACGGAACTGCAGTTTCTCCTGGATCCAAAACTGGTCTGGGTGGTGATCTCTGTTATGACCGTCTGGTGGACCATTGGTTTTACCATGATGCTTTACATATCGGCCTTACAGGATATTGATATGGGGATCTATGAGGCAGCCTCCATCGACGGAGCAACCTCCACACAGCAGCTTTTCCGTATCACGCTTCCGCTGCTTCGTCCTACCACAGAGCTGGTCGTTCTTCTTCAGCTGATCGCCTGCTTTAAGGTATTCGGACAGATCCAGCTGATCACCGGCGGCGGCCCGGCAGGAAGCACGAAACCCTTGATCCAGTATATTTATGAGACTGCATTTACCAAGAATAACCTGGGTTATGCGGCGGCTATGTCCTATGTACTCTTTGGAATCCTGCTGGTACTTTCACTGGCACAGCTGATCATGCAGAAACGGGGAGGTGACAAGTGATGAAAACAAAGAAAACCGCAGGGCGTATTGCTCTTGATATTCTTTCCATCTTTTTTGCTGTGGTCTTTCTTGCCCCTGTGATCTGGGCACTGTTTGTATCACTGCAGCACGAAGGAAAACAGATCTCCAGTATCGTAAGCTGGTTTACGCCTCCTTACACCATCAGCAACTACTTTGACATTATCAAAAACTCATCCGTTCCGCTCTGGTTCATAAACAGCCTTTTTATCGCTGTGATCGTGACGGTTGCAACAGTTCTTGTGACCGGAATGGCAGCTTATGCGCTGGCACTGATCCCCTTTAAGGGAAGTCAGCTGTTTATGATCTATGTACTGATCGGTATGATGGTTCCCGGCGAGGCAACGATCGTTCCGCTGTTCATCACCGTAAAGGATCTGAAGCTCATCGACAGCTATGCCGGTATGGTCCTGCCAAGCATTGCGGGCTCTATGAATCTGATTATTATGACAACGTTCTTTAAAGGACTTCCGAGAGAACTGATCGAAGCAACCGAGATCGATGGCGGTGGAAAACTGACGGTATTTTTCAAGATCGTTATGCCGTTATCAAAATCCATCATTGCAACGATCTGTATCTTTTCCTTCGTCGGAAGCTGGAACAACTACCTGTGGCCGTTGCTCTGCGCTATGAGTAACGAGATGTTCACACTTCCGGTAGGTATCCCGACCTTCACCAGCACTTATACCGTGGACTATGTAAAGCCCATGACGGCAAGTATGGTGGCTTCCCTGCCCATGATCATTCTCTATATTATCTTTGAGCGCCAGATCGTGGCGGGTATCACCCAGGGCGCTGTGAAAGGCTGAGTTTCCTATGGTAAAAAAGGAAAGAAATCAGGAAATCGATATTATGAAGGGACTTCTGACCCTGGCGATGATCCTCTGCCACTGCCTGCAGTTCTTTGGAAAAGAGGATGCCGGGATCGAGAAGATCCTGGTAAACGTAATCAACCTCACGACCTTTTCCGGTTTTCTGTTTTGCTTTGGCTTTGTGTGCTGTCTGGCTTATTTTCAGGGAGATACCAAGCGTGGGATCGCTCATATGCTCCGGAATATGATCCGGCTTCTGCTGGCGTTTTATATTTCGGGGATCGCCTACATGGCATTTAAAGAACAGAAGATCTTCCGCAAAGATTTTCTCTGGGAGATCCTGACTCTTCGCCGTTATCCCGGCTGGTCAGAATTCCTGGCATCTTTTGCGGCAGTGCTTCTGGCGGGTGCGGTCCTTCTTCCGGTTCTTCGAAAGACCAATGGCTGGGTGGTGATGGCGGCAGCACTGATAAGTCTTCTTGCCTGCTTCATTCCTTACGGGAAGATCACGAATCCCTGGCTGGCTCTTTTTCTTGGATCGGAAAGCTATACCACGTTTCCGGTGCTGCAGTACAGTGTTTATTTTGTGGCTGGTATCTGGGCGGCCAAACGGAAAAAATGGCCGGACTGGAAGCTGTTTTTCGGAGCAGTTGTTTTGAGTGCCCCCTGTGTCTGGTATTACTGGAAATATGACGGCCTTCCGGGGCGTTTTCCACCCTCCGCACTTTTTATCGGAGGAGGAGCCATTGGCGTGTGGGTTTATCATTTGCTGGCCGGCGCACTTGCCGGGCTTAAGAATGTGACCATCATCGGAAAACCGGTGGAAGCCCTCTCTTTTATAGGAAGGAATTCCTTATATTATCTTCTTATGAGCAATCTTCTGATCTTTGCTGTGGCTGGAAGTAAGTTCAAATACCGGGCAAACGAATACGCCTATGTATTCTATTTTGTGCTTCTGGCGATCCTTACCTATCTGGAGCGGCAGATCAGAAAAAATAAATGAATATCCATGATGGAGGACAAGAATATGAAATGTTATAAGAAGGATTATCCGAGACCTCAGTTTGTCCGCGACAACTGGGAAAACCTCAATGGAACCTGGGATTTCGGCTTTGACGATGCGAATCTGGGAGAAAAAGAAAAATGGTATGAAACATTTCCGGGAGAACAGAAAATCCAGGTGCCGTTTACTTACGAGACAAAACTCAGCGGGATCCAGGATGAAAAACGTCACGACAATATCTGGTACCATAAAATGATTACCGTGGATGCTGCCAGACTGACGGCTGACCGGCTTCTGATTCATTTTGAAGGCAGTGATTTTCATACGAAATTATGGGTAAACGGTGCTTATGCCGGTGATCATAAGGGCGGTTATTCCCGCTTTTCCTTTGATATCACAGAGCTTGTGAAGGATGGCGAGAACGAACTGGTCGTTAAAGTGGAAGATTCCTTCGATACTCAGCAGCCCCGTGGAAAACAGCGCTGGATCGATGAGAATTTCGGTTGTTGGTATGTACAGACCACCGGTATCTGGAAGACTGTCTGGACAGAGTATGTACCCAAGATCCGTCTGGACCATGTGAAAATGACTCCGAATCTTCATGATATGGCACTGGAGCTTGAGTATCAGCTGGATGTTCCGGAAAGTGAACTCAATGAAAATCTTATGGTGGTTGCTACCATTACCTTTGGAGATATGCTGATCAGCAAGACCATGACGGTCATGACCTCCGATCATATGAAGACAAAAGTGGATGTTTACCACAAAACAAACAGCCAGGCCAACTGTGGTATGGAGTGGGGCGTAAGAACCTGGAGTCCGGAGAGCCCGGATCTTTACGACATCACATTTGAGGTAGTGGCTGACGGTAAGGTTGTGGATACGGTTGGTTCCTATTTTGCCATGAGAGAGATCCGTATCGATGGTTCCAATATCCTCTTGAACGGTCATCCGCTGTATCAGAGACTGATCCTGGATCAGGGTTACTGGAAAGATTCCCATCTGACACCGCCCAGCGAGGAGGCACTGATCGAGGATATCGACAAGATCCATGAGCTTGGATACAATGGCCTCCGGAAACATCAGAAGACAGAGGACGAGCGTTTCCTGTACTGGTGTGATGTGAAGGGTATGCTGGTATGGAGCGAGATGGCTGCAGCCTATGAGTATTCCGATAAAGCTGTGGAAGAGTTTACCAGAGAGTGGACAGAGATCGTCCGCCAGAATTATAACCATCCCTGTATCATCACCTGGACTCCAGTGAATGAATCCTGGGGCGTGAGCCAGGTTGAAACGGATCCTATGCAGCAGCATTTCACGGAGATGCTGTATCATCTGACCAAGAGCATGGATCGTTACCGTCCGGTGATCGTCAACGACGGCTGGGAGCATACGATCTCTGACATCATCACCCTTCATGATTATGAAGAGGTTGGCGAGACCTTCTATAAACGTTACATGGAGTTCAAGGAGCAGATCCTGACCACTGAGGTTTACCACAGCAGCAGTAAATCTGCCTTAGCAAACGGCTTTGCCTACAAAGGACAGCCGATTATCATCAGTGAGTACGGCGGAATCGCCTTCAATAACGATGATTCCGGCTGGGGCTACGGAAATAAAGTAAACACCAAGGAAGATTTCATCCGTCGTTTCGATGAGATCACGACCGCTGTCAAAGAAGTTCCCTATTGCTGCGGATTCTGCTACACCCAGGTATCCGATGTTCAGCAGGAGATCAACGGCCTGATGGATATGGAACGGAATTTCAAGGTTGACCCGAAAGTGATCAAAGAGATCAATGAGCGAAAAGTAGGTTACTGGAGATCATACATGTAATACCAGGGACCCGCCCAGGCATGAAGAAGGAGCGATTTACAAAGTAAATCTGCGGATTCTGAATGGCTGAAGGCTTGTGAGAGCTGCGAAGCAGCGGAGCAAGCCGGGGGGTTGGGATGTTCGGTACCACAACATTCGAAAGGAGCATAATGCAATGGCAACGAAAGAATTTCTTCCCAGAGCGATCCCTCTGGTAACGGTAGACCCTTATTTTAATATCTGGTCGTTTTCAGACCATCTTTATGATGACACACCGCGCCACTGGACCGGACATCAGAATTCCATGACGGGAATCATCCGCGTGGATGGAAAAAATTACCGTTTTATGGGACTTGTGGAAACGGAGCGGGAGATGTATTATCTGGAGCCGGAGCCGCTTAGGCAGCTTTCCGTAAAGCTCACTCCCACCCGGACGGTCTATACGTTTGGAAATGAAACAGTTGAACTGAGGGTGACCTTCACCGGTTCCCTTCTTCTGGATGATCTGGATCTTATGAGCCGCCCGGCTTCCTATGTTTTTTATGAAGTGCGGTCTGTGGATGGACAAGCGCATGAGGTAACGGTTTATCTGGATATTTCTTCCCAGGCAGCAGTCAACGAAAGCAGTCAGACCGTACTCTTCGGAAAAGACGAAAACGGTATTTACTGCGGCCGCGGCGAGGAGGGCATGCTGACCAGATCCGGTGATGATCTGCGCATCGACTGGGGCTGGCTTCACCTGGCAGCACCGGACCATCAGTATGTGATCGTAAATACAAAAGATAAAAAGAATGCACTGAGCGGCAGTCCTTATCTTTCCCTGCCGAAATTTACAAAGCTGGACGGGTGTTTATCCGACCGTATTCATCTGGAGCAGGAAGTCCGTGAGGGCATCCCGTGTCTTGGCTGTCTGAAAACTTCCGGAGTAGATGGAAAAGAAACGATGACCGGGCTTGTGATCCTCGGATATGACGACATTCATTCCATCGAATATTTTGGAAAACAGGCAGATGCTTACTGGAAAAGAGATGGCAGGAGCTTTGATGAAGTATTCAAAAAAGCCATTGATGAGTACGAAGCCGTTTCAGCCAGAACGCAGGCTTTTGACGAAGAACTGAAAAAGGAAGCGCTCGTTTACGGAGAAGAGTATTACGACATTCTTTGTGTTGCCTACCGGGAGTCCATTGCCGCCCATAAGCTTATTGAGGTGGACGGCGAGATCAGATTTTTCTCCAAGGAATGTTACAGCAACGGCTGCATCGGTACGGTGGATGTGACCTATCCGTCCATTCCTCTTTATCTGAAATATCAGCCGAAGCTGGTGGAGGGGATGATCGATCCCATCTTCCATTATGCAGCAGGAGATGACTGGAAATTCCCCTATGCACCTCATGATGTAGGGCAGTATCCGCTGGCAAACGGACAGGTTTATGGTTATGACCGGAAGACACGGGTGATGCAGGACTATTATCAGATGCCTGTGGAAGAGTGCGGAAATATGATCCTCTGTGTGGCAGCCCTGTGCAAGGCAGAAAATTCTCTGGAATATGCGAAAAAGCACAAAGAGGTCCTGAACGGCTGGACCGACTATCTGGTAAGCGTGGGCTGGGATCCGGAAAATCAGCTTTGTACAGACGACTTTGCCGGTCATCTGGCACATAACTGCAATCTGGCGGTCAAAGGAATTTTAGGAATTGCTGCCTGGGCAGAGCTCTTAAGAGGACTGGGAGAAACGGAAAAAGCGGATTCTTATCGGAAAACAGCTCTTTCTCTGGCAGAAACCTGGAAAGAAAAAGCTTTTGACGGCGACCATTACCGCCTGACCTTTGACGGGGAGGGCAGCTGGAGTCTCAAATACAACCTGATCTGGGACAAACTGCTGGATCTTCGCATTTTTGATCCGAAGATCGCGAAGACGGAGGTGGCTTACTATCTGACCCGGATGAATCCCTATGGTATTCCGCTGGATTCCCGCTGTGATTATACGAAGAGTGACTGGGAGATGTGGACGGCCGTGCTGGATGATAACGAGGAATACAGAAAGCAGATCATCCATACCATGTGGAAGGCTCTCTGCAGCCTGGACCGCAGAGCTCCGTTCCCGGACTGGTATCACACGGAAACGCCAAAAGCAGAAGGCTTCCAGAACCGTACCGTTCAGGGGGGACTTTTCATTCTCCTGTTGAACTGGTAAAAAGATAAGTGTTTTTTTGACCTCCCGGACGGAGTCTTCCGCAGCCGGGAGGTTTCTTTTTATATAAATTTTATGACCTTTAAAGACTCTCTTTATTGTATTTTCCTGTGCAGGAGATATAATAGTTGAAAAAGAAACAGTTCCAGATGAAACTGAATATTACAGGAGGAAACAATCTATGGAAGTGAAAAAACCAAACAAATCATTGTTGTTTTATGCATTTGTAGTGATGATCGTGCTGATCCTTCTCAATGCACTGGTGATTCCGAGGATTTCAGAGAGAAGTGTCACAGAGACGACGTATGATGAGTTTCTGGCTCTTCTGGATGCCAAGTATGTCAAGCAGGTAGAGATCGACAACAGCTCTCAGGTCATTTATTATGAGGCAGCCAAGGACGGTGTGACCCGTGTCTGCAAGACCGGTCTTATGAATGATCCGGATCTGGTAGGCCGTCTTCAGGCGGCAGGGACGAAATTCGGAAATGTGATCCCGACGACCCAGTCTCCGCTGATCACGTTTCTGGTAGGCTGGATCCTTCCCATTGCAATCTTTGTTGTTCTGGGGCAGTGGCTTAGCAAACGGATGATGAAGAGCATGGGCGGACCGGGAGCGATGTCTTTCGGAAAGAGCAATGCCAAGATTTATGTCAAATCTTCCACAGGTATCAAATATTCGGATGTAGCAGGCGAGGATGAGGCAAAGGAGCTTCTGCAGGAGATCGTGGATTTTCTCCATAATCCCCAGAAATATCGCGAGATCGGTGCACAGATGCCAAAAGGAGCCCTGCTTGTAGGCCCTCCGGGAACAGGTAAGACCCTGCTGGCAAAAGCGGTAGCCGGTGAGGCGGAGGTTCCCTTCTTCTCCATTTCCGGTTCTGAGTTTGTGGAGATGTTTGTAGGTATGGGTGCTGCCAAGGTCCGCGACCTTTTCAAGCAGGCACAGGAAAAAGCTCCCTGTATCGTATTCATTGATGAGATCGATACCATTGGTAAGAAACGTGACGGACAGATCGGCGGAAACGATGAACGGGAACAGACACTGAACCAGCTTCTGACAGAGATGGATGGTTTTGATGGTTCTCAGGGTGTTGTGATCCTGGCAGCCACCAACCGACCGGATTCTCTGGACCCGGCACTTCTTCGTCCGGGACGTTTCGACCGCCGGATCCCGGTAGAACTTCCGGACCTTAAGGGTCGTGAAGAGATCCTGAAGGTTCATGCGAAAAAGATCAAGGTTGCCGATAACGTAAATTTCTATGAGATCGCCAAAGCAGCTTCCGGAGCTTCCGGAGCCGAGCTTGCAAACATTGTCAATGAGGCGGCTCTTCGTGCAGTCCGTGACGGCAGACGTTTTGCCACACAGGCAGACCTGGAAGAAAGTATCGAGGTAGTCATTGCCGGTTATCAGAAGAAAAACCGGGTACTTTCCGAGAAGGAAAAACTGATTGTTTCTTATCATGAGATCGGCCATGCACTTGTGGCAGCCAAACAGACAGAATCCGCACCGGTTCACAAGATCACGATCATCCCCCGTACCTCCGGAGCACTGGGTTACACCATGCAGGTGGAAGACGGTGAGCATTTCCTGATGACCAAGGAAGAGCTGGAGAACAAGATCGCCACCTTTACCGGCGGCCGTGCAGCCGAGGAGCTGATCTTCCACAGCATCACAACAGGAGCCTCCAATGATATCGAGCAGGCAACCAAGCTGGCCAGAGGTATGATCACCCGCTACGGTATGAGTGATGATTTTGATATGGTGGCCATGGAGCAGATGAGCAACCAGTATCTGGGAGGAGACAGTTCTCTGACCTGTTCCTTTGAAACCCAGACCCTGATTGATAAAAAGGTAGTAGATCTGGTTCGCAGAGAACATGAGAAGGCCTATAAGATCCTGGAAGATAACATCGGTAAGCTTCATGAGCTGGCGAAATATCTGTATGATCATGAAACCATCACCGGAGAAGAGTTTATGAAGATCCTCAACAGTGCTCCTGTAGAGCTTCCTGGAGAGGAACAGTAAAAAGGAGCAGATGAGATGCTGAAAGCAGCGGAGTTTTTTGTGGGCGGACAGCAGCTTGTCCGGCTGAATGAAAAAGTGATCGGAGAGGTTTCCAAAGATCACGGGATCAATGCCACAGAAATGGGGATCCTGCTGTTTCTCTCCGGAAATCCTTCCTTAGACACGGCAAAAGACATTGTGGAAAACCGGATGATGACAAAATCATCCGTTTCCCGGGCTGTGGATTCTCTGGTCCGTCAGGGCTACATCCGCACCCGGGAGGATGCTTTTGACCGGCGGATCACCCACCTGGTCCTGGAAGAAAAGGCCGATCCGGTGATCGAACTGGGGATGCAGGCGCAGGAAGAGGCTTTTTTCTTTCTCAGCCGCGGCATTTCTGAAAAAGAACTGGAAAATTTCTGCCGGATCCATACCCTGATCCAGGAAAACGCCAGGGAAGCCATGAAGTCTTGCGGAAATAAAAACGAAAGATCCTGAAAGATCGATACAGACAGAAAAAGACAGCCGGATGGAAACGAAAGTTTCCGTCCGGCTGTTTCTCACTCCTACAGAAGAATAAGATTTATTTCAGATGCCAGATATCACGGTTGTACTCTTCGATGGTACGGTCGGAAGAGAAGAAACCGGCTTTGGCGATGTTTACCAGCATTTTCTTTGCCCAGGCAGTGCGGTCTTCATAATCCTTGAAGGCCTGGTCTTTTGTCTTTACATAAGATTTGAAATCCAGGAAGGTCATGAACCAGTCTTTATTCAGAAGCTCGTTGTAAAGACGGGTCAGATGCTCTTCAGAGCCGACAGCCAGCATTTCTTCGCCTACCAGGAAATCTACGGCAGCTTTCAGTTCCGGATCTGCCTCGTAAAAATCTTTGGAAACGTAGTCGGCTTTCTCATAATGCTCGATAACTTCCTCGCTGGACTCACCGAAAATATAAATGTTGTCTTCGCCTACCAGATCGTGGATCTCCACGTTTGCTCCGTCCATGGTTCCCAGGGTAACGGCTCCGTTCAGCATGAATTTCATGTTTCCGGTTCCGCTGGCTTCTTTGGATGCCAGAGAGATCTGCTCAGAAATATCGCAGGCCGGGATCAGTTTTTCTGCTTTGGACACGTTGTAGTTTTCTACCATGACAACATGGAGGAATTTGCTGGCAACGGGATCCTTGTCGATGATATCCTGCAGGCAGAGGATAGCATGGATGATATCCTTTGCGATGATGTAAGCGGGAGCTGCCTTTGCACCGAAAATAGCGGTGATGGGGCGTTTCGGAAGCTTGCCAGCCTTGATCTCCAGATATTTGTGGATCAGGTAGAGTACGTTCAGCTGCTGGCGTTTGTACTCATGCAGACGTTTGATCTGGATATCGTAGATGGAGTTATCATCGATCTCAATGCCTTCGGTGGCCAGAATATAATCCTTCAATACGGTTTTATTGAACTGTTTAATCTTCAGAAGTTCACTCAGAACCTTCTTGTCATCCTTGAATTTCAGCAGTTTTTCAAGCTCTGTGGCATCGGTCTTGTAGCCCTCGCCGATGAGGCTGGTGATAAATTTGGTCAGCTCATGGTCGCAGTGCAGAAGCCAGCGGCGGAAGGTGATGCCGTTTGTCTTGTTGTTGAATTTCTCCGGATAGATCTTGTAGAAGTTGTTCAGCTCATTGTTTTCCAGAATTTCTGTATGAAGGCGGGCAACGCCGTTGATGCTGAAACCGTAATGGATATCGATATGAGCCATGTGTACCAGGTCATTTTTGTCAATGATGGCAACGGATTCATCCGCATAATTCCGGCGAGCCATATCATCCAGTGCATAAATGATAGGGGTAAGCTGGGGAACCACCTTTTCCAGATATTTCATGGGCCATTTCTCCAGAGCCTCAGCTAGGATGGTGTGGTTGGTATAGGCACAGGTGCGGCTTACGATGTCCATTGCCTCATGGAAAGTGATGCCCTTGAGCATCAGAAGACGGATCAGTTCCGGGATTACCATGGTCGGATGGGTATCGTTGATCTGGATTACGGCATAATCCGGAAGGTCGTGCAGGTTGCTTCCACGGGCAATACACTCATCCAGGATCAGACGGGCACCGTTGCTGACCATAAAATACTGCTGATAAATACGGAGCAGACGGCCATCCTCATCGCTGTCATCCGGATAGAGGAAGAGGGTCAGGTTTTTGGCAATATCCTCTTTGTTGAAGGAGATGCCGTCACGGACGATGGATTCGTCTACGGATTCCACATCGAAAAGGTGAAGCTTATTGACCCGGTTGTTGTAGCCGATCACATCAATGTCGTAAAGACGGGAGGTAACGGTGGTGTTGCCGAAAGCGATCCGGTAAGTGGTATCGGTCTTATGAAGCCAGCTTTCCTTCTGGATCCAGGGATTCGGTGTTTCATACTGGAGATGGTCTTTAAACTCCTGCTTGAAAAGACCAAGATGATAATTCAGGCCTACGCCGTCTCCGGGAAGTCCCAGAGTAGCGATGGAATCCAGGAAGCAGGCTGCCAGACGGCCAAGACCGCCGTTTCCGAGAGAGGGTTCCGGTTCTGCTTCTTCAATTTCAGCCAGGCTTTTTCCATTGCCCTTCAGAAGAAGATCCACTTCATCATAGATGCCAAGGTTGATCAGGTTGTTAGAAAGAAGTTTACCGATCAGAAATTCGGCAGAAATATAATAAAGTTTCTTTTTGTCGTTATGGGGAGTATCCTTTTCTTTGATGGCTTCTTTTGTATAGCCTAAAAGTGCCAGGTAAAGCTCCTGATTGGAACATTCGGAAATCGGTTTTTTACAGGCTGTTTCGATAAATTTTTTCAACTGCATAATGATTCCTCCTAGTTTTGCAGATTCCGGCAGAACAAAAAATGCTGTGTAGTTCTTGTCCGGATGGACTGTTGAAATTTATTATAGTAGATTTTCTTGGAAAAATCTTGTGATATCCTATTCAAATATAGTACAATCCTATCAAGTAAGTGAATGGAGGCGGTCGATTATGCGAGATTCAGAATACAAAAATTTCAGAGAGGGAAAGAAGCATACAGAGGTAACATTTCCATATAATACCTATTTATGCTCGATTCCGTTGGATTTTTCCAGTGTTCCGGTGCACTGGCATGAGGAAATGGAGCTGATCGTTGTAAAAAAAGGGCGTGGAATCGTGACTCTGGACAGGGAAAGCCGGGTATTGGAGGCCGGGCAGGCGGTGATCGTCCTGCCCGGGCAGCTTCACAGCATCCGTCAGTGCCAGCAGGAACGGATGGAGTATGAAAATATCATTTTCCGACTGGAAATGCTTCTTCCGAAGGAAGGAGACATATGCGGTCCGGGATTCCTTGAGCCTTACCGTGACGGAAAGCTTCTTTATCCGGCCTGGATCGATGGCTCTGCTCCGTACCATCAGGAGATGTCAGCCTGTATCCGGAAGATGGATGAGCTCTCTGAGCGGCGGCCGGAGGGGTATCCTCTGGCGGTAAAGGGGTGGCTGTTCCAGTTCTTTTTCCTGCTCTTTTCCGGGGCGGAGCCGACGGTCGCAGAGGAAGGAAGCGTAAAGGCTCTGGATAAGGTGAAGCAGATCCTGTCAAGGATCGAGAGTGATTACGGAAAGCCTTTAAGCATCGAAGAAATGGCGGGATTTTCCGGTTTCAGTCCCTCTCATTTTATGAAATTTTTCAAAAAGCATATGGGAGTCCCCTTTGTCTGCTATCTGAACGATTATCGTCTGACCATGGCGGCGCGGGCACTTGCGGAGACACAGGAAGATGTGCTGACGGTAGCTCTGGATGCCGGTTTCCCGAATGTATCTTATTTTAACCGCCTGTTTAAGAGGAAATTTCAGATGACACCGCTGGAATACCGGAAACGGGGCAAGAAAAAGTAAAAAATACTGGTAAGTAGGTTCAGAAGTTGGTACAATAAGGAAAGAATAAAAGGAAAGAAGGATAACGATCATGAAAAAGAAGAAAACGTGTCTTGCGGCACTGCTTTTTCTGTGCCTGCTCTTTGTAATGCCGGGCGGAAAAGCTCTGGCCGCGAAGCCGAAGATCACTGCCGTAAGTCCGATTTATCAGACCAGCACGAAGGTAACGGTAAAAGCGACAGCCGGCTATACCATGAAGGTCAGTCTGGCAGGAAAAACCTATAAGGCAAGAACTTCTAAAAACGGTGTTTATACTTTTAAGATAAAGAAAGCAGCTGTTGGAAAAACGGCTGTGTTCCGTCTTTATAACAGCAAGAACAGGGCTGTTGCCAGAAAGACGGTTGTTGTAAAAGGAAAATATGCGTTCAAGGTGACCAAATACGATTCTCTCAGCGGGATCGTCAGCGGAACCGGAACTGCCGGCAAAAAAGTAAAAGTAACCATCGGCGGCAGGAGTTACACGACGAAAGTGACAGCCAGAGGAACTTGGAAGCTTAAGGTCGCACTGAAATCCTCAAAAACTGCAAAAATTTCCCAGCAGATCAGCGGAACCAGTTATACATGGCCCAAGAATGCGACACTGACCAGATCAAAGTTTAACAGCGCTTTCATTAAAAAAGGAAAAACGTATTATTCCGAGGGTTATTATGATAAAAAAGCATCCTGGGCAGGCTTTAAGGTAAATGAGATCCTCGGAAACAAGATGTATTTCAGCTATACGATCAGTTACAACGGACAGGTGAAGTCAGGAAACGGCATCGGCGTTATCAAAGGAAGCAACAAGATGGTGTTCACTTATATGACCGGACAGGTTTACGGAACCTTTACCTGGAAAAATTCCGGAACCATTCAGGTCGTAGGAACAGATAAGCTGATCACGCACAGCACGAGAAATGAGATCCTTACAGTAAGGTAAGAAGGTATTTCAGGGAGCTTTAAGCAAACCTGTGAGTATATACCAGAACGGCAAAACAGTCTATGCGGAGCCACTCAAGCTAAAATTATTTTAATCATCAATGGAGGGATAAAACAATGAAACAGGAACTGATCCAGAAGTTCAATGAAATCTACGGAGAAGGCGGAGAACTGAAAACTTATTTTGCACCGGGCCGTGTAAACCTGATCGGTGAGCATACCGACTACAACGGCGGTCATGTATTTCCCTGTGCTCTGACCATCGGAACCTATGGCGTTTTCCGTAAAAGAAATGACCGTACCATGCGTTTTTATTCTGTAAACTTCCCCAAGGCAGGCGTTCTGACCGGCTCTCTGGACGAGCTGAAACCGAGAAAAGAGGCCGGATGGAGCAATTATCCGGTAGGTATGGTATGGACCTTTGGCGAAAAGGGACATCCCATCGATTGCGGTTTTGATATGCTGATCTACGGAACCATTCCCGATGCTTCCGGTCTGTCTTCTTCTTCTTCCGTACATATGCTGACGGCAGTTGCCCTGCGTGATATGTATGGTGTAGAAGGGGTTTCCAATATTGATATCGCTCTTTACGGTCAGTTTGCAGAGAATAACTTCAATGGCGTGAACTGTGGTATTATGGATCAGTTTGCCATTTCCATGGGTAAAAAAGACAATGCCATTTATCTGGATACCAGCAATCTGGAATATGAGTACGCACCGATCAAACTGGACGGCATGAAGATCGTGATCGCCTGCAGCAATAAGAAACGCGGACTGGGAGATTCCAAGTACAATGAGCGCCGTGCAGAGTGCGAAGAGGCTCTGGCTGAGCTTCAGAAGGTCGTCGATATCAAGGCTCTCGGTGATCTGACTGAGGAAGAGTTTGAAAAATATAAGGATGCCATCGGAAGCGAGGTACGTATGCGTCGTGCCCGTCATGCCGTTTATGAGAATCAGCGTACCAAACGTGCCGTAGAGGTTCTGAAAGCCGGAGATGTGGCAGAGTTCGGAAGACTGATGAATGCTTCCCATGTGTCTCTCCGTGATGATTATGAGGTAACCGGAAAAGAGCTGGATACCCTGGTTGATACCGCCTGGAAACAGGACGGCGTCATCGGTTCCCGTATGACCGGAGCAGGCTTCGGCGGTTGCACCGTCAGCATCGTAAAAGAGGATGCTGTGAAGAGCTTCATCGAGAATGTAGGAAAGATCTACGAGGAAAAGATCGGCTATAAGGCTGATTTCTATGTCGTAGAGATCGGTGACGGAGCAGGAATCTGGGAGTGATCAAAACGAGAAGAAGGGAAGCGCATAGTCATGGAAAAGACCGTTTTATATGAAAACATCGACCGGCTGGTCCAGTACGGACTGACAACAGGTCTTACCTCAAAGGAAGAAGAGATTTATACCAGAAACCAGCTTTTGGAAGTCTTTGGTGAAGAGGATTATCAGGAGAATGATAAAACAGGAAAAGCAGTGAAGACAGAAGAGCTGGAGGATATCCTGAAAAATCTTCTGGATTATGCGGCAGAGGCAGGGCTTTTAAAAGAGAACAGCACTGTTTACCGGGATCTTTTTGATACCAGACTGATGAATTGTCTTCTGCCGAGACCTTCTGAGGTTTCCCGAAATTTCCGGGAGCTTTATCGGAAATCTCCGGAGGAGGCCACAAACTACTATTATAAGTTTGCTCAGGATTCCGACTATATCCGCCGCTACCGGATCGCCCGCGATATCCGCTGGGCCGTTCCCAGTGTTTACGGAGACATTGATATTTCCATCAATCTTTCCAAACCGGAGAAGGATCCCAAGGCGATCGCAGCTGCCAAACGGATGAAGCAGAGCAGCTATCCCAAGTGTCAGCTCTGTAAGGAAAATATGGGTTATGCCGGCCGTGTGAACCATCCGGCCAGACAGAATCACCGGATCATTCCGTTAAAGATCAATCAGGCAGACTGGTTCTTCCAGTATTCTCCTTATGTATATTATAATGAGCACTGTATCGTTTTCTGCGGCGAGCATGTACCTATGAAGATCGAGAGAGCAACCTTTGTAAAGCTTTTTGATTTCATTAAGCTCTTCCCTCATTACTTCCTGGGCTCCAATGCAGACCTTCCCATCGTGGGCGGTTCCATTCTGACGCATGACCATTACCAGGGCGGAAATAATACCTTTGCTATGGCAAAAGCACCTGTGGAGCAGACCTTTACGGTTCCCGGTTACGAGGATGTAGAGGCAGGTATTGTAAAATGGCCGCTGTCTGTGATCCGTATCCGCTGCAAGGATGAGACACGTCTGATTGATCTGGCCGAGCATATCCTGAACAAATGGAGAGGCTATACCGATGAAGAGGCTTTTGTTTTTGCCGAGACAGACGGAGAGCCGCATAACACGATCACTCCGATCGCAAGAAAAGTGGGCGATACCTTTGAACTGGATCTGGCTCTCAGAAACAACATCACAACGGAAGAGTATCCGCTGGGCGTTTACCATCCGCATCAGGACTGCCATCATATCAAGAAGGAGAACATTGGTCTGATCGAGGTTATGGGTCTTGCCATCCTTCCGGCCCGTCTGAAAAAGGAGATGGAGCTTCTGAAGGATTATATCCTGAATCAGAAAGACATCCGCTCCAACGCTGACATTGAAAAACATGCAGACTGGGTGGAGACGTTCCTTCCGGAATATACCGATCTCAACGAGGACAACATCGATGAGATCCTGAAAAAAGAGGTCGGAAAAGTCTTCGTCCGGGTTCTGGAGGATGCCGGTGTTTATAAATGTACACCGGAAGGAAGAGAAGCCTTCGGCAGATTCATTAAGACTCTGTAAGGAAAAACGAAAGAATTTAGAAAGAATCGCAAACATTTCTTAATTATAAGGAAAAGGTCTTGAATTTTAAACAGCCCCGGTGCTATAATTCATGCGAAAACGAGAAAAAATTTCGCATGAGGAATCGGGGTTGTTTTTTTATGAAAAAAATTCATTCATCCAGATGGAAGGATGCAGGTCTTGTGATCGCTTACATGATCTTCTATATGTGTTTTTTCAATTATCTGGAACACCGCACGGGAGTTCAGATACATATGCTGCAGATGCGGGCGGATTATAGCATTCCCTTCTGTGAATACTTTATTGTGCCCTATCTTCTGTGGTTCCCCTATGTAGGGCTCACCGCAGTGTACTTTACTTTATTCAATGATAGCCGGACAGAATTTTATCAGTTTGCTGTCTGCATGGGAATTGGAATGACACTGTTTCTGATGATTTCCTACGTTTTTCCGAACGGCCAGAATTTAAGGCCGTACACCTTTGCCCGTCACAATATCTGCACGGAGCTGGTCCAGCATCTCTATAAGATCGACACACCCACGAATGTGATGCCGAGCCTTCATGTGTTCAATTCCGTGATGTGCTGCACGGCCATCTGGGAGAGTCGTTCGCTCCGGAAGAACAGACTGGTGCGCTGGGGCTCCTGGGTACTGACTGTACTCATCATTGCCGCCACCATGTTCCTGAAACAGCACACGATCCTGGATGTTGTGGTCGCTCTGGCTATGGGAAGGATCTGCTGGTTTTTCATGTACCGCTATAAGATGCAGACGGTTGTGGAATACGAAGAAATATAAGAAGAAAGACTGCCGCCCGGTGCGAAAATGTGCCGGGCGGTTTTTTGCGGTAAGAGTAGTAAATATGGGATATGATCCTGAGTAATGGTATCACAGAAGAGAAAGCCTCTGAACTGATGGCAAACATCTGGAAAAGCTTGAAAGGGAAAAGCAAAGAAAAGATCCCGTTAAGTCTGGCGATGGGCAGCTATACCGTACAGAATAGAGATTTTTCTCTTGACGAAGTCTGCCACGAAGCTGACTGTCGGATGTATGAAGATAAAAAAAGACTAAAAGGCGATGAAAGTGCAGAAATCACAGGATAATAGCACCGATTCATGAAAAACAGGAAAAACTGCTGTCTGATCGATATTGGAGAAGGATCGGATGGCAGTTTTTTTACGTGCGCCCGGCGGCGCACGTTTCTAACGGGTGTAAGTCCCGAATCCGCCCGGTAGTGGGAAGGATATAGCCGAAGGCAAGGGTGTCCATCGTGAGGTGGAATCTGAAGGAAGCCGGATGTGGGAACAGACTAACCACGGGCAAATCTCTGGTCTGACGAACAGAAATCACATATAAGGTTTCGCATGAGGGTAAGATTGCGTAACAAATCGAAGCCCAATAACTACACGGAATTATGCGGAATAAATGTGGCAGATAGATGGAGAGAAAGAAACGTGTGGTACCCGGGGAGATCTGTGCGGAATGCTTTGAAAGAAGTAACCACTGCCCAAAGCAGTGCTGAACGTACAGAAGTCAGCAGAGGTCATAGTAGCCGAGAGGTGAAGGACCGAATCAATAGGAGTCTTAAGTATGACCTGGAAAGGAGAAATGAGCAGATGGATGCAGAAAACAAGGAAAGCTGCTTGCAAAGAGATAACGCGGAACGTAAAGGGTATGTAAGAGCGCACCGCTCATTTAACCGGATATGGAAAGAAAGAGACAGTGCAGAGCCGGATATCTTAGGTAAGATACTGAATAAGGACAACCTCAACAGAGCTTACAAGAGAGTGAAGGCAAACAAGGGAGCGCCGGGAGTAGATGGAATGACCGTTGAAGGGGCGTTTCTGTGGCTAAGGGAACACAGCCATGAACTGACGGAGAAAATAAGAAAAGGGCATTATACCCCATATCCTGTCAGAAGAGTGGAGATTCCAAAGCCAGATGGCGGAGTACGAAAGCTCGGTATTCCGACCGTCATAGACCGCATCATCCAACAGGCAATGTCACAACAGCTGATACCGATCTATGAGCCAAAGTTTTCGGATGGAAGTTTTGGATACCGTCCGGGACGAAGTGCGAAAGACGCAGTTCAGAAGATAAAGGAGTATGCAGAACAGGGATATACAAGAGCTGTAGTTCTTGACTTGTCAAAGTATTTCGATACACTGAACCATGAATTACTGGTAAATATCCTGCGCAGAGATGTAAAGGACGAAAGGGTGATTCAGATGATAAAGAGGTATTTAAGAAGAGGAGTGATGGAAAACGGTGTAGTCGTTAAGACGGAAGAAGGTTCACCGCAGGGAGGAAATCTCTCCCCGCTATTAGCCAATGTTTATCTTAACGAGTTTGACCAGGAGTTCAACAAAAGAGGAGTGCCGTGCATTCGCTATGCAGATGATATCGTACTGTTAGCGAAGAGTGAGCGGGCATCTGAGAGATTGTTGGAAAGCAGTACGAAATATCTGGAAGGGACACTGAAACTAAAGGTGAACCGGGAGAAAAGTCGTACGGTCAGCGTGTTTGCAATACGAAATTTTAAGTACCTTGGCTTCTGTTTCGGGAAGAACGGAAAAGGAATCTATGTCCGTGTTCATGGAAAGTCATGGAAGAAAGCCAAGGACAACCTGCGAAAGCTCACTTCCCGGAGTAAGTGCGGAAGTATAGTAAAGACCATGGAACATATAAAAGAATACATGCGTGGATGGTTGAACTATTACAGTATAGCAGCCATGAAGAAGAACATCGAAGGCCTGAATGGATGGCTGTACAGAAGGATACGGATGTGTATCTGGAAACAGTGGAAACTGCCAAAGACGCGAAAACGGAAGCTGATAGGACTGGGAATGCCAGAATGGGTAGCAAGTGAAGGAGCCTACAGTCGAAAGTCCTATTGGAGAATGGCAGGGAGCGGTGTACTAAACAGAGCCCTAACAAAAGAAAGACTGATAAACTGGGGCTTTTATGATTTAGCCACAGCCTATCAGTCCATGCACGTCAACTATTGAAACCGCCGTGTACCGAACGGTACGCACGGTGGTGTGAGAGGACGGCGGTTAGTCACCGCCTCCTACTCTATT
>NZ_QSCM01000006.1 GCF_003463065.1 Blautia sp. OF03-15BH
GACAAACCCTCAAGTTTGCCCCTCACGAAGAGAGACCCTCAACAAGTTTGATTACCCAGTTTTTTCTGAAATCATCCGGTTTTTGACAGCTTTTTTATAATACCCGATCATTGATACACACATTCATGTAGGAGACATCGAAGAGATCAACAAAGCAGTGAAAAAAGCAGAATATGAACAGTATGTGCTTTTATCAGGAAGTGTAGCACCCAAATGTGTCTGGGGCAATCTGGAACTTCTGGATATCAAGAAGAAAGCACCGGAAAAGATTTACACTTATGCATGCTTTCATACGACAGGAAAGGGTGCACCGGAGGCGGACGAGCTGCTGCGGCAGGTACAGGCTTATCATAAAGTCGGATTTGACGGAATGAAGCTGTTGTTCGGAAAACCGGAACTCCGTAAGGCGTATGGTGTTTCTCTGTGTGATGAATGCTACGATCCGATGTACGATTTCCTGGAAAAAAACAACATCCCGGTGCTCCTGCATTCCAACGATCCGGTGGAATTCTGGGACAAAGAACGGATTCCAAAGTGGGCGATCGGCGCCGGATATTACTGTGACGAAACGTATCCGACTCATGAGCAGATCCGGGAGGAAACGATCGGAATCCTGAAGAAGCATCCGAAGCTGAACCTGACGATCGCTCATATCTTCTTCCTTTCCAATTCGGATCGGTATGACCTTGCGGAGGAATATCTTCCGATCGCACTTGAGTGGACAAAGCGGATGTATCCGGATCCTGCAGAGCAGGAAAAAATAAAGGAAAAACTGCTTGCACTTGTTGAAAAATAGAATGTATAATAGTGGCATATCATTTCTTTGGATAAGGAGAGCAGGATGAAAAAAGTATTATACGAGGAATTGCTTCCAGAAGAACTGGTGCAGAGAGTACAGGAGATGCCGGTTGCCTATCTGCCGCTTGGTACACTGGAATGGCACGGTCCGCATATGCCCCTTGGAGCTGACGGGATCCAGTCAAAAGAGTTGTTTGTCCGGGTAGCGGAAAAAGTCGGCGGTGTAGTACTTCCGATGCTGTTTATGGGACCCGACCGTATCTTTCATGACGGTGGGAAAGCATTTTATGGAATGGATATCAATACGGAGGGTGCACTGCACACCTATTGTGTCCAGCAGCTGAAAGGCAGCGCTTACTGGATGGAAAAGGAACTGTTTCAGGAGTACCTGCGCAGTATTTTTGCCCAGCTTTCCCGAGTGGGAATCCGTATTGTTGTCGGACATGGACACGGTCCGTCGATAAACGCCTTTACGGAGATGGAGGAAGAGGCAAAAGAAAAGTATGGCCTGCGTATTTTGACAGCCTGGACATTTGCGAAAGATGAGAGACTGAAATATCAGAGCGACCATGCCGGAGCGAATGAGACTTCTATCGTGATGGCTGTGCGGCCGGAGCTGGTTGACTTCGGACAGGTAAAAGACGATGAGAGTAATCTGATCGGAATCGCAGGACGCCATCCGGTCAAAGAATCATCGGAAGCGTTCGGTAATGAACTCCTGGAGTATACGATCAAAACTTTAGCTGCCGGTATCGAAGAAGAGTACAAAGCAATAAAAGAAAGATAGACACGGATTGTTTTGGACTGTCTTATAAAAAGAAGCGCTCCATTGGGAAAAGAAAACCAATGGAGCGCTTCTTTTTTTCTAATGTTGTTTATTCTGAAAACTTATCGTTGTAATGAATATGCATGTCATCCCAGTCCATAAACAATACATAAAAGACTCTTCCGTATTGCTGGCTCTCCACGATCCTTCCGTGATCAAGCACAGAAAGATAAGAACCGTCCGCTTTTCGGAGATGGAAGTGGATATAGTCATTCTCATTGCCATTATCGATCTGTTCCCAGATACTCGCCTCGATCTGCTGCTGTTCGTCTTTCCGGATTAGGTTGCGGAAGCTTTTCTCTGTGAGCTGAAAGAGTTCATCCATGTTTTTATATCCGGTCATATGAAGGAACTCATGGTTTGCATAAAAGAGTTCATCCTCCGTTCTGTCTGCTTTGTAGATGATAAATGCGCCGGGAAGGTGTTCCGAGACATCCTTAAATGCGAATCCCAGCTGTTTGCGGACTCCTGAGTGAAGTCCTTCCCGGTAAGCCATACATCCGTTTTTTCCGTGGAGTTTTATTTCATAAAGGGCTGCATCTGCACAGCGCATAAGCTGTGAACGATTGGATGCAAATGTCGGATATTCCGCATACCCAAGAGAAATATAAAAGTGCTGTTCTTTTCCTCTGCATAAGAATGTCTTTGGAAGGCTGGTGAACTGCTGCAGCTGTTCTTTTACATCTTCGCAGGCAGTATTCTGCAGAAGAATACAGAATTCATCGCCACCGTTTCTTCCCAGTAATGCATCGGATGGGAAAAAGGCTTTCATACTGTCTGCCAGGTTCCTTAATGCCCTGTCTCCGTAACCATGTCCGTAAATGTCATTGATAAACTTAAAGTCATCAATATCAAGGAGGGCAGCCACAAAATGCGCCTTCGGATTTTTATCCATCATTTTTTCTGCTGCTTCATCAAATCCATAGCGGTTGTAAATAGCCGTAAGCGAATCCGTGTGCGCCAGTATCTGAAATTTGTTTTTATTCTCCTTTGATACTAACCATACGCGGGTAAGAACCGAAAAAAGCAGGGTGATCGCAAGAAAGATTCCGATGACGGTTGCTGTCAAAGTGCTGTTTTCCCATCCATTCTCAGGAGTGACTTCGAATCGCCAGCTTTCTTCCCCGATCGTAAAAGCATAAGAAACAGGGTGAGTCAATGGACCATCTGACTGGTCAATGATTTTGTAAGCGTTACTCCAGGGAGCATCTGTTTTGGAAAGCCTGTATTCATATCCAAAATTGGAAAGTGCCTGGATCGTGTCTGAAAAAATGTCAGGAACGCGCAGGATAACAATGGTAAAACCCCAGAAATAGTCCTGTCCGTTTTCATCTTTCAGGTAGACCGGATTGCGGACAGCAATTCCCGAGCCGCCCTGTTTCAATTTGAAAGGACCTTGTGTAATGATGGTATGATGATCTCTTGCATAACAGGAAATTTCTCCACGGTCTTTATCATGGATCAGATCGATCTTACCTGCCTCATTTCCTTCTGCAGGATAAATTTCTGTCACAATGCCATCCGGAGCAAGCTGCACGCTTTCAATGGAATCAGACATGATATTTTCTGCGACCGTGTCAAAGAGGTGGATTTCTCCATTTTCGCTGATTAAGATCTGCTGTAGAGTATTTGTAATCTCAATTCCATTCGTAATTTCATTTTTTATACGTTCACCATAAGTTGCTGCATTTAATTGTGCGGTTGTGTGTCTCTGCTCTTTTTCATGGGTGTCTGTTTTGTACACAATGAAACCAACAAGGCATATGCCCAGTAAAAAAACGATAAGAGGCACAAGTGTCTTTTTCTTCACCTGCTTCACTTCACCTCGCTTTATAAATATGACCTTCTTATGACGCTTTAGTATAGCACAGAATTGAAAAAGTAAAATAAATTTTTTGAAAAAAATACATTAAAGTGATAACGGGGGAGAACAAAAAGAATCTTGACAAAGCAGGATAGCATGTTATAATTCATTTAACATTTAAATTAAATGTTAAATAATAAATGAAGGAGGGATGAACTTGAGTATGCAAGACACGCTTCATGCACTTGCTGATCCTACAAGACGTGAAATACTTAATCTGCTCCGGCAGTCACGCCTGTCTGCCGGCGAGATCAGTCATCATTTTTCAATTTCAGGTGCGGCAATCTCCCGCCATCTGTCTGTTTTAAAGGAAGCAGATCTGATCCGTGACGAGCGGGAGGGAAAATTTATTTATTATGAGCTTAATGCCACGGTGCTGGAGGAGATTTTGTTATGGATCAGCGAATTAAAAGGAGGAAATGACCATGATCAGACAACATAAAAAAATGATACTGTTGACATCCATCGTAACACTATTACCAATTCTTATAGGCTTACTTTTATGGAACCGATTACCGGATACGGTTGCAACACATTTTGGAACGGACAATCAGCCGAACGGATACAGCTCCAAAGCCTTTGCAGTGTTTGGACTTCCGGCAATGCTGTTGTTCTTTCATCTCCTGTGTATGGTTTTCACAAGTATGGATCCCAAAGCAAAAGATATCAGCAAAAAAATATTCCTGGTTGTCTTATGGATCTGTCCGCTGACTTCTTTGTTTGTCTGCAGCACCATCTATATGTACAATGCAGGATATCAACTGAATGTCCAGTATCTCTGTGTCATACTTGTTGGCATTTTGTATCTTATTTTAGGCAATTTTATTCCGAAAACAAAGCCGAACTATAGCATTGGTTTTCGTGTCCCCTGGGCATTGTATGATCCTGACAACTGGTATCATACACATCGGTTCGGAGGAAAATGTATGGTGGTAGGAGGGATCGCCATGATCGTAACGTTACCGTTTCAAAACATATGGCTGTTTCTTGCACTGGCTGTTATCCCGGGCATTTTACCGGGAATTTATTCTTATCTGTATTATCGGAAAACATTTAAATCCGATCATTGATTTTTGCTTTTGGTGTTGATAAACTAAAAACAGACGGACATACTGGAGGTAAAAAAGTGATGATCAGAAAAGCAGAAGAAAAAGACATTCCGAGAATGATGGAACTGTTGGGCCAGGTGCTGCAAATTCATGCAGACATCAGACCGGACATTTTTATTCCCGGCACGACAAAATATAGCACAGATGAATTGAGAGAACTTTTGAAAAATGAAAAAAAGCCGGTATATGTTGCCGTGAATGAGGAAGATGTATGCATAGGATACGCTTTTTGCCAATTGAAAGAACAGCCTTTCTCAAACAATATGGTACCGTTTCAGTCTCTTTTTATAGATGATTTATGTATCGATCAGGAGGTACGGGGGCAGCATATCGGTGAAAGATTGTTTGAATATGTAAAAAATGAAGCAAAACAAATGGGCTGCTATGAAGTGACATTAAATGTATGGGCAGGAAATACTTCAGCAGAAAAATTTTATGAAAAAATGGGTATGAAAACAAAGGAACGGCAGATGGAATATATTTTAAAATGATGATCAGAGGTCAAACATTTCCCTGCAGATCTTCTTTCCACAGGTTGTTTTGAAAATATTCTGATAGATGTTCCGGGCGCTCTCTTTGGAAAGGGCGCCTTCCATGATATTAACGAGAAAATCAGCTTCCACAAGTATTTGATAGTCGATCGCATCGATCGCATCGTAGGTATGATGATGTGCGATCAGATACTGAACTCTTTCAGAAACGTCACGATCAAAGCCCAATTCTCCAAGCAGCTTTTCAGCTAAAGCAGGACCTTCTTTTTCCTGTAGTTTTCCATTACAGTTTCCGTACTTTTCTTCACATAAATGAATACCAATATCGTGCGTCAGAGCCGCAGCTTCAAGCGTAAACAGGCATTTTTCATCTACCTGTTCGGATTCAGCGATCAGCTTTGCGTAACTGTGAACTTTGCAGAAATGCTGGATCCTTTCTGCATCTCCGTGATATAATCCGATCATTGCCAGGTGTAATTGATTGATCATTTCCGGTATTCCTCCTTCATAAAAATGACTCTTTATAATGATTCATATTCCATCTTGCCCAATAGTCAAAAGACTTCTTAACACTCATATTCTTTATAGCAGATCACCGAAACAAATGCAATACAAAGTCCGGTTGTTTTTCTTGTAGTTTGAACGCAGATCGCGAATGTCCGCTTTACGGCAACAGTTGGAATGGCAGGCCGCATGGCATTTCTTCTTTGTCTTGATTATTTTCTTCTCTCCAGTCCGTTTTCAAGGTAATAGCGGGCTTTGCTTTCATACATCCGTTGATCGGCTGCTTTTGTGATCTCGTAGATGCTGCTCCATTTTTTCTCGGAACTGAAAACATATCCGTATGAGATCGCCATGGAGCCTGTCAGTTCTCCGTGCCACTGGAAGACCCGATGGTCAAAGTCTTTCAGCAAAGCCGGAAGATCCTGTACTTTTCTGGTAAGGATCACAGCAAACTCATCGCCGCCGATCCGGTAGACTTTTCCATAAGGGCTGAAACTTTCTTTCATCTGATCTGCAGCAGCACGCAGGAGTTCATCACCGGCTGCATGCCCAAGAGAATCATTTGCCTGTTTCAATCCATTGAGATCCATGGAAAGATAGATCCATTCTTCGGCAGGATCCAGACGGTTCAGATCCTCTTCATATGCATGTCTGTTCAGACATCGTGTCAGTTCGTCCGTAGTGGATGTATAGACCAGTTTCTCTTTTTCATATTTTTCTTTCATAACCCTTGAGAGCAGATAGATCATGCAGCAGGATGCCAGTATAAGATACACACCGACGATCAGTATCGCAAAAACAGTACTCTGCAGATAAAAGGTATTCTCGACAGTTACAACAACGATATAGTTGTCATCCTGACACAGGGAATACCTGCAAAGATTTCCGTCGAACTTTGCGTAGAAAAGACCAGTCTTTTCGCCCTTTGTCTTGGCAGAGGTGATACCCAGGTTTTCCAGAGTCTCTCCGATCCATCTACTGTCTGTAGCACCTTTTATGATTCCTGTCTTTGCATCGGCTGCAAAGATTTCAATTCCTTCATAGAACGGCATAGATGCCACGACCGTAGAGATCTCATTCTGTTTCGTCTCTTCAAGCAGACGCTTCGGTGAGATACCTACCTGAACCAGCCGTGTACCGTCTTCGTTCCATGTGATGGCATACATCATTTCTTTGCCTTCGGAAGTGTTCGGGGTGACATCCTGACACATGGTAAGACTTTTGTCCGTAAGCATGGGTTTAAAATAAGCCATCTGTTCTCCGGAGTCAAAGTTATAGCCGAAGTATTTGGGCACAGAACCACTGTAGATATAGCCGTTTTCATCAAACAGATGTATCTCATCGACCGCCATCAGATCTGCTATCTTTTGTAATTCTTCCACATCACGTTCCACCTCTGGTTTTGCATCTATGATATAAGATACAGCCTTTGCCCTTACGATATAATCGTCCTTCAGCGATCCGATGAGTTCGTTTTCACTCTCATCATTTTTATTGAGCACGGTGACAACACGATCAAGCAGTACTTTTGCCATCTGATAGGTGTTTCTGTCGTTCACATATTTTAAAATCCCGGTTTCGAGCAATAATGCAACAGCAATGATTGCAACAGCCAAAAAGGCAAGCTTTTTTTTCTTCATGCATTTATTTTATCATAATTTTTACAGGGAAACCATAAATTTTCGTCTTTATTGCGTGTGTGGGAAAATTCAGATGCTTCTTCAAAGAGTTGTCTTTTATTGAAACAGAAACAGCGAAAGATACGATCATTGTTAAAAAAGAAATTGTTTGCATAAGAGAAACAATTATGAACAAAAGAAACAAAAATGAGAAAAAACAGGAGGCCATTCCTGTTACTTTTTGAAAATAGGATGGGTTTCAATAAAGAAAATATTGTGCTATATAGATAAAAACAAGAAACACAAAAGAGGAAAGATTGTTGAAAAACACCATGAAACATGATATTATGATAAGAAGTAATCATACAGAACATCAAAATCGTAAAAACCGTTCTGTGACAGAACTATTTTCAGACATTATTTGAGGCGAGGTTGAGGATGGAATATAGAGTTGGTGAAATGGTATTTAATGACTGGGAGATCGTCCGTGAGATCGGAAGTGGAGCCAGTGGTCAGGTGTGGGAGATCGTGAAAAAGGATCATGATATTTCCATATCTTCCGCACTGAAAGTGATCCGGGTCCCAAAGGATCCCTCATTAAAGAGAACGCTTTACGGGGACGGAATGGATGAACAGTCCGTGACAGCGTTTTTTCAGGATGTTGTCGAGGATCTTACGGATGAAATCAAGATCATGACAGATATGAAGGGTTTTCCACATATTGTAAACTGTGAAGACTATCAAGTGATCAAATACCCGGAAGAGATCCGATGGGATATCCTGATCCGGATGGAGCTTCTGGTGCCGATCCAGACGTTTATACAGGAGCAGGGGATTTCCGAGGCGGATGTCTTAAGAATGGGCAGGGAGCTTGTACAGACGCTGGAGCTTTTCGAGAGCAAAGGGATCATTCACAGGGATATCAAACCCGATAATATTTTTGTGGATAACTATCAGAATTTTAAAATCGGAGATTTCGGGATTGCGAGGATCTGTGACAAGGCGTCTTCGGATCTGTCCAAAAAGGGAACGGAAAACTACATGGCACCGGAGGTCTTTCATGGAAAGGATTATGACCATACGGTAGATATCTATTCTCTGGGATTGGTTTTATACAAGCTTTTGAACAACAACCGGCTTCCTTTTTATCCGGAAACCGGCTCTTATTCGGAATGGGAAATGCAGCAGGCGCTTATCGACCGTCTGAGTGGAAAGAAAGAGCTTCCGCTGCCGTGTGCAGCTTCTGAGGCGTTTGGAAAAATCGTTCTGAGGATGTGCGCCCACGATCCGGGAGAACGGTATCAGAATGCCGGAGAGATCCTGGCAGATCTGGAGCATATCACCGGATCAGGAAAAAACATTGCCGGAACAGCGGCTGCAGAAAAGGGAACAGGTGAGACCAGCAAAAGCCTGGATGAAACCAGAGCCATGTTTGGAAAGGATATGTTTATCTATGATGCGGAGACGGTAAAAAAGACCTCCAAAACAGGGATCACAGGAAACAGCATCGGTAAATCCACAGCAGGCAGTACGGCACAGACAGAAAAGAACGTGAAGAAGACAGAAGTGCCGCCGGTAAAAACGGAAGAAAAGAAAGAGGCGCCGAAAGCAAAGACAGAAAAAACAGGGGGAAAAGGAAAAAAGCCGAAAAAGAAAAAAATGCTCATCCAGGGACTGGCGGGTTCTGCGGTTGCGGTGGCAGTTCTGGCCTATTTCCTGACAAACCAGAGTTATACGCTGGCTGTGGAAGACGGTTCCGGATCAGGAAAGTACAAGGGCGGCCAGAAGGTAACGGTCACAGCAAAGGATGTGGACGGCTCCACCTTCATCAAATGGGAGATCGACGGAAAACTCCCGCTGACAGAAGAAGAACTGACAGCAAAGACCGTTTCTTTTAAAATGCCCCGCCATGAAGTGCAGCTGACAGCTCTTTATGACGTAAACAGCCATAATGTCATCATCAATCATGGTTCCGGTTCCGGTGAATATGAGGTGGGAGAAGAAATCACCATTGTAGCGGAAGAACCGGCGGAAGGAAATGCGTTTGCAGGCTGGGATGTGGAAGACGGTACGGTTTATCTGGAGCATGCGGACAAGCAGAAGACGAGCTTTGAAATGCCGGATGACGAGCTGGAGATCACAGCTACTTATAAAACCCTCTCCTATGAACTTCAGGTGGAAAACGGACAGGGTGGAGGAACCTATGATTTTGGAAAAACAGTAAGCATCAAGGCCCAGGAAAAGGCGGGAGCGACCTTTAAAGGCTGGGTGGTAAAGGATGGAACCCTAGAACTGTCGGAAGAAGAAGCGTCCAGTCCGGAGCTTACGATCTCCATGCCGGCGACGGATGTGATCCTTGCTGCCGCATATGACCAGAATCAGCATAAGGTGACGGTCAACGGCGGAAGCGGTTCCGGAGATTATCTGGTTGGTGAAAAAGTAACACTGATCGCCGATGAGCCTTCGAAAGGAAAAGAATTCAGCGGCTGGGAAGTGGAAGAAGGTGCGGTTTCCATCCAGAATGCCCAGAAGGAAAAAGCGGCGTTTGAGATGCCGGATGGCGAACTGGTCATCCAGGCTGTTTTCAAGGATATCGATTATGCGCTTTCTGTCAATGACGGAAACGGAACAGGAACCTACCATTACGGGGATCAGGTCCAGGTATCGGCGAAGGACTCCAATAACGGCGTACCTTTTTCTCATTGGACCATTGATAAAGGAACCCTGGAGATCAGTGACCTGACAGTACAGAATCTCTCTTTTGAAATGCCTGCACAAGAGGTGGCAATGACAGCTCATTATGCGCAGGAAAAATATACCGTAAAGGTAGAAGGCGGAAAAGGAAGCGGAATGTATGATGCCGGAAGCACCGTCTCCATCACAGCCGATGAAACGGATGCGTCAGGTATTCCGTTTGCACGCTGGGAAGTGACAGAGGGCTCTCTGAAGCTGGATCCCGCAGCGGCAGAAAACAGAGAAGTCTCCTTTGAGATGCCGGCGGAGAAGGTATCCGTTAAGGCCGTATATGAAGCAGGAGACCGTTATAGCGTCATGGTCTTTGGCGGAAGCGGCGCAGGCGTCTATGAAGAAGGAGAGACCGTTACCGTGACAGCAGAGGAAGAGCCGGGCAAGAAGTTTAACTGCTGGTTTATCTCCGCGGACGGAAGTGAAACTGTAGAAAATGACAATGCCAGCTTTTCTTTTGAAATGCCGGCAACAGACCTGATCATCACAGCGATGTACGACCTGGAATAATATGAATAGATATGACATGACACTGGACGGAACAGAAAAATTAAAGGATGAGACGGCTTCTATGGAAGTGACGGAAACAGCCGCAGGGCAGTTTCAGCGGCTGTTCATTGAAAATCCCACTGGCCTGAAGGCAACGCTGCTGTCACAGACGGGAAAAATGCAAAGTCTGTTTTTACCGTATCCGGCCAAAGGAAGCCTTTGTTTTCCAAAAGAACCGGTAGAACATGTTCCGATCCATTTTGAAGCAGAAACAGAAAAATGGGTTTCCGTACGGGAAAATACGGCGAGGTATCTTTCCGCGGAAAATCCGTTTGAGAAGAAACAGAAGCTTTTGAATCAGGAGCTGATCCTGATCCGAAACGGAGAGTCTCTGTTTATGCTGTATACAGAGGAAGTGAACGAAGCCAGTTTTATCCGGCATAATTATGTGGCACTTCCGGGAGATCTCTACATCGGAAGAAATAAAGAGAATGATCTTGTGTATTCCGCACCGATGATATCCGGCAGACATGCCAGGCTTCATTACAATGGGACTACGTGGAGCATCCATGATCTGGATTCAACGAACGGGATCTATGTAAACGGGTATCGTGTGAAATCCATGAAGCTGGATCTTGGCGATGTGATCGATATCTTTGGTCTTCAGATCATTGTGGGCAGCCGTTTCCTTTCTGTCAATGACGGAAATCACCGTGTGGCGATCTCGCCGAAAAAAGCCAGATTTGTCGATGACACAAACAGCGTTATGAGCAATGTATTTCCGGAAAAAAGGAAAAACAGTGAGATGCTGTTTAACCGCTATCCGCGAAAAAGGCTTGCTTTTGAGGATAAGACCATTGAGATCGACAGTCCGCCCATGCCGATGGGAAAGGACGGGATCCCGCTCATCATGCGGATGGGAAGCTCGATGATCATGGGAAGTACGGCGGCGCTTACCGGAAATGTGACCATGCTTGCAAGTTCGATCCTGCTACCTCTGTTGTCCCAGGGGTATACGAAAGAGCAAAAAGAAGAGTACGAAGAACGGCGGCTGGAAAAATACCGGGAATACCTTTCTCAGAAACAGGAGGAGATCCTTCAGGAAAAGGAACGGGAGGAATCTGTTCTCCGTCAGAATTATCCGGAGCTTTCCAAAGTCCTCGGATATGTATATGAAAAGAAGAAGCTGTGGTCCAGAACGAACAGTGATGATGATTTCCTGGATGTCCGGATAGGAAGCGGAAATATCCCGCTGAAGGCAAAGATCAGCTGTCCAGGGGAACATTTTGATATGGAAGAAGATGTTCTGAAGGATGAGCTGAATGAGCTGACAGAGACACAGGTGATGCTGGAACAGGTTCCGATCATGATCCCGCTTCTGGAAAACAGAGTACTTGGCATTCAGGGAAGGCTGAGGGATGTGACCGGTTTTATCAATACGCTGGTCCTGCAGCTTACGATCCTTTTCAGTTATGATGAGGTAAAGCTGGTATTTCTGATGGAGGAGAGCCAGCTGGACGACATGGCTTATATTAAATATCTTCCGCATGTCTGGGATGATCAGCGGTCCATTCGGCTGATCGCCACCAATGCTTCAGAAGCCTATCAGGTAGGCGAATATCTTCTGAAAGAGCTGGAGAAGGATCTGGAAAGCCAGAGAAAATGGGAGCAGATCCGAAGCGAAAGACCGTATTATCTGGTGATCGCCTTGAGCAAGAAGCTGCTGGATGGCGTGGAAGTCATCAAGCAGGTCATTCAGAAAAAGGAAAGCATCGGCCTGAGCCTGATCACCGGTTTTCCGGATGTGCCCAAAGAGTGCTCTGTCATTCTGGAGCTGAATAAAGAGACAGAACAAGGCATTCGGAACAAACTCATCTATGTCCGGGAGCTGGATAAAGAGGATGAAACGTTTCTTGTAGATGATTTTGAAGAAAAAGAAGCCCTGGAGAGTATGCGCGTGCTGGCAAATACCAGGCTTCGGCTGGTATCCCAGGCCTATGCTCTGCCCAAAACCGTTACGTTTCTGGAAATGTTCGGCGTGGGACGTATCGAGGATCTGAACATCGCAGAACGCTGGAAAAACCATGATCCGGTGACCTCTCTTGCGGTTCCTGTCGGAATCGGGACAGACGGAGCGGAATTTCTGCTGGATCTCCATCAGAAATATCAGGGGCCCCACGGGCTGGTGGCAGGAACGACCGGTTCCGGGAAGAGTGAATTTCTGCTGACGTATGTTCTTTCTCTGGCAGTGAATTTTCATCCGGATGAAGTGGCTTTTTTACTCATTGACTATAAAGGCGGAGGTCTGGCAGGTGCGTTTGACGATCCACAGAATCAGATCCACCTGCCGCATCTGATCGGAACCATAACGAACCTGGACGGAGCGGCCATCAACCGGTCCCTGATCTCGATCCAAAGCGAAGTCCTGCGCCGGCAGAAGGTTTTTAATGATGCGAAAAGCCGGGCAGGGGAAGGAACCATGGATATCTACACCTATCAGCGGCTGTACCGGAACGGAACGGTCTCAGAACTCATGCCGCATCTGTTTATTATATCAGATGAGTTTGCGGAACTGAAACAGCAGCAGCCGGATTTCCTCGATCAGCTGGTGAGTATCGCCCGGATCGGCCGAAGCCTTGGCGTGCATCTGATCCTGGCAACGCAGAAACCGGCAGGTGTAGTGACAGACCAGATCTTAAGCAATACAAAATTCCGCGTCTGCCTGAAGGTCCAGGACCGGGCAGACAGCATGGATATGCTGAAGCGTCCGGAGGCGGCGGAGATCAGAGAAACCGGCCGTTTTTACCTTCAGGTTGGAAACAATGAGTATTTTGCCATGGGACAGTCGGCCTGGAGCGGTGCCGAATATGAACCGCAGGACGAAGTGGTAAAACAGAAGGATGAGAGCATTCAGGTCATCGATCATGTAGGCTCGCCGGTCATGACGGTGAAACCGGAGATCATAAAGACTTCCACCGGAAAATCCCAGCTGGTTTCTCTTGTGAAATCTATTATGGAGATTGCCAGGGAGCAGAAGATAAGCTCCAAAGCACTGTGGCTGCCCATGCTGCCGGATCAGCTCCCGGTGGAGAAAGAGGAGGAGAGGCCGGAAGGACTTCTGAAGACTACAATCGGCTTACTGGATGATCCGGCAAGGCAGGAACAGTATCCGCTGTATCTGGATCTGGAAACCTGCGGTCATATCCTTGTATGCGGAGAGCCGGGAAGCGGAAAAACCTCTTTTGTGGAAGCACTTCTTTACTCACTGGTGAAAAAGACGACACCGGAACAGTTTCAGTTTTATATCATGGATTATTCCAGCCGACTGCTCAAGGTGTTCCGGAATCTGCCTCACTGCGGAGCGGTATTGGAGGAGGATGATGCAGAACAGAGTACGGAGCTGTTCCGGCTGATCAATGGCATCATCCAGGAGCGGAAAAAGCTTTTTTCCACACTGGAGGTAAGCAGTTACTCCGATGCGGTCAAACGGCAGCCGCTTCCCTTTATTCTGGTAGTGATCGATAATGTGGCCGGTTTCCTGCAAACGAAGGCCGGACAGAAACAGTATGACCAGCTCCAGTATGATCTGAAAAACAGTGTGAATTACGGTGTCTCCTACCTTTTTACCATCGGTCATGTTAATGAGATCAACATGAGGACCAGGCAGGAGCTGAAAGCAAGGATCGCACTCCGGCTAAAGGATAAATATGATTACACCGATATCCTGGGTGTCAAATGTACCTGCCTGCCTCCGGAAAAACCGGGGCGGGGACTTTTCAGTCACAGAGGAGAAGCGCTGGAAATGCAGCTGGCAAGATTTGCACCGGAGCTGGATCAGGAGGAGCGGATCCAGAAGTTAAAAGAGGAAGTAAATGACCTGGCAGGCAGAAACCAGAAATACCAGGCGGCAAAAAAACTGGCAAAGATCCAGGTCGATCAGGAATATGAAGATTTTCTCGCAGGCTTTGCCGGAAGCCGTTTCCCTCTGGGCTATGAGGTAAAAACATCGCGGCCCATTGCCCTGCCGTTAAAACAGTTTAACCAGCTGAGTCTTTATTTCAGTGACAAAACGGCGGCAGTTCCGATCCTGAAAAACCTTGTCACTTATGCGAAAGCGGAAAATATGGTGGTCGCTTTCCTGAAAGAGGCAAAAGAGAGCTGTTATGAAGAACTCGGAATGGCGGAGGATGCCAGGATTTTTACGGCAGACCGGGAAGGGATCGAGCAGCTGGCAGCGTTTCTTTGCGCCAACGCCCAGCATCGATACAACCTTTATACGCAGTACTGTGAGGAACATCACTGGAATCCGGAAACGGCTGTCGCAAAACAGGAAGTGTTTTCCCATATGAGGGAGAGCTTCCGGCCGATCCTCGTACTTTTTGAACGATATTCCGATCTCCTTTCTGTGACTATGGAGATCAGCGGATACCTGGCGAAATTCAGCTCCGTGTATGTCCTTGCGAGGTATGCACAGATCTATCTGATGGCCGGATTTTACAGCGACGAGCCGCCATATCTCTGGGGAAATGAGTTGTATAAATGCTTCAACACCGGAAAAATGACCCTGCTCTTTGGGGAGAAGCTGAACAAACAGAGTCTCGTCCAGCTTCCCTATGACATGGAGCGGCTTCTTTCCAAAAAAGGTGGCAATCATTTTATCATGAGTTATCGTGGAGAACTGCATCACCTGATAATGCCCTGCGGAGAACTTCGAAAGGAGACAGTGAAAACAGATGACGATTCGATTTTTGAGGATGGATGATGGATAAGACAGAGCAGGAACGTTGCCTTCGCTTTTGTACGGATCTTAGCAGAATGTTAGAAGAAGAAAAAACAATGGTAGCCGGATTTTTATCCGGAGATATTGCGGAGGAGTATCAAAAACTGCTGGATTCGGAGCTGGAAGAATGGATCCGGCTGAAAAAAAGAATGGGTTCCAAATATTAAACTTTATATACAGGAGGAAAAAAGAATGGACAGTGCAGCAGAATTAAGCTTCCGGATGGAAAGCGCAAAACAGTGGCAGAAAAATGTGGAGGAAGAGTTTAAACGGGTAGATGAGCTCTTAAAGCTGGTGGCAGAAGAGCTGAAGACGCAGCCTTATGAGGACGATACGATCATGATGGGGCTGAAAAAGACAGGAGAAGCTCTGGCAGAAGCTTTCCAGACCCTGACACAGAACTTTATGAAAGCGGTAGACGGACTCAGCGATATTATGGAGGAGTGGTCAAGAACTCTTACGAAAATTCTCGAGGCGATCGCAGAAGCAGCCAGAAAGATCGGACACTGACCCTGAATAAAAAAGAAAAGAGGATGAAATAACATGGCAGGATATATTTTAAAATATAGCGCAGGAACTTATCAGAGAAAAATCTCCGCACTGGAGGGATATTACTCACAGCTGGTCACACATCTGGAACAGCTGAATACGTTACAGGGACAGATGAAGGATTTCTGGGATGGTTCTGCTTCTTCCGCAGAATACATGAACCTGATCAGTGATAAGATCAACGAAGTAAAGAACCGCATGGAGGATTGCAAAAATACCAATATTCAGTATCAGCAGGTTGTGGATGATCTGGCAAATGCAGGTTCTACCGTGGATAATATCGTATCCGATGTAAAAGATGCCTCCAAAGCAGCAACCGATGCGGCAGGAGCGGCAGCAAGTATCGTAGGACTGATCGTGTAAGCTTTTATGGAGATAAAGGTGATACCTGCAAGGTTACAGAAGCATACGGTATATCTCGAAGAAGAAATCCGGATAGCGCGCCGTATTGAAGAGATGGCAGAGGAAGCCTTTGGGTCAGATCCCGGTGGAGCCGAGATCCTGGCCTCTGTTCGCAAACTCTGCCGGAGCATCGAACTGCGGCGTGAGATCCTGGAGACGCTGGACAACTCTCTTCGGGATCAGGAAGTAGTATTACAGGAGTATGTAAAGGGATTATGGAGACAAAACTTTTGATCACACTGGATATCGCGTCGATCTCTCAGAGCTTTGAAGTTCTCGTTCCGGACTTCCTGAAGGTAAAAGAACTGATTCCATTGTTTGTAAAGATTGCAGAAGAACTCTCAGGAAAGATGTATCAGTCTTCCGGGACGGAATTTCTCTGTTCCTGTGCGGAAAACACGTTATTGGATGCAAACAGTACTCTGGGGGAATATCATATAAAAAACGGAGACCGTTTCATTCTGTTGTGAGAGGGGTGGCAGTATGAAGTTTAAGAAAGGCATATGGACAGCAGCAATCCTTCTTGCGGGCATTTTTCTGGAGACAGGAACGGTTTTTGCAGAGGCCGGGGTAAAAAATCTGGAAGGAAATCAGATGCCCACGGGTGATCTGGCAGAATATACGCCGTCAAAGCCTATGGAGCTTCTGTCAGGGCAGGATGCCGCAAAGCTGGATGAGATCATGAGCACCTACAATGGATCCGGCAGCAGTCTGCTGAAGAACACTTCAAAGAGTTATTACTATTATGAAAACCTGGATCCTGTTGCCAAGGAAATCTACGATGTGATGCTTGGGGTGGCACAGGATCCGGTGAGTGAAGGCAATATCGGTCTTATGATGACGGATATCGATCCGCAGAGTCAGGACTACTATTATGAATTTAACGTCGCCTACCGGGCTCTGTGCTTTGATCATCCGGAACTTTTCTGGCTGTATTCCGGACAGGAGGCGGAAATGGTGTACTTGTCGGAGGCAGTCAATTACGGGGGCTTTTATTTTGTCTATATTAAAATGGCAGAGCCATTTGTCAATTATGAGAAGCAGATGCAGGCCTTTAATACGGCGGCAGAAGCTTTTCTGGCAGATGTCAACAGAAATGTCTCCGATTATGAGATTGTCCGTCAGATCCATGACAAACTCATCGCACTGGTAAATTACAACGATCCGGTAGCTGACGGGGCAGTGGCCCTGGAACGGGGGCAGGATCTGGCGCATACGGCCTATGGCTGTCTGGTGACCGATTCCAGCGGGATTTCCAACTATGCGGTCTGCGACGGCTACACACTGGCGATGGAATACCTTTTGCAGCAGTGCGGGATCGAAGTCGCTTTTATCGGTGGAATGGCAGGAGCCTCCGAGGCAGAAGCCGGAGGCCACGCCTGGAATATTGTAAAAATCGATGGTGTCTGGTATGAAATGGACAGTACCTGGGACGATGCCGGAAGCCGGGAAGATGATCTGACGCCTGGCACGGAGGAATATCAGTATTTCATGGAGGCCCTGCAGGATCCCGGATACAGGGAAAAGCTGGATCACTTTCTGTTCCTGGTTTCCACGGACACGATCACACATTTCCTGCCGGGAGATGAGTATAAATATATCACCCAGGATGGCATGTATGAGATCCAGATGGTGCAGGAAAGTGTACATATCCGCTTAAATAACAGCAGCAGGGGTTCTGAGTGTGATTCTGCGATTATTTCGCTGGCGCCGGATGCGATGCAGAATTATCAGTAAGCCCAGAGGAAAAAATATGAAAACACATAAGGTTTTAAGAAGAACAGCCCTCTTTTTGTCTGCCGTTCTTCTGTCTGAGGCAGTGATGCCTGTATCTGCGCTGCAGGAGGATGTGGAAAAACAACTGAAGGCGGTAAAGAGTCTGACAGACCTGGATCCGGATGCAAATGCCGCTGCAATCGGGATCTTATTGCAGCAGTGTATGGAGCTCTTGCCGGACGGAGATCCGGTGAAAAGCACACTGCAGAGCATTCAGGTACTGTCGGAAGGCGGAAGCCAGAATGCCGCTGCAGTAGATTTACTGCTAGACGGTCTGCTGCAGGGAAGCGGAGAAGCCGAAACAGAAGCGGCCGCTTCCGGGAAAACGGCTGCGGAGGGAAGTCAGGAACTGTTTTCCGGAATGGTGTTTCCGGATCTGAACGCACTGCAGGAGACGGTTTTTGACGCCGGTATACCGGATTTTCAGATGCCGGAACTGACACAGACAAAGATTCCAGAGAGTGTGCTGGTGGATGTTCCGGGAGACTGGGGGAACAATGCGGCAAGCGGCCGCAGCCTGATCTCTTATTCTCCGGTGAACGGTTCCGGAGCGATCAGCCCCAAGGCCGGAACTCTGACTATCAGTTACTTTGCCATGGAATCAGAGGATCCGGCCAGTGCTTTTTTCAGCTATGAGAAAAGTATCTCGGATATGAGTGTCACTTCGGATATGCAGTCGGAGGACCTTTCTTCAGCCAGTCTGCCTGCCAAAAAACTGAATTTCCAGATGAATGTGGGAGCCAATCAGTTTGCCTGCGAAACCGTCTGCTTTATCTATGAAGACACGGTGTATGCCTTTGAACTGATGCAAGGACAGTTGTCTGCCTACAATTATTTCCCTGTATTCAATCAGGTGGTGCAAAGTGCGGAGATCGCAGGAGAATCTGCAGTGATAGAAGGTCCGGCGGAAACGGAAGTGGCTACAGTGCCGGAAGGTCCGGCAGAAACAGAAGTACCGGCAGTACCGGAAACGCCGGTGGAAACGGAAGCGGCTGCAGTGCCGGAAACGCCGGTGGAAACAGAAGCGCCGGAAGTGCCGGAAACGCTGGTGGAAACAGAAGCGCCGGAAGTGCCGGAAACACCGGTGGAAACAGAAGCACCGGAAGTGCCGGAAACACCCGTGGGCACAGGGGAAGAGGACATCAGTTCCTTCCGGTATGAACTGAATGGTCATTCCTATCAGTTCCCGACACCGATGAGTGAAATTGATCCATCGGATATTCAGCTGGACAGGCAGATCCGGCTGCCCTATGATATCTCTTCCGACGCGGACATGGAGTCCGGCAGTTGGACAGAGATCATCAACACCCAGTATTTTTACTTTGAAAATTCACTCTATAAAGAGATGACGGGAATCACAAATATGATGGGCTACGACACGGTGCTGTCAGAGGGTATCCTTACGGCCCTCATCGACACCAACGGTACCTATCTGAATGTGGTTCTGCCCGGAGACGTCCATGTGGGCAGTTCCGAGGCGGATATCCTGAAAGGTTTCCCGCCTTTTGCAGGGAAGCAGCTGGACGGCGTGGCGACCTTTGTGGGCAACGATTATCTCTATGCATGCAACGTGCGGGATGACGGCTGCAACGGTTATGCGATTGTCCGGAATGACGATCCGTTTTACAGTGCGGTCACGATCATCTGTGAAAATTCCGTCATAAAAGAAATCAGTTTTGAATGCATCGGAGCCGAAAGGGCGAAAGGTGTGTTTCAATAAAAAAATAAAATAAGGAGAGAGTCATGAGAGGAAAGTATATGAGAAAGCTCATCTGCTGTATGCTCGTTGCAATGATGGGCGTGGCGCAGCTGTGCTCCGTCGTTTCCCAGGCGGCAGATATTTCCGGCCTGGCTTCCGAGTCCCGGCTTCCCATTGTTTTGACTTTGGGAGCGGACCTGTCGGAGGACCAGAAGAGCCAGATTCTTCAGTTCTTTGGAATCGACCAGTCAGAAGTAACAACGATTACGATCACAAATGCGGATGAGAAGGAGAAGCTTGGAAACTTGATTTCCGCAGAGAAGATCGGTTCCTACACCTACAGCTGTGCGCTTGTAAATCCCACAAACGCAGGCGGTATTCAGGTAAAAACGGCAAACTTAAACTATGTGACCAGCAACATGATTGCCAGCCAGCTGTCCACCTCCGGCGTTTATAACTGTGAGGTTCTGACAGCAGCGCCCTTCGAGGTTTCCGGTACCGGAGCCCTCACAGGCGTTATGATGGCCTACGAGGAGGCCAGCGGATCCCAGCTTGACGAGGGCAAGAAAGAGCTGGCAAACGTAGAGCTCATCACCACAGGAAACATCGCTGACACGGTAGGACAGGATCAGGCAACCCTTGTGGTCAATGACATTAAGATCCACATTGTCAGAGACCAGATCACCGAGGAACAGGCCGTTCACGACGTTGTGGACAATGTCATCGGCGTGACGGAGACGGCGGCAGCAGAGGCAGCGGCAAATCAGGGCAAGGAAGCTCCGGCAAAGCTTGGCGAAGTCGAGAAGACCCAGCTCTATGATTTCAGCTACAAATTCAGCCAGATGGATTACGATTACGCCCAGATGCAGCCGACCCTGGAGCGCGTTACCTACAACGTAGCCACCAGCAGCGGTATCGACGACCCGATCACCGACACCTTCACAACGATCACCGAGGAGCAGGTTCTGCCGAGCAACAGTATTCTTCTGCGTACCAACGATGAAATCTGGGGCGAAGATGCGATCATCAATGCTACCAGCAGCGTTGCCGTATCTGACAGACCCGCAGAGCCTATCCAGGTGTTCACCGGTGAAGCAAGTCTGACCGCAGCAGGCGGTGTAAAGGCAGATGCTTTTATTTCCGGAACAAATATCATTGAATACAAGGATCTGAACGGTTCTTACGCCCTGATGGATCTGAATGGAAATCTTCTCACAGAATCCATTTACAGTCAGGATATGATGGGCAGAAAAGGTTATATCATAGCCGAGCTCAATGATGGCTCCGGAAAATCCGGTATTCTTGCACCGGACGGTTCTGTTGTTGTAGATTTCCAGTATGACGCTGTAAAAGTCGTAGGAAACATGTGGGCGGTAGGTGTGATCCTGACAGAAGGCGGTACGGAAGACGAGTATGATTATACGGACTATACCAATTATTATCTCATCGATCATGCAGACGTTTACTACATAGGAAACCAGGGAACCCAGTGTGTCGGAACCTTGGGAAGAGATGATTTTTACGATGCGGAATCCTGCGCGGATTATATCAATATCCAGGCGAGAAGCGGTGTGATCACCACCTATGATTCTGCCTTCAATGCCGTACAAACCGCGGATTCCCTGTACCATTTCGGTGATTATGACTATGACAATTCTCTGGAAGATGCCCTGCAGCAGAAGACCGGCTATTCTGTCAGAAGCTTCTATGGCAAATACGCGATGGTTTCCGGTGATAATGGTTACGGAATCATTGACCGGTATGGAAATGTCATTGTGCCCACACAGTTTGGCAACTTTGATACTTCCTTTGATGTTTATGAAAACGGCGGTTATTTCCTTTCCATTGGAAACGAGCAGACCGTTTTCGTAACAGCCGGAGGAAATGTCACCGGTTCCTTTAACTATGGCTATAATAATGCAGAATCGGTTATGGGCTATGGAATGAGTGCCCGGGTAAAGACGAGCGATGGCAAATATCTCCTTCTGTCTGCAGATGGAAGAGAATCTGATCTGGGAACAACGTATGAATATATGAACGTGATCAAAGAATCCAAGGGTATGCTCTGGATCGGTCAGCCGACTGACGGAAACGGGTATGATCTGATCGACTGGCACGGAAATGTACTTCTTACCGGAAGCAGCGGTTATTCCATGTCAGAAAACGGAAGCTATCTCATTTCCCAGGAAGGATACACCTCATCCACTCTCTATATGGTAAATGATGCAGATCCCGTGGATCTGGCCAACAGTGCCGGAGGAGCCACAGAAATGCAGGTCGAGACAAAAGAGGGAGCCTCTCTTGAAGTCTTTGACGGAGAAGTAACGATTGCAAGTGTCGGTAATGTCGCATCCGAGAGATTTATTGATGGCACAGATCTACTGCTGGCAACCAATGACGGAAACAAATATGCGGTTATGGATGTGACAGATACGCAGTACTCAAATCCGCAGTTTTCCCGTTATACGAGCTATGAGAGTGGCTTTGTTCTCATGGAGGATGCGGATACAGAGAAAACAGGAGTTATGACGACAAAAGCGCAGATGGTAGTTCCCTGTGAGTATGACAATGTGAACATCCTCAATGAGAAATGGATCGCAGCTTATCTGCTAAAAGAGGCGACAGAGAGCGATTATGATTTCCAGAGTTATTCGGATAATGGCTATTATCAGATCGAGACCGCTGTTATTTATCACATAGGAGAAACCGAGACCGCTTCCGTAAAACTGACCAGAGACCAGGTGGCAGATCTTCAGGCAGATGGAGACTATCTCAATGTCCAGGATCGAAGCAGCGGAAAAGTAACGACGTATGATGCTTCCTTTAATGCTGTGGCAGCAGCCGACAGTGTATGGAACTTTGGTGATTACTCCTATGAAAATGTGGTTCTGAAGCAGATCAGTGACAAATCCGGTCATGGAGCACTGAAAGTCTATGATGATGGCTATGTCATGGGATCTGACTGGGACAGCGAGGCAGGAGAGAGCGTATATGGTGTCATAAATATGAATGGAGAAGAGATCCTTCCCTTTGAATATGACCGGATTCATTATAACTATGGCGGCAGCGGCAGATGTCTGAGTACAAATGGTTATTTCTGTGTAGAAAAAGACGGCAAGATCGGTTTTGTAACGAAGGGAGGAGAAGTAAGCTGTGAATTGAAGTATGACAGTGAAAACTTTGAGTGTGACGGCCTGGCCGGTACCTATAAGAACGGAGATGGCACTTACACCATCATTGCAGCGGACGGAACCGAATCCGGTCCTTATCCGAATTCTCCCCATGGCCGGGCAAATGGTATGATCTTTGAGGTTTCTGCGATTGACGGTAATCCGATCCTTGTAGACTGGCATGGAAACGAGCTGCTGAAAGGATATTCCTATTTCAGCTTTTCAGACAGTGGAAATTATTTTGTAGCCAAGAAAAATTACAGTGATCCTACGGAGCTCTTTACGATCAACGGGGCAGAAGTGATCGGCGTCAATGGCAATGCGGGCGGAACCGGAGCTGTTTCCATGCCGGAAGCAGAAGAGCCGGAAGTCCAGCAGACCGAGGCTCCGGCAGAAGCGGAGACAGAAGCACCTCAGGAAATGGAGCAGATACCGGAAACACAGGCGGAGACAGCCGCAGCAGAAGTGACAGAAACAGAAGCTCCGACAGCAACAGGAGGATCAAAAGAGGAAATCCTTCCTCTCCTTCAGAGTGCTTCCGCACTGGCAGAAGCCGATGCAGCAGCAAATAAAGCTGCCATCCTGACACTTCTTACGCAGGCAAAGGAAAAAGCAGAAGGCAGTTATCCGGATGCGGCTTCCGTCATTGGCGGTGCCATCACCCTGCTGGATACAGACAGCCCGGACGGTGCTTCCGTTCTGGCACTGCTTAATTCTGCGACTACGATATTGGGATAACAGGAAGAAAAGGCTTTGACAGCAACACCATAGGGTAACGAAATGAGCAGCGGAATTGGATAACTTCAGTTTCTGCTGCTTGTTTTTTTCCCGAAGAAAGTGAAAAAATTGCTTTATGTTTCACGTGAAACATTTCTATCCGGAAATCTGATTATGTTGTATAATGAAGGAGATGAAAACGCATTTGCAAAAGAGCATTTCTCGTGCAGCGGAACGTAAGGATTTTGATTTAAGAAAGGAAAATAGGATGAATCATTCCATAGTAAAAAGTGCAATTCGTTCCATGGTTCTGACGCTCATGGCAGCAATTCTGATCATTGAGATCTCTAGCTTTTTTCTTATTCAACAGGATGGAGAAAGAGCAAGAGAATTATTCGGTGATTCTGTAGAGGCTTATGGTAATTACTGGGAAAACAAATTGGACGAAACAGCAGATTCCATGCTTGGGTTTATCGGGATTGAGACAGGAGTTATGTATCGTCAATTGTGTGAATCGGATCGTAAGTTGAAAGTGGAAATAGCGAAGACTCAGCTACATACGCAAATTCAGCAAATGAATGCCCGTTACGGAAATGAACTTACAACATTTGTTTATGTTCCGGACAGGGATATTTATTTTTCTGCAAATGAGAAAGGGCTTTCTTATGCAAATTATCAGGAGATGAAACAAGCCATCAGTAAATACATTCAAGAGCATATTGTGGCTGCAGGCGATAAATGGAAAATCCTGATGGTAAATGATACGCCTTACATATTCAAAATTTACCACATGTATAATGGTTACATAGGAAGTTTATATTCCGCAGAACGGGTTCTGGACGGTTTATATGACAAAAAAGCAGACTGGTTTCTGGAGATTCTGGACAGTGACAAACAAAATGTGCTTGAAAAAGGGGAAAAACATGCCGGAAAAACCGTTTCCTATGAAAGTCAGCTGAAAGGAACCGAGGTAACGATTTCTGTTTCCGTAAAAAGCGGTCGCCTGTATAACAATACAGGATTCGGTCTGTTAATATTCTGTGGAACTTTATTTCTGGCAATGATACTGATCACAGTAGTCTGGGGAAGGGAAGCCAGGAGAGTATTTTTCCCTCTGGAAAAATTGAGACTGGCAATGGAACGTTATAGTGAAGGTGAGATGGATACGCGCCTTAAGGTTTTAAACAACGGTTCACAGATCGATCTTTTATACAAAACGTATAATAATATGGCAGATCAGATCCAGAATTTAAAAATACAGGTGTATGAAAAAGAACTGGAACGCCAGAGGATCAACAGTCATTTCCTGAAAGTACAGATACAGCCGCATTTTTACACAAATATATTGAATCTGATCTATGGCATGGCACAGATGAAAGATTTTCGTTCTATTCAGCAATTATCTCTGGTAAGCGGAAAGTATTTCCGCTATTTACTGGGACAGAAGGGGACTTTTGTTCCTTTATCTGAGGAAATGAATTGTCTTAACAGCTATGCGGAGATCCAGCGTTATCGGTATCAGGACAAATTCGAGACAAGTATGGAAATCCAGGAAGGCCTGGAAGAGCAGCTGGTACTGCCAATGATCGTGCAGACCTTTTTTGCAAACAGTTTGAAACATAATATCATGAGAGTCCCGCTGTTAAAAGTAAAAGTAAGTGTAAGATCTGTTGAAAAGGAAGGTCTGAAAATTACTATTATGGATAATGGAGTCGGTTTTGATCCGGAGATCCTGAAGCGTATTGAAAATGGAGAATCCATTGAAGAGAACGGAGAACATATAGGAATCCAGAATGTAAAAGAGAGAATCCGGGAGTTCTATGGTAAAGACGGAAAAATGGAGATCCATAGTGTTCCGGGGAAAACAGAGGTTGTTTTATATTTGCCCCATATCATGTAGAGGAGAGGAAACGTATGAACTTATTATTGGTAGATGATGAAATTGCTATGGTGCAAATCATGAAAGAAGCAGTGGACTGGAAAAAACAGGGCATTAAGGAATTATATACAGCGCATAATGCGGATGAAGCCAAAGATATCCTGGAGAGCACAAAAATTGATATTCTGGTCTGTGATATAGAAATGCCAGGGGAAAGCGGACTGGAATTGATCAAATGGATGGAGGATATCTATCCGGAGATCATCAGTATTATCCTGACAGGGTATCCGGATTTCAATTATGCCCGAAGTGCAGTTTCCCTGGGCGTCTACCAGTATCTCTTAAAACCGGTAGCTTTTGAAGAATTAGAAGAAGTGGTCCATCATGCGGTAGAAAGAGTAGAAGAAATCATCTCTTCACAGAATAGAAAAGACATGACCGGAATAGAAGAAATGTCAGATCCGGTAAGAGTGATCAAGGAATACCTGGAAATCCATTATAATGAAGTGATCACAAGAAAAAATATTGAATCACTGGTACATTTAAACGGAGATTATGTGAATCGGGAATTCAGAAAATATACCGGCTGTACGTTTATGGAATATATTCAGAAATACCGGATCATTATGGCAAAAAAGTTCTTGAGGGAAACATCGATGTCCATGGCCGAGATCAGCTCTCACATCGGATATGATTCTCCGGCATATTTTGCAAAAATCTTCAAGAAACAAACCTTACTGACACCAAGCGAATATAGAAATAAAAAATAACCAAGTCGATTTTGTTATAGAATGGGTCGAGATTGAAATTGAAAGAGAAACAGAGAACCTGTATGATTGGTATATCGACAGCAAAGGAAAACAAAAAAATACTTTTCAAACAGGGGGATTAAAAATGAAAAAGAAATTGGTCAGTGGGTTACTTGTAGCAGCAATGAGCCTGTCCATGCTGGCAGGAAGCATTGTTTCTCTTGCAGATGAAGCAACAGACGCTGTATTAAAGGATGGAGATACGACAGAGATCCTTATGGTATGGCCGGGTTCCAACGCATCTCCTGCCAGCATGCAGGAAGTAGAGGATGCAATGAATGAACTGATCGCACCGGTTGCAGATGCAAAGATCAAACTGCAGATCATTGAGTGGGGTGCTTATGATGACCAGATCAACCTGATGCTTTCCAGTGGAGAGAAGCTGGATATCTTCCTTGGTACTTCCAATATCAGAGAAAGAGGTCAGAGAGGTCAGTTGTATGATATTGCAGAAGATGTACAGACCTATGCACCGGATGCATATGCAGCAATGGAGCGTTACATTAATGCCTGCTATTTTGATGGAGCATTATACGGACTTCCCATTTATCGTGATATGGCAGCACAGGCCGGTCTGATCTGCAGAAAAGATATTCTGGATGAAACCGGATTTACCGTTGATGATGTCAAAACAATGGATGATGTGGAAAAGGTAATTGAAAAAGTACATGAGCTTCATCCGGAGATGTACGCACTGATCCCGTCTGATCTGAAGAGCGGCTGTTTGTTAAACTACATCAAGGGTCAGTTTGATGATATTTCATCCGGAGTTGGCGTTGCAATGGATGATGATACATCTGACGGAGTAACTGTTGTAAACATCTATGATACAGATGAATATAAAGAGATGGCTAAAGTAGCTTATGACTGGAATCAGAAAGGTTACTTCATGCCGGATTCTACAACAAACACAACTCCCAGACAGGATATCTTAAAAGCAAATAATGCATTTGGCTACTTTGGAAACTATCATCCGGGTATTGTAACCCAGGAGGTTATGAATACCGGTATGGACATTGTAGCAATGCCAATCACAGAAAAATCTCTTTCCACACAGTCTGTAAATAACATCGAATGGCTGGTAGCTGCACAGACAGAAAATCCGGAAAAAACTCTGGCAGTTCTGAACCTGTTATATTCCAGCGCTGATTTCCAGAATCTGTTCCGTTATGGTATCGAAGGAAAAGATTATGAAGTCAAAGATGCCGAGAAAGGTATCGCAGGATATCCGGAAGGTGTTACAAGTGCAACTGTTGGCTGGGGAAATGAGATGTGGCTTTCCGGTAATGCTTCTGTAGGATATGCATGGGAGACCGATCCGGAGGATGTATTTGAGAAATACTCTGAGTTCAATGATACTGCAACACTTTCTCCGCTGTATGGCTTTATCTATGATACCAGTAATGTGAAGAATGAAATTACTGCGATCAGCAACGTGAAAGACAAATACAAAGCAATCATCGAAAATGGTGATGCGGATCCGGAAACAGCAGTAGCAGAATTCAATGAAGAGTTGAAGGCAGCTGGAATCGATCATATCATCGAGGATGTACAGGCACAGGCAGATGCATGGCTCGCTGAAAACAAATAAAAGGAAATAGGAAAAACGGTCGATTAATAGAGCTATTGGTCGGCCGTTTTTTATGAAGAAGAATACGAGTGAAATTTGCATCAGAGAGGACAGGATATGAACAGTAAGAAAAAGAAAATGCTGAAAAGAGCAATACCTCTTTATATTATGGTAGCACCGGGATTTATCTATTTGTTGATCAATAACTACATACCTATGCTTGGAATTGTAATAGCATTTAAAAATCTGAATTTCTCAAAAGGAATTCTGAAAAGTGACTGGGCGGGGCTGTCAAACTTCGAGTATCTTTTTAAAGCGCCCGATGCTTTTTTGATAACAAGAAATACGATCCTATATAATGTTGCGTTTATTGTTGTAAATACAGTGGTTGCTATTGTGATCGCGATCATTCTGAGTGAAATACGCAGCAAGATGAAAGTAAAGATTTTTCAGTCTTGTGTTTTGATCCCTTCTCTGATCTCAATTATCATCGTGAGCTATCTGGCCTACGCCTTTCTGAGTGGAAGAACAGGATTTATCAATGGTTCACTGGCAGCAGCTGGAAAGGACACCATTTCTTTTTATACAGAGCCTAAATACTGGCCGGCGATACTGATCTTTATCAATTGCTGGAAAGGCGCCGGATATTCTTCCATTATTTATCTGGCAGCTATTCTGGGGATCGATCAGGAAATGTATGAAGCAGCAGAGATCGATGGGGCGACAAGATGGAATAAAATCCGTTTTATTACCCTGCCAATGCTGAAATCTACAGTGATCACATTGACACTGATGAATGTAGGAAGAATTTTCTATTCCGATTTTGGTCTGTTCTATCAGGTACCTATGAACTCCGGAGCTCTGATCAATGCAACGAATACCATAGATACTTATGTATACAGAGGATTGATTGAATTAGGAGATATCAGTATGTCATCGGCAGCCTGTGTATATCAGTCATTAGTAGGTTTTGTCCTGGTTCTGACTGCAAACTGGGTTACCAAGAAGTTAAGTAGCGAAAATGCACTGTTTTAGGAGGAAAGTAAGATGGTTGGAAAAGGCGAGAGACGCTATCAGCGTATGCTGACAGTGATTATGTTTTTGATATCTCTGATAATGGTGATTCCCCTGATCCTGCTGGTTATGGCATCCATTACCAGTAACAATGAGATCGTAATGCATGGCTATTCTTTCTGGCCGAAAGAATTCAGTCTGGATGCATATAAGTATATCTGGAATGAAAAAGCACAGATTTTTCATGCATACGGAGTAACGGTTCTGGTGACTGTTATTGGTACAGCAGTCGGAACCATGCTCACTCTTTTATATGGTTATGTTTTAGCACAGCCGAAGTTTCCAGGAAAAAGTTTTCTTGCATTCTATTTGTTCTTTACTATGCTTTTTAATGGTGGTCTTGTTCCCACCTACATCATGTATACACGTTATCTGCATCTGAAAAATTCCATTGCAGCCTTGATCATACCGGGACTTCTGATGAACGCATTTAACGTTATTTTAGCAAGAACCTTCATCCAGTCGAATGTTCCGGTAGCGTTAAAGGAAGCAGCGGAGATCGATGGTGCCTCGGAATTCAGGATTTTCGGTCAGGTGGCTCTGCCGTTATGTAAACCGATCATTGCGACGGTAGGACTGTTCATCGGTCTGTCTTACTGGAATGACTGGATGAATGGATTATATTATGTGACAGATGCCAAGCTGTTCAGTATCCAACAGCTTTTAAACAACATGATAAAGAACATAGAGTTTTTATCCAAGAATGCGAACAGCAATATCAATGTATCAAGTATCAGCGGCGGAATCCCTCAAGAGACGGTACGAATGGCAATAGCAATCGTAGGTCTGCTGCCTATTCTGTTGGTTTTCCCGTTCGTACAGAAATATTTTATCAAAGGAATATCGGTAGGTGCTGTTAAAGGTTAAGAGAAAGGTGAAGATATGAAGACAACAGAAGCAATGAAATCTTTTGAACTGGTACGGAAGGATTACCAGCCAGAAAAGGTAGCATGTTTAAGCAAAGAAGAGATGCAATGGTTTCGCGATGCAAAATTCGGAATGTTCATTCACTGGGGAATTTATTCCATGCTTGGAAAGGGTGAATGGGTACTCTTTAATGAACGGCTGGATGTGAAAGAGTATGAAAAATTAGCCGAAGATTTCAAAGCGGAAAAATTTGATGCGCGTGCATGGGCAAAAGCAGCCAAAGATGCAGGCATGAAGTATATGGTTCTCACGACACGCCATCATGACGGTTTCTGTTTATTTGACAGTAAAGCAAGTGATTTCAAGGCAACAAACAGTGCGGCAGAAAAAGATTTTGTAAGAGAATATGTAGAAGCCTGCAGAGAAGCAGGATTGAAAGTCGGTTTTTATTATTCTCCTCTGGACTGGAGATTCCCCGGATACTTTTTCCCGGATTTATACTGGGAAAATGCACGGGCATTAAAAAAACAATGCCATGATCAGCTGATCGAACTGATGACGAATTACGGAAAAATCGATATGCTCTGGTTTGATGGAGAATGGCTGGCACTTGGCGGCAATGACTGGACAGGAGAAAAGGGATGGTTCCGGAAACCTGACTGGGCAGTTGGCGAGTATATGAGAGTCAATTATTTCTGGGAATCTGAAAAGATCATCAATGAGATCCGCAAATTGCAGCCGGGAATCATGATCAATAACAGATTTGGTTGGGAAGGAGATTTTCATACAAGAGAACGCCGGATCGATGAGATCCGTACGGATAAACCATGGGATTCCTGTGATTGTATTGCGGATTCCTGGGGATATATACCGGGCAGAGAAGTTCTTTCTCTGAGAGAACTGATCCATAATCTGGTGTCCATTGTTGTGCGTGATGGAAATTATCTGTTAAATGTAGGACCGACCGGCGACGGAAATATGGAAGAGGAACAGGTAAAACGGCTGGCTGAACTGGGAGCGTGGATGAAACAATATGGAGAAACTCTCTACGGAACAAGAGGCGGCCCTGTAATTCCGGGAAGCTGGGGAGGAACTACTTACAAAGAGAATAAAGTATATGTTCATATTATGGAATGGAAGTCTGATAAGATCAGGCTGCAGCTTACCGGAAACAAATTAAAAAGCTGGAAGCTGTGGAATGTGAAATCTGCTGATATTCAGGAAAAAGACGAATATATTCAGATTGAAGTTCCAGAAGCAGAACGGGATGCTTATGATACCATTATTGAGCTGGAGTTTGAAAATCCCATTCAGTGGGAGGGCGCTTCCTGTAAAGAAAATGATGTATATGGACTGGCAGATGGATTAAAGTAAACGCTGCCAAATAAAAAACCGGCATTCCGGACGGAAAGAAATCCGTCTGGAAATGCCGGTTTTTTGTGTCTGAAAATCAAGATGGATGATTGTTATTACTGGAAAAGATATCCGCGACTTCACTGATCGTAATATAGGCGAGCGGATCAATGTTGTGTACGATGTCTTTCATTCGGATGATCTGATATCTGTTGATGATAAAGTAGATCATCGATTTGTCGCGGTTTGAGTAGCCGCCTTTGGCACTGAGATGTGTCACACCGCTTTCAAAGGTCTCGCTGAGTGCTTTGCATATTTCATCCGGATGTTCTGTGATGATAATGGCACATTTGGACCGGTCGATACCTTCCACAATGAAATCGACGGTCTTTAAAGCGGCAGCATAGGTGACGATGGAATATAAAGGCAGGATCCAGCTTTTGAGTACAAAGCCGCAAATGATATATAGAAGGATATTATAGATCATGACAAAGGTTCCGACCGTGATGCCAAGGCGTTTGGAGAAAATCACTGCCATGACTTCAATTCCGTCCATTGCACCGCCGAAACGGATCGCAAGACCGCTGCCGATACCGGATATCACGCCGCCAAACAGTGCACAGAGCAGCAGATCCGTGCCGGCAAGAGGAGAGGCAATACTGACATCAATGGGAAAGACATCCGTGATCAGCCATGCGAAAAGAGAGTAGACCGCCACCGTATAGATCGCATAGGCAGTAAAAAGCCTGCCCAGTTTTTTCAGACCGAACAGAAACAGAGGGATATTCAGTAATAAAAGGAAAAAAGACAGAGACAGATACGGTGGAGTGATCTGTTCCAGCAACATAGAGGTTCCTGAAATACCGCTGTCATACAATTTGACCGGGGTCAGGAAAATCGTGATCCCAAAGGCGTTTACGATTCCTGCAACGGTAAGCATCAGTAGATTTACAACACGAAAATTCTTGGGGTGTTTCATTTTCTTACACTCCTTTATTCAGGTGAGGGCAGCGTGCCGGTATGATGGCTGCTGCAAGGTAGAGTTGGTTACGGGCAGGTAGCGAAGCGGATTGAGAAGATCCGTTTGCAACAAAGTATAACATATGGACAGAGGGAAGAATAGCCCTTATGTAAAATTTCTGTATCAAAAACAGACAAAAATCTTATAGAAATTTAACTTTGGACAAATGGAGATTTTACAGAGCCCACCTATAATAGGCATCGTCAAGAAAAGAAGTGAAACAGATTCATTTTGCAGTTACAATGAGTTATGTAAAGGAGAGTATTATGAAAGCAAAAAAAGTCGGTGCATTATTATTGGCAGCAGCAATGGCAGTCTGTACAGTACCTGTTCATGGAATGGCAGCAGAAGAAGGAACAAAGACTCCGAAATATATTTTCCTGTTCATCGGTGATGGAATGAGTTATCCGCAGGTGCAGACAACCAACTATTATCTGAATGCGATCGCAGATGACGGAGATGAGATCCTCAACAGCGAAAGCAAGCTGAACATGATGAAATTCCCGGTAGCCGGATCTGCACAGACCTATGACAGCACATCCTTCTGTCCGGATTCCGCTTCCACAGCAACTTCCATTTCCACAGGTCATAAGACCTACAGCGGAACCATCAATATGGATGAGAAGATGGAGACCTCCTATGAGACCATCGCAGAAAAACTGAAAAAACAGCTTGGCTATAAAGTGGGAATCCTTTCCTCTGTAAACTTAAATCATGCAACACCGGCAGCTTTCTATGCACATCAGGCATCCAGAAATAGTTATTATGAAATCGGTCAGGAGCTGATCGCAAGTGATTTTGATTATTTTGCAGGCGGCGGTCTGAAGAAGACAACCGGAGCAGATGGGGATAAAACGGATTTGTACCAGCTGGCAGAAGAAGCAGGGTATAAAGTGATCAAAACCCAGGCAGAGGCAGAGAGCCTGACCGCAGAGGATGGAAAAGCAATCGTTATCGATGAAACGCTTGCGGACAGCGATGCAATGAGCTATGACATGGACCGCGAAGAAGGCGAATGGGGACTTTCCGACTATGTTGAAAAAGGAATTGAGGTACTGGACAATGAGACCGGCTTCTTCATGATGGTTGAGGGCGGAAAGATCGACTGGGCCTGCCATGCAAATGATGCAGCAGCAACGATCACAGATACCGTGGCCATGGATGATGCAGTTGGAAAAGCAGTGGAGTTCTACAAGGAACATCCGGATGAGACCTTGATCCTTGTAACGGGAGACCATGAGACTGGTGGTCTTACCATTGGCTTCGCAGGAACGGATTATGACACCTTTCTTACCAACATCAGCAACCAGAAAATCTCCTATGCAAAATTTGATTCCGATTATGTGGCAGCATACAAGGAGAACAAGACGGATTTTGACACCGTAATGGCTGACATTACAGAGCTGTTCGGACTTCAGGCGCCGGACGGAGCCACAGAAAGCTCCAACCAGGCAGACAGCAAGGATGTGCATCCGGAAGGAACGGACGATAAAGGAAGCCTTGTGATGACCGATTATGAGTATCAGAAGCTTCAGGCTGCTTATGAAGAAACCATGAGCAGAACCGGTGAAGAAGAGGAATTTGGCCAGGAAGAATATCTGCTGTATGGAAGCTACGAACCGCTGACCGTAACGATCACACATATCCTGAACAATAAGTCCGGTATCAATTTCTCCTCCTATGCACATACAGGACTTCCGGTAGAAGTATTTGCCATGGGAGCAGGTCAGGATGAGTTTGTCGGTTACTACGATAACACAGATATTTATAACAAGATGGCGGCACTTACAGGAGTAGAATAAATGACAAGAGACAGGATTAGAAAAGGTTCTGTTTCCCTCATAGCGATTTTACTGATTGTTATCCTCATGGCCCTTCCTACGGGCTATGAGGATGCTGCTATTTATAAGGGAACAGACAGAGTGAGAGCAAAGGTTCTTTCCACAGATGAGAGTTCTGTGATCAATAATGGTCTGATCCAGTCCGGAGAGCAGTACTGCAAGGTGAAGATCCTCGGAGGAAAGTTTAAAGGAGAGGAAACAAAAGCCGTAAATATGCTGAGCGGTTCACTGGAAGCGGATAAAATTTTCCAGGAAGGAGACATTGCACAGGTAGTGATCAGTTATAGCAACGGAGAAATTCTTTCCGTTATGATGAGTGATCACTATCGCCTGGACAAAGAACTTCTGCTTGCAGGAATTTTTGTTTTACTTCTGATCGGCTTTGCCGGAAGAACCGGTTTGCGGGCAGTGTATTCTTTTATGATTACCATTCTGGCAATCTGGAAGATCCTGACGCCTGCATATCTGAAAGGTGCCAATCCGATCTGGTGGGGAATCGTGCTGACCGCATTTCTGACACTTCTGATCATTTTTCTGGTCTATGGATTTGACAGAAAAACACTTGCAGCATCATCCGGTGCACTTCTTGGAGTACTGGTAAGCTGTGTTATGGGCTGCATTTTCACGGATGCATTTAAAATCCATGGTGCCGTTATGGCATACTCGGAAAGCCTTCTCTATGCCGGATATCAGAGTCTGAACCTTTCGCAGATTTATATGAGCGGAATCTTCATCGGGGCCTCAGGCGCCATGATGGATCTCTCGGTAGATATTACTTCTGCAGTAAATGAAGTGATCGGAAAGAAACCGGATATTGGCTGGAAGGAAGCGGCACAATCCGGGATGAACGTCGGAAGGGCAGCAATGGGAACGATGACAACAACGCTTCTGCTGGCTTATTCCGGAGGCTATATAGCGCTTTTAATGACGTTTATGGCACAGGGAACACCGATAGACAATATCCTGAATTATAAATATGTAGCAGCAGAATTACTGGACACGATCGTTGGAAGCTTCGGGCTTGTGACCGTTGCACCCTTTACTGCGCTTACCAGTGCATTGTTGCTTACAAAAAGGAAAAAACGTAACAACACCACATCTTTGCAGTCATGATGACTGATGTTTCACGTGAAACATCAGCAAGGCGAATGAGATGCCGAAAATACTACAAAAGAAAGAAGGAATAAAAGCAGAGTCCGCCAGAAGGAAATGGCAGCGTTTGATATCCATGACCGGGTCAATTATGCAGTTACCGAATCAAAACTAAAAATAGAAAAAGACCGTTCCATGATTGCATTGAATCTTCAGATCGATGAAAGTATCTGCTCCATGTATGATTATTTTGAGATTTTTCTTGGCCGTATGATGCTTTGCAGAAAATCAGCAGAGATTCTGGGGACGACAGTAAAGCGGACATTCGCAATCCGCTTCGCTACTTGCTCATGAACGCAGTCGCTTCGCGATCTGCGTTCATGCTGACAGTCAATGGAAGAAAAGTTCTGTAAAAAGCGGACAGAGCGCAGACAACAATGGTTTATGCAGTAAAAAATGGAAAAGGAAGATTGCGTTGTTAAAAAAAATCTGCTATTCTTTTTCTATGAACTAAGATGAGTTGTCCGGAGATATTTCTCAAAATATCTGATCCGGAACATCCAAGATAAGGAGAAAACAGAATATGGAAAAATCAATGGTTTACTTTACCGATTTCCGTTGTCCGGTGGGTACGAGCCAGTTGGATAAACTGAAAAAACTTTGTGTTGCAGCAGGGATTAAGGATATCGATATGGATGGGAAATTCGTTGCGATCAAGATGCATTTTGGTGAGCTTGGCAACCTGGCATTTCTTCGCCCGAACTATGCAAAAGCAGTGGCAGATCTTTGTAAAGAGCAGGGCGGAATGCCGTTCCTGACGGACTGCAACACGCTGTATCCGGGAAGCAGAAAGAATGCACTGGAGCATCTGGACTGTGCAAATATCAACGGTTTCAACACCATTTCCACAGGCTGTCAGATCATCATTGGCGATGGCTTAAGAGGGACCGATGAAGTAGAAGTTCCGGTTGTAAACGGAGAGTACTGCAAGACAGCATATATCGGTCATGCCATTATGGATGCGGATATTTTTATCAGTCTGACCCATTTTAAAGGCCATGAAGCCACCGGATTCGGCGGTGCCCTTAAGAACATTGGTATGGGCTGCGGAAGCCGTGCAGGAAAGATGCAGCAGCATGCCAGCGGAAAACCGGCCATCCATACAGAACTCTGCCGTGGCTGCCGTCGCTGTGCAAAAGAATGCGGAAGCGATGCGATCACCTATGTGGATAAAAAAGCAGTCATTGATTATGATAAATGCAAAGGCTGTGGCCGCTGTATCGGAGCCTGCAGCTTTGATGCCGTATATAACCCCAACAGCAGCGCAAATGAGCTTCTGGACCGGAAGATGGCAGAATATGCTCAGGCAGTCTGTCATGGCCGTCCCTGTTTCCATATTTCTCTTGTGCAGGACATCAGCCCCAATTGTGACTGTCATGGGGAAAATGATGCACCGATCCTTCCGGATATCGGAATGTTTGCAAGCTTTGATCCGGTTGCTCTGGATCAAGCCTGTGCGGATGCCTGTCTGAAGGCGACACCGATCGCAGACAGTCAGCTGGGTGAACACCTGGCAGAGCCGGATTGGCACTGTCATCACGACCATTTCAAGGATTCCAATCCAAACATCGAATGGAAGGCGACCCTGGATCAGGCAGAAAAGATTGGTCTGGGAACCAGACAGTATGAACTGAAAAGGATCAAATAAGAGGTAGAAGTGTGTGAATTGCTTTGTAAGGAAGCAGTTCACAGGTATCAATAGGGAGCCAAAATTTTTTGCTGTAAGAGGATCAAAAAGAGAAAGCCCGTGAGATGTTATATATCACACTGGCTTTCTCTTTTTATTACAGATATTACAGAAAAAAGAATCCCCTGCTTCCGCAAAAAAATGCAGTAAGCAGGGGATTGTGAGGGGCTGTATCACTGGAAGAGTAAGGGGCTCTTCATCATCCGGTAGTAGACCGGGATCAGAAGGGCACAGGCACCGAGCCAGGCCAGAGGACTGGCAATGCAGACCGAAGTATAACCGATAAGGCCGGAAAGGCCGATGGTGGCAAAGATACGCATGACAAGCTCGATCATACAGGCTGCGAAGGGAGCACGGCCGTTCTGCATGCTCTGGATGGCGGTACGGTAAACAGCCAGAAGGCCCAGCAGGAAATAGAAGGGTGCAACAATGGTCAGATAGGTGTCGGAATAATGATAGATCTCTGCTGTCGGATCAGAAAGAAACATTTGCACGATCGGATGGCGCAGCAGAAGGATTCCGATACACATGACGAGATTAAAGGCTTCTGTCTGGATAAGACAGGCCCGCACACCCTGACGGATCCGGTCTTTTCTGCCGGCACCGAAGTTCTGGGCCACATAGTTGGAAATAGCGGTCATCATGGCATTATTGACCAGGACGGAGAGCTGATCTGCTTTGGAGGCAGCGGTATATCCGGCCACAGCAGCCGTTCCAAGGCCATTTACCACGGCCTGCATGGCCAGCTGACCGATGCACATGACAGACATCTGAAAGCCCATGGGAAAGCCGGTCTTCAGGTGAAGAACAGCACTTGCTTTCAGGTCATGGAAATCCTCCCGGTGAAGATGAAGGACCGGAAAGTTTTTCAGTCCTACCACAAGGCTTAAAATGGCAGAGAGAAGCTGGGAAAGGATGGTAGCCCAGGCAGCTCCGCCAACGCCCATATGAAAAGGGACAATAAAAAGCAGATCCAGAAAAATATTCAGGATGGAAGAGAAGACCAGAAAATATAAAGGCGTTTTACTGTCTCCCAGAGCCCGGAGCATGTTGGAGATCATGTTGTAAAAGACAGTCGCACCCGTGCCAAGAAGGACAATAAACATGTAGTCATAAGCTTCTCCTGAGATATCGGAGGGGATCTGCATCCAGATCAGGATCTGATGAGCCAGAAGGCAGCAGATCAGAGTGAGGAAGACTGTAAATGCAATGCTTAAGAGCGTGGAGACGGCTACGCTTTTTCTCATGCCGACTTCATCTTTGGCACCGCAGCGTTGGCCCAGACAGATGCCGAAGCCACCGGTAAAACCGTTGATAAAACAGAACACAAAATAGATGATGATACTGGTGGAGCCTACGGCTGCCAGGGACTGGGCTCCGAGTGTTTTTCCTACGATCATGGTATCGGCCAGGGTGTAGAAAAGCTGAAACAGATTTCCAAGGATCACAGGGATCGCAAATTTCAGCAGGGAGCGGAACGGATCTCCGACTGTCAGATCCATTTCTTTTTTTGAGCGGGACATAAGAACCTCCTTCTTGTATATTCCGTACGTGGAAGTTATAATAAAGTAAGCTGTTTTGCAGCGGATTTCGGTGAGCAGAAGCCATATCGTGCAGGTACGAACGGCTTTTTTTCACCAAAGCGGATGGCTGCAAAGTGATCCGCGGCAGGACAGTTCGGCAATTCTACAAACGATGGGAGAACTGCAGATGATAAAGAAAAAAATACTGGTAGATGATACAAAGCGGGAACTCTGCGCACATGGTTCAGAGACCTTTCCCATGACAGTAAATCACGATGATCTCTGGATGTTTGAGGGAAAAAATGTCCCGATCCACTGGCATAATGAGCTTGAGATCAGTCTGCCCCGTCTGGGAAAGGCCAGATACCAGGTCTATCAGAAAAATTATGAGGTGCATCCGGGAGAAGGTCTCCTTCTGAACAGAAATGTCCCTCATAGCTGTGATTCCACAGATGACAGCCGTACTTTGTATACAACGATCCTTGTGCGACCGGATTTTCTTTATGGAGATCTGGGAAGTGATGTGGAACGCAACTGTTTCCGACCTTTTCTGCAAAATTCTGCCCTTCCCTGTATCCTGCTTACAGGAAAAGAGGAGTGGAGCCGGGAAGCCTTGAAAAAGCTGAACCAAGTGGATACACTTTTTGAAGAGAAACCCTTCTGTTATGAACTGAGGATCAAGGGACTGCTCTGCGAAGCCTTTGGCCTGATTTTTTCCGCACATGACACGGAGTTTCGAAATGTGGTTCCGGCCAGCCAGAGAGAACTGGAGAGGCTGGAACAGATGCTGGATTATCTTCATGCACATTCCGAATCTGTGGTATCGTTGAAAGAGCTGGCAGATCAGGTTCATCTTTCCAGAGAGGTTTGCTGCCGTCTGTTTCGGAAAATGACAGGGAAAACCATCACGAAATATCTGGAAGAATATCGCGTGAATCAGAGCTTTTCCCTGGTTCAGAGCGGTCGGTATCCGATGACCCAGATCGCAGATATGGTAGGCTTCAGCAATGCCAGTCGTTTTGCCGGCGCTTTTCGGAAACAGTTTGGATGCAATCCCGGAGAATACAATTCTTTGAAGCAGCAGAAACAGAAAAAGGACTTTGCCGAGTGTTTATTATAGAGCGCGTTTTGAAAAATTGCGATTCGGCTCTTGTGGTTATTGATACAGATATTGACATTTATGGGATTGTGTGAGCTGCTTTGCAGCAGAGCGATCCGCGGATATCCATTGGAGAAAAAGATCTGATGCCGCCTGTGCCTGCCGGGCGGGAGTTGTCAGGAAAGAGAGGTAAAACAGATGGAAGAGAAAAGAACACTTAGAATTTTATTTATTGGAAACAGCCATACCTATTTTAATGATATGCCGGCTATGGTGGCAGAAAAAGCCAGAAAAGCAGGTTTTGACTGTGAAGTGACGATGATCGCTCATGGCGGCTGGTATCTGGAACAGCATGTACAGGAGCCGGATGTCCGCTTTAACATTCTGTACGGACATTATGATTATGTTGTACTTCAGGAATTTTCTCATCCCTTCGGTCCGGAAGAAAAGTTTTTCGGAGCGGTCCGTACGTTAAATCAATGGATCCGGGAAGCGGAAAGTAAACCGGTGATCTACATGACCTGGGCGATGAAAGAGGAAAAAGAGGTTCAGCCTCGTATGACAGCAGCCAACAAACAGATTGCGGAAGAGATTGGCGCTCTTCTGGCACCTGTGGGTGAAAACTGGTGGGCTTACCGTGAGGCTCATCCGGAGACAGAGATGTATTATGAAGATGGAGCACATGCATCAGCGGAAGGCTCTGCTTTTGCTGCAGGTTATATCTGGAAGAGCATTGAAGAAGATCTGAAATAGAATGGCTGGATAAAAGACATGATTTCGTACGGGACGTTAAGAAAAAACAGATTTCCGTACGAAAATCTGTTTTTCAGGAAGGGAGAAGAGAATTGGCAGACTGGATCACAACATACGGAGGGATATATTTCTTTCCACTGGAACCGGAAGCAGATAAAATTGAGATTACAGACGTGGCACATGCCCTTTCGCTGATCTGTCGTGGAAATGGTCATGTAAAGACATTTTTTTCAGTAGGACAACATTGTATACATTGTGCATTAGAAGCGGAAGCAAGAGGATATGGAAACAGGATCGCGCTTGCCTGTCTGCTTCATGATGCCAGTGAGGCCTATATGTCAGACGTGCCAAGGCCTTTTAAACAGCATCTTTCTGACTATATATCCCATGAAAAAACTTTATTGGACATTGTATACACGAAATATCTGGGAAGCAGACTAGACGAAAAAGAAGAGAAAAAAGTCAAAGAAATCGATGACGATATGCTCTATTATGATCTGAAAATTCTTCTGCGAGGAGTCTCCGAAGAAGCACCTCCAATCATGAAAACGCACTTTTCTTATGAAGTACTTCCCTTTGAGGTGGTAGAAAAAAGATATCTGGAGCTGTTTGAAAGATATTACAGGGAACTTTGATGGATTGACATGTATGAAGCGATGGTGCCCATGAGCAGGCAGCAAAGCGTTCAATGAAGCAGGAAGGGAGGATGAAATCGCACGATGAAGAGATTGAGGAAATGGAAACTCATAGCAATAATAAGCAGTGTGCTTTGCAGTGTTCTGCCGATCGCGGGCGTTCAGAAAGCAGAAGCAGCAACACCGCGAATTGCAGGGATCCTTTCATCAAAATCAACCTACTGGCAGGAAATACTGCGGGGAATTGAGGATGGCTGTAAGGAAGAAGGTCTTTCTTTTTTCGATATTGATATTTCTCTGCAAGATCAGGATGCAATGACATGGAATGCAAAAGACGCGTGGAATCTGGTACTGATGTCCGGAGCGGATGTGATTATTGCAGACGGAAATCTTCCCGACGCGGAAGTAGTAGAGAAAGCGCGGGAGAAAGGAATGAAGATCATTCTGGTAGATTCGGATGCGGGAAAGGAACTGCGTGACGTCTATGTGGGAACAGATAACAGACAGGCGGGATATCTGGCGGTAGAGACACTGGATCAGCTGTATGGGATTGACGGCGGAGCGGTTGTGCTTCAGGACAATGAGGATGTCGCTGCCGTTTCCGAGCGCTTTCATGGAATCTGTGAGGCGTTGAAGCAGAAATGGCCGGAGGTAGAGATCAAATTTACAGAGACGCCATGGTATTCCGAGCGAATGTCAAACTTTAGCCTTGAAGAATTACTTATGGAAAATTCAGATATACAGGCGATCTTTGGACTGATGGAATCGGAAACTACGCTGTATGCGCAGATTCTGAAACAAAAGCAGCTGGAACAGAAGGTTCATCTCATTACATTCGATCGTTCTGAAAAGATGGTGGAACTTCTGGAAGAAGGGGCTGTGGATGCGATCGTGGTACAGCAGAGTTATGAGATCGGCCATAAAAGCGCAGAGATTGCCGCGTGTCTGGCAAAGGGAGAAGTACCGGAGGAAGATGCTGTTTATATAGACTGCTCTGTTATCAGCCAGAAAGATCTTCCGCTTCCGGAGGGGGAGAAACATGCAGATGAATAAATATTATACGGTAGGGATTGTGGAGGATGAGGTGATCGAACGTCAGGCTCTCCGAATGATCATAAAAGAAAACAGACCAGTTCTGCAAGTCGTTTTTGAAGCCGGGGATGGAAACAGTGCACTGGAGATGGCAAAGCAATACCGGCCGGATATTCTGATCGTAGATATTCAGATCCCTGAGCGAACCGGCCTGGAACTGTGTCAGGAACTACGGCAGGAAGGATATGAAGGGCTGATCATCATCAGTACATCGTATTCCATATTTCAGTATGCGTATCTGGCGATCAAGCTCAATGTAGTGGATTATCTGCTGAAACCGACAGGGGAGGCGCAGATACTTTCCGTACTGGACCGATGCATTCTGATCCTTGAAAAGAAGGAAAAACGAAAGGAAAAAGAGCAGAGACTGGAAGAACATATGATCCAGACCAGATATGAGGCGGATCGGGGCTTATTGCAATGGATGATGGACGGGAATGAACAGGTATTTCCCCGGTTGAAAGAGATTGGATTTCCGGAGAACGGACAGTGGCAGGCGTGCTGGATCGCTCAGACATGGAGTATGCCTGAAGGGATGGATGAAAAAGAAGCACTGGAAATCTATTCCTCTGTCTGCCAGATTTTTCAACAGGAATTTTTTGTGTTCGTGAGGCTGGAATCTGACAAAATTCTTCTTTTTGTTCAGCCACAGAAGAAAAGAGAGCTGTTTTTACTGTATACCATGCTGCGGTGTGCGATCTGGTCGCTGAAGCAGCTGACCGGACAGAAACAGCCTTGTTATGTCAGTCCGGTATCAGCCTCGTTGGATCAGATGAAAGCTTCAGGGGTCCGGATTCCGGAAGATCTGTCGCTGCTGCCCGTGATCAGCCGGGATTTCATCTGCTATACGCAGATGGAACAGTGTCCGAGAGCGTTTTCAAGAGACCGTTATGCCTTTCATATGCAGAAGATGATCCGCTTTTTGCAGGACAACCGGATCCGGTATCTGGAAAATATGCTTCTCTCGGAATTGCGTGATTATGCGCAGAGGGAACCGCAGAAATTCTGGGAATATCTTCGTATTTTATTTGATGCGCTTGTTACATTTTCTGACAGTCAGGATCTTTCGTTTGTAATGGAAAAAATCAGCCGTGAAGGATTTATAGAGGATCCGAAGGAACAGCAGGAAATGATCCATCAGATTTTTGAGGACTGTCGGACGACAGAAGAGGAAAGTTCAGATGCATCCATGGAGCAGATCCTTGAGATCATGAGAACAGAATACGCATCAGATCTGTCGCAGGCGGAAATCGCACAGCGGATGGGCATGACGCAGACATACTTCAGCCGTATTTTTAAAAATAAAACGGGAAAAAATTTTGTGTCACTCCTGACGGAATTCAGAATGAACCACGCGAAGGAACTGATTGCGGAAAAACATGAGATTACGATTCGTGAACTGACGGAGAAGTGCGGCTATACCAGCAAAACATATTTTTGCGCTCTCTTCCGAAAAACAACAGGACTTACCGTGAATGAGTATCGAAGGAGAATAGAAGATGAAAGGTAAAAAATTCCATACTTTACAGGCAAAACTGACTTTGCTGGTAAGCATGATCATTCTGACATCTCTGATTTTTTCCTTTGGAAATTTTTATCTGTCTGATGTGATAAACAAAGAATATACGACACTGATCGAAAAAAATCATCTGATGTCTCTGTATACAAACGCTCTGACAGAGTACAGTTCGGCCTTGCAGCAGTATTCCAATATGCCGGATAACCAAAAATGCGAAGAAGAGTATACAGAAAGCAGCGAAGAACTGATGCAGAGTGCCGGAAAAATTTATGAAGCATTTCCGGATCCCTATGTAGAAAACCTGATCTATCTGTCCGAAAATCTTTCCGAGCAGGGAAGGCTGATCATGGATAAGACAAAAAGCGGAGAAACGCAGGAGGCACGGCAGGCTTATCAGGATTTTTCCTATATGAATACTCTTTTAAACAAGTACACCATCTATGCCCAACAGTCCATTGAACGCTTATCTGTACAGAATATGAAAGAAGTCGGAGAGCGGCAGGCAGAGAGCCAGCGCATGATGCTGACCGCGTTCTGCAGCGTGATCATTTTGCTGGGAGTTCTGGTTTTCCTCAGAATCCGCAATATTGTGCGACCGATTGTGCATCTCACAGAAATGGCAAATCTGGTAATGCAGAATATATGGGATCTCCCCCGGTGGTATGGGACACAGAAGGATGAAACGGGTGTCCTGGTGGATTCCTTTTATCATATGGTAGAAACGATAAAGAGACAGATCGAACGGTTAAAACAGCAGCAGAAAATAGAACTGGAACGGAAAGAGGCAAATGAAAAAAGATTACAGCTGGAGTATCGAAATGTGCAGCTGGAACTGAAATCTCTCCAGAATCAGATCAACCCGCATTTTCTGTTTAACTGCATGAATATGATTGCGAAACAGGCGTATATGGAAAAGGCTTCGCAGACGCAGCATATCACGGAAGCAATCGCCCGTTATCTGCGCAGCGTGTTGGATCAGGAGGGAGAAATCGTGACTATCCAACAGGAACTGCAGCAGATCAAGAATTATCTGGACATCCAGGAACTCCGGTTTGGCAGTCGTTTCCGATATCAGCTGAATTGTGATCCGCAGTGTCATTCTTTGTATGTGCCGTTTATGGTCCTGCAGCCTCTTGTGGAAAATACAGTCACTCATGGTGTAGATTGCTGTGCCAGAGGTATTCAGCTTTGTTGTCATATAAAGAAAGAAGGAGACAGCGTACTTATTTATGTGGAGGATGACGGACCGGGAATGACAGAGGAAAAGGTCAGGGAGCTGCGGACTGTGGCTCAGAGTGTATCGCAGGAGGCTCAGACAACGGGAATTGGCCTGATCAATGTATTTCGCCGGATGCAGCTGTACTTCCATGAGCAGGTAGAAATTTTTATCGAGAGTACACCATATACGAAAACGGTAATTGGTTTCCGGATTCCGCAAAGCGGATTAAATCAGTAACAGGTATGTCGTTTTTTTGTACCACAATATTTAAATGTATCTATAATGCACAAAAACCTCAGGCATTCATATTGAAATATAGTAATATATACCAATGAAAGCTATCTGGCGTGTAAAAAAACAACATCGACATTGGAAAGATTTTCAGATAGAATACCCTCAACAAAGCTTACTGAAAAAACCATTTCACTATGTAAGTTCGATAAGGAGGAAAAGAATATGTGCAAAAAAAGGAAGTGGGAAAAACGACTTTTGTCTGCAGGACTTGCTGCGATCATGACATTTGGCGGTCAGACGGTTGTATTTGCAGGAGAATCACCGGCATTTACGGCAAAAGACGGGGTGATTGATGAACAGGAAGGTGACGTATACTATGAAATCTTTGTACGTGCATTCCGGGATTCAAATGGAGACCATATCGGTGATTTTAAGGGAATAGAAGAGCAGATCCCGTATCTGGCAGATCTGGGAATTACGGGAATCTGGCTGATGCCGATCACGGATTCTTCAAGTCAGCATGGATATGATGTGCGGAACTATTATGAAGTAAACAGCGATTATGGAACCATGGAAGATTTCCAGAGCATGCTGGCAACCTGCCATGAATATGGTATTGAAGTTATCATGGATCTGGTAGTAAATCACTGCAGCTGGTCCAATGTCTGGTTCCAGGAAGCACTCAAAGGACCGACCCTTGAGGATGGCAGCGCCAACCCATACTGGGACTATTTCACATTCGTTCCGGCAGATTCCAACTTTGTAGAAAAAACCGCAGATGAAATTCATCAGGAGGAAGCGGATTACTTAAAAGAACACGGAAGTATGGATGGATATGAACCACAGTATCCTCTCTATGATAATGGAACAACCGGACCGGAAAATACGGTATGGAGAAATACAGATGAAACCGCAGAACAAATGAAGAAGTGGGGAGCACTTCCGGAAGATGGCAGTGTTGTTTCAGGTTATGACTACATTGGTATTTTCTCATCAGGAATGCCTGATCTGAATTATGAGAGTGAGGCACTTCGACAGGAAATGAAAGATGTAGCTGATTTCTGGCTGGATGCCGGAGTGGATGGTTTCCGACTGGATGCAGCACGTCATATTTACGGCGATTATTATTCCAACATTTATTCCGATTATATTTTTGAGAAAAATATGGACTACTGGAAAGATTTCCGTGCGTCTCTGGAAGCAGAGCATCCGGATGTTTATCTGGTAGGTGAAGTTTGGGAGAAAAATGTGGACAATGTAGTTCCGTTCCTTACAGATGGTGGACTGCATAGCGTGTTTGATTTCAATCTTTCCGGAAAAATCTATGAGGCAGTTTCCAATGAAACAACTGCTTATGATACGGAACAGGCATCAGAGACCAACCGTTTGAGCGATACGAATGATCTTGATATCGTAAAGGGTCTGATCAGCTATTACAACAAACTAGGCGAAGGTTCCAATTACGAATTCATTGACTGCCCGTTCATTACCAACCATGACCAGAACCGTCTGATCAGCCTTCTGAGATATAAATTTGATGAGACTGCGGATGATATTCTGACCGCATCTGTTCAGCTGGATGCAAATGGAAATCCGGTTCCGAGAGACGATGCAGAAAAAGCAGAAAGCCATGCGAAAGTAGCGGCAGATCTTCTGCTGACACTTCCGGGCAAACCCTTCCTCTATTATGGAGAAGAGATCGGAATGAACGGTGCGAAACCGGATTCCAGTATCCGTGAATGTATGGCATGGTTTGAGAAGCCTTTCGAAGGTGGAATGCCGAAAGACGGTCTGGCAAATTATGATACGGTACGTTACAGCCTGGGCGGAAATGCATCGGTAGAAGTTCAGCAGGATGATCCGGAATCAATGCTGGCACATTATAAAGAAGTAATAAAGACAAGAAAAGAGATTCCGGCTCTGATGAACGGCGACATTGATGAATACGATATGGATACACAGGAACTGATTTCTTACGTTCGTATGACAGAAGATCAGCGTGTGCTGGTAGTCATTAACCTGACAGGAAAAGAGCAGACACAGGAAATTGCTGCAGATCCGAATTACGGCGAATTTACAAAGACGGTATACCAGTCTGCAACAGACGAGGCAAGCAGCTTTGATGGTCAGACTCTGACACTGGCTCCGTATTCCATGATGATCCTGGAGTAATCGCAGAGAACGATAGAATGGATTGTTCGCTGAAAATCAGCAGCAGGAGATAAAGTTTATCCATTGCCGCATGGAAATTTCCGGACAATGGTAAGATGAATCAGTTAAGTCCCTTGCCGGGCACCTGATAGGGTGTCGGCAGGGGATTTTTTCTGGTTTGCAGGAAGTGCATTCTGTAAATGAAACAATTGTTATTTTGAGATGATATGTGGTAAAATAGGTTTCAAGTAAGGTGACATCAGAGAGGAAAAAAACATGAACGAACTGGATAGATTAAAAAATAAGATCCGTCAGTGTGATGCTGCAATTCTTGAGGCACTTCTTGAGAGAAACAAAGGGATAGAAGAGATCACTTTATATAAGAAAGAGCATGGTCTTCCATTTTTTCAGAGAGAGCAGGAGATGGAAATTCAGAAATGGCTGAAAAGTGAGACAATGGGAAAGGCCTATAAACAGGAAATAGAAGATGTGTTTTTCAGCATTTATAAGGGAGCGAAGAAGATTCAGGCGGAAAAGCTGCTGGATCAGAATATTTTTCTTATTGGTTTCATGGGCTGTGGAAAATCCACGGTGGCAGATTTTTTGAATCGGGAATTATCCATGGAAGTAATAGAGATGGATCAGATCATTGCAAAGCGGGAAGGCATGAGTATTTCAGATATCTTTAAAGTTCATGGAGAGGCTTATTTCCGGGAGCTTGAGACAAAACTTCTCAAAGAGATGGAGTCGCGTTCCAGAGTGGTGGTTTCCTGTGGTGGCGGAACGCCTATGCGGGAATGTAATGTGGCAGAGATGAAGAAAAGCGGCTGTACTGTTCTGTTGACTGCTTGCCCGGAAACCGTTCTTCAAAGAACGAAGGACAACCATGATAGACCTTTGCTGGAGAAAAATAAGAACGTAGAATTTATTGCAGAACTGATGGAGAAACGTCGTGAAAAATATGAAGCGGCGGCAGACATCATCATTGAGACAGATGGAAAGAATAAAAAAGAAATCTGCGAAGAACTGGTGAGAAAGGTGATCACCTGGTCTGAAAGAAGATAGAGGTTTCAGAAAAAATCATTTGCAATTATAATTATGTTTCACGTGAAACATTGTGCGGTGTTTCACAGAAAGAGAGTCCTATGTTTCACGTGAAACATAGGACTTTTCCAAATTCTGAGTTACTCAGCAACTCTTATGGATCACAGAGAGAACAGTCTCCAGTTCAGATACAGGGATCTGACCGGGAGCAGAGGCTTTTTTGGCGGCTCCGAAGGTCAGAGCAGAGCCAAAAAATTCTCCGGTAAGGCGGCTGATCACACCGGTTCCGGACATGGACATAGTGATGATGGGACGGTCTGCATAGGTTTCTGCCATTTCCAGAGTAGCACTCAGGAGCGTGAGAACATCCTGGCGGCAGGTTGGCATGACGGCAATTTTTGGCAGATCGGCATCAAAATCCTGCATCAGACGCAGACGATGGATGAGTTCTTCTTTAGAGGGCGTTTTGTGAAAATCATGATTGGAAGCGATGACTTTTACTCCATGGCTGTGAGCCTCCCGGATGAGTTCTTTTACCAGCTCGTCTCCGGAGAAGAGTTCCACATCGATGAGATCCACGAAACCACTGGCTGCCAGCGTGAGATTCAATTTTCTGTAAGCTTCAGCGGAAATTTCTTTTTCGCCACCTTCCTTTGCCGTGCGGAAGGTAAAAAGAAGAGGAAGCTCACCGAGAACAGAACGCAGAGCTTTTGCCGTGTGCAGGACTTTTTCAGTGTCAAAAACATCCTGAAACCAGTCAGCCCGCCATTCCACAACATCGACAGGAAGAGAAGCAAACCCGGCAGCCTCCCGGAGAATGTCTTCTTCCGTCTGTCCCACGACAGGAACGCAGATCTTTGGACGGCCCTCGCCGATGGTGATGTTTCTTATTTGAATTGTTTTCATAGAGGAAAACCTCACTTTCTTTTCTGCTTTGTTCCAGTAAAGCATACCATATTTATAAATTTCATGCCACAGCGAATTGTACGGTAAAAACAAAAGAACGGATGTCCTTGAGGTATCTGTTTTTCACTGTACCGGGAAATTTTCTGTAGGCAGACAGTGGCAAACGTGATAGAATGTTATGGTTGATAAAAATGACCTGGAGGTTGTTAGAATGAAGAAAGTACTGGTGATCGGCTCGGCGGTGGTGGATGTGGTGATCCATCTGCCTCACTTACCGGAGAAGAGCGAGGATGTGCATGTAACATCACAGAAAATGTCACTGGGAGGCTGTGCCTATAATGCGTCGGATACGATCCGGCATTTTAAAGTTCCGTATATTCCTTTTTTCCCAGTGGGAACCGGGGCGTATGGAGATTTTGTAAGGAATGCACTGGCAGAGAGAGGAATCGTTTCTCCGGTGCCGAAGCCGGAGACAGAAAACGGCTGCTGTTACTGTTTTGTGGAAGATGACGGAGAGAGAACCTTTGCCTGTTATCATGGGGCTGAGTATCGCTTTCAAAAGGAATGGTTTGATACTCTGGATGCCTCTGAAATCGACAGCGTATACATTTGCGGTCTGGAGATTGAAGAAGAGACCGGAACGAATATCCTTTCTTATCTGGAGGAGCATCCGGAGTTTACCGTATTTTTTGCTCCGGGTCCGAGAATCACACTGTTGGATCCAAAGCGGTTGGAACGGGTTTTTGCCCTGCATCCCATTCTTCATCTGAATCAGCAGGAGATCACTTCTTATACTGGAAAAGAAGAGCTGAAGGCGGCAGCAGAGGAAATTCATCGGTTTACGCAAAATACGGTGATCGTTACTCTGGGAGCAGACGGCTGTTATTATTATGATGGAGAAAAAGAAGAAACTATTCCCGGGGTACCTGCAGAACAGTTGGATACCATTGGAGCCGGAGACTCGCATATCGGTGCGGTGATTGCCGGACTTCAGTGTGGCAAGACTATAGAAGAAGCTATTGCCACAGCAAACCGGGTATCTGCGAAGGTGGTAGAGACGGAAGGGGCACTTCTTTCGGATGAAGCTTTTGCTTCTTTGGATTTACTGTAAACAGATATATGTCCGGAAGCCACTGTGAAGGTATCACAGATGGGTGAATGGATAGAATGGAGATTTTATGGCAATTATGGAAAAAGGAGGATACGGAAGTATCAAGGATTCCGGCGGGAGAGCGTCCGGAAACTGGAAAGGAATGAGCGGGATCAATGGTTCCGGTGGTATGAAGGGGATGGAAGAAAACAGAAAGCCCCATCGTCATATCAGATCCTTTCAGGTGATTATCTTAGGTTTTGCAATTCTGATTCTGGCAGGAAGTCTGATCCTTATGCTTCCCTGGGCAACCAGAGACGGAAGGGGAGCAAGCTTTGCGGATGCACTTTTTACGGCAACTTCGGCAGCCTGCGTGACAGGGCTGGTTGTGCAGGATACGGCTACTTACTGGTCTGTTTTCGGTCAGGCAGTGATCCTTTTGCTGATCCAGATCGGCGGTATGGGAGTGGTTACGGTAGCGGTCTTCATCACATCGCTGTCCGGAAGAAAGATCGGGCTGATGCAGAGAAGTACGATGCAGGATTCGATCTCTGCCCCGCAGATGGGAGGAATCGTGCGGATGACCGGATTTATTCTCCGGGCAACTCTGGTAATGGAACTTACGGGTGCCGTTTTTCTGGCCTTTGTCTTCTGTGGGGAAATGGGAGTTGGAAAAGGACTCTGGTATGCACTTTTCCATTCGGTTTCGGCGTTTTGCAATGCAGGTTTTGATCTGATGGGATTCAGGGAAAAATTTTCTTCTCTGACCGCCTATCAGGGGCAGCCGGTGGTGAATCTTGTGATCATGGCACTGATCATTACCGGCGGAATCGGTTTCTTTGTGTGGAAAGATATGCAGGAAAAAGGTCTCCAGTTTAAGAAATACCGGCTGCAGACAAAGGTGGTCCTGGTAACATCAGCAGCTCTGATCCTGGTGCCTGCAGTGTTTTATTTCTTTATGGAATATGCAGATCTTTCGGTAAAAGATAGATTCCTGGCTTCACTTTTCCAGGCGGTAACGCCGAGAACGGCCGGATTTAATACAACGGATCTTTCCAAAATGGGAGAGGGTGGACAGGTTCTGATGGTGTTTCTCATGCTGATCGGTGGTTCTCCGGGATCAACTGCAGGTGGTCTGAAGACGACAACACTGGCAGTCCTTTACGGATCGGCACTTTCTGTGTTTGTACATGAAGAGCATGTTCATTTCTTTGGAAGAAGGATCACTGACGAAACAATAAAAAATGCAGCCACGATTCTTCTTATGTATCTGACACTTTTCCTTACCGGAGGAATTGCGATCAGTGTGATCGAAGGGATTTCCATGAAGACCGCTCTTTTTGAGACGGCTTCTGCAGTGGGAACGGTAGGGCTTTCCCTCGGTGCGACACCGACGCTTGGCGGTGTATCAAGAGCCATTCTTATCGGACTGATGTTTTTGGGAAGGGTCGGCGGTCTGACTCTGATCTTTGCGGCAGTCTCTGAGAAACGAAGAGATGCGGCGAGATTCCCGGAGGAGAAGATCACGGTCGGTTAACAGGTGAAAAAGAAGAGTGGGAAAACGGTTGGATCTTTGATCCGTCGGAGCCATGGCATCGGATCACGGGGAACGTGAGAAGGATGAAAACAGGAATGGAGGATTTATAAGCAGTTATGAAAAAGTCAATTTTACTGATTGGATTAGGAAGATTTGGAAGACATGTGGCCATGAAACTGGATGAACTTCATCATGAGATCATGGCAGTAGATAAAGAAGAAAGACGGGTGGAGGCAGCACTTCCCTATGTGACGAATGCCCAGATCGGAGATGCCACCAACGAGGCTTTCTTAAGTTCTCTTGGAGTAAGTAATTTCGATGTATGTATTGTGGCGATCGGAGATAATTTTCAGAGTTCCCTGGAAGCGACCTCCCTTCTGAAGGAGCTGGGGGCGAAAATGGTGGTATCCAGAGCAGCCAGAGATGTGCATGCAAAGTTCCTTTTAAGAAACGGTGCAGATGAAGTGGTTTATCCGGAGAAGCAGCTGGCAGCCTGGACCGCTATCAGGTATAGCGCAGACCATATCCTGGATTACATTGAGCTGGATGACGAGCATGCGATCTTTGAAGTAACGATCCCGGAGGAGTGGCTAGGAAAAACCGTAGGCCAGCTGGATATCCGGAGAAAGTACAAGATCAATATCATGGCCTTGAAAGAGGATGGCCGGATGGATCTTGGCATCACACCTGGTACCCTTCTCGGCGATGATGCGACCATGCTGGTGCTCGGAAATATCAGGGATATTGAGCGGTGTTTTAAATTATAAAAAAGGAAAAGCTTCTGTACCAGGGGATGGAATCCCGTTGCGGTATGGAAGCTTTTTGATTATAGGAATGGCTTATCAGTTCTGTTTTTTGGGAAAAGGGACGGATAGCTATGATATACTCCATGCAAACCCCTGCGCGGTCCGTTCTTCCGGGTGCTGGAAATGTCCGCCGGGATTCCATTCCAGAGTGCAGGAGAGAAGAAAATGTCGAGTGGAAGGCTGTTCCTCCGGCTGTGGATGGTGAAGCTCTTCTGTGCAGGATAAGACAGAGTCCGGAGCAGAATAATGCTGATAAAGCTTACGGATATTGTCTCCGACGGTCTTCATGGTCTGATTCTTTGTACGTTCTTCTTTATCACCGAGGCTGAGATAGATGCGTCCGGTTTGGATGGGATGGGAAAGGGCGTACTCCATCCAGCCCGGAAACCAGACAGAGGGAGAGACAGCGGCAATGCCGGAGAAAACATCTGTCTGGTAAGCGGCCCAGAGGGAAAAAAGTCCCGCAAGGGAATAACCGCCCAGAATTACCGGAAGCTCTGAGGAAAGAGAGAAGCGGCGTTTCAGCTCCGGCAGGAGATCTCTGAGGATAAAATCCAGAGTCTCTGCGGCATCGTTTCCAAAAGCTTCTGTCCCCCAGACAGGCGGAGCTTCCCAGGGAGAGAGCTCCTGATTCCAGTTTCTGATCTCAAAGGCCGCAAGAAGAAAATCTTCTCCAGCCATTTTTTTCAGGCAGGCAACCTCTTTTTCCAGTCCGCCGGAAAGATCCTGAGCCCCGACGGGCTGGATCAGAAGGTGGGATGGCTGGGGATTTCCATAGAGAAAACAGGTTTTATCGGTAAGAGGAAAAGATTTCTGGAACATGGGCAGACCTCCGGTAGTTTTTCTTAATATGATACGCTTTCAGGGTGCGTTTCACAAGGAGAATTTTTGCAGAAAAGCAAATTATCTATTTGCTTATAAAAGCCCGATCTTCATGATATGGTAAACTTAAGATTGCCTGTGGAAGGGGGAAATGAGATGTCTGAACTGAAAATTCCTGCAGGTATTTCGGATTTTTCGGAGATCCGGAAGGATGGATATTATTATATTGATAAATCGGGTCTGATCCGGGAACTCCTGGGTACAGGCGTGGCTAAGGTGACATTGATTACCCGGCCGGGATGTTTTGGAAAAATACTGGGAATGAGCATGCTGGCAGCATTTTTTGATATTCGAAAAGACAGCCAGGCTCTGTTTCATGGATTGGAGCGGGTTACACGGTGGAATCAAATCGGGAGCATGGGGAAGGCAGAAGAGACGTGGTTGTTTATGACCCGATAGAAGGCCGTGTGGCAGTCTTTGAGGCGAAATATTTCCATACAATAGAGGATATGGAAAAGGACTGTGAAAAAGCTTTGCAGCAGATTGATAAAAAAATGTATGCGAAGGATTATGAAGAAGAATATGACGAGATTTTCTACTATGGGATCGCATTTTTCAGGAAACGATGCCTGGTAAAAAGAATGATATCTGATTGACAACAGATAAGCCCGATGATAAGATATAGATATAGAAATATCGGAAAACTTATAAAATAAAAGTAAATTGTGAAAAAACAGAAAGGAGATCAGGTATGAAGAAATTATTATGTACGATACAGGACACGCCGCAGATGATCCAGATCAAAAAAAGACTGGACCAGAATCAGATTAACTATTCTGTAGAACCCATCAAATCTAACTTTTTCTCCGATCTGGTGCATATGATTTTTTACCGGACTGTGGTGTCGGGAATTGAGCATAAGAATGAGAGCGGCGTTTATGTGGAGAAGGATTCTTATGAGACGGCGAAAAAGATAGTACAGGATATCGTGTAAATACGGCATAGTTTTCAAGAGTGATATAGGGAGAAGAAATCTATGAAAAAGTGTATCGTATGTAAAAAATGTGGCTTTGAGAATCTTCCGGGAACACAGTTCTGCCAGCGTTGCGGTTCCAAGATTTCATTGAAATTTACTGATAAAATCGCTTCTTCTCTGGCAGGTACCGGGCAGAGGGGCAGTTCACTGGCTCCGCTTGGTGCGATGGCGATCGAAGCACAGACAGAAGAACTGGGAAAAACAGCTGCTCCGCCGAAACTGGTTCCTGTAATTCCTCTGGAAAATGGAGACTGGTATTGCCCGGACTGTGGGGAATACAATCCAAAATATTCTCTCTTCTGCAAAAACTGTGGCCGGGATTATGTGGAATCCCGTTTATAAAGTGATATAGAAAACGGCTCCCGAATCTTAAATACATTTCAGAAATCATTTTGGAAAAAATTCTGAGAGCAAATCGTGCGGAGGTGATTGCCGGAGTATTTTTGAGTACAACAAAGAAGAGGAGGAGCAGAAACTTCGTAAGGCAGAGTATGATGCCGGTGTTGAAGCTGGTATTGAAGCTGGTGTAGCTGAAGGCAAATTAAAGAAAGCCAGAGAAAACAGCGCTTTCTCTGGCTGAGACGGGGTTTCCTGTCGATAAGATTGCAGAAGCGGTGAAAATCAGCAGGGATAAAGTAGAAGAATGGATGAAAGAAAGTATGAGTATTGTATAGTAACTTTTTTTGCTTGATTTTATCGAACAGAAAAAAGTAGTTATCGGATAGATAATTAGAGCTCCATTTGAATAGTGCCAGATAGGATATCAGCAAAATCTGGGTGAAATCCATAAAAACGATTTCACCCAGATTTTTTTGGAGAAAAATAAAAAGTTACGATAAAGATCCGTATATATCACAGGAAAGAGAAACAGATCGAGTATAAGAGGATAATAACTGCCCCTTTTCATAGTGATAACCAGTAGCGGTAGCAGTTGCGCGGTTTCCACTCTTACTGGTAGATGCATTAGAAACTTTCCAGGCAGCAGAATTGGAAGCAGAACTTCCAGTAACAGAGGTGCAAGTGCTGGATTTTCCATAAACATAAGAAAAGCTTGCCCTTACAGTTACGGACCATAAAACAGTACCGGAAGCAGATTTGTAATAGGTAGTTTTCTGACCACTTCTGGTAGATGTAGCTGCCCTTGGTAAAGCATCTTGAATTAAAATAGTTTCCAAATAATCTCCGTTTGTAAAATGATAAGTTTCAAGAGTTACTGATGTAGCTGAATTTGCAGAAACAGAAATAGGAAGCAGGAATAAAACTCCTAAAATTGCAAATAATAAATTTTTAAACATTTTCATAACAAAATCCCTCCAATGAATATTATTCATCTAAATAATAAATAACGGTTTGTTCGCTTTTGATTTCATTAGTAGCCCATTCTTTGTATAACGTATAATAAAAGTAACTTTCTATGATGGTACCTGCAATTAAAAAAATGATAACAGAAGCCGTAATAATCCTTAAATAGCGGGCTCTTTTCATATAGAGAAGATAAGAAGAGGAGTTCATATTATAAAAATAATCCATAATGATATCCTTTGGGCGTCCAAACTCTTCTTCTAAATCAGAAAGTGTACTCATAGGATGGATAGCCTGGTATTCCCGCACGTTAGCGGAAAAATCCTGAAAAAACCGACGCTCCGCTTTATGAAACACGGGAAAAGAAATCCGAACATTTTTTAAATACTGATCAAAATCATTGCGTTTTTTAAACATGAGTAAGTTCGTCTCCTTCCTTTGTCTTATTGAGGATTGATTGAATACCAGAGTGAAGAGAATTGTATTCTTCAATCAATTGATTCAGATAATCTTTTCCTTCCGGTTCCATATGATAATAAACACGGGTAAGTCGCTTGCCGACCTGTCTTTTTTCATCAGATATCAGACCGTTATCTACTAATTTGTATAAAGCTGGGTAAAGCGATCCCTCGGGAAGAGATATTTTTCCCTGAGAGTAATCTTTGATTAAAAGGGAAAGCTGATATCCATAGCAATCTTCGGTTGACAAAATGGATAAAATCAACATTTCTATATTATTTCCCCTTCGTAAGCTGTCGTTTCTGGCCAAAAACGATTCCCTCCTTTTGGATAAATATAATATAGCACAAATATAAATATGATAAAATACCTAGATGAAATAAATAGTTATTGACAAAAGATAAAAACAATGATAGGATGCAAATAAAAGAAGATACAACAAAACAAGAGAATAAAAAATAACTGACAATAGAGGAGGGATAATGATAATGTAGTAGTAAAATCAAGACCAAGTGAAAATGTGATTTTGTTTATAAGGCAGGATTAATATAAGAAAAGGGAGAAATTATGCATATGAAGAATAAAAGTGTGAGAAGAATTTGCTGCACTATCATTTCTACAATTACAATTATGGGAACAGCATTGGGGGTTTCAGCAGATACAGCGGATAAATTGTATACGTTTTCCTTATATACATCAGAAGCAAATACCGGTTCCTATTATAAAGATAATTCATCATCAGTCTATGTAAATCCTACAATGTCACCTGCTAATGGTGTTCAATTTGCAGGTTATCGTTATGACGGTGCAACATGGTATAATGAAACAATTGGCGGATGGGCTTATATTGCAGCTGGAACAAAAAGAAGATTACGAACAAATATTTATGAGAATGCAGGCTATAAAAGAACTTTATGCAGGTTAAGTGGAAAGTTGTTATCTGGTGGTTCTCCTTATGAAGGAAAAATCGCTCGAGGTTATTGGAGTCCAGATACAGCAGGAAGTTACCCGGCAGCAAATTAACAAAATAATGGGAACAAGGCCATACTCTAATATGGGTATGGCCTCTATATTAAGAAAATGAAAAAAACGAGATACATTTTTGCGTCAGTGGCGCTGTTATTACTTCTTATCGTTATAAGTAATCCCAAGTGGAAGCCAAAGAAAAGTAACCATCTGGATGAAGATCAAAACATCGAAATCGAAACACAGAACTTAATCGAGGAGAAAACGGGAGTTTATCAGGGTTTTACGGTCGATCTTATCGATATGGAAGTGACAAAAAATTTAAAAGAGAAGGGAATTTCTCAAAAAGACTGTCAGGTATCCGGAGTTATCGATGAGGAAGGAAACGTTATTCCTGATGAATTAACCGGAAGTAATTCTTTACTGCTGGTACGTTTTAAAATTTATAACGAGAATGGAGTGGGACAGGCAGGTGAAAGGTATCTTCTTTTGAATGGGGCTTTCCAATGTAAAGAGCTGCTGGACAAAAATATCGATTCTCTGCCATCTGTTTTACTGCAGCCCCGCGGGCCGGAAGGTGCTGATGGAAAGGATGTAAATCGGCTCTACCTGGATAAAAAAGCAATCGAGGAAAATGCGGACCGATTATTTTTAGGAAAAGGCGAAGAAGCAATTTTTACGATGGGAATGATGGTGAGAAAGGAGTGGCTGAACAAAAAATCAGATGCCCGTCTGATATTATTCCCGGGAAATATGGACGGCGGCCTGGTATTTCAGATATCAGAAGAGGACTTACTATGAAGATGATAAAAATAGAGCTGAAAAAAGCATTTACCGGAAACCGGTTTTGGCTGGCATTTGGTATAGGACAGTTTTTAGGGATATCCAGCATTTTAACGGTGTATCGTTCCTGGTTAAGCCAGAGAGAATATATACAATATTGGGAAGATCGTTTCCCGGTCAGACAGGCGTATACACTCTATAATGTCTGGATATTAAATGAACAGCTGAGCATTGGACGCACACTCTTTTTCTTCTGGCTTCCATTTCTGGCAGCTTTTCCTTTTGCAGCTTCTTATTATCAGGAAGAAAAGAAAAAACAGCTTCGTTTGGTGTTGGTGAGAACCGGGAGAAGAGAATATTTCCGGGCAAAATACCTGGCTGTTTTTCTCAGCGGTTTCGTTGTGATCAGCGGAACACTGCTTGTGAATCTGGCAATATCAGCTGCATTTTTTCCATGGGAAAAGCCGCTGCCCTTTTATCCATATTTTAGTATTCTCGAAAATGATTTTGGGGCTGCCATTTTTTACAGTTATCCATCACTTTATGCAGGAATGTATATTCTGATCGAGGGAATTTTTGGCGGCTTACTTGCAAACTTTGTGTTTGTCTGTACCATGTATGTGAAGAATCAGTTTCTTTCTTTTGGAATCGTTTTGCTGGTTTATGTGGGAGCCGAAGCAATCAAAAATATCCTGTTTGTAGGAAATTTAAAAGCGCAGGAAATATCCGTTTATGGTTTCTTAAGAGGCTCCGGTTATGTGAGAAACGGATGGATCATACTTGGAGAAGGGCTTTTTTTCCTGCTCATTCAGCTGATACTTGTAGAAAAACAGGTAAATACCTATGAAATATATTAGACTTTTGAAAATGGATCTTTGTTGCTGCAAAAAACGAATCCTTATAGGTCTTGGCATCTCGGTGATTCTTGTCTTATTTTTGTGCGGGGGATACGAAACTTCTGTAAGATTTGGAATTCAGCAGAATGGGATAACATCAAAGGGTAGCGTAATGAATGTACTGGTGTATCTTCTGGCAGGAACCGAGTATATTCCCTCAACAGAAATCCGGATACCGGAATTGCCTTTGCGCTGGTGCATAATATATGTTTATGGACTGTACTTATTATCAGATTTTCCTTTTCACATGAAAGAAAAAATAGGTTCAGCGCAGATTCTGGCGTTGCGTTCACAGACAGGCTGGTGGCTGGAAAAACTTTTCTGGACGTTTCTTGTGGCGATCGGCTATCTGATAACCGTGACATTGACGATTATTTTGTTTTGTGTCTGGCGTGACATACCGCTCGGCCTGAAAATGAATCAGGAAGTATTTGCCTGGATGTATCCGTCCATTCAGGGGACGGTTCCGACTGATTTTTTCTGGATTTTTGGTTTGATCATCAGTCCTGTAATTACGTTTTTTATCTTGATTTTATTGCAGGCAGCGACGGCTCAGCTGCTTGGCCCCATAGGCGGTTTTTGCATGAGTGTCTCTCAGATAGCGGCTGCTATGGTATATCCGTCTGTTTTGCTGATAGCGAATCAGGGAATGGTGTTCAGAGATCGATTGCTTGTAAAAACCGGTGTCAACAGAAAGGAAGGCTTAATGGTTCTGGCAGGAGTGGGAATTATCAGCCTGCTTTTGTGGGGATTGGCAGTCCGTGTAAAAGAAAACCTTCCAAAGGAGAGGGAAGATATATGAGTTTGAAAAAACTGGAAGTTCATCATGTCACAAAGCGCATACATGGAAATGTAGTGCTGCAGGATATTTCCTGTACTTTCTTAGCGGGGAAAATCTATGGCTTAAAAGGAATCAATGGTTCAGGAAAAACCATGCTCATGCGTTTATTGTGCGGTTTGATTCGTCCGTCAGAGGGAGAGATTTTCTATGATGAAAAGAAGTTGGGAATTGATTTTCGTTTTCCGCCAGGCGTTGGAATCCTTTTGGAAAATCCTTCTTTTCTGGATTCCTGTACGGGGCAGAAAAATTTAAAAATGATTGCAGATATTAATCAAAAAATCGCGGAAAAGGAAATAAAAGATACTCTTTTCCGGGTAGGGCTTGACCCGGATGACCAGCGAAAATATAAAAAATATTCATTGGGAATGAAACAGCGTCTTGGGATAGCGGCAGCTGTTATGGAAAGACCGGACCTGCTTATTCTGGATGAACCGTTTAATGCACTGGATACGTCCGGAATAGAAATGGTTTCTCATTTGCTGGAAGAAGAAAAGAAAAATGGAGCATTGGTGATATTCTCCTGTCATGATAATGAAGTTTTGAAGACGCATTCTGACCAGATATTGGAACTTTCGGAAGGGAGAATTGTGGGGAAATCGGATGAAAAGGAAAAAGATATTAGTTACGTGCGCAATCCTTCTGATCTTTCTCTGGGGACTGCGGGTCTGGCGGGTAAATAAGAACTATCCGGATATTCCGCAAAAAACATATGAAGCGGGAGAATGGATAAACTTAAGTGGAAGCCAGATGGAGGAAAACGATAACCGGGACGGATATTATCTCCGTATTGATGAGAAAAGAATTTTATCAACAGAGGAATACCTGCATCTATATGCGGAAGTATCAGAAAAAACGGAATATGACGAACAGGTAAAGAATCAGAACCTGTGGAAACCGGACAAAGTATATCTTCTTACAGTGACATTGAAAAATGAATCGGAGGATGAAAGCACCGAGAGAGGGGTAAACTGGTCTTTTTTCTATCTGTATGAGAAGAACCGGGTGCTTGATTTTGAACCGGAATTATATAGATTTGCCAATCGAAGTGCAGAGGGAAGTCCTGCGTTATCCCTGAAGCCTGGAACAGAAAAGAAATTTTACCTTCCATACGGTGTCTATGAAGAACGTATGGGAAAAGATATCCGGGATTTGGAAAAGCTTCCTTTTCAACTGATTGTGTCTTTGTGGCCGGTTCGGAATCTTGTGAAAGTTCCTGATTAAGGGAAAAGTTACATGAAACGCCGGGATAATTACATGATCCGGCACAGAAGGGGATTCTGTGATAGTATTCAGAAAAAATAAACTGAGGGGTCTGAGAGAATGAAAAAAGACTGCAAATTATTTTTATATATTACGCTGGCATTCTGTTTGATGATCGTTCCATGCAAAAATATCTGCGCTGCTGATCAGGGCTGGTATTCGCAGAATGGAAAAGTATTTTATCAGATGGATGGAGAAAAGGCGAAAGGCCTGGTAACTATAAAAGGCAGTCTTTTCTATTTTGATCCCAACACAGGGGAGCGGTTAAGTGGCTGGAGAACGGTTAAGGGAAAACTGTATTATTTTGGCAAAAATGGGTTGGCTCTGACGGGGAAACAGAAAATTGGAAAATATCAGTATTATTTTAACCGGAAAGGTATTCTTCAGAAAGATACTTTGATTCAGCGGACCTATTATGCTGGAAAAAGAGGAAGGCTGGCCAGTGGCTGGATTCATTATGGTGTAAATGATTATTATTTTGATCCGGTTACTTTTCGTATGTATAAGGGCTGGCACGAAATAAAAGGAAAATATTATTATTTTAATGCATATGGGCAGCTGGTCAAAGGTCGGATGGTAGGAAAGACCTGGTATGTAAATGAGAGCGGAGAACGTCAGTATGGCTGGGTAGATGCGGGAACGAAGCGTTACTATCTGGATCCGGATACAGGAAAAACCGTTAAAAAAGGGTGGAATGTTATAAATAAGCAGAAATTCTATTTTCTGGAAGATCATTCACTGGCGAGAAATTACTGGCTGAATGAAAATCAGTATCTGGATGAGAAAGGGAAATTAGCGACTGGCTGGCAGCAGATTGATGGAAAGACCTATTACTTCAGAAAAGAGAAAAAGGAAAAAGCAACTGGCTGGCTGAGAATTTCGGGCAAAGTATATTACTTTGATAAAAATGGAGCTTGCCAGAAATTGTCCGGTCTGGTGCGAACCGATTATGGGATCCGCTATTATTTTGATCCGACAACAGGGGAGATGGCGACTGGTTGGATCCACTATGGCGTAAATGACTACTACTTTGATCAGAAAACGGGACGAGCCTATAAAGGCTGGCACTACATAGAAGGGAGAAGATATTTCTTTAATGCTTTCGGTCAATTGGCGAAGAACCGGTTTGTAGGTAATACCTATTTTGTAGATGCAGAAGGAAAAATGGTGACAGATACATGGATCCTTTCCTATGAAATTGGAGCAGACGGAAAAAAGACCGGAAAAACAAGAACGCCTGGACTGTTTTCAGAGAATGGGAAAACCTGGCTTTTGGACGAAGATTACGAAAAGCTGACCGGCTGGAGAGAAGTGGATGGACAATGGTATCACTTTGACGAAGCCAGTGGAGAAATGGACAGAGAAAAATGGATCGACGGATATTATCTGAAAAAGGATGGAACGCGCACCAGCGGGCAGCTGGCCTGGATTGATGGAGAGACCTATTTGTTTCTGGAAGACGGAAGTAAGGCAAAGGGGCTTACGGAATATGAAGGGAAAAAGTACTATTTCAGCACGGTAACAGGTGCTTTATATACTGGATTCAAAGTGATCGACGAGTATACCTATTATTTTGATCTGAAGCAAAGCGGGGCGATGGCGGTTGATACAGAAATATCCATAGATGGAATGATTTATCTGTTTGATAAAGATGGTCACATGAAGCCTAAGATGCCGGACAGTGGAAAGGAGGAATTGGGAGAGCAGATAGCGGCGTATGCGCAGGAATTTATAGGATATCCATATAAAGAACGAGGCGATCAGGATCTGAAACAGGGAGTTGACTGTTCCGGGTTTACCATGCTGGTAATGCGCCATTTCGGGATCCATATTCCGAGAACCACCTGGGCACAGCATGATGGGGTAAAAGGCTACAAACAGCCAATTCAGATTCCCATTGAGGATCGGAAACCGGGAGATCTGATTTTCTACTACAGTGGAAACAGTCATGTGGGAATTTATATTGGAAACGACAAAGTGGTACATGCCTCAAACAGTGCACCTTATCCAAAAGGGGGGATAAAGATTTCTGCCTACGATTACGTTTATATTTATGGGTGTGTGAGGTATTGGTATTAACAAATTGAAAAGTTAAAAAAGGAGAATAGAGAAAATGTATAGTTGGAAAAAGATTATAATGATGATAAGTTGTATGATTATGTTAGTGCCCTTAAAAAGTTTTGCAAGTGAAGATGTTCCATTTGAAATGTTGAATTACAATTTAGAGACTAAAACAGTAGAAGAATATACTTTTAAAGGGAATAAAGTTCCGGATTTTTGCCCGGGATTTAAAGGAACAGAAACAGAAAATAATAACGGAAGAGGGATTATTGGTTCAGATGATCGAAATTTGGTAAATACAAAAACGGCACCATACAGCTACATAGGTATGTTAGAAGTAAACTATAATGAAGATGCAGCGCATTGTACAGGCTTTTTGGTATCACCAGATACAGTTGTTACAGCTGCGGGAGCAATATTCAGATATGGTGGAAATAAAACAGGTAGTATGCCAAATGAAGTTTATTTCTATCCGGGATACTCAAAAGGTAGTATGCCGTATGGAAAAGCAAAGGTAACTTCTATTCATATACCATCACAATTTAAGACACAAGGTTATGAAGGCACATTGTACAATTTTGCAATATTGAAACTAAATACACCAATTGGAAACAAGAGTGGATATTTTGGAATAAGAAATAATGTAGTGGGTACAGCTGGGGAAAGTATAGGTTCATATATGATTTCTGGATATGTGAATGGTGAGGTAGAAGGTCCGGATTCATTTGCCTATAATCAGGTATGTGCTACGGGAAATGTCCTTTTATCTTCTAATGGCTATACACTAAAATATACCATAGACACTGCTAACGTTGGGCAAGAAGGAGCTCCGATTTTCAAAAGAAGTGGTGGAGTTGATTATATTGCAGGTATCAATTGTCTTACTATAAAAAATGATAATGGAAGTTGTATTGGAAATCAAGGAAGATATATTACAAAGGCTTTGTATGAATTAATTGTTTCATTAAAAGGATGATGTGTTATTTAAAGGAGGTGTTGCTCATATACCTATTTGGGTGAATTCGCGACATCTTCTTTTTAATGCTCATAATAACATCTTGCAAACAATCAGAATACATGTTACTATAAAAATAAAGCATATTTCTTTTTCTTTCAAGGCATTTCTATTGTCGAATCTTAAATACATTTCAGAAATCATTCTGGAAAAATTTCTGAGAGCAAATCGTGCGGAGGTGATTGCCGTGAGTATTTTTGAGTACAGTAAAGAAGAGGAAGAGCAGAAACTTCGTAAGGCAGAGTATGAAGCCGGTGTTGAAGCTGGTATTGAGGCTGGTGTAGCTGAAGGCGAATTAAAGAAAGCCAGAGAAACAGCGCTTTCTCTGGCTGAGATGGGTTTTCCTGTCGATAAGATTGCAGAAGCGGTGAAAATCAGCAGGGATAAAGTGGAAGAATGGATGAAAGAATAATTATCTCACCAGAAAAACGGCTCCCGATCCTCGGAAGCCGTTTTTCCTGCAAGTAGTAAAAGAAAAATGTGATATGTGTAATCGGAAAACGGAGGACCGTTTCCGCAATTACTGAATGTTCATGGGATAGTTGCCGTCGAAGCAGGCACAGCAGAGAGGGAGGTCTCCGACCATGGAAGGTAAATCTTCGATTTTCATGTATCCCAGGGAGTCTGCACCGATGGAGTCGCGGATCTCTTCCAGGTTATGCGAACAGGCGATGAGCTGATCGTTGGAGGGGACATCCGTGCCGAAGTAGCAGGGGTGCAGGAAGGGCGGGGAGGCCACGCGTACATGGACGCTTAAGGCTCCGGCCTTTTTCAGCATGTGGATCAGGTTGGCGATCGTGGTGCCGCGGACGATGGAATCATCGACAAGGACGATGCGTTTGCCGCGAACCACGGGCTCGATGACATTTAATTTCACCCGGACGGCAGATTCCCGCTCTTTCTGAGTGGGTTTGATGAAGGTCCGGCCCACATAGCTGTTTTTGTGGAAGGCAAGGGCAAAGGGAATCCCGGATGCCTCCGAATAGCCCTTGGCTGCGGCAAGGCCGGAATCCGGAACGCCGACTACGATATCTGTCTCTACGGGATAAGCGGCTGCCAGTGCAGCGCCGCCCCGGATGCGGGCTTCGTAGGTGGAAATGCCGTCCAGATGGCTGTCCAGCCGGGCAAAGTAAATATATTCGAAAATGCAGTGGGCATGCTTTTCCTGGCACAGGCTTGTGTCGGATTTGATGCCCTCGCTGGTTATTGTCACGATCTCACCGGGAAGGACATCCCGGATAAATTCTGCATCGACGGCAGAAAGCGCACAGCTTTCCGAGGCGATGACGTAGGCATCCTCTCTTTTTCCGATGCAGAGAGGTTTTAATCCCAGGGGATCACGCACACCCACCAGTTTTCTGGGGCTGGCGATGACCAGACCATAGGCTCCGCGGATCTTTGCCGCGGTTTTTTTGATGGCTTCCTCCACGCTTGTACTGTGGACCCGTTCTCTTGCCACACAGTAGGCAATGACCTCAGAATCTGTGGTAGTGTGGAAGATGGCGCCGTTCTCTTCAAATTCCCGGCGGAGTTTTTCTGTGTTGACCAGATTTCCGTTGTGGGCCAGAGCCAGAGTACCTTTGACGTAATTGAGCACCAGAGGCTGGGCGTTGCTGGCGGAATTTCCTCCTGTGGTGGAGTAGCGGACGTGGCCGATACCCAGGTTTCCATGAAGGGAATGAAGGGTTTCTTCTTTAAAAACTTCGTTGACGAGTCCCAGATCTTTATGGGAGCTCATGTTGCCTTTCGGCCCCGTGGTATCGCTGACGGCAATACCACAGGATTCCTGGCCGCGGTGCTGCAGGGCACACAGGCCATAGTAAATAGAAGGAGCGGCTTCGGTACCTTCTTTTGCAAAGATACCGAAAATGCCGCATTCCTCTTTGATTTCACAGGAAGGATCCAGTTCCATGTGTCGATTCCTCGCTTTCCAGTCAGTTTACTTTTGTAAAAGAGGGGGATGAGCGTACCTGAAGAAAAAGGAAAGCGTTCAGACGGAAAAGAGCAGCTGATCGTAGGTCGGATAAGGCAGTTCTTTTTCCGGAATTCTGGTCTCTGCTTCGTCTGCTACGACACGGAGTTCATCCATGAGAGCCAGAACCTTGTCATGGCAGAAGGTAGCGGCTTCCTGCATGGATTCCATGGAAGAAACCTCCTCTGTGAGAGCTTTCAGCTTGTCGTTGCCTTCGGACAGGGTCTCATAGGCAGCGGTAAGAGATTCCACGAGAGCCAGTTCTTTCTCTGCTTTGATGGAGGGCAGGAGTGCTTTTTTGTCCAGAACGCTCTTGGAAACCTCTCCTGCGAAGCGGGATACAGCAGGCAGGAAGTCTTTGCTGAGCATTTCCTGCATGGTCTTGGACTCCAGCTGGATGGTCTTTACATAGTTTTCCAGAAGAATCTCATAACGGGAATGGATTTCTTCTTTGGTGAAAATATGATGTTTCAGGAAAAGATCCACGTTCTTTTCTGCAATAAACTGCGGAAGAGCCTCCGGTGTGGATTTCAGGTTGAAAAGACCACGTTTTTCTGCCTCTTCTACCCATTCATCGGTATAACCGTTTCCGTTGAAGATGATCCGTTTGTGTGCTTTGACGGTCTTTTTGATCCATTCATGGACTGCGGATTCCATCTGATCTGCCGGTGTATCCTTCAGCTCATCGTAGAACTGGGAGAGAACCTCTGCAACCGCAGTGTTCAGGACGGTGTTTGGACCTGCCACAGACTGACCGGAACCAAGCATACGGAATTCGAATTTGTTGCCGGTGAAGGCAAAGGGGGAGGTACGGTTCCTGTCAGTGTTGTCCTTGAAGAAATGAGGAAGGACATGAGCTCCGATATCCAGCTGGACTCTGTGCTGACTGCTGAAATAGGTGTCATTTTCAATGGATTTTAAAATAGCAGTGAGCTCATCACCGAGGAACATGGAAACGATGGCTGGCGGTGCCTCATTGGCTCCCAGACGGTGATCGTTACCCGGGGTGGCAGCGGAGATCCTCATGAGATCTGCGTAATCATCCACAGCTTTGATGACAGCGGTGAGGAATACCAGGAACTGTGTGTTTTCTGCCGGTGTCTTGCCAGGATCCAGAAGGTTGCTGCCGGTATTGGTGATGATGGACCAGTTGTTGTGCTTTCCGCTTCCGTTGATGCCCTCGAAGGGTTTCTCATGGAGCAGGCAGGCCAGATCATGTTTGTCGGCTACCTTTTTCATCACTTCCATGGTCAGCTGGTTGTGGTCAACTGCCACGTTTGCGGTATCAAAAACGGGTGCCAGCTCGTGCTGAGCGGGAGCAACCTCGTTATGTTTTGTTTTGGCGGGAACGCCCAGTTTCCAGAGCTCCTCATCCAGATCATGCATGTAAGCGGCTACGCGGGGTTTCAGGACACCGAAGTAATGATCTTCCATTTCCTGTCCTTTTGGAGCCGGTGCACCGAGGAGGGTTCTTCCGCAGAAGAGCAGGTCGCGGCGGGCTCTGTAGGCTGCCTTGTCAACAAGGAAGTATTCCTGCTCCGGTCCTACGGTGGTGTTGACGCCGGTCACTGCGGTGTTGCCCAGCAGATGAAGGACTTTGACAGCTTCGGTGCTCAAAGCTTCCATGGCGCGTAAGAGAGGGGTCTTTTTATCCAGCGCTTCTCCGTTGTAGGAGCAGAAAGCGGTGGGGATGTAAAGGGTCTGATCTTTGATAAAAGCAGGAGAGGTAGGATCCCATGCAGTATAACCTCTGGCCTCAAAGGTGGCTCTCAGTCCGCCGGAGGGGAAGCTTGATGCATCGGGTTCACCTTTTACCAGTTCTTTTCCGGAGAAGTCCATGATGACCTCACCATCCCCCGTGGGAGAGATGAAGCTGTCGTGTTTCTCAGCAGTGTATCCGGTCATGGGCTGGAACCAGTGGGTAAAATGGGTAGCTCCGTTTTCAACAGCCCATTCTTTCATGGCAACAGCCACGGAATTTGCAACGTCCAGCTCCAGATGAGTTCCGTTTTCAATGGTTTTCTTCAGAGCTTTGTACATATCTTTGGGAAGCTTGTCGCGCATCACCTTATCGGTGAAAACGAGACTTCCATATAAACTGGGAATATCTTTTGACATAAGAAATGGCACTCCTTTCAATACTTGCTGATGTTCTGTGGCACATTCGTGCTTCCGCAATGATAACGATCGAAACTGGTCAGCCGGACCGGTTTTTCATATGCCTGGCAACGAAAAAAGGCACTCAGGAGAGAATGGATCACTCCTAAGCGCCTTTGCTTATGACTCGTAGTATACTCAAAAATCCGGTCTTGTCAACACCCTTTTTTAAATTTTTTGTAACAGTTCAGAACATCAGCAAAATGAAAAATCAGACTATTCAAACTCGTTTGCAATAGGATGAATTTTCATTTTGGAATGGGCGGAACGCCCATTAGCCTCAGACAGAAGCTGCGAATGCAGCGATAGCACATGCAATGCGCGTGTCTGTGGCCTGTTGGGCTGAACGTCCTGAACTGTCACAAAAAAATTTCAAAAAACAGGGATTTACAAACGGGGCAAAATGAGATATAGTAAGACCCATGAAATTTGATGACGAAGGTGTCAGAAGGTTCCGAAACGGGGCTTTCTGACACCTTTTTTCGTTGCAGCAGGCAAGGAGGAAAATGTGATGGCAGTAAAATATGTATTTGTGACGGGCGGTGTGGTTTCCGGTCTGGGCAAGGGAATTACGGCAGCTTCGCTGGGCCGTCTTCTGAAAGCCAGAGGCTATCAGGTGACGATGCAGAAGTTTGATCCCTATATCAATGTAGACCCGGGTACGATGAACCCCATTCAGCACGGCGAGGTTTTCGTTACTGACGACGGTACGGAGACAGACCTGGATCTCGGTCATTATGAGAGATTTATTGATGAAAGCCTGGATAAAAATTCCAACGTGACCACCGGTAAAATTTACTGGTCTGTTCTTCAGAAGGAGCGTCACGGGGATTATGGCGGAGGTACCGTACAGGTCATTCCGCACATCACAAACGAGATTAAGAGCCGGTTCTATCGGGCCAAAAAGGAGAATGAAGACCGGATTGCTATTATAGAGGTAGGCGGAACCGTCGGAGATATTGAAAGTCAGCCTTTTCTGGAGGCCATCCGTCAGTTTCAGCACGATGTAGGTCATGAAAATGCCGTTCTGGTGCATGTGACACTGATCCCCTATCTGAAAGCTTCAGAAGAACTGAAGACGAAGCCGACACAGGCCAGCGTCAAAGAGCTTCAGGGCATGGGACTTCAGCCGGATGTTCTGGTATGTCGAAGTGAATATCCGATCCCGGATGAAGTGAAAGCCAAGATCGCCCTGTTCTGTAATGTACCGGTTTATCATGTGCTGCAGAATCTGGATGTGGAGTATTTATACGAAGCACCGCTTGCCATGGAAAAAGAAAATCTGGCTCAGGTGGTCCTGGAAAGTCTCCATCTGCCCTGCAGAGAGCCGGATCTGACGGAATGGAAGGAAATGGTGGAAAATTTACGCCATCCGGAACAGGAAGCAGAGATCGCCATGGTCGGGAAATATACCCAGCTGCATGATGCTTATTTAAGTGTGGTAGAGGCATTGAAGCACGGAGGTATCGCAAGCCGTGTCAATGTCCGCATCCGCTGGGTGGATTCTGAGGAGATCACCGATGAGAATGTAGCGGAAAAGCTTGCCGGTGTGGATGGTATCCTGGTTCCCGGCGGTTTCGGCCCCAGAGGTACGGAAGGAATGATCATTGCCATTCGTCACGCAAGAGAGAAAAAGATTCCTTTCCTTGGGATTTGCCTCGGAATGCAGATGGCTATCGTAGAATATGCAAGAGATGTCCTGGGTTATACGGATGCGAACAGTATCGAACTGGATCCGGAGACCACACATCCGGTCATTGCCCTGATGCCGGATCAGGAGGATGTTGAGGATCTGGGAGGAACGCTTCGCCTGGGCGCTTATCCCTGTATATTAAAAGAAGGAACCAGGTCCAGAAAGCTCTTTGGAAAAGAAGAGATCAGCGAGCGTCATCGTCATCGTTATGAGGTGAACAATAAATATCGTGCAGAGTTTGAAGCAAAAGGGATGACAGTTGCCGGCTGTTCCCCGGATAAACGGATCGTGGAGATGATCGAAGTGGTGGATCATCCGTATTTTGTAGGAACACAGGGGCATCCGGAGTTCAAGTCCAGACCGAACCATGCACATCCACTTTTCAGAGGACTTGTGACAGCAGCGGCTGCATATGCGAAGGAGAAGTAAGTGACTGCGTTTATGAGCAGGCAGTGACAGCAGCTTACGAATGTCCGTTTTACAAATATTCTCAGGAAAGGATGAAAACAGATGAGTGAGAGGAAAGGTTTATATAGAGAACAGTTTGAGCATGACAACTGTGGTATCGGTGCCGTAGTCAACAGTAAGGGCATTAAGAGCCACAAGACCGTGGAAAATGCTCTTCATATCGTAGAGAATCTGGAACATCGTGCCGGTAAAGACGCAGAAGGAAAGACAGGAGATGGCGTCGGTATCCTTTTACAGGTGTCCCATAAATTCTTCAGTAAGGTGGCAAAAGAGGAAGGCTTTGAAATCGGCGGCGAAAGAGATTATGGTATCGCACAGCTGTTTCTTCCGCAGGATGAGATGAAACGGAATCAGGCCAAAAAGATGTTTGAGATCATTGCCGGAAAAGAAGGACTGACGCTTCTTGGTTTTCGTAAGGTGCCGGTAGCGGCGGAGGTGCTTGGTGAAAAGGCAAGAAGCTGTATGCCGTATATCATGCAGGCGTTTCTGAAACGGCCGGAGGATGTGGAAAAAGGACTGGACTTTGACCGGAAACTTTATATTGCCAGAAGAGTTTTCGAGCAGAGCAATGATAACACCTACGTGGTTTCCATGTCCAGCCGGACGATTGTATACAAAGGAATGTTCCTGGTAGGACAGCTTCGAACCTTTTTTGCAGACTTGCAGGATCCGGATTACGAGTCTGCGATCGCCATGGTCCATTCCCGTTTCAGCACCAACACCAATCCCAGCTGGGAAAGAGCCCATCCGAACCGTTTTATCGTTCACAATGGTGAGATCAACACCATCCGCGGAAATGCGGACAAGATGCTGGCCCGTGAGGAAACGATGTCTTCTGACTATCTGAAAGGACAGCTTTACAAGGTGCTTCCGGTGGTAGATACCAGAGGTTCTGACTCTGCCATGCTGGATAATACCCTGGAATTTCTGGTCATGAGCGGTATGGAACTTCCGCTAGCTGTCATGGTGGCCATTCCGGAGCCCTGGTCCAACAATCATACGATCTCTCAGGAGAAACGTGATTTTTATCAGTATTATGCTACCATGATGGAGCCCTGGGACGGTCCTGCCTCCATTCTGTTTTCTGATGGTGATGTGATGGGAGCTGTTCTGGACCGTAATGGTTTAAGACCATCCCGTTACTATATCTTGAAAAACGGTGATGTGATCCTTTCTTCTGAAGTAGGTGTTTTGCCGGTTCCGGAGGAAGAGATTGTTTTAAAGGAGCGTCTGCATCCCGGAAAAATGCTTCTTGTAGATACGGTGAAACATAAGATCTTTGAGGATGAAGAACTGAAAGAATACTATGCGAAAAAGCAGCCTTATGGCGAATGGCTGGACAGCAACCTGGTAGAACTTCATGACCTGAAGATCCCCAACATCAAGGTGGAAGAGTTTTCCGATGAAGAGAGGGCACGGCTGCAGAAGGCCTTTGGCTATACCTATGAGGAGTACCGGAAATCCATTCTGGAGATGGCATTGAACGGCGGCGAGGGAACGGCTGCCATGGGTGTGGATACCCCGCTGGCTGTGCTTTCCAAACAGCATCGTCCTCTTTTTGATTATTTCAAACAGCTTTTTGCACAGGTTACCAACCCGCCAATCGATGCGATCCGTGAGGAGATCGTTACCAGTACCACCGTTTATGTGGGAAAAGACGGCAACCTTTTGAAAGAGCAGCCGGAAAACTGTCAGGTCCTGAAGGTGAATAACCCGATCCTGACCAATACGGACATGCTGAAGATCAAGCATATGCATGTGGAAGGCTTCCGTGTGGCGGAGGTTCCCATCACCTATTATAAAAGCACCAAGCTGGAACGTGCCATTGAGCGTCTTTTTGTAGAGGTGGATAAGGCTTACCGTGACGGAGCCAATATCCTGGTCCTGACAGACCGTGGAGTGGATGAGAACCGTGTTCCCATGCCGTCTCTCCTTGCAGTTTCTGCCGTTCACCAGCATCTGGTAAAAACAAAGAAACGGACCTCTCTGGCCGTGATCCTGGAATCCGGAGAGCCCAGGGAAGTGCATCATTTTGCAACCCTTCTGGGTTATGGTGCCAGCGCAGTCAATCCCTATCTGGCGCAGGATACCATTAAGGAGCTTATCGATCAGGGACTGCTGGAAAAAGATTATTATGCAGCAGTGGATGATTATAACCATGCGGTTTTAAGCGGTATCGTAAAGATCGCCTCCAAGATGGGTATTTCTACGATCCAGTCTTATCAGGGTTCACAGATCTTTGAGGCCATTGGTATCTCTGAGGATGTGATAGAGAAATATTTCACCGGAACAGTCAGCCGTGTAGGCGGGATCACCATTGAGGATATCGCCAGAGATGTGGATGAACGCCACAGCAAAGCCTTTGATCCGCTGGGACTGAATACAGACCTCACTCTGGACAGCATGGGCAAACACAAGATGAGAAGTGAGGGTGAGACGCATCGTTACAATCCGAAGACGATCCATCTTCTGCAGCAGGCTGCATGGAAGGGCGATTATAAGATCTTTAAGGAGTACAGCAGCATGGTGGATGAGGAAACCAGCGGAAACTTAAGAAGCCTTCTGGATTTCCGTTATGCAGACCAGCCGATTCCGCTCGAAGAAGTGGAAAGCGTGGACAGCATCGTCCGTCATTTCAAGACCGGTGCAATGTCCTACGGTTCGATCTCCCAGGAAGCCCATGAGACCCTGGCTCTTGCCATGAACATGCTTCACGGAAAATCAAATACCGGTGAGGGCGGTGAAAGCGACGACCGCCTGGATTCCAAAGGAATGGAGCATGACCGCTGTTCTGCGATCAAGCAGGTAGCCTCCGGCCGTTTTGGTGTGACCAGCCGTTATCTTGTCAGTGCCGACGAGATTCAGATTAAAATGGCGCAGGGTGCAAAACCAGGCGAGGGCGGTCATCTTCCGGCCAAGAAAGTATATCCCTGGGTGGCAAAAACCAGACATTCCACGCCTGGCGTCAGCCTGATCTCTCCGCCGCCTCATCATGACATTTATTCGATCGAGGATCTGGCAGAGCTGATCTATGATCTGAAAAATGCCAACCAGTATGCAAGGATCTCAGTCAAACTGGTATCCGAAGCCGGTGTGGGAACAGTCGCAGCCGGTGTGGCAAAGGCAGGAGCCCAGGTTATTCTGATCTCCGGTTATGACGGAGGTACGGGAGCCGCTCCGGAAAGCTCCATTCACAATGCAGGTCTCCCCTGGGAGCTCGGTCTTTCCGAGACACATCAGACCCTGCTTCAGAATGGCCTCAGAAGCCGTGTTATCATTGAGACAGACGGAAAACTCATGAGTGGCCGTGACGTGGCAGTTGCAGCGCTTCTTGGTGCGGAAGAATTCGGCTTTGCTACGGCTCCTCTGGTAACCATGGGCTGTGTCATGATGCGTGTCTGTAACCTGGATACCTGCCCTGTAGGCGTGGCAACACAGAATCCGGAGCTTCGCAAGAGATTTAAGGGAAAACCGGAATATGTGGTAAACTTCATGCGTTTCATTGCGGAAGAACTCCGTGAATATATGGCAAAGCTCGGTGTACGGACGCTGGAAGAAATGGTGGGAAGAACCGATCTTCTGAAGGTAAAAGAGCATGCGGAAAATCCCATGGCTTCCAAGATGAATCTGGACGGCATCCTTTACAATCCGTATCTGGGACAGAACCAGCATTTCAAAAAAGAAGCAGTCTATGATTTTAAACTGGAGCAGACCAAGGATAAAAAGGTTCTCTGGAAGAAGCTGAAAGGTGCTGTGGAAAAGGGAGAGAAGGCTTCTTTGAAGGTGGAGGTGTCCAATACCGACCGGGCCCTTGGCTCTATCCTGGGTTCTGAGATCACCAGCCGTTATAAGAACGGTCTGCCGGAGGACACCATCACCCTGAACTGTACAGGAGCCGGCGGTCAGAGCTTTGGCGCTTTCATTCCGAAAGGCTTAAGCATCTGTCTCACCGGAGACTGTAATGATTATATGGGCAAAGGTCTGTCAGGCGGTAAGATCACAGTGACAGCACCGGCTAAGAGAACCTACAAAGCAGAAGATAACATCATCATCGGAAACGTAGCTCTTTACGGTGCCACCAGCGGTGAGGCTTACATCAACGGTGTGGCAGGTGAGCGTTTCGCAGTCCGGAACTCCGGTGCAACGGCAGTTGTGGAAGGGGTAGGCGAGCATGGCTGTGAATACATGACCGGCGGCCGTGTGGCAGTTCTCGGAAAAACAGGCAAAAACTTCGCAGCAGGAATGAGCGGTGGTATCGCTTACGTGCTGGATGAGGAAAATGAGCTCTACAAGAACCTGAACAAAGCGATGATCCACATTGAAAAAGTGGAGGAGAAATATGATATTCAGGAGCTTCGTGAGATGATCGAAAAACATGTACAGGAGACTGGTTCTGAAAAGGGACAGAGGATCCTGGACAATTTCGAAGAGTATCTGCCCAGGTTTAAGAAGATCATTCCTGTCGACTACAAGAAGATGATCACCTTAAGCACCAAACTTGAGGAAAAGGGAATGTCCAGAGAACAGGCACAGATGGAAGCTTTCTACGAGAGTTTTCAGGTGAAATAAGCGGGAGGTAGAAGAAAGATGGGAAAACCAACAGGATTTTTAGAGTATGAACGGGAGACTTCCACAGCGGAAGCTCCCCTTGAGAGGATCAAGCATTTCCATGAGTTCAAAACTCCGCTGAAGCTGGAAGAACAGAGAAAGCAGGCAGCGCGCTGCATGGAGTGCGGCGTTCCCTTCTGCCAGTCCGGCTGTATGATCGGTGGTATGGCCTCCGGCTGCCCTCTGCACAATCTGGTGCCGGAGACTAATGATCTGGTGTATCGTGGAAATTTCAAACAGGCGTATCTGAGACTGTCCAAGACCCACAGCTTTCCGGAATTTACCTGTCGTGTGTGTCCTGCTCTCTGTGAGGCCGCCTGTACCTGTAACGTAAACGGGGAGCCGGTATCTACCAAAGAAAATGAGCGTGCCATCATTGAAACCGCTTATGCGGAGGGCTGGGTGAAACCGGAACCGCCCAAGGTACGGACCGGTAAAAAGGTCGCTGTTATCGGAAGCGGACCCTCCGGTCTGGCTGCCGCCATGCAGTTGAACCGGCGTGGTCATGAAGTGACCGTTTATGAAAGACATGACCGGATCGGCGGTCTGCTCCGCTATGGTATCCCCAACATGAAGCTGGAAAAAAGTGTGCTGGACCGGCGGATCCATCTGATGGAAGAGGAAGGTGTGAAATTTGTCACGGGCGTGGATGTCGGAAAAGACATCAAAGCAGAAGAGCTGACGAAAAATTTTGACCGGGTGATCCTGGCCTGTGGTGCTTCCAATCCCCGAGATATTAAAGTACCTGGAAGAGACGCAAAGAACATTTTCTTTGCTGTGGATTTTCTTTCCAAAGTCACCAAAAGCCTTCTGGATTCCGGTAACAAGGAGCAGATCTCCAAAGAGGTGAGAAGCCTTGCAGAAGGGAAGCACGTTCTTGTCATCGGCGGAGGTGACACCGGAAACGACTGTGTGGGAACCAGTATCCGTCTGGGTGCAAAATCCGTGACTCAGCTGGAAATGATGCCCAAGCCGAGCGAGACCAGAACGCCTTCCAATCCCTGGCCTCAGTGGCCCAGAGTTCTGAAGACCGATTACGGTCAGGAGGAAGCCATCGCTGTTTTTGGTCATGATCCCCGAATCTATCAGACCACAGTGACGGAGTTTATCAAGGACGAAAAGGGTGCAGTCAAGCAGGCAAAGATCGTCAGCCTGAAACCGGTGAAGGATGAAAAGACAGGACGGATGAATATGGTTCCCGTAGAAGGAACTGAGAAGGTTATCGAGGTAGGTCTGGTGCTTATCGCAGCAGGCTTTCTGGGAAGCCAGGCTTATGTGACAGAGGCCTTCAAGGTAAAGGTCAATGGCAGGACCAATGTGGAAACAGCTCCGGATGAGTACGAAAGCAGCGTTCCGGGCATCTTTGCGGCCGGTGACATGCACAGAGGCCAGTCGCTGGTTGTGTGGGCGATCCGGGAAGGAAGAATGGCAGCAGAAAAAGTGGATGCATCGCTGATGGGGTATACAAATCTGTAAAAAAATGAAAAAATGTCCTGTTATCAAAAAGCAGGGCATTTTTTATTGGCAAAAATAAGAGGGATCTGTGACTTGACAAATTTTTATCAGGCATTTATACTAGCTAAATGATTAGAACTGATGAATCAGGCAAGCAGGGGCTTGTGCGGATTCAAATAACAGAATATTGTGTCACGTTCAGGGCTATATAAGCGAAATGCTTATGGAAACGGGTGAGAATCCCGTACAATGCCGTTGCTGTGTAGGAGGAGTTTTCTTCAAAATGCCACTGGAAATTATTTCTGGGAAGGCGAAGAAAGTGATGATACCCAAGTCAGAATACAGGCCCTGCGCGCATTTTATTTGCTGCGGGCCACAGTAAAATAAATAGACAGATCTGAGGAAACCATTGTTTTAAAGTCCATCAGGAAACGTTCGAGGAAGAACAAAAAGCAGCTCAGGAGAATACAAAGGGGAAGGAAAGTTTCAGATCCGAAATTTAGAAAACAAACGACAGAAACTGCCGGTGTATTGCGCAAGCATATACCGGCTTTTTTATGCATTTATATAAGAACAGTTGCCCATAGCATCAGGATAAAACGCAACGGCTGCCTTTGAGGGAGGAAAAATATGCAGATCGCAGTATATGGAAAAGGTGGAATCGGAAAGTCGACGGTTAGCGCGAATTTGTCCGCGGCGCTGGCATGCTGTGGGAAAAAGGTATTGCAGATTGGCTGTGATCCGAAGCATGATTCGACACGGTTACTGCACCATGGACAGAAGGTAGAGACAATACTGGAATATCTTCTGAATACGCCGGCAGATGAACAGAGACCGGAAGCAGTCCTGATGAATGGCTACAATGGTGTCGGCTGTGTGGAGGCGGGAGGACCAAGACCTGGTATGGGCTGTGCGGGAAGAGGAATTCTGACCTCCTTTGATTTTTTAAACAAATTTCAGGTTTTTTCAAATTATGAGCATATCGTGTACGATGTGCTCGGTGATGTCGTATGTGGTGGATTTGCGGTTCCCGTGCGCAGGCAGTATGCCGAGGCCGTTTTTCTTGTGACAAGTGGAGAGGCGATGGCAATCTATGCTGCCAACAATATCTTACAGGGGATACGAAATCTGAATCAGAAGGAACGGCGGATAGCAGGGATTATCTATAACAGCCGCGGGATAGGGGATGAAAGTACGCGCGTTTACGCATTTGCAGAAGCGGTCGGCCTGCCTGTGTGTGTAAGGATCCCGCGAAGCGACCGTTTTGCCCGGGCGGAGCGGGAGGCAGTAACTGTAGTGGAACAGGATCTGCACAGCGAGGAAGCTCAGATTTTTTTAAACCTTGCACATCAGATAGAGGCCGGGCTTGAGCTTCATGAGGCGAAGCCCCTTACAGAAGAGCAAATGGAGCATTTTATGCGGGGCGAAGCTCCGATGACAATCGGAAGAACGGAGGAGCGGAGCACCGTCAGCAGAACATGCGAAAAAACGGAAGAATTTCCAAAAGAAAAAGTTTTGCCAAAGAAACGTGCTCTTTCTGACCCGTTCAGCCGAGTCCCCCTGTTTGGCTGTGCCTTTAATGGAGCTGTGGCGCTGGCCATTCATGTGAAGGATGCGGCAGTGCTGGCACATGCGCCAAAGAGCTGTGTCTGGTTTTCGCAGAATGGCTTTACTGCATATGCAAGGAGAGGCTTTTATGAGCGTGGAATTCTCTATCCGGCATTTATTCCGCAGCATTTTGAAGCGACGGATCTGACCATGCAGGATGCAGTATTCGGAGGAGTGGAGCATGCAAGAGAAAAAGCTCTGGCACTTGCGGCAAAGGGAGTGCGGACGATTCTTGCAGTGACTTCCTGTATTCCTGGTATGAGCGGAGATGATCTGACACCGTTAAAGGAGGAACTGAAAGCACTTGGCTGTGAGATGTATCTGATTCCGACAGATGGCGTGGCGGCAGGGGATTATAATGAAGGAATGGCACTTTGTTACAAAACGCTTGCGAGGGAAGCGATCGATAGAAATGTAGAACCGGAAAAGGACAGCATTAATCTGGTGTATGAACTGACCTGGTCGTCTGCGACAGATCAAAATTACCAGATCATAAAGGCGATGCTGGATGGACTCGGGATTCGTGTAAACTGCCGTTTTCTGTGCGCGACTTCCATGGAGGAAATTCATGGCTTTCTGCGCGCACCCTATAGTGTGATGGCACGGGACGATGTGCTTGGAGAAGAACTGAAAGCAATTTTTGAACAGAAATATGGCTGCCGTTTCCTGGATGGTACGTTTCCGAAAGGATTTTCTGAAACGACACGCTGGGTGCGACAGCTGGGCAGTCTTTATGAAAAAGAGTCACAGGCAGAAGCACTGATCGCAAGAGAAAAAGCAAGGTATCAGGAGCGGATTCAGGCTTTGAAACCGAATTTTCAGGGAAAGAAATGCATCATTTTCCTGAATCGTCCGGGAAATGAATGGCTTTTTGAAGTGGTGGAGGATCTTGGCCTGGAACAGCTGGCGGTCTTTGTGGCAGGAAAAGAAAAGGAAAATAATGCCGGATGGAATCATCGTTTTTCTGCAAAATGGGAGACCGATCAGAAAAAACTGGTTCAGGCAATAAAGGAACTTCCCGTAGAGCTTATACTGACAAGTGACAGAAGTGCGCTGGCGGATGTTCCGAACCATGTGACGGTGATCGATCTGATGGCAAACGAACGGCCAGGTTTTCTGACCGGAGTTGAGGCAGCAGAAGCATGGAAGGATCTTATGGGAACAAAAATGGAAGGCAGGTGGAAGCGTGACCGGATCTTATTTGAGAAATACTACACCTGATTATTTGACCGGTGAAGTATTTGCGTGTGAATCAATCAAGGGAGGCCTTGTACTTCTGAACGGTCCGTTGGGCTGTCGTTTTTATCACAGCTATGGCTTTGGAAAAAATACGATCCAGGAATCCGGACTGTGGCATTTGCGCGGCGAGCTGGAACTGAAAAACGCAATGGATGATCATCTGCTGCGCAGTCAGTATTTTGCCGGGACACCGGCAATTCCGGGTTCGAACCTGCGTTACGAGGACAATATTTTCGGTACGTGGGAACAACTGGAGAGAGCGCTCAGGGATTGTCTGACGGAGCGCGAGTATCATTTTTTTGCGGTTCTTCAGACTCCCGGCACTTCCCTGCTCGGTGAGGCACTGGAACAGAATTTAAGCCGGCTTGCAAAAGAGTATGAGGTACCCTTTCTCTTTCTTGAAAGTCCCCAGTTTTCAGAAAATGCATTTATTGGATTTGATGAAACGATGGTAAAGCTGCTTCATTTACTGGTTCCGGAGCAAAAAAGGAAGAAACAGGCAAAAGCTGGTGCTCCGAGGGTAAATTTATTTGGTTTTTATACGTATGAGAAATTCCTGGAAGGGGATTTGGCAGAGATCAGGAGTCTTCTGGAAATCATGGGGATTGAGATCGCGTGTGTACCTGGAGCAGGCAGTACGGTGGAAGAGCTGCAGGTGCTTCCGGAGGCGGATTTGAATCTGTTTTTTGCGCCGGAGCGATGTCAGCAGACCATGCATTATCTGGAACAGCAGGGGCTTCCGATTCTTGATTTTGGCAGCATGCCGGTTGGCTTTGATCTGACAGAGCAGTTTGTGAAAACAGTCGCGGAACGACTGGGAGCAGATGCTTCACCGGCACTTGTCAGGATCGAAAAGGACCGTGCGCGGGCATTTTATCATCTGGCACGGCGTTTCGGAAATCATGGATTTCCAAAGAACATTCGGTATGCGATTGAGGGGGAAGCTTCTTTTGTGTATGCCTGGATGGATTTCCTTTCCGGGTATCTGGGTATGAGACCTGCATGTATTCATCTGCTTTATGGGCAGTGTAAAGGAAAAGCAGAAGAAAAATTACGCAGGATGTTAGAAGAATGGGGCATGGAAGACGTGCTGGAAACGGATATCACGAAGGTGGAAAATGCCATTGTGTTTGGAAGCGGGAATACAATCATGGATGCGTTCCTGCACAGTGAGAAATTATATGGTGTTGAGATAGCGAATCCGTCGACAGAGTATCTGCATGTGGTGCCGAAAACATATTTGGGAAGCAAAGGAGCACTGTATCTGCTGGAACAGCTGTTAAACGGCGTGCGGATGCTTGGAGCCTGGGATTAAAGGCGGTTTATGAATGGAAACCATGTTAAGTGGAACACAAAAAAGACCAGAGGGTATCGGGAGGATAAAACAAAGTATGGGACACATTGAGGAAATTAAAGATTATTGAAATTTGCGTGCAGTGCTTTGTAGACGCAGAGAATGTACTGACAGAAGAGTGCCCGACACTGTTCCTGTATGCAAATGAGAATATTACCCTGATCAATACAGATAAAGTAAAGATGTGGCGGTATTCCCGATCGATTACTATATGCTGACAGCGAAATGGGCAGCAGTAGAATAAAAGATGAGCATGCTTGAAATTCAAAACTGTACGATATGTTACCAGAATGGTACCCCTGCAGTTTCTGACGTCTCCTCTCCGTCTCGGAGGGAGATCAGCTTTTAACGAGAGAGTTGCTGGTCAGTGCATACCTGACCGTCGGCAGAAGTAATATGAAAAATAGCGCCTTACTTTACCAGAGCGAGGGCGCTATTTTTTTAGCATAATATAAACAATGAGAGTTATAATTGCGCAAAGTATGATTATCGCGGCCCCTCGCATATTTTTCTTGACAAAGAAAAATCCCGTTGCTATAATACGAAACTATAGAACAAGGGCGTTCTTACCTCACAGAAATGAGTGGGTAAGTTCGCCCTTTTGTCGTATTATCAGATAGTTGCGTTTAGGAAAAGGAGATTGTGATATGGAACGATACAGCAGGGAGGAGATTCTGAATATTGTGGAGGAAGAGGATGTGGAATTTATCCGCCTTCAGTTTACCGATATGTTCGGTACGATGAAGAATATCGCCATTCCGGCGGGAAAGCTTCCGAAAGCCATGGATGACCGGTGTATCATTGATGCTTCTTCGATTGAAGGCTTTATCCGCACGGAAGAAGCAGAAATGTATCTTCGCCCGGATCTGTCCACATTCAGTATTCTGCCCTGGCGGCCTCAGCAGGGAAAAGTTGCACGGCTGATCTGTGATCTGATCCGTACAGATGGAACTCCCTATGAGGGAAGCCCAAGATATCTTCTGAAAGAAGTTTTGAAAAAAGCAGAAAGCCTGGGTTACACACTGAAAGTAAATACGGAGTGTGAATTTTTCCTGTTTCACACGGATGATAACGGCATCCCCACCACCATTACCCACGAGCGGGCAGGCTATCTTGATCTGAGTCCGGTGGATCTGGGGGAAAATGCCCGGCGGGATATCGTACTGACGCTGGAAGAGATGGGCTACGAGGTGGAATCCTCCAGACACCAGATCGCTCCCGGTCAGCACGAGGTAGAATTTTCTATGGATGATGCGTTGGAGACAGCGGACAAGATCATGACGGTGAAAACCGCTATCCGCACCATTGCGAAGCGCCATGGTCTTCATGCAACTTTTATGCCGAAGCCCAAGGCCGGTGTGGATGGTTCCGGTATGCACATCCATCTGTCTCTTTTTAAAAACGGAAAAAATGTATTTTATGATCCGGATTCCGAGGATGGCCTGAGCAGTGATGCCTACGCATTTCTGGCTGGTATCCTGAAGCATATCAAAGGAATGACAGCTTTCTGTAATCCGTTGGTGAATTCCTATAAACGGCTGACCACCGGATTTGAAGCACCTTCCCAGATCTACTGGTCAAAGTCGGAGAGAGCTTCTCTTGTAAAGGTTCCTTTCCAGAGAGGACAGGAAACCAGACTTGAACTGAGAAGTCCTGATGGAGCAGCTAATCCTTACGTGGTATTTGCCCTGTGCCTGGCGGCTGGACTGGAAGGGATTGAAAATCATCTGAAACCGCAGAAAGAAGGAAAAACAGAAGAGACAGAACTGCTTCCTTCCAATCTGAGTGAGGCTTTGAAGGCCATGAAAGAAGACGGGCTTCCGGAAGAGGTCCTGGGAAAAAGATTCCTGAAGATTTACAATCAGGCCAAGGAAAAAGAATGGATGAGCTATATGGAACAGATTTCCGCCTGGGAGCTGGAGCAGTATCTGTATAAAATTTAACCAACAGTTCAGAGCCAGCGGCTGGAACAACCCGCATGTTCGCAGGAAAATCTGCCTGGATCGGAACAGTTATAAAATCGGAAGGAAAGGGCGAAGAGGTCATGAGCATCATCATTGTAGTTATGCCGAAAGTGGAAGATGCCAAAAAAATCCGCAGAATCCTGGTCAGTCATGGATTTACGGATACCGTTTTCTGCCCGACCGGAGCAGGTGCGCTGATCGAGATCAACAAATATTCGTCAGGTCTTGTAGTAAGCGGTTACCGTCTTTCGGATATGTATTACCGGGAGCTTTCCGAAAACCTTCCGAAATATTTTGATATGCTGCTGATCGGTTCGGCAGCTGCGGTAAGCGATAATCCGTCAGGACTTATGTCTCTGACCACACCATTAAAAGTGTTTGATCTGGTGAATACCGTGGAGATGATGGTCCGCCAAATCGATCGCCGCTTTAAGCAGGATAAAAGAAAACCGAAAAAGAGGAGTGAGCGTGAGGAAAACTATATCCGCAACGCGAAATTCCTTTTGATGGACCGGAATCATTTAAGTGAGGAAGAGGCCCATCGCTATATACAGAAATGCAGTATGGACAATGCAACCAACATGGTGGAGACAGCGCAGATGATTCTGATGCTGATTTATGATGAATGTTAGGAGAAGAAACATGTTTACGGTCAATGATAATTATCTGAAATTGCAGGGAAGCTATCTGTTTTCCAATATCGCTAAAAAAGTAGCCGCCTTTCAGGAGCGAAACCCGGGCGCCGAGATCATCCGTCTCGGCATCGGAGATGTAACCCAGCCGCTGGCCCCGGCCATCATTGAAGCCCTGCACAAAGCAGTGGATGAGATGGGCAATGCAGCGACCTTCCACGGTTATGCCCCTGATAAAGGATATGAGTTCCTCCGCCATGCGATCGTTGAGAATGATTACAAGGCGAGAGGCTGTGAAGTTTATGAGGATGAGATCTTCGTTTCTGACGGAGCAAAATGTGACTGCGGAAATATCCAGGAGATCTTCGGACTGAATAATAAAGTCGCTGTCTGCGACCCGGTTTACCCGGTTTATGTGGACAGTAACGTGATGGCAGGCCGTACAGGACTCTATAATCCGACCAATGAGAATTACGATGGAGTCATCTATATGCCCTGCCTTTCCCAGAACAATTTCGTTCCGGAGCTTCCGAAGGAAGAGCCGGATCTGATCTATCTCTGCTTCCCCAATAACCCCACGGGAGCAGGAATCAGCAAGGAAAATCTTCAGAGATTTGTGGACTACGCGAGAAAGATCGGTGCGGTGATCCTTTATGATGCCGCTTATGAAGCTTATATTTCCGATCCGGATATGCCGCACAGCATTTACGAATGTGAAGGGGCAAGAGAATGTGCCATTGAACTTCGAAGCTTTTCCAAAAACGCAGGTTTCACCGGTGTTCGCTTAGGTTACACGGTGGTCCCAAAAGATTTAAAAAGCAGCGAAGGCGTAAAGCTCAACGATCTGTGGGCAAGACGCCATGGCACCAAATACAACGGAGCTCCTTACATCGTTCAGAGAGCCGGCGAAGCCGTTTATTCCCCGGAAGGAAAGGCACAGCTGAAGACTCAGATCGATTATTATATGAAGAATGCGAAGACCATTCTTCAGGGCTTGAAAGACGCGGGATATACGGTTTACGGCGGCGAGAACGCCCCCTATATCTGGCTGAAAACTCCGGATTCCATGAACTCCTGGGAGTTTTTCGATCACCTGCTTTCCACGGTAAATATCGTGGGAACGCCGGGAAGCGGTTTTGGTGCGCATGGCGAAGGCTACTTCCGACTGACTGCATTTGGAACCTATGAAAATACGCTGAAGGCCATTGAGAGAATCACAAAGATGTGAGAAAGGCAGGCAAAAGGCCGGCGTATGAAGTAACTGTATAAAAAAACACCGGCTGGATGCTTGCAGACCCAGCCGGTGTTTCTCTTTTAAAAAGATAAATTTTTGGAGGAAATGTGATATGGAATTTGTAACAGGAGTCAGAGAAAAAGAAACTCTGGAGCTTTCCCAAGTGCTTGCTCCGCAATCGCTGGACCAGGAGGTCCTGACAGACGGAAGTATCTATAGCATTCGAAACATGGGTGAGATCGCTTTCGTGATCCTGAGAAAAAGAGACGGTCTTCTGCAGACGGTCTGGGAAGAGGGAAAAACAAATCTTTCCATTTCTGAGCTGAAAGAGGGAGACTGCATCCGGGTAAAAGGAACTGTCCGGGCAGAAGAGAGAGCGCCCCACGGAAAAGAAATCCGTGCGGAGGAGATCACGATTCTCTCCTCTCCAGCAGAACCCCTTCCCCTTGCCATTGATAAATGGAAGCTGAACACTTCTCTGGAAGCCAAGCTGAACATCCGCTCCGTTTCCCTTCGGAACGTCCGGGAGCGGGCCAGATTCCGCATCCAGGAAGGCATCGTGAGAGGCTTCCGTGAATTTCTTCATGAGAACGGTTTTACCGAGATCCATACACCGAAGATCGGAGCCAAAGGAGCTGAGGGAGGAGCCAACGTGTTCAAGCTCAGCTATTTCCACAAACCGGCCGTTCTGGCCCAGAGCCCGCAGTTTTACAAACAGATGATGGTGGGCGTTTTCGATCGCGTCTTTGAGACCGGTCCGGTTTTCCGTGCTGAGAAGCACAACACCAGAAGACATCTGAACGAGTACACCAGCCTGGATTTTGAGATGGGCTACATCGAGGATTTCATGGAAATCTGCCAGATGGAGACCGGTTTTCTCCAGTACACGATGGAGCTTCTGAAAAAAGACTACGCCCCGGAGCTTGAGATCCTGAATGTCACCCTTCCGAAAACAGATAAGATCCCCTTTGTAAAATTCAGTGAGGCCAAAGAGCTGGTGGCAGAGAAATACAACCGCAAAATCCGTAACCCCTTCGATCTGGAGCCGGAGGAGGAAGAACTCATCGGCCGGTATTTCAAAGAGGAATACGACGCAGATTTCGTTTTTGTCACCCATTATCCCTCCAAGAAGCGCCCGTTCTACGCGATGGATGACCCGGCAGATTCCCGTTATACCTTAAGCTTCGACCTCCTGTTCCGCGGCCTTGAGATCACGACAGGTGGTCAGCGTATTCACGATTATCATATGCTGGAGGACAAGATCGCAGCCAGAGGAATGACCGACGAGGGCATGGAGCAGTACATGGATGCGTTCAAATACGGTATGCCGCCTCATGGAGGTATTGGAATCGGTATGGAACGTCTGACCATGCAGCTTCTTGGCGAGGAAAATGTCAGAGAGGCCTGCCTGTTCCCGAGAGACCTGAACAGACTGGAGCCGTAAAGAAGGAGGAAAAAAGATGGCAGAGCATAAGATTTCGGATGAGGTTATGGCTAACACCGAGCTTCTGGCCAAGCTGGCCCTCACCGATGAAGAAAGAGAAAAATCCCGCCAGGAAATGGAAAAAATCCTGGGTTATGTAGATAAACTGAACGAACTCGACACCGAAGGCGTGGAGCCGCTGATCTCGCTTTTCCCCGTGGAAAATGTGTTCCGCGAGGACAAAGTGGTAAACGGCGACATGAGAGATGAACTGGTGGATCTGGCGCCCCGCAAGAAGGACGGCCAGTATCTGGTACCGAAGACAGTCGAGTAGGGAGGACCGATATGGATATTTTGGAAAACACAGCCCTTTCACTGGGGAAAAAGATCCGGCTGAAGGAGATCGGTGTGAGAGAAGCCGTAAAAGCTTCCCTTGACCAGATCGACAGACAGGAGCCGAAGATCCACGCATTTCTGGATGTGGATGAGAAAAAAGTATACGCGCGGGTAAAAGAAGTTGAGGAAGGCATCAAGGCCGGCCGCTACAGAGGCCCGCTGGCAGGCGTGCCCATTGCAGTCAAAGACAACATCTGCACGAAGGGTCAGAAAACCACCTGCGCTTCCAGGATTCTTGGAAACTTCGTTCCGCCCTACAATGCTTCGGCGGTGGAAAGGCTTCATGCGGCAGGCATGATCGTCATCGGAAAGACGAACATGGATGAGTTTGCCATGGGAAGCACCACAGAGACTTCCGCCTTTGGCATCACCCATAACCCCTGGAATACCAACCATGTACCCGGCGGTTCTTCAGGTGGTTCCTGTGCGGCTGTAGCGGCAGGAGAAGCCTTTGCGGCCCTGGGTTCCGACACCGGCGGTTCCATCCGTCAGCCCTCCGCTTACTGCGGCGTTACGGGCATCAAACCTACCTACGGAACCGTTTCCCGTTATGGCCTGATTGCCTATGCCTCCTCTCTGGATCAGATCGGACCGGTGGCAAGAGATACGGCGGACTGCGCGGCTCTTCTGGATGTGATCATGGGCTATGACGCCAAGGATTCCACCTCCATGGAGAGAAAGTCGGAAAATTTCCTGGATTCCTTGAAAGGCGACCTTCACGGTGTCCGCATCGGTGTGCCAAAGGAATATCTGGATCTCGCAGAAAATCTCGATCCGGATGTGAAAAAGGCCATGGTGGATACCATTCATCTGCTGAGCCGCAACGGTGCCATTGTAGAATTCTTCCAGCTGGGGATGGTGGACTATGTGATCCCTGCCTACTATATCATCGCCTCTGCGGAGGCCAGCTCCAACCTGGCCCGGTTTGACGGCGTCAAATACGGCTACCGCACCCCGGAGGCCGACGGCCTTCACGACATGTACAAAAAGACCCGTGCGGAAGGCTTTGGCGAAGAAGTAAAACGAAGAATCCTCCTTGGTTCCTTTGTTTTAAGCTCCGGTTATTACGATGCATATTATCTGAAAGCCCTTCGTGCAAAAGCGCTGATCAAAAAATCCTTTGATGATGCTTTTTACAAATATGACATGATCCTGGCTCCGGCTTCCCCGACTACGGCTCCGGAGATCGGAAAGAGTCTTCAGGATCCTCTGAAAATGTATCTCAGCGATATTTATACCACGGCTGTGAATCTGGCAGGACTCCCGGGAATCAGTATTCCGGTGGCAATGGATTCCAAAGGCCTGCCGGTTGGCCTGCAGCTGGTAGGAAACTGCTTCAGCGAGAAGAAATTGCTGGATGCGGCTTATGGCCTTGAAAAGCTGCGTGGAAGCTTCCCCATGGCTTTTCAGGCAAAGGTAGAGAAAAAGCATGGAAAGGAGAGAGCATGATGGAGAAACAGTATGAAACAGTCATCGGTCTGGAAGTTCATGTAGAACTGGCTTCCGCTACCAAGATCTTCTGCGGATGCTCTACAAAGTTCGGAGGTGCGCCAAACACCCATACCTGTCCGGTCTGCACCGGAATGCCCGGAAGCCTTCCTGTCCTCAACAGACAGGTGGTAGAATATGCGCTGGCACTTGGTCTGGCAGCGAACTGCGGGATCAACCAGCACTGCCGTTTTGACCGGAAAAACTATTTCTATCCGGACAACCCCCAGAACTATCAGATCTCTCAGCTGTATGTGCCGATCTGCCACGATGGATGGCTGATGGTAGATACTTCCGTAGGTCCGAAGAAGATCCGTATCCATGAAATGCATATGGAGGAGGATGCCGGTAAACTGATCCATGACGAGTGGGAGGACTGCTCCCTGGTGGACTATAACCGAAGCGGTGTTCCGCTGGTGGAGATCGTTTCGGAGCCGGATATGCGTTCCGCTGAGGAAGTCATTGCTTACCTGGAAAAACTCCGGATGATCTGTCAGTATCTCGGCGTATCGGATTGTAAGCTCCAGGAAGGATCCATGCGTGCCGATGTCAACCTTTCCGTACGGGAAGTGGGAAGCGACAAACTGGGAACCCGTACCGAGATGAAAAACCTGAATTCCTTCAAGGCGATTGCCCGTGCCATTGACGGTGAGCGTGCCCGTCAGATCGAGCTTCTGGAGGAGGGAAGAAGCGTGGTTCAGGAGACACGCCGCTGGGACGACAATAAGGAATACTCCTATGCCATGCGTTCCAAGGAGGATGCCAAGGATTACCGTTATTTCCCGGATCCGGATCTGCCCTCCGTCTACATTGATGATGAGTGGATCAGCCGTGTGAAAAAAGCACAGCCCGAGATGCAGCCGGAAAAAGCGGCCCGTTACCAGAAGGATTACGGTCTTTCCGAATATGACGCAAAGCAGCTGACCCAGTCCCGTCATCTGGCAGAGCTTTTCGAGAAGACGGCGGACCTTTGCGGCAATCCCAAGAAAGCGGCAAACTGGTTCCTGGGAGAGACGCTTCGTCTGCTGAAAGAGAGAGGACTGGAGGAAGAAGAGGTTGAGTTTTCACCGGAGCATCTGGCAGCCCTTATCGTTTCTGTGGAAAAAGGCGAAGTGAACAACCAGGGTGCGAAGGAGGTCTTTGAGAAGATCTTTGATGAAGATGTGGAGCCGATGGCTTACATCGAGGCCCACGGTCTGAAAATTTCCCAGTCTGCCGGAGAGGCGAAGGCTGTAGTGGATAAGATCCTGGCAGCTAATGCGGATGCTGTAGAAAAATATAAGAACGGCGAGGAGAAAGTACTTGGCTTTCTGGTCGGTCAGATCATGAAAGAGATGAAAGGAAAATGCAATCCGGGCCAAATGAAAGAATTGATCATTTCCAAGGTAAAATAAAAGAATAGCTGAGGGGGAAACACTCAGAGTTGCGTAGCCCGTGTTTCCCCCTCAGGCTCCCCCTTCCAGGGCACGCCAGAAAATAAGGGGCGTACGTCAGACTGGGACATAGTGGTGGGGAGATGAAGAGTGAGAGATGCCTCTCTATTTTTGTTAGTATTACAAATATATAATAGGAATAAATAGAATTTAAAATTGCAAAAATTGTCGCTTAGTTTACCGAACTGGGGCGGCTATTTTTGTGGCTTTTTATCCTTGGCAAAGGTATATCCAAGACCGAAACAGGTTAAAATGTGGAATACTGAAAAAATAACAAAGTAAAACTTCCCGGACGAATAAGGTTTGACATCTTATTCGTCCGGGAAGTTTTTATAGTGTGGTTAATCGGATTTTCGATCTTTCACCGGATTTCGTGAAATCCGCTTCACATCACCACGCCGGACTGGAAATTTTCAGTCCGGATTTTTTAAGCGCCGGAAGAAGGGCATTATAAAGGATAACGACCAGGATGGTGGAAGCAACGGCATTTACAAAAGTAGTAGCGGTGCTCCATTTGGCAAGGACGGAAGCAATCTCCTGGGGCTGGCCTAAGATATACTGTTTGTAGAAGTAACCAACCAGCGGATCGAAGATGACATTGAAGCCAAGACCTGCGATGGAGGAGATCAGGCTCCATTTGAAGATGTATTTTTTGTCCGTGCTCTCACTGATGTGAGCAATCTTGTGGGCAACCAGACCGGTGATCAGACCGATGCAGAATTTCAGGACAAACGTCTTGGGAGCTCCGGTGATATAAACCGGGTCCATCAGGTCGGCGATCGTCATGCCGACAGCTCCGGCCAGTCCGCCGTAACCGCCTCCGAGAAGCAGTGCGGCCAGAACGCAGAAGGCATTTCCAAGATGCAGGGAAGTGGCATCTCCGCCGGGCATGGGGATCTTGATCTGCAGGAAGGTAAAGATAACATAGCACAAAGCGGCGAAAAGTGCCGTCAGGGCTAATTTCTGGATTTGATCGTGTGATTTACTGTTCATAAGCTTCTCCTCTTTTCTTTGTTTTCCATCTACTGGAATGTTATCGCTATCTTATACTGTAAGTGGATGGATTTAAATAGCCAATTCTGAAAAAAATGACCATACCAGTATGAACGCTTTCGTCCTTTTCAGAAAAAAATACAAAATTTAAAAAAAGATGATAGAATGGTGTCAGATCAAGAGGAGGTAAATGATATGTATCGGATCATGCTTGTGGAAGACGATGCCACCATTGTGGATATCTTGTCCCGTCAGCTGGAAAAATGGGGATATCTTGTCCGGGCTGTGCAGGATTTTGACCGGGTGATGGAAGAATTTCGGGAATTTCAGCCCCAGCTGGTGTTGATGGATCTGTCGCTCCCTTTTTTCAATGGCTATTACTGGTGTACGGAGATCCGGAAGATCAGCCGGGTACCGGTGCTTTTTCTTTCTTCGGCATCGGATGATATGAATCTTATCATGGCCATCAATATGGGAGCAGATGATTTTATTGCCAAACCTTTTAAGTTTGAAGTGGTGTTGGCAAAGATCCAGGCTATTATCAGGAGAACGTACGATTTTGGAAGAGATCTGAATACGTTGAACTGTCGGGGAGTCACCCTGAACCTGGGGGATGGAGTGGTTTCCTTTGGGGAAGAAAAACTGGAGCTTTCCAGAAACGAATATAAAATCCTGGAAATCCTCATGAAGAAAAAAGGAAATGTGGTGCCGAGAGAAGATCTGATCCAGGCACTCTGGGATACGGAAGAATTTATTGATGAAAACACTCTGACGGTAAATGTTGCCAGGCTTCGGCAGAGACTGAAGCAGATCGGAGTGGAAGACCTGATCTCTACCAGAAAAGGTGTGGGTTATCTGATATATGAAAGAACTGTGTGATTTTTTTAGAGAGAAACGCCAGCTTCTCTTTTTTCTGCTGTTTTTTGAAGGGTCTCTCTGCCTGATCTATGGTCTTTACGGGCTGCCCTGGGGACCGGCCGGTTATACCTGCCTGGTGACAGCAGTTGTGACACTGGGATTTCTGATGGCAGGATTTTTCAGATGGAAAAGGAAAAGACGGCAGCTGCTGATCCTGAAAAGGCAGGCAGAGCAGTCTCTTGAAACCGCAGATCTTCCGAAAGCGGAGACACCATTGGAGAAAATCTATCAGGAAATCATCCGGGATCAGGAAAAACGTTGTCAGAGAGAGCAGAAAGAAAGCAGGGAGAAGCTTGTACGGTCCAGGGAATACTATACGCGCTGGAGCCATCAGATCAAAACGCCCATTGCAGCAATGGAACTTCTGCTTCAGGAGGAACCGGCAGATGTCCGGGCACTGAAGAGGGAACTTCTGAAAACCAGTCAGTATGTGGAGATGGCACTTTCTTATCAGCGGATGGAAGGAGACGGCAATGATCTGGTGATCCAGAGGTATGAACTCCGGCCGGTAGTGATGCAGGCAGTGAAAAAGGTCAGCCCGCTTCTGATACACAAGCATATCTCGTTTTCTGCAGGTGATCTGTCGGGTGAGGTGCTGACTGATGAAAAATGGCTGGTCTTTGTGCTGGAACAGCTTCTGACCAATGCTTCCAAATATACAAAGGAGGGCGGCAGTGTCCGGATCGGGAAAGAGAATGGGCTGCTCGTGCTCCGCGATACGGGGATCGGAATCCGCCCGGAGGATCTTCCGAGGATTTTTGAATGGGGCTATACGGGCTACAACGGCCGCCTGGACAAGCGTTCCACCGGGGTTGGTCTGGCACTGGTGAAGCAGGTGATGGAGATGCTGGGAAACAAAATCGAGATCCGCTCCGTTCTGGGAGAGGGAACGGAGGTGTTTCTGGATCTTCGGAGGACAGAACTGGAGGCAGAGTAAAAAAGGCCGGATGCCGGACACTGGCAAAGGCTTTTCTTACGCAGATGTAAGGAATGGAAGAAGAAATGTAAGCAAAAACCATGGCAGAGCATTTCTTCTTTTTTTATACTATATTTGCAGTGAGCAATCCGCAGGCACCGTTTGCGGGCAAAAACAAGATCATCATATTAGGAGGCATTTCAATGGCAGTTCTGGAAGTACATCATCTGAAAAAAATATATACGACCCGTCTGGGAGGCGCCAGGGTACAGGCGCTTACCGATGTGAATTTTTCCGTGGAAAAGGGAGAGTATGTGGCGATCATGGGAGAATCCGGTTCCGGAAAAACCACACTCCTTAACATTCTGGCATCGCTGGACAGACCAAGCAGCGGAGAGGTTCTTTTGAACGGGACCAGGCTTTCGGCAATCCCGGAATCCAGGCTTGCTGCCTGGAGGCGGGAAAAGCTTGGCTTTGTTTTCCAGGATTTTAACCTTCTGGATACCTTTTCCATAAAAGACAATATTTTTCTTCCGCTGGTGCTTGCAAAAAAGCCGGTGGCGGAGATGAAAAAGAGACTGACGCCTCTGGCAGAGATGCTTGGGATCGCCGGGATCCTGGAAAAATATCCCTATGAGGTTTCCGGTGGCCAGAAACAGAGGGCAGCGGTGGCCAGAGCTCTTATCACGAAGCCGGATCTGATCCTCGCAGATGAACCGACAGGGGCGCTGGATTCCCGTTCTACAGACAGTCTTCTGGCTGTTTTTGAAGAGATCAACCGGAAGGGGCAGACGATCCTTATGGTGACGCACAGCATCAAGGCGGCCAGTCATGCAGGCCGGGTACTTTTTATCAAAGACGGCACCGTGTTTCATCAGATCTATCGTGGTGAACTTCAAAGAGAGGCGATGTATCAGAAGATCTCAGATACACTGACACTGCTCACAACAGGAGGAAACAGTCATGAATAAGGGCTTCTATCTGAAAATGGCCTGGGGAAATATCCGCAAAAACAGGAATATCTATCTTCCGTATCTTCTGGCGGCTTCTGTCATGACGGCACTTTTTTACATTCAGGGTTCTCTCTGTGATATGGTGGATATTTCCGGGATGAAAGGGAAAAGAATGATGGGCTCTCTTTTGAGGATCAGCACACCGATAACAGGTATTTTTTCTCTGGTCATTCTTTTCTATGTGAACAGTTTCGTTATGAAACAGAGAAAAAAGGAATTTGGCCTCTACAATGTTCTCGGAATGGAAAAACGTCATCTGGCCAGACTGATGAGCGTTGAGATCCTTCTGGTAGCTGTTTTCAGCCTGTTTTTTGGGATTTCCGGAGGAGCTTTGTTTTCTCAGCTGTTTTTTCTGATCTTTTATAAAATGATCCGGATGGAGGCAGATCTTACGATGGTGATCCCGCGAGGAGCCGTAACAGAGACTCTGAGCCTGTTTGGCATTTTGTTTTGTCTGGTGCTTTTGTATGATATCGTCGCTGTCATCCGGACCAGACCGGTCGAGCTTCTCAGAAGTGAGAGCCAGGGAGAGCGGGAACCGAAGGTTCATGGTCTGGCAGCCCTGATCGGTGTGGCGGCTCTGACCGGCGGGTATGTGATCGCACAGAAAGTAGAAAGTCCCATGGAAGCCATGCTGTGGTTTTTTGCAGCGGCTCTTCTGGTCATCATCGGTACCTATGGACTTTTTATGGCAGGAAGCATTGCACTGCTAAAATGGATGAAAAAGAGGGAGCGTTTTTATTACCGTCCATCCAGTTTTATTTCTGTTTCCGGCATGCTTTACCGGATGAAGCAGAACGCGGCAGGACTGGCCGGGATCTGCATCCTTTCCACGATGGTCATGGTCACCATCGGGGCGAGCCTTTGTATTTTCAACGGTGTGAGTGAAGGGGTCCGGGAAGAATACCCGAGAGAATATTTCCTGCAGATGCGTTATTATGTGGAAAGCCTGAAGCCGGAAACATATCAGGATACAACCTCGGATATGAAGAAGTTTATAAAGGCACAGATGGAAGAGAACGGCTCCGGAGTAGAAAATATGCTGTCTTATACCAGATGCAATATGGTATACCGAAAGGGAAAAGATGGTTATGAGGCAGAAATGGGCGACCTGGCAGATACGAACGATTACGAAAACCTGGTGTACGTCCAGTACCTGCTCCGGGAGGATTATGAAGCGAATACCGGGAAGAAAACAGAGCTTCCGGATGACGTGGCAGCCTTCTATGAGTCGGAAGAGGGACTGATACCGGGAGAAACACTGCTTTTCGGGGACTATTCCATAAAGGGAAAACGGCTGGAGGAGCCTGTGGAAACTGCCGTTGCCAGCCGGTACAGCGGAATAAAAAAACGGGTGCAGGTGCTCCTTCCGGGAATAGAGGAAATGGAAAAGCTGACGGAAAGTCTCGGGAAGAATTTTAAAACATATTATGGTCTTGAGGAGGGAGAAGGTCCGGGTGCAGCGTACTTCCTGGGCTGGAACTGCTACTTTGATATTTCCGGTAAGCAGGAACCGGCAGAAGAGTTTCAGGAGAAGCTCCGCAGTTCCTGGGAAACAGAGAAAGCGTCGGAGTGGGCCTATATTTCCACGTTCCAGAACCGGACGGAGGAAGAAGAATATCTCTTTCAGGAGTATGGAACGATTCTTTTTATCGGATTTTTCCTCGGTCTGATCTTTCTTCTGGCAACCGTACTCATCATTTATTATAAACAGGTAACGGAAGGCTACGATGATCGGAAACGCTTTGTCATCATGCAGGACATTGGCCTTAGCCAGGCTGAGGTGAAAAAAACCATCCGGACGCAGGTGCTGCTGGTGTTTTTCCTGCCTCTTGGGGCAGCTGGCCTTCATATGGCGATGGCCTTCAAAGTTCTGGTGAAGATGATGGCACTGTTTTCAGCCTACAATATAAAACTTTTCAGCCTGTGCATCGGTCTTACGGTAGCCGTTTTTGCTCTGGTCTATTTCCTTGTCTATACCATCACAGCAAGGATTTATTATAAGATCGTAAGTAACGCCAGGTGATCATAAGACAGTTTCAGGGTTTTCAGAAAATTTTCTCATGGAGAAAGGCTTCTGGAATCGTTGAGGCTGTCTTTTTTATGTGCGCCTGACGGCAGAGAATCAGTCCTTGAAAAAAAAGAACCTCTATAATATAATGATGCGAGAGAAACAGAAACTGGCGATGCGGTTTTCCGGACGTCTTTTGACAGGCAGGAGCCGCAGAACATGGAGAAAGAAGAATGAGGAAGAAAAAACTATGGCTGATCCGCACGCTGGCGGCAGCCCTGATTCTTTCCGCGGCTGTGCCGGTGTGCCCGTCCCTTGCAGCGGAAGATTCAGAATATACGGAAACTTATGACGATACGGGGGAGGATACAGCAGAGGACAGTGGAGAAGAGACCGAGTACATCCCGGAATCCTATTACTGGACTGTGGAATCCAATGAGATCTCCGGCTGGCCGCAGGGTCCGCAGATCGAAGCGGAAGCCGCAGTCGTCATGGATGCGGATACAGGGGCTTTTCTGTACAGCAAAAATATGGACAGGAAAGAGTACCCGGCCAGTATTACCAAGATCATGACGGCACTGGTAGCGATCGAAAGCGGGAAGCTGGACAGTAAGATCCGATTTTCAGAAAACGCAGTTTATAATCTGGAGGAAGGCAGCAGCCATGTAGGCATCCAGGTAGGTGAAGTCTTAAGCATGCGCCGGGCGCTCTACGGACTGATGCTGGAATCTGCAAACGATGTTGCAAACGGTATTGCGGAAACAGTCGGCGGCAGTATCAGTGGCTTTGCGGATCTGATGAATGCGAAAGCAGCGGAGCTTGGCTGTGTCAACACGCATTTTACGAATCCGCATGGACTTCAGAACGAAGAGCATTATACCTGTGCGAGAGATATGGCACTGATCACGCAGGCGGCCCTGAAGCATCCGACCTTCCAGAAGATTGCCGGAACAACCAATTACACCTGTCCGAAGACCAACAAGGTGGATGAGGAGCGCTACTGGTATAATCACAACCAGATGATCCAGGAAAATGCCGAGTATTATTACGAAGGCTGCTTTGGAGGAAAGACCGGTTTTACCAGTGATGCCCTGAATACGCTTGTAAGCTACGCAAAGAAGGATGGCCGTACGCTGATCTGTGTGGAGCTTCATGTAAATGGAAAAGACAAGGCTTACAGTGAGAGCCATGCCATGCTGGATTATGCCTTTGAAAATTTCCAGAATGTGACGGTAGCAGCTAATGAGAAAACAGAAAGCCGTTCTCAGCTGATCGGAATGGATAATCTCGGTGAACTTTCCGCACTCCGTACGGAGGCTCTGGATGAAGCACTGGTGAGTGGTCCGAATGAAGTGACGGTGACAATCCCGAAGACGGCAGATGCCTCCTCTGTAGTGCGTAAAGGAGACGGTTCCGGCGGACTGGCCTATGAATATAACGGCTGGCAGGTAGGAAGTGCGGCTCTTTCCTACAATTCGCTTTCTTTTGACGTACCGACACCGAGTACGGTCCCGGTGAACTATACAGAGATCATCGAAGAAACCGAGCCCGGCATCAAGGGAAGGGTGCAGGTGGCTTTCCGGAAGACAAAAGCGTTTGGAAAACAGGCCGGAAAGGTTCTGGGCAGTTTTGGCAGAAATGCCGGAACAGCCATCAAAGAATTCTTCCAGACCCTGCCGGAGAAGTTTACCTGGTTAAAAGAGAGGATCGTATGGCTGATCGACTGGATCAATGAGAACGATATTATGGCAGCGGCTGTGGGGCTGCTCCTTTTACTGATCCTCCTGCCGATCCTTGGAATTGCCTGGGCACGCAATGCGAGGGCAGAGAAGATCCGGAAACAGAGAAAAAAAGAACGGGAAGAACGGATCCGTATTGAAAAGAGTATTGACAGCAAGCCGGTAAGTGAGATCGAAGCAGAGCTTCGGGCAGAGCTGGAAAAAGACCGCCTGGAACGCCAGCAGGCCATTGAAGAGGCCAGGGAAATGCATGTGGAAAAAGAAGAATCCACAGAAGAAAAATAGATGAAACAGGGGGAAATGAGTGATGAGCTGGGTGTCACCGGTCAAGGATGATAAGGCTCTGCATGAATTTGAAGACGGGCTGAAAAAAGCCGGTGAAAAATACTATGTTTTGTTTGAGATCGGTTTGGGAACGGGTCTGAAGCTTCCGGACATCCTGGATTTCAGAAACAGGGATGTGCGGGGAAAAGAAAGCATAGAGCTGAATATCGGAAAGAAAAATATCCGCCGGATCTTTAAGATCCCGGAGAAACTGCAAAGAGAGATCTTTTGTTATACAGAAGGGAAGGATCCTGAAGCCTGGCTGTTTCCCGGGCGTTCCGGTTCCGGAAAGCACCTTTCAAAAGAACGGGTTACGCGGGTGATGAAAAAGGTCGGAGAGGATGTGGGCCTTCCATCCGTTGGAGGCAGCACCATGCGGAAAACTTTTGCCTGGAATTATTATAAGGCAACAAATGATATTTATTATCTTCAGAATCTTCTGAATCATGCGTCTCCGTCGATCACCTATCGCTATATTGATGAAAATCCGGTGAAAAAAAGGACTCCGGAAGAAAATCAGCGGAGCCGTTCTCTTCTTGACCAGAACGGAAATGGGGAAAAGAGGATCCGGCTTCTGCAGGAAGCCCTGGAGGATATCGGGAGAAGCTTAAATGAACCTGGTAAAAGTGATGCCTTTTACGGCAGGGTAGACTGTCTTCTGACAGAGATGGAAGAATTGACGGAAAATTTTAACAGGGTGTAAAAAAGACGCTGCAGGCAGATGTTCAGCCATCTGCTCTGCAGCGTTTCTGTTTCTCTTTGAGTGCTTCTTTCTTTTTTATGATCGAGGCTGCATCCTCTTCTGAAACGAGTTTTAATGTTTTTACACAGAAAAACTGGTTGTCCTCTGCTTTTTTTATCCGGATCTTTCCCTTAAGCCAGCCATGCTCCTCACAGCAGGCCAGACAGTAGTAATTCTTGGAATTTCCGGTGAACCAGCGGATCTTTTTGCGGGCCGGTTTTCCACAGATATAGCAGCGGGTGGAAGCGACCTTGCGGTCACGCATGGCTTCCGTCTTGGTACGGAAGGGTTTGGAGACAAATTTCTGATATGTCTCATAACAGATCTGGATCTCTTCCTTCCTGTTCTGGGGAATACGGAAATAGTCTACGGAGAAATACTCCAGAGCCTTCTTCTGATCCAGCGTCTGCAGGATCCTGGCCGTGTAGCAGGCATCTCCCAGTGCTTCATGGAAGGGTTGATCCTTGGGAAGCTCCAGAGAATCAATGACGGACTGGAGATTTTTCCGGGAGCGTCCGTCTTCTCGCTGAAGACTGTAGATCTTCTGAATATCCAGGTAGCAGAGCGGGAAGGGAAATGGATTTTTCATATGATAGAAACGTAAATTTCGCTGGAGCTCCAGAAGATCCTGGGATCCCCAGGAACAGAAGACGGCTTCTTCCATAGGACCGCACCATTCAAAAAAGGCGGTGACAACCTCAGAAAAAGACCGGGCTTTCCGAAAAGCTTTCATATTCATATGGAGGACTTCCTGTGTATGGTGGTGGAAGCTGTGGTAGACCCGGGGCTTTATCTTTTCCTGGAACTGTCCGCACTCCTCATACCGATCATTCAGCTTGACTGCTCCGATCTGAATGATCTCAAAGGGAAGCTTTTTATTTTCTTTTTCTTTTCCACCGGGGCACTGATTCCATTCCAGGTCAAAAACAATGTAGTTCATAATCGATCAAAGTCCTTCTGCTGCTGTGTGGTGCACAGGCACCGTCTCTCAATATTTGCGCTAATAGTATACAGGAAAGAGGCAGAAAAAACAAGAGGAGTCTCATGAGTGTCTTTGTGAGAAAGACAGTGTAAGCCTAAGCTTTTTTCTGATGCAGTGATAAAATTTGTTTTTGTTTGTGAAATTGTATATAAAAACAAAAAATATCCGTCACTATGCCCAAAAACTTAAAAAATACTTAACCGGATTGGCAGAACTCACAAGGTCATTGTAGAAACTTTGGTGGATTATGGTATGGCGGGGAGCGACATAATTTAGTATACTGTTTTCAGTCAGTAAACGTTGTAGTTACTAACAGAGAGGAACTGCAAGTTACTTTTATGAATTAGGAGGATGAAGAAATGGCTAGCTTATCACTGCAGCACATCAACAAAACTTACCCGAATGGTTTTGAAGCAGTAAAAGACTTTAACCTGGAAATTGAAGATAAAGAGTTTATCATCTTTGTAGGACCTTCCGGATGTGGTAAATCTACCACCCTTCGTATGATCGCAGGTCTTGAGGAGATCACCAGTGGTACCCTTAAGATCGGTGACAGAGTCGTAAACGATGTAGAGCCGAAAGACAGAGATATCGCAATGGTATTCCAGAACTACGCTCTGTATCCGCATATGACTGTATATGATAACATGGCATTTGGTCTGAAACTGAGAAAAGTTCCGAAGGACCAGATCGACAAAATGGTAAAAGAGGCAGCTAAGATCCTTGACCTGGAGAAACTGCTTGATCGTAAACCGAAGGCTCTGTCCGGTGGTCAGAGACAGCGAGTTGCTATGGGACGTGCAATCGTTCGTGATCCTAAGGTATTCCTGATGGACGAGCCGCTGTCAAACCTGGATGCAAAACTTCGTGTACAGATGCGTATCGAGATCTCCAAACTGCATCAGAGACTGGGCGCAACCATCATCTACGTTACTCATGACCAGACAGAGGCTATGACCCTTGGTACCAGAATCGTAGTTATGAAAGATGGTGTTGTTCAGCAGGTAGATTCCCCGCAGAACCTTTACAACAATCCGTGCAACCTGTTCGTAGCTGGATTCATCGGTTCTCCGCAGATGAACTTCCTGGATGCTACCGTTAAAGTAAGCGGCAACGATGTTGCTCTTCAGGTAGGCAGCCATTCCATCAAACTTGCTCCGGCAAAAGCTAAGAAACTCATCGATGGCGGCTACAACGGAAAGACCGTTGTTCTTGGTATCCGTCCTGAGGATGTACATGATTCTGACGAGTGGCTGAAGAAGTCTCCTGAGACTGTGATCGAGTCCACCATCCGTGTATATGAGCTGCTTGGTGCAGAAGTATTCCTGTACTTCGATATTGAGGGCGCTAACGTAACCGCTCGTGTAGATCCGCGTACAACCGCAAGAACCGGCGATACCGTTAAATTTGCTCTGGATGCTGAGAAGATTCATGTCTTCGACAAAGAGACCGAGCTTGTTATCACCAACTAATATTCATAAAAGTATTTTCAATGCCATCCGGTTTTCCGGATGGCATTTTTATTGTTTTTATCGTTTTCAGAAAAGGAGCGATAAAATTTCACTTGCACCGTCCGAAGGGTTTTAGTATACTGTAAGTAACTATTTTTCGTGAATGAAAGAGAGGAAGTGGGACAATGATTTCCAGCCAGGTATTACAGAATGCGATTGACGAACTTCGCTCCATAACCAGAATTGATCTGTGTGTGTTTGATCCGGAAGGAAGAACCGTGGTTTCTACCTTTAATGGAGAAGATATTTCCAAGGATATGGTTTGTCTGTTTAATGATTCGGTAGCAGACAGCCAGGTGATCCAGGGATATCATTTTTTCAAGATTTTTGATGATCAGGTTGTGGAATACATTCTTGTGGCAAGAGGTTCCAGTGAAGATACCTACATGATCGGAAAAGTAGCAGTCAGTGAGATCCAGAATCTGATCGTTGCATACAAAGAACGCTTTGACAAAAATAACTTTATTCAGAACCTGCTTCTGGATAATCTTCTTCTGGTGGATATCTATAACCGTGCGAAGAAGCTTCACATTGAAGTGGAGGCCCGCCGCGTTGTTTACATGATCGAGACGAAGCAGGAGAAGGACCTGAATGCCAGAGAACTTCTGAAGACGCTGTTTGCTACACGGACCAGGGATTTTATTACAGCAGTGGATGAGCGGAGCATCATTCTGATCCATGAACTTCGCGAGGACGAGGACTATGAGGAAGTGGAGCAGGTTGCCAATATGATGAAGGATATGCTGAACTCCGAGGCCATGGCTACCGTGCGTATTTCCTACGGTACCATTGTAAGCGAGATCAAACAGGTCTCCAAATCTTATAAAGAAGCCAAAATGGCTCTGGATGTAGGCAAGATTTTTTACTCAGAGAAACGGATCATTGCATACAATACTCTTGGAATCGGCCGTCTGATCTATCAGCTGCCCATTTCTCTCTGTGAGATGTTCATGCATGAGGTTTTCGGCGACAACATTCCGGACTCCCTGGATGAAGAGACACTGACTACGATCAACAAGTTCTTCGAGAATAACCTGAACGTTTCCGAGACATCCAGACAGCTCTATGTGCACCGAAACACTCTGGTGTACCGTCTGGAGAAGCTTCAGAAGAGCACCGGTCTAGATATCCGCAAATTTGATGACGCCCTGACCTTCAAGATTGCTCTGATGGTAGTCAATTATATGAAGTATATGGAGAATCAGGAATACTAAACTTCTGAAAAAACAGAATCGTGTTGTTATAGGATCCCCGAGAGGTCTTTGAACCTTCCGGGGATTCATACGTTCAGAAAGAATGGTTTTAAAATATTGTAAATAATTAGAAAATTTAAATGAAAACACACAATAAATAGAAAGCAAAAATATATTTAAAATAATGCTTGACAAAATAGAAATAACAAGATATAATCAAGACAACAAAACAAACAGGAAATCAAACGAAAGGCGATTCCAGTAAGGAGGAGATTCCAGTGAAACAGTAATCATTCATTTATCTTTCAGATTTTCAGAGAAAAGAAGATAGATGACAGGATCTCAAATATGAAAGAAAGGACGGTACGGACCACCGAAATATTAATTCCTAACCCCAAAAGAAAAAGCAGATTGTAACAGAACATCAAAAATAAAAGAAAGAGGTATCTTCCAATGGAGAATCATCATTGAAAGAGGATATGATTGAAGATCAAGATCATATCCTCTTTTCTTTTGCTCATTTTTCACCTCTTGCATTTTTTCTTGCAATCTCATCACTGCACAGTTATAATGTGAGTTATCAGAAAAAATATAGAACCTAAAAGCCCAATGGGTGCTCATAAAGAGTGCTCAGAAATGGAGGATAGATGCATGATTAAATTATGTGACACCGGTGCATATCTGGTAAACGGCACAGAGCTGGTGGAGGATTCCGGGGATGCAAAACTGATTCTTCGCAATATGCTTGGAAAAGAAACCTTAAACCGGGAAGAAGCAGCGAAAAATACCATTACTTATCATATTCTGAAGGATCATAATACATCCGGAAATATGGAAAAGTTAAAGATCAAATTTGATAAACTGACCTCTCATGATATCACCTATGTGGGAATCATTCAGACAGCCAGAGCATCAGGCCTTGAAAAATTTCCGATTCCCTATGTGCTGACAAACTGTCATAACAGTCTTTGTGCAGTAGGCGGAACGATCAATGAGGATGACCACATGTTTGGCCTGACCTGTGCAAAGAAATACGGCGGCATTTATGTACCTCCTCATCAGGCAGTCATTCATCAGTTTGCCCGTGAAATGCTGGCAGAGAGCGGAAAGATGATTCTTGGTTCCGATTCCCATACCCGTTACGGAGCCCTTGGAACCATGGCTATGGGGGAAGGCGGACCGGAGCTGGTAAAACAGCTGCTCTGTCAGACCTATGACATCAATATGCCTGGTGTGGTTGCCATCTATCTGACCGGTGAGCCGGCAAAAGGGGTTGGCCCGCAGGATGTGGCACTGGCTATCATTGGCGCTGTTTTTGCTAAGGGTTATGTAAAAAATAAAGTAATGGAATTTGTAGGTCCGGGCGTTTCCAAACTGAGCGCCGACTTCCGTATCGGCGTGGATGTGATGACCACAGAGACCACCTGTCTGTCCTCCATCTGGCAGACAGATGAAGAGATCAAAGAGTTCTACCGGATCCATGGAAGAACTTCTGCCTATAAAGAACTGAAGCCTGGAAAAGTTGCCTATTATGATGGCGTGGTTGAGGTGAACTTAAGTGAGATCCGTCCGATGATCGCCATGCCTTTCCATCCCAGCAACACTTATACGATCGATGAACTGAATCAGAACCTGGACGAGATTCTTGCAGATGTGGAGAAGCGTGCAAAAGTATCTCTGGGCGGAGCCGTAGACTTTACCCTGAAGGATAAAGTCCGTGACGGAAAACTCTATGTGGATCAGGGAATCATCGCTGGTTGTGCAGGTGGTGGATTTGAGAATATCTGTGCAGCAGCGGATATCCTGAAGGGACACAGCATCGGTTGTGATGAGTTTACCTTAAGTGTTTATCCGGCCAGCACACCTATTTATATGGAACTTGCCAGAAACGGAAGACTGGCAGAGCTGATGGAGACCGGTGCCATCGTGAAAACGGCATTCTGTGGTCCCTGTTTCGGCGCAGGAGATACTCCGGCCAACAATGCTTTCAGTATCCGTCATTCTACCAGAAACTTCCCGAATCGTGAGGGAAGTAAGCTTCAGAGCGGTCAGATCGCTTCGGTGGCTCTTATGGATGCCCGCTCCATCGCAGCAACAGCGGCAAATAAGGGCTATCTGACAGCTGCTACCGATCTGGATGTAGAGTATACAGGTCCGACCTATCATTTTGACAGCAATATTTATGCAAACCGTGTTTTTGACAGTCATGGTGTGGCAGATCCGGGCGAAGAGATCCATTTCGGTCCGAACATCAAGGACTGGCCGAAGATGTCCGCCCTTCCGGAAAATATGATCCTGAAAGTCGTATCCGAGATCCACGATCCGGTAACAACTACGGACGAATTGATCCCGTCCGGAGAGACCTCCTCCTACCGTTCCAATCCTCTGGGACTGGCAGAGTTTACTCTCTCCAGAAAGGATCCGGCTTACGTGGGCCGTGCCAAAGAGGTACAGACGGCGCAGAAAGCCATCGAGGCAGGCAACTGTCCTGCGGAGGCACTTCCGGAGCTTAAAGCAGTATTCAAAGCGCTGCATGAGAAATATCCGGATGTGGACAAGACCAACGTGGGCGTTGGTTCCACCATTTTTGCTGTGAAACCCGGTGACGGTTCTGCCAGAGAACAGGCAGCTTCCTGCCAGAAGGTTTTAGGCGGCTGGGCAAACATCGCCAACGAGTACGCCACCAAACGTTACCGTTCCAACCTGATCAACTGGGGTATGCTTCCTTTCCTCATTGATGAGGGCGAGCTTCCCTTCAAAAACGGTGATTATCTCTTCCTTCCCGGTATCCGCGAAGCCATCGAGAACAAAGCCGGCGAGTTCACCTGCTATGTCGTAGGCGATGGTCTGAAAGAGATCACTCTGAAAATGGACGAGCTCACCGATGATGAGCGCGAGATCATCCTGAAAGGCTGCCTGATCAATTACAACCGGAAATAAAGTATAAAAAATAATTAGATCTGCCCTCTGGTGTGAGAGAATATCTCATGCCAGAGGGCATTTTTGTTGTGGAGACGTTCACACAATTTTCAAAAAGTTATCAAGAAAAAATCACAATCCTTCCCCGAAATGAACACAATATTATTTTATTTTTTTAATATATATATTTATGCCGAAAGGCTGTGACATGCAGCAGGACGGGCAAAAAGGAGGAAGCACTTTGATAGAAGTAAAGAATCTGACGAAAAAGTATGGAGATCATACCGCGGTAGATCATCTGAGCTTTCAGGTGGAAGAAGGTCAGATCTATGGTTTTCTGGGACCTAACGGAGCCGGAAAATCTACGACCATGAACATGATCACCGGCTATATTGCATCCACAGAGGGCACAGTAGTGATCAATGGCCATGACATTCTGGAGGAGCCGGAGGAGGCAAAAAAAGACATTGGATATCTGCCGGAGCAGCCGCCTCTGTACATGGATATGACTGTGATCGAATATCTGAGACTGGCAGCAGAACTGAAGAAAGTTCCGAAAAAAGACAGAGAGGATATGATCGCTGACATCATGGATACGGTACAATTGACCCATATGAAGGATCGTCTGATCAAGAACCTGTCAAAGGGTTATAAGCAGAGAACCGGCCTGGCCCAGGCTTTGATGGGATATCCGGAAGTGATCATACTGGATGAGCCGACGGTAGGACTGGACCCGAAGCAGATCATCGAGATCCGTGACCTGATCAAGAGTCTGAGCAAAAAGCATACCGTCATTTTAAGTTCTCATATTCTTTCTGAGGTGAGTGCTGTCTGTGATTATGTCATGATCATTTCCCATGGTCATCTGGTTGCAAGTGATACGCCGGAAAATCTGGCAAAACTCATGGAGGGTGAAAATACACTTGAACTTACCATCAAGGGCAGCCGGACAGAGATCGAGGGAATGCTGAATGCAATTCCGGAGATCGCCGAGAAGAACTTTACGGATAATGAAAATGGTCTGGTTCAGGTAAGTCTGAAAACAGAAGGAAATGAAGATGTCCGGGAAAAACTTTTCTATGCCTGTGCAGAAAACCAGTGTCCCATCCTTCGTATGGAAAATACACATGTTTCTCTGGAGGATATCTTCCTTGAACTGACATCCCAGGATCCTTCGGAAGCAAAAAATACCGGAGCATTCAGTGATGCGGATGCCATTCAGAGTCTGATGGAGGATACGGAAACACCGGAAGAAGAGAACAAGGAGGGTGGTCAAGAATGAGTACCATTTGCAAGAAAGAGATCCGGGCATATCTGACTTCCATGTCCGGTTATGTATTTATCGCATTTATGCTCCTCGTGACGGGCATTTATTTTACCGCATATCATATGAATATGGGTTATCCTATTTTCGGTTATACACTTTCTGCGGTAAACTTTATTTTCCTGATCGTAACACCGATCCTGACTATGAGAGCGCTGGCAGAGGAACAGCGTCAGAAAACAGATCAGCTGCTTCTGACTTCTCCGCTGTCAGTAACGGATATCGTTCTCGGAAAGTTCATGGGAATGATCGCCATTTTTGCCATTCCGGTTCTGATCATCTGTCTGTATCCGCTGATCATGCAGGTTTACGGTGAGGTTTCCATGCCTATGTCCTATACGGCACTCCTGGGATTTTTCCTTCTGGGCTGCTCGAATATTGCGATCGGTCTTTTCCTCTCTTCGCTGACAGAGAGTCCGGTCATTGCAGCCGTTATTACATTTGGCGCTCTGTTTATCTGTTACATGATGAACAGTCTGACCAGTATTTTGAGTCAGACGGCAGCGACCTCTTTTCTGATCATTGCAATGTTGATCCTTGGTGTGGCAGTGGTTGTTTATTCTGTTGTAAAAAACACCTTCCTGGCAGTGCTGATCGGAATCATCGGGGAAGCGGTGCTGGCCGGCATTTATTTCCTGAAATCCACACTTCTGGAAGGTGCGGTACAGAAAATTTTAAGTGTTTTTGACCTGAGCAGCCATTTTGATGATTTTACAAACGGAATTCTGGATGTTTCCAATGTGGTTTATTATCTCACGGTAATCGGCCTGTTCCTGTTCTTTACCGTACAGTCCATCCAGAAGAGAAGATGGAGCTAAAGGGAGGAGACAGATCATGAAAAAGCCAAGTATCAAAAAGCCTAATATAAAAAATATCCTGCCGAAATGGAGCAGCAAAAATATCCGCAAAGGTTCCTACAGTCTGGGGATCAGCGTGGTCGTGCTGGCGATTGCGGTAGTGTTTAATCTTGTTGTCGGAAAACTTCCGGCTCAGTACCGGAATGTGGATCTGAGCCAGACCAAGCTTTCCGCCATCGGCGATACCACAAAAGAGCTGGTAAGTGCTTTGGATCAGGATGTAACCATTTATCAGATCGTGGAAAGCGGAAAGGAAAATGAGACGATCCAGAAGCTCCTGGAACGTTATGCGGGACTTTCTTCTCACGTCAAAGTGGAAACCATGGATCCGGTGCTTCACCCGAATTTTGTTTCGGAATATACGGAGGACGATCTGGAAGACAACTCTCTTATTGTTGTCGGTGAGAAACGAAACAAGGTCATTCCCTATGCCGATATGTTTGAATCTACCGTCAATTATCAGACCTATCAGTATGAGACCACAGGTTTTGACGGCGAGGGTCAGGTGACAAGTGCGATTTCCTATGTAACTACGGATTCTCTGCCGATCATGTATACCATTACCGGTCATGAAGAAGGCGATATGACAGAGGATATGAAATCTGCCATTGAAAAAGAAAACATTGAGATGAAAGACCTGAACCTTCTTACGGAAGAGAGTGTGCCGGATGATGCAGACTGTGTCATGCTTTTCTCTCCGCAGAATGATCTGAGCGAAGAAGAAGCAGATAAGCTGATCACCTACATGGAAAATGGCGGAAAAGCGGTTATCATCACCAGTTATTTGAATAAGGAAATGCCGAATCTGCAGAAGGTGTTGAACAACTATGGCATCGGCACGATGGAAGGCGTTGTTCTGGAAGCAGATGGACAGCATTATATTTCCGGTAATCCGACATATCTGGTTCCGAATATCGGAAGCTCCGATGCGCTGGGAGATCTTTCCAAAGCAAACTCTTATGTTCTGATGCCGGTGGCACAGGCAGTAGAAAAGCTGGAGGATAAGAGGGATACCGTTACTATAGAGAGTCTTCTCACCACCTCTGATTCTGCTTATGTAAAAACCAATGTAAACGGAACTCTGGAAAAGGAAGACGGGGATGCAGAAGGCCCCTTTGATGTGGGCGTTGCTGTTACCGAGTCTGTGGACAACGGCGAGACAAAGCTGATCTACCTGACCAGTGCAAACCTGTTCAGCCAGCAGGTCGATGCCATGGTTTCCGGAAATAACGTCAAGCTTCTGGCTAATTCTGTAAGCTGGATGTGTGATCAGGAACAGAGCGTTTCCATTCCGAGCAAGAGTACACAGATCTCTTATCTGACTGTGACAGCAGCATCTGCACGGATGTGGGGCATGGTAACGATCGGACTTCTTCCGGTTCTCTGCCTGGTTCTTGGAGGCGGTATCTGGTTTAAGAGGAGAAAGAGATAATGACAGTGAAAAAAAAGAAAAAAGGAAAGGGACTGCTTTTTGCAGTCCTGATCCTGATCGTTCTTCTGGTTCTTTATTTTGTGATCGATCTTCAGCAGAAGAAAGCGGATCAGGAAGCAGAGACGGAGGAGACAGAGGAGAGCTCCCTGCCGGTGTCTGTTACGGATGATGAAATTGCAAAAGTCACTGTAAAAAACGGTGATGTGACGATGACCTATACGAAAAACGATGATACCTGGACTTATGAGGAAGATTCCGATTTTCCATTGGATGAAAGTGCAGTCGATACAAAGATGAGTAAGCTGACCAGCCTTACGGTGGATCGGGTGCTGGAAAGCCCGGAGGATCTTTCCGAGTACGGACTGGATGAGCCGAAGCAGGAAGTAACCGTTCTGAAAACAGACGGAACTGCTTTTACTCTTTATATCGGCAACCAGAACAGCAGCAACAACGATTTTTATGTGAAGGTAGATGACGGTACAGATGTTTACACCATGCCGGCCAGCAGTGTAAATGTGTTTGATATGCAGCCGTATGATGTGGCAAAAGCAGATACATTTCCGACACTTGAATCCACCAATATCCGAAACATGAAGGTGGAAAAAGAAGATGGCACCGTAGAGTTCAGCTCCGACGAAACCGGCACCAGCTGGACGGTGAAAGATCAGGACGGCAACGAAGAGGAGGCCGGAACCACAGCAGCCAGTGATCTTACCACGGCAGTCTCCAGTCTGTCTTATAAAGATTTTGTGGACTACAAAGGAGACGATCTGGCTCAGTACGGACTGGACAAACCGGCAGAGACCGTTACCGTTGTGAGCGAAGAGACCGAGGCAGAAACCGAAGAGGAAACTGAGACTGAGACCGAGGAAGTGAGTGAGGCAGCTTCTGAGAGCGAGACAGCCGAAGAAACGGTATCTGAGGCCGAGGCTGTATCCGGAACGGAAACAGCAGAATCTGAGACCGGTTCTGAGGAAACTATGACAGAAGCCGTATCAGAGACAGCCACTGAGGCTGTATCAGAGGAAGAGATGACAGAGGCAGCTACTGGGACGGAAACAGCTACAGAAGCTGTGACCGAGGCAGAAACGGAACCGGAATCCGAAACCGAGACCGAGGAGCCAAAAACCATCGAAGTGACCACCACCCTTCTCATCGGCAACACCAACGACGATGGCGATTATTACGTGAAACTGGCAGATCATGATGGTGTTTATACCATGGCAGAATCTACTCTGGAGAAACTTCTGAACGTGGATGTGCTGGATTATGTGAGCCTGTATCTGAACGATGTGCCCATGACCAATATGAAGAGCCTGGAAGTCACCTACCAGGGCGAGACCAAGACACTCACCGTGGAAAGTGAGGAGGTTCCGGTAGAGACAGAAGCCTCCACGGAGGAAGAAACCGAAGCCGAGACAATCAAGATCAGTGCAGGCGCTCTGGATGAAGCAGGGACTGAGGCGGAAACGGAAGCAGAAACCGAGACCGAGGCAGAAACTGAGCAGCAGATGCAGACGGTCTACCACTATCTGGTAGACGGCGAGGAAGTGGACTCCACCCCGTTCCGCCTGTTCTACAATAACCTCATTGCCATGCAGGCACAGAAACGTACCAGCGAGGCGCCGGAAGTCAGCGGTGATCCGGATTTCAAACTGGTATTCACCAAAGTTGACGGCACCAAACTGACCACCGAGTTCTATCTGGCAGATGACGGACTCTATGACGTCCTTTCCGATCAGGCGCTTCCTGCCCGGATCAGCAAGATGGATGTACAGAAGATCATCGGCTACTACGAAGATATCATCAATCCGGAACCCGAAACCGAGGCAGAAAGCGAAACGGAGACGGCCTCCGAAGAATAAAGAATGATAAAAAACAGACCTGTAAAAGGAAGAGAAACCTTTTTGCAGATCTGTTTTTTTCTGGAAAATAGCATACGCATCCGGCTGAAAAAGTCTACTGGCAGATCAGCGGATTTTGAATGTCCGCTTTACTCCTATCATTTCCGCTCCACCTTACAAACCTTTCGATCATAAGTATATAATCCATTCGTCTCTTCCTCAACATCAGACAGCTGTGTATACACAGCTCCGGCCAGGCCTTTGCCCTGGAGCTCCCGGATCTTTTTCTGGAGAGACTGCCAGGCAGCGGTAAACTCCATGGTATCCTTATAGGTATGATATCCAAAGGAGTTTGAAGAATAGAGGTGGCCGTCCACAGGGCAGGAATAGCCGCCGTATTCCGAGAGGATAAAGGGGCGCTGTTCAGTACGCACCCGCAGGGGGCGGAAATAATTATGTGCGCTTTTTACATCGCCGCCGCCCTGGTCAAACCAGCCGCTGGCGTGATCTACGAGGCGGCCCGGGTCTGCAAGATGGATCTTTTCTGTCAGGCGCAGGGAATCGAACTGTCCCCAGCCCTCGTTGAAAAGCACCCAGAGACCGATACAGGGAATATTATAAAGCTGATCGATGAGCTCCATGGCTTCTTCCTCCCACTTTCGGCGGGCTTTTTTGGAAGTCCGGGAAAAGAACCAGTAGAGATTGTCACGCACCCGGGTAGTCACCGGCGGAAAAAGGTTTGGCAGATAGCAGACCAGGGGCAGAAGTGGTTTTCCACCTCCGTTGACCATATCCTGCCAGACGACCATGCCCAGGCGGTCACAGTGATAATACCAGCGCATGGGTTCCACCTTTACGTGCTTGCGGATCATATTAAAGCCCAGTTCCTTCATGGAACGGATATCGAAAACCAGGGCCTCGTCAGAGGGCGCTGTGTAAAGGCTTTCCGGCCAGTAGCCCTGATCCAGTACGCCATTGAAAAAGTAGGGCTGATTGTTGAGGAAAAGCTTTGGCTGTTGTTTTTCATCCAGTCCCAGGGAAAATTTCCGCATGGCAAAATAGCTGTGGACGGTGTCGGTTTCCGTGATAAGCTGTACCTCATAAAGGAAAGGATCCTCCGGGCTCCAGGGACGGAAATCCGGCAGCCGGATATCACGGACAAAGGTATTCTGATCGGCGGGGAAATCTTCTTTTTCCACATAATGACAGTAAGAATCACGATTCCAGAGCATCCGGATCTCCATGTCCTGAGGCTGCGTCAGAGTGATCTCCAGGCGGACAGAACCTTCATCATAAAGAGGTGTGATCTTCAGCTTTTCAATCCGCTTTTCCGGAACCCATTCCATCCAGACCGTCTGCCAGATCCCGCTCTGGGCAGTATAAAATATACCGTGAGGTTTGAGGCTTTGTTTGCCTCTGCTCTGACTTCCGCTGTCAGAGTCATCCTGAACCCGTACCCAGAGTGTATTGTTGCCCTCCTGAAGATAATCTGTCACATCAAAAGAGAAGGAAAGATATCCGTTTTCATGCTTTCCGAGAAGGTGGCCGTTCCACCAGACACTGCAGCTATGATCAACCGCCCCGAAATGCAGCAGGAGCCGCTGGTTTTCCGGGATCGTGTTCAGGTAGACAAACCGAAAATACCAGAGATATTCTCCCGGGAGAAGCTGACGGCTCACGCCGGAACGGATACATTCGGGAGAAAAAGGAACCAGGATCTGGCCATCCGGACGCTCCGGCCGTTTATTCTTTTTTGTAAACGTATAATCCCAGGGACCATTGAGGCAGATCCAGTTTTCACGGCGGAACTGCGGGCGCGGATATTCCGGCAGGACGCTGCCCGGGTCGATCTGTTCACTCCAGATGGTCGTCATTCTGGAAGTGGTCGTTTTTTCATGTTTCTTTGGTTTCAGTGTAGAAACGGCATCAAGTAAACGCATGTTATCACCTTCCGTTGCCGGAACTCTTCCGGCTTATGCTGAAGTCAGTATAGCACAGGAATCCGGAAGATGAAAAGAGAAACTTACGCTTTTTATGAGTACAGAGAACGGATCCTTTTGCATGGATGTAAAATGTAAAATAACTGAATTTTCATAATAAATATGGAAATTATGAAAAATAAGACGAATAAAAAGAAAGAAGATTAGATTTTTAAAAGAAAAATCAAAAATAGTGTTGACAAATGAAAAGGGCTGTGCTATTATAATGTCAACAACAAACAAGAACTTCAAAAAACACTTACCATTCTCCAGTGACGAGAAAGCTGGAGGAACCGGAGTGAAAGAGAAGTCAAAGTTGTTGAAGGAACTCGTAGAAATAGAAAAAGGGAGGTCAGTTCCAATGGGAAGTCCGATTGATCATTCTATTCAATATGGATGTGGTATAGCAAAGGTTTCCTGCATGAATGACCTTTATCTCAACAAATAAATATCCGGAAAGATCGAATATAGTCCAGATAATCGGAGAGTAAATGAACCGGAGCCGAGATAAAGCGAAAAGAATTTGCTACCATATTGAAGTAATACCACAAAGCATTCAAAGGTTTTTATTCCAGGATTTCGAGGGGATAAAAAATACGTCAGTTTATATAACAATTGAAGGTATATAGAAGTAAAGATTTATATATCGAGAAAACTTATATAATCCATCGTATTGAAGAGAATATTAGGAAAATATGATCGAAGACTTTGAGTTTTATCAAAAGGATGAAGGCTCTAACAGATTCCTTGATTTTATAACGACAGATGAACTGTTGTTTATATAAGAAAGCAGGAAACTATAAGACAAAAGAATATTTCCTCCGATTAGATTTAAAATATAGAAAGAAAACTGAATATGATTGAAAAACATTAGACAGCCGTTATCGAAGCAAAGCGATAACGGCTGTTTTTGCCGGATGCAGCAGCAAAAAATCTTCCATTATAATAGTAAAAGTACGGGCGTTTTTTTTTGACAAGGGGTTTGAGTTATGGTAGACTGTACCTATCTATGTAACCCAAAAGGTAACTGTCAAGAGGTGAAAACATTGGATAAATACGAATATAATCTCAAATTGGACGAGATTAAAAAATTAGTCACCAGCGGGAACTATGAGGAAGCGGTCAAGGTAGCGGATACCGTCGAATGGAAGCGTGTCCGGAATACCCGTACGCTTTGCATGGTCAGTGAAATATATGAGGCAAATGGAAGATTAGAAGACAGCAAGGAGATCCTTCTTCGTGCATATAGAAGATCTCAGATGACGAGAACGATCCTGTTCCGTCTGACTGAGGTGGCGATCAAGATGAAGGAATTCGATGAGGCCGTGGAATATTACAGCGAATTTGTAAATGCCGCGCCAAACGATACCTCCCGGTATATCCTCAAATATGAGATCTATAAAGGAAGAGGTTCCTCACTGGAGGATCAGATTGCGATCCTGGAAGAGTATAAGGAAGCAGAATATACAGAGCAGTGGGGTTATGAGCTTGCGAAGCTTTATTATCAGGCAGGAGAAAAGCAGAAATGCATCGAGAGCTGTGATGACCTGGTTCTTTGGTTCCGCCAGGGTAAATATGTGATCAAAGCTCTGGAGCTGAAACGTTCACTGACGGAGCTCACACCCATGCAGCAGACGATCTATGATCATCGGGATGAAAATCTGATGCCGATCAAGGAACGGGTGGAGGCTGCCGTTCCGGAGCTGGAAAAGATCATTGTGGATAAAATGCCTTCCAACGAAACAGATGCGATCACAGAGAACATCATTTCTGAGACACAGAAGGAGCTTGCTCAGGCGGTCAGCCAGCATACGGCAGCTGCAGAGCAGGAGACTCCGGAGCAGCAGGATCAGTCCTGGAGATACAGCACCGGCGGAACTACAAGAGTGATGCCTGCCGATGCAGTGAGAAATAATCTGCAGACAGACGCACCGGCAGCCGCTTCTGCTGGAGCAGCAGAAGCCGTTCCTCAGGAACCGGAAGCTCCGGATCAGGCATTTGATGCACAGCAGCTTCAGAAGGAACTGGCGGAGAGTATGCGGGAGATCATTTCCGGTATTCATCCGGCAGAGACGGAAGCAGAGATCGTGGAACCGAAAAATGATATGTCCTTCTTCCGGGACCGTGCAGGGAATGTTCCCGTTCAGGAACCGAAGGAATCGATCGATGATATTCTGGTTTCTATGAGTGGCGCAGATGAGACTGCTTCTACGGAAGAAAAAGAGCCAGAGAGAGAAATACCGGAGATGCCGGATCTGCAGGTGGAAAACGAGCAGCCGAAGGAGGCTGTGCAGCCTTCCGGAGAGGAGAGGATCCCGGCTCCGCAGGCAGCTGCACAGGATCCGGGAATGGCAGCTTCCGGCTTTGCGGCACTGGAAGCCCAGGCGGCCAAGATGCGTGCGGAGGCCGAGCAGGCAGCCGGTCTGAATGAGCGCCTTGCAGCTCATGCAGGTGTAAATGCAGCCGCAGAGAAGAAAGTGGAAATGCCAGGAACAACGGCACCGGATATGGCTTCCGGAACTTTAGAAAACAGTCAGACAGAGAAAAAGACAGCTGCTCAGCCGCAGGTTCCGGTAAAGAAACCGGAGCAGGCTGCCAGAGAGCAGAGGATACAGTCGGTACAGCAGAGTCAGGCTGGCCAGCCCGTCATGAGCCAGCCGGCACAGGGACAGCAGCAGGCAGCAGCAGGTGTTCCGCAGCAGAGTAGTGCCGACCAGAAAGCAGCCAGGGTTTCCCAGGCGCAGGGTGTGATCCGCATGGAGCGTGCAGGCAGGAATACAGAGGCAGCAGCCACTCAGCAGAATCCTTATCAGCAGGCAGCTTATCGTCCGAACCAGAGTCTGACTTTAAGCCAGCAGCAGCTGTTTTCCTATTTTTCAACAATCCAGGGACTTCAGGAGCAGATCGCCTGTGCAATGAAGGAAACTTTGAACAAGCTTCAGAAGGATAAGACTTCCAGAAGCGGAAACCTGGTGATCACAGGTGATCCGGGAAGCGGAAGAACGACTCTGGGTATCCGTTTTGCAAAGGCTCTGTGCCAGGAACGTGGAAACAGTGCGGCCAGAGTGGCAAAGATTTATGCAGAGGACTTCAATAAGAAGGATATCGCCTCCACGGTGGCAAAGATCGCCGGAGGTACGCTCATCATTGAAGAAGCCGGAGATCTCTCCGAGGAATCCATCGCACAGCTGTCAAAGGCTATGGAGTTCCGCACAGATGGTCTTCTGGTGATCCTGGAAGATGAGAAGAGTTATCTGAAGGAACTCTTTGACAAGAATCCAACCTTTGCCGAGAAATTTACTTCCGAGATTTCCATTCCCATCATGACAAATGATGAACTGGTGACTTTTGGAAAAATCTATGCGTATGATGAGGATTACCGTATTGACGATTCTGCCATGGTAGCCCTTTATAATCGGATCGGTGAAATGCAGACGCCGGAGCATCCCGTTTGTATTGCCGATGTAAGAGATATTGTGGATGATGCCATCAGCCGTTCTGAGAGGACCGGTATCCGCAAGCTCGGAAGGATTCTCTCTCATAAACGCTATGATGAGGATGACCGTGTGATTCTTTACGAGAAAGATTTTAAATAAAATCCCGGAAAGCGGACGTGAAAGCCGATAAAAAGGCTGACGTCCGCTTTATATTGGGATTCTGGCAGCATCTTAATAATGTAAGGGGATAGAAAAAATGAATACACAGAAGTTTGCGAAGATTCAGGACATATTGACAGAAATGGTGGAGACAGGAGCAGCAGCTGGTGGAAGCTGTCTGATCTATAAGGATGACGAAGAGAAGTGTTATTATGAGGCAGGTTATGCTGACCGGGAAAATAAAGTGCCGGTAAAAAGAGATACGATCTTTCGGCTTTATTCCATGACGAAGCCCATGACGGCAGTGGCAGCTATGCTGCTCGTACAGGATGGGAAACTGGATCTGGTGGAGCCCTTATCCACTTATCTTCCGTTCTTTAAGAATCCCATGGTTGCGGAAAATGGAACCCTGCGTCCGGCGGCCAGAGAGGTTCAGATCCGTGATCTCCTGAATATGACCTCCGGTTACACTTACGATGGCGCTTCCAACGAGACAGAAGTCCAGACGACAAAACTTCTCGATGAGATCAAAGCGCGGATGGACGGAGAGAATCCTCTCAGCACACAGGAGATCGCAAAAAGACTCAGCGCCATTCCTCTTTCCTTTGATCCGGGCACGGAGTTCCGTTATGGACTGTCAGCGGATATCCTGGCGGCTGTCATTGAAGCAGTCAGCGGGAAACGTTTCAGCGAATTTCTCCGGGAGCGGATCTGGGAGCCGTTGGGAATGAATGATACGGGCTTTTTTGTGCCGGAGGAAAAACAGGACCGCCTGGCAAAAACCTATAGCATGGAAAAAGACGGACTTCAGCTTTACACGGTCAATCACCTTGGCATTTCCGTGGATATGAAAAGAGATCCTGCTTACGAAGCCGGCGGAGCAGGGCTTACGACCACCATTGACGACTGGCTGAGATTCTGCCGGATGCTTTTAAATGGCGGTGCTCTTGAGGGTGTGCGGATTCTCACAGAGCCCATGGTTCATTTCCTGACTCATACTACGATCACGGAAGAGCAGCGTCAGGGAATGAAAGGCTGGGATACTCTGGCCGGTTACACGTATGGAAATCTTATGAGAAATCTCGTTGAACCGGAGTATGCGGCCACACTGGGAAGCCGCGGAGAATATGGCTGGGATGGCTGGCTTGGTCCTTATATGTCCGTTGCACCGGAGAAAAACCTTATCATCCTTGTGATGGAACAGCTTACCGGAGCCGGTACCTCTACACATACGCGCCGGATACGGAACGTGGTATATTCTGAAATATAAAGAGATCCGATGCGGCCGCTTCTGCCTGCAAAAGCAGTATGCAGGAGCATGCGGCTCTGTGAAAAACTGTCTGCCATAGAAAAAATGGCAGGCAGTTTTTTTATATCCGGTAACAGTCCTGAATAGTTACGATATCCGGAAAAAAGAAATAGTGCGGATGTAATATACCGGACGGTATAGAAAAGCGAGGAAGAGAAGAAAGACGAAAAAAGAAGATCCGGGATGAAAGAAAGTAAAATCTGCGGTGAAATACAAAGTCTTTCCAGTTGACATTTTATATACCGGACGGTATAATTAAGACAACAGGAGGGAGACGATGGACAACAGAGAAAAAATCCTGAACTGTGCGCTTGAGCTTTTCCATGCCAGAGGATATGATGCTGTGGGCGTACAGGAGATCGCAGAGACGGCCGGAGTGACCAAGCCGACCCTCTATTATTATTTTGGAAACAAACGAGGCCTTTTGGAGGCGCTCCTTTCCCGGGAGTATGCGGAGTTTCGCAGGGAAGTTTTTGACGGCCGGGATGAGAAGGAGCAGATCTGGCTGACATTGCCGAAGATTGCAGCTGCTTATGTGGATTACGGTATGAACCACCGGAAAGCCTACATGCTGATGATGTCGCTTTTTTACTCGGCAAGAGAGAATGAAGCCTACCAGTCGGTAAAGCCTTTTGTAGAAGATCTCTATCAGAATATGGTGAGCCTTTTTATGGGGGCTTCCGGTCAGCTGGGAAATATGAACGGCAGACAGGAGCAGTTTGCTTTGGGGTTTACCGGAATGCTGGATCATTACCTTCTTCTGATGGCGGCACGGGAGCCGGAGGGATATCAGGTTCCAAGGGAAACAAAAGAAGCACTGGCAAAACAGTTTATGCACGGGATTTTCAGCTGACAGGACAGACAGGATTTTGTCATATATCTGCAGCTTTTTCCTGTACAAGGAACTGTTATGTAAAAGTAACTGTTCAGGACGTTCAAAACAACAGGCCACAGACCCGCGCATTGCATGCGCTCTCGCTGCATTCACAGCTTTTGTCTGAGGCTAATGGGCGTTCCGCCCATTCCGAAATAAAAATTCATCCTATTGCAAACAAGTTTGCATAGTCTGATTTTTCATTTCGCTGATGTTCTGAACTGTTACATGTAAAATATAGATCTGGAGGAAAAGAAAACAATGGGACACTGGTATAACGAGGCAGTTTTTTATCATATTTATCCGTTGGGCCTTCTTGGCGCACCAAAGAGAAACGAAGGGACAGAGATCGAGCACCGGATGCAGGAGCTCCTTCCCTGGATCGATCATATGAAAGATCTCGGGGTGACAGCTGTTTATATCGGTCCGCTTTTTGAATCCACCACCCACGGGTATGATACGAAGGACTATAAAAAAGTAGACCGTCGTCTGGGTGATAATGAGGACTTTAAGGAATTTGTGAAAAAATGCCATGAAGCCGGGATCCGGGTAGTTGTGGACGGTGTGTTTAACCATACCGGCCGTGAATTCTTTGCTTTTCAGGATATTCAGAAAAACAGGGAACATTCCCCCTATGTCAACTGGTACAAGGGTGTGAATTTCGGCTGGAACAGCCCCTATAATGACGGATTTGGATATGAGGCCTGGAGAAACTGCTTCGAACTGGTCAATCTGAACCTTTACGAACAGGCTGTGAGAGATTACCTTTTTGATGTGATCCATTTCTGGATCCGGGAGTTTGACATCGACGGCATCCGTCTGGACTGTGCAGACTGCCTGACCTTTGATTTCATGAAAGAGATGCGCTGGAGAACTTCTCAGGAAAAAGAAGATTTCTGGCTGATGGGCGAAGTGATCCATGGGGATTATGCCCGCTGGGCCAACGATGAGGTCCTTCATTCCGTAACGAACTATGAACTGCACAAGGGTCTCTATTCCGGTCATAACGATCACAATTATTTTGAGATCGCTCATACGATCCGGAGGGAATTCGATGAGAATGGCGGTATTTATAAAGGAAGAACCCTTTATTCCTTTGCGGATAATCATGATGTGGACCGTCTGGCCAGCAAGCTGAACAACAAAGCTCATCTTTTCCCGGAGTATACACTTCTTTACACGCTGCCGGGCATTCCATCCATTTATTATGGTTCCGAATGGGGCATTGAAGGGAAAAAAGAGGGCGGCAATGATGATCCGCTCCGTCCGGCGCTTGATCTGGCCGAGATGGAAGGAAAATATAAAGACTGCCAGCTGACCGGGCATATCAAAATGCTGGGCAGGCTGAAAAAAGAACTTTCCCCGCTTTCCGAGGGAAAATACAGAGAGCTTCTTCTGACTAACCGGCAGTATGCGTTTGCCAGGATCCAGGATGACAAGGCCGTGATCGTAGCCGTCAATAATGACGAGAATCCGGCACAGGTTTCCATTCCGGTACCGGTAGGAGGAAGCGCGGTGAACGCTGCTACAGGAGAGCAGGTCAATGTGGAAAACGGCCGTATCAACGCGGAACTTTTACCGGCGGGAAGCCTGATCGTAGCTGTAAATAATTAAGACCAAAGAGACTGCGGGGCAAAAAAAGGGCCCGGCAGTTTTTGGCAGATAAAAAGATCTGACTGCATAGATGGACCGAAGCCTGCAGGCTGCAAGGAAAGCCTGCCATAAATCATGTGTGAGGAGAAGGGGATTATGGAAGAAACGAAGAAAAGAACAAGAAAAGCAACAGTAGCAAAAGAGACAAAAACAGCAGAAAAGGCTTCTACAGCAAAAAAAGCAGCAGAGAAAAAAACTGTGGCAAAGAAGTCTGCAGCTCCGAAACAGGAGGTTCTTCGGATCGGTGAACTGGATCAGTATCTGTTCGGTCAGGGAACGCATTATGACATTTACAAAAAGCTGGGTGCGCATCCGACCAGGAGAAGAGGAAAAGACGGTGTTTATTTCGCTGTCTGGGCACCTCATGCGAAGGATGTCCATGTAGTAGGTGATTTTAACGGATGGAATACAGAAGCGACACCGATGAAGCGACTGGATCCCCTGGGGATCTGGGAGGTTTTTGTTCCGGGCGTGCAGGAAGGCTGCCTTTATAAATACCATATCCTGACGGAAAAGGATCAGGAGCTTTATAAGGCGGATCCTTTTGCCAGTGCTTCCGAGCTTCGTCCGGGAAATGCATCCAAGGTGGCAGATATCAGCAAATTCCGCTGGACGGATACGACCTGGATGAACAAGCGGGTCGAGAAAAATCCGGATGAAGAGCCTATGAGTATTTATGAGGTACATCCGGGTTCCTGGAAAAAACATCCGCATGATCCGGAGACAGAAGACGGTTTTTACAGCTATCAGGAATTTGCTCATGCTCTGGTAGAATATGTAAAAGATATGGGTTATACCCATGTGGAGCTGATGGGGATCGCAGAGCATCCCTTTGACGGTTCCTGGGGCTATCAGGTGACGGGCTATTATGCGCCGACTGCCCGCCACGGTTCTCCTACGGATTTCAAATATCTGGTGAACTATCTTCATAAAAATAAGATCGGTGTTATCCTGGACTGGGTTCCGGCTCATTTCCCGAAGGATGCCCACGGTCTGGCGGAGTTTGACGGAACCTGCTGTTATGAGTATGCGGATCCCAGAAAGGGAGAGCATCCGGACTGGGGGACCAAGGTCTTTGATTTCAGCAAAAATGAGGTGAAAAACTTCCTTATTGCAAATGCTCTTTACTGGATCGAGGAGTTCCATGTGGATGGTCTCCGTGTGGATGCAGTGGCATCGATCCTTTATCTGGATTATGGAAGAAAAGACGGAGAGTGGTGCCCGAATATTTACGGCGGCAATAAGAACCTGGAGGCCATTGAATTCTTCAAACATCTGAACAGCGTGGTTCTGGGAAGAAATCACGGAACGGTGATGATCGCCGAGGAATCTACGGCCTGGCCGAAGGTGACCGGAAAACCGGAGGATGACGGACTGGGCTTTTCCATGAAATGGAATATGGGTTGGATGCATGACTTTCTGGAATATATGAAACTGGATCCGTATTTCCGTCAGTTCAACCATAACCTGATGACCTTTTCGATGACCTATGCCTATTCTGAGAAATACATTCTGGTTCTTTCCCATGATGAGGTGGTGCATCTGAAATGTTCCATGATCAATAAAATGCCGGGACTTTATGATGACAAATTCTCCAATCTGAAGGCAGGATATTCCTTTATGCTTGGTCATCCCGGAAAGAAGCTGCTCTTCATGGGACAGGATTTCGGGCAGCTCCGTGAATGGAGTGAGGAGAGGGAGCTGGACTGGTATCTCCTGGCAGAGGAAAAGCACAGCGAACTGCAGAATTATGTACGTGCCCTGCTTCATCTTTATCAGAAGAACAAAGCCCTCTATGATTCCGATCAGAGAGGCGACGGCTTCGAGTGGATCAATGCGGATGACAATACCAGAAGCATTTTCAGCTTTGTGCGTCATTCGCAGGATGGCAAAAACAATCTGCTCTTTGTCATCAACTTTACACCTGTGGCCCGTCCGGATTATCGTGTCGGTGTGCCGAGAAGAAAACAGTACCGTCTGGTCCTTAACAGCGATGCCGCAGAGTTTGGCGGAAGCGGAAAAGAACAGCCGGAAGTATACCGGGCAGTAAAATCAGAGTGTGACGGAAGACCGTATTCCTTCGCATATGATCTGCCTGCTTATGGAGTGGCAGTATTTAAATTTTAAGGTGATAAAACCTTATCCCCTCTGCATAGAAATGTGCAGGGGGGATTTTTATGAAATTTTCTATGAGACAGCTGATCTGGAATTTCTTTTTCCGGATGGCAGTGGGGCTTGGGCTGATCGTTACGGTGAATCTGATCTGTTCCATGGCAGAAATTCCGCTTTGGGTCGGTGTAAATCCTGTGACAGCGGCCGCAACGGGCTTTCTGGGAGTCCCGGGTGTTTTTCTGCTCTACGGAATCACAGGCTATGGTTTGTAGAAAGATACAGATTTTTGTACAAAAGGGAGAAAAAGAAGAGTGGGGTGGAAAAACAGACCGTGTTTCCCTCCGCTTTTTCTGTTTATTTCTGCATATGGACAAGCGTGCGCATTGCGTGTATAATAAAGCTATCTCAAAAACAAGTCTTGCCGGTTCGGCAAAAAAATCCAGATTTTAAGTAACAGTTCAGAACATCAGCAAAATGAAAAATCAGACTATGCAAACTCGTTTGCAATAGGATGAATTTTCATTTTGGAATGGGCGGAACGCCCATTAGCCTCAGACAGAAGCTGCGCATGCAGCGATAGCGCATGCAATGCGCGTGTCTGTGGCCTGTTGGGCTGAACGTTCTGAATAGTTACGATTTTAAAAAACTAAAAGAGGTGATTTTCTGGAAACGATCCAAAAAATTTCCGTATGCCTTCTGGTGACGGCAGCCGTTTTTCAGGATCTGAAAAGGGGGATCATATCCAATACCCTGATTTTTACAGGCCTTTTTGGAGGACTCATTTTTCAACTGTTTCGCCTGGGTGGCTGGGGACTCGTGTTTTTTCTGGGAAGTGCAGCCTTTCCGATTCTGCTTCTTGCTTTCCTTTATTATTTTCGTATGATCGGCGCAGGAGACATCAAACTGTTGGCTGTGCTTGGTGGTTTTCTGGGGATCCGTGATCTGCTTCATTGTCTTGTCTGGGCCCTGTTTTTCGGGGGTGTCCTGTCTTTGCTTCTTATGCTGTACCGGAAAAATCTGCTTCAGCGTTTTCAGTATCTGGCAGGTTATGTTTTTGCTTCTGTCCAGAAAAGAGAATGGCGGCCTTACCGGCAGAAAGAAGACAAAAGCGGCGAATTTCCGCTGTCAGTTCCCATTGCGCTGAGTGTCTGCCTTTTTATGACAGGACTGATCTGAAAGGAGGAGTTTATGAAAAAAAGCATTTTTGCAGTATGCGATCTGGAAGCATCCTATGCATACAATCTCATGGAAGCCATTGATGAAACGCAGGGGTCTTCCTTTGAAGTCCAGGCGTTTACCAATGTGGAACGGCTGATCGCTTATGCAGGAGAACGTCATATCGAGCTGCTCCTGATCTCAGCCGCCGCCATGTGCGGAGAGCTTCTGAAGCTTTCTATCGGAAAGATCATGATCCTTTCAGAGGGAGAAAAGAAAAAAGAACTCTCCGAATATCCCTGCATTTATAAATATCAGGCTTCCGATCAGCTGATCGCGGAGGTGATGAATTATTACGCGGTGGAGGCAGTGCCGGCACCAATGGCCATGTTGAAAAAGAAGGTGGAGATCGTTGGTATTTATTCTCCGGTCGGCCGGTGCATGAAAACCTCTCTGGCGCTGACCTACGGACAGCTTCTGGCACGGGAACACAAGGTTTTGTATCTGAATCTGGAGGAATATGCAGGTTTTGAAACTTTGCTGGAGGAAACTTATGAGGCAGACCTTACAGATCTTCTCTATTTTGCTCGTCTGGGGAGTGGAAATCTGGTTTACCGTCTGGGAAGCCTGATCTGTCATCTGGGAGCACTGGATTATATCCCGCCGGCGTTCTGCCCGGAGGATCTCCGGAATATTTCACCCGGAGAATGGCTTTCTCTGATCCGGGATCTGGCGGAATACAGTGCATATGAGGTGCTTCTTCTGGATATTGGTCCGGCAGTGAATGGAACGGCGGAACTTTTGAAACTCTGTACCCGGATCTTTATGCCCATGCCGGAGGATGAGGCGGCGCTTGCCAAGGCAGAACAGTATGAAAAAGTGCTGAAGCAGCAGAATGTGCTGGAGGTTCTGGAGAAAACAAGGAAACTTTCCATGCCCTTCGTCAGTGGAAGTGGAAAGGGAAAAGCTTATATGGAGCAGCTGATCTGGGGAGAACTGGGCGATCTCGCCAGACAGCTGATCAGGGAGGAAAACGATGGAGGAATGGGAACAGGAAGGACGGAACCTTCGAAAAAAGCTCCGGGAGCGGCTGGATCAGACACGGGAAGTGAAAGACCAGGAGATTTACAGGCAGATCGATGATCTGATCCTGGAGGAGACACGGAACCGTTATGTGAGCCTTCGGAGAAAAGAGGCGCTTCGGACGGAGCTTTTCAACAGCATCCGGAAACTGGATATCCTGCAGGAACTGATCGACGATGACTCTGTCACGGAGATCATGGTCAACGGGACAGAAGGAATTTTTCTGGAACGGAACGGCCGTCTGCTCTGCTGGGAGAAAAAGATCGCTTCCAAAGAAAAACTGGAAGATATGGTCCAGCAGATCGCGGGTCGGTGCAACCGGATCGTCAATGAATCGGTACCGGTGGCAGATGCCAGACTTTCGGATGGTTCCAGGGTCAGCCTGGTGCTTCCGCCGGTGGCTTTAAACGGACCGGTCATCACAATCCGTCGTTTCCCGAAGAATCCCATTCACATGGACCGGCTGGTGGAGCTGGGGGCTGTCACGCCGGAGGTGGTCGCTTTTTTGAAAGCACTGGTAAAAGGAGGCTACAATATTTTCATCAGTGGAGGAACCGGCTCCGGAAAGACTACATTTCTCAATGCATTGTCCGATTTTATCCCCAAGGAAGAGCGCATCATTACCATTGAAGACAATGCGGAGCTTCAAATCCAGGGAGCGGAGAATCTGGTACGGCTGGAGGCACGGCAGGCCAATACGGAAGGAAAAAATGCTGTGACGATCCGGGATCTGATCAAGGCAAGCCTGCGGATGAGGCCGGATCGGATCGTGGTGGGGGAGGTGCGAGGGGAAGAAGCGCTGGATATGATCCAGAGTATGAACACAGGCCATGATGGTTCTTTAAGCACCGGTCATGCCAATAGCCCGAGAGATATGCTGGCCAGGCTGGAAACCATGATCCTGATGGCTATGGAACTGCCGCTTTCTGCGGTCAGGCGTCAGATCGCTTCTGCGGTGGATCTGATCATCCATCTTGGCAGAATGAGAGACCGGAGCCGAAAAGTGATGGAGATCGTGGAGATCACAGGCTATGACGGAAGTTCCGGTGAGATCACAGCCAGAACCCTGTTTCAGTTAGAAGAGACAAAGGAGCATCCTATGGGGATCCTTGTAAAGCAGAACGAGCTTCTTCAGACAGAAAAACTGAAGCGGGCGGGGATCGTGCCGGAAAAAGAGTGAGGTTAAACGTATGGAAAGAGATTATGGGATCCTGGAATTGACAGGAAAAGAAAAAGGAAAACTGATACTTCTCTATCTGGGAATCTGTGCCATGGTGAGCTGGCTTTTTTATCATTCTTTCTGGGCAGTACTTCCTTTTCTTCTCGGTTTTCCGGTGTTTCTGAAAAAGCAAAAGGAAAAGAAGATCCGGGAAAGGAGAGAAGAACTGCTTACAGAGTTCCTCACCGGGATCCATGCGGTGGCCAGTGCACTGGATGCCGGATATTCCATGGAAAATGCTTTGGGAGAAGCCTTGAAAGAAACGGAAAAGATCTATGGGGCAGACGGAGTTTTTACAGAGGAATTAAGAGAAATGGAGAGAAAACGGAATCTGAACCAGAGCCTGGAATCTTTGTGGACCGATCTCGGAAAAAGAAGCGGCATGGAGGATATTGAAAATTTCGGGGAGATCTTTCAGGTGGCACGCCGTTCCGGGGGAAATCTGAAAGAGATCATCCGGAGTACGGCAGATAACATCAGCCGGAAAACAGAGACCCGAAGAGAGATCGAGATCAGTCTGGCTTCGAAAAAAATGGAACAGAAGATCATGAGTGCTGTGCCGTTTTTCATTCTGGCTTATGTGGATCTGGGATCTTCAGAATTTCTGGAAGGCCTGTATCATAACACATTTGGGATCCTGCTGATGACGGTTTGTCTCGGCCTTTATCTGATCGCTTTTTTCTGGGGGAGGAGGATCGTGGAAATTGACATATGAACAATGGAAAGAACCTTTTGACCGGGCGGGAAAATGGCTGGTCAGGCGTTATCCGGGAATCCTTAAGGGGAAACAGGGACAGGAAAATGAGGCAAGGCTGAAGGTTCTCCGGACGACAAGAAACAAGATGACGATTGAAACTTATTATGAAAGAAAGTTTTCCGGAATGTTGCTGTTTCTTTTTGGAGGGCTGCTTTTTCTCGGGGTTCTGGCACTTGGTTTTCATGGGGAAGTGTCTTGGATGGAGCGGCCGTCGATAAAAAGGCCGGGGTATGGGGAAGGGAATCTGGAGACAGAGCTGACGGTGGGTTTTTTCGGAGAAGAAGTGGTGGATATCCCGCTGACGATAGGAGAAAGAAAGTATTCCCGTGAGGAGATCCAGGAAATTTTTCAGGGAATCCTCGAAAATCTGGAGGAACAGATCCTTGGAGAAAACAAATCTCTGGAGGAAGTAAGAAAGGATCTGAACTTTGCTGATTCATTCGGAAACGGAACGGTTACTGCAGTCTGGTCTGTGGATCCACCGGACTATATGGATGATAACGGACACTTTCTTTGTGAACCGCCAAAAGAAGGGATTCTTGCAGCAGTGAAGTTGACACTGAAGTATGAAAATCAGGAGATGATCCGGGAATTTCCGGTGAAACTTCTGCCGCCTGAAAGAAGTGAACTGGAAGAAAAGGCTCTTGAACTGAAGGCTGCAGCGGAGAAAAACGGTGAGAAAAGCAGGGAGGCAGAGGAAGTGGTGCTTCCGGATAGCTGGGAGGGTGTTCCTGTCCGCTGGGGAATAAGGGAAAACTCTCCGCTTCTGGCAGGTTTTCTGATCCTGGCTGTCGGCCTCTGGTACCTTTACGGAAGGGATGACCGGAAACTGAAAGAGGAGGAAAAACACAGGAAGCAGCAGATGATTCTGGATTATCCGGTGATCCTTTATAAAATGAGTATGCTTCTGGAAGCCGGAATGACCATCCGGGGGGCTTTCAGCAAGATCGCCTTTCATTACAGAGACCAGAGCGGCAGGGAAGTCCATTATGCCTATGAGGAAATGCTGTTTGCCTGTTATGAAATGGAACAGGGAGTGGGAGAAGCCACAGCTTATGAAGAATTCGGTCAGAGATGCGGGAATCTTCACTATCTGAAATTTGGCTCCCTTCTTTCTCAGGATCTGAAAAAGGGTTCTGCCGGACTGGTAGAGCTTCTGGAGCAGGAGGCGGAAAACGGAATGGAAGAAAGGAAAAGCCTGGCAAGAAAACTGGGAGAGGAAGCAGGAACGAAACTTCTGCTTCCCATGATGCTTATGCTGATCCTGGTCGTGGTGATACTGATGGTTCCGGCAGTCCTGGCTTTTTAGGGACGAAGCCGGAGAAAAGGAGGAATTTATAAGTAACTAAACATATTGCCACAACAAGCGGTACAGTTTCAATAAAAGCTGACAGATACTATGTTTCGGTTCTTGTTTGAAAAACAACTGATTCGAGAACAAAGAAGTCTTTCTCGAAAATATGAAAATTCAAAGAAAGGAGAGTCCACTCAAAGAGCGAATATACAAAAACAAAAGCTCAAGGTACAGAAACTTCATCATAGGATAGATAATATCCGCACCGACTACATGAACAAAACAATCGCAGAGATCGTGAAAACCAAACCATCCTACATTACGATTGAAGATTTAAATGTAAAAGGCATGATGAAAAACAGACATCTTTCAAAAGCAGTTGCGTCACAGAAGTTTTATGAGTTTCGAATAAAACTTCAAGCTAAATGCAGCGAAAATGGGATTGAACTTCGTGTGGCAGACAGATGGTATCCATCTTCTAAAACCTGCCATTACTGCAAAAATATCAGGAAAGATTTAAAACTTTCAGATAGAATTTTCAAATGTGATTGTGGTTATATCGAAGACAGAGATCTCAATGCTGCACTTAATTTGAGAGATGCTATGACTTACGAAGTTGCATAAATAAACGCAAACGTAGGTATGTACCGAAGGCTATTTCGGGAATTTACGACTGTGGAGTGTACAAGAACTTGTGAGTAGATATGATTTCGGTCAATCCAAAGCATACACGATAAAGCAGTAAGTAGAACTCGTGAGGGTCTACATTATCTCGATGTGAGTTATTTAATCACATTTTGAGTGGCAGGAAAATCATATGGAACATGTAAGAGCATTTTTGCAGGAAGAAGACGGAGTCGGAGTTGTGGAGATCATTCTGATCCTGGTGGTACTGATCGGTCTGGTTGTGATTTTTAAAGACCAGCTGACCAGACTGGTAAACAATATTTTTAAGAAGATCAACAATCAGAGCAACGGGATCTGACGGGGAAGCCGCAATAGAAAGGAAGGAAAGCCATGGCAGGGAAAAGAGCATACAGAGGGTCGATGACAGTCTTTTTCAGTGTTCTTACCGTACTTTTTCTGTCGCTGATCTGTGCCATGGCAGAATCTGTACGAGTGCAGGGAGCCAGAGTCAAGGCGGCTTCCGTGATGGATCTTGGGATTTTTTCGGTCTTTGGGGAATTTGAGAGGGACCTTCTGGAAGAATATGAGGTGTTCGGTGTGGATGCCTCTTATGGGGGCGAAGAATTCCAAAAGGAAAAGATCGCCCGGCGATTGGATCTTTTTATGAAATATAATACAGAGCCTTCCAGAGGAACAGCCCTGACCGGAAACACACTGTTTCCGATACGGACAGAGGGGAGCAGCGTGTTGCGGACGCTTCTTTTGACGGATGAGAATGGATTGGTTTTCCGGGATCAGGTCGTACAAAATCTGAAAAGCGCTGTCGGAACAGAACTTGTGGCAGAGTTTCTGGAAAACCAGAGAAAATCTCAGGAAATGGAACAGAACCAGAAGGACTATGAAAAGCAGGAGAGAGAAGCAGAAAAGGCACTTGCTGAGGCTGAAGCAGCGCAGGCTCAGGAAGAAAAGGCTTCCAGCGGAAGCCTGGGAACGGAAGGCGGAACGGTTGTGCCTGTAAATCCTGACGGGAGCGAGCTGCCGGCAGCTGCAGAGAAGCCGGAGAATCCGCTAGATCTGATCAAAAAGGTGAAAAATATGGGAATCCTGGGACTGGTGCTGGAGGATCCGGCTTCCGTTTCCGGGAAAGCACTGGTGAAAAAAGAACTTCCGGGCGGGAGAAGGCTGGAACGGGGAGATCTTTCCTGGGAACGAGAGAACGGTGGAGTGATTGCAGACGGGATCTTTCAGGAATATCTTTTCAGTCATTTTTCCAGCGCGATGGATACGGAAGAAAAAGAGACTGCACTTTCCTATGAACTGGAATATCTTCTCTGTGGAAAGGAAAGTGACGAAAAGAACCTGAAAGCAACGGTAAATAAACTGCTTCTCTTACGAGAGGGTGCCAATTTTGTCTATCTGTTGTCTGACGGATCCATGCGCCACAGTGCAGAGATCCTGGCAGTGGCCATCGCAGGAGGGACTCCGGGTGTGAGCACTGCCCTTACGGCTGCGCTTCTGGCAGCCTGGGCTTATGGAGAGAGTCTTCTCGATGTACGGATCTTGCTGGCAGGTGGAAAAGTACCGGCGGCAAAGACAAGAGCAACTTTTCGTCTGACGCTGGAAAATCTGGGAAGACTTCCGGAGGTTCTTGCTTCTTGTAACGAAAAAACAGGAGAAGGTCTGGATTATGAGGCTTATCTTCAGATGCTTTTTCTTACAGGCAAAAAGAAGGCATATCCTATGCGGGCCTTAAATCTGATCGAATGCAATCTGCGGAAAAAAGAAGGAATGAGTCATTTTCGAGTGGATCACTGTATTGCAGGTCTGGAGGCAGAGGCGGAATGGGAACTTGGTCCGGTTTTTGCTGCATTGCCGGCGGCATTTTTAAAAACCGGGTTAAGTGCAGTCCGTTATCATACCAGTGGGCAGTTTATTTATGAAACGGATTGAACGCAGAATAAGCATTCTTCCGCTTCAGGTGCGCGGAGCACTAAGCGGCGGGTCAGGAGGATGTGAATGATCACAGGTATTTGTAGCAGGGAGGAAAGGAAGAATGTTCTTACAAGGAAAAGAAAACGATTCAAAAGCTGCAGACAGAAAGGAGAAAAAGGCTCTCCCGGCAGCATCATCCCCGCAGAATGTTTTCCTTACTGTTGGAAGAGCATTCTTCCTTTCCCCTCTGAAAGCCGGACTTACCGTGGAAGCTGCCTGTGTTCTGCCGCTGTTTCTCTGGGCTGTGCTGGGTGCACTTTATCTGATCGAGGTCTCCGTAGTGCAGACCCGTCTGGTGGGAGGAATCCATGAGGCGGGCAGAAAGATGGCACTGCTTTCCTATGGGGTATACGGGGGCATTTCAGAGGAAGAAAAAGGAACAGGCGTGGGAGAGATCGTGGGTGGAGCTCTGACAGCGGTTTATGCCAAGAACCTGATCCTGAAAAAAGCCGGACTGGAAGAGACCTTTCTGAAAGAACAGGTGAAGATCAGTCTGGCCGCTTCGGATTTTTCGGAGAAGAACATCATAGATTTAAAAGTGATGAGCAGGATCAGCCTTCCCGTTCCGGGCTATCGGCTCCGGAGGCTGAAATTCCTTGAGAGAGGACGGGTCCGGGCCTGGACGGGAAGATCGCCTTCGGAGGAAATGGCAGAGGGAGAGGAAACGGAAGGAGAAACGGTATATGTAGCTTTGAATGGAAGTGTCTATCACCGGGATCCGGACTGCAGCTATATCAAAGTGTCGATAAAATCTGCTTCCGTGGCAGAGATGGAGAGAAAAAGAAGTTCCGATGGCTCAAAGTATTATCCCTGCAGCTGTTATGGGGCTCACCCGTCGCCGACGGTCTATTATACCCGCTTCGGAAACCGCTATCATGGTTCGCTGGGCTGCAGTGCTTTGAAGAGAACGGCACAAAAGGTTCCGTTATCCTCAGTCAGCGGGTGGAAAGCCTGCTCAAAATGTGGATAACTTTCCGAAAAATGAGAGAGGATGGTGGAAAATGAAGATTTCATATCTGGTGTGGTTTTTGTTATTGTCGGTGGTCAGCTGGCAGGACTTTCAAAAGCAGGAGATTTCATCCTGGCTTCTGATCCTTATGGGGAGTCTCGGGACAGGGATCCAGATTTTTGAAGGGAGCGTTTCTCTGGGAGCCTGGTTTGGCGGGATCCTTCTTGGAGCGGCTCTGCTTTTTCTGGCCTTTGTTACGAGAGAGGAGATCGGATATGGAGACGGCTGGCTGGTACTTGTCATGGGAATGTCACTGGGACTGAAATTCTCTTTTCTGTCTTTCCTTCTTGCCTTAGGGATCTCAGCCCTGGTGGGCGGCTGTCTTCTGATCTTCCGGAAAGTGCGGAGAAATTACCGGCTGCCCTTTGCTCCGTTTCTTCTGGCCGGTTCGGTGCTGAGCCTGGCTCTGTGTGGAGGATGAAGATGAAAAAAGGCAGCTATACCGTGGAGGCAGCTCTTCTTATGGGGATTCTGATCCCGCTTCTTACGGGTGTGATCTATCTTGGCTTTTTTATGGAGCTTCGGGGGCAGGTACAGGCAGAAGCAATGGAAAAAGCTCTGACAGGGCTGCTTACCGAAGAAGAGGCAGAGGGCGTTTCTCTTGGGAAAAAAGAAATATCTGCGGAAACGGAGGCAGAAGTTCCGGTATTTCCATTTGGAAAACGTATTTTTTCTCTGCCTGATTCCGTCAGCGGAAAATTTGTACTGGAAAGACAAAAGCCGGTACGGACGATTTTTCGTATGCACAGCATGAAAAAAGCAATAAGGCAGGTGAAGAAAGAATGAAACCCTCGTACAGAAAAGAAAAAGACAATGACTACCTGATTCTGGAAGCACCGGGAAAACCGGAAGGCGGGGAATATCAGATCCGGATGCTTCTGGTCAATCCTATTTACGGCCTCCTTTCCTGCAAGATGCGGATGGTGGACGGAAGCCGGACTTTCTACTATGATATCACGGAAAAACAGCCGATGTCGCTTGTGTTTGAACGCCGTCTTATGGGAAAGGAAGACATCGAAAAGCTTCTTGGTGGTCTGGAAAAAGCCATGGATGAAGCGGGAAGATATCTTTTGAGTATGGAACAGTTTGTCCTGAAACCGGAATATATTTTTCAGGATGCAGAGACGGGGGCTTTCTTTTTCTGTTATCTGCCTTTTTATGAGGGAAGTCTGGAAGAGGATTTCAGAGAGCTGGCAGAATATATTCTGAAAAGGCTGGATCACAGTCAGGAAGAAGCGGTTCTCTGGGGCTATGATATCTACAGCCGGTCAGCCGAAGAGCATTTCAGTATCGGAAAGATTCTGGAAAGTGTTCATGAACGGGCGGCAAAGGAAGCAGCAAGAAAATCCAGAGAAACCAGACAGCCGATACCGGTGATCCGGGAAGAAAAAAAACGACCGGAGGCGGAAGAACTGGAATATGTGGAACTGGAGGAAACTGGCGCAGAAGAAGAAAAGGAAAACAAAGCGGAGAGAGCACAGCCAATAGCCGGACGGAACAGAAATAAAGTTCCGGAAAAAAAGGAGAATACAGAAAAAACGGAGGGAAGAGAACGTCCGGAAAAGAGAGATACAGAGGAACAAAGAAAAGCCTGGGCAGATGTACAAAAGAAGAAAAAACGATCTCGAAGAAAAATCCGGAAAGAAGGCGAGGAAACATCCAAAGGGAAGAAAAGCAGAAAGGCAGTGGAATTCCGGGCAGAATTCCGGAGCAGACGAAAACAGCTCCTGCAGATTTCTATCGGAATAGCCGCTTCTGTCGCCGCAGCTGGCTGGGCTGTGGTATGCCAGGGCTTGAATTTCATCCAGGCAGGTGGTATTCTGTTTCTGTGTATGGGACTTCTGGTGTACTTTACCACTGTTTTCCAGAAAAAACCGGTGAAAAAAGAAAACTCTGTGGAAGAAGAGGTGCTTTTGTGGGAACAGGAGCTGCGAGAAGACGGAGAGAAAACGGTATTTCTGAGCGATCCGCTGCCGGAAAAATATCCGGTTCTTGTAAGTATGGAGCCTGGCAGGCAGGAAAACATCGTTCTTGACCGGGATCGGCTGACAGTTGGAAAACAAAAAGAACAGGCAGATATCGTTCTTTCGGATTCTTCCGTGAGCAGGATCCATGCTTCGCTGGAAAAAAACGGGGAAGACTGGTATCTTCGTGACAGAGGTTCTACCAATGGCACTTTCCTGGATGGTATACGATTGGAAGAAGGAGAAAAGAAGCAGCTGAAGGACGGAATGGAGATCCGTTTTTCCGACAGACGTTTCTGTTTTCATTCCGACAGTACGGGAATGGGAAAGTGACAGAAAAAACAGAAATGTTTGGAGAAAAAAAGAATGGATGAACTGCGGGATTTTCTAAAATCAAGAGGAAAGATCACTCTGACGCTGGTCATGATGAATATTCTGATCTTTTTTGTCATGGACTTTACGGGAAACACGGAAAACGGGGCGTATATGCTGGAACATGGAGCTGCCTACGGACCGCTGATCCTGGAAAATGGAGAGTATTACAGACTTCTCACTTCTATGTTTTTGCATTTTGGCATTGAGCATCTCTTTGGAAATATGCTGACGCTGATCTTTTTGGGGGATCTTCTGGAGAAAATGATCGGAAAAGTCCGTTTTACGCTGATTTATTTTCTGGGAGGACTGGCAGGAAATATTCTTTCCCTGGCAAAGGAGATGTTCACCGGAAGCTATGCTGTCTCTGCAGGAGCCTCCGGGGCTATTTTTGCTGTGATGGGAGCCCTGGTATTTCTGGCTGTGCGCCACCGGGGAAAGATTCCGGGAACCAGCAGCCGACGGCTGATATTTATGGCCCTTCTGACCCTGGCAGATGGTTTCGTTTCCACAGGAGTCGATTATATGGCACATCTTGGCGGAATGCTGGCCGGCTTTCTGCTTGCGCTCATACTGGTCGGAAGGCGGAGTGTAAAGGTGGTCCCTTCTTTTCCGGAAGAATAGGTGAGTGTACCGCCATGCGCGTTACTGATCCGCTGAACCAGAGGAAGGCCGAGACCGGTGCCGTTCTTCTTATAAGTAACAAAGGGAGTGAAGATTTCTCCCTGAATTTCCGGAGAAATCCCAGAGCCGTTGTCAGTGATCCTGATGATGGCTTCTTCTTTTTCTGAACAGCAGGAGAGGATCACTTCCGATGCACCGGATTCAAAAGCGTTTCGGAGAAGGTTGGTGACAGCCTGACGAAGCTTTACGGGATCTCCGTTTATCTCGGGAAGATTTTCTGCAAGCCGTGCGGTGAATGTGATCTCTGGATCGGGCGACAGAAAACGGGCGTTGGAAGCAATTTCCGAGAGAAACGGAAAGAGCAGGAGGGGTTCCGGATGAATCCTTTCTCCATTGTTGTATCCGGAAAGCTCATCTAGGAGTCTCCGTAGAAAAAGCATATCTTTTTTCATATCGGACCAGAGATCAATGCCTGCCACTTCCGGATGCTCTGCTTCCATGAGCTGCATGGAGCTGTTGATCAGTGTGACCGGATTTCGTATTTCATGAGAGATCCGGGAAAGAGCAAGATGATATTCTTCTTTCAGTTTCTGAATTTCTGTTTCCTTTTCTTTCATAGATCGTATCCTCCCCTCTGGATGAATGCCAATCAGCCTTGGACAAAAGCTGCAAATGTGCGGTTCTGTGACCTGTTACTTTTTATGTATGATGATACTAGGGTCAAAAGGTCATGCGTTTCATGCTTGCATGAAAAAGCATGACTTCTTGACCCGCAAAACACCGAAAAGTAGCCATTTTTCGTAGAAAAATGAGCGGATTTGAGGTGTTTCAGGATTGCGGGAGCATGAAATGCGGAGCAATCTGTGTATCATTGGGGTCAAAAGGTCTTTTGCCCTCAACGGATGCCTACGAATTGCTCCGCTGCAAAGCAGCTCCCGCAATTCTTGTGTATTACATTAGCACTGAATCTGGAAAATAGCAAACATATTTCATTGACATAATATTGCAAAAGTCTTACCATAAAAAGGTAAGGGAAAATTTTCATAATAGCTGAAAAAGCGGAAAAGAGGTAGAACAATGAAAGATGAGAACTGCATTTTCTGTAAAATCGCAAATGGTGAAATTCCATCTGCAACTTTGTATGAGGATGAAGATTTTCGAGTGATCCTGGATCTTGGTCCGGCAACCAGAGGCCATGCCCTGATTCTTCCGAAGGAGCATTATGCAAATGTGATCGCACTCCCGGAGGAAAGGACGGCAAAAGCATTTATTCTTGCGAAGAAAATGGCAGCAAAGATGATGGAGACACTGCATTGTGACGGTGTCAATATCGTCCAGAATAACGGAGTTGCCGCAGGACAGACGGTCTTTCACTTTCACATCCATCTGATCCCACGTTATGAAGGTGATAACGCAGGTGTAACATGGACACCGGGTACACTGACAGACGAGGGAAAGGAAGAAATCTTAAAAGCATTTGCAGCTGCTCAGGACTGAGTGGATTGCAAATATCACCTGATGAGGCAGAAAGAAACAGGGAGTGAGAGTGACGGATGAGAAAGAATGAAAGATTTACAATGGTTTATAAGAGGTATGAAGATCTTGTCTTCTGGTATGCCAAGAAACGGCTTTCCAACGAAGAACTGTCAAAGGAATGTGTGCAGCAGGTATTCATGAAATATTATGAGCATATGGATACGGTTTCGGAAGAGATGATAAAACCGTGGCTGCTTACCTGTTGCAAAAACGAGATCATCGATTATTTCAGAAGGATCGAGAGACGAAAGGGATTTGAGAACATTGATGCACCGGAAGTAGAGGTACATGTCTGTTCGAAGGATAATGCAGAGTATATCATTGAACGGCTGCATCAGGAGGCTTTCAAAGAAGAGGTTCTGGCGGCTGTGAGAAAGAAGAACAAAAGCTGGTATGAGATCATCCAGGCGGTCTGTGTCGAAGAAATGACACAGGAAGAAGCTGCACAGCATCTGGGGATCTCCCAGGAAGTGCTTCGTGCGAAGCTATATCGTGCAAGAAAATTTATCCGCAAAAAGTTCAGAGATAAGTATTGATATCCTCTGAGTGGAAGCGACTGTGTTCATGAGCTGGCAGTGAAAGCGGATTGCGAATATCCGCTTTACAGGCAGAGAAAAGGATGCCTCATAAAGAGGCATCCTCGATCAGTTGGATAATCGTGGAAATGGCATCGCCCTGCTGGCTCTTGTCCATAGCGGCAATGTAATCACTGCGGTGGTCATACAGTTTCTGAATGGCCGGGAGCAGAAGGGAAGGTGCCAGTTCTTCTTCACTCAGCACCATGCTGAAGCCCTGACGTTCAAAAGATTCTGCATTGAGGATCTGATCGCCGCGGCTGGCATTGGCAGAAAGCGGAATCAGAAGATTGGGTTTTCTTAAAGCAAGAAGCTCGCAGATGGCATTTGCACCTGCACGGGATACGCAGATATCAGCGAGAGCGAAAAGATCAGCCAGTTCGTCCTTGATATATTCGTACTGAACGTATCCATCCAGATAATTTAATGTGGGATCCAGTTTCCCTTTGCCGCAGAGATGGATAACCTGAAAGGTTTTCAGAAGTTCCGGCAGGATTCCGCGGATGGAATCATTGACGATCACGGATCCCTGGCTGCCGCCGATGACCAGAAGAACCGGTTTGTCAGCAGTAAAGCCGCAGAAATCAAGCGCTTTCAGCTTGTTTCCTTTGAGAAGCTCCTGACGGATCGGAGAACCGGTCAGAACGGCTTTGCCATCCGGGATATGGCTGATGGTCTCTGGAAAGTTGCAGCAGACCTTGGTGGCAGAGGGAATGGAAAGCTTGTTTGCCAGACCGGGAGTCAGGTCAGACTCGTGGATCACGACCGGGATATGACAATGCTTCGCTGCCATGACAACCGGAACTGCCACAAAGCCGCCCTTGGAAAAGACCACGCTGGGTTTCAGTTTTTTCATCAGCCGGATCGCCTGTCCGTATCCTTTGATAACACGGAAGGGATCGCTGAAATTCTTGATGTCAAAATAACGGCGGAGCTTTCCGGATGCGATGCCATAATAAGGAATCTTCAGATCTTCGATGAGCTTTCTCTCGATACCATCATAAGAACCAATATACTGAATATCATAACCTTTTTCCTTCAGCTTCGGAACAAGGGCAATGTTCGGGGTTACATGTCCGGCGGTACCTCCACCGGTAAGAATGATTCGTTTCATGCTATTCCTCCAAAAGTAGTCGTAACTGTTCTGTCCGTTTACCGGACACTGTTTTCCGAATAGTTACAAGTATTCTATAGTACATCTTATACTGTTATGAAAAAAAGTCAAGACAGGAAACAGGAAAGAACCTGAGTGTAAACGCAAAAGAGGACGGAAATTTGAAAAGGAACAGAGATTTCGAAAAAGAGAAAGAAATTTTAAAGAGACAACAAAAACATACGGAAAATACGGAAGAAAATAATTTTTCCTATGAAATGGAAAATGAAAAAATAGAGAGTCTGCACGTCACCAGGGAAATGGCGGAAGACAAAGAAATGGATGAGAAAATCCGTCAGGATCTGATCCGGGCTGCAGATGAAGCCGAGAAAGCGTCTCAGGAAGAGGAAGCTCTTGGCACTTCCATTCCTATGGGAACGGAAGAAAAGCAGCAGCTTTTTGATGATATCGTAAATGAACTGAAAAGGAAAGGCATCTGGGAGGAAGACCCGGAAGAAGCAGATGGCGACCGTCCGGAAAAAGGGACATCCCCCTGCCCGGCAAGACCGGAAGACCAGTTATCCGCCGAAGACCAGGAGGCTCTGCGCCTCGGCCGCGAACTTCTCCACACACCCCAAAAGAAAAATCCCACAATCCTTCCCAAAATCCTTAAAGGCATTACCGGAGCCGCCGTTGTGGCGCTGGGTGTGTTTGTGCTGAGTATGAGCAGTGAGGCGAATAGGGAGAAAATTGCAAGTGTTTGGAATAGTTTTCTTAATGAAAGTTGGAGTATCAATTTGGAAAAAGGTGATAGTCATTTTGTAAAGAATACTGAAATAGAAGAAATGTATAGTGATATAAAAGATAAATTGAATATAAATCCAATTGAATTATTTTATATGCCTAATGATATGAGTTATAAAAATTATATGATAGATGAAGGAGCTGGAATTGCGAATGTTTTTTATACATACAAAAACACAACAGTTACAATTAATATGTATAAACAAAATGATGAAGCAAGTCGGAATCAAAAATTTGATGGAAAAATAATTGATGAAATGTTGATATTTCCCCAAGAAGTAGAAGTAAATATATATGCTTTAAATGGGTCAAGAAAAGGGAGTTTTTCAGCAATTTTTAATTATGAAGAAGCTTGCTATTTAATATGGGGAGAAGTTCCGGAAAATGAATTTAAAAAAATAATTAAAGAAATAAAATTTTATTTTAATGAATAAACGTCACAAAGTAAGATGTAATACGTTTATGATAGATGTAATGTAAGATTTCAATGATAAAGGAGGATTTGTGAGGAAAAAATTAAAAAATAGTTTTTGCTTTTTTACAATGCTGTGTTTAGTGTTTTGTTTAGGAATGATTTCTAAAGCAGGTGGACCTTTAGATGGAGAAGTTATTGATGGTTCATTACTAACGAGTGAAGAAGAAGCGAAGGACAGTCGTTCCTTAGTTACATGGGGAAATGTGACTCCTTATGGAACATACCTATCCAATGGTGAGTCTAATATAGTAAAAAAAGGGAGTGGCCTTGTTTATGTATCAGGTGGAACCTATTGCTATAGGATAAGTGATACTGTATATGTAAAACTGTATTTAGAAAAGTTATCAAATGGGGGGTGGACAACTGTACAAACTCATGAATATACAACTCGCAATAGTGATTATGCATATACTGGATTAAATTACGCTGTTGCAAAAGGATATTATTATCGAGTAAGAGGCTATCATTATGCTAAAAAAGGTAGTACTATAGAATCTGTGTCAACATGCACCAGTGGTATTTATATTAATTAGGATTTATCCTCCACAACTGAAAAAAATAACCGCATGAAATTTTACATTACCTTTTGTGGTGGAAAGAGAAAAAAGAACAGATATCAGTAACCAGAAAACAAGGATCAAGGGAAAAACGCCTTCCATTTTCTGGGAGGCGTTGCAAAAAAAGGGAAGAGAAAAAGTATGAAGGCATTATATTTTCGTCATTTATTTCAGAACACGGCAAGGGGAGTCGTGCACACCGTAAGCACCAGTGGAGAAAAAGAGGGATTCTGTCTTTGCAGTTTATGCTCTGACGGAAAAGCATTTAAGGAAGAGGCTTATGCAGGAGATCTTTTCCGATTGGAAGGAGCAGAGGTTTCCATACTGCTTCTTGAAAATCTGCATCCGGAAGATCTGAAGAGGGCCGGGAACCTTCTGAAGAGCAACCAGGTAGAGCAGGTTTTTATTCCTTATGGAGATGCGGCGGCGAAACTCCCGGAACTTTCCAGAGCAGGAAAGGTACAGATATTGAATGCCGGAGAAACAGTTGTGTTTCAGGAAAAAGACTGGAATGTCTGGGTGAAATGCCTAGATCATGGTTCCAGAGGAAATCTGGTAGTGTATCATGGACCTTCGGAAAGCGCAAAGAAAGGAAAGGACTGCCTGATGGCGGCAAAACCTGCAGAAGCAGAACTGCCCTGTCTGGCCTGTGTGAAGCAGGAGGATCATGCCTGCGGAATGAGATGCTGTCTGTACAATGATTTTATTCTGTGCAAAGGACATAACGGAAAATATGACGGCAGCTATGTGCTTGGAACATTGCTGCTGGGAAATGCGGATCTTCGTACAAAAGAGAAAGAGTTGAAAGAGGAACTGAAGCCGTATCTTTCAGACATCCGGGTCATTTCCATGAATGAAAGCGGATGTGACGGAAAGGCCTCGGAAGAGTTTCTGGAATTTCTCGGAAGCAGAAACAAAACATTTGACCAGTTTTATATTCTGCCAGGAGAACTCGAAGGAAACGAAAAAGTCCTGAAACAGATCCTGAAGGAGGGACCACGGCGGCTTCCCTTCCTGACCGGTCCGGAAGCAGGTGTATGCTTCTCCGGTTTTCTGAAAAACAGATCAGAGATATAAAAAAGAATAACAGAGAGAGTGATGCTGCTGATCGGAAGGATGAGCCTGCACCACTCTCCTTTTTTTATTGAAAAAATCAGAATTTATTGAACAAAAATCAGAAAAAACAGGTATAATAAAAGTAAAAAGGATTCAGATCAGACAGAATGGGAGGTACAGAGTATGAGACTTACTTTTTTGGGAGCAACGCATGAAGTGACAGGCAGTTGTTTTTATCTGGAAGTGGGAGATCATAAGCTTTTGATCGACTGCGGTATGGAGCAGGGGCCGAATGAATTTGAAAATCAGGAAATTCCGGTGGCAGCCAGTGAGATCGAGGCGGTACTTTTGACGCATGCACACATAGACCATTCCGGCAATCTGCCGCTTTTATATCAGAGAGGATTCCGTGGACAGATCTTTGCCACAGAAGCGACCAGAGATCTGGCGCAGATCATGTTGCGTGACAGTGCGCATATTCAGATGTTTGAGGCGGAGTGGAGAAACAGAAAGGGTCGAAGAGCCGGAAAAGCAGAGGTTCTTCCGCTGTATGATATGAACGATGCAGAAGGAGCGATCCAGTGCCTGGTAGGCCTGCCTTATGAGAAAGAGTATCATGTAAACGAAAATGTGAAGATCCGTTTTCTGGATGCAGGGCATCTCCTCGGATCTTCCACCATTGAAGTCTGGGTGACAGAAGAGGGAACAGAGAAAAAGATCGTATTTTCCGGCGATATCGGAAACAAACATCAGCCGCTGCTTCGTGATCCGGAATATCTGAAAGAGGCGGATTATGTGGTGATGGAATCCACATATGGTGACCGGAGCCATGGTCCGAAGCCGGATTATGTGAAGGAGCTGGCGGCGATCATGCAGCGGACCTTTGACCGGGGAGGCAATCTGGTGATCCCGTCCTTTGCAGTGGGCAGAACGCAGGAAATGCTGTATTTTATCCGTAAGATCAAGGAAGAACATCTGGTGAAAAATCATGACGGATTTCAGGTCTTTGTAGACAGTCCGCTGGCACTGGAGGCAACAACGATCTTCCAGAAACATATGTGGGATGATTTCGACGAAGAGGCCATGGAACTGGTGAAAAAAGGGATCAACCCGATCGGTTTTGCAGGACTCCGGACTTCAGTTACCAGTGAGGATTCCAAGAACATCAACTTCAACCCGGATCCGAAGGTGATCCTTTCTGCCAGTGGTATGTGTGAGGCCGGACGGATCAAGCATCATCTGAAGCATAACCTCTGGAGACCGGAAAGCACCGTCCTTTTTGTCGGATATCAGGCAGTCGGAACACTGGGAAGAGCGATCATTGAAGGGGCAGATAAAGTAAAACTCTTTGGTGAAGAGATCGAAGTGCGGGCAGAGATCTGTAAACTGAACGGCATCAGCGGCCATGCAGACCGGGAGGGCCTGCTGGAATGGCTGGGGGCTTTTGAAAAGAAGCCGGAAAAAGTATTTGTAGTCCACGGAGACGATGCCATCATTGATGGTTTTGCAGAACTGATCCATAAAACCTTTGGTCTGGATGCAAAAGCTCCTTACAGTGGAGCTGTCTTTGATCTGAAAAAGGGCTGCTGGGAAAGAGAAGGCGTTCCGGTTCGGATCCGGAAGCCGGAGACGCAGGCTCTGAATACCATACAGGGACTGCGGGCCAATACACCCTTTGCCCGTCTTCTGGCAGCGGGGCAGCGTCTGCTGACGGTCATCCGTCATAACGAAGGAGGAGCAAATAAAGATCTGGCCAAATTTACCAGCCAGATCAATTCGCTCTGTGACAAATGGGACCGCTAAAGCATTAGATCACAGTTTTTTCCTTATCATTTCCGGATTGGTGCAGTACTGAAGCACGGTCTCCTGCGTGATGATGCCTTTCCGGTAAAGCTCCAGGAGACTGTTGTCCATGGAAATCATGTCCTCTTTGGCAGAAGTATAGATGATGCCGTCGATCTGATGGACTTTGTTGTCACGGATCATATTGCTGATGGCCGGTGTCATGACCATGATCTCAAAAGCTGGGACCAGAGTGCCGTTCTTGGCCGGAACCAGCTGTTGGGATACAACGGCTTTTAATACCATGGAAAGCTGGACAGCGATCTGGCGCTGCTGGGAGGCATTAAAAACATCAATGATACGGCTGATGGTGTTGGCAGCACCGATGGTGTGGAGGCTTGACAGCACCAGATGGCCGGTCTCGGCAGCCGTCATGGCGGTCTGGATGGTCTCAAAATCACGCATTTCGCCGAGGAGGATCACATCCGGACTCTGGCGGAGCGCCGCCCGGAGTGCCACCAGATAGTTTTCTGTGTCGGTGGAGATCTCGCGCTGGCTTACAATGCTCTCTTTATGGCGGTGCAGATATTCCAGGGGATCCTCCAGGGTAATGATATGATCCTGCTTGGTGGAATTGATCCGGTCTACCAGGCAGGCCAGAGTGGTGGATTTTCCGCTTCCGGCAGGTCCGGTGACGAGAACCATGCCCTTGGTGTATTCCGAAAGCCCCATGACCGCACCGGGAATGCCAAGCTCTGCCGGATTGGGCAGTTCAAAGGTGATGACACGGATGACGGCGGCCAGAGAGCCACGCTGCTTGTAGGTGCTTACCCGGAAACGGGAAAGACCGGGGATCGCAAAGGAAAAATCGTCATCGCCGTTTTTCAGAAAATCATCAATGGGATGCGTGTGCGTGAGTTCATAGATCTGACGGATAAAAGCCTCCGTGCTGTCGGGCATCAGTCGCTCTCCCTTATGAAAAAGTACACCGTTGACCCGGTAGGAAAGAGGAAGGCCGGCAACGATAAAAATATCAGAAGCCCCGGCTTCCGTGGCATCCTGAAGGATGGCTGCGGCGTTTATGGTCGTTTCATTCATAGATAGGTTCCATTCCTTTCTGCGTTTCTGAAAGAGAAGTTACTCTCCCTCAGCGTCTGCGCTTTCTGTCTGTACATAGACATTCTGCCTGGTGTCTGCCGTCCACTCGGCGGTATTTACGGTCTTCCAGCCGCTAATGGTGTAAAAGGTACTGCCGGATTCGGGCGTCCGAAGCTTCAGTGTGACGGTCAGTACCTGGGTATCTGTAAGCGGTACGGAAAAGGAAAGCATACGGCTTTCTTCATCAAAATCCATATCTTCAAATGTTTCCCGGACTGCCTGAAAATAGGCTTTTTCGTTGGCAGTTTCCTGCCAGAGTTTTTCCAGCATCCGATCGGTTTCTCCAAGCCGGTCTTCTGCCTGATTACAGGCTTCATAATAGGCACTGGTCCGTTCTGCCGTTTTTCGGCTGAGATTTTGGTCTGCACGGGCACTGAGAAAAGAGAGGACTGCAAAGGTGAGAAGACAAAGGGAAACAAAAATCAGAAGCAGGGTGGACGTTCCGGTTGTCAGAAGCGGGCGGGAAGTCTTTTTTTTCATGAGCCAGCCTCCTTTCGGAACGTCTGCGGGATGTGATGGCGGACTGTCAGAGAATAAATTTCCGTTTCCCGGAAAAAACGGATGACAGCACTGCGTGTATCATTTGTCTTTTCCTGTTGTTCCACGATCAGTGTATAGACAGCTTCTGCTTCCTCGCAGCTTAAAAAATCTTTGTCAAAGAAACGTTGAAAGCCCTGTCCGGCGATCCTTCCGTCCGGAAACTTCTCAAGAAAGGCCTCCGGGCTTCCGTCTGTGCCGGAAAAGACTTCGGCGGCACTGGCACACAGACTTTGTGCGTGGCTGAGTTCCAGGGAAGAACGGCTGATGGAATAGGCTTTGGCAAAGACCCGGATACAGACAGCCGAAGTTAGGAGAAAGAAAAATAATACAAGGATCAGTTCCATGAGAAAAAGGCTGGAGCCAGCCTGTTTTTTGCGTTTCATCGTTTATTCCTCCGTCCTGTCACTTCTTGGATGGATCAAAAGGGAAAGGGTTTCTCCCTGATCGTTCTCCGCCTGAATGGAATAAAAGCCGTCATCCGTTTCCCTGACCGAAAAGCTTTTTAAAGAGATGATGGCGGTTCCCTGCTCTGCGGAAACCTCTCTGGAAGCCTCTGTGAGAAGCTCTTTTAAGGCTCCGTCCTGAAAATAAAGATAGGTGATATAGGAGGTATCCTCCATTCTCTGAGAAAGTGTGAGGGCAGGGATCCCATCCAGTTCACAGAGCGAGACAGCGCCGCTTTCATCATTCTGCCGGATCTTTTCCGATACATAGGCGAGGGCTGTCCGGACGTTATAATTGCTTTCCATACGGGAAGAGGTACTCTGATAGACTCTGGCTCCGAGCAGAATGACAGCCAGGGCGGAAGAAGTAAATACCAGGAACAGCACAAGGACAAAAAGGATGTCTGTGGAGTGCTTTCTGGCAGGATTCCGGTTCATGGCGAGCCTCCTTTCTTACATGTTCAGCTTTTGCGGACATAAACCTTTACATCAGGCATCAGGTTGGAGCCGATGATCTCATAGCTTACAAGATATTTGTCCGGGTCGTAGGTGATCCCGTAATGCTCCTTCAGATAATCCAGACTTTCCGGATAGGCTCCTTCTACGGCGTAACAGTGAACGACGCTTCGCTGAATCGCTAGTCGAAGATTTTCTGTCTGCTGATCCGAAGCTGTCCGGGAAATGGAACTTACACCTCTGTAAAAAAGAAGAAAGATCAGCAGAAAGAGCATAATAGAGACCAGCAGGATAAGACGGCCGGGCGAGAATGTATTTTTTTTCTGAAACCGGTTCATAAAACGCTCCTTTTCGATGTAGTCTTTGTTATCCGATCGCTGACATAACGTTTACCAACGGAAGCATTACGGAAAGCAGGATCAGCCCTACCAGAATGGAAAGGAGAGCGACCAGCGAGGGTTCCAGAAGCCCAGCCAGGTTTTGAAGCTTTTCATCGGTCTTGGCCTGCAGCCGTTCCGCGATATCCGAAAGAGCGGTATCCGCTTCTCCGCTCCGGAAACCGACGGCTACCATCCGGGCATCCATGCCGGAAAAGATACCTGCCTGGTTCAGGGCATAGGAAAAATCCTCTCCCTTCTGAATGGCTTCCCGGGCAGAAGTGATTTTTTTACAAAAAGCGGGATCGTCTACCAGCCGTGTTACCAGATCAAAGCTTTCCTCCGTATCCAGGCCGCTTTTCAGTGCCACAGACATGCCGGAAGCAAAGCGGGCGCAGGAGGTATCGTACATCAGTCCTCTGGAAAAGGGAAGTTTTCGGGCGAGAGTACGAAGCCGGATTCTTCCGCTGGTGGTCCGGGTCAGATAAAGAAGCCCAAGAGCCAGCAGAAAAAAGAGAAGCAGGAAGAGAAAGGCGTACCGGCGCAGGCCGTTTCCAAGCCGGAGAACAGCCGTGGCTGCGCCGCCCATTTCCATACCGAGTTCCCGGAAGACCTGATCAAAGACCGGCATGACCTTTACAATCAGTACAAGGAGTACGGCGGAAAGCATGCCAAGCATGATCAGAGGATAAGTCAGGGCATCCCGGATACTGCCGCTCAGATTTTCCTCCCGTTCATAATGAACGGCAAGGGAAGCAAAGGTATCGTCCAGATTTCCGGAAAGATCCCCCATTTTTACCATATGGATGAAATACGGGGGAAAAACCGCTGCTTTTTCCAGCGCAGACTGGATGTCTCCGCTTTCCAGCAGTTCATCATAAATGACGGAGAGGATCTTTTTTCCGTCTTTGGTATCTGCATCCTCCTTCAGGATGGAAATTCCCTCCAGAAGTGAGATTCCTGCCTTCAAAAGCATGGAGAGCTGACGGCAGAGATAGATCAGCTCCTGATTGGTCATATTTTTTTCTTTCATATTTAAATACCTATCGTACATATTCCGTGATGTAGTTGTCTCCGTCTCCAATATATTCCTGAAGATCCTGATCTGTTTCGGCTGCAGCAAAAGTGGGATCCATCAGTTTCCATTCGTCTCCATTGAATTCTACAGCCCGTTCCACCCAGCCGACAGACTGGATATAGACATCGATCCAGGCATGGCGGACCGAGGCCGTGTAGCCGATAGCCAGCTTGGCCGGAATCCCGACCGAGCGCAGCATGGCAGCAGTCAGGGAAGCATAGTCAAAGCAGATCCCTTTTCCGGTGGAAAGCGTCTCATCAACATCCGGCAGATAGTTTCCGGATACGGTGGCAGCCTTTTCGTTGTCATAGGTGATGTTGGCTGTGACATACTCATAAATGGCTGTGAGAGCGTCCACATCGGAAGTAAGACCGTCTGTCAGACGGGCTGCCAGAGCGACCGCCTGGCTGTCCGCAGTAAAATCCACATACTGATTGGGATAGAGAAAAGGAAGAAAATCATTTTCCAGTTCCACATCGATCACCTGACTGAAAAGCGACGCATACTGGTCTCCGGAAATATTCTGGAATGCCATAACGGTATAGCTTCCGCTTCCGGCGGTGAAAGGGAAAACGGTGGGACAGCCGGCTTCTTCTATGAAATACTTGTAAGTCACGCTGTCCGGTCCGATGAGCTGAAGATTGATCTTCCCCCCGTCCTCCGACATGGTTCCGATGAAATATCCCTGATCTGTATGGGAAAGATCCAGAAGCAGGGGATCGCCGCCGATGGTCTTGCTGCCGTCGGCTTCTGGAACCAGCACATGAGCGCTTCCCGGCGTAAATGTGGACGAGGCTTCGCTGCTGTCTTTTCTGGAACAGCCGGAAAAAATCAAAACGATCATAAGAAAAAGGAGAGGAGCCAGAGAACGAAAAAAAGATCGGTGGTCCATACAGAAACTCCTTTCAGAGAGCCGCAGCCTGTATTTAAAAAAGCAGGCGTAAAGGGCTCCAAACAACTTCAGTATAGCAGATTCTGATAAAAAGAAAAGTAAAAATAATGTCGAAACGGGATTGACAAAAGACCGAAAAAGTGTATATACTTGTATCGGATAAGAAGAAACAAGGGCAAACCTGTTGAAAAGCAGGGACGCAAAGCCAAGGGTCTAAGGTTTGAAGACTATGACAGCCGGTTGCCACATTTAATGCAAAGTTAGGAAAGGCGAAGCTAGATTTGCAGAATGCGTATTCATTCAGGCAGCCGCTCTCTGTTCTTTTATAGTTGGAGAAGCGGTATTTTTATTGCAATTCAAAATTCGTCCCGTTCCGATCAAAAGGAGGGCGCAGACAATGAAAGGAAAGAATTTAAAACAGTTATTCAATAATCAGAAAGTGAAAAGAGCCGGATGTATCCTTCTGGTAGCAGCTGTGCTTGGTACCGGTGCATGGGCAGTTGACAAGGGACAGGGATCTGATGTTCCGGAACTGACAAGCTTTGTGGATCTGGACGATCAGATCTCTATCAATGAGGATGAGGTGCCGCTTGCTTCCGCACCGAAAACATCCGTTAAGACCAAGACGTCTACCACAAAGAAGATCGTAAATCTGAAAAAGAAAGCGAAGAAGACCTATACGAAGAAGAGTGCTCCCAAGTCGGTAAAAAGTCCGACGATCACAAGGACTTCCGCAGCAGCAACGACTACGACAAAGAAAGTAACGACTACTTACGTTACGAAAAAATATAAAAAGAACTCCAAAAAAATGACCATGATCACCACGAAAAAGATCAAGACTACGGTCACAACCGTAGCCAAAAAGTCTTCCGGCACCGCAGCAACGACCGCAACGCAGACTGCAGCAGCTACCGCATTGACATCAAATAAAACTACCTCTTCAGGCAAAAATACGGCTCCGTACACGGTTTCCGCCGCCACGCTGGCACCGCTTCTTGATTCCAGAGTTCTGAAAGCTTACCAGGAGCTCCACTTTGATATCACCATCGACGGTTCTGTTTCCTATGCCGGTTACTTTGATGCGAGAAAACAGAGTATCACTCTGCGAGAAGAAAGCGATACGGTTTATCATGAGCTCGGTCATTTTGTAGCATTTATTGCTGGAAACGTTGATACCAAAGCAAACTTCCAGGCAATCTATCAGCAGGAGAAAAATTCCTTCACCGGAAGCAGACGCATCTATGCGATCCAGAACGCATCCGAGTATTTCGCAGAATGCTTCAGAGAGTATACGTTGAATCCGGCTACGCTGAAGAGCACCTGCCCGCAGACCTTTGAAGCCATCACCAATGCGCTGGATAAGATCACGGATAACCAGGTCGCCCAGGCGAAAGCCTTCTACGGTTCCATCTGGACCAAATAATAGATAGAAAATAAGACGGCTGTGCAGACTGCACGGCCGTTTTTCGCGCAAAAAGAGAGATGTTTTCCGGATAAGGCTTGACTTTTTGCGAAGCTCTGTTCTATAATAAAACGACATGAGGAAAAACGTGGATGAAGAGAGTATGTTTTCTGCCGGGAGACCGGCGCAGCCATAAAAGACTGTCAAACGTTTCAGCGAGCCGGGGAGGGTGTAAGCCCGGTACCAGTAGGGAAGACAGAAGATCACTTCGGAGTTTCAGGGTTGAAGAACAGTAGATCCTGACGGGATTCCCCCGTTACAGGGAACACATATGCTGGTATGTGAAAATGTGTAACAGGTGGTTTTATGATTGCAATTATGCTCTCATCCTTTTACGGATGGGAGCTTTTTAATTTTCACCAACAGTTCAGAGTAGCAGCGATAGCGCGAAGCGCGGGGTGCTGAGTCCCAGTGGGACTCGTTTAGCACCGACCGAAGCAGCGCGTAGACCTGTGGCCTGATGGAATACTCTGAACGTCCTCAAGAGAAAGGAGATTTCACACATGTATGACAAAGTCCCCACAAGTATGAATTTTGTGGAACGCGAGAAAAAAGTGGAAAAATTCTGGGAAGAAAACCACATCTTTGAGAAGAGTATCGATAACCGTAAAAAAGGTGAGACCTACACCTTCTACGACGGACCGCCTACCGCTAACGGAAAACCGCACATCGGCCACGTAGAGACCCGTGTCATCAAAGACATGATCCCGCGCTACCAGGCGATGAAGGGAAAAATGGTTCCCCGTAAAGCAGGCTGGGATACCCACGGACTTCCGGTAGAGCTGGAAGTAGAGAAAATGCTGGGTCTGGACGGAAAAGAGCAGATCGAGCAGTACGGAGTGGAGCCCTTTATCAAACACTGTAAAGAGAGCGTATGGAAGTACAAAGGCATGTGGGAGGATTTCTCCAACACCGTTGGTTTCTGGGCCGACATGGAGCATCCGTACGTTACTTACGAGAATAACTTCATCGAGTCCGAGTGGTGGGCTCTGAAACAGATCTGGGAGAAAGGTCTTCTCTATGAGGGCTACAAGATCGTTCCCTACTGTCCGCGCTGCGGTACCCCGCTTTCCAGCCATGAGGTGGCTCAGGGCTATAAAGATGTCAAAGAACGTTCCGCTATCGCAAAATTCAAAGTCGTAGGTGAGGATGCCTACATCCTGGCATGGACCACGACTCCCTGGACGCTTCCCTCCAACGTGGCTCTCTGCGTAAACCCAGAAGAGACCTATGTAAAGGTAAAAGTAGAAGACGGAACCATTTATTATCTGGCACAGGCTCTGGCTGACAAGGTTCTGGGCGAGTGCTCCTATGAGGTTCTGGAGACCTATAAAGGAAAAGACCTGGAGTACAAAGAGTATGAGCCGCTCTACAACTTCAAGGAACTGAAGAAAAAAGCATATTACGTTGTCTGCGATACCTATGTAACCATGAGTGATGGTACCGGTGTTGTTCATATCGCTCCGGCCTTCGGTGAGGATGACTCCAAAGTCGGCAGAAGATATGACCTTCCGCTCCTGCAGCTGGTAGACGCCAAGGGTGAGATGACTCCGGAAACTCCCTGGGCAGGCGTTTTCTGTAAGAAAGCAGATCCCATGGTCCTGGAAGACCTGGACAAGAGAGGCCTTCTCTTTGCCGCTCCGAAGTTTGAACACAGCTACCCGCATTGCTGGAGATGCGATACTCCGCTGATTTACTATGCGCGTGAGTCCTGGTTCATCAAAATGACGGCTGTGAAAGACGACCTCATCCGCAACAACAACACCGTAAACTGGATCCCCGAGAGCATCGGAAAAGGCCGTTTCGGTGACTGGCTGGAAAATGTACAGGACTGGGGCATCAGCCGTAACCGTTACTGGGGAACTCCGCTGAACATCTGGCAGTGTGAGTGTGGTCATCAGCATTCCATCGGAAGCATTGAAGAGCTGAAGTCCATGTCCGATAACTGTCCGGAGGATATTGAGCTTCACCGTCCGTACATTGATGCCGTTACCATCAAGTGTCCGAAGTGCGGCAAACAGATGCACCGTGTTCCGGAGGTAATCGACTGCTGGTTCGATTCCGGTTCCATGCCGTTCGCACAGCATCATTATCCCTTTGAAAATCAGGACCTCTTCAAACAGCAGTTCCCGGCAAAATTCATCTCTGAGGCAGTAGACCAGACCCGAGGATGGTTCTATTCCCTGATGGCGATCTCCACGCTGCTCTTCAACAAAGCTCCGTTCGAGAACGTTATCGTTATGGGTCATGTACAGGATGAGAACGGTCAGAAGATGAGTAAATCCAAAGGAAATGCCGTAGATCCGTTTGATGCGCTGAACACCTACGGTGCCGACAGCATCCGCTGGTACTTCTATACCGCCGGTGCTCCCTGGATCCCGAAGCGTTTCCATGGAAAGGCCGTAATGGAAGGACAGAGAAAGTTCCTGGGAACTCTGTGGAACACCTATGCTTTCTATGTACTGTATGCAAACATCGACAGCTTTGATCCGACCAAGTATACACTGGATTATGAGAAACTGTCTGTTATGGATAAATGGCTCCTCTCCAAGATGAACAGCATGGTAAACGATGTGGATAAGAATCTGGGAGCTTACAAGATCCCCGAGGCAGCCAATGTTCTCCAGGATTTCGTAGATGACATGAGTAACTGGTATGTACGCCGCAGCCGTGAGCGTTTCTGGGCAAAAGGAATGGAGCAGGATAAGATCAATGCTTATCTGACTCTCTATACCGCTCTGGTGACGGTTTCCAAGGCAGCCGCTCCCATGATCCCCTTCATGACCGAGGATATTTACCAGAATCTGGTACGCAAGGTTGACGCTTCCGCTCCGGAGAGCATCCATCTCTGCGATTTCCCGACTGTGGATGAGAAGCAGATCGATAAAGAACTGGAAAAAGACATGGATGAGGTTCTGGAGATCGTCGTTATGGGACGTGCCTGCAGAAATACCGCCAATATCAAAAACCGTCAGCCGATCGCAAACATGTTTGTGAAAGCTCCGGTAGCACTGCCGGCTTACTTCCAGGATATCATCCGGGATGAGCTGAACTCCAAGAAAGTTACCTTTACCGAGGATGTACGTGCATTCACTTCCTACAGCTTCAAGCCGCAGCTGAAGACCGTAGGTCCCAAATACGGCAAACTGCTTGGAGGCATCAAGAAAACACTTGCCGAGCTGGACGGAAACGCAGCTATGGATGAGCTCAAGGCAGACGGTCAGCTGACCCTTGACATCAATGGAGAAAAGGTCGTATTATTGGAAAGTGATCTGCTGATCGAGACCGCTCAGACAGAAGGCTATGTATCCGCTCAGGAAGGTGAGGTAACCGTTGCACTGGATACCAAGCTGACACCGGAGCTGATCGAGGAAGGTTTTGTGCGTGAGATCATCAGTAAAGTACAGACCATGCGTAAAGAGGCAGGATTTGAGGTTATGGACCGCATCCTTGTATATGCTGCGGATAATGAGAAGATCGCAGGTCTCTTAAAAGAGCATGCCGAGGAACTGAAAAAAGAGGTACTGGCAGATGATATCATTCTTGGTTCCGTTGACGGTTATACCAAAGAGTGGAACATCAACGGCGAGAATGTAACGCTTGGTGTAAAAAAGCAGTAAAATAGAGAAATTCGTGTGATAATACCCCGGCAGCCGCCGGGGTGTTACCGCACTACAAGAGATAAAAAAGGAGGCAGTCATGCAAAAATTCGACAAAAAAGCTTTTATTGCAGAAGTAAAAGATAATGTAAAGAAGCTTTACCGCAAAAATATCGAGGAAGCTGACAAACAGCAGATCTTCCAGGCCGTGTCTTATGCGGTGAAAGACAGCATCATCGATAACTGGATGATGACCCAGAAAGAATATGAGAAACAGGATCCGAAATACGTTTATTACATGTCCATGGAGTTCCTGATGGGTCGTGCCATGGGAAACAACCTGATCAACCTGACCGAGTATGATGAGGTAAAAGAAGCTCTGGATGAGCTTGGTTTTGACCTGAACGTCATCGAGGATCAGGAGCCGGATGCTGCTCTTGGAAACGGTGGACTGGGCCGTCTGGCAGCCTGCTTCCTGGATTCTCTGGCAACCCTGAATTATGCGGCTTACGGCTGTGGTATCCGTTATCGTTACGGAATGTTCAAACAGAAGATCGAGGACGGTTATCAGGTAGAGGTACCGGATAACTGGCTGAAAAACGGCAACCCCTTCGAGCTTCGCCGTCCGGAGTATGCCAAAGAGGTAAAATTCGGCGGTTATGTGCGTGTGGAATACGATGAGAAAAATCATCGCAACAACTTCATCCAGGAGAACTATCAGTCCGTTCGTGCCGTTCCCTTTGATATCCCCATCGTTGGCTACAACAACGGCGTGGTTAATACGCTTCGCGTATGGGATGCGGAGCCCATCGTGGATTTCCAGCTGGATTCCTTCAACAAGGGTGATTACATGAATGCCGTTGAGCAGGAAAACCTGGCAAAGAACATCGTTGAGGTCCTCTATCCGGCAGATGAGCATTACGCAGGTAAAGAGCTTCGTCTGAAACAGCAGTATTTCTTCATTTCCGCAAGTGTACAGGAAGCTGTTGCAAAGTATAAAAAGAACCACAGCGATATCCGTAAGTTCTATGAGAAGGCAACCTTCCAGCTGAACGATACCCATCCGACCGTAGCGGTTGCAGAGCTTATGCGTGTCCTCATGGATGAGGAAGGTCTTGGCTGGGACGAGGCATGGGAAGTAACCACAAAGACCTGTGCTTACACCAACCATACGATCATGGCAGAGGCACTGGAGAAATGGCCGATCGAGCTGTTCAGCCGCCTGCTTCCGCGTATCTATCAGATCATCGAGGAGATCAACCGCCGCTTTGTGGAAGAGATCAAAGCAAAATATCCGGGCAACCAGGAGAAGATCCGCAAGATGGCGATCATCTATGACGGACAGGTAAAAATGGCTCATCTGGCGATCGCTGCAGGCTATTCCGTAAACGGTGTTGCTGCGCTGCATACGGAAATCCTGAAAAAACAGGAGCTGAGAGACTTCTATGAGATGATGCCGGAGAAATTCAACAGCAAGACCAACGGTATCACACAGAGAAGATTCCTGCTTCACGGAAACCCGCTGCTGGCAAGATGGGTAACTGCTCATATCGGTGACGGCTGGATCACCAACCTTCCGGAGATCCACAAAATGGCTGTTTATGTGGACGATCCCAAGGCACAGCAGGAATTTATGAACATCAAGTATCAGAATAAGGTTCGTCTGGCAAAATATATCAGAGAGCACAATGGCATCGAAGTAGATCCGAGATCCATTTTTGATGTACAGGTAAAACGTCTCCATGAGTACAAACGTCAGCTGATGAACATCCTTCATGTGATGTACCTTTACAATCAGATCAAGGATCATCCGGAGATGGACTTCTATCCGAGAACCTTCATTTTCGGTGCAAAGGCAGCTGCCGGTTATCGTCGTGCAAAGCTGACCATCAAGCTGATCAACTCCGTAGCGGATGTGATCAACAATGATGCATCCATCAACGGAAAACTGAAAGTAGTCTTCATCGAGGATTACCGTGTATCCAACGCAGAGCTGATCTTTGCAGCAGCTGATGTATCCGAGCAGATCTCTACGGCAAGTAAAGAGGCATCCGGTACCGGAAATATGAAATTCATGCTGAACGGAGCACCGACTCTGGGAACCATGGACGGTGCAAACGTGGAGATCGTTCAGGAAGTCGGAAAAGAAAACGCCTTTATCTTTGGCCTGACTGCACAGCAGGTCATCGACTATGAGAACCATGGCGGCTACAATCCGATGGATTACTTCAATAACGACCAGGATATCCGTCGTGTCCTGATGCAGCTGATCAATGGTGAGTATGCACCGGATGACACCGAGAGATTCCGTGATCTGTACAACTCTCTTCTGAATACCAAGAGCAGCGACAGAGCAGATACTTACTTTATTCTGGCTGATTTCAAATCTTATGCAGCAGCCCAGTGTGAAGTAGAAAAAGCATACCGTGACGAGAAAGGCTGGGCACGGATGGCTATGCTGAATATGGCATGCAGCGGTAAATTTACTTCTGACCGTACCATTCAGGAGTATGTAGACGAGCTGTGGCACCTGGATAAGGTGATTATGCCTGAAAAATAAGAATCGCTCTAAACGGTTATAAAAAGTAAAAATGTCTGACTCCGGGTGGAAAATTTCACCCGGAGTTTTTCTGTATATTTGTCTGTGATTCGGTCAATCCTATCATTGAACAAGATCGAATAAGATGAGGTGAAGAATATGCAGAATATGAGAACAAGACTTTTTATGAAGAAACACGGTCCCGCTCTGGTTTTCAGCCTTTGTCTGGTGGGAGCGGCCGCATTTACCACGGTTTACACCCTGGATCAGGCGGAAAACACAAAAGAACAGGAAGAGCAGACGACGGAACTGGAGAAAGAGGCCAGGATCCAGGATGCCAATGCGGCGAAAAAAGCCCGTCCTGTGGAAGAAACAGCTGTGGAGGAGCAGGATGCCAGAGTGAGTGGTTCGGATCTCATTGGGGAAGTCGTGGAGAATCCGGAAGATCTGGTAAAGCAGGTAGCGGAAACAGATGAGGAGGAAGAGACCGGTGAAACGGCCAGTGTGGCTTCTTCCGGTGTGGAGGCAGCTGCCGGAAACATCGGAACGGTTCAGGCATCCGTGCAGTTTTCAGAGGATTCGTCTCTGGACTGGCCGGTGGCAGGAAATGTCCTGCTGGATTACAGCATGGACGGCTCTGTTTTCTTCCCGACGCTGAAGGTCTATAAGTACAATCCGGCGCTGATCATCGGCGCAGATATCGGAAGTCCCGTGGCAGCAGCTGCAAAGGGCATCGTGGATTCCGTGAAAGTGGATGAAGAGACCGGTACGACGGTGGCAATGAACATCGGAAACGGCTATGAACTGACCTATGGCCAGCTGAAAGAGATCTCTGTAAAAGAAGGAGATGTCGTGGAAGACGGCGGTCTCATCGGCTATGTGAGCGAACCTACGAAATATTACTGCGAAGAAGGCAGCAATCTCTACTTCAAACTGACGAAAGACGGCGCACCGGTGGATCCGTTTCTGTTTCTGGGAGAATGACACAGAAGAAACGGACTTGCACCGGGAGGCGTTTTCCGCGTATACTGTTATCAGAAAAAGAACTGCCTTACAATCCGCAGCCGCAGCATATCACAGGCAGTGCCCGGGCATCCGGCCCGCGAGGAAAAATACCAGACAGAGCGGCTGCTTCATAGATAGATGTGATGCCCGGGAAAATATGGGCATCCTTACATAGAGCAGGGAGAATGAATGGAGATACCATGGACAAAATGAACTATACCTACATCGTCCGCTGCAGTGACGGTACACTCTACACCGGATGGACCACGGATGTTGAGCGACGTGTCAGAACGCACAACAGCGGCAAGGGTTCCAAATACACCCGCTCCCGCCTTCCTGTCACCCTGGTCTACTATGAGACCTACCCCACCAGACAGGAGGCCATGCGCCGGGAATGGGAGATCAAACAGCTGACAAGAGAAGAAAAAAAGAGACTGATTGCAGATTTTGTCTGAGACCGTTTTTGAAAAACATCCGCACCAGAAAGATCATCATCAAGTGGAAAAAAGACAGCAAGGTCTCCGGTTATCAGCTTCAGTACGCTAAAAATAAGAATTTTTACTACAGTAGAACTGCAAATATCAGTAAAAAAGCGACCTCTGCCACCCTTCGCTACGCAGGCAAATACTACGGTGCCTGGTCAAAGGTCAAATCCTGTAAGGTGGTAAGATAACAACAGCAAACGAGCCGCAGCACTTGTCAAAAACAGATGCTGCGGCTCATTTTTCATTATGCGGCTACAAAAGAATACATTACGATATAATGACAGAGGCTTCCGGCCATGACGAAGAGATGGAAGATCTCGTGAGAACCGAAGTTCTGGTGGCGGGAATTGAAGATCGGAAGCTTCAGGGCGTAGATGATGCCGCCCACGGTGTAGATGATGCCACCGGCCAGAAGCCAGCCAAAGGCTGAAGGGCTTAAAGAACTGAGGATCTCCGGCAAGCCCATGAGGCAGACCCAGCCCATGCCGATATAGACGATCGAAGAAAACCATTTCGGACAGGTGATCCAGCAGGCCTTGATCAGGATGCCTACGGCAGCGATAGACCAGACAATGATACACATCAGCGGTCCGACACCGTCACGGAGCGTTACCATACAAAGCGGTGTGTAGGAACCGGCAATAAGAAGAAAAATCATGATGTGATCCAGCTTCTGCAAAATCCGGTTGACACGGACAGAAATATCAAAAGAATGATAAACGGTACTGGCTGTATAAAGCAGGATCATACTGCTGATGAAGACGGTCATGGAAACGATACAGGCTGGATCTCCTGTCCGATGTGCTTTGACCAGCAAAGGAACAGCTCCGAAAACCGAGGCGACAGCGCCGATAAAATGAGTGATGGCACTTCCGGGGTCTTTCAGAAAAGGTTTTTGTGTTTCAATTGCGTGTGTATAAACAGCATCCATAATTGATTCCTCGCTTTCTATTTATGGGGCGGGACGATCTCCGGGAGTTGTCTGAAAATCGTCTCCGGATCAATAACTCTCCAAAATCCTAAACACAGTTTTTGATAATCTTACACGTAGTAATTAAAACTATGTTATCTCATACGAGTATCATATACCAGTCTTCCGGAAAATGCAACCCCTTTTCATAAAAAAATCCCACAAAGAAAAAGTGCCGTGTTATAATGTAGCCATAACCGTTCAGGCCATAAAATGCGACAGCAGCGACAGCGCAGGAAATGTGTGGTCGTAGTTTTTGTTCTGAACGTCTTGAATAGAAAAAGGAAGATTAAGCGATGGCAGATAAAAATTGGTCACAGATCGGTGATGAGATCGAGGATATGGTGCGGAATGCACTGGAAACCAAAGACTTTGGGCAATTGAGCCAGAATATTTCCAGAACCGTGGGGGAAGCCATGGAAAATGTGGGAAAGAGTGTTCAGAATGCCGTAAATAAAGCAGACGCGAAAACGCGGGAGGCGGCGGAAAAATATTCCGGCAGGCCGGGGACGTCAACGGATCATACGGTTTACAGCGGGACAGTGGAAGGAAAAGGCAGCTCTTCCGGAAGACAGACCTCTTACGAATACAGCCGCTCCACCATGCGGTCTACCCGTTTTCAGCCCGGCTATGAGCAGGCACGGGAAAAAAACAGAAAGAATTTTCTCCGGGAGCGATTTAAAAATCCGGGTGGAATGACGGGAACCGGTGTGGCACTGAGCATCTGTGGCTATACATTCCTGGGAATCCTGGTGATCACACTTGGGATCACGATCCCGCTTCTCCTTCCGGACCATGTGCAGGCGGCAATGATCACAACCGGCGTTCTGGCTCCTTTTGTAGCGGGAAGTGCCTTTATGGCCTATAAAGGAAGCTCCCTTTTGGGACAGAGCCGCCGTTTCCGAAGATATGTGGAAGAATTGCGGGACAGAGAGTTCTGTCAGATCCGGGAGCTTGCCGATGCTCTTGGAAAATCCGAGGATTTTGTAAAAAAAGATGTAGGGAAAATGATCCGGAAACGGCTTTTCCTTCATGGACATCTCGACAAAGCCCAGACCTGTCTTATGGTGACAGACTCCGCCTATGAACAATATCAGACAGCGGAAAAGCAGTTGGAAGAGCGTCAGAAGGAAGAAAAACGAAAAGCCGAGGAAGCGGAAAAATTCGGCAGACGAAAAGACCTTCCGGAGGAAGCGAAAAAGACGATCGCTGCCGGAAGAGCCTACCTGGAAGAGATCAGAACCTGTAATGACCGTATTCCAGGCGTGGAAATCTCTGAGAAAATTTCCCGGCTGGAGCTGGTGATCTCCAAGATCTTCAATCGCGTGGAACAGCATCCGGAGCTTGTGGATGATCTGGGAAGATTTATGGATTATTATCTTCCTACGACGGTGAAACTGTTAAAGGCTTATGAGGAACTGGACGGACAGCCTTCCCAGGGAGAAAATATCGTCAATTCCAAGAAGGAGATCGAGGATACGCTGGATACGATCGATCAGGCCTTTGAAAAACTGCTGGACAGCTTTTTTGAGGAAGCGGCATGGGATATCTCATCGGATATTTCCGTCCTTCACAACATGTTTGCCCAGGAAGGTCTGACAGAGAGCGATTTTGACAAAGTAAAAGTGAAACGATAAAGGAGAAGAAAGATGAGCATGGATTTAAAAGATTTGGAAGCAACACCGACTTTGAGCCTGGATCCTTTCGGAGAGATGGAAAAAGAGGCGGAAGTACCGGCGGCACCTGCACCGGAAGCGGTAAAACCGGCCTTTGACGAGAGCATCTTAAATGATGACGAGCGGAAAATGGTGGAGAATTTTGTGAAACAGATCGATCTGACCAACAACAATATGATCCTCCAGTACGGAGCCGGGGCCCAGAAAAAAATGGCTGATTTTTCCGAAGCAGCCCTGGAAAACGTCAAGACAAAGGATCTCGGTGAGGTAGGCGATATGCTCTCCAGTGTGGTGACGGAGCTCAAGAGCTTTGATGCGGCGGAAGAGCAGGAGAAGGGCTTCTTCGGTTTCTTCAAAAAGAATGCCAACAAGCTGGACACCATGAAGAACAAATATGACAAGGCAGAGGAAAATGTCACAAAGATCGTGAAAGCGCTCCAGAATCATCAGGTTGTTCTGATGAAAGACATTGCGATGCTGGATAAGATGTATGAGCTGAACAAAACGTATTTTAAAGAGCTCTCCATGTACATTCTTGCCGGTAAAAAGAAACTTCAGGAGGTTCGTGAGAAGGACTTGAAGGAACTGCAGGAGAAGGCAGAACGAAGCGGTCTTCCGGAAGATGCGCAGGAGGCAAAGGATCTGGACAGCTTCTGCAACCGCTTTGAGAAAAAGCTGCACGATCTGGAGCTTACCCGTATGATTTCTCTTCAGACAGCACCGCAGATCCGTCTGGTTCAGGGAAATGATACACAGATGGTGGAAAAGATCCAGTCTACGGTGGTAAACACCATTCCTTTGTGGAAAAGTCAGATGGTTTTGGCTCTTGGTGTGGAACATTCCCGTCAGGCGGCAGAGTCTCAGAGAGAAGTCACGGATATGACGAATGAGCTCCTGAAGAAAAATGCACAGACCCTTAAAATGGCCACCATTGAAACAGCCAAAGAGTCGGAGCGCGGCATTGTGGATATCGAAACACTGAAACAGACCAATGAATCCCTGATCTCTACCCTGGATGAAGTCCTGAAGATCCAGGCCGAAGGTCACGAAAAACGCCAGGCTGCCGAGGCAGAGATGCAGCGCCTGGAAGGTGAACTGAAAAACAAGCTTCTGGAGATCAGAAGATAACGATTTTAAGCTGCTCCGGAAAAACTCCGGAGCAGTTTTCATGAAAAAGAAATCAAGGAGGACAAACGATGAACAAGAGAACACACACACCGGTGCTGGCCGGCCTTTTATTTCTGTTTCTTTCGGCAGCTCTGCTGATCTGCCCGGGAAATGTGAAAGCAGCAGGAAAGACATCAGTAAAGAACACGACGATCCGGCTTTCCAAAACCGTTTTTACCTACAACGGGAAAGTACAGAAACCGGCGGTAACGGTCACTTATCGGGGAAAAAAGCTGAAAGTCAGGAAAGACTATACACTGACCTATTCCAAAGGCCGGAAAAATCCCGGTTTCTATACGGTAACGGTGAAAGGAACGGGCAGCTATACCGGAACGGTGAAGAAAACCTTCCGCATCAATCCTGTTGGTGCCAGGCTGGCGACCATGACAAGCCCGGCCGGCGGAACCACACTGAAGCTGACCTGGAAGCGTCCTTCCAGGGCCATCTCCGGTTACCAGATCCGCTATTCCACTCGGAAGGATTTTAAGAGTGCAAAGGTGCAGACCCTAAGCGGAGCCACGAAATTGACCACGACCTTAAGGCGCCTCAAACCGGGAACACGCTATTATCTGGAAATCCGGACCTTTTACCGGTATACGAAGACAAAATCCATCTACTCCGCCTGGTCCAGACTGACAGCCAAAACCACAGCAAAGAAAGCAGGCTTCCCGAGCAATGGCAATACCAGCAACGGCAATACAAACAACAATGGAAATGCTGATCCCCTGGGTTTTCTGAATGAAACCTATGCTTCTCTCAGGAAAAAAACGGGAGAAACCTTTGAAATTTATGTTACCAACGAAATTCAGAGCGTCAATTTTTCAAAGTCAGATGTTGTGATGCAGGTCAATAAAGGGTCGAAGTATTTCTTCTATTTTACAGCGATAAATCCTGGAAAAACGTCCATTACCTTTACCGATATTTATGGACAGAAAATTTCTTCTTCTGTGACGGTTACAGAGGAGACTTACCAGGATGGGAAAACAACCGAAATGGATTCGGCAAAATACAATGCCAATCTTCCGGTACCGAAAATTCAGAGTGTTGATTATAGTGAGTACTATATAGGTGTGAATTGTCCGGGAACCTTTTCTGCTTCTGATCCCTATAGCGGCTATGAAGGCTGGCTCAGCGAGACACGGAATTTTGACCGGTATCTGGAATATGATTCCACAGATAGCGACTGGAACGGCCAGGGCTATGGAAAACTGTCCTTCTTTTCCAATTATGACCGGAGCGGAACCACCTATTATCTGAAAGTTCGTTCCTTCAAGCTGAATGGGACGACGAAAATCTATGGTCCCTGGAGCAGCATTAAAACGGTGTCTGTGGGAAATTATCGCGTGGCAAGCAGTGCGAAGGCAAAGTATTCTTATAAGTTCTATTTCCTGGATACGGCTGGTATCGGGCTTTATGGAGGTGTGTCAAAGGCAGTGTATATTCAGACGGATAATCCGGATCCGAATTCCATCCAGCTGCTCTCGAATGGAAAAACCGTGTTGATCAATCTTTCCAACTTGGGCGGTGGGCAGTATTACGATGATATCGAGTATCTCAATGCGGATGATTATGATCATTCGCTTCACAAAGTAAAGGGCGGTTATGTAGGAGAAGTGGAATTTGAAAAAGCAGGAAATTATGATGTGGAAGTCCGCGAGATCCATAAGGAGGGCTATGTAACAGCCAAAACACTGCACTGGACCGTGAAGGACTATAACACGGACTTATATGCCTGGATGGATCAGATCATTGCCGCCAACACGAATTCCTCGATGACATCTTTTGAAAAAATGGATGCGGTCTGCGAGTATCTTACATCCGAAGATCGCTTCAGCTATCACACGATGAGCAATGGCGAAACGGTGACGCTGGCATCGATACCAAATGGCCCTTGTTTCTTAAGTCACCGTTGGAATTCTTATGTTTCTCCCTACATGCTCTGTGTGTTTGCAGAAAGGATCGGGGGCTTTGATAAGATTCATAACTGTTATGGAGATTATGCGGTTGGATCATCCGAATGGAGTTATACGCACTATTACGCAAAACTGACAATCGGAAGCGAAGATCGTCTGTATGCGGTCTGCCCGTCATCTTTTACCGGAGAGATCGGGGAAGTAAAGAAGATTGATTTTTCCAATACCAAGGCGTTGCGCCCGGCCAAATAGAATAATAAAAAGCAGATTATGATGATTTTTATATTGCAGGGAAAATGATGGGATTCTCTCGAATCGCCGGCAGTCCTGAGAATGATTGCAGAAAAAATCGGCGGCTTTTCAGCCGGTATAGTCTTTATTCTGCTCATGATGTACGGTCTTCCGGAAATCTCTGGGGGACATATGAAACTGCTGGCGAAAACAGCCGGAAAAAGAAGAGGCATCGTGGAAGCCGCAGGAGAGGGCGATCTCTGTGATGGAGTAGCTGGTGGTACAGAGCATTTCCACGGCCATGCGGAGCCGGTGGTTCAGAAGGTACTGCTTGGGTGAAAGCTTCTCTTTTTCCATAAAGATCCGGTAGAGATAGGTCCGGTCAATGCCGGTGTAGCGGGCTGCATCGGAGATGCGGACGGGATAGGCATAGTTGTTTTCCAGATATTCTTTTGCTTTCTGAAGGTAGATCTGGGTGGGTTCCTGAGAAGTCTCAGGAACCTTTTTTTTCATAAAGGAAAAGAGCGGCAGAAGATTTCCAGCGGCAGAAAGCTGATCTTCAGGGCTCTGCAGAAACGTTTCGCAGAGTTTTTTCATCTGGTCCGTGAGAAGCGTGACAGATTCCGGTGCTTCATTCCGGAAGACGAAGGTATCGGAAAAAACCGTCCGGCTTAAGATTTCAGAAACCGCTTTTCCATCAAAACCCACCCAGGCGTAGCTCCAGGGTTCCGCCTCATCTGCCTGATAATACGTCACTTCCCCTGGTAGAATGAGAAAAGCGTCTCCGGCGGAAAGAGAATAGGTCTGCCCCTTGTACTGATAAATACCACGTCCGTTTAAAATGACGTGAAGCAGATAGTGAGGCCGCACAGCGGGACCGTAAGCGTGTCTTGGTGAGCAGTTTTCACTGCCACAGAAATAAACATTGAGATAGGACTGGTGCCGGGTTTGCTTTTCTTTCATATTCTTCTCCTTTTCGTATTGTAAAATAGTCACATCCCTTAAGCAATCGATCAGAATGGCTTTGTAATGGAAACATAGGGAAGGCTTGTACGAACGTCAGAATACAACATTTTAACAAGTTTTCTGCACAAACAGGATAGTTGTTTTCTGAAGAAGATTATACAATGGATTCATCAGAAATAACAGAGAAAAAAGGAGGAGCCGCAATGAAAATCACTTTTATGGGAGCTGGAAGCACGGTTTTTGCAAGAAATGTACTGGGAGACTGTATGTGCACTCCGGCCCTGCAAAACTGCGAGATCGCACTGTATGACATTGATGAGAAACGCCTGGAGGATTCCAGGATCATTCTTTCTGCCATCAATCAGAACGTAAACGAGGGAAGATCCGTCATCAAGACTTATCTTGGGGTGGAAAACAGAAAAGATGCTTTACGGGATGCAACATTTGTTGTAAATGCGATCCAGGTGGGTGGTTATGAGCCCTGTACCGTGACAGATTTTGAGATTCCGAAGAAATACGGTCTGAAGCAGACCATCGCAGATACGCTGGGAATTGGCGGGATCATGAGAGGACTTCGGACGATCCCGGTACTGGAAGGATTTGCAAGAGATATGGAAGAAGTCTGCCCGAATGCCCTTTTCCTGAATTATTCCAATCCGATGGCAATTCTGACCGGCTATATGCAGCGGTATACGAAGATCCGGACCGTAGGCCTCTGCCACAGTGTTCAAGTATGTTCGGAGAATCTTCTGAAGGATCTTGGAATGGAAGATAAGCTGGAAGGAAGAACAGAGCTGATTGCAGGAATCAACCATATGGCCTGGCTTCTGGACATTCATGACAAGAATGGCGTGGATCTTTATCCGGAGATCAGAAAACGGGCGGAGGAGAAGAATACTTCCGGCGAAAAGCATCATGACATGGTGCGCTATGAGTATATTCGCCATCTGGGCTATTACTGCACGGAGTCCAGTGAGCACAATGCAGAGTACAATCCCTGGTTCATCAAATCCCGTTATCCGGAGATGATCGAGGAATTCAATATTCCGCTGGATGAGTACCCGAGACGCTGTATCAAACAGATCGAAGGCTGGGAAAAAGAGAGAGAGGATATTCTCAAAGACGGCAAGATCACACATGAGCGCAGCAAAGAATACGCTTCCTATATTATGGAAGCTGTTGTGACCAATCAGCCATACAAGATCGGCGGAAATGTGCGGAACGACGGTTATATCGAGAATCTGCCTTCTGATGCCTGTGTAGAGGTTCCCTGCTATATTGATGGAACCGGTGTCCATCCCACAAAGGTAGGCAAGCTTCCGGCTCATCTGGCAGCCATGAATGCTTCAAACGTTGGCGTTCAGCTTATGACCATCGAAGCCGCAGTTACCAAAGACCGCAAAAAGATTTACCAGGCAGCCATGCTGGATCCCCACACTGCCGCAGAGCTTAATATTCGTGACATTATTGCCATGTGCGACGAACTGATTGAAGCTCACGGAGATTATATGAAAGAATACAAATAATAAGCAAAAAAACACCCCGCAAAATTCTGCGGGGTGTCGTTGCATCAGCGGATAACCGTTTTCTTCGCTGCGCTCCATGTGGAGTAGTAAGTTTTTTTGCTTACCGTTTTATATGCACGCATACGAACCGTATAGGTCTTTCCTTTTTTCAGGTTCTTGATTACAGATTTGACAGCAGCTTTGTTTTTTACCCGGATGGTTTTGGAAGAACTGCCGATGGTATATCGGATCTCATAGCTGGTTACTTTCGGATTCTTTTTCCATTTCAGAGTGATGGCTCTGGAACGGCTGGTGCAGCTGGTGATGGCAGGAGCAGTCAGCCGGATGGTCTTCAGAGTCGTTCCGGTTCCTACGCTGCTTCCTTTATAGGCTTTTACCATGTAGGTGTACTGGGTTCCGTTGACGAGGCTCTTTTTATCCACATAGGAAACGGTGCTGCCTTTTTTGATCGTAGCGATCTTCTGCCAGGTCTTGCTGGTGCCGGTCTTGCGGTAGATGTAGTAACCGCCTGCCCGGTTTACCTTGTTCCAGGTGACTTTGATCCCACCGGCGGTGTTGGATACACTTTTCAGTTTGGTTTTGGCAAGGGTGACTTTGTTCGGAGTCGCCGGAGACACTGGGGAGGAAGATGTTTTAATAGCAGCAGATCTTAAGGCATCATTTCCATAGGAAGCGATGTTGATCCTTTCCCATTCTGCCGTTGTTCCCTTGTAAATGACGGATCTCAGTCCGGAACAATTCTCAAATGCACAGGTATCAATTCCTCTTATAGTATTTGGGAGGGTAATTGTTTCCAGATAGTAACATTCTTCAAATGCACTCTGCGGAATGGTGATCATGCTGGAAGGGATTTCAATGGTTTTGATGGCTGTTCCTTTAAAACAGTTCGTGCCCATGATGCGAAGATTGTTCGGAAGTTTTACATCCTGCAGGAAAGAACAGTCGCGGAAAGCACAGTCGCCAAGCTGAATAAGATTGACTGGGAAATTTACGGTTGTCAGACTGTGGCATCCATCAAATGCAAAATTTCCAATACGGGTAAGTGTACTTGGGAAACTTACATTTGTTAAACTTACAAGGTCATTAAAGACAAATTCATCTATGGATGTGATTCCTTCCTCTATGATAATGCTTTTGATGCTGCTTTCATAGTCTCTCCAGGGCAGGTTATCTGTTGGAATGCTGCCGGAACCGGATATCCTGAGTTCCTGCGTGGCACCGTCATAAGACCATTTCAAACCGGCTCCGAAAGTGCCGGAGATCGAATTTACATGGAAATAACAGGTTCCGCCTTCATTATTGGAGGTATAATATTTTACAGTATAGGTACCAAAATCACGAGGAGTATGTCTGTCGAAAATCGTCCAGTTTAAGGTCGGAGCAGTCATGTCTGAAAGATATCCGGAATTGTGAGATATTCTGGTTCCTCTTGGTCCATAAACATCACAATAGTATTGGGATAAGAAATCTTTTGTGTTATTGCTGAGAAAACGTTTCACTGTCAGAGGGATCTGAATCTCTTCATTTGCATCGAAAACGCTGTCCGGAAATGACGGATCAATGGAGATCAGTCCCTGGTAATAATAGGTTCTTGCACTTACTGACAACGATGCTCCGCATACAGCCAAAAGAAGCAGACAGGTTGTCAGGATCATTTTTAATGTCTTTTTCATATGGTTCCCCTTTCATTATAAAGTAATGTTTGCCGGTAAACAAAAGCATTTTTGCAAAGCCCCGATAAAAACACCTCTCTTTCTGTTTTTTGCTATAAAGATAACGGTTCAGATCCCATCTCGATTCTGTTTCGCTTCCTTTTGATGGGATTCTCACCATCGTTCACGCAGGCAAGGATGCTTCACACGTTCAACAGAAAATCTGCCTGGTTCTGAATCATTACCAATCAGTGTGTTTTCAGAATAAAATTTCCTCATCTTCATCGAAAAGTTTGTCATTGATCTCAAACAGAGGCAGTCCGTGCAGCAGGCCGTAGTAAATGATGGCATCCCGCTTCAGCTTCGGATAGAGCTGAGCCATGCCGCAGAGCTTCAGCAGCTCCTGGGTTTCTTCGACACTGGCATCCAGACCGAAGCAGAGACACAGCAGACGGTTTCTGGAGGGGTTCCGCCGGCCGGCGAAGATCTGATGCAGATAGATCTCGCTCATGCCTGCCTGTTTTGCAAGAGAAGCCTTTGAAATATTTTTCCGCTCAAAGAGCCGGTTTAACAATTCCGCTACATTTGGATTTACAAACTGTTTCTGATTCTGTGAAAGAAACTGGTTCAAGTCCGGTGCATTCATCAATTCCTGCTGTAAATTGTCTGTATTCTTCTTTTCCATATTCGCACCTTTACAATAATTGTTGGTTAAGTTACAATAGTCTAAATAGTATACTCAAATTTTAGTATACAAAAAAAGCTTCTGAAAAACAATATGCACGCCGCATAGTGATGAGGATAAAAAGTATGGATCTTTACGATAGCCTTCTGGCAGCGATCGGTAATGAATTTGATATTATGACACAGATCAAAAAAAGTGCACGAGGCGAAGTTTTGCTTGTGCGCCATAAGGAAAACGGCACCCGTTATATATTCAGACATTTTGAAGGAAGCAGTGAAGTCTATAAGAAGCTTCTTGGAATTTCCGCACGGAATCTGCCGCATATCATGGAAGTTGGGGAAAAAAACGGCAGGACAGTCCTGTTGGAGGAATACATACAGGGAGATACGCTCAGTGAGGTTCTGAAGGGAGGGCTTCTGAGTACTGCAGAGGCGAAAAAGATCGCCAGACAGCTGTGTTCCGCATTGTGGATCCTTCATTCCATGGGGATCGTACATCGGGATGTGAAACCGGATAATGTCATCCTGCGAGGGAAAGAAGTGGTATTGATCGACTTTGATGCATCCAGGATCTATAAAAATGCCGTTCAGGAGGACACCCGGGTCCTTGGAACCACCGGTTTTGCAGCACCGGAGCAGTACGGCCTCTCCCAGTCGGACGGACGCGCAGATATTTATGCGCTTGGTGTCCTGATCAATGTTATGCTGACGGGAGAACATCCGTCCAGAAAGCTCGCCGGCGGCAGAATGGGCAGGATCGTGCAGCGTTGTACGATGGTAAATCCGGAAAAAAGATACAAAAATATCCTTCATCTGATGGAGGCATTATAACAGGAGGAAACAAATGAGTAAGAAGTGTGTGAAATGTGGACATCCGCTTCCTGAGGATGCGTCTTTTTGCCCCTGCTGTACGGCAGTTCAGGCAGAAAAACAGGAGATCCAGACACCGAGACGGTGGAAAAAGAAGGCTTTGGTAGCTGCCGTAGTTCTGCTGATCCTGGCAGGAGCAGGAGCTGTTTTTTCTATGTATCACAGACCGGTGGCTTATGAGGCGAATGCCCAGATCGTTTATCCGGATAAGGATCATTCCTACAAGCTTCTGGTGACTTATTCGGAGTCAGATGGCATGGCTGGTCAGGCCCAGGGAGATCGGACGGATCTGCTGGCGGATGGTCTGGACAGTGCCCTTCCCTGTCAGCTCTATGTTTTAAATGAAGAAACAGGGGAAGTGGCCTGGGAAGAATTTGCGGAAAAAGTGAAATCCTGCGAGGTAGAGACCGTGCCACAGGAAAACTCAAAGAAACTCGAATACATGGAACCGGCTCACGACGAGAACTTTCCGAATGCAGCCTATGTTTCGAATCTTCATTTTATGGCTGATACCGGAAGCAATGACATCTTCTGGAAGCTGACGATGGAAAACGGCGATACCATTTCTCTGAAAACCCGGCTTACGATCGAAAAGCAGGAGGTGGTTACTTACCGTCCGGAAGATACGCCCATGGAGACTACCGAGGAGCTGAATACCCTGCTGGCTTCCATTGAAAATGAGGTGTCTTCCGACACACCGGTTTATCTCTATCTTCCGGCAGTGACTTACGATGGAGAGATTACATTTGGTGACCATGTTTGGCAGATTTTCGGAAGTATGGATGGAGATGCAGCTACTACTTTTAACGGAACCGTCCATGTAAATGGAAAGAACGGAAATTATGGGATCGTGTCCGGCATCCGTTTTGAGGGGAACTCCGGAACCGGATTGAATGCGAACTGCTTTGTACTGCTTTCCGGATGCAGTTTCAGCGGCTGGGATATTGCAGCCATAGCCCAGGACGGGTCCTGGGTCAGTGCATCGGACTGCACTTTTACAGACAACGGGACGGCTCTGAAATTGAATACCAGCATTTCCTATGGCAGCTCGCCCGACTTTCTGAATAATACGTTTACCGGAAACGGAACTGCCGTCTGCATCGACCGCCTGCCGGGAAATGAGATCCTGAACTTTGCCGGAAGTATTTTCTCAGGAAACGGAACGGATATTGAGAATAAGACGAAGCATACGGTGGATACAGCGAATGCTGTTTTTGAGTAAAAAAAGAAAATCTATGCAGCCAGTTAATTGTTTTCCAGGTGGATTTGTTTACACTTGATATAGCAGTTCCGCTATAACAGGTTATTGTGCGGAACAAACAAAGGGGGAAAAAGAGATGCAAAAGAGATCATGGAAACAGATGCTGGTATTACTTCTTGCCGTATGCCTGTTTTCTACCGTGTCACCGGAACTGGTGTCCAGTGCAGCCAGCACACAGAAGGTGCAGATCAGTGCCCGTAAAATGACATTGATCAAAGGTCAGAAAAAGACCTTAAAACTCAAGGGAAACAGAAAAAAAGTCAAATGGTCATCCACAAAAAAAGCAGTTGCAGCCGTTTCTGCAAAAGGTGTTGTGACAGCCAGAAAAGCAGGTACCACGGTGATTAAAGCCAAAGTGGGAACGAAAACTTATTCCTGTAAGGTTATCGTAGAAGCACCGAAGCTGAATAAAACCTCGATCACACTGAAAGAGGGAAGCAGCTGTCAGCTGAAAATGCTCGGTACTAGACAGAAGGTAAAATGGAGCAGTTCCGCCAAGTCGGTTGTAACCGTAAGTGCCACCGGAAAAGTGAAGGCAAAACAGGTGAAGAAAGACAGAAGCGCCAGAATTACCGCTTCTGTCGGAGGAAAAAAATACAGCTGTAAGGTTCTCGTAAAAGATGTAAAAGCTGCGACACCGGAAACGGAGGCACCGAAACCGTCTCAGCCGGAGACCGAGGCGCCGAAGCCGTCCCAGCCGGAAACCGAAGCACCGAAGCCGTCCCAGCCGGAGCCGGAAGCACCGAAGCCGCAGGCAACAGGTTTTGCGAGACTGAAGGATTATATCCTTACTTTCGGAAAAGAAAACACAGCCGGTAATTACTTTATTAATATGAAAAATCTGTATAAAGGAACCAATTATACTTATGGAATCGTTTATAATCGGGTAGAAGATCAGCTTGAGTTTCTGTTTTTGACAGAATCCAGCAAGGACAAGAGCAGTATGACCATGTATGTCATGGAAAATCCTGTTTCTGCACCGACAAATTACCTTTTCCTTATGAAGAACCTGAGCGGTGGTTTTGAAGTAAAAGCAAATCTGAATCCGGCAACCTATGACGGAGAGAGCAAGATTGCTTTCCAGGTAGAAAAATCCGTTGGCGGAGCACCCTATCAGGCGATCAATGATCTGGCAAATGCAGCAGTACAGACAGGCTTCGCAGGCTGGTCCAAACTTCTGGATTATGCAGGAATCACATTTAAAGATCTTGGCTTTGTCGCATACACTGGCTGAGCAAATCTGCGGACTGTTGATATAAAAAACGAGGGGACAGATGTTTCTGTCTCCTCGTTTTTTTACAATGATTATGAAACCAGCAGTTTTCTTACTTTTGGATTAGCCGAAGTATCTCTTAAGCAGTCCAGCGAATGCTTTTCCGTGTCTAGCCTCATCTTTAGCCATTTCATAAGTCACTTCGCTTCGCTCGTGACTTCAAAACCTTTGTATTATAAAGGATTTCTTATCTTTTATAAGAAACACAGGTGTCTCCAAAAGTAAAAGAAAAATCCTAAAAAATGTGTCCCCAGAACACAGGAAAGGGCGACAAAAATGACAAAAACACAGGATTTAGGAATATCTCAATTACCAAACGGAAACTGGTGCTATCGTTTCACAAAAACAGTTGATGGGAAAAGAGTAAACCGCAAAGGCTCAAAAGATGAAGCGGGAAACCCTTTGAAAACAAAGCGGGCAGCAGCACAGGCAAAAGCGATTGCAGAAATGCGTTTTGAAGCAAGTCTGAATCAGAAGCCAGAACACCGCATGACTTTTGGAGAGGTTTACATGGAATATTGCGAACAGGGGCGCAGCGGAAAAGCATATTCCACGATAAAGAAACAAAACAGCTTATGGAAAAATCATCTTGAAGAAAAATTCGGTTCACGCTATGTTGACAGCATTTCTGTTGCAGAAGTAAATGATTATCTTTCTTTTCTGTATTACACTGAGGGACGCGCTTATAAGTATGTAGAGGGATTTTTAAAAATGTTCTATCTGATATTCGGACAGGCGTATTCCCGCAATTATTTAGATGTAGATGTATATAACAAATTATGCGTAAACAAAGATGTTCGGATTCGTATGCCGAAAATGAAGATTGATGAAGATACCGAAATTGTAGCATTCAGCAAAGAAGAAACAGAACGTCTTGACACTTATTTTCAAGGCACAAATGCAGAAACCGCTTATCTGTTGGGAAAGTGCTGCGGCTTGCGTATCAATGAGTGTTACGGCTTAAAATGGGAAAATGTTGATATTGAGAACGGCAGAATAACTATAGACCGACAAATGCAGTATCAAGACGGCTTGATTAAACTTGTACCGCTGAAAACGCGCAACGCGCGGCGTGTAATCTATATGAGCCAGAAGTTAAAAGACTATTTTTTAAAACTTACGGCAGAAACAAAGGCGCATGAGGTTGATTTAAAAGCGCAGCTGGCGCAAAATTGCACTTATATTTATGACGTTGACGGTAACAAAATTTCATCTTTGGAATTAGTAAACAGTTTGCCAAACGGAAAAATACAGACTGTAAATTCTATGAAATATCACAGCCGAACAATCAAAACAGCATTAAAAATAGATTTTAAATATCACTATTTACGCCACACATACGGCACGCGGCTTGCAGAGTTAAATCTTTTATCTGACATTTTCTATTATGAATGACATAAATTTATGTGCTGCATTACTCAGTCGTTCGTAGTCCTGATAAATGAAAGCAATACTCCACGTAATATCTTTATCATCGAATGGAATCATTACAAGATTTCCATAAACGCCTTTATCATACATCGGCTCAAGACTTAATGCGACTCCACGCCCCTTATTTACCAGACTGATCAGTTGATTTGCATCCGATGATTCAAAGGCGACCTTCGGTTCAAAATGATATTTTTTTGCATAATGCCACACCAGATTTTTGTAATACGATTTCTTGTCAAGCATTAGGAAATTCTCATTTTTCAGTTCTGAAAAATTCACCGATTGTTTTTTTGCCAGAGGATTATCTTTGTGCACAAAAAGATATAAGGGAAATGTTTTCACCAAAGTATATGGAATCTTTTCGCCATGCCGATTCTCCGGAATTGCAAGAAGTCCTAAGCGTGTCACATTTTCCTCAATATATTTATCACAGTCTGCGTCAGACAATTCTAACATTTCAAGTGTTATGTTTTTATATTTTTCCTGAAAATCAAACAACAGCTCTGGATCAATACATCGAAATATCAGTGGTGCACAACAGAATTGCAGCTTCACGGGCTGACGCTCGAAGTGTTCTGTAACTTCATCTAATACATGATGATACTGCGTTACCAGAGGACTAAACTTATTTAGAAGATACATTCCCTCTTTAGTAAGACTTATTCCTTTTACGGTTCTTTGGAATAGCTGACAGCCCAGTTCCTGTTCCATGCCTGCGATACATCTGCTCAATGCCTGCTGTGAAATATAAAGTGCTTCTGCCGCTTTGGACATAGATGTGTACTCACAGGTTTTTAAAAAATATTCGATATGCTTAAATTCCATCGCTATCACTTCCTTTCGTATATATCATACTACAATTTCAAGTTGTAGCCCATACAAATTTTCAGCCATTTTTCAAATGTGCCGACTGCGTTATAGTATAGTCACAGCAAGGGAAACGAACGATGTAAGCTCATCATTCACCCAGGCAAACATTAGATCAGAAAGGGAGGTAACAAAATGTCATTTCTGAAAAATCTTTTTAATCATACACACACATATAAGGAGAATATTAACATGACAAACAAAGACAAAGCATTGGCACTCATTAACACATTTGCAACTGGTGATACAGATGCAGCAAAAAATTTACTGGCTGAAGGATATATTCAGCACAATCTGGCTTACGGTACAGGCAGAGATGCTTTTTTAGGCTCTGTAGCTTATCTCGCATCCACACCGGTAAAAACAACTGTCAACAACATTCGTGCATTTGAAGATGGTGACAAAGTTTTCTTACAGACTGTTTATAATTTTGCAGGTGCTGGTGAGCAGGTAGCATTCGATATTTTCCGCTTTGACAGCAACGGAAAAATTGCTGAGCATTGGGATAATCTTGCTGCAAAGGCTGAGCCAAATCCATCTGGTCGTACCCAGATTGATGGTACTATGGAAAAAGAACTTGTAAATGCAGAAGAAACACGCAAAATTGTCTCTGCGTTTGTAGGTGATGTTCTCCGTGGCGAGCATCCGGAAAAGCTGACCAGCTATTTTGATGGAGATACTTATATTCAGCACAACACAGGAATTGCTGATGGGCTTTCCGGACTCGGAGCAGCGCTTGAAGCTCTTGGCAAACAGGGTATTCAGATGATTTATGATCAAACTTATCAGGTACTTGCAGACGGAAATTACGGTCTTGCAGTAAGTGAAGGCTCTTTTGGTGGTACTTATACAAGTTACTACGATCTTTTCCGAGTTGAAAACGGCAAAATCGTCGAGCATTGGGATGTAATGGAAACTATCGCTGATGAATCTACATGGCAGAATCAGAACGGCAAATTTTAAAATACATTATAATATTTAAGGAGGACTCACACTATGAAAAAAATTATCACACTTCTTTTAACCGCAACTTTAACAATGACTGCATTAGCAGGATGTTCAACATCCAGCAACAATGCTGACAACACTGCTTCTTCCACCAGTGCAACTACACAGGAGACCGAATCGACAAAAACTGAACAGACCCAGACTGAAAAAGCTCTGGCATTGATAGATACTTTTGCAACTGGAGATACCGATATTGCTAAAGAATTACTTGCAGAAGATTATATTCAGCACAACCTTGCCTATGGTACTGGAAGAGACGCATTCATCAGTTCTGTCGAATACTTGGCTTCGGCAGATGAAAAAACCACTGTTGAAAACATCCGGGCATTTGAAGACGGTGACAAAGTATTTCTTCAGACTGTTTACAATTTTGCAGGTGCTGGCGAGCAGGTAGCATTCGACATTTTCAGATTTGACAACGAAGGAAAAATTGCTGAGCACTGGGATAACCTTGCTGCAAAGGCAGAGCCGAATCCATCAGGACATACACAGATTGACGGAACTATGGAAGTAACCGATCTTGACAAAACTGAAGAAAATCGCAAACTCGTGGAAGATTTCCTTTATGATGTTATGCAAGGTAATAATTTAGATAAAACACCAGACTATTTTGATGGTGACACATATATTCAGCATAACACCGGCATTGCTGATGGCGTATCTGGTCTGAATGAAGCACTTGCAGCACTTGCTGAACAGAATATTCAGATGATTTATACTACTACTCATCAGGTGCTTGCTCAGGGAAACTTTGTACTGGCAGTAAGTGAAGGTACCTTTGGTGATAAACCAACTGCTTACTATGACCTTTGGAGAGTAGAAAACGGCAAGATTGCTGAGCATTGGGATGTAATGGAAACGATTGCCGATAAATCCACATGGCAGAACCCGAATGGAAAATTCTAATAAATTTTAATAAAAGTCCTCCTTCAAAAATAGTAAGGGGGACTTTTATCATATGTTTTTAACAGAAATATTAAAGTTCAAGTGAATCTTCTGCATCAACCCACATCTGTAAATTTCCATCAAGATATAATCTTGCATATTCCAGTGGTTCGTCAATAGCAAGTGCATTTAATGCACAGTCTGATCCAGGCGTGGTTTTTAAGTCCTTTTCAGCTTCCCAACAGTCAATGCGGAGCATATAGCCAACAGAGGTGTAAACATCAATACTGTTGCGCTTGGGATTGTATTCTGCAAATATCGTTCTCATCGTATCGCCTCTCCTTATCTTTCAATCAATCAATCATTCATTACAAAAATCAGAAGCATTTCAATCAGTTCACCATGTCACTTTTATTTTGTGTTATACTGTTTTATATAATTTTTTTGCCCTTGTATTTTCCCTTATCAGAGTTCGTAAACACTGGTGGGACGATATAACACAAGGGAAACAATAAGGGAAAGCTCACCTGCGACAAATCCAGTGTTTTCAATGGTTTGCGGAGAATTTAATAACAAAATATAACAGTTATTAAATTTCTTAAAACAGGTGAAATCTCAATCGGAATTTATTAAGGAGGATATGGATGAAACTGTTTTTATGTTCGCACTTTTCAAGTGTAGGAAGTTTGATAAAAGAAGAAATTGATAACAAGAAAGTCGCATTTATTCCCACAGCTTCGCTGCGTGAAGGCTATACCGGTTATGTCGGCTCGGCTCGAAAGCTATTCAATAAACTGGGAGCAGCCGTAACTGAAATTGATATTTCAACGGAGGCTTATTTAACGATACAGTCTGTTTTTGAAGATGCGGATGTGATATATTTTACTGGTGGAAATTCTTTCTTCCTTATGGACCAGCTTCGTAAAACGGGAACGGATGAGCTATTGAAGAAGGAATTGGAAAAGGGAAAACTGATGATCGGTGAATCAGCAGGTGCGATTATATGCGCTCCAACTATCCAATATATTGAACAAATGGATGAAAAGCCGGAGGACTACTCACAAGAAGATGATGCAGGGCTTGATTTGATTGATTTCTATGTTCTTCCGCATTATCTTACAGCACCATTTAAGAAAGTTACCGAGAAAATAATGACTGAATTTTCGGATTTGAATCTATCCCCAATTAACAACCGTCAGGGAATTGTAATTGATGGTGAAGGTTCAAAGGTTATTTGCAAAGACTAATTTGAAAGTTCCAGTTTTTGAAACTGGAAAATCGGAAGCTGAGGAGATAGACTATTGAGAACATATGAGAATAAAGACGAACTTAAAAACGAGATAAATAAAAGCTTTGCAAAGTATATTTCAGAATTTAATGATATTCCGGAGCATTTAAAAGATAAGAGAATTGATGAGATCGATCGAACTCCGGCAGAAAATCTTGCTTATCAGGTTGGCTGGACAACTCTTGTTATTAAATGGGAATCAGACGAAAGAAAGGGTATTCCTGTCAAAACTCCTTCGGATAATTTTAAGTGGAATCAGCTTGGCGAATTATATCAATGGTTCACAGATACATATGCTCAGCTGTCACTGCAAGAATTGAAAGACAGATTGAATGAGAATATCAACTCTATTTATGCAATGATTGATTCTCTGAGTGATGAAGAATTATTTAAACCACATATGAGAAAATGGGCTGACGAAGCAACTAAAACAGCTGTATGGGAAGTATACAAATTCATACATGTTAATACAGTTGCTCCGTTCGGAACCTTTAGAACCAAGATTAGAAAATGGAAAAAGATTGCACTATAACTTCCAGTTTGATGAGTAAAAAATAGCGTGGGGCGCGTACTCCACGCTATTTTTTTGTGTCTCTTGGTGTTCGTAAGAGTACACCTTTACAAACACGCAAAATAGCGTGTATTTTTATGTTCGAGAAAGTTGTTTTTGCATTCACAAGCATATTCGTAAAATATATTGATATTTACGAACGCTTTTGATATAATACGAACATAAGGAAATGGGAGGGCGCAAACATGAACAGCCGCACATACTATTATGCAAGAGTATCAAGTAAAGAGCAGAACCTTGACCGTCAGATAGCAGCTTTCAAGGCTCTTGGAGCAGATGAAAGAGATATTATCACAGATAAGGAAAGCGGAAAAGATTTAGACAGAAAAGGTTATCAAGCATTAAAAAATGCCATGCTGCGCCGCGGTGATACACTTGTTGTAAAATCTCTTGACAGATTGAGCAGAAACAAAAGCGACATTCACAACGAATTGCAGTATTTCAAAGACAACGGCATTCGTTTGAAAGTGATTGACTTGCCAACTACTATGATGGACTTACCAGAGGGGCAAGAGTGGGTTTTTGAGATGGTAAACAATATTCTGATTGAAGTATTAGGAACAATCGCAGAACAAGAACGCACAACAATTAAACAGCGTCAAGCAGAGGGGATTGCAGCAGCCAAACAGAATGGAAAACGTCTTGGACGTCCCGCACTCACATTTCCCGAAAACTGGAATGAAGTCTATTCCTCTTGGAAAGCGGGAGAGATTACTGCAAAGACCGCAATGGAACAGACAAATACCAAAAGAACAAGCTTTTATAAGCTTGTAAACATGATTGAAAACAATTAAATTTCGGGACACATTTTTTAAGGACACATTTTCTTACTTTTGGACTTTTCAAAAGGCAGTGGGACACGCAAGGGACACAGGAAATATAAAAAATCAGCAGAAACAGTAAAAAAGAGAGAACAGATTTCTCTATCCTCTCTTTGTAAAAATCCTTATTTTATGCGGCTTTTGGATTAGCCGAAATATCTCTTAAGAAGACCAGCGAATGCTTTTCCGTGTCTAGCCTCGTCTCTTGCCATCTCATGCACGGTGTCATGGATCGCATCCAGGTTAGCTGCTTTTGCACGTTTTGCCAGATCGGTTTTACCAGCGGTAGCACCGTTCTCAGCCTCTACACGCATCTGAAGGTTTTTCTTGGTGCTGTCGGTTACGACTTCGCCCAGGAGCTCTGCGAATTTAGCAGCGTGCTCAGCCTCTTCGTAAGCGGCTTTCTCATAGTACATGCCAACTTCCGGATAACCTTCTCTGTGAGCAACTCTTGCCATAGCCAGGTACATACCAACCTCAGAGCACTCGCCCTGGAAGTTAGCACGAAGATCCTCGATGATATCTTCCGGAACACCTTTGGCAACGCCAACTACATGCTCAGCAGCCCAGCTCATGGTCTCGTCCTGTTTGATGAACTTCTCAGCCGGTGCTTTACATACCGGACAGACAGCCGGAGCGGCCTCACCTTCATAAACATATCCACATACACTACATACCCATTTAGCCATAATTGTAATCTCCTTTTCTTTTATATGATATTTTTCAGATTCAGATATTCTCGGTGCCTGAAAGCCCTGTGCTGTCAGGCTCGTTTTGTAATCAAATCAGTAATGATTACTGATATTAAAATAGCACAATTTTTTTGGTTCGTCAATAGTTTTTTGAAAAAAGTTGAGAATCTTTTTCTGTTGTAAAGACGCATCAGCTCTTCTCAATGCAGTCTCCGCAGATTCCGTAGAAATGTGTCACATAGTTCTGGATCTGACCGGTACAGCATTTCTGAGCCTTTTCCATAATTTCATCGATATTCGGCATATCCAGATCCATGACACGGTGACATCTGGTACAGATGAAATGGTGATGCCGGTTGGTATTGCCGTCAAAACGGTCAGCCCCTCCGTCTGTGGTGATCTTCATGATCTCACCAAGGTCTGACAGAAGAGACAGATTTCGGTAGACCGTTCCCAGACTGATGTTTGGAAATTCCTGCCGGATATTCATATAGATGGTATCGGCAGTGGGATGATCTGTCCGGGTTGCCAGAAAGGCTTTGATGGATTCTCTTTGTTTGCTTCTTTTCAGGTTTGCCATATATTTTCTCCTTCCGTAAAATTACCTTCCCAACGCAGAGGCTTTTATAATATAGAAGAAAACGGTTTGTTTCTGGAGGGAGGTTCTATATATAAGAACAGTAATGATTACTAATATAAATATAATATATCGGATCTTATCGTTTGTCAACTGATTTATGATTCACAAAATTTTTACTGCAGATAAGCATTCCCCCGCTTCAAGTGCGCGGAGTACTAAGCGGCGGGTGAGGGGGGACGGACATGGAAGTGATCCGGGATTTCGAGGTGACCGGGATCCTTGGAGAAGATCAGGTGGAAACGGACGGATTCGGATATGTTAAGGCAGGGGAAGATTGTGTAACAAATCTGCCGGGTGTTTTTGCGGCAGGTGATCTCCGGACCAAACCTGTGAAACAGATTGTAACTGCTGTGGCAGACGGGGCGGATGCCATAAATTCCGCGCAGGATTATCTTACGGAAAATGCATAAGAAATGAAAAAGATATGAATTGCTGTTGACAAACAAGGCTGAATTTGTTATGATACCCCTAGTAAAATTAACAATTATGTAACAAATCAGTTAAAAACCGGAAATCTTTTTGGGAAAGTCCGGTGGAGACTGATACGGAGGGTGATATCTATAATGAAAAGAAGCGTGTTAATGAAACTGACGGCCTGCTGTATGACCGGCGCAATGGTTCTTGGAAGTACTGGGGTGGTGACTATGGCTTCCGGACTGGATTCTGCACTGGCCGGTATGGGAGCAGAGATTACAGAGAGTCAGCAGACGAAAGAAGTTGTAAAGGTGGCACCAAGCGGTTATGATACCGTGGCCATCGCACAGGTAGATGAGTATGTAAATATCCGTGACGCAGCCAGCACAGAGAGCGGCAATGTTGTCGGAAAACTTTATAATAACTGTAAGGCAGAGATCCTTGGTAAGACCGATGATGGCTGGTACCTTATCAAATCCGGAGACGTGACCGGATATGTGAGCTCTGATTATTTTGTGACAGGAAGTCAGGCTGAGGAGCTGGCAAAGGAAGTCGGTACCGATATGGCTACTGTAAAGGAGGGAACCCAGACTCTGATGGTTCGTTCTTCTGCAGACAGCAATTCCGAGGCGATCTCCATGGTCGGTGATTCTGAGAAGCTGAGAGTCCTGGAGGATAACGGTGACTGGGTAAAGGTTGCAGTAGATGATGATGTGGAAGGTTATGTTTCCAAAGAATATGTAGACTGCGATACCGAGTTTGTGGAAGCAGAGTCTGTAGAGCAGGCAGAGGCCAGAAAAGCAGCTGTTCAGGCAGCTCTTGATAAAGCAACCCAGATGCAGGAAGCAGCTTATGCGGCAATGAATGCAGCCGATGGAAATGAAGCAGCTTATGCTGCAGATCAGGCAAATGCAGCACTGGCAGAGGCCAAGATGCTTGCCGGTGAGCAGGAATATGATTACGAATTACAGGATCTGACAGACCAGATCGCATATGTGGCACAGGATACTTCTGTAGCATCTGTATGGGCACAGGAAGCCCAGGCAGAGGAAGAACGTATCGCAGCCGAAGAAGCAGCGCGTGCAGCAGCAGAGGCGCAGGCGGCAGCGGAAGCGCAGGCAGCGGCAGATGCACAGGCAGCAGCAGAGGCAGCAGCAGCTTCTCAGGCAAGTGCAGCCAGCCAGGAGCAGGATGCACAGCAGAAGGAGCAGGAAGCAGCTGACGCATGGCAGGCAGCAGTAGATGCACAGAATCAGGCAGATCAGAACTGGACAGAGGAGGCCCAGGCAGAGGCTGATGCGGCAGCAGCGGCAGCCATGGAAGCAGCGGCAGCAGCAGAAGCAGCACGCCAGCAGGCAGAGGCGGAAGCGGCAGCAGCGGCAGAGGCAGAGGCAGCAGCGAAAGCAGAGCAGGAAGCCCAGCAGAATCAGCAGGATAATAACTATGATGACGGTTCCAACAACAGCAGTTCCAGTGACAGCAGCTCCAGTGACAGCAGTTCTTCCGACAGCAGTTCTTCTTCCGACAGCAGCAGTTCCGGAAGCAGCTCCAGTTCTTCCAGCATCCGTCAGAGCGTTGTAAGCTATGCACTTCAGTTTGTAGGAAATCCGTATGTATACGGCGGCACCAGCCTGACCAATGGAGCAGACTGTTCCGGTTTTGTATTATCTGTAATGGCAAACTTTGGCGTAAGCCTTCCCCGTACCGCAGCATCTCAGTCTACGGTAGGTACTCCGGTAAGTCTGGATTCCATCCAGCCCGGTGACCTTCTCTTCTATCAGGGAAGCGGCGGAATCGGTCATGTAACCATGTATATCGGTAACGGTCAGGTGGTACATGCCAGCAATCCGAGCACAGGAATCACGGTATCCAGTATCAATTACCGGACACCCTGCTGTGCAAGAAGTTTCTTCTAAATATATAAGCACCCCCCAGAAGCCCATTTCCTTATCACCCGGAAATGGGCTTCTTTTATGCGTTAAAACCTCCGAAAGATCTCTCCGGCGGGCTGGCAGGAGAAGGTCATACTTTTTCTGGTGGAAGGATGGCGGAAGGTGAGCTCAAAGGCGCAGAGAGCCAGAGTAGGACCGGCAGAGACCGGATTGTACTTTCGGTCTCCATAGAGAGGAAGTCCGGCAGAGGCCATCTGTACCCGGATCTGGTGGTGGCGTCCGGTGAAAAGATGAATCCGGACGAGAGAAAGTACGGGCTGCCCAGGATCCGGAGTTTCCAGTATTTTCAGGCATTCATAGGAAAGCCGGGCTTCTTTCGCTCCTTTGGTTCCTTTTGGCACCTTTCGGGAAGTATTTGTCCGGCCGTCCTTCAGAAGAAAATCCGTGAGTGTTTCGGCTTCTTTTGCTTTTCCTTCCACAACGGCCAGGTAAGTTTTTTTCATTTCATTCTGAGCGATTTCTTTACTCAGAGAAGCGGCCGCCTTCGGGTTCTTGGCGAAAACCATGACACCCTGTACGGGCTGGTCCAGCCGGTGGATCATACCGAGATAGGGGATGCCGTCCTGAGGGTTTTTTACTGTTTCCGCCAGATGGTTCCTTAAAAGGCTGACCATGTCTTTGCTGCCGATCCGGCTGGTCTCCACCGGGATCCCGGCAGGTTTTTCTACTACAAGAATGTCTTTATCTTCATATAACAGATTCATCTCTGATCCTCCTATCGTTTCGTAAGATCGGGAAAGCCCGGATCCGTATTCCATCGTACCATGCCAGGCGAAAAATGTAAATCTGCAGGAATGGCATCCTTTGACATCCTGTCATTGTAATTTGCCTCGTTATACGATACAATGATGCCAGAGCTACTTCGCAGCGGAGCAATTCGCAGGTATCAGTTGGGGTAAAAAACTGCACGGCTTCCGTACAGAAGTGCAATGCGAACAAACACACATGATTGGGGAACTGCAAAAACAAGGGAGGGTTATTTTTGTATAAGGTATTGCTGGTGGATGATGAGGCGCTGATCCGTGAAGCGATCAGTGAGAACACCCGCTGGAAGGAACTGGGCTATGAGCTTATGGGAACCTGCAAAAACGGCAGGGAAGCAATGGAACGGCTGGATCAGGAGGAAGCAGATCTGGTTCTTACGGATATCTGCATGCCTTACATGGACGGTATGGAACTGACCCGCTATCTTTATGAGCATCACAGAGGGGTCAAGGTCATTATCATCAGCGGTTACGATGACTTTGAGTATGCCAAGACCGCAGTAAAGTATCAGGTGATGGACTATATCCTGAAGCCCATTACGGCCAAAGAACTGGCTCAGACACTGACACGGGTAAAGGAAAAGCTGGATGAAGAACGTTTTCAGAAATCGGATATGAAAAGGATACGCGGGGCTTATATGAGTAATCTTCCGATCCTCAGGGGACGTTTTCTGAACAGCCTTCTGATGGGAAATGTAGGAGAGCAGGAAATACAGGAAAAACTCAACGATTATCAGATCAAACTGGATGGAAAATACTTTATGACTGCTTTGGTGACAGGTGATGATCTGATGCCTTTTCTGAAACAGTCGGATGAGTACAAAAGCGATCTGGCCTGCTTTGCCATTTATAATATTTCTGCAGAGATCATGGATTTTTACCAGGCGGGAGTGAGCTTTCAGGATGTGGATGAACGCACGGTATTGATTTTTTCAGGAGATGAGGAAATCGAAGGGCTGGCTTTGAGGGTGACGGAGGAGATTCACGACAACATCTTCCGTTTCCTGAAGATCCACTGCACGATCGGTCTGGGAGGCAGAACGGGAAGGCTGCAGGAGCTGCAAAAATCATTTCAGGAAGCACGGCGTACACTGGAATATAAATTTGTCCTGGGTGGAGATCAGGTGATCTATGCGCGCGAACTTCCGGAAAATCAGGATCTGGTCAGCGGTGAGCTTCCGAAATATGTAAGCCGGATCTGTCTGGCGATCCGAAGTGGAAAAAAAGAGGATGTCAGCGAAGAGATCAGAGCCTTTACCTCTGCACTGAGAAAATCCTGCCTGACCAGAAACAGGAGTATCTTTCATGTACAGAATCTGATCCTTTCTGTTATGAATGAACTGGATCTGGCTGCATTGAATGACGAAGAGATCTTAAAAGAAGAAAGAGAATTGATGAATACGGTCTATGCACGCAATCATCTTTCGGAAGTAGAGGAAGTACTGATCGCTTTCTGTTCCTGTCTGGCAGAGAATTTCCGGGATGAGAAGGACAGCTACTGTAAACGGCAGGCACTCCGGGCATTGTATTATATTGAGGAGCATTATAAAGATACAGATGTGACCCTGAATTCTGTCTGCTCCCATCTGGCCATGAGCACCAGCTATTTCAGTTCGATCTTTAAAAATTATACGGGTGAAACCTTTATTGAAGCCCTGACCAGAAAACGGGTGGAAAAAGCGAAATTTCTTCTGGAAAACACATCCAGAAAGAATTATGAGATCGCCTGCGATGTGGGCTACAGCGATCCCCATTATTTTTCAAATATCTTTAAAAAGGCTACGGGTATGACGCCGACAGAGTATGCCAGAAAGGTGCGGAAGTAATGGGCGGGGAAAGAAAGTCTCCCTTACGGATCCTTTCCAGATTCCGAACCATACGGGGGGCGATGATCTTTTCTTATATGGCGATCACGTTGGTGGCACTTCTGATCTTTCTGCTGTTTTCTCTGAATTATACGGAGCGGACGATCCTGGAAAATTCAGAGTCCTATACGATCCAGCTGGTGGAGCAGGTGAACGGAGATATCGATTCCTACATCAGCTATATGGAAAATATCATGGACATTGTTACGAACAATCCGGAACTCTCCGATTATCTTTTTGACCGGATGGAGCATATCATGATGCGGGAACGGATTCAGGAGCAGTTTGTCACGCTGATGGATGCCCGGTCTGATATCTGCAACATTGCTGTTTTTGCAAAAAACGGGCGGACCCTCATCAATAGAGGAACGGATACACGCAATCCGTACGTGGATCTTGCCAGTATGCCCTGGTATCAGGATACGATGGAGGCGGAAGGAAAAGCGGTGATCTCCGCTTCGCATGTCCAGAATGCTATTGAGGGAAAATATCAGTGGGTGATCACTTTGAGTAAAGGGCTGCTCAATCCGGAAACGCATGAGGTAGATGGGATCTTTTTTGTAGACATGAACTACAGTTCCATTCAGGAGCTTTGTACCAATGTGAATCTGGGGAGCAAAAGCTACCTGTTTATCGTGGGCAAAAAAGGAAAGATTATTTATCATCCAAAGCAGCAGCTGCTGTACAGCGGCATGAAAACGGAGCTCATCGATGAGGTGCTGGAAAACGGGACGGGGAACTTCCTGACCTCACAAAACGGGCGGCGTCAGCTGTATTCCGTATTTAAATCGGATAAGACAGGCTGGTCTGTAGTCGGTGTTTCCGATGTCTTGGAGTTTATGAAGAATCGCTCCGAGATCCAGTTTTTCTATCTGCTGATCGCACTTTGCCTTGGCGTCCTTTCTCTGCTTCTGGCGTTGTGGCTTTCCGGTGAGATCACAAAACCGGTCAAGGAACTGGAACAGTCTATGAAAAATGTGCAGAAGGGAGAGTTTGACAAGGCTCTGATAAGTCCTGAGGGCTGCAATGAGATCACAAGTCTGACCCATTCCTTCAATATTATGACAGAGAAGATCCAGAACCTGATGGCGGAAAATGTCCGTGAACAGAAGCAGAAGAGAAAAAGTGAACTTCAGGCGCTTCAGGCACAGATCAATCCGCATTTCCTTTATAATACGCTGGATTCCATCATCTGGATGGCAGAGAGTGGAAAAAATGAAGAAGTGGTGCAGATGACTTCGGCACTGGCAAAGCTTCTACGCCAGAGCATCAGCAATGAGGATGAGATCGTCACAGTAGAGCGGGAGATCGAGTATACCCGCAATTATCTGGCGATCCAGAAGCTCCGCTACCGGGATCAGCTGGAATATATCATTGATATAGATGAAGAAGTCCTTCACCGGAAGATCGTCAAACTGGTGATCCAGCCACTGGTGGAAAATGCCATTTATCATGGCATCAAATATCTGGACGGGAAGGGGATGATCCTTATCCTGGGAGAGATCCGGGACGGAAAGGTGGTCATCACCATACGGGATAACGGCGTGGGTATGGATGAAGAGACGTTGAAGCATATCCTGGAAAAGAAACCGGAACCAAAGGAGAAACAGAGGAAAAAAACAAGTCATGTGGGAGTCTATAATGTGCAGAACCGTCTGCAGCTTTATTATGGAAAGGAATACGGGCTGGTCTATGAGAGTATGCCGGGCATGGGAACCGGAGTTTCCGTGATCATTCCCGCAGAGGAAGGGGAAGAGTCATGAAAAATAACGGAAAATATATAGTTGGACTCATCATCCTGATCCTTGTCCTTGTTTTGGGAGCAGGGATCATAATCGTAAACCGTTCCAGCACAGCCAGACGTATCCAGGTAGTCTATATACCCAAAGCACGGGATGATGCCAATGATTTCTGGACTTCCCTTTTAAAAGGAGCCCAGATGGCCGCAAACGAGTATGATGTGGATCTGACGATCCTGGCGCCGGATTCCGAGCAGGATTTTGAAGCTCAGGTGCGCTACATTGATGAAGCCATCGCCATGAATCCGAATGCGATCCTCCTTTCGCCTTCCAGTAAAAGTGAGATCACGGAGGCGGCGAACCGCATCGTTGTCGCGGGGATCCGGCTGGTGCTCATTGATTCTGAACTGGATCAGAACCTTCAGTCGATCGTGGTAGAGACGGATAATGTGGCTGCCGGAAGGAAAATGGGGGAATTCATCCTGGCACATCTTCCGGAAAATCCGGTGATCGGCGTGGTATCCCATGTAAAAAGTTCTTCTACTGCGCTGGAGCGTTACCAGGGCCTCTGTGAAGGACTGGGGGATGAGAAAGAACATATCGTGGGAACCGTTTACTGCGATTCCAATTATGAAAAAGCATACAACCGGACAAAAACACTTCTGGAAGAGCATCCGGACATCAACATCCTTGTGGGTCTCAATGAATATAGTGCCATAGGAGCCGGAAAAGCGGTCCGGGATCTGGGACTTTCCGATTCGATCCTCATGGTTGGCTTTGACAGTTCCATTGAAGAAGTCCAGATGCTGGAAGAAGGGGTGTTCAATGCCATTGTAGTTCAGAAGCCCTTTAACATGGGATACCTTGGTGTGGAAAATACGGTGCTTCTCCTTCGGGGGGAGATCCTTCCGGAAATGGTGGATTCCGGATCGGAGCTTATCACAAAAGAAAATATGTACACGGATGAAAACCAGAAATTCCTCTTTCCGTTCCTGGATTAAGAGGTGAGAAAGCCCTGCGAAAGCGGGGCTTTTTTGTGCAAATTTTTTATTTAATGTGTAAAAAATCCCATGAAAAGTAAAATATTCCCCTTTCATCAGAAGATATCCCATTCTCTTTCTCTCAGAATCACCATATAATAGTGCTATAGTCACAAGGAAATGGTCAACCTGCCTAAAAATGTATTGGGGGCTTTTCGGGGGCGAAAAGGAATGTACGGAAATAGGCAGGGTGATCTTTTCACGAAGAAACGGAGGGTGTCATTATGTATACGGCAACACTTGGAGAATGGAGGAAGAGAAATGGAAAATTTTAAAAACAGTCCGCTTGTAAAAAAACTGGGCTTCAACCGAATCATCCTTTGCGGTGTTCTGGTTCTGATGTATCTGCTGTTCAGTATCATCGAGCCGAGTTTTGTCAGCTACTCACGTATCATCAGTGCATTGAACTATGCATACTTCCTGGGCTTTCTGGCTCTGGGCGTTACTTTTGTTATTGCAACAGGTGAGATTGATTTCTCTATCGGACCTGTCATGTTCTGTGCAGCTCTGATCGGTGGAAAGCTTTTTGTTGATGGTGTTCCTATGGGAGCCTGCCTGATCATCACCATTCTGGTGGGTCTTGTATTTGGACTTTTCAGTGGTTTTCTGGTGGCTTATATGGGACTGCCTTCCTTTATTTCCTCCATGGCTGTGATGATGCTTTCCAAAGGTATTGGTTCTGTATTTACAAAAACACAGGCTATGAGCTGGCCTCAGTCCAGTGCAGAAGGCGGCTGGTATAAGAGCCTCATCAAAATGAATGTGGGTGGAACCGATATCCCCACAGGTCTTATTATTCTCCTGCTTGTAGCAGTTGTCTGTGGTATCATCCTCAACAACACAAAAGCAGGACGTTACATCCTCTGTCTTGGAAGCAACCAGGAAGCAGTAAGACTTTCTGGTGTTGATGTAAAGAAATGGAAAATGCTGGCTTTTGTGATCTGTGGTACGCTGGCCGGTTTCGCAGCCATCGCCTACGTGGGATCCTACACCATTGTTTCCCCGGGTCTTGGAGATACCTTTAACAATGATGCCATCGCAAGCTGTGTTATGGGCGGAACGTCCATGTCCGGAGGCATTGCATCCATCGGCGGAAGTATCATCGGTGTTATGATCATTTCCCTCCTTCAGGAAGGAATCCTGGCTATGGGCTTCCAGAAGGATTACCAGTACGTAATCACAGGTATCATCGTTCTGGTGGCAGTATTTGCCGATGTACGAAGCAGAAGAAAGAAAAACTGATGTTATTGATAGAACAGAAAGGTAGAAGGTGAAGACATGGGCGAAGTTATTTTGACTATGAAAGGGATCGACAAATCCTTCCCGGGTGTACATGCCCTTGATCATGTAGATCTTGAAATCAGAAAAGGTGAAGTGCTCGCCCTCATGGGAGAAAACGGAGCCGGAAAATCCACTCTTATGAAGGTGCTGACCGGTATTTATAAGAAAGACTCCGGAACCATCACCTACGAGGGAAAAGAAATTGAATTCGCAAATCCCCGTGATGCACAGGCAGCAGGTGTTGTGATCGTGCATCAGGAGTTAAATATGATGAACCACCTGACTGTGGCTCAGAACATTTTCATCGGTCGTGAGATCATGAATGGAAAACTCATCAACGATGATAAGATGAACAAGGAAGCTGCAAAGCTCTTTGACCGTTTGAACATTAAAATCGATCCTACAGAAAAAATGGGAAATCTGACCGTAGGCCGTCAGCAGATGTGTGAGATCGCAAAAGCCATCTCCCATGATGCAAAGGTAATTATTTTCGACGAGCCGTCAGCAGCCCTGACAGAGTCAGAGATCGAAGAGCTCTTTAAGATCATCCGTGATCTTCGTGATAAGGGCATGGGAATTGTTTATATCTCTCACCGTATGGATGAGATCAAGGTGATCACAGACCGTGTTACCGTTATGCGTGACGGTTCTTATGTAGGAACTCTGATCACAAAAGAGTCTACCAAAGACGATATCATCAACATGATGGTAGGTCGTGTTATTTATGAGGATCCGAAGACAGAAAGCAATGTTCCGAAGAATGCACCGGTAGTCCTGAAGGTTGAAAATCTTAACGCAGGAAAAATGGTAAAGAACGTAAGCTTTGAGCTTCACAAAGGCGAGATCCTTGGTTTCTCCGGACTGATGGGTGCAGGACGTACCGAGACTGCCAGAGCCCTGTTCGGAGCAGACCCGAAAGAGAGCGGAAAGATCTACATAAACGGTCAGGAAGTGGATATCAAGAACCCCATGGATGCAGTAAAACATGGTATCGGTTATCTCTCTGAGGACCGGAAGCGTTATGGTATCGTTGTAGGAAAGAGCGTGGCAGAGAACTCCACCATGGCTACCATGGATGAGTTCACAAACGGACCGTTCATCAATAAGAAAAAAGAGAATGACATTGCTCAGAAATATGTGGAATCTCTGAAAACCAAGACTCCGTCAGTGGATCAGCTGGTGGTGAACCTTTCCGGAGGAAACCAGCAGAAAGTGGTTATCGCCAAATGGCTGGTAAGAAACTGTGATATCCTGATCTTTGATGAGCCGACCCGTGGTATCGATGTAGGAGCAAAGAGTGAAATTTATCATCTGATGAATGAACTGGTGGCAGCCGGAAAATCAATCATCATGATTTCCTCTGAGATGACCGAGATTTTAAGAATGAGTGACCGTATCATGGTTATGTGTGAAGGCCGGGTAACCGGAGAGATCGGAATTGAGGAAGCAACTCAGGAACGTATCATGCATGCGGCAACGCTTCGGAAGTAGGAGGAGAGAGAAATGGCAGATAAGAAAAAAGGAAATGCTTTTACAAACAATCCGCTTGTAAAAGCAGTGGGTACACAAAAAATCGTAGTATTGCTGGTAATCATTGTTCTGTTTGCATTTTTCAGCATTATGAGTTCCGGCTTCCGTAAATATCCGACAATCGTAAGTATTTTCGACTATTCTTACTATATCAGCTTCATGGCGATTGGCGTTACCTTCTGCCTGATCACAGGCGGTGTGGATCTGTCTATCGGTACCGGAATGATCTGCTATGCACTGTTTGGCGGTTATCTGATCACCCGTCAGGGCATGCCGGTAATCGTAGGTATTCTCGGAACACTTCTTCTGGGTCTTCTGATGGGCTGTATTAACGGTGTGCTGGTTGCAGTACTGGAGCTTCCGCCTTTCATCGCTACTCTGGGAACGATGATGGTGGCCAGAGGTTTTGGTTCCATCATCACCGGTGGTATGAGTGTGACCTGGCCGGCAGCTTCCAGTGAGCAGGGCTGGTTCCGTATGTTATTCAAGATCAACAAACCGGGTCTTCTTCTTCCGGTTGGATTCATCTGGGTAGTCATTTTTGTTATCCTGATGTCTCTTTTCCTGAACAAGACAAGACCGGGACGTTATATCATCGCTATCGGAAGTAACAAAGAAGCAACAAGACTTTCTGGTGTAAATGTGGTAAAATATCAGGCGTTAGCCTATATCATTTCCGGTGTGTTTGCAGGAATCGCAGGAATTGCTTATGCGGCAGTATTCTCTTCCTCTATCGCTCCCGGAACCGGCGCAGGCCTTGAGCTTGACGCTATCGCCGGTGCTATCATCGGCGGAACTTCCATGACAGGAGGCTGTGGTTCCATTTTCGGTACCCTGCTCGGCGTGTTTGTAATGTCCATGCTGAAATCCGGCCTTCCGTATATCGGTCTGCAGGCAAACTGGCAGCAGATCATCACCGGTCTGATTCTGATTCTCGCCGTATTCATCGACGTGATCAAGAATAGAAAATTAGCCTAACACAGCAGCACACACACTTTTTATTTTTTCGACAGCGGAATGTGAGGTTCCGCTGCCCTTCAAAAGGAGGATTTCGAAGGATGAAACGCAAAGTAATCAGCGCACTTTTATGTGCATCCATGGTAGCAACGATGGTAGGCGGCTGCGGAAGCAGCAACAACAAGAAGACAACAGAGAAAGCCACTGAGAAAGCAACCACGGCGGCAACGGAAAAAGCTACAGAGAAAGCAACGGAGAAGGCCACCGAGAAAGCAACAGAGGCAGCTACAGAGAAAGCCACTGAGAAAGCAACAGAGGCAGTAACGGAAAAAGCCACCGAAAAAGCAACAGAGGCAGCTACAGAAAAAGCTACTGAGAAAACCACCGAGAAAGAAACAGAGAAGGAAACCGAAAAAGAAACTGAAAAGAAGGTAGAAACAGAGACCGAGGCTGTTTCCAAGGAAACGGAGAAGGAAACTGAAAAAGCTACTGAGAAAGAGACCGAAAAAGTAACCGAAAAGGCCACTGAGAAAGAGACCGAGAAGGAAACGGAAAAGGCTACAGAAAAAGAGACTGAAAAAGTAACCGAGAAGGCCACTGAGAAAGAGACCGAGAAGGAAACGGAAAAGGCCACTGAGAAAGAGACTGAGAAAGAGACCAAGAAGGAAACCGAAAAGGCTACTGAGAAAGAGACTGAGAAAGTAACCGAAAAGGCCACTGAGAAAGAGACCGAGAAGGAAACGGAAAAGGCCACTGAGAAAGAGACCAAGAAGGAAACCGAAAAGGCTACCGAGAAAGAGACTGAAAAGGCCACTGAGAAAGAGACCAAGAAGGAAACCGAAAAGGCTACTGAGAAAGAAACAGAAGCAGAATCTGAGACAGAAGCTGTAAAAGGCAGCATTGATCTCAGTAAAGTAGAAGCAAAAGAGAAATATCATTTTGAAATCGTATCCAAAGGCTTCCAGCATCAGTACTGGCAGGCAGTATTAAAAGGAGCACAGGAAGAGGCTGACCGTCTCGGTGTTACCATGAACTTTGTAGGACCGAACTCTGAGTCCGATATCGCAGACCAGGTACAGATGCTGAACAGTGCGATCAATGCAAAACCGGCAGCAATCGGTCTTGCAGCACTGAGTACCGATGCTTGTAATGATGCTCTGCAGCAGGCAAAAGACGCAGGAATCCCCATCGTAGGATTTGACTCCGGTGTACCGGGAGCTCCGGAAGGTTCTGTAGTGGCAAATGCAGCAACCGACAACTATGCAGCCGGTGAGCTGGCAGCAGAGAAGACCTATGAGGTACTGAAGGATCGGATCGCAAAAGCAAAAGATTCCGTTCGTATCGGTGTTATGGGTCAGGATGCAACCAGTGAGTCCATCGTTAACAGAGGTCTTGGCTTTATCGATAAGATCGCTGAGCTGGCAGAGGCTGATGGATACACCGTAACGGTAGAAGGAAATGATAAATACGTTCAGGATTCTAAAGTAGAACCTGTGAAAGATGCAAAAATAATCATTGATGTAGCAGTACCGTCACAGGTAACTGCAGAGCTGTCTGCAACAGACTGCCAGACCCTGCTGAACAAAGAAGATACCATCTGCATCTACGGTTCCAACCAGCATTCTGGTGAAGCAATGGTAACCGGAAACGAGAACCTGCAGAAACTGGGCAGCGGCGAGGATCAGGTACTTGGAGTAACCTTTGACTCTGGTACCGTTATCAAAGAAGCTGTTAAGAACGGAACTCTGTACGGGGCGATTACGCAGGCTCCTGTAGCAATGGGTGCAGCAGTCATCGACCTTCTGACCATGGCAGCAAATGGTGAGGAAGTAGCAGATGTGGATACCGGATGCCAGTGGTACACAGCAGACAACATGGACGATCCGGAAATTGCACAGAACCTGTATGACTAAAAGTAAGAGCATCTTGAAATGAAGGAGGAAAGCCTGCGGGCTTGTCCGCAAGGAATTGAGACTTCATTTTGAGGCGACAAATGGAAGCAGGCCTTTTTAAGGCTTTCACTTCATAAAAAGTGTGGTGTGTGGACGGGCTGCTGAAAGCGGCAGCCCGATCCGAAAAAATGACAACTGGAGGAAGCAAACATGTTAAAAGGAATTCCAAAGATCTTATCTCCGGAGCTTTTAAAAGTGCTCTGTGAAATGGGACACAGTGACCGTCTGGTAATCTCTGATGGTAACTTTCCGGCAGAATCCATGGGAAAAGATGCGATCGTGATCCGTTGTGACGGACATGGCGTACCGGAGCTTCTGGATGCCATTCTTGAAGTGTTCCCGCTGGATACTTATGTAGAGCATCCGGTAAATCTGATGGAAGTAATGCCCGGAGATACGGTGGAGACACCAATCTGGGATACTTATAAAGAAATTGTAGCAAAACACGATGCAAGAGGTGCAGAGGCCATCGGACAGATCGAAAGATTTGCATTTTACGATGAAGCCAAAAAGGTGTATGCGATCATCGCCACCGGTGAGAGTGCACTGTATGCAAACATTATGCTCCAGAAGGGCGTAGTGGTAGATTAAAAGGAATAACCGTTCAGAAAGGGCAAAAGCCCAGGGGCCTGGACTGTTATAAAAGATGCTGCCGGAAATCCGGACCGGCATCAGGGGAAGTAACTATGTAATGAAAAAAAGGAGGATTTTCACAATGAAAAACAAAATGATCAGCGCATTACTGGCAACCGCTATGGTAGCATCCATGATCACCGTTCCCGTGCTTGCAAGCGAGGGAGAGACTGAGGCAGCAGCTTCTGTAGATCTGAGCAATGTAGAGGCAAAAGAGGCTTACCACTTCGAGATCGTATCCAAAGGCTTCCAGCATCAGTACTGGCAGGCAGTATTAAAAGGAGCACAGGAAGAGGCTGACCGTCTCGGTGTTACCATGAACTTTGTAGGACCGAACTCTGAGTCCGATATCGCAGACCAGGTACAGATGCTGAACAGTGCAATCAATGCAAAACCGGCAGCAATCGGTCTTGCAGCGCTGAGTACTGATGCTTGTAATGACGCTCTGCAGCAGGCAAAAGATGCAGGAATCCCCATCGTAGGATTTGACTCCGGTGTACCGGGAGCTCCGGAAGGTTCTGTAGTAGCAAACGCAGCAACCGACAACTATGCAGCTGGTGAGCTGGCAGCAGAGAAGACCTATGAAGTACTGAAAGACCGTATCGCAGCAGCTGAAGGTTCTGTTCGTATCGGTGTTATGGGTCAGGATGCAACCAGTGAGTCTATCGTTAACAGAGGTCTTGGCTTCATCGATAAGATCGCAGAGCTGGCAACAGCTGATGGACACACCGTAACCGTAGAAGGAAATGACAAATACGTTCAGGACTCTAAAGTAGAGGCTACTGACGATGCAAAAGTGATCATTGATGTAGCAGTACCGTCACAGGTAACTGCAGAGCTGTCTGCAACAGACTGCCAGACCCTGCTGAACAAAGAAGATACCATCTGCATCTACGGTTCCAACCAGCATTCTGGTGAAGCAATGGTAACCGGAAACGAGAACCTGCAGAAACTGGGCAGCGGCGAGGATCAGGTACTTGGAGTAACCTTTGACTCTGGTACCGTTATCAAAGAAGCTGTTAAGAACGGAACTCTGTATGGTGCAATCACTCAGGCTCCTGTAGCAATGGGTGCAGCAGTCATCGACCTTCTGACCATGGCAGCAAATGGTGAGGAAGTAGGCGACGTAGACACTGGATGCCAGTGGTACACCGCTGATAACATGGAAGATCCCGAGATCGCTCAGAACTTATATGATTAAAATTCTGAGCATCCTGAAATAAAGGAGCAGAACCTGCGGGCTTGCCTGCAAGGGGCTGGGACTTCATTTCAAGGCGGGCAGAATGCCCGCCAGCCACAGACAGAAGCTGCGAAGCAGCGAGAGCGTGCAAGGCACGCGAATCTGTGGCGTGGGATGCGGAGTAGTGAGAAGAGAAAAAAAGAAACAGCCACTGCGGGCTTGCCCGCAAGTGGCTGTTTTTTTCTTTTGAGGCGGGTATGGAATGCGGTCTGCATGCATATCCTGTAGAGATGAGGTTTTCAGGAGAAGCGGATGGAATATTATGATCCTATGGAGAGAAATTGTTCCTGGTGCCGGAGGGAAGCCCCTCTCTGTTGTTATGAAGACGATCACGAGACAGAACGCGACCTGGAACGGATGAAAACACTTTATCCGGATCTTGCAAAAGAACTGTTTCCACAGATCGAGCAGGTATGTGACCAGATGGAATACGAAGGAAGTCTGATGTATGATGAATGTCCGGATCCCGTCATGGTCCGGAAACTGACGGCCGGGATCTATGAAGCGGTCAAGGACCGATATCAGCCGCCGGAAGGGGAAGATAAAGAGGAAACGCTGGCCATGAACCGGGAAACCTACCGCCGTTATCCACCGGAGCAGAACTGGCTCAGCGACCTGATCCAGACGCTGCTGGTCGATGAGATGTTCCGGCGGCGCTGCCGCAGAAGAAACTGCCGGAAGTGGTCACAAAAAGCATAATCTTTGTCATAAAAATTTTGCGAAATCGCTAGGGTGTAAAGCATCAGGCGGTCTCAGAAAGAGAGGAGAAGCGGGACTAAGGCACATGAGAAATAAAGTTTTGACATTTTAAGATGGAAGAGATACTATAATAAGTAGATAGGATGCTGTCGATAGACGGTTAGCCTAGTTATACAGACACAAAAATAGTCGCCTGGTTTGCTGGACCTTTGGGGCGGCTATTTTTGTACCTTATTATCTTTGCCAAGGGCATATCCAATGCTGAAACAGCTTAAACCGAAGCTTATAACTGTGATAAAGTCAATGATACTCATGGCATCGCCCTCCTTTCCAATGCTTCTTATGTAATCAGAGGGACATAAAAAAGACAATAGTCCCTCTTTCGAAGGACTAATCGCCTACCGTTATGGCAGCACTCATGTTTACAGTATAACAGTAAAAATTATTTTATGCAATAAAAATATATGCATAAAGTTCCTGACCAGCGGCCAGAGTTCGGCCACTTCTGCGGTGTGAACGTCCGCTTTATAGGCTGATACAGAAGTTCGAAAAAACGGTTGTAGTTTTTAAAAAAAGCCTTTACAATAGAGTCGTGGAGTTTGTCACGGCTCTATTGTATTATAAGGAAATGGTAACGATTCAGCACCATCTCGATGAGGCTGAACCGTTACAGGAAAACGGGGAATTTTAATGGGAAATTTATATGATACACTGACAGCCTGCCTGACCGATCAGCTGATCCAGGCGGTTTTGAGTGCGGCCAGGAAAAAGGATGGTCCATCCAGAGTGAAGATCCGGCCGGTACTTCAGAAAGGAACGCTTTTTTTTCAGACAGCCGCCCAGGTTGGAAAACAGCAGTTTCATGAAAATCTGGAAAAAGAAGCAGTCATTTCAAAGATCACGGAATGGCTCATGAATGATTTTGGCCAGCTTCAGCTGGATCTGACAGACCGGACCGTTTCTGTACTGACCAGCAAGAAAGGAAAGGTCACGATCAAAGAAAAGCGAAAACCGGTGAAGATGCGTCCGGCAGACTTAAGCCATAACCGGAAAAAGCGTTATATTCTGGAAGAAGGCACGCCGGTGCCTTTTCTGGTAGATCTGGGAGTCATGACTCCGGATGGAAAGATCGTCCATTCCAAATATGACAAATTCCGGCAGATCAACCGCTTCCTGGAATTTGTCGAGGATATCCGGGAAGAGCTTCCAAAAGACCGGGAAGTGACGATCCTGGATTTTGGCTGCGGCAAATCTTATCTGACGTTTGCCTTGTATTATTATCTGAAGGTTCTGCATGGTCTGGATATCCGCATCATCGGCCTGGACTTAAAGGAGGACGTCATCGAGCACTGTGATGCGCTGGCACAGGATTATGGCTACGACAAGCTGAAATTCCTGACCGGAGATATCGCGTCTTATACGGGAGAAGACCGTGTGGATATGGTAGTGACGCTGCATGCCTGTGATACGGCTACGGATTTTGCACTGGAAAAGGCGGTACGCTGGGGAGCGAAGGTCATTTTGTCAGTGCCCTGTTGTCAGCATGAGCTGAACCGACAGATCCATCAGGAGGTGCTGGAACCGGTACTGAAATATGGTCTGATCCGGGAACGGATGGCTGCTCTTGTGACGGATGCACTCCGTGCAGGTGTGCTGGAGGAACAGGGATATGAGGTGCAGATTCTGGAATTTATCGATATGGAACATACGCCGAAAAACATTCTGATCCGGGCTGTGAAGGGCTCCCGGAAGGCAAAGTCAGCAGAACTTGGCGCATGTATGAAATTTTTAGGAGTAGATCCGACGCTGAAACGGCTGTTGGATGATAAGAGAGGATAAGGGGCATGAAAAAAATCATAATACACATTCTGACGCTGGCAGTGGTCTTTGTGCTGGCAGTGGTCGGATTTTCCTGGTATCTGAACCAGGGAACCACAGATACGACAGAGGTCATGGCGGAGGCTTCTTTCCCGCTGGTATATATGAAAAACGGAGACAGTCTGCTGAACTGCCTGCATGGCTACACCAAAGAGATGGATGTGACAGCCATGCGGGATACGCTGACACCTCTGGAAAATGACCGGACGCTGAAGCTTCGCATCGATCCTTATAAGAATCAGATCAACGACATCAGTTATGAGGTCTTAAGTGCTGACGGTTCCCGGACACTGGAAAATACCAAGGTCAACAAGGCGGAGGAAGAGGACGGCTGCCTGAATGTGACGCTGAGTCTTCAGGACGACCTTCTCATCAATACGGAATATGCGCTGAAGCTGAAGCTCACCGCCGGAAGTCAGGTGTTGTATTATTATACGAGGATCATCAATGAGGACGGGCTCCATACAGAGAGTTATCTGGATTTCACCATGGGCTTCTATGAAAGATGCCTGAACAAGAATGATCTGGAATCTATTTCCGCCTACATTGAGCCCAATGAAGAGGGAGATAATTCCACCTTTGCTTTTTCGAATATCCACTGTACCATGGATCAGCTGAGCTGGGGATCCTTGAGCCCGCAGGCGTATTACAAACCAACTCCGAGCCTGAAGGAGATCAATGACAGCACGGCTACCATTGTGATGGACTATATGATCTCTGCCAAAAACGAGAACGATGAGACGGAGCTCTATGCGGTGTCCGAGTATTACCGGATGCTTTACACGGAGGAACGGATCCGTCTGCTGGATTTCGAGCGGACAGTGAATGAGGTCTTCAATCCGGAAAACACCGGTGTCATCACGTCCTCCGGCATTGATCTCGGGATCGCCGGCAGGGATGTGGAATATCTGAGTGATCTCAAGAGTAACTGTGTGGCCTTTGTGCGTCAGGGAGCATTGTGGGAGTATCAGGCAGCCGGAAACAAGATGGTAGAGGTCTTCAGTTTTCCGCAGGAAAACCGTTCTGACGCCAGAGATACCTACGATCAGAATGATATTCAGATCGTCAATATCGATGAGGCGGGAAACATGTATTTCCTGGTCTGCGGTTACATGAACCGGGGAGATCACGAAGGCGAATCCGGTGTGGCTGTTTATTACTTCAATGCCACAAATTCCAGTATTACCGAGTGCCTCTTTGTGGAGGTGAAGCAGAATTATGAGCTTCTGAAAAAAGACGTGGAGGCGCTTAACTATATTTCCGCAGACAGAAATGACTTTTATGTCTGCGTGGATGGCAGTGTTTACGGGATTGATATGACCACGCGCCAGACAGAGCTTCTGGTTTCCGGACTGAAGGAGGACTGCTATGGTTCCTCCGGATCCGGCCGGTATTTTGCCTGGACAGAAGGAGAAGACGCTTATCACGCCTCTGTGCTTACGATCCTGGATCTGGATACCAGACAGAAGCAGACCATTTCCTGCGGGGATTCCGAACGTCTTCGCTTTCTTGGCTTTCTGGATGAGGCAGCCGTCTATGGCATTGCGGATGCTTCGGATATCCATACAGAGCATAAAGGCCGGGAATTTTTCCCGATGAAGGAACTGAAACTGGTCAACGGAAGCGGCGAAGTGGTAAAAGAATATACTGCCGGAAACAATTATGTGACCGATGCGGTCATCGAGGGAAAAATGATGACGATGACCAGAGTGGAGAAACAGGCGGACGGAAGCTTTGTGGATGCGGCAGAGGATCATATTGTCAGCAGCAGTGCCAATGAGAGCGGGCAGGCAGGGCTGACGACCAAAACCACGAGCCGGAAAGAGACCGAGACGATCCTGACTGTGGGAAGTTCCATTTCCACCAGTTCGCTGCCCAAGGTCATCCGAAGCAGGGAAACCATTCAGGAGGGCAGCAGAAGCGTACAGCTTCCGGATGCGGGCGAGAGGCAGGAGCTTTACTATGTCTATGCAAAAGGAAAGCTTTACGATGTCTGTGCGGCGATCAGCACAGCGGTAGAGACAGCAGATGAAAATCTGGGTGTGGTGGTTGACGGCAACCTTCAGAACATCTGGGAGCGGGGAAATAAAGTGACCAAGACGACTCTGGATATCAGCACTTTCCCGGAAGTGATCCGCAAGGGTTCCATGGACGTATCCGCTATTGAGGAAGGAACCGGAAGGAAGGCACTGGATCTGAGCGGCTGTACACTGGATTCGGTCCTCTACTATGTCAGTGAGGGAACTCCTGTGCTGGCCAAGACTCCCGTGACGGAGCAGACCCCTCAGGGAATTGTCATTATCGCAGGCTATGATGAATACAATACGATCCTGATGAATCCTGGAGAGAACGAAACCTTCTATTATGGGATCAACGACAGTACGGCTCTTTTTGAGGAAGCCGGCAATGTATTTATGACTTACTGGGATCCGATCTCCGATTAAAAAAAGAGATACCGGCGGCAGGCCAAAAAGCCTGCCCGCCGGTGTTTTTTTGTGGTCAAAAGAGAAGAGCGGCTGTTTCCGGAGCAAAATATCCGGTGTTTCTCTCTGTGAAATAGTCAGAAAATAATGGGATTTTTTCTGATGTATGAAACAATGATTTTTCTGCAAAAAAACAGCGAAAAAAGGCGATTATGATAAATACACAAAACATTTGTTTCCGGAAAAACCTATGTAAACCATGAAACTGGGGATAAAAAATGTGGATAATGTGGATAACTTGGTGTATAAGTCTGCTTTTCCCACAAAAACGCAAGAATGAAAATGTGGATAACTTTGTTCGAACAGATGTTTTGAAAAGGATTTCAAACGTGGAAAACCGGGAAAAGTTGTGCATTTTGTCAAAGGAGTGCCCCGTACGGAAAAAGGAAGTAGAAAATCACATAAAAATAATTCACTTTTTTAATGGAAATTGACAGAAAATAGATCAATTCCAGGACAGACGCGTCTTTCAGGATCATGACAAAAAAAACGAACCAGCCATTAAATGAACTGGTTCGTTTTTTCGTCATAATGATAGTCAATGCTGTCAAGCGTCGCGATCAGGGAATCCTTACGGATTCCCCGAAGGGAACACAACGCATCCAGGGAATCAAAATAGTCCCGAAGCTGTGTATTTACATAGCTCAACAGAATGACAGGATCCTTTGGAATCATCCGGCTTTCCTTTCTGCTTTCAGAGTTCCGTCCTTTAATGTGAGGAGAATGGTGTCTCCCTCATGGATCTCACCGCTTAAGATTTCACGGGCTGCAAGAGTCTCCACATGTTTCTGGAGGAACCGTTTTAAAGGCCTTGCACCATAGACAGGGTCGTAGCCGCCTTCTATGATATAGTCTTTTGCTTCCGGTGTCAACTCCAGAGAAATCTCCCGGTCGGCAAGCCGTTTGTTCAGGTCTGCCATCATCAGATCTACGATGTGGCCGATGTTGCCCTTGGTCAGCGGCTTGAACATGATAATCTCATCCAGACGGTTCAGAAACTCCGGACGGAAGTGACCGCGGAGGTCATTCATGACCAGATTGGAAGCTTCTTCTTTGATGGAACCATCCTCGGAGATACCATCCAGCAGGTAGGAAGAACCGATGTTGGATGTCATGATGAGGATCGTGTTCTTAAAATCTACGGTCCGTCCCTGGGAATCGGTGATACGACCGTCATCCAGTACCTGAAGGAGCACGTTGAAAACGTCCGGATGGGCTTTTTCGATCTCATCGAAAAGAACAACGGAGTACGGTTTCCGGCGCACGGCCTCGGTCAGCTGACCGCCTTCCTCATATCCAACGTATCCTGGAGGAGCTCCGATCAGACGGGACACGGAATATTTCTCCATGTACTCACTCATATCGATACGTACCATGTTGTTTTCGTCGTCAAAAAGGCTCTGTGCCAGGGCTTTGGCAAGCTCGGTCTTACCGACACCGGTGGGGCCGAGAAACAGGAAGGAACCAATGGGCTTGGTCGGATCCTTGATGCCTGCTTTGGAACGGATGATGGCATCTGTTACCTTCTGGACACCGTCGTCCTGACCGATGACCCGTTTGTGGAGTTCTTCGTCCAGATGAAGGATCTTGCTTCGTTCTCCCTCTGTCAGTTTGGCAATGGGGATGCCGGTCCAGCGGGAAACGATACGGGCAATCTCATCATCGGTGACACTTTCGTGTACCAGGGAGAGATCCTCGTTTTTCACCTTTTCCTCCTCGATGGAAAGCTGCTGCTGAAGCTTGGGCAGTTCACCGTATTGCAGTTCAGCGGCTTTGTTTAGATCGTAATTCTGTTTTGCTTTTTCGATCTGTTTGTTCATGTCCTCGATCTGCTCACGCAGTCTGGAAAGATTTTCAACAGAATGTTTTTCATTGTCCCACTGGGCTTTTTTCGTATTGAACTCATCGCGGAGCTCTGCCAACTCTTTCTGAAGGTCAGCGAGACGCTCCTGGCTCAGGCTGTCAGTCTCTTTTTTCAGTGCGGCTTCCTCGATCTCCATCTGCATGACACGGCGGCGGAGCTCATCCAGCTCGGTAGGCATGGAATCCAGCTCGGTTTTGATCAGAGCACAGGCCTCATCCACCAGGTCAATGGCTTTATCCGGAAGAAAACGATCAGAGATGTAACGGTTGGAAAGAGTGGCAGCTGCCACCAGAGCACTGTCGGTGATCTTTACACCATGGAAAACCTCATACCGCTCTTTCAGTCCACGCAGGATGGAAATGGTATCTTCCACGCTCGGCTCATTGACCATAACAGGCTGGAAACGCCGTTCCAGAGCGGCATCTTTCTCGATGTACTCCCGGTATTCATCCAGAGTAGTAGCACCGATACAGTGGAGTTCCCCACGGGCCAGCATAGGTTTCAGCATATTGCCTGCATCCATGGCACCGTCGGTCTTTCCGGCTCCGACGATCAGATGCAGCTCATCGATAAAGAGGATGATCTTGCCGTCGCTCTTTTTGACTTCTTCCAGAACGGCTTTCAGACGTTCTTCAAACTCACCTCTGTATTTGGCACCGGCTACCAGAGCACCCATATCCAGGGCAAAGATGGTCTTGTCCTTCAGCGTGTCCGGAACGTCACCGCGGACGATACGCTGTGCCAGACCCTCAACGGCTGCCGTTTTACCAACACCGGGTTCACCGATGAGGACCGGATTGTTTTTGGTCTTACGGGAGAGGATACGGATCACGTTACGGATTTCTGTATCACGGCCGATGACCGGATCCAGCTTCTGGTTTTTGGCTTTTTCCACCAGATCTTCGCCGTATTTGGTGAGAGTGTCATACGTAACCTCCGGGTTATCACTGGTCACGCGCTGATTGCCGCGGACAGTGGAGAGAGCCTGAAGAAAACGATCTCTCGTAATGCCGTAGTCCCGGAACAGGTCACGGATGCCGGCATTCGGATAACGGAGCAGGGAAAGGAAGAGGTGCTCCACGGAGACGTATTCATCTCCCATGGCCTTGGCCTCATCCTCGGCGCTCACCAGTACACGGTTCAGGTCTTTACCGATGTAGACCTGCCCGCCGGAAACCTTCGGCCGTTTATTCAGTGCATCGATAAGAGAGCGCTGGAATTCGTCCTTGTTGATCTCCATTTTTTCAATCAGTTTCAGGATCAGGCTGTCCTCCTGGTTCAGAAGACAGTAGAGAAGATGTTCCTCTTCGATCTCCTGGTTTCCGTATTCATATGCGATTTTTTCCAAGTCATTGACGGCCTGGATGGATTTTTGTGTAAATTTATTAATATTCATAAGTCCTGCCTCCTTTTGGTATAGTAGGATATGTTGAAAACTGCTTCAGAACGCTGAGAGTGCTAGGTTCAAAGGCTCTTGTGCAAGTGCGAAAGCCTGGAACCTGACATCGTCACATTTGTTCTATAACTACTATAACATAAAAAAAGAAAAATGCAAGTGTTTTTTTAAAAAAATTCCCTGCCTATTGTTTTCACAATAAAAGCAGGGAATCTGTGCCTGTTTAAAAGGAGCGGATGATGTCGGCTGTCATAGAGCGGACAACCTCGGTTGCCAGCTGTACGGTCGCCTCAAAGTCATAATAGGAAGTGATACCGTAATGAGAATGGATATAACGAACAGGAACACCGACAACGATAACCGGAATGCCGTCGAGCGCGGTGTTGATGATCGCACCGTTGTTTCCGCCGCCTTCGCGGACAGAAGACTGTACAGCCAGACCTTTTTCTTCTGCAAGATCCAGTACATAGCGCTGATATCTCGGAGAGCAGACGATGGATTTATCCATGAAACGGAGCATGGGGCCTTTTCTGAGTGCGGTCTGGATCGCATACGGTTCGGTAAAGGTGTCATCTGCCGGGCAGCCCTCAAAGCACAGGGCGATCTGCGGTGCAACCTTTCCGACGGCCGCTTTGACGCCTCTTTCTCCAAGTTCCTCCTGTGTGGACAATACGCCGACCAGATCGACATTCAGATCCTCTGCTGAAAGACGGCGCATCGTTTCCAGAAGTGCCGCACAGCCGATCCGGCAGTCAAAGCCTTTTCCGATCATCACATCATGGGCTTCATCGTAGGAAAAATGAACATCGGAAATAATGGGTTCTCCGATGCGGATTCCAAAGTTTTCTACAGCATCTTCCTTGCTGACCGCACCAATATCGATCACCAGGGACTGGATCGAAGTGCTTCCTGCATGCTGGCGTTCTTCCGGTGTCATAAAATGAGGCGGTTTTGCAGCGATAACACCGGGAATAAATTCTCCGTGTCTGTTGCGTACAAGTACCTTTGATGCCGGAAGAGAATTGTCACTCCAGCTTCCGAGTGAAACAAAACGAAGGGTTCCGTTTGGCTTGATGGAATGAACCATCAGTCCTACCTCATCGCTGTGGGCATCGAGCATAAAAACAGGTTTGTCGCCTGTGTTGTTCTTTGCATGCAGATAAAGATTGCGCAGGCAGTCCTCACTGGCATCGGCAAAATCTGCGCTGTACTTTCTTGCGACTGCTACGGCTTCATCTTCAAATCCGGATGGTGCTTTTGCATCTGACAATTCCTGAATCATCTTTACTGCATTTGGGTTTGGCTTGATCTCCATATCTTTTATCCCTCTTTCAAGTTTTTCTTTTCACTATCATAGCATTTTTGTAATGGAAAAGCCAGAGGGGAGTAAAGGTTTTAGTATAACCAGAAAGTAAAAGAAATCCTCCTGAGATGGAGCCGATGACAAAAATGCGGATAGAGATCGAGTCTTCTACACCATCAGCGATCAGAAATCTTTCCCTTGACAACCCCAACCGCCTGTGATAGCCTAAAATCTAGGTAAAACGCAGAGATGAAGAGAGTAACCCATAAGAAATATCACAGAGAGGCCTGTTTGCTGAGAGGGGCTATAGGGACGATGGGTGAAGATGGCTTCTGAGCGGCACGGGTGAGCTTTCATGGGACGGCAAGCCGGTGACAGGACCGCCTGTTACAGCGGAAGGGTGTGAAGAGCACCCAATGAGGTCTCCTTTGTGAGAAGGAGATGAAGTGAAGTGGTAACGCGGTTTTATGCCGCCTTCTCTGGGAGATCCCCGGGAAGGCGGTTTTTTTCGCGGGAAGCAATTGATGCAGGGCATTCGGACAGCCAGGACAGATACGCTGATGTGGTATGCTGCGCCTGTCTGGAATCGTCTCTGCGGAATTAAAAAGGAGGAACTACACATGTCAAAAGAAAAATATTACATCACCACGGCCATTGCCTATACCTCAGGTAAGCCGCATATCGGAAACACCTACGAGATCGTTCTCGCAGACAGCATTGCCCGTTTCAAGAGAGAGCAGGGCTATGATGTATTCTTCCAGACCGGAACCGATGAGCACGGTCAGAAGATCGAGCTGAAAGCCGAGGAGGCTGGCATCACTCCGAAGGAGTTTGTTGATCATGTATCCACCGAGATCAAAAGGATCTGGGATCTTATGAACACTTCCTATGATAAATTCATCCGTACCACCGATGAGTATCATGAGAAACAGGTTCAGAAGATCTTCAAAAAAATGTACGCAAAAGGCGATATCTACAAGGGCTACTACGAAGGTATGTACTGTACTCCCTGTGAGTCCTTTTTTACTGAGTCTCAGCTGGTAGACGGCAAATGTCCGGACTGCGGCCGTGAGGTACAGCCTGCCCGTGAGGAAGCTTACTTCTTCAAAATGAGCAAATATGCACAGAAGCTCATCGATTATATCAATGAGCATCCGGAGTTTATCCAGCCTGTATCCCGTAAAAACGAGATGATGAACAACTTCCTCCTGCCCGGTCTTCAGGATCTGTGTGTATCCAGAACCTCCTTCAAATGGGGAATCCCGGTAGACTTTGATCCGAAGCATGTGGTTTATGTATGGCTGGATGCCCTGACCAACTACATCACCGGTATCGGCTATGACTGTGACGGCGAGAGCAGTGAGCTCTTCAACAAAAACTGGCCGGCAGACCTTCATCTGATCGGAAAAGATATCATCCGTTTCCATACCATTTACTGGCCGATCTTCCTGATGGCTCTGGATCTGCCTCTGCCGAAACAGGTATTTGGCCATCCCTGGCTCCTGCAGGGCGACGGAAAAATGAGTAAATCCAAAGGAAACGTGATCTATGCAGATGATCTGGTAGAGCTCTTCGGCGTAGATGCAGTCCGTTACTTTGTTCTTCATGAGATGCCCTTTGAGAACGATGGTGTCATCACCTGGGATCTGATGGTAGAGCGTCTGAACTCCGACCTGGCAAATACACTCGGAAACCTTCTGAACCGTACCGTTTCCATGTCCAATAAATATTTCGACGGCGTTGTGGCAGACAAAGGTGTGACCGATACCATGGATGAGGACCTCAAGCAGGTCGTTCTTTCCACCGTGGATAAAGTCAATGCGAAGATGAATGAGCTCCGTGTAGCAGATGCCATCAGCGAAATTTTTGTTCTCTTCAAACGCTGCAACAAATACATCGATGAGACCATGCCCTGGGCTCTGGCAAAAGATCCGGAGAAACAGGATCGTCTGGCAACCGTTCTTTACAACCTGGTAGAGAGCATCTGCATCGGTGGAAGCCTCCTTTACTCTTTCATGCCGGAAACCTCCGCAAAGATCCTGGCTCAGCTGAACGGCAGCAAGAGAGAGCTTTCCGAGATGCATACCTTCGGTCTTTACGAGTCCGGAACTAAAGTGACCGAGCAGCCGGAGATCCTTTTTGCCCGTCAGGATATCAAAGAGGTTCTGGAAAAGGTAGAAGCCAAGAAAGCGGCAGCCGGTGAGACCGAGGAAGTCAAAGAGGAAGAGCCGGTGATCGACATTCCGAAAAAAGAAGAGATCACCTTTGAGGACTTTGAAAAAATGCAGTTCCAGGTAGGTGAGATCATCTCCTGCGAAGCAGTGAAAAAATCCAAGAAACTGCTCTGCTCCCAGGTAAAGATCGGAAGTGAGGTAAAACAGATCGTATCCGGTATCAAAGCACACTATTCACCGGAAGAGATGGTCGGTAAAAAGGTAATGGTCCTGGTGAACCTGAAACCTGCGAAACTGGCCGGCGTTCTTTCTGAGGGAATGATCCTTTGTGCCGAGGATGAAAACGGCGAACTGGCCCTTATGGTACCTGAGAAAAAAATGCCCGCAGGCGCAGAAATCTGCTAAATCACGTAACTGTTCCAAGCCTGGCAGGCGGCAGAAAGCCGCCCTCGCCGGGCTTATCTTTCAGAGAGGAGGAGAGAACATGGCGAATCTGTGGAAAAAAGCAGCGGCCTGCTTTCTGGCGGCTGCAATGCTTTCCGGTGGTGGACCGGAGCTTTGTGCAAAGGCAGCCGGAACACCGGAGGTGATCACGGCAGCTTCCGAAACAGGACGTGCGAAAACGGCAGAAGCAGCCGGAGAGATCTCTGTGGTCCGGAAAGGAAATATCCTGTTGCTTTCCGGAAAAGGTGCGCTGACAAAAGAAGCTTTGAAAAATATGGATTTTTCAGGGATCACGGAGATCCAGATCCAGCCCGGCATCACAACGATCGCTTCCGGAGCTTTTCAGGATCAGAAAACCGTGCAGAGGGTGAGTCTTCCGGACAGCGTCCTGACGATAGAGACCAATGCCTTTCGTGGCTGTGAGGCCTTGGAAGAGCTCCACTTTGGGAAAAGCCTGAAAACGATTGGAAGCTTTGCCTTTTACCGCTGTAAGAGCCTGGTCTCTCTTGCACTTCCGGATTCGGTGAAGACACTGGAAACAGGAGCATTTCAGGAGTGTACCGCTCTGAAAAATGCCGTTCTGGGCTCCGGTGTGAAGAAGCTTCCTATTCAGCTTTTCCGTGGCTGTACGGCCCTGGAGACTGTAGAAACCGGGAAAAAACTGGAGGTCATCGGTGAGCAGAGCTTCTGTCTCTGCCGTTCCCTGAAAAATTTTGCGATCCCGTCAGAGGTTTACCGGATCGATAAAAACGCATTCCTTGGCTGTACATCCCTGACGCTGAATCTTCCGGAGGATTTGGAAGATCAGGGAGACGGTTCCTACCGGAAAAAGGGCGGACTGAAGATTTTCGGTACATATCTCTATTCGGAAGCAGAGAAGATTTTGACGCTGGTCAATCAGGAGCGGGGAAAGCTTGGTTTGGAACCGGTGGAGATGGACCGGGAACTTTTGGAGGGAGCCATGATCCGGAGTGCGGAGCTGAACGTGCTTTATTCCGAGCAGCGCCCAAATGGAGCCAGCTTTGATTCCGTGAGCAGCAAAGCCCGTGCAGAAAACCGCCTCATCGGAGTTGGTTCTGCCAGAGAAGCCATGGAAGTCTGGATGCAGTCTGAAGGCTTTAAAGGCCATATTCTGGATCCGGAGGTAAAAAGCATCGGCGTTGGCTGTTTTTCCCAGGGGAAAATCAAATGCTGGGTACAGCTTTTCGGTAGGGAAAAGGCAGAGCGTCCGGGAAAACAGGCAGATATCAGCAAACTCACAGATATCCGCGTTGCAGGCGAAAACTATACCTTTTACCTGGGAAAGACCGCTCTGGAGCTGGAGCCGGGAAAGAGTGAAAAGCTTACGGTCTACCTGAAAAACAGTGGTTTTTCCAAGGCTTCGGCGGCAGTGGCACCGGAAACCTTCCAGTGGAGCTCCAGTAACAGTTCTGTGGTCTCCGTGGATGAAAACGGTACGGTCACAGCGAAAAAAGGCGGAGAAGCCACCATTACCTGCACTTCCCGCTATGGCGACCGGCAGAGTCTGTGTGCGAAGGTAAAGGTTCAGGTGAAGCTGACGGCGATCCGGCCGGAGGCGAAAAACATCCGTCTGGCAGTGGGAAAGAAGTATCGGCCGAAGCTGGAGCTGCTTCCTTCCAATGCCGCCAATACGGCGCTTACGTATAAAAGCTCCCGTCCTTCCGTGGTAACGGTAACGGAAGACGGAAGCCTTCTGGCCCTGAAAAAGGGATCCGCTGTCATCACCTGTACGGCCGGAGACGGAAGCAGGGTCCGGACAAAATTTACCGTGACGGTAAGAAATTATGCATCGGCGGTGCGTGTAGTAAATGCACCGGCAGATCTGAATGTTGGAGAAAAACAGTTACTTCAGACAGAGATCCTTCCAGTCAATGCCCTGCATAAAGAGGTAAACTGGAAAAGCTCCGATCCGAAGATCGCTTCTGTCACAAAGAGCGGTGTTCTGAAGGCCAACCGGCCCGGAAAAGTGAAGATCACCTGCCAGGCCCGCTACGGAGCCGGAGCGGTGAAGAGCTTCTATGTGACCGTTCATCCGAAGACACCGGTATTGTATGGAAAAGCGCTGGAGGGCGGTGTGAAGCTGGCCTGGAAGGTCCCGGAGGGTGCAAAAAACTGTACCGTCTACTGGACCAATGCACCCGGACGGAAATTCCGGAAGCTCTGCACCAGTACCGGTCGCTCTTACACCTGGAAAAATCTGAAAAAGGGACGGACCTATTACTTTAAGATCTGCGCCATGGCAAAGGTCGGAAAGAAGAATGTCTACAGTCCCTGGAGCAAAGTGCTGGAGGTTACTGTAAAATGATATTTGACAGTCATGCCCATTATGATGATGAGGCATTCGAGAAAGACCGGGAGGAGCTCTTAAAGAGCCTTCCGGAAAAAGGGGTCTCACCGGTCGTGAACGTGGCTGCCCAGCTTTCCGGTGTGGCGACCACGGTAGAACTTACGGAAAAATATCCGTTTGTCTACGGCTCTGTGGGAGTCCATCCGGATCATGTGGGAGAACTGACAGAGGAAAAAATCCAGTGGATGAAGGAACTGGCCGGCCGGGAAAAGATCGTGGCTGTCGGAGAAATCGGTCTGGATCACTACTGGGATACGGAATCGGATGAATTGCAGAGAAAGTGGTTCATCCGCCAGCTGGAGCTTGCCAAAGAGGTAAAGCTTCCGGTCATCATTCACAGCCGGGAAGCCTCACAGGAGACCTTTGACATTATGAAGGAACACCATGCAGGAACGACAGGGGGTGTGATCCACTGTTATTCCGGTTCGAAAGAGATGGCGGCAGAATATCTGAAAATGGGCTATTATATCGGCATCGGCGGCGTGGTCACCTTCAAAAATGCCAGAGTCCTGAAGGAAGTGGCAGAAGCGGTACCTCTGGAGCGGATCCTGATTGAAACAGACTGTCCCTATCTGGCCCCCACGCCTTACCGCGGAAAAAGGAATTCTTCCCTTTTCCTTCCGTATGTAATCGAAGAGATCGCGAAGATCAAAGGAATCGACCCGAAAACGGTGGAAGAGACCACCTGGGAAAACGCAATGAGGATGTATCAGATCAATGGATAAAATGGAAAAATTATCAAATCCCCAGAAGACCATCGAGGTCTTACAGAAATATAACTTTACCTTTCAGAAGAAATTCGGCCAGAACTTTCTCATCGATCCCCATGTGCTGGATAAGATCATCGCTGCGGCGGAGATCACAAAGGATGATTTTGTCCTGGAGATCGGTCCCGGCATCGGTACACTGACGCAGTATCTGGCAGAGGCAGCGCGGGAAGTCGTGGCTGTGGAGATCGACAGCAGTCTGATCCCCATTCTGGAAGATACCCTGAGCTCCTACGACAACGTCAGTGTCATCAACGAGGACGTTCTGAAGGTAGACCTGAAAAAACTGGCTGAGGAGAGAAATGGCGGAAAACCCATCAAGGTGGTGGCGAATCTTCCGTACTACATCACGACACCGATCATCATGGGCCTTTTTGAGAGTCATGTGCCGCTGAAGAGTCTGACCGTCATGGTACAGAAAGAGGTGGCTCTCCGGATGCAGGCAGGTCCGGGAACAAAGGATTACGGCGCTCTTTCCCTGGCAGTCCAGTATTATGCCGATCCCTATCTGGCAGCCAATGTGCCGCCAAACTGCTTTATGCCCCGTCCGAATGTGGGAAGTGCCGTGATCCGGCTGACCCGTTTTGAAGAGACACCTGTAAAGGTAAAAGACGAAGCTCTTTTGTTCCGCCTGATCCGTGCCTCTTTCAACCAGCGGAGAAAAACGTTGCAGAACGGACTGGTAAACTCTCCGGAGCTGCATTTCAGTAAAGAACAGGTGGCAGCAGCCATCGAAACACTGGGCGTATCTCCCAGTGTCCGCGGCGAAGCCCTGACGCTGGAACAGTTTGCAGCTCTTTGCAATGCTTTGAGTGAATAAAAAAGACTCTGACAGACCGCACATTTTATGCGTGCAGCTGTCAGAGTCTTTTTTGTAACGGAAAATCCTGTAAAACCGGGTCATTCCTCTTCATGGACGGCAGGCTTCAGCCTGAGGTTTTCCACCTCCAGAAATTCCTTCAGGACGACATAAATGCCGCCCAGAAGAATGGCGGTGTCCTGCAGATGTGACGGGCGGATCTTTAAAGGACGGCCCATCCGGTTATTCAGGGATTTTTCCAGGGTCTTCGTAATGTCCGGAAAATAGGTCGTAAAGGAGCTGTTGATGACGATCAGACCCGGATTCAAGGTGTTGAGAACATTGTTCAGGCCGATGCTCATGTATTTCAGGAAGCGTTCATGGATCCGCAGGGCATCGGGATCCTCATTCCGCGAGAGCCGGATCAGCTCATCTAAGGAAACGGGCTTCCCTTTCTGTTCCGAAAGGTCCTGAAGAAGGGCTCTTTCAGAGATGTACTGTTCCAGACAGCCATGGTTTCCACAGGGACAGGGGCGTCCGTCCGGTTCGACAATGGTATGTCCAAGCTCTCCGGCAAACCCGTTGGCGCCGGTGTAGAGGCGGTCATGGATCAGGATGCCCATGCCCACACCGGAATGGATGCTGATATTGATCATGTCCGGAAAATTAAAAGCAAAGGTCCGTTCGCCCAGAACGGAAAGGTTTGCCTCATTGTAAAGATAGACCGGAATATCCAGGCTTTCCGTGAGCCGTCCGGCCAGTTCTTTATCCAGGGAGTAATACGGGGCAAAGATCATCCGATTGCCTCTGGAAACGCCGTGGACGCCCAGGCAGATGCCGACCACACCGTAGCGGGAAGGCGGAAGGGTCTCTATGGCAGCTTTCAGGGTTTCCAGGAGAAAAGAAAAAAAGCCTTCATCAAAAGCCCTGACCGGATACTGCTTCAGCCGGCAGCCGGTACCCAGAAGATCTGCGGACATGACCGTGATCCCTGTGGTCTCGATGTTGACGGCAAGTGCGTATCCGGCCTCCTGATCAAGACTCAGGAGGATGGGTTTCCGACCCTTTTCCACCGGGGCACTGCCAATCTCCCTGACCAGGCCGGAATCCAGAAGCTCCTGAACGATGGAGGAGACAGTGGCTTTGGTAAGACCAAGGTGTTTGGCAAGTCCCGCACGGGAAATGGGACCTTCATTGATGATGACTTCTAAAATCAGATGAAAATTGATGTCACGGATCAGTTCTTTACTTCCTGTCTGCATGGTTCACCTCGCGGAAATTACTGTTCGGGGCGGCAGATGCAGCAGTCAGTAGAGAAAAGCTTACTGCTCTGTCGTGTCGTCTTCTGTTGTATCCTGGCCGGCGGAAGCTGCGGTATCATCGGAGCTGTCTTCGAGCTCTTCGCGGAGACCCTCGATGGTCCAGTCATCTGCATCCTTTTCTTCCTCTGCATCCTCATCCTGCGGGATGTACTTGTCGAAGATCTTCACCAGGAAGAAGGAGTTGGCAAAGGCCAGTGTGGAGAAGCCCAGCAGGAAATATGCCAGGATCCCGTAAGAGAAGATCATGGTGTTGAGAAGCATCGCAATGATGGGAGCGATGTTGATCAGCAGCATCAGGATCGTGTAAGGAAGATGTCTTAAGGACATCAGGAGTGCATTCCGGATGGTATTCTTCACGGTGTTGTAAAACTTTGCCAGAAGCGGGAAAACGTACTGAAGGATCATAGCCATGAGAAGAGCAATGACCAGAAGTCCGTATTTCACAACGGTATAAATACCGCCGCTGAGCTGCTTCATAATGAAGAAATCCATAAACTCCAGAAGGATGAGGACCAAAGCCATCATCCAGATGGCAACGCCCTGTTTGAAATTCTCTTTAAAGGATTTAAAGAAAGAACGGGCAATGTAGGATTCCTCATTTCTGACCATTTTCATCGTTACATAATACATAGCAGTGATAGCAGGTCCGATGGTAACGATCGGGATACAGCAGAGCAGGAAAAGAAGGTTCAGGATGATAAGGTCTGCCACCCTGCTCATGAAGGTGAAAAATTTGTTGTCCATGTTAAAAATACGGTCCATAAGAAAACTCCAATCTGTGATAAATTAATCGATCACTAAACATTATAGTGCAATTTCATGCAAAAATCAATTTACAACACAGAGAAATCAGTACTTTTTCTATGAAAAAAACGTAAACCGGCCAAGAAAAAAAGAACCACCCTTGCATAGATCTTTCGAATAGGCTATACTGTAAACAATTAGGCCATTAATCATTAAACAAAGGATAGGAAAAGAAAAATGGAACTCATTACAGTTAGAGAAATTTTCAGAAACAGAGAGAAATATTTGAACAAGGAAATCCAGGTTGGCGGCTGGGTAAGAAGCAACCGTGATTCCAAGGCCTTCGGTTTTCTGGTACTGCATGACGGTACTTTTTTTGAGACCCTGCAGATCGTATATCATGACACCATGGAGAACTTCCAGGAGCTGACCAAGATCAACGTCGGTGCAGCCGTGATCGTAAAAGGAACACTGGTTCCTACTCCGGAAGCAAAACAGCCTTTTGAGATCCAGGCAGAAGAGATCTTTATCGAGGGTGCTTCCACACCGGATTATCCGCTGCAGAAGAAACGCCACAGCATGGAGTATATGCGTACCATCACACATCTGCGTCCCAGAACCAACACGTTCCAGGCCGTATTCCGTGTACGTTCCCTGATCGCATATGCCATTCACAAATTTTTCCAGGAGAGAGATTTCGTTTATGTGCATACACCCCTGATCACAGGAAGTGACTGTGAGGGTGCCGGCGAGATGTTCCAGGTAACCACCCTGGATCTGAACAACCCACCGAAAAATCCGGACGGCTCCATTGATTACAGCAAGGATTTCTTCGGAAAAGAGACCAATCTGACCGTAAGCGGCCAGTTAAACGGCGAGACCTTCGCACAGGCCTTCCGCAATATCTATACCTTCGGACCGACCTTCCGTGCAGAGAATTCCAATACTACCCGTCATGCGGCTGAGTTCTGGATGATCGAGCCGGAAATCGCGTTTGCAGACCTGAAGGACAATATGATCCTGGCAGAGTCCATGCTGAAATATGTCATCAACTATGTTCTTGAGCATGCGCCGGAAGAGATGAACTTTTTCAATTCCTTCGTGGACAAAGGTCTTATCGAGCGTCTGAAACATGTGGCAGGTTCTGAATTTGGCCATGTAACCTACACCGAGGCCGTTAAGATCCTGGAGAAACACAACGACAAATTTGAGTACAAGGTATCCTGGGGCATTGATCTGCAGACAGAGCATGAGCGTTATCTGACAGAGGAAGTCTTCAAGAAACCGGTATTCGTTACCGATTATCCGAAGGAGATCAAAGCCTTCTATATGAAACTCAACGACGATGGAAAGACCGTAGCCGCTATGGACTGTCTGGTTCCGGGCATCGGTGAGATCATCGGCGGAAGCCAGAGAGAGGACGATTATGAGAAGCTTCTGACCAGAATGAAAGAACTGGGTCTTAAGGAAGAGGATTACGGCTTCTATCTGGATCTTCGCAAATATGGTTCCACCCGTCATGCCGGTTTCGGACTGGGCTTTGAGCGCTGCGTGATGTATCTGACCGGTATGGGCAACATCCGTGACGTACTGCCGTTCCCGAGAACTGTTGGAACCTGTGAACTTTAAACTGAAAACCTGAGAAAAGACTGCTGCACCGGGGGAGGAAACATGGCGCTGACAGACACAGAAGACTTTTTCCGGCTGTGTGTCACTGCCATGCCTTTGGTGCAGCAGTTCTGTTGTTACGAGGAGGCATAAAAATGGGGAGTAAAGTATTGATCGTAGACGATGAAAGGGAAATTGCCGACGTAGTAGAGCTTTACCTGAAAAACGAGAATTATCAGGTCGTGAAGTGCTACAATGGCCGTGATGCCCTGGAGGCTGTGGAGAAAGAAAAACCGGATCTGGCACTTCTTGATGTGATGCTGCCGGATATCGACGGTTTCACGATCCTGCAGAAGATCCGGGAAAAGTATACATTTCCGGTGATCATGCTGACGGCAAAGACAGAATATATGGATAAGATCAACGGGCTGACACTGGGAGCGGACGATTACATCGCCAAACCCTTTAACCCTCTGGAGCTCATGGCCCGTGTCAAAGCCCAGCTCCGGCGTTCTACCAAATACAATGAAGGAAACCGTCCGCAGGAAGATATCATTGATTTCGGCGGTCTTTTCCTGAACCGCAATACACATGAATGTATTTATAATGAAAGAGAGCTGACACTGACACCGATCGAGTTCGATATTCTCTGGATCCTCTGCGAAAACCGGGGGCAGGTCATCAGCTCCGAGCAGCTTTTTGAACAGGTATGGAAGGAAAAATACTATAAAAACAGCAATAATACGGTAATGGTCCATATCCGTCATCTCCGTGAAAAAATGAGCGGACCGACGGGAAAATCGGATTTCATCAAGACCGTCTGGGGAGTTGGATACCGCGTTGAAAAATAATTACCGGAAATTAAAATGGAGCCTGATGCTCCGCACGGTGCTGATGGCGTTTTTTTCCATGGCAGTGGGATATATCGTCCTGGTTTTTCTGATCGACGGAGTCCTGCAGGACAGTTTTCCGACGATCATCATCCATCTTCTGATGAAGTCCGGGATGGACCGGGCAGAGGCCAACCGCTTCTACGGCATGGTCTTTATGCAGAATAAAGGACTTTTTATGGCTCTGGGCTTCATTGTTCTGTTTCTGATCTTTTTCTACCTAGCCATGTCCAAAGTGACCAGCTACCTCAACAACATCGGGGCAGAGATTGAAAACATTCTCAGTGATTCCGAGGCACCTGTGACTCTGGAACCGGAACTGAAGCCGATTTCTGAAAAACTGAATACCTTGAAAATGACTCTGAAACGCCGGGAATATGAAGCAATGGAGAGCGAGCAGAGAAAAAATGACCTGGTGGTCTTTCTGGCACATGATCTGAAGACACCGCTGACTTCTATCATCGCCTATCTCACCATGCTGGACGAGCAGTCGGAGCTTTCGGAGGAAGACAGGGAAAAATATATCCATATTTCTCTGGAAAAATCCATCCGTCTGGGTGAACTGATCAGCGAATTCTTTGAAATCACCCGTTTTAATCTTCAGGATATCGTGCTTCAGAAGGAAACGCTGGATATTTCCATGATGCTGGAGCAGCTGGCCGATGAAAGCTATGCGGTGCTGGCGGAAAAATCACTGACCTGCTCTATCCACACGGATGACAACCTTCTGGTGGATGCAGATCCGGACAAGCTGGCCAGGGTTTTTGACAATCTTCTGAGAAATGCCATCGCTTACAGTTATCCTGGCACGAACATTGATATCCGTGCCTTTGGAGAGCAGAAGGATATCATCATCACCTTTTCCAACCAGGGCGATCAGATCCCCCCGCAGAAGCTGAACTTTATTTTTGAGAAATTCTATCGGGTGGACAATGCCAGACAGAGCCGGACCGGCGGTGCCGGACTGGGGCTTTCCATTGCAAAAGAGATCGTGGAACTGCATGGAGGAGCCATTGCGGCGTCCAGCAGCCCGGTCTGCACCCGGTTTACCGTAAAGCTTCCAAGGCATGAGGAAGAGCAGCAGGCAGCAGCGAAAAAATGGGGACGCATTGCGAAAAACGGAGGGAAAGAATGAGAAAATCAAAGAAAAAGAAGACCATCGGTGATCTGATCTGGAGAGTTGTTTTTCTTGCAGCGCTGGCTGTTTTCTGCTACTGTGCCTTTCAGCTGATCATCATCTATCTGGAATACAAGAAGGGCACGGATGAATATTCTTCTCTGGAACAGAAATACGTGTCGGAGGGGATGTTCACCGAGAATGAAACGGGTGGTGCCTCCGGTGGCGAAAACAGAGGAGAAACAGACAAAAACGGAGAACCTGTTTCCTCTCAGACGGATGCTTCCGGGGCAGAGACCGATTCCGAAGGAGAAACGGCCAAAGATAAGACAGACCTCGAGAAAGAACCTTATACGACAGGAGAGACCGAGACAGAGATCGAAACGGATGAAAAAGGGCAGACCACGGTGAGATCCTATCTGGTACTCAAAAATCCGGTGGATTTTGAAAGTCTGCAGAAGGTAAACGAGGACATCATTGGCTGGATCCGCGTCAGTGCCTTAGGAATCAGTTATCCGATCGCCCAGAGTACGGATAATGACTATTATCTTCACAGAACCTTTGAACGGGTAGACAACTTTGCCGGCTGCATTTTTATGGAATATCAGAACCACAGTGATTTTTCGGATAAAAACACGATCATTTACGGCCATAATATGAAGAACGGCTCCATGTTTGGTACACTCCGGAAATTTTATGAGGACGAGGTTTACGAAAAAGCTCCTTATTTCTGGATCTACACACCGGATAAGATCTATCGGTATGACATTTTCTCCTGCGCAGAGGTGGCGGTAGACAGCCTGGCATACCAGATCACATTTTCCGAAGAAGGAAGTTTTGATCAATTCATCCGTGATGCCTACGACCGTTCGGTGGTGAAGGGAAATGATATCAAGGTGACAGCGGAAGACAAGATCGTGACGCTTTCCACCTGTACCGGAAATGAAGCCACGCGCTTTATCGTACAGGGAAAACTGGCAAGGACCTATATAGCGAAAAAGAAATGACAGATCCTGAGGGGCAGGAGCCCATTGAGAAAGAAGGAAACAGAATATGGATGAAAAGATCGAAAGGCTGAAAGAATGGATCGAGGGCAGTGAAAACATTGTGTTTTTCGGAGGTGCGGGTGTTTCTACAGAAAGCGGGATCCCCGATTTCCGAAGTCAGGACGGACTGTATAACCAGGAATATGCCTATCCTCCGGAAACCATCTTGAGTCATACCTTTTTCATGAGAAATCCGAAGGAATTTTACCGGTTCTATAAAAACAAGATGCTGGTTCTGGATGCCGAACCCAATGTGGCTCACCGGAAACTGGCCCAGTGGGAGCAGGAAGGCCGCCTGAAGGCAGTCATCACCCAGAATATCGATGGTCTGCACCAGAAGGCCGGAAGCAAAGAGGTACTGGAGCTCCATGGCAGCATCCACAGGAATTACTGTACGCGCTGCGGCAAATTTTTTGATGCGGAATATATGCAGAAGGCGGAAGGTGTGCCTCACTGTACCTGCGGCGGTCTCATCAAGCCGGATGTGGTTCTTTATGAGGAGGGGCTGGATATGCAGGTGATCTCCAAAGCGATCCGCTATATTTCCAATGCCGATGTTCTGATCGTGGGCGGCACTTCTCTTGTGGTCTATCCGGCAGCCGGTCTGATCGACTATTACAATGGAAAAAAACTGGTGATGGTCAATAAGTCCGTCACACCAAAGGATGCGGGAGCGGATCTTCTGGTGCAGGGAAGCATCGGGGAGATCTTTTCCAGGATCTAAAGAAGAAACGGAGAGAAAAGAATGGATTATCAGGTGGGAGACATTGTCAAGCTGAAAAAGCCTCATCCCTGTGGCAGCCATGAATGGGAGATCCTCCGGGTAGGAGCGGATTTCCGGCTCAAATGCACCGGCTGTGGCCACCAGGTCATGCTGGCACGGAAACTGGTAGAAAAAAACACCAGGGGACTGAAGAAAAAAGAAGAAGGATAAGATAAAACAAAGGCGTCGGAGAAGATCTCCGGCGCTTTTTGCGTTTACAGGTAACACAGATTTTGAAAAAATGTTTACATAAAATATTGGTGATAATCACGAAAAAAGAGAATTCAATAATGAATAACCAAAAGTGTATTGACAATTAACAAGCTGAATGCTATAGTTAAGTTGTCATAACAAGTATAAAAATGACATGACAAATAAAATACATTATCGAAAAAACGCATTGGGGCAGAAAAATAATCAGGAGGAAATGTTATGACAAATTCAAAGGCGAAATATATGATGATCGAGCAGAGCATTATCGATAAGATCAAAAAAAATGTATATCGGCCAAATGATAAAATAGAGAGTGAATATGAGTTGTGCAATATTTATCATGCCAGCAGGATTACCATTCGTCGAGCCTTAGATGATTTATGTGTTCAAAACATTCTGTACCGGAGACAGGGTGCGGGAACGTTTGTACATGAAAATGCAAAAAACTTTATTGGAAGTGGCGGGAAGAAACAGGTTCTTGTGATCACACCCTATCTTTCCAGACTAATGAGTAATGTGGCACAGACATATTTGCCAAAAATTTATGAGAATATCGATAATAATCGGTATACGGTGAATACGGTCATGGAGCCTGCAAATGAAGAGTATGAAAATGAATTCATTAATAACTTGCAGAGCCAGAATGTTGCAGGAGTCATCTATTATTATTCCGATCGAGTAAGCGTTTTGGAGAAACTGCGACAATTAGGTATTCCTGTAGTTCTGATCGATCTTGAACCCAAAGATAATCCATTTGACATAGTAACGGGCGAGGACTTTGAGAGTGCTTACCGTGCCACTTTAAATCTGATTAATTGCGGCTGTCGGAAAATCGGTTTTTTTTCACAGTTTTCTATAGGAATGTCTACTTCAGATCTTAGAGAAGCAGGAATCAGACAGGCACTGGAAGATAATGATTTACATCTGGAAGAAAAGTATTTCTGTCATTGTGTGCCGGATAGTGCTCTGGTCGAGAACAGAGACTCCAATTGGCTCTTGGAAGCAGCAGAAACATATTTAAAACAAAATCAGGATTTGGATGCAGTAATCACAGCAAATGATGATTCGGCCTTTCCTCTTCTCGGAGCTGCACAGGAATTGAATATATCAATTCCGGAAAAATTAAAAGTAATCAGTTATGGAAATTATTCTATGTGTAATCTGCCGTTGATCAATCTTACTTCTTATGAGCAGAGCCTTGGAAAATATGCAGAGGAAGCGATCAAACTGCTCTGTGAACGAATGGAAGGAAAACTTCCAAATTTGGTCCAGCGTAGAATTGTTAAGTATAAATTGATCAAACGGGGTACTTTTTAACAAAAACAGCAGATTTGGAAAGGAGCGAGAAGATTGTTCAAGTACATTTTAAAACGCGTAGCTGCATCTGCAGTTACCCTGCTTTTGGTTGCAGCGATCACTTTTCTGGCAATGAATGCAATTCCTGGAAATCCGTTTCTGGATGAGAACACAACCGTGGAGCAAATGGAAATTGCGAATGCGAAATATGGTCTTGATCAGCCATTGCTTGTGCAGATGAAGAATTATTTATTGAATTATCTGCATGGAGACATGGGAGAATCTTTGAAAATGCAGCGTGGAACTCCAGTGAAGGACATTATTTTTGGTCAGGGAAAATTTGAACTTTCCATACAGCTTGGAGTGTTAGCTTTATTTTTAACCGTTCTTATGGGAATCCCGCTCGGATGTATTGCAGCGTATAATCGTGGTAAAGCTGTTGATAATTTTCTAAATGTATTTAGTACAGTAGGAATCGCGGCTCCAAATTTTGTTGTTGCAACATTGTTGCTGACGCTTCTTTCGGTAAAATTAGGAATCTTGCCAGCGGTATCCGGAAGTTTTAACGATCCAAAAGCGATCATTATGCCGGCTATTGCATTGAGCCTTTATTATGTCTGTTATGTGGCAAAGCTAACAAGAACCAGTATGCTGGATGCGATCAATCAGGATTATATCCGGACAGCCAGAGCCAAAGGTCTGAGAACAGGCAGTTTGATTTTCAAACATGCACTTCGTAATGCGTTAATTCCGGTTGTTACTTATCTGGGCCCATTGACAGCAGGACTGCTTTGTGGAGGTTTTGTAGTAGAAACAACGTTTGGAGTTCCCGGATTGGGTCGTTATTTTGTTTCCAGTATAATAGACAGAGATTATCCGATTATTATGGCAACAACAATCGTGCTCTCAACCTTAATCATCGGAATGAATCTGATTGTAGATATAGTTTATAAAATAGTTGACCCGAGAATTTCCTTAAGCGGAACAAACAACTGAGAAAAGGTGGACGGATATGAGTGGGATGAATTGGAAAAATATTCGGATCAACAGTCCGAAGGATTTGGAAGGCCTGACGCTGCCAGATGAATTGTTTGAACCGGTGTCAGCGGATGAAAAAGCGAAAAATGCAGAGGATAACAGAAAAAGCATAACCTATTGGCAGGATGCGTGGAGGCGTTTTAAAGCAAATACAGTAGCTATGGTTGCTTCGGTGGTGTTTATTCTGATTTTGATCTTTGCATTTGCAGGACCTTTTTTCATTCCTTACAGTTATGAAAGTCAGTACAGAAACAGTGTAAAGCTGGGTCCCATGGAATATTCGGATGTGGAATTGGAAGAGCAGGAAGTATTGAAAAATTATGATGCTGTTTTCTGCACGAATATGATGGAAGGATCCTTGAAATCCTTAAGTAAGGGTAGTTATTACATAAAAGCAGGCGGAAAGAAATATTACTTTACAAGAGAAAAAACATTATCCAATAGTTACATCCTGTATGATAAAGATACAGAGGAGAAGTTGTTTATAGCCAGTTCCAAGGATGTGCAGGAGGATGGGACTTTTTCAGAAACAAAACCTTTGGAATATACACTGGATGCCATTGAAGGGGCAAAACGTATCGATATGATCAAAAAAGTAGTTCCGCATGTTTTGGGAACAGATTCTGCCGGACGTGATATTATGTCCAGATGTATGTATGGAACAAGGGTATCGTTGATTATAGGAATCGCAGCAGCATTGATCGTTCTGGTGATCGGCGCATTGATCGGATCCATTGCAGGTCTGGTAGGCGGCAAAGTGGATTTCGTGATCATGCGTATCATCGATATCATTATTTCTATTCCGACTACCTTGATGGTTCTGTTGCTTCAAGTTGTGCTTAGTGCTCCTTTGCAGGCCTGGTTTGATTCTTCCCATACTGCATTCGCAAGAGCAATGCGAGATCTTGGTGTGGGAATAGTAAGTATGTTTATCGTGTTTGCATTGTTGTATTGGGTGAGCATGGCCAGACTTGTACGAGGACAGGTATTGCAGTTAAAGGGAATGGAATTTATCACAGCAGAAGAAGTTTTAGGCGCAGAAAAGAAACGTATTATTTTACGTCATCTGCTTCCGAATTGCGTAGGTCAGCTGGTAATTGCGACCTGTCTGCAGATTCCCTCAGCTATATTTACAGAATCCTTTTTGTCTTACCTGGGAATCGGAGTAGCAGCACCTATGGCAAGTCTTGGTTCCATGTGTTCGGAAGCACTTGCAACATTATCTGTATATCCGCATCGATTGATCTGCCCGGCATTGATTCTTAGTGTGCTGGTATTGTCTCTTAATCTGATTGGCGACGGTCTGCGCGACGCACTGGATCCGAGACTGAAATAGGAGGACTTATGGCTGAAAAGACAGATTATGTGAAGAAGGACAAACCTCTTCTCAAAGTAGATAATTTGAAAGTATCCTTTTTTACTCCAGCAGGAGAAGTAAAGGCGGTAAACGGTATTTCCTATGAACTTCATGAAAATGAAATTATGGGAATAGTAGGAGAATCCGGTTCCGGAAAGAGTGTGGAAGCCTATACCATTATGGGACTTCTGGCAGGTTCAGGAAAAGTATGCGGAGGAAGCATTGAATTTGAAGGAAAAGATCTCCTGCATCTTTCCAGGAAAGAAATGTCAGACCTGCAGGGAAATGAAATGAGTATTATCTTCCAGAACCCGATGACCTGTTTGAACCCGGTATATACCATCGGAAATCAGTTAGTGGAAGTAGTACGGCGCCATGATAAGAGCATATCAAAAAAGGAAGCAACACAAAGAGCAATCGATATTCTCACAGAGGTTGGTATCAATAATGCGGAAAAACGAATCAAACAGTATCCTCATGAATTATCTGGTGGTATGCGTCAGCGTGTAATGATTGCCATGGGATTGATCTGTAATCCAAAACTTTTGATTGCAGATGAACCGACCACTGCTTTGGATGTAACAACACAGGAGCAGATTCTGCAGCTGATGAAAAAATTGCAGAAAATACATCATACAGCGATTATTTTTATCACACATAATCTAGGTGTAGTTGCTGAGATCTGTGATTCTGTATCTGTTATGTATGCCGGACATATTGTGGAACAGGGAAAAATCGAAGATATTTTCTATCATATGAAGCATCCTTACACAGAAGGTTTGATTGCTTCTATGCCGCGAATCGACATTGTGAATCATGAACGTTTAAATCCGATCGAGGGAAGTCCGGTGGATCTTCTTAATCCGCCGAAAGGATGTTGTTTTGCTCCGCGATGTGGAAAGTGCATGAGAATATGTCAGGAGCAGGAGCCTCCTTATGTAAAAGTGGGAGAAAACAATCATATATCGGCCTGTTGGCTTCATGTACTCGAGATGAAGAAGGAGGCAGAAAAGAATGGTTGAAAAGAATAAAGCAAATGATCGCCAGGTATTGATCAAGGTAGAACATCTTGTAAAACATTTCCCTATCAAAAGTGGCTTTCTTCAGCCGAAGAAAGCAGTTCATGCAGTGGAAAATGTCAGCTTTGAAATTTTTAAAGGCGAAACCTTGGGGTTGGTAGGCGAATCCGGATGTGGTAAAACAACACTGGGACGTACTGTGATCCGTCTATATGAACCAACATCAGGAAGGATTACATATGATGGAGAGGTCATTTTTGACAGCGAAACAAAAACTGCAGTTCCAATGAAACCTTACAGGGAAAAAATGCAGATGATCTTTCAGGATCCTTCAGCATCACTGGATCCCCGTATGACGGTTGGAGAGATCATAGGAGAAGCACTGGATATTCATCATAAGACAAAAAATAAAGAAGAACGGAAGGAAAAAGTCAAAGAGTTGCTTGGCATTGTAGGACTGAATACAGAACATGCCAACCGTTTCCCGCATGAGTTTTCCGGTGGACAGCAGCAAAGAGTTGGAATCGCCAGAGCTCTGGCAGTAAATCCGGAGTTTATTGTCTGTGATGAGCCGATTTCTGCACTGGATGTTTCTATTCAGGCGCAGGTAATTAATATGATGGAAGATCTGCAGGATAAGCTGGGTCTTACGTATCTGTTTATTGCTCATGATATTTCGGTGGTCCGGCACATATCGGATCGAATTGGTGTCATGTATCTTGGAGGTATGGTGGAGTTGGCAGAAAGCTATGAATTGTGTTCGAAGCCTTTGCACCCATATACGCAGTCGCTTCTGGCAGCAGTTCCGATCCCGGATCCGGAACTGACCCGTTCCAGGTCCAGAATGGCGATGACGGGAGAAATCCCAAGTCCGATCAATCCACCTTCCGGTTGCCGATTCCATACAAGATGTCAGCATTGCAGTGAAATCTGTAAGATGGAAAGTCCGGAACTGAGAGAAGTGGAAAAAGGGCATTTTGTTGCCTGCCATCTTTTTCATAAAGATTAAAGGTCATGATACACAGATATCAAAAAAAATTGATATATAAAAAACACGAATAAGGAGGAACAGTATGAAGAGAAAAGCATTAGCAACATTTTTCATTGCATGTGGATGCCTTGCAATGGTATTTGGTGGTACAAATGTAAGGGCGGATGAGGAGTTTACCATCGATGCAGCTACCGGTTATTCCGAGCCTCATTCCATGGATCCTACGCTTACTACCGGTGGAGACCAGTATGAAATCATTGTTCATATGGAAGAAGGACTGATGAAGTTTGCACCGACTACTGAAGCAGTTGGAACAAATCCGGAAGAAATGGCAGCAGAAATTGTTCCGGGTCAGGCAGAATCTTATGAATATGATGAAGATACTCTGACGTATACGTTCCACCTTCGTGATGATATCGTATGGAACGATGGAACACCGGTAACTGCCGATCAGTTTGTATATGCATGGCAGAGACTGGTTGATCCGAACACAGCGTCAAGTAATGGCTCACTGCTTAATGCGATCGTTAAAAATGCAGCTGCGATCAATGCAGGTGAGATGGATCCCAGTGAATTAGGCGTGGAAGCACCGGATGATAAGACTCTGGTTGTTACTCTGGAAAACAGTTGTGCATATTTCCTGGAGTTAACCTGTTCTTCTCAGTTAATGCCTCTTCGTCAGGATGTGATCGAAGGAAATGATACCTGGACAGAAGCTGGAACATACTGTGCAAATGGTCCTTATGTGATGACTGAGTGGGTACATGACAGTTACATCACCTTGGAGAAAAACGAAAAATATTATGATTATGAAAATTTAGGCCCGGATAAGATCACTTTCCATCTTTCTGACAGCCAGACTTCGAATCTTGCTGCATATCAGTCTGGTGACTATGATTTTATCAGTGGTGTGCCGGCAGATCAGATCGAAGCACTCGAAGCATCCGGAGATCTGTTTGTAAATCCGAGATGTAACTGTACATATCTTTATCTGAACGTAGATTCCATGACAGACTGGAGAGTACGTGCGGCAGTACTTCTGGCAATTGACAGAGATAACATTGTAGAGAATGTAACACAGGATGGTTCTACAGCTGCCATTTCTCTTATTCCGGAAGCAATCACAACCAGTGAAGGAGAGTCCTGGCCGGATGCAGTAGGTGAAGTAATGTATAGCTGGCTTCAGGAACAGTACCCGGATTACGATCTGTCTGACTATGTTGGAAGATGTGAACTTGCACAGCAGCTGTATCAGGAGGCTGTTGATGACGGATGGAATCCCGATACCTCAATGGATTATCAGTACAACACCAGTGATACCAATAAAGCAATCGCAGAAGCAGTTCAGTCTGACCTTTCCAATGTACTTGGCATCAATGTAACGCTGAACAACATTGACTCTGCCGGATATACACAGACAATTTCCCAGGGAGGTTTCTACATTGCCCGTCTTGGATATGGTCTGAGCTACAATGATGCGATCGGATATTTCAATCTGTTTGGATCAAACGGAAGCTTTGAGTATTCCGGATGGAGCAACGAGAAATATGATGAACTGGTTGCACAGGCACATACGATGAAAGCAGGAACGGAAAGAGATAAGGTTCTTGAAGAAATTGAAGCAATCATGTTTACGGACGAAGGTTTCTCTATTTGTCCTCTGTATGATGGCAGTTATACCTACTGCATGGACAGTACTCTGAAAGGAGTATTTTATCCGGCAATTGAAGGTGTGACCATCTTCTCATATGCAGAAAAATAGAATTTAATTGTTTCTTTGAAAAAAGTGTCAAGAAATATTCATTGACACTTTTTTCTATAACAGGCCAAGATTTTTAGTATTATCAAAAAATAAGAAGATAGGAAAAAGGAAAATGTCTGATAAATATAAATATACATATAGAGGTTATCTCTGTGATCATCATTCACCGGATCCCCCGGTTGTAAATTTTGACAAACTGAATGCAGAGGAATGCGAACGCTTCCTGAAAGAAGCAAACATTGACCATGTGATGGTCTATACAAAAGATCATTGGGGTAATTCCTATTATGACACGAAGGTTGGTAAAAAGCATCCGGCTCTGGGAGAAAGAGACTGGATCGCTGAAATAAAACCGGTTCTTGAAAAATTAAATATTGAATTTACGGCATATTACTGCTTTGAGTATGACAATTATATTACAAAAGCGCATCCGGAATGGTCTTGTATGACAAAGGACGGACAAAAACTGGTCTGCGGAATGCCGGATAATTCCAGTAATGCCAAATGGGGAATGCCCTGTATGTCCAGCGACTATCGGAAATATGCGTTGGAGCAGCTGAAAGAAGTGGTGAGAAACTATCATCCGGACTCCCTTTTTATTGATATTTTTGGAAAATCGTTGTGCTATTGTGATACCTGTAAAAAGCGTTACAGAGAGCGTTTTGGAATGGAGATGCCGGAAACAGAAGAGGATATGATCCGTTACAACAAGGATCTTGCAACATTTCTGGATGATGATTCAGAAGAACTTCTGGATGAAGTGAAAGCGGAATTGAAGGCTATTGATCCTTCACTGGCGATCACTGTGAATTTTTCCTCTCATTACAGAAAGAGCACCAGAGACAAGCTGGATTACATGTATACGGAGCCATGGGCAGGAAACTGGCTGTCAGGTGCTTACACCAGAGATACTTCCGGGGGGCGTCATCCTCAGTTAGGTCCGGGAAATGTATCACAGATTTTCAATTACCAGCCAGATAGCATTTATGAACTGGCAGCAGCAGAAATTGCAGCACAGGACTGTCATGTGTTTATGTACAGCGAATCCATGCGGCGGGATGGCAGCCTGGAGTTTGAAGAAGCACAAAAGATCGGAAAAACTTATCGGGAGATTGAAAAAATTGAGCCGTATCTTGGAAACAGAAAGGTACACGCGGATGTATGTATTCTTCAGAGTGATCTTTCTGATACTCTGAAGGTGACAAAGTCCATTCCAATCCGTAGCGTTTCCCGTACAAAGATCAGCGGTAAACACAGAGAAGCGCTTCTTGGAGCCATGAAACTGTGTGATTATTCCAAAATATCCTGGTGTCTGGTGCCGGAACTGGATCTTGATCTTAATAAAATGAAGGAATTTAAAGCGGTGATCATTCCTTCGGTAGCTTATATCAGTGAGGATATGGCAAAAGACCTGGAAAGATATGTCTATGAGGGTGGTGTAGTTCTGATTTCAGGGGAAAGCGGACTTTCCGATGCAGATGGAAAAGAACGGGAAGAATTTCTTTTGAAAGACCTTATGGGACTGTCTTTGGAACGCAAAAATGATGATTATATACAGAATCCGTGGAGTGCCTACATTCAGCCCAAAACGTCACCTGTGTGGAAACATTCATCAGAAACCACACCTCCGATAAATGGTACCGTTTTGAATTGTCAGCTTACAGATCCATCGAATATGGTGTTGTATGGTACATTTATCAATCCTGCTGTTGGTTTATCTGATACGACGTGGGTAAACTGGGGAAGTCCGCTTCCGGGAGAAGACACGGGATATCCGGCTATTACAGAACATGTTGTCGGAGATGGAAAGGTAATCAGTTTCTGTTTTGATTTTTTTGCTTTGATCAATGAAAACTTTATCTGGACGAAAAAAGTGCTGACAGATTTACTGTTGTATCTGTTTAAACCGAGTGTTTTTCTGGCTACAGAATATGTGAATATGGCAGAATATGCTCTTTACGAAAAAACAGCCGAAAACGAAGGACAGCAGGAATGGATTTTCCACGAGCTGTCTGCCTGTGCAAGACTGACAGGAGGAGACACACCACTCATTCCGGGCGGCGAACTGCAGATTGACGGAGCAGATATCTCATTGGAAAAAGTATTTCAGGTTTTCCCGGAGAAGAAGGAGATTGCATTTACTGTAGATGAAGAAAACAAATATCATATTCCTTTGAATCCACTTCGGATCCACAGGGTTTATCAGCTGATTGGAAAATAGAACAGGGGATGAAGCGATGAGAGCCTATGAAAGATTTTTGAAATATGTTGTTATCAATACCCGCAGTGATGATATGACCGGAAGAACACCCAGTAGTGAAGGACAATTTGATCTTGCCAGACTCCTGGTAGAAGAAATGCATCAGATTGGTATAGAGGATGCGTATGTAGATGATAAATGCTATGTCTACGGAAGTATTCCGGCAACATCCGGTTATGAGGAAGTTCCCTGTGTGATGTTTTGTGCACATTTGGATACAGCAGCTTTCAATGCTGAAAATGTACGGCCACAGCTCGTTGAAAATTATAACGGTGAAGAGATTCCTCTTGGAAAGAGTGGAAAAGTACTTTCACCGAAAAAGTTTCCTGATCTTAAGGAATTAGTAGGACAAACACTGATCGTGACGGATGGGACTACATTGCTTGGAGCCGATGATAAAGCAGGAATTGCAGAAATCATGACTATGGCAGAAACGGTCATTCGCGAGAAACTGCCTCATGGCAGACTGGCTTTCAGCTTTCCGCCGGATGAAGAAATCTGTGCAGGCGCAAAAGATCTTGATCTTGAGAAGCTTGGTGCCGATGTTGGCTATACGGTGGATGGTGGAAAAGTAGGTATGGTTCAGTATGAGAACTTCAATGCGGCTCTTGTACAGATTTCCATTCAGGGCTTCGGTGTTCATCCTGGAAGTGCAAAAGATGTCATGGTCAATGCTTTGCTTGTGGCAAATGAGTTGAATAACATGCTCCCCTCTGGTGATATACCGAGAAATACCACTGGATATGAAGGATTTTTCCATGTAACAAAATGGAACGGAACTCCGGATGAATGTACGATGGAATATATTATCCGGGATCATGACAGAGCTCTTTTTGAAGCAAGAAAAAAATGCATAATGCATATTGCGGAGCTTCTCAATGACAGATATGGAAAAGATACAGTAAAAATTACCATAACCGATGAGTATTTCAATATGGCAGATGTGATCAAGGAGCATTATGAACTGATCGAGTATGCGGTTCAGGCAGTTCGTATGGCTGGTGAAAAGGAAATCATTAAGCCTATTCGAGGTGGTACAGACGGCTGTCAGCTGAGTTTTCGAGGTTTACCCTGTCCGGATATCGGAACAGGAGTTTACGGTCACCATGGGCCTTTTGAACATATTACCGTGGAAGCGTTAGATAAAGTGACAGAGATTCTTTTAAATGTAGTGCGGCTGTTTGCAGAACACAAATAAAAAGAGATAAAGGACTGGAATAAAAATGGAATTCTATGATCAGGTAAAAGAGCGATTGATTCGATATGCTAAAGTTGATACACATTCAGATCGCAGTAGTCAGACTTTTCCTACTACCTCCAATCAGTTCGATCTGGCCAGAATGCTTGCGGATGAGATGCGTGAAATAGGCATTTCAGAGGTGTATCTTGATGAAAAAACTTTTTATACTTATGGGTGTATTCCTTCTAATTTACCAGAGGGAGAAGGAAGAACGATTGGTTTTATCACCCATATTGATACGGCGCCGGATGCCAGTGGAAAAGATGTCAAACCCTGGGTGTTGAATCATTATGATGGAGGGGATATTCTCCTGAATAAAGAAAAAAGTATTGTAATGACAACCGAAGAATTTCCAAATCTTCTGCAGTATGTCGGTCAGGACCTGATCCTGACCGATGGCACTACCTTGCTTGGTGGGGATGATAAGGCTGGAATTGCAGCAGTGATGACAATGGCAGAATATCTCTTGAAACATCCGGAAGTTGCTCATGGAAAGATCAGCATTGCGTTTACTCCCGATGAGGAATCGAACGGGCTTGCCGAATTTCTGGATTTTCAGCGTTTCGGCTCGCCTATTGCTTATACATTAGACGGAGATCATCTGGGATATTATATCGATAACACTTTTTATGCATCAGGGGCAGCTTTAAGTGTACATGGCTTAAGCGTACATACAGGTACTGCAAAGGGAATTATGAGAAATGCGGCAGATATCGCAGTGGAATTTCAGCAGATGCTGCCAGCTCTGGAAAAACCTCAATACACATCAGGCAAGGAAGGCTTTTATCATGTAACAGGATGTGTGGCTGACTGTGAAAATGCCAGGGTGGATCTGCTCATCAGAGATTTTGATCTGGAAAAATTTGAGGCGAGAAATGCATTTATTCGTTCCTGCGCACAAAAGCTTGCAGAAAAATACGGAAAAGAAAACATTCACCTTGATTTACGGGAACAGTATCGCAATCTGAACGAGGTAGTAAGTAAAGTGCCCTTTATGATAGATTATCTGAAAAAGGCGATACAAGAATGTGGTCTTACTCCGAAGACGGAACCGTTTCGGGGCGGAACAGACGGATCTTCCTTATCTTTTCGGGGGATTCCGTGTCCAAATCTGTCGGCTGGTTACGAAAACGCCCATGGGCGTTTCGAATATGTTCCGATCCAGTCTATGGTAAAAAATGTAGAGATTCTATTGAAGCTTTGTGAGACCTATGCAAAAGATTAAAACATTATCTTTTTAGGAGTATAAGAATGAAAACGGGGAGCTATCAGCTTCCCGTTTTTTCTATATACCCCCACACACAATTTTCACGTTACCACTACAGCGTTTTCGAAATAACCAGACCATTGACTTGTCTGCAATCAAATCTGCATCCTGCGTGAATGATCCGGTTATTTTCGAAACACTGTACTAGCCATTCGGTTAGTGTACAAAACACGGACTGACTGTTATAATCTAACCATAATCCTTCACCAGGCTTGGTCTGTGGTATGCCATAGATCAGGGTGTCAGGAAGGGGGCGAAACGAATGGAAACAACAAAGAAAGAGCGGCTGTGTTACATCCGCCCGGTCAGGGCGTTCCGCCGTATGAAGAGTGCGGATGAAGACAGTCAGACCGTATATATATTCGGTATTACGGGAATTGGCAAGACCGAATTTTTCACCCGTTATCTGAACGGAATGGAATACAGGCTTCTGAATGGAAGAAAAATAGATCCGGAAGCCTTGAAACCGAAAAAAAAGGAAACCCGACAGATCATTGTCATCGATGATCTTCATGACCTGGTTTTTGATCCGAATCAGGAAGAAGTCAAAGAACTGATCACAAAGCTGGCAGTAAGAGAGGATATCTGGCTGATCCTGGCAGGGAGAAGCCCTGTTCCACCCTGGTTAGCGCCGATCCGCTACCGGGAAATGTTCTGTATCATCAATGAGGAGCGCCTGCTCTTTGACGAACGGATGGAAGAACAGTATGTAAGCCGGAGAAATATGATCCTCACTGAAAAACAGCAGACCATTATGAAGGCTTACTGTCACGGAGTACCTGTTGGCTGGCAGGTTTCTTACGATGCCTATTATCGATTCAGACAATTGAAAAAAGACCCATCCGGACCTTTTGATGATCAGGAATTTGAAATACTGATTGAGAATGCCAAAGACCAGATGTGGGACTATCTGGAATATCACGTCTATGATCAGTGGGAAGTCCAGCTGCAGGAGTTTCTGATGGAAGTCTCGATTGTGGACCAGTTTACGATCCGGCTGGCAGAGATGATCACTGGCCGGTTGGATGTGGAAATGCTGGTTGAGAAAAGCAAATGGCTGGGAAATTTCATGGTGGAAGACCGGAAAGGGAAAGAGACCTGTTATTATCTGCGTGAGGAAATGCTGACCAGCATGAGAAGACGGCTGAAAAAGCGGTATTCGATGGAAAAGCAGAAAAAGCTCTATGAAAATGCAGGTCTTTATTACCAGCTGAAAAGAGAGCCTATGAAGGCATTGGCTATGTATGAAGCGGTCGGTGATACGGAACGGATCGCCTCCATTCTGGTAGACAATGCGAGGATGACACCAAACAACGGCTACTATTACGAATTGAAAAAGTATTACCTGGATCTGCCAGAGGAACGCGTTCTGGAAAGTCCGGAGTTGATGAAAGGCTTAAGTATGCTTCAGTCTCTGCTCTTGAATATTTCCGAGAGTGAGCGCTGGTATCAGGAACTGAAAGAGTATGAGAAAAAATATACAGGAAGCCAGAAGAGAGTAGCCAGAGAGCAGCTTTTGTATCTGGATATCGCTCTTCCGCACAGGGGGATCGAAGGGATAGCGGAGATCCTCAAAGAAGCTTATGACCTGTTGAAAGAGAATAAAGTCCATCTGCAGGAATTTTCCATTACGGCGAACCAGCCCTCTCTGATGAACGGCGAAAAAGATTTTTGTGACTGGAGTTTTCAGGACATCGAAATCATGCAGAGCATGGAAAAGATCATGGAAGGCATTTTTGGAAGTTACGGAAAAGGTCTTGCAAATCTGGCTGTTGCAGAAAGCATGTTTGAAAAAGGCGGAGACAATTATGAAGTGGCAATGCTGGCGAATAAAGGCAGGATGCAGGCGGATGCAGGCGGCAGGATCGAGCAGTGTTTCGTAGGAGACGGGATTTTATCCTGGCTTCATATCATCAACGGCAAGGCTTCGGAGGCAGAAGATCTTCTGAAGCGTTTTTACCGGAAAGCGGAGCAGGAGGGGGCAGAACGACTTTTTGCGAACATCAGGACCTTTCTGACACGCTGTTATCTGTACGAAGGAAAAACAGAAGAAATAAAGGAATGGATGGAAAAAGCACCGGATGAAGAAATGGGCTTCTGCATTTATGACCGTTTTCAGTATCTGACAAAAGCCCGGTGTTATCTTCTGGAAGGAAGAAACGAACAGGCATACAATCTTCTGATCAAGTGTAACTATTATGCGAAGATCATGAAGCGACCTTATCTGGAAATGGAAGGACAGCTTCTGGCTGCGATCGCAGAGTATCGTATGGGAAAAAACGACTGGGATCTTCTTCTGAAGAAAGCTCTGACGGAGATCGAGCACTATGGCTTTGTCCGGATCGTGACAAGAGAGGGAGCTGCACTTCTGCCGCTTGTCCATAAAACCTCCTGGAAACCGACGGAGCCGGAGGAAAATAAAGAACAGGCCGCAAAAAACAGACAGTTCTGGAAGAAAGTACAGGCCGAACTTGAAAAAATGGCACAATTCTATCCTTCTTATCTTGACAGCGGGATAGAAGAGGTCTATCTGAGTGATACCATGATGAAGATCTTAAGGCTTCAGGCCGAAGGGCTTTCAAAGGAGAAAATTGCAGAAGAATTGAACATGTCTGTCAGCAATGTAAAATATCATACCCAGCAGATCTATAGAAAGCTGCGGGTATCCAACAAGGCGGAAGCTGTTCGTGAAGCAGGAAGAAGAGGCTGGATCTAGGTGATCTGCAACAAAGGGGGGAAGAGAGCATGTATACAGATACGGAAATCATAAAAGTGAATCTTATGGGGCGGTTTCAGATTTCCTGTGGAGATAAGATCCTGGACGAAGACAAGATCTGTTCCGCAAAAGGGATCAGGCTCCTCACCCTGCTTCTTTTGAACCGCAAAAAGCTGGTGACGCTGCAGGAAATGGAGGAATTTCTCTCTGCTTCGAATACAAGAAGTGAGTCTGGAAACAGCAGCGGGTACATAAAAAATCTGGTTTACCGGATGCGGAATGTATTGAAGCAGATGGGAGACAGCAGTTATATCATAAGCAAATATAAAAGTTACGCCTGGAATCCGGAAATCCCTGTGGTGATGGATGTGGATGTTTTTGAGGATTTTTATGAAAAAGCAGGAAAGCAGGAGAATCAGGAAGAAAAGAAGCATTGTTACGAAGAAGCGCTGCAGGTTTACCGGCCGATGACGGAAGTACTGATGGGAGAGTACTGGATGGTCAGCATTGATGCCTATTATGCGGCACTCCGTCTGGAAATGGTGAAAAACCTGGCAGTCATCTATGAGCAGGAGGAGAACTGGGAAGATCTCATCCGTCTGTGCCGGGATACGATCAAGAGCGAGCCGCTGGACGAGGAACTGCGCGCCTGGCTTCTGACTGGACTGATCCGGCAGAAGAAAGTACAGGAAGCCCTGAAGGAATACGAAAATGCGGAAAAGGTTTGGAATGAGCAGCTGGGCGGCTACAAACCGGAGTGTGCAGAAAAGCTTTATCAGGAGATCATGGCGATCAACCAGGGAAAAGACGAAGAAATACAGAAGATTGCCGAGATCGTCCGGGAAAACATGGAAGAAAAAGGAGCTTATTCCTGCGAACAGGGTGTTTTTTATCAGTTCTGCAGCATTGAGGCCAGAAAAATCCTGCGAAAAGAGACAGAAAGCAGTCTTGTCCTGTTTACTCTATGCGTAAAGGGACTGGAGGAGCAGTCCAGAAGAAAGAACTTTGTCCTGAAATATGCCAGAAATAATTTCAGAACCTGTCTCAGCCAGCAGCTGCGTCTTGGCGACGTGATCTCCAGTCTGGGTTCCCGGCAGTTCGCAGCGCTGCTTTCGGATTGTCCGTATGAGGACTGTGAAAAAGTAGTCAGCCGTGTCCTACGGACCTTTAAGAAGGCTTATCCGAATACCAGTGTGGAGATCTGCTACGAGACTGCACGGCTGGGAGATTCTGAAAAAGATCTGCTTGGTTTTGTACAGTAAAAGAGATCGTCTGAGAGATTTCTCGGGCGGTCTTTTTTTGTCGGATTTTGCCAGAATTTACAAAGGAATCGGTTTACTTTTATACTAAAGTGCTTTATACTTTTATAAAAAGAGCAGCAGGATGAAGGGAGGAAAAATACATGTTTTGTCAGGAATGTGGACAGAAATTACCAGAGGGAGCAAAGCATTGTCCATATTGCGGAGCAATGGTGGAAGCCGCTCCGCCGCCGGAACCGGAAGAAACATCTTTGAAGCGGGAAGAGGAAGGTGTGCCGGAGGAAGTGTTCTCTCCGGAACCGAATGATCCGGAAGAGAAAACCCCGCCGCCCGTGAAAAAAACACAGAAACCAAAGCCGCAGCCGCCGGCTCCGGAAAAAGCCGGGAAGCACGGAAAAACAGGGCTTTATGCGCTGATCGGGCTTGCGGCAGTGCTTGTTCTTGTGGTGGTATTCATCAAAGGAGTCTTTGGCGGCGGAAATGAGATATCGGTCATGGACTGTGTGAAGGTGACAGTCAGTGGTGTGGACACAAAGGGAACCGCATATTTTGATCTGGATATACAGCCGATCCTGGATGCAGTGGCAAAAAAGTCACCTCTGACGGAACGGATGCGCGAAGATATTTATGAGCGGACTTCTGATCTCTATAAAGACATTGCCATTTCACCGATCAGTGAGCTTTCCAATGGGGATAAGGTCAAGGTCAGCAGCAACGTGGATCCGAAGCTTCTGAATGATTACAAAGTGAAGCTGAAAAACGGCGATAAGACCATCAAAGTAGAAACCCTTGTGAAGGTTCAGGATGTGAAGGTCAAAGATTATATGACGGTCAGATTTTCCGGCTTTGACGGCAGTGGAAGTGTCTATATGGATCAGGATTATGATGCACTGAAGGAAGCTGTTGCTGCACTGATCCGCAAAGCAGATTCCTCCGAAGAAGCAGAAACCTATATCGAACAGACGCTTTCTTCTGTGCTCTATCAGATTTCCTGCATTTATGACGGGGAAAATGATCTGAAAAACGGCGATGAAGTCACGTATCTGTTCAGCGGACCGGAATATATCGAGAAGTATGGCATCCACTTTGTATATGAAGAGATTTCTGCAAAAGCAGAAGGGCTGCTTCCCGTGGAGACCATTTCTCTTCCGGAGTATCTGACGCTGACGGCAAGCGGCATCAATGGCAGCGCTTATGTGACGGTTTCTCTGGATGAAGAAAAACTGACTTCCTATTTAAAGGAGATCTTTGAGAAAGAACAGCGGGGAGCTTACGGAGCAGCAGGAGAGACTTTTGATGCTGCAGCGGAAGCGGAGGTAGCCGCAGGTAATGTGAAGAGTGCCTGGAGAGATCAGTTTGATACCTCGGTGGCTCCTGAAGAGGCGGTTTCCAACGGGGATCAGGTGACCGTGACCGTGACTCCGTCCTACGAGGAAGAGCAGGTAACCATGCAGAGCAATGGTTTGATCCTGACTGGTGGAACGAAAAGTGATACCATAGAGGGGCTGGGCGATTATCATCTCGGCATTGCTTCTACGGAGGATACAGAGGTGCGAAAGCTTCTCGCTCCATATGAAGGAGAAATTGAAAATACCTTTGAAAACAAAAAGGAGGAGATCACAAACCAGGTATCGGATACCGGCTGGATCGCCTGGGATCAGGTGGCTGGCGGAAAAGTAACGCCGGTATTGGAACAGCTTCAGCTTGTTCCCTGGGATGGAGACGAGAACTATGAAGCAGGAAATCTTCTGACAGCCATTTATCATATGACGCTTCCGATACGTCAGTTTAACCGTTCCATGACAACGCTGGATCTTTATTATGGAATGAGTTTCGATTCTGTAGTAAAGCAGGCGGACGGAACACTGAGCATGAACTATGATCCGAGTACCAGGTTCTTTATCGGAAAAGAAGATCTGGACAGCTGGCTTACCGACAATAAGAGTTACATGCTGGCGAACGGCAAAAATGCAGCGGAAGAGGATGTGACAGCAGATCTTTCCGAAACAGCTGAGACAGAAGCCGGAACGGAGACAGAAACGGAAGGAAGCACCGAGGCGGCAGAAGTGATCTCTGTGGAAGCACCACAGGCGGCTGCGCTTCCTGATGCAGCGGCAAACCAGGCGGCAGCCATGATCACTTATGAGGGACATATTTATGCGAGATATGATCTGCCTCTGAATTATACGCAGGCTGAGAAGTTCTGTGAACAGGCCGGTGGTCATCTGGTAACCATCACCTCCTGGCAGGAAAGCCGGGTTGTCAGAAGCATTCTTGAAGATGCAGCTTATAGTGAGTACTGGCTCGGAGCCAGCGATGAAGAATGGGAAGGAGGCTGGAAGTGGCTGACCGGTGAAACCTTTGACTGGACCAACTGGAATGACAGCCAGCCGGACAACTATGATGGAAATGAGGATTTCCTGACGATCTCTTCCTACTACGGAAGCTGGAATGACCGTCCGGCTGATGCGGAGGATATCGGCTTTCTCCTGGAGATCGAACCTGCATCCGAAGGAACGCCTTCCGGAGAATATGACCTGCTGGCAGATCTCACGGCAGCTTCCGGCACCAATTTTGATATCTGGAATGAACTGGAAGATCCTTATGGAAACAGGCATTTCGGCAGCCCGGTCCTGGATGCTTCCGAAAACGGTCAGGTAAAATATGAACTGGGTGGAAAATACAGCCTGTTCACTGCAAACTTAAGTACCTGGAATGATGCAGAGAGTGACGCTTCCTTTGAACTTGCGATCTGGGGAGACGGAAAACTGCTCTACAGCCGTTACAATTACCGGAAGACGGATGCACCTGAGATGATCGCTCTGAATGTTACCGGTGTGGATAAGCTTTCCATCCAGGCGGCAAACCGTGGAGCTTATAGCAATGGTTTCCTTTGCCTGAATGAGGCGAAGTGCTGGAAAAATACAGCAGCAGAGCTTCCGGCAGAAACCGTGGACCAGTTGAGTGATCTGGTGCTCATTGACAGCTATGAGTATGGCGATTACAGTATTCGTGGCATGAATACGGATGTCTATGGAAATGTACATGAAGACTGGTATGATTTCGCTGAAGAGGATGAGGCAAGAGCTGTCTTTAAACTGGGTGGAAAATATACCAGCTTTGAAGGAATGGTCCTTACCGGAATCGGCGATTATGATATCAGCGACAGCGCTGATCTGGAGATCTCTCTGGATGGAACCGTGGTTTATTCTGTAAATGATCTGACTCTTTATCAGGGCGGACAGAGCTTTTCTCTGGATGTGACGGGGAAAGAGATCCTGGAGATCCGCGGTTCAGGAGCGGCATATCTTGCAGATTCCAGACTGATCCGTCCGGCAGAAGCCGTTTCCGCGGAAAAAGAGCGCTACACCTTCCCGGAGCTTCCGGAGGCTGTGGCAAGCCGGGCGGCCGGTTCCCGCATCTATAAAAATAAGAAATACTACCGTTTTGATCAGGAGCTGACCTGGAGCCAGGCAGATGCTTTCTGCAAAGCTGCCGGCGGAACCCTGGCAATGCCGAAGACAGAAGCGGAAAACAGTGCGGTCTATGATCTGATCGATGATGGAAACAGCAGCTATTACTGGCTGGGCGGCAGTAAATCAGGAAACAACTGGCTCTGGAACGATGGAGAGGCGATCACGGACGGATACTGGGGCAGCAGCCAGCCGGATAACCACGAGGAAAATGAAAACCTCCTCTGCATGTATTCTTATGATGATTCCTGGAATGATATTTCCGACCAGAATCTTGGCTTTGTGCTGGAACTTACTGCAGCAGAAGCTTCGGATGAGAATGCTGTCCTGCTTACCGGTATGGAGTGGCAGGAAACTTCTTATGCAGAGAGTGTGAAGGCTTATAACGGCGATGAAATTTATCTGAACAGTGTTAAATTCTATGCTTCAGAGAATGGATATCTCCGGACGGACCTGAACGGTGCTTATCAGACATTGAGCGGGATCGTAGATGTATCTTCCGATGCTTCGGTAAATGGTGATTTTTACTTTGCTGTTTTCGGAGATGGAAAGCTTCTATATGAAAGAAAGAGTTTCTCGAAAAAGGATCCCCAGGAAGTATTTTCTGTGGATGTGTCCGGCGTGAAGCAGCTTTGTGTAAAAACAGCCAATCATGGCGCTTATGACAGCGGATATCTCTATCTCATCGAGCCGGAGCTTACGAAGGCAGAAACACCGGCTTCTTCCGGTATCGCAAGGATCTCGGATCTGGTATTGGTAGATGGTGTCGGAGAAAGCAGCATTTCCAGACTTTTCGTAGATTCTTACGGGGAACTGCATGATGGCTGTCTGAAGCTTTCCTCGGGAGAGAATGCAAAAGTGACTTACAATACAGGCGGAAGCTGCACTTCCTTCACAGGAAAACTGGCTGCCGGTGAGGATACTTCTTATGAGGGCAGTATTTCTCTGAAGATCTATGGTGACGGAAATCAACTGTATGAGGTGACGGATTTTGGAAAACTGTCCGGAACCCAGAGCTTTGAGGTGGATATCACAGGCTGCCAGGTGCTGGAGATCGAGACAACGGGAGATTCCGGCTCCGCCATTTATCTGGTAGATGAGCAGCTGAAATAGTGTAGCGTTTTCGAAATAACCAGACCATTGACTTGTCTGCAAATCCGATTGCACAAGTTGAAAAAGTCTCAGCGTAGATAGTCAGAAAGGCAGGCGGTTTCTGGGGGAATCCAGGGACCGCCTGCAGAAAAAAAGAAAGTGGGAAATGGTATGAGAAAAGGATTGAAAAAGATTCTGCCGGGAGCAGGAGCCGCCCTGTTGATCCTGACAGGCGGACTTCTTGCAGGAGCGGCAGAAAAAGAGCAGGAATACATCTTTCCGGATACGGATAAGGAACTTCTGACAGAAGAAGATGTGAAGGATCTTCCAGCCCAGCTTCTTGCCTATGGGCGGTATGAGATCCTGGCAAAGCATGGAGAACTCTTTGAGTCAGAGGAACTGAAGGATTATTTCGGAACGCAGAAATGGTATTTCGGTTTCCTGGCGGATGAAAAGGAAGTGGAAGGTCTCTTAAATGACTATGAGAAAGAGAATCTGGATTTTCTGAAAAAGCAGGAGAAAGCGGAAGGCGAGTATGAGCTGGATCAGAAAGATTTTGACTATGAGCTTGTAGAAAAATGGCTGGCCGGCACTTATGTGCCCGGCGAAGAAGAGACCGGGACCGGCGGGCAGGAAGCCGGGACGGAGAAGAAGGAAGAGGAGTCTTCCGGTAAAAAGAAGGCCGGTGCCAAGAAAAACTCCGGCAAAGAGACAGAGAAAGCCGAAACAGAAGCGCCTGCGGCAGAGGTGAAAGAGACGAAGGTGGCGGAAACAGAAGCGGCAGCAGCGGAAGTGGCGGAGACGAAGGCAGCGGAAACGGAAGCGGCAGCAGCGGAAGTGAAAGAGCCGAAGGCAGCCGAGACGGAAGCGCCTGCAGCGGAAGTGGCAGAGCCGAAGGCAGCCGAGACAGAAGCGCCTGCAGCGGAAGTGGCAGAAACGAAGGCAGCCGAGACGGAAGCGCCTGCAGCGGAAGTGGCAGAAACGAAGGTAGCCGAGACAGAAGCGGCAGCCGGCGCAGAGAAGGGCAGCAAATTTGAGGATCTTTCAGGTGTGGATCTTTTTGACTTGAGCTCGGAGATTCAGGAAACAGAAACCAAAGAAAAGGAAACTGAGGCGGCAGAAGATACACGCAGCGAGTATATTTTCGCAGATGCGGATACCCGGTATCTGACCCAGGAAGAAGTGGATAAACTCTCTCTCCAGGCAGTCTGCTATGCCAAGAATGAGATCTATGCCCGCCACGGCCGGAAATTCCTTTCTACAGAGCTTCAGGAATATTTCAATGATAAGAGCTGGTATCAGGGAACGGTGGAAGCGGAGAAGTTTTCGCCAAGCGTCTTTAACAAGTATGAAAGTGACAATATCCAGATTCTTGTGAAGGCAGAAGAAAAGCTTCGTTCCGGCGGTTATCTTCTGGATCAGCCGGGATATGATATCCATAAGGTGGACACAGCCTGCAAACACAGTGTGGTCAAGAAGGAAAAGACGGACGAGTCTTCCGGTCATACTTTTATAGTCATTGATTCCGATAATATCATGCACGACGATGCTCGCATAGTGGACGGAAAGGTTGTGGATGCCAAAGGGCAGGAAATCCCTGGCTGTTCTATACGGGAAGACGGAAAAGTGGTTGATTTCTTCGGAAATATCATTGATCCCAGAGAAGATCAGCTAGTAGAAGAAGAAAGTTTTTCCAAATAAAAACGATAATGTTGGAGGCAAAAGGTCTTTTGTTCCCAACGGATGCCTGCGGATTGCTCCGCTGCGAAGCAGTTTCTGCAATTTAACCGAATCAAGCAAGTCCCCTGCTTCGATTGCGCAAAGCAATAAGCAGTGGGTTGGGACTTGCTTGTATCAGGAGTGTTGCAAACCACTCCTGATAAGCTGCAAAGCAGCATTCGGTTAAGAGCAAGTAGCGAAGCGAATTGCGAATATCCGCTTGACTAAACGATATCAGATAAAAAGCCATGCCTCCGAAAGGTTGTCTTTCGGAGGCATGGCTTTTTTGTAAATAATGGCGTGGAATCGTCGGAGGAGTTTGCCTTAAAAAGCCAAAACCGCAAAACAGGTCAATGAAATGCCCCAGGAAGTTTGCCTTAAAAAGCCAAAACCGCAAAACAGGTCAATGAAACACCCCAGGAAGTTTGCCTTAAAAAGCCAAAACCGCAAAACAGGTCAATGAAATGCCCAAGGAAGTTTGCCTTAAAAAGCCAAAATCGCAAAAACGGTCAATGAGACGCCTCGCCAGTTGCTTCCGTCGGGACTTTCAGTTCCGGCAGACCAAGAATTTCTGCTCCGCCTCCACATGAAATCCGGAGGAATACAGCGGGCGGGGCTGGGATTGAAGGCAGGAGCGGAACTTGTCCGGGCTGACGAAGGCCTGGTCTTGAGGAGGCGGGGGCTGGAAAAATGGATGGTTAGATGACTATAGCAATTCTGCAAAATACTGCATCCAATCCGATTCATCAGAGTGTGAAATACTGTGTCAGAAATCTTTGCCGTGCGTCAGCACGCCTGCAGATTTCATCCTTGTCTTTCGCACCCTGCTAAATCGCCTTGACTGCATTATTTTATTGAATTGCTATAGGCAGAAATCTGAGATAAGAAGCGCAAAAAAGAAAGAAAAAATGTCTCATGATACCGTTATGAGACCAGAAAAGATTATAGTAGTGCTATAGCATTGACAGCCCTGTCGGTAAGTGTGCGAAAAAACAGTTCTAAAAGGAGAAAGAACACATATATTTCTGATGGTACACGAAAAAAGAAAAGCCGGCAGCAGAGCAAGAAAGGGGAAGAGAAATGGAAAAAATATTAAAAACACAAAACGAAAGGCATAGAAAACGCAAGCAGCTATCCGAAAACGGAAAAGAAAGAGAAAGGAGAGATGAAGTATGAAGACAAAAAGAAGATCCAGATGGTCACGTATCCTTGCGATCGTTCTGGCAATGACGATGGTTCTATGTGACCAGTCTGTCCTATATGCGTCTGATTCCATGGCAGATCCCGTGGCAGAAGAAGTAGTGGCAGAACCCGTGGTAGAGGAACCCGTTCAGGAGGCAGTGGAAGAACCGACGCCACAGGCAGAAGAAGCCCCGGCAGCGGAAGTCGCTGAACCGCAACCGGCAGCAGAAACCCCTGCAACGGAAGCGCCGAAAGCAGAGACTCCTGCAACAGAGGCACCCGTAACGGAAGCACCGAAAGCAGAGGCACCTGCAACAGAGGCGCCTGCAACGGAAGCACCGAAGGCAGAGACCCCGGCAACAGAGGCACCTGCAACGGAAGCGCCGAAGGCAGAAGCTCCGGCAGCAGAAGCACCTGCAACGGAAGCACCGAAGGCAGAAGCACCTGCAACGGAAGCGCCGAAGGCAGAGACCCCGGCAACAGAGGCACCTGCAACGGAAGCGCCGAAGGCAGAGACCCCGGCAACAGAAGCCCCTGCAACAGAAGCTCCCCAGCGGAAAAATCTGGTAACTTTCCAGGTTGGAGAAGGCGCAGCTGTATGGGTAAAAGATGCAGCAGAAGCGTCCACCACGGGAACCGCAGTAGATGGAAAAATCCTCTTTACAGTCCGTCTTAACGAAGGCTACACACTGGAGAGTGTTCTTGTAGATGGAACGACTCCGGCAAGACAGACAGAAACCGGTGAATACATCATCGAAGGGATCCAGACAGACAACACCATTGTTACTGTGAAGACAAAAGCACCGGAGACAGAGGCACCGACAGAGCCTGCACCTGCACCGGCAGAAGAGCCGGCAGAACCGGCAGAGGAACCGGCAGAACCGGCAGAGGAACCGGCACCTTCTGAAAAAACATATACCATAGTGATCAATCATATGCTGACAACCAGCATCGGAAGATTCTCTACTGTCAGTGATCCGATTCAGATTACCGAACAGGATCTGACAGATGGCGTTTTCGATATTTCCGGATATGCGTTATCCAGAGACGGACTGGTTGTATCAAAGGCATACAACCTTACCAAAGCAGCACTGGAACAGTTTGGAGGAGAAACAGTTACTGCAACCATTAAATATAAGGTAGCAGATGGCTGGATCGTTATCCCGAATGACGAAGCTTCTCAGGAAAGCAGCTTCAGAGGTGTTTACGTTGGTTCTCTTGATGATATTACCATCGTACCGGCTGGCCAGCTTCCGATCACCTTCCAGTTCTTATATGAAAACGGAACCATTGCCAGACATTCCGAGACGCGTATGTTTACTCAGCAGGATGGCGGCAATTATGAAGTAAGCTATACCATAGAAGACATCCCGGCAGGCTATGGATTTGAGATTGACAATGAGAGATTTACCGTAGACGGAAATGTACTTCGTGCTTCTTATGGAAAAGACGAGAAAGAAGATTTTGTTACGATCACCTTCAAGGCAAATACCGTTGCTTATCAGGTGACAGAGCGTGTTCCGAATAAAGGATACGAAGAAGCAGATCTGTCCAATCCGGCTTCCTATACAGATACACCGCTGACCGCTTCCTTTACCGGAAAAGTGGGCGATACTACAGCAGTAAATGCGGCAGAAAAGAACGGATTTACCGCAAAACCGGTAGAACAGCAGGAAATTGCAGCAGACGGAAGCACAAAGGTCATCGTGGAATATATCAGAAACACATATTCTGTTAAATATGATACGGACGGTGGCTCTTATAAAACGGCGAAAGAAGGACTGTACGAAAGTGAGATTACCATCGCAGATGGTCAGAACCCGACCAAAGCCGGTTATACATTTGCAGGCTGGTATATGGGAAAAGCGGCCAATGCAGAAAAAGCACCAGACAGCATTGCTTCTCTGGAGCAGGATCTTACAGTTTACGCACACTGGAACGCAGATACCGTAAATTATACGGTTGTTTACCAGAAACAGAATCTTTCCGATGGATATGATTTTGTGAAATCTGTTACCAGAAGTGAAAAAACCGGTGCAAAGGTATCCGGAAGCGATGACGTCGGAAGCTTTACTGACAGTGAGTACTATCATTTTGCTAGTGCAGATCAGAATGTAGAAGTAAAAGCAGATAACTCTACGGTCGTGTATGTAAAGTATGATCTGAATACCTATACGATAAAGTTTAATTTGACGGACCCGAATCAAAGTTGGTGGGGTAGCGACTCGAATGTGGAAATGCGTATTGGTGGAAACACCTATCGTGCGGGTGGTACACCATACTCCTTTACAGCACGTCTGGGAGAAGATATCTCTGCAAAATGGCCGACAAAGACCAATATTTCTCCGAAAGATAATTCTTTCTATGGATGGGACTCGTCGCATAGTAGCATTCAATTTGTTTCAAAACGATTCAATTTAACAAAAGGAATGCTTGCTAGTTCTGCAAATAAATCTACGACGACTTATACATCACTCTGGAGAACTGGAACACCGGTAGAACTTCATTATAAGTTACAGAATGCAGACGATGATGAATATACCGATGATGAAAAATATAGACAGTCAGCGACTTCCTATAGGAATGCAACTTTTAATGCCAAAGAAATCGACGGCTATACTTACACTTATACTGAAACAAAAAATATACCGACAGACGGGAACACAGTAAAACATTACTTTTTCCACTATACACGCAATACCTACACAATTTCCTATTATTATAAGGATCTGGAACTGAAATCTAAAAATAAAATCCGTTTCGGTAAAAACATCAATACGGAAACCTATAATGCTCCGGCAGACAAAACAAAATGTGGCGTCGATTCCGAGTATGTATTTGCCGGCTGGTATGACAATCCGGATGGTTATGGAGAGCCATATTCCTTTACAACAATGCCTTCTCACAATCTGGCGCTCTATGCAAAGTGGGTTGCTCCGGACAAGACAGTCACCCTGGTTTACAATAATGGAGAAGCCAATGGTGAGATCGTGACACAGAAGGGCAATACCATCACGGTGCCGGATCCGGAGAAAACTGGTTATGATTTTGCCGGATGGTATACAGACGAAGGTCTCACCAGCAAATTTGATGTAAATGCACCTGTAACAAAAGATATTACGATCTATGCAAAATGGAAGGCAAGAAGATTTGCCGACTATACTGTAAAATATGAAACAGCTGACGGAAAAGAAGTGGCTGCTTCCAAGACAAAACGAGGACAGATCGGAAGTACCGTTACAGAAAAAGCAATGGCTCCGACAGACGCAGCTTATCAGGGCTATGCAGTAGATGCACCGACGAAATCTCTTAAGATCACCGGTGATCCGGAAAAAGACGTCATTAAATTTATATATGCTTCTCCGGCAGAACTGGAGTATAAAGTACAATATGTTTATGGCGAAACTGTATTGAAAGACACGGAGTTTAAGAGAGCTTCTGCAGCTGAATTCAGAGAATATCCGGATCAGGAAATCGTAAAAGAACTGAACGCACAGGGATATCGCCTGAAAAATCAGTATCAGCAGGTAAAACTGGTAGCAGATAACAGCAAGAATATCGTAACTTTTGAACTGGAACCTTCCTCTTATCAGATCAAATATGTTCTGAATGGTGGAACCAATGACAGCAGCAATCCGAACTCTTATACAATTAAGGATTTACCGCTCACGATCAAGAAGCCTGAAAGAGAAGGTTATATTTTCGCAGGATGGGAATACAGTGGTACACTGAAAGAAGGTACACATGATCCGAGAGCCGTTGTTTTGGAAAAAGGTACGGTTGGAAATTTGACATTTACAGCGAAATGGCTGAAAGTAACCAGTTATGAAGGCCCCTATGACGGAAATGCACACAGCATCAGTACCGAGGGAGTAGGCGGAACGATTCTTTATTCCGTTGACCAGAGTAACTGGACAACCGAAAATCCCTCTTATGTAGATGTATCGTCCAATGCGGATCAGAAATACCCGGTATATGTAAAACTTTTAGTGGAAGCGCAGAACTGGGAATCCGAAGTGATCCCTGCATATGTGAAGATCACTCCGAGACCGGTAACCTTTACCGGCGAAAGCGGAGAAAGAACCTACACAGGAACCGCCCAGACCCTGAC
>NZ_QSCM01000007.1:0-29816 GCF_003463065.1 Blautia sp. OF03-15BH
TAGCTCGAAAGAGTAAACAGTAGTGGTGTCATGGACGCACCCTGAAAAAGGCGGTATCCAGCCTCTATTCAGATGCTCTGGTAACTCAGTTACCGAGCAGTTCACAAGGTTTGATTATGGGATTATCATTGACAGAACTTCTTGTAGAATATCTTCGTTCTCCACTGGGGTTGGATGAACAGGCACCCCGTTTTTCTTGGAAGCTTTCTTCTGACAAAAAAGATACGATGCAGAACGCTGTGGAGATTCGTGTAAGAGAAGCGAATACAGAGGAAGAAGTCTGGGATTCCGGCGTTCTTTCCACCGGTGTTTCCACCGGAATTATCTATGAAGGAAAAGAACTGAAACCCTGCACTGCGTATGTGGTACAGGTAGAAGTTACGGACAATTATGGCAGAAAAGCAGTGGCAGAAACGATTTTTGAGACCGGCTTTCTGAAAACGGACAAAAGCGTCTGGGAAGGTGCCGACTGGATCGGAGCTCCGGATTTTCATGTGGCAGCCAATGCCAGAGGTGTGTTCGTTCTGGAAAGTACGTTCCGCATGAAAGAGGGAAGCAGTCGGGCTGGTGTGGTTTTTGGAGCCAATGATTTCCGGCTGCTGGATCATAACCAGAATGAATACGGGCTGGAAGGAGAAAACTACATCCGCTATGAGATCAACCGGGGCGGAGAGAAACCGGTGCTGGATATTTACCGGGTCGGCTATGCGAAAGAGGACAAGGCAGAGGTTCCCTTTGCAACGGTAGCACTTCCGGAAACCATTGATTTCGGAGAATTTCATCGGCTGAAAATCATGGTAGACGGAGATAAAGCTTTCACTTATCTGGATGAGCAGCCGGTGGATGTGCTGGAAAAAGCGATGGGACCGATGAAAATTTCCGGCCGCGTTTTAAATCCCAGAGGTCATAACGATGTGCTCACCTATCCGAGACTGAACGAAATTGGATTTTTTGCAGGGGATGGTGATACGGCCTGCTTTAAAAATCTGACTGTAAAAAATCTCCGGACGCCGGGCAGAACCTTTGTAGAGGAGACGCCGGAGAAGGAAACTTCCATTTTTGCAGAGCTTCCGAAAGAGGACGGCTGCTTTGTTGTCTGTGGAAGTCAGATCACAAAGGATCCCACGAGAGGGGCTGTCCCTATGCTCCGAAGCAATATTCCGGTGCGAAAAGATGCCACTCTTCAGAGAGCACGGCTTTATATGACAGCCCGTGGTGTCTACGATGTTCATGTAAACGGCGCCCGGATCACAGACAACCTTCTGGCTCCTGGGCTTACCCAGTATGACAAACGTATGAATTACCAGACCTATGACCTGACAGGGATCTTAAAGCCCGGAAACAACGGGATTGGCGTGGCACTTGGCTCCGGCTGGTGGTGTGATGCACAGACCTTTGTGGTAAAAAATTATAACTATTTTGGTGATAAAGAGGCGCTTCTGGCAAAAATCGTTCTGGAATTTTCTGACGGAGACCGGGAGATTTACACCACAAATCCGGAAACCTGGAAGTATTTCGGGGATGGCCCCTACCGCTACAGCGGATTTTTCCTGGGAGAACAGTACGATGCCAGAAAGAAAGACGTGTATGATGCGTTTTCACTGGCAGATTTTGATGACAGTGGCTGGGAAGCAGCGGCAAAAGAGCCCTGGGAGCTTCCGGTGATCGATGAATGCCGTACCTTCCCGGAAGGCTTTGGAAGAAGCTGGCCGAAGGTTCATGGTCAGGAAGTGGCTTTTGAAGGCGGATATCCGGCTCCTGTTCAGGTAACAGCTGTCCGGAGTGCCAGAAAACGGCTGGATCAGGGAGAAAAGGTTTACATTTATGATCTGGAGCAGGAAATGGCAGGCGTACCACGGATCCATTTCCATGAAAAGGAAGGCACAAAGGTTATCATCCGTTATGCGGAGGTGCTTTATCCCGATCTTCCGGAGTATGGTGAGAATGTAGGCAAGATGATGCTGGAAAATTACCGGGATGCCACCAGTACGGATATTTATATCTGCAGTGGGGAAGAAGGAGAAGTTTACCAGCCGCGATTCACTTTCCACGGCTACCGTTATATTGAAATCAGCGGAGTGGAAAATCCGCCGGCACTTTCCGAGGTGGAGAGTCTCCAGTATTCCTCGATTGAAAAATTTGCCGGAAGTTTTGAGAGTTCCCATGCTCTTTTAAACCGTTTTACGGAGAATGTGCGTTGGTCCCAGCTTTGTAACTTCATCAATATTCCCACCGACTGCCCCCAGCGAAATGAGCGTATGGGCTGGGCAGGTGATACCCATGTTTTCTGCCATACAGCGCTTCTGAACAGTGATCTGAAGCTGTTTTACGAGCGTTATCTGCAGGCATTCGAGGATCTTCAGACGAAGGAAGGCCAGTATCCGGAGATCGCACCGATAGGCGGAGGCTTCGGCGGCGTGACGTATGAGTGTGCCAGCATTTTCATGGCATATGAGCTGTATGAGCAGTACAAAGATGTGCGGATGCTGAAAAAATATTATCCGGGTATGAAAAAATATATGACATACATGAAGGATAAAGGGCTTCCGGGAGCAGGAAGTGCGGTGGTAGGACCTTTGGGTGACTGGCTGGCACCGGAAGAAACGGATCTTCCTCTGCTTTGGAATGCTTTCTATTACAGAGAAGCGGTTTTGATGAAAAAGATCGCAGGCATCCTAAAGGATGAAGAGGGTGTGAAAGCTTATCACGAACTGGCGGAAACCTGCCGTCGTTACTGGAATGACACCTTTGTGGATCCGGAGACAAAGGAAACGCGGACACTGGAGGGCAAGCCCTGTGATACGCAGTGCTCGTATGTTTTGGGCCTGGAATATGGCGTGATGGAGGACAGGATGGCAGCAGCAGAGCATCTGCTCCGAAAGACGAGGGCTGCGGATCACACCGTCGGAACCGGATTTTTCGGAACCGGGCTTCTGAACCAGGCACTCTGCGATACGGGAGCAAGTGAGGATGCCTATAAGCTCATGCTCCAGACCGCTTTTCCGTCCTGGCTCTATCCTGTGACCCAGGGAGCCACGACCATCTGGGAACACTGGGATTCTTTGACAGAAGAGCGCGGTTTCGGCGGCCAGAACGCTATGAACTCCTTCAACCATTATTCTCTGGGAAGCGTGCTTTCCTGGCTCTATCAGTATGTCTTAGGTATCCGCCGGGAAGAAGAACATCCGGGCTTTACCCATTTCCGGCTGGAGCCTGTGATCGGAGATCTCATCTGGGCAAAAGGCAGTGTGAATTCGCCTTACGGAGTCATTGAGAGTGGCTGGAAAAAAGAAAACGGACACATCCTTTATCAGTGCGAGATACCGGTGAACACCAGGGCGACACTGGTACTGCCGGGTGGCAGGACGGAGGAACTGGGATCGGGAAGATATGAATTTACGGTATAATTGAAATCAGAATGCGCCATCTCAGGCGGCAGCTGATACGGCAACTATGGATGCCGTTCTGACAGCTGCGGGGATGGCGCTTTCATTGGTGACTTTATTTGATTTTAGCCCTTCTGCTTACGCCTTTGCTTCGAAGAAGCCTGGTGTAAGCAGTTTTCTGTTTTTTCGGTACAGAAACGGTGAGCTTTTTCGGGGTTCCGATGAAAGCTTTGGTGCCGATGGTTTTGCTGGTGAGGCTGGCGGTCCGGATCGTGAGGAATGTCAGCTTCTTGCAACCATAGAAGGCACTTTTTCCGATGCTTGTGGTGGCTGCAGGGATCGTGAGTTTCTTTAAAGCCGTGCAGCGGTAGAAGGCGTAGGCGCCGATGTTTTTGACAGAGCCTCCAAGGGTTACGCTGCTGAGCTTGCTGCAGTTGGAGAAAGCCTTCTGACCGATGGTGGTGACATTGCTTCCTACCGTGACTTTCGTGACGGTGGCATTATTCCGGAAAGCGGCGGAGGCAATGGAGGTTACTTTGAAAGGATAGCCTTTCAGAGTTACGGTCTTTGGAATGATGACTGCTTTCGCTCCTTTTTTCGGTGCTTTAAAGGCAACGGTTCTGGCACCCGTAACGAGATATTTGCTGCCGGAGGCATGGGTCAGAGTCTGACCTTTTTTCGGCCGGGTATTTGTAGATGGCGTTTCAGGAACCGGAGTTCCGTCTGCGGAAGTAATGAGGAAGGTTGTTTTGAGTGTTCCTTTGTATACACCTTTTCCGGTAACAATGATTGTGCCTGTTCCGGGATTGATATTGTTTTTATAGGAAAGGGTGTAATCGCTGCCTTCACTTAAGGTGTTTCCATCACAGGTGACAGTCACTGCAGGACGGATTTCGGACCCGGTAAAGCGGCATCGTTTATCGTAGAGAATGATTTTAGCATGCTTGTCCAGCTGAGAGTGATCGGTATAATCCGCCTTCCGGTCAGAAGCACTTACATAGAACTGAATGAACCCTCCTCCAATATGGGCGTTATCTTCCAGGCGGCAAAAATCGTAACTGAGATTTACATATCCTTCAGAGATACCGGTGACTTTTCCGCCAGGAGTGACTGTGGCAATGGAAGGATCCTCCGATTTCCAGGTCAGGACATAACCTTCTTCCCTTTTACTATAAGAGTAGGGATAAAATCCTGACAGACTCTGGCCTTTTCTGATGGTGATTGCGCCCTGGGTCAGGGTGTAATCAGAAGATTTTCCTGGCAGAGAAAAAGCGGATCCGGAATAGCTGAGAAAAAATGGCTTTCCATTTCGGATAACAATCGAATTGGTAGCGATGATTCCATTGGGCTTTGCGTATTCGGTGCCGACCCAGCCATCCCGATAACATTCATCGTTGATCATCTGATCTTTTCGCTCCGGGTTTTCGTCATACTCCCATCCATCACGGGTACCGTTGGGAGACTCAGAATAACGAAGAACCGCAGGGTAGGAAATACCCTCTGCAGAGCCAAAATACTGCACGGAACAGCCATGTACCTGACTTCCCGGAATTCCATTTTCAAGGTATAGAAAACGGCCATCTTTGTAAAAAATCCCGCTTCCGTTATTGATGTACTGGAAAGGAATTCCGTCATAGTAGGGGCAGACCCCATCGATGAGATCGAAAAAATACCACTTGGAGATTAAGGTTTTGTCTTTGCATTGATACCTGTCGAAAAGCGGATCAAAGAGGTACCAGTCATCTCCGAGCCAGGCCATGACCCAGGCGTGACCGTCTGCATGGCTTAAGACTCCAAGGGTCATATTTTTCTGCATGTTTCCGATCCATCCGGTGCAGTCCACAGCAGAAATACCGGCAAAGCGCATCAGCGCTGTCATAAGCATGCTGTATCCCTGGCAGTCGCCTCTGCGGCTGTAGAAAACGTCAACGGGGAAAGAAGAAACCGTTGTGTCATAAGTAATGTTTCCTTTGATCCAGCGGGCAATCGCAGTTGCCTTACTGGAAGGAGAGGTAAGCCCCTTGGTGATGGTATCACTCAGTTTTTGCAGGACTTCGCCGTCAGCTTCGGAAAGAAACCAGTTTGTGAGGCCAAGGTCCGGATACTTCTGCCGGTAGATCTCGTCAATGTACTTCCAGGAAGCGGAAGTAAGCTGCGGTGTGATCTTGTAGCAGGGATCGGTACCTTTCAGAGCTGCTGCTTTTGTGCTTACAGGCATCAGTCCCAGTAAAAGGACTGCCAGCAGAAAAATGCCCGCAAGAATTTTGTGTGTTCTTTTCATAATCTTGCTCCCTTCATAAAAAAATTCGAAACCGTTCAGAACAGTTACACTATTTTTCTGCTTTCATAATAGCAAAAGGAATTGGAGAAGTAAACCAAAGGAAAACACTTTGCCCAAAATGTACAGGAGAAGGGCAAAAATGTGCATTTATCACTCCAAATTTTCGCTGTTCATGAGAAGCTTCTTATTATATAATGATGATACCAGGGTCAAAAGGTCAAAAAGCCGTTCGTGCTTGCACGATAAGGCTTTTGAACTTGGGACCCGCCAAACATGAGAAAGCAGCGATTTACGCAGTAAATCAGCGGATTTCGAATGTTTGTAGAATTGCGTGAGCTGCCTTGCAGCGGAGCAATTCGTAGGCATCAGTTGGGGTCAAAAAGCCGTTCATGCTTGCATGATAAGGCATTTGAAAAACGGGAGGAAGACAGCTATGGAGAAATATGTGGTTCGATGCTATCAAGGACAGAAGATCCGAAGTGTCTGGAAAGAAAGGGAAGGCAGATGGTTTTTCTCTGTTGTTGATGTTCTGCGGGCACTGGAAGTAAGTGCGAATCCCAGCCGGTACTGGAGCGATTTTAAGCGAAAGCTGCGGCAGAAAACGGAAAAGGAAGAAGCACCTTTCCGCTTTGAGAATATCGTATCGCTGAAACTTCCGGCGGCAGATCAGAAGAATTATAAAACGGACATGCTGGATGAAGAAGGCTTAAAAGAGCTGTTTACCATTCTGCATATCAGAAAGGCAGAAGAATTTTTGGACGTTTTTTTTCGTGCGGAAAAGACAAAGAGAACGAGGGAAGCAGAGGGAAAAGCTGAAAAAAGCGGGTTCTTGCTTCCTCTTCTGAACAGTTCTTTTGAACCCGGCGATGGAAAAAAGACGGTGGAAAGCTTTTCAGATCCTGACTTTCGAAGGATAGCAGAGGCGGAGCTCTATTATTTTTCCGGTGAAGCGGAAAAATGTGAGGAGATCACGGAGACTTATCTGGAAAATGAGAATATTTCCATCCGGCTTTCTGCCTGTCTTATGTATTCCTTTGCTAATTTTACTCTGGGAAATGCAAAGGCGGCCCGGAATGGATTTTTAAAAATCCAGGAAACGCTGGCGGCTGTTTTGTCAGGGAATGAGAAAAAGGAAATTCAAGCGAACTGTGTCTTTGCCGGCTATATGACCTGTATTCTGGTACATCTTCCGGCTGATGATCTTCCTCCTTTGCGGGAGTATGTGAAGTATCTGCCCAAAGGACTTCGCGCTTACGCCTCTTATCTGATGGCGCATGAGCTTTATCTGCAGGAAAACTATGAACGGGCACTGGGGATTCTGGATGCGACTCTTTTTTCACTTAATGAGACCTATCCGATTCCGGAAATCTATATTTACTGCATGGTTTCCATGTGCAAAATCAAACTGAAAGAAACGGAAGGGGCAAAAGAGGCCTTTATGACAGCCTGGGATACGGCAAAACCGGACGGGCTTCTGGAGGTTTTTATTGAGCATCATGGCCTTCTTCAGGGAGTCATGGAGTCTTGTCTGAAAAAGGCGGAACCGGAGGCTTATAAGGCACTTACGAAAGGCATCATCAGTTTCAGCCGTGGCTGGATGAAGATCCACAATCAGGAATCGGACTGGGTTGTCACGGATGCACTGACACCGCAGGAATTTGCCATTGCCATGCTGGCCTGCCGGGACTGGAGCAACCAGGAGATCGCAGACTGTATGGGCCTTTCGGTCAACACTGTGAAACACATCATTTCCGATATTCTTGCTACCCTGCATGTGAACAGCAGAAAAGAACTGCTGCAGTTTGTAAATAAGTAAAAGACAGAGAAAAGCCGTGATTTTCAGTCTTACGAATATCGTAAAACTGGACCCGTAAACAAAAGACAAAAAGACCAAAAGTGTCTTGCCTGGCAGCCTGGGCAGGGCACTTTTTTCTGCTTTCAAGAGGGTTTCTGGTGAGTAAAAAAAACAATATAATATTCTTAAGAACTGTCAGATAATGGAAAAATCATATGAGGGAGGAAGCAATATGAAGAAAAAGCAACGGCAATTTCTGGCTATGCTTCTGGTTCTGGCCATGCTGGTAACGACCATTGGAGGCACAGGGGTGGGCGAAATCTTTGTGCGGGCAGCAGAACTGGAAGAAACAAATGAAGAAAGCAATAAAAGCGCCGAGACAGAGACGGAGGAAGATCTCCGCACGATGGAGACAGCCGCGAAAGAGCTGAAAGAACAGGCGCAGCTGGAAACCTGGTCGGACGCGAAGGCTTTTCTGGAAAAACTTCTGGGTTTAAGTGCCGAAAGCGATGAGCTGGACTCTTGTTTTGACGGGAAAACAGACGAAAATCTTTCCGGGGCAGACTGGCAGGCGCTCTGCGAAAAGCTCTGGGCGAACCGGGTCTTTTCCGAGGAAGAAGCCGACAGCCTGAATCTGACCGGAGGAGATGCAAATCTTCTCATCATGGCAGAAAAAGCGGCTGTGGCCGGTGCGGAGGCAAAGCACATTTCTGTTGCCGGAGGCGGCAAGGTGAAGCTGAAAGAGACGAAAGCAGATTCTATGGGAATTTTCGGTGGCATCAGAACCGAACTTTCCGGCACCAGTCTGGAAAAGCTGACGCTCTTTAGCGGAGAAGAAGCGGAAGATACCCTACTTCGCCTTTCTCAGGATACGGAAGTTCCGGAGATCCAGGTGGATGGCGGAAAAGAAGTGACCATTGAGGGAAATGCTTCCCTGGGCGTGATCCGGGTAACGAAAACACCGGAAAAACTTACGGTACGGGCAACTGCTTCCGTGAAAAATGAAAGTCAGGAAGCACTTACGCTTGTGAAGCCTGACGGAAGCGAGATCACACTCAAAGCCGGGCAGCAGGAGGAGCTGGTGCTGACCTCTTATCTGGTCACTTTTATGGCAGAAGATGAGGTACTGGAGACTTCTCTTGTAAAACCGGGTGATCCGGTGGAATATCCGGAAGAACTGCCGGAAAAAGAAGGCAAGATTTTTACCTCCTGGTATCAGGACGAGGAATTTACGGAGCCGGCCTCTCAGTTTGAGGCTGTGAACGGTCAGCTGACCTTTTATGCCCGTTATATAAAAGCAGAGGATGCAGTTACGGTCACCTTTGAGACCGCTGGCGGGGATCCTTTAAAACCACTGGCTTTTGCAAAGGGTGAAACGCTTCTGACCAAGCCGGTTTCAGAAATTTCCACAAGAAAAGAAGGGTATACCTTTGGCGGCTGGTGCCGTGATGCGGAGTGTACGGAGAGCTTTTCCTATACGGAGCCGCTGGAAGAAAACGTGACATTGTATGCATTTTTTACGTCCGATGAACCGGAGATTTCTGAAAAGGACGGAAGCTCTGTGGACCGGAAGGATTTCGGCTGGCAGGAAGAGGTGCTTCTTACCGCAGAAGAGGGAATGACGCTGGAGGATATGGAGGCAGCCATCCGTCTGGAGGCAGGATCCGGTGATCTGGAGCCGACGGTCAGCGTGAGAGAGACGGCCGATGGTTTTGCTCTTTCCGGAACTTGTTATGAAAAGGATGGGGAGAAAGGCTTTGAACCCGGTTCCACGGTGAGTGTGATCGTATCTGACGGTGTGCATTTTGCCGGTTATTCGGAAGACGTGGAGACCATGGTGCTCTATGTATACAAGGAAGAAGTCGAGGTGGTAGACTTTTCCGATGAGATCGCCTATGAACTCTGGGATCAGGTGACTTCTTATACACCGGTGGTTTCTTATGAGGATAAGGACCAGAGCGAAAACCTGGATGAAGAGGTCGACCAGAGAGATTATGACCCCGGTGAGATCGTACTTCAGACCGACAAAGAGTATAAAAAAGAGGATATCGTAGTCTTTTATGACGGTGAGATCGGCAGAGAAGAACAGAATATCGAAGCCTATACAGAGGGCTCTTTCGATGGCTACGTTCTTTTTGCAGAGATTCTGACTGCTGAGAAAAAAGAGGATGGGACACATCTGACGTTCGGTTACGCGGATCCCGAAGCCTATCTTTCTGATCTGGATGTTCATGTGACGGAAGATGTGGATGTGGATGAGGAATTGAGCGAGGAAGATCTGGAGCTCCTTTCATCAAAAATCTCCAGTCAGGTGGAAGAAAATGAGGAACTGAAGGCACAGATGCTGGTAGCTGTCATGAGCTCCAGGGAGACGCAGAAGCTCCTGGATGAGATGTACGGAGAAGGCGTATATGCACTGGCAGGTATGAATGCGACGCTCCAGCCGCAGCGCCCCACGGTAAAGCTTTCCGTATCCGGAAGTACGGTGACGGCAAATATCACGGTCGGTGCCAAAGCCACGATCAAAAAAGACGGCAAGATACTGATGACGGTGACACCGAAGCTTGCATTTACCCAGTCTCTGTCGGTACAGACCAATGTAAACGGCGGAAAGATCTGGCTGGATATGTCTGTAACGCTTCGTTCCACGTCGAAGATCGCCCTTACGATCTCTGCCACCACCGGAAAGAGTGCCAGTGTTTTTGAAAAAGCGGCAGAGAACATGAAAGAGATCGTAAAACCGGAAGGCATCAAAGAGACGGACGATTACGATGCGTATGACCAGTCTGTGCAGGATCTTATGGATGTGATGCAGTCGGTGGTTTCGACCTCACTGTCCTATAATGATCTCTTTACCGTCCGGCTTCTGACACTGAAATTCTCCTTCTACGGCATCATCACCCTTGGCGTGGACCTGGATTTCGTGGGTCAGATCGGTATTCTGGCAACCTTCGGTGTGGAAATCGTCATTACAAACGGCGAACGCATCGGTTTCAAATACAATTTCCTGAAATTCAAGGGAAGTTCTTACACGCAGAAGCTGGAAAGTAACGTGACTACGAATATTTACCTCATCGGTAAAGTCGGCGTCCGTCTGGGTCTCCGTCTGACAATCTCGATCACACTCTGCGGTATCGCAAGGGCCTCGGTGACGGGAAGTCTTTACGCTTATGCGGAACTTTCGGGTATGTATTTCTTCACGGCGAACCTTTTATCCGGGGCAAATACCAGCCTGGGAGCGCTGAATTTCGAGGTCGGCATTGATGTGAGCGTAGACCTTGGCCTTCGGGTAAAACTGATCTTCAAGACCATCAAGAAAAACTGGAATGTTTACAAAGGCCGCTGGCCGCTATGGTCCACTTCGGTATCCAGTAAACTCAGCTATATGAATGCGGAAAAGCTGGATCAGATGTGGGAAAGCTCCATAGTCAATGCAGATAAGAAAACCGTGTTTGGATTCCAGAATATTCCCATGAAGACCTGGACACTGATGACCGGTGAATGCCTGGAGAACGAACTCCTCTGGAGTAATAAAGAAGTGAGTCTCAAGATCGAAAATCTTACGGTGAACGGAGAGAAAGTTCCATCCGGCGATCCGAAAAACAAACTGTTCTCCGTTGGTGATCCTTCCAGAGGGCAGAATCAGGGCATGATCTACATGGATGAAAGCATAGCGGCAGAGTACATCTGTGAAAAAGCGGAACTGGATGTGGTGCTGACTTATCAGAACAGCAATGCTTCTGCTATGGTGAAAAAACAGGTGCGCCGTTTCCATCTCTCCAAACAATGCGCCATTTCCACTACGACACAGAAGGTTCAGGTGAAGCTTTATGACTGGTGTGCCCATGCCTGGGGACTGGAAGCAGCAGCCTGGGATAATGCGGTAGTCTATGAGACTTCTTTTGAAGCGTCTCATATGGTGGGAGGTTTAAGCGAGCCGACAGCCACCGGAAAAATGAATCTGAATACGGCGGCATCTGCAGCCATAAAGGCTTATCCGGAAATCCAGGGAATGAATTTCAGCTGGCTGGATCCGTCAGGAAGCAGTTCCATGCAGTACAGTGTTCCCAGGATCAGTAATTTCTGCTATATGACACCGGATAATGGAGTGGTACGTTTCGACGTATTCAAGGAAACAAAAGAGTATGAGGTAACCTATTATCTCTATGTACGCCGGTTTGAAGGTGACGGCAGCATCAATTATCATGTGAAGCTGACCAATCCTATGCCGGATACGAAATATGCATTTTCCGTTTATCCGCCGCAGAGTGAAACGGCTCTGGATTTTGTACCTGAGGAAGACGGAAGCTGGAAGCTTTCTGCAAAGAGATCTGCTTTTAATGGAGAAAAGCAGCCGCTCCTCATGACGGTGGACGGGGCAGAACCGGTAAAAACAGGCTTTTTCCTCACCGGCCGGGAACAGGAAACGGACGTCCGTTATGAGATCACCCTCGGGGATCCGAAGCTGGAGGCAGAACTTGGAGAAGGCATCCGTTCCATGAATTTTGAGGACGGATCCATTGTGACAGAAACAGGCATCCGGCCGGGAACGGAAGTCCGCCTGAAGATCGCACTGGAGGAAGGCTACACCGGTGTGGAAGTGCAGTGCGAAGATCCGGATATCCAGTTCCGGACAGAAGAAGACAACACCGTAGTCTTTTCCATGCCGACGTATGATCTGAAGCTCCGGCTCCGTTCTTATCAATATCGGACACTGACGTTCTTGTATAATTACGGCTCCTATGGAACCTATAAAACGGTAAGCGTACGGGAAGACGGAAAAACAGAAGAACCACCGGCACCGTTTGTTGACGGTTTGACGTTCCGTGGCTGGAAAGAAAAAGAGGATGGTTCGGGAGACTCCTTTGTTTTCGGCGGAAATCTGGTGACGGATCAGATTCTCTATGCGGACTGGACCTGTGATGTGACGGTCGATTTCGGAGCAGTGAAGGGGCAGGCACTTTATCTGGACGGAGAAGAGACCAGACAGGTATTCGAAGGAGACGGGGAAGAATATTACCGTTTCACCTATTCGACCAGACGGGTGGGAGAAAAAGTCCTGGATATCCTGGTTCCGGATTACCCCGGTTATGAATTTACCGGCTGGTATACAAATGCGGAAGCAGAAGGAGAGCCGGCAGATACGGAAAACCTGACGCTGACCGGCGGACTGATCCTTTACGCAGGCTGGATCAAACTGATTCCTGTGACCTTTGAACGGAACGATCCTGCGGAAAATCCGGAGGAAGGAAGTTATGCAAATACCGTTGTGCAGGAGGGGGCTCTTCTGACAGAGCTTCCGGAAAATCCGGTGAGAGGCCATTATGAGTTTACCGGCTGGTATAAAGACCGGGGAGGAAAAGAAGCGTTTGATCCGGCAGCAGAGACGATCAGCGAAGAACTGATCCTTTACGCAGGCTGGAAAGCAGTGACCTATTCCATCACCTATGAAATGAACGGAGTGGAAAAACCTGCTGAGAATCCGGAAAGCTATACGACAGAAGATACCATTATCCTGAAAAATCCGGAGCGGGAAGGCTATGAGTTTACCGGCTGGACCGGAACCGGTCTTACCGAGGCGGCGAAAACCGTTGAGATTCCGGCTGGTTCTTCCGGAGAGAGGCAGTATACGGCCCATTGGAAGGCCATCTCTTACAAGCTTTCTTATAATCTGGTCCGCGGAACCCTTGCGGAGCCAAACCCGGAGAGCTACACGGTGGAAAGCGATGAGATCACACTGAAAAATCCGGCTCTGGAAAAATATGAATTTACCGGCTGGATCGGAACCGGTCTTACAGAACCCACGATGGAGGTAAAGATTTCCAGGGGTTCTATGGGAGACAGAAGCTATCAGGCAACCTGGAAGACGGATGATCCGTCAGAGAAGATTGCGGATATGGCGCTGGAAGCAGTTGGTAACGGGTATGAGAGCCGGATCGAAGCACTTCCGGAGCTTGGAGAAGAAGCGGGACTGGATGAAAGAGTACTGGAAGCAGTGAGAGAAGCTTTGCAGACCGGTCTGGATCAGGATGAGCGGATCAGTGCCTATCTGAATGCCATTTCTGTGACAGTGGTTCAGGAAAAAGAGCCGGAGATGGAAGACAGGTCCTATCGTTATCTTTATCGTGTCACTGTGACCTACAAAGACGATGCAGGAACCGAGTATGTAAGAGAAAACACCGCTTATGAGGCATGGATCTCCAAAAATCAGCCGGAAGTGACCCTGGCTCCCACGGCGGGCAGTCTTACCTATGGGCAGAGCCTCAAAGACAGCACCCTGACCGGAGGCTGCGTAAAATATGGAGAGGTCGAAGTGCCCGGCACCTTCTCCTGGCAGGATGAGACCATCATCCCCTGGGGCGGAGACAACAAAAGTGTGATCTACTGGGTGATCTTTACACCGGATGAAGAGGCAGCGAAGCTTTATGCTCCCTGCGAAATAGAGGTGTCCGTACAGACCCAGATCGGCGTAAACGTAGAATTTACCGCCGATTCGAGAGATTATGTCAAAGACAGCACAGAAGCCACGGGAACTTACCGGCTGGTAGATGCGGACCGCGGAATCGTCTATGAAGAACTGCAGCTGACCGGCGGCCAGATGGAATTCTCTCAGAGCGTTCCGGGCAAAGAGTTACAGGTTGTTTTCGCCGGCTATCAGCTGGAAAATGATGAGGACGGACTTTACATTCTTCTGAATGAGAGTGCGAAATCAGAGGCTGAGATCCGCTGGATCCAGCCGGTACTGGAGACGGCGCCGACTGTAAATGGAACCGTGACCGGTGGTACTGCACTGAGAGATGTGGAAGTGACCGGCGGAAGAGCCGTTTACAAGGTCACAGCCAACGCTTATCAGGAAGCAGCCGGAACCTGGATCTGGGATACGCCGGGCCACACGCTTTCCGGTGAAGGTGAGCAGGAATTTACCCTGACCTTCGTTCCGGAGGATGAGGACGGTTTCCGAAGGATCACCGGAATCAAGGTGAAACTGACCGTGACGAAACGGGAAGTGGAGATTCCGCTGATTGCTGGCTTAACCTATGATGGAAGCCTGCAGAAACCGGTCGTAAATGAGACGGCGGACTATGAAGTGACGGAAAACAACGGCGGCATCAGTGCCGGAACCTACACTGTGACACTGCGGCTCAAATATCCGGAATATATGGTTTGGAAAGAGTCAGGATTAGCTACGGACGGAAGTCAGGCTACGGTGAGCAGCGAGGATCCGGCAGTGGCAGTTGTCAGCTATCAGATCAGGAAGGCTGACCTCACCGTGTCAGCCGACCCAGACGGAAATGGCATTCAGGTCCAGAAGCTTGGTTATGGACAGGAGATGACAGAGGGAGAAAAGGAGACACGCACCGTCAATGGAAAGGTCGTGGATTTCCGCCTCAGCGCCCAGGATATGATCAGTGGCGTCGTTGTTTCCTATGAAAGAAACGGCAGCAGCATTCCCGTCACCGGTAAATGGAAATGGATGCTGACAGATGAAACAGGCGAACCCTATAACAGCCAGCCGATGCAGGTCGGTACCTGGCAGATAGAAGCAGAATTCATTCCGGAAGAAAACCAGAGAGGAAACTTAAATCCTGTGAGCTATCGTTTCCAGGTGGAAGTGGAAAAGGCAGTGCCGGATGCGAGCAGTTGTGCGTTTGAGACAATTAATGTCATCGGGATTGATGCACTGAATGTTCCTCTGACGCTGTGTAAGCCGGATCAGCCGCTGCCGGTAAATCCAAACAATGGTGAAACCGTATACGGAGTCTGGAATTGGGAAGATCCGGAAATGATTCTGAATAGTCGAAGCTACAATGTGACCTTTACTCCGACGGATAGCAAAAATTATGAAACGGTAAATTCCAGTGCGGAGGTAAAAGCAGTAGCTGCACAACCATTGACCGTGTATGTCACATACGGCAGTGATGAAGCAATTTCAGGCACAGCAAGGACGGCAGTCAGTATTTGGGGAACGACCCGGAAACGCAGCATTTTGGTTGGTGTATCGGCACAGGAAAATATGACATTTTCAGGGGTGAAGATCTCGATGGGCAATGAAACTGCAAGCTGCCGGGTAGATGCATCGGGAAATTATGTCTATACGAATTCTGGTTTTATGACAGTGATCTATCACAGTTCCTTGAAGATCGTGGAGATTGTAATGGAGCGGGCTTTGACAGCAGAACCAACGATTGATGTTTACATGACACAAACGACAGGTACACAGTCTCTGGAGGCGGATGAAACGAAAACCGCAGCGGTAAGCACGACATCGAGAAAAGGGAAAAAGGCAAGAAGAAAACCGGAAAAAACAGCAGAAAGTGAATCCGAAACGGCAGCAGCAGAAACCGAAAAAGAAACCGAAGCTGTGACGGAACCACAGACGGAAGCGTCGGAACCGTCCACCGAAGAAGTGACAGAACCCACAACAGAACCTGTTACGGAGAAGACTACAGAAGCGGGAACGGAAGCGCCGGAGTCAGAAAAACAGACCGAGACACCGGCGACGGAAGCAACTACAGAAGCTGCAGAACCGGCTACAGAATCCCAGACCGTGGCACCGGAACCTGCGCCGGAGCCATCTACAGAACCCCAGACGGAGAAACAGCCAGAAACAGCAGCACCGGAGCCGTCCACGGAGGCCCAGACAGAAGCAATCTTACCAGAACCGGCCACAGAACCTATGACCGAAGCGCCGGAACCGGCTACGGAAGTGCAGACAGAATCAGCGTCAGAACTGCAGAGCGAATCCCTCCAGACAGAAGCAATGAATACCGAAGGGGCTGAAATGCCCCTTCCGGAGGAAGGATGACAGCCGCACCGCAGGCTCCGGTGGTCTGTATTCTGGATTCCGGGACGAATGAAGCCGGGGCCGAGGGATGGAACTATCTGGCCGGAAACGAGGATCTGACGGATGAAGCCGGCCATGGAGACCTGATCTATCAGCTTCTGGAATCGGAAACTCCGAATGCCAGACTCATCATGTTGAAATGTTTTGAGTCAGCAGAAGAAACAGAAGAAAAAAAGGGAACAGAGACCGTCACACAGGCGCTCTATGATGCAGTGGATCTCTGGCAGGCAGATGTGATCAGCATCAGCTGGACACGGAACGAAGAAAGTGAAGAACTTTACGAAGCAGTCTGCTACGCCAGAGAAAACGGCGCCGTCCTTGTGGCGGCAGCAGGAAATCTAAGCCTTTCCACACCCTTAGGCAGTCTGGTTTATCCGGCAGCCTGGGAAGAGGTCATTGGTGTGGGCGGGGCAGATACCGATGAAAATGGGGAGCCTGTAAGCTCTCTCTGGTATCTTAAGAGCGAGGCGGTATTTGTCAGTGCAGATGGAAATTATGAAGGGGAAAAGGGTTCCTCTTTTGCAGTCCCCAGGGTTTCAGGAAAAATCGCAGAATATCTCTTTCAACAACCGGAGGCCTCCGAGGCCGAAGTACGGGAATGGTTGAAAGAAACCGCAAGAGATGCCGGAGAAGAGGGATATGATCCGGTTTTTGGCTGGGGCTTTCTGGAGTGACGGAAGGATACCGTGCGGTAAATGGATCAAAACGGCTGAATCAGACAGAAGAATCCTGTCTGATTCAGCTGTTTTTTTTCTCTTTCCGGTACACGCTCGGCGTACTGCCGATCAGCTTCCGGAATTGCTTCGTAAAGTAGCTCGGACTGGTAAACCCGCAGGAAAGCGCGATATCCGTTACGGGAAGATTGGTGGAGAGAAGCTTTTCCGCAGCCAGAAGCAGGCGTTTTTCCAGCAGATATTCCATGGGCGTGCAGTGGAGATACTGACGAAACAATCGCTGGCAGACACGGGGGCAGACGTTGATGACAGAGGCCAGTTTTTTGATGGAAAGATTCTGTTCCAGATGGGCATCGATCCAGGGCAGCAGTTGTTTGATCCGTTCCTCCTGAAGTGTGGAAGAACGGTGAGAGGGCAGCATCTGCGTCTTTTGACCGGCAAAGAGCAGAATGCGGGAAAGTGCGGCGCGGACCTGGAATTCATAGCCAGGCGTCTCCTGTTCGCAGGAGGAAAAGGCTTCATCAAAATCCAGGAAAAAGGGCTGGTTTTCCGGAAGACGGTCAAATTTCAGATAAGCAGAGCCGTTTTCCAGGAGTGGGCGGATATAGCGGGTATCAAAAACACTTCCGGGCAGGCCGGAAACGATGCCTGCATCAAAGACAAACGAATGATAAAGGCAGGGGGAAGGGACCAGACAGGTAAAGGAGTGGAGGATGCCGGTATTGATGAAGCAGCCTTCACCGGGGAGAATTTCAAAGGTTTCTTTCCCGATGCCGATCCGGACGCGTCCCTCCAGAAGGAGAAAAATTTCCAGCTCCCGGTGCCAGTGGGAGGGGATCAGGCCAGCCGCATAGCGGTGGATGTTTCCCTCATTCGCATGAAGGTTAAAGGGGGAGTGTTCCAGTTCATTGATTTCTTCTCTGTCCGGATTCATCGGCACAAAGGAGCGGTATTCGATCATGGATAATTCCTTTCATAAAGTCGTTTTTGTTATAGTATAGGACGTTTCTGTGAAAGCGACAAGCTTCTTTTTACGCTATGATGATAAAAAAGCAGTGGCGCATACCGATCGGTCCCGGTCGTTTTCAGGCATCAGCAGACCGCATCGGGTTTTGGATAAGCGCACTGTGAAAAGTAATCGAAAAGAGGAGAGCGATATGAAAAAGACAAAACCGACAGGAAGAATTCTGGACATGACGCAGGGAAAGCCGCTGAAGCTTCTTCTGACCTTTGCACTGCCGTTGTTTCTGGGAAATATCCTTCAGCAGTTTTATAATCTGGCAGATACTTCCATTGCCGGTCATCTGCTGGGTGATGCGGCATTGGCCCAGATCGGAGCAACCTCCGCGCTCTATAGCCTGCTCACCAATTTTGCGTTCGGGCTGAATAACGGTCTGGCACTTACGGTGAGCAGGAGCTTCGGAGCCGGTGATCAGAAAGAGATGAAGCGTTCCGTCTGCTGGATGGTGACGCTGGCGGCGGTTTCCGCTCTGGTGATGACGGTCTGCTTTCTTTTGCTGCGGCGGCCGCTTCTCAGAGTGATGCAGACTCCGGATGATGTGCTGGAGGGGGCTTTAAGCTATCTGACCGTCATTCTGGCAGGCATTCCGCTGACGATGGCCTACAACTTGGAGTCAGCCCTGCTTCAGTCGATGGGAAACAGTGTGACGCCTCTTTGTTTTCTCTTATTCAGCAGCTTCCTCAATGTGGGACTGGACTTCTTTTTTATTGGAAATCCCCTGAACCTTGGTGTACAGGGAGCAGCAGCTGCAACCGTGCTTTCTCAGGGGATCAGCGCCGCTCTTGGAGGGTTCTATATTCTGAAAAATTATCCGGAGATCCGTTTTGGAAAAGAGGAATGGAAGGTTCCGCGGAAATTTGTATCCGAAATGTTCTGGACAGGACTCAGCATGGCTCTTATGAGTGCCATCTATAACCTGGGAAGTGTGATCCTTCAGAGCAGCATCAATGCTCTGGGAAGCGTTTATATTGCCGCACAGGTAGGTGGAAGAAAGCTGGCGGAGCTTTTTTATGTGCCGGGAATCGCACTGGGTACCAGTGCAGCCACTTTTTCCAGCCAGAACTACGGAGCAGGGAAACATTCCAGAATCGCAAAAGGAGCAAAAAGCGGAATCTTCATGTATTTCTGCTGGTGGCTGGTGGCACTGGCCTTTGTGATCTTTCTTGCACCTGCCGCAGTCCGCTTTATTACCGGAAGCAGCAACCCGGAGGTCATCGCCAACGGAGCGTTGTATTTACGGATCGGAATCCCGATGATCCCGCCCATGGCTGTCCTAGTCATTCTGCGAAATATCCTTCAGGGGATGCGCCGGCCGGGAATGCCGCTTTTCTGCAGCTGCCTGGAGCTCATCGGAAAGACGGTCTTTGCTGTCTGGCTGGTACCGGTCTTCGGCTATCCGGCAGTCTGTGTCTGCGAACCGGTCACCTGGGTAATCTGCTGTGCGGTCATTGCTGTCGCGGTGTTTCGGATCCGTGGGGAATTTGTGGATGAGATTGGAGAGACAAAAAACTGACATTCACATTTTTTGAAAATTTCTATAGGTTTTTCAGAGTGATTGTTGTATAATGGCGATAAAGAAAAAGAAAGGGGGATACACATTATGAAAAAGAAATTAGTCCTTGCATGTCTGCTCGCAGGAGCACTCTCCATGAATTCTGCTGCCTATGCGTCTGCTTCCGGTCAGAGCCTGGGAGAAGTTACGAAGGAAGCAGTCGGGAACCCGGAGGCAGTTGAGGCAGAAACAGAGGCTGCCACAGGAGTGGCTATGGAAAGCGTGGAAGAAACCTCTGCAGAAGCTGCTGTCGAAGAAACAGCAGAGAATGCACCGGAAGTGCCGGCAGAAAACGCTCTGGAAGAAACGTACACAGATGGTGAGGCTGCTGATCTTACGAAAGAGGAGCTGCTTGAAAAGATGAAAGAAGCTGCTGCAGAGCTCAGCAGTGTGAAATCAGAACTCATTATGGACATGGACATCAACATCCGTGCATCCGGAGATGAAGCTTCCACCGGCATGCAGATGGATATGACGATGAATATCAACATGGCAAATGAGGAGATTTTTGAACCGTATGCTTCTCATCAGACAACAATGATGGTTATGAGTATTCTGGGTCAGACGGAGAAAGAGGTCAGCGAGGCCTATATCCGGGAAGAAGATGGCGAACATGCGAAGTATGAAGGAAGTGTCGATGAAAACGGCGAGATCACAGACTGGGAGCGTTCCATTGCTTCCAGCGCAGAACCGGAATTCATTTTCACCAGTGAAAGTCTGAATGAGCTGGAAAGTGCAATCAAATTCACGATCAGAGACCACAAAGCTGTGGATACAGAAGGAAAAGAATATTATGTCCTGGAGAGCAGCATCAGTCTGAACGATGCCATGGAGCAGACCGGAATGCAGGAAGAGCTTCAGGATTTACTGGATGATCTTAAGGAGTCCCTGGGAGATATGGAAATGCCGGAGACCTTCCTGGTAGAGCTGTATGTCAATGCAGATGATTTCCTGCCGGCAGAATTTACCATTGATATGTCTGGTCTGAAAGGCAATATAGGCGATACCGCCGGAGAAGGCACCAACACAGAGATGGAATTTAAGACTATGGTAGTGAGATACCGCTGCAGTCAGTATAATGCCATTTCTGAGATCGCTTATCCGGAAAATCTTCCTGCAGCAGGTGACGACGGCGAGCCGGAACTGCCCCTGGAAACAGAGGGTGAGCCGGAAGAAAATTCTGGAATTGCCGGGGCAGGCGAAGAAGCCAGTGAGATCATAGAGAATGCAGCAAGTGCTCTTACAGAAGAACTGGGTGTAAAAGGTATTCAGGAAACGACGGATACTTCCGTTACCTTTACGGACAAAGGCAGCAAAGAAAATCCTGCGGCTATGAATGAGATGGGAAAGGTTTACATTTACAATGCCATTTCTGATCAGTATGAGCAGGCAGGTCTTACCGTTACCGGCATCACCGGAGGCGAGGAGGCAGCAGCGTATGTGGATGAGCTTCTCAATGCGGAAGGCAGCTATTACAGCTTCTCTGCCCTGAAAAACTATGAGGAATACCGGATCGTAGATTATGATCTTTATCTACCTACAGATTTTTCAGATGAAGAATATGGTATCTATGCCCCCAGTACGATCATGAGTGTGGTAAGTGAAGGCAACGACTGGCTGGTTTACAATGGAGACAGCTATTTCGCATCCACTTACAACCTTTATGAGGATATGAACAGCTATCATCCGGGTGATACCGTTCACTGCCAGTGCGTGATGATCGTGCCGAAAGATCTTACCGAGTATCAGCTGGAATTTGGTCCTTACGGACTGGATTACCTCTATGTGGAAATTCAGTAAAAAGAACCATCTGTGCCCCCTGCACCTGATAAGCAGGGGGCTTTTTGAACTTTTGACCCTGGCATCATCATAGTATGGAACTTTGAGTGGAACTGTGAAGTGAGTATTCAATCATAGACAAAGAAGTAAACGCGGATCCAAAATGTCCGTTGATAGAAAAGAAGGAGAAAAAGCATGCTGACAGAAGCGAAACTTCGAAAGAAAGTTTATGACGCGACATATAAAAGAGGCTCCCGTCTGTACAATGCGGGTGGCGTGCTGGAAATGGAAGAAACGGATCAGGGAAAACGGATCCTGATCCGTTCACGGGTACAGGGAAGCGGAAACAGGACTTATCAGGTCGAACTTCTGATGGATGAGTCAGAGGATAAAATTCTGGATTATGATTGTGAATGCCCGGCAAACAGTTCTTTTTCCGGTATGTGCAAGCATTGTGTGGCGACACTTTTAAGCCTGATCCATCAGAATGAGCCGGAGTGCAGGCAAAAATGTCTGGATGACGCTCTCCCTTTTTCCGTTTATGAAAGCAGGCGGGGGCCGGACAGAGACGCAAAGACCAGCGGAAATCCGGAATTAGACGAACTCTTGCACGCGCTTGGTGTCTTTAAAGGTTCTGATATGGTACAAAGAACGGAACCGATGACTCCGGTCCTGCAGAGAAAACAAGTTTCCGAAAAAAAACTGGAGAGCACTCCGGGACTTCAGGAGCTGCTCCGGCCGTATTTGTTGAGTGACAGCCAGAATCCGATGAAGCAGGTGAAGGGAGAAGTGATCCTGGAACCGCATCTCTCCTATATCGGAGATCAGCTGAGAGTTACCTTTAAGATTGGGATTACCCAGAAGTATGTCTTAAAGGATCTCAGAGAACTGTTGAACCGTGTGGCAGCAGAAAGCAATTATCAATACGGAAAAAAGCTGGAATTTGTCCACCGGGAAGAGGCTTTTACCGAAAAATCCAGGCAGTGGCTGGCTTTTATCCGCAGGCTGATGCCTTCGGAGCAGTCGTATCGGTATCATACCTCCTACTACTATGGCTATCAGATGAGAAAAGAAAATGAACTGGAGATCGATAAGAGTCATATGGATGAACTCATGGAACTTCTGGAAGGAGAGGTTTTTTACGGAAGTTTTCTGGGCTGTCAGGCAGAAGTCTGGGCGATCAAAGATGAGATGCCGGATTTTGGGGCTGTGCTGAAGAAAAAAGCGGATGGTGCCATTTTTACCATGCGCCGCTACATCCACATGGAGGGGGAAAAGTACCTGTACTTTCCGAAAGAAGGGATGATCCGCCGGGTAGATAAGGCTCTTTTCGGAAAAGCACTTGGCTTTTTCTGTCTGGTGGAGGACAGCACACAGAATGGCTGTAACATTTCCGGGAGAGATCTTCCCATTGTTCTGGAGGAGATCCTTCCGGAACTGAAAAAGGCGATACCGGTGAAGATGCAGACTGCACTGGAGGCTTTTCTGCCGGATACTCCGGAATTTCAGTTTTATCTGGACATGCCTCAGCGGGATCTGATCGTTTGTAAAGGTTATGCACTCTATGGAGAGGAACGCTATCCGATCTTTTCCGGTCAGGAACAAAGTCTTTCCGGAAAAACAAAGCGCAGCTGGAAGGAAGAGCGCCAGACGCGGGAGCGGGCAGCAGCATTTTTTACGGCCTATGATAAAGCAATGGGAGAAATGGCACTGAACGGAGAAAAAGACTGCTATGAATTTCTGACAGAAAAACTGTCTCAGCTGAAAGAAGTGGGAGAGGTTTTTATTTCGGATAAAATGAAGGCGGTAAAGATCCGGCCGCTGCCTCAGATCAATGTCGGGCTGTCTGTTGCCGGAAATCTTTTGAATCTGACCCTGGATACAGAACTTCCCATGACAGAACTGGCAGAACTTCTGTCTAAATATGATCGGAAGAAAAAATATTACCGGCTGAAAAACGGAGAGTTTATCCAGTATGACCAGGAGAGTTTAAATTCCGTCAGCGATATGCTGAAAGCCCTTCAGGTGTCGGAAAAAACACTGAAAAGCGGAGAGATCGAGGCACCCCGGTACCGTGCACTGTATCTGGATGAGCAGCTGAAGGAGAAACAGGGAATCTCCGTGGACCGGGAGCGGTCTTATAAAAGTCTGATCCGGAATATGAAGAGTGTGGAGGACAGCGATTTTGAACTGCCCGATTCTCTGAAAAAGGTTCTCCGCGGCTATCAGAAAAAAGGGTTTTTCTGGCTGAAAACGCTGTGTCAGAACAGCTTTGGCGGAATCCTGGCAGATGATATGGGACTTGGAAAAACCCTGCAGGTGATCGCTTTTCTCCTGTCCTCCTTTGAAGAAGGGGAGACGAAACGGAGCCTGATCATTTCCCCGGCTTCTCTGGTGTACAACTGGGAAAGCGAGATCCGCAGATTTGCACCTGCCCTGCCGGTGCGTGTTCTGGCAGGAAGTGTGGAGGAACGGACAGAAATCCTGAAAAACAGCCGGCCTGGAGAGATCCTGGTGACCTCCTATGAAACCATGCGCCGGGATCAGGAACTTTATAAAGAAGAGGATTTTTTCTGCGAAGTCATTGATGAGGCACAGTATATAAAAAATGCCGGAACCAAGGGCGCCCGGGCAGTGAAATCAGTCTCCGCCCAGATGAAGCTGGCTCTGACAGGAACACCGGTGGAAAACCGCCTGAGCGAGCTCTGGAGTATTTTTGACTATCTGATGCCCGGCTTCCTTTATTCTTATGAGCATTTTAAAAAGACCTTTGAAGCGCCCATTATGAAAAAAGAAAACGAAGAAGCCATGGCAGATCTCCAGAAAATGATCCGCCCCTTTATCTTACGCAGGCTCAAAAAAGAAGTCCTTTCGGATCTTCCGGATAAGATTGAAAAATGCATTCCCATTCCGCTTGCCGGGGAACAGAAAAAACTTTACGACGCTCATGTCCAGAGATTGAAATTTATGCTGGAAAGCGGAAGTAATGAGGAATTTGGCAGCATTCGGATGCAGGTTCTGGCGGAACTTACCAGACTTCGGCAGCTCTGTTGTGATCCGGAACTGATTTATCAGGATTATAACGAAGGAGCGGCAAAGGTGGAACTTTGTATGGAACTTCTGAATAACGCAGTGAACGGCGGTCATAAGATCCTGCTTTTTTCCCAGTTTACTTCTATGCTGAATATCCTGGAAAAACGCATGGATGAAGAAGGGATTTCCTATTACAGCCTTACCGGATCTACTCCGAAGAAGGAGCGGATGGAGCTCATGCAAAAATTCAATCAGGATGAAACCTCCGTATTCTGTATTTCTCTGAAAGCCGGGGGAACGGGGCTGAATCTTACCGGAGCGGATATGGTGATCCACTACGATCCCTGGTGGAATGTGGCGGCAGAAAACCAGGCGACAGACCGGGCACACCGTATTGGTCAGAAGCGGGTGGTCACGGTTTATAAGCTGGTGGCAGAACATACGATAGAAGAGAAAGTGCTGGAGCTTCAGCAGAAGAAAAAAGAACTGGCTGATCAGGTGCTTTCCGGAGAAGAGATGGGAAGTATTCTTTTTGACAGGGAAGAGCTTCTGAAGCTTTTTCAGGATCAGTAAACGACAGAGGAGAGATAACTATGGCAGCAGAAGAGAATACAAACTGGTCCCAGTCTGTGACCGGGATCGTGATCAGAGAAGGAAAGGTGCTCCTGGCCCGTCATACCTACGGGCCGGGAAAAGGAAAGCTGATCGTACCGGGAGGTTATGTGAAGTGGCAGGAAAGTCCTCAGGAAGCCCTGAAAAGAGAATATCTTGAGGAAACCGGCGTGGAAGTGGAACCTGTGGATGTCATCGGTATCCGTTTCAATCAGAAGGACTGGTATGTGGCATTCCGGGCAGAATACAAGGGCGGCAGGGCTGTTTCTGACGGGGACGAGAACAGCGAAGTGCTCTGGGTGGATGTAAAGGAGGCTCTGGTACGGGAAGACGTTCCGGATCTTACCAAAAAGCTGATCCAAAGTGCTCTTTCCGGAAAACAGATGAGTCACATTGACTATAAAGGTACTACCAGGTATGGAGAATACAGCTTTTACGGATTTGTATGAGCTTTTCTGTTTTTTAAAAAAAAGATTTGACAACCAGATGAACCTGTGTTAGAATACTCCATGTTCGAAACAGAATATTTCTTATGCGGGTGTAGTTCAATGGTAGAACACCAGCCTTCCAAGCTGGATACGTGGGTTCGATTCCCATCACCCGCTTTTTTCTATGCCATTGACTATGGTAATGAAAAAGAGCTCTGAAAAGAAAAATCCTTTCAGGGCTCTTTTTTCATCGAAACATTGCCTTACTTCCAGATCGGAAGTGTCAGAAGTTCCTTCGGCTCCCGGATGCGATAAGCCGGATCCGGCACGTTTCCGAAACCGTAATCAGCCAGGATAAAGGGAACATCTGCTTTGTTGCAGGCGTCGGCGTCTCCCTGGATATCGCCTACATAGAAGACCTTTTTCAGGCCATACTGTTCCATCAGCCGGCGGATCGTCACATCCTTCTGGCAGTTGGTATCACCATAGCAGAGATGGCCGGTGACATAAGGCTTCAGCGGTGTGGTATCCAGAAGGGCTTCAATATAGCCTTTCTGACAGTTACTCACAATAAAAAGGGGGCAGCGTGTGGACAACTCCTGGAATGTTTCCAGGATCTGTGGATAAAGGGGAACCGGGTCCTGGTAAAGAAGCTGGTTTTCCTTCTGAAAACAGATATCACCCAGATGCGGATGTTCACTTACCGGAATTCCTTTGAAAATCTTGAGACAGATCTCATCCATAGGTTTCCCAAAAAGAGTTTTCAGAAGCTCACCGGTTATATCTGCCGGAAGCGTCGTTTCTGTTTCTAGTACGTAGTTCCACGCTTTGGCTACCAGATCCGTGGAATCCCATAAGGTTCCGTCCACATCAAAAATCAGTCCGTCTAACATATCGATCTTATCTCCTTATCTGTGCATATATGATTTCCGGAACAAAAACACGTTCTGCTATACCAGATCCCGGAAAAATTTCATTCATTCCATTCAGTGTATCATGATTGCGGGACCTAGTACAGTGAAAATTAAGTTTCTGCTCCATCGACGGCAACGCAGCAGAACATTGCGAATGCCCGCTTTACTTCCGCGTTGACAGGATGATATAATGATGCTACAAATTGCAAAGCAGCTCTCGCAATTCTACAAGAAAACGTAACTGTTCAGAAGCACCTCCAAAATGCTACGCATTTCGTCGGTGTGGCGTAGCCGCCAAATAGATTTCCCTGTAAAAGTGTTCATTCATGCAAGCATGACTCACACTTTTGCATGAAAATCTGCCTGGCTCTGAACAGTTACAAGAAAACAGAAAAACAGGAGAAGGGGATTATGAGAAGAAGTACACAGCAGGCCGGGAATAAAAACGGAGCCTGGCAAAGCAGCAGCCGAATGGGGAGTATCAAAGATTACGGCAGCCTTCCGACGGAGAAGATCAGCTTGAAAGAAACTGCGTTTGGCTGGGCAGCAGATCTGAAGATCCGTCTTGATCTGGAACTGGTTTCCGGCTATCAGCGATATGTGGATGAAGACAGGAAAATCTTGTATACCGAGTTTGTATACAAAGAAACCCCGGTAAAAATTCTGGCATTTGCCTCACAGAAAGAAAAACTTTTTTATTATGAAATTACAGCGGAAACGACCTGTCTGAATCTGACGGCAAAGGTGGAACCGTCAGAAAAGCAGGCTTACCGGAACTATAATCTGGGCGGATTCTATTTTGAAGAAGAAAAAAAAGGTGTTTTTCTCATCGGAAAAGGAGAACTGAAGGCAGATGGTTTTCCAAAGGCGGATGAAAAGGGGCTTCACATCAAAAACGCTTCCAGAGTAGCCTTTCGTATTCATCTGGCATCCGGACGCAGAAAAGCTTCTGTCACGCCTCTTCGTCAGGCTATGGAAATGCAGATGAGCATGAACCGATATCTGGCAAAGACAGATGATATTTCCAGAGAAAAACTGATCGGGATGTGCAAGAATAAAAGATAAGAGTGGTGCATATAGTAGCCTTGAGAAAACAGCAGGAGAGATGGTTTTGGCTGCTTACAGGCGTTTTATCTCGTACATTTATGCATACAGGAATGGTAAAAAAGAGAAAAATACAGGCTTTGCTAAGGCAGAGGCCAGAGGAAGAAATTTAAAAATAAGCATTCAGATGGAAACCGATGGAAAACGGGAAGGCAGTCTGGATGCTTATGGTTTTTTACGAAAAGGGGAAAAGCTTTCAGGAATCTTTCTTGGAGAAATGGAAAGGTCTTCCGGCACACAGGCACGGCTGCAGTATTTCTTTAAGGTGGAAACAGATACAGAGGATCTTATGGAAAGCGGTTATGCTCTGGATCAGCTTTCCGGGCTTTGGATCAAAGGCGAGCCGGGAGAAAATTATATCACCGTCTGGGATGAGGAACCGGTGACGAGGATGGAACTGGAGATTGAGATACAGGAGGAAAAGGACACAGCGGACGCAGAGAACATAACAGAACCGGAGCTAGAGAAGTCTGAACCGGAAACGGCCAAGCCGAAAGTAACTGAATCAGAGAAACCGGAGCCGGAAGCACCTGAATCAAAGAAACAAGAGCCTGAAGAGCCGTCAAAACACCAGACGAATAAACCAATTAGTGAATATTCTGTACAAAGTGAGTCTTCTGCCGCATTGGCTGCATCAGGCAGCGAAAAGCCGATCAATGGTGTCCGGGCGCAGGAAGCAGAACTTCTTGCAGGGACAGAAGCAGAGGAAAAAACAGAAAAAGAAACAGAAGAGACAATTACAACAGAGAAAGAAACAGAAGAACAAACAGAAGAACAAACAGAAGAACAAACAGAAGAACAAACAGAAGAACAAACAGGTGAAGAAGAACCGCCGGAGCGCTATGTCAGCCTCTGGAACCGCCTGGCGCCGGCTTTTGCCCACAGAAATCCATTCCTGGAGGGAGAAGTACTTGACGCCATTTTGATCACACCACGGGAACTGCATTTTTTCTGCTGCAAAAACTGGAGTGCAGCCAGAAACAGTTTTATTTACCATGGTTACTACAATTACCATCATCTTTTGTTTGGAAAAGCAATAGATGGAAACTTCTTTCTGGCAGTTCCCGGAACTTATTCCGGCAAAGAACAACAAATGGCGGTCTCCTTTGGCTTTCCGGTTTTTAAGGAAAGCAAAGAGAAGGTGCCGGGAAGCTGCCGTGGCTACTGGTGCCGGGTGTTATAGAAAAATCACGTCATTTTTTAAAAACATAGAGTCTTAATCGATTCCCCTGATCTCCACCAGGGGGATTTTTTTGCGCAGGATCCCGGCAAAGTGTTCCAGTTCTTCACGGCTGTAGCTGCTGTAACTGTCCGGCTTCAGGATATGCTCGGAATCCTTGTAAGCCTGAAGATAATAGCGTTTACAGCCGGCCAGCCAGTCGCGGATCTTTTCAAAATCCTCCTCCTCATGAAGCTCTCTGACGACCGTGGTACGGAATTCATAATCCAGACTTCCGTTCATAAGGAAAGCAGCCGTTTCTTCTACGGCAGACAGCAGCTTTTCACTGCTGCTTCCGGCCAGCCGGTCATAATGCTCCCGGGAGCTTTTGATATCCATGGCTACATAATCGATCAGCTTTTCTTCCGCAAGTCTGCGGACAACGGCAGGGTGCGTACCATTGGTATCCAGCTTGACAAGATAGCCCAGTTCTTTGATGGAACGGATCAGTGACGGGAGTTTTGGAGCCAGTGTGGGTTCTCCACCGGTGATACAGACGCCGTCCAGTACACGCCGTCTTTTTTTCAAAAAAGCGAGTACATCCTCCTCAGCGATCACCGGTTCTTTTTCCGGGTGAAGGACCAGACCGGCATTCTGACAGAAGGGACAGCGGAAATTGCAGCCGCCGAGAAAGACCGTTGCGGCAGTATAGCCGGGATAATCCAGCAGAGTCAGTGTTTGAAATCCATGTATAGGCATAATAACAGAGTTTGTTTCCAGTGATCTTGAAACAAACCGTCTCCTTTCCAATAGGGTAATGTGATCTTTAACCCAATCATGTGAGTTATCTGTTTTAAAAGTTAAAGCAGGCATCATCGATTAGTATATACGTTTTCCTCAAAAACGCAAGGAATCTCAAAATCTTTTGTGACGATGATTGCTGAAAAATATTTTTTCCTCTATATGATGAGAGGCGAGAATATAGTGGATTGACAACATAACGTATATCAGGTACTATTAGGAACGACTTTTTGACCTTTTGACCCCAATGATACACAGATTGCTCCGCATTTCATGCTCCCGCAATCCTGAAACACCTCAAATCCGCTTATTTTTCTACGAAAAATGGCTACTTTTCGGTGTTTTGCGGGTCAAGAAGTCATGCTTTTTCATGCAAGCATGAAACGCATGACCTTTTGACCCTAGTATCATCATATAATAGAAAAGTACCAA
>NZ_QSCM01000007.1:29826-169021 GCF_003463065.1 Blautia sp. OF03-15BH
TAATAGAAAAGTACCAAAGAAAGGCAGCTTTATGACAAATATACAAAGTACAGATGAAAAATACATGCGTGAAGCCCTGAAACAGGCAAAAAAAGCACAGGCTCTCGGAGAAGTTCCGATTGGCTGCGTCATTGTCCATGACGGGAAGATCATTGCCAGGGGCTACAACCGCCGCAATACGGATCAGAGTACCCTTTCTCATGCAGAGATCACCGCGATACGGAAAGCCGGGAAGGTTTTAAAAGACTGGCGGCTGGAGGGCTGCACTCTTTATGTGACCCTGGAACCCTGTCAGATGTGTGCCGGAGCAATCGTGCAGGCACGGATTCCCAGAGTGGTTATGGGAAGCATGAATGCCAAGGCGGGATGTGCCGGCTCCGTTCTCAATCTTTTGCAGATGAAAGCCTTTAACCATCAGGTGGAGATCAAAAGGGATGTGCTTCGGGAGGAATGCAGTGCGATCCTTCAGGATTTTTTCCGTGAAATGAGGGAAAAGCAGCGGGCAGAACGGGCACCGGGAACGCTGCTCAGGAGTCTTCGAGGGAGTCTTCCGGGTTATGTGATCGTGGAAGGATCCGAAGAAAATGCAGCGGATATCCAGAAGCTGATGGCAGGAAATGAAGCGTATTTTCATCTGGTGCAAGAAGAAATCCCGACGCTGGAGCAGGCAAAAGAGAGTTATACGGTCCTGCCTCCTGGTACCGGCCGGGATCAGAAGACCTTTGCCGTCTTTTATAAAAAAGGAAAATGTATGGCAGTACTGGATTTCATTTGGGGATATCCGGAAGAAAATACAGGCTTTATCGGACTTTTCATGGTGGCAGCGGATGGTCAGGGAAAAGGGATTGGAAAGAAACTATTCCGGCACATTCGCAAGGCGGCAAGGGAGAATGGTCTGGAAAAACTGCGCCTCGGCTGCTATGCCTCCAATGAACCTGCCCGGAATTTTTGGGAAAAACAGGGATTCCGAACAGTGGATACCCGGGAAAAGGAAGCCGGAGAATTGCTGGTTATGGAGCTGTAAAAGCTTTTACCGGAATGCTCCGGAAGCTTCCTGCTGCAGGTGCTTTGGCGCGAACGGGTAAAATTCAGTTGACAAGCACTCATTTTTCAGTTACAATAGTCTGGTATAAATTTTGTCATAAAGCTTCCGCGCAGCCGGAGAGTTAGCGGTGCTCTGAACCTGCAATCCGCTATAGCAGGGGTGATACCAATCCGAGGACTTTTCGTTGTGGGGCTGCCTTTTATAAGTGGCGTTGACGTCTGGGTCTTACGCAACAGGACTCTGTGAACCGTGTCAGGGTAGGAATACAGCAGCACTAAGCAGATTCTCCTGTGTGACGTGAGGCAGCCTGGGCTGAGCTGGCTGTAGGAGTAACGCCTGTGGCGTATTTTCGAAGTGCGGTGCGCGGATTAAAATATAAACAGAAAAAGGGAGTAGCTGCCAATCTGTTCACAGAGAGCAGAATGGTACATGATGGCGTCAGGACGATAGCAATATCCGCGTCATGTAAGTGATTAGCGAGACTTTTATCTAAGATATAGAGATGCTTAGGTAGAGGTCTTTTTTTATATCCGTTTTGCCGGACAGATTTTTGTTTCCAGGGCAGTCTGGAAATAAAAATCTATCTGGCAGGAAGCCGATAGAGCAAAACGCAAACACCGGTTTTCAGGAAACAGAAACCGGGACAGTCATGAATATGGAGGAAAGATATGGAAGAACAGAATCAGAACTGGAAGGATGTTGTATACGAACAGGATCCGGAAGAAAAGAAACAGAAAAAAGGCAGAAAAAAGATGCCGAAACGAATGAAACTTGTCATAGGAGCTGCAGTGGCGGCAGTGGTCCTTCTGCCGGCAGCAGCAGGCTCCTTCTATCAGATCCAGGAACAGGAGCAGGCGGTGCTGGTGACCTTTGGAAAGCCAAAAGCCGTGACAGAAACGGGACTTCACTTGAAACTTCCGCTGATCCAGCAGGTGAAGAAAGTGAATACCACGATCCAGGGCTTTCCGGTCGGGTACAACGAAGCAGATAATGAAGTGGTGGAATCGGAAAGCATTATGATCACTTCCGATTATAATTTTATCGATGTGGATTTCTTTGTGGAATACCGGATCTCAGATCCAGTGGCGTATCTCTATGCATCCAGAGAGCCGGAGCAGATCTTGAGAAGCATTTCTCAAAGCTGTATCCGGAATGTGATCGGAAGTTATGTCGTTGATGATGTGCTGACTACCGGAAAAAGTGAGATCCAGGCGAAGATCAAGGAAATGATCATGGAGCAGCTGGAAGAGCAGGAGATCGGTCTTATGCTTACCAATATCACGATGCAGGATTCCGAACCGCCCACAGCAGAAGTCATGGAAGCCTTTAAAAAAGTAGAGACAGCCAAACAGGGAAAGGAAACGACCCTGAACAATGCAGAAAAATACAGGAGTGAAAAGCTTCCGGAGGCAGAAGCGGAAGCAGATCAGATCATCAAAAAAGCAGAGGCGGCAAAGCAGACCCGTGTCAATGAAGCAGAAGGACAGGTAGCCCGCTTCAATGCCATGTATGAGGAATACAAAAAGAATCCGGAGATCACAAAAGAACGGATGTACTACGAAGCCATGGAGGATGTTCTTCCTGGTGTCAAGCTTGTGATTGACAGTGGTGACGGGGTGGAAAAGCTTCTGCCGCTGGAAAGTTTTTCCGGTGGCACAGACGAAAACACTGCAGATGAACAGACGGGCGAAACAGAAGAAAGCACAGAGAAATAACGAGAAGAACGGAGGAAAACAAATCTATGAAAAAGAAAATGGCAGCAGGCCTTGCAGTTTGTCTGATCGGAGCGGGAGCACTGGCTTCCTCTCTGACAGTTGCACAGCAGAATGAATACCAGCTGGTCCGTCAGTTTGGTAAGGTAAAACGGATCATTGCGGAACCCGGAATTTATTTTAAGATTCCTTTTGTGGAGTCGGCATCCACGCTTCCCAAAGAGACGCTGATCTATGATCTGATACCTTCCGATGTCATTACGAAGGATAAAAAGACCATGATCTGTGACAGTTATGTTTTATGGCGGATCAAGGATCCACTGAAATTTGCCCAGACCCTGAATTCATCTGTCAGCAATGCGGAGAGCAGGTTGAACACCAGTGTATACAATGCCACCAAGAATGTGATCAGCAGTATGGATCAGGATCAGGTCATCAGCGGAAGGACCGGAAGCCTTTCGGAAAAGGTGATGGAAAACATCGGAACCAACATGGAGCAGTATGGTATTGAACTTCTTTCCTTTGAAACGAAACAGCTGGATCTTCCCAATGATAATAAGGAAGCGGTCTATGAGCGGATGATCTCAGAAAGAGAAAATATAGCAGCAACTTACACGGCAGAGGGTAATTCAGAGGCCAAGGTGATCCGTAACACGACGGATAAAGAAGTGGCCATTCAGATTTCCGATGCGGAAAAACAGGCAGAGATCCTGGAGGCAGAAGGAGAAGCAGAGTATATGCGGATCCTCTCAGAGGCCTATGCGGATGAGGAGCGGACAGAATTTTACACCTTTGTACGCAGCCTGGATGCCCTGAAGAAATCTATGAAGGGCCAGAACAAAACCGTGGTTCTGGATGAAACATCCCCTATTGCCGGAATCTTTTATAAAGAATGAGTAATCCCTCAATCCCCCGCAGAGCAGGCAAATGTCTTCTCTGCGGGGGATTTTTGTGCGGAAATCTTACAGAGGTTTACGAGGATTTTACAAAGCTGCGCTTTTTGACTTTACATTTCTTTTCTATACTTGGAAACGTAAACGAGGTAAAGAAAAAAGAAAGCTCGGAAAAAGGGCATAAAAAAGGAGATTATATTATGAGAAAACTAGTTGCAGCAGCTTTAGTAGGAGTTATGACTATGGGCCTTACCGTATGCGGCGTATCCGCAGATGGAGATTTTGACTCATCCGAAGATATCACCGTTGTTTCCCGTGAGGACGGTTCCGGTACCAGAGGCGCTTTCATCGAGCTGTTTGGTGTTCAGGAAGAGCAGGATGGCGAGAAAGTAGATATGACTACAGAGGAAGCAAACATCACCAACAGCACTTCCGTTATGATGACCACAGTGGCAGATGATGAGTATGCGATCGGTTACATCTCTCTCGGTTCTCTGGATGACAGCGTAAAGGCAGTAAAGATCGATGGCGCAGAGGCAAGTGTAGAGGACATCAATGACGGAACCTATAAAATTTATCGTCCTTTCAACATTGCAACCAAGGGTGATGTAAGTGAAGCAGCTCAGGATTTTATCAACTACATCATGAGCAAAGACGGACAGGCTGTTATCGAAGAGAACAAATACATCTCTGTCGGTGAGCCGGAAGAGTACAAATCAAACGGAGCTGAGGGCAAGGTTGTAGTAGCAGGTTCCTCTTCCGTATCTCCGGTTATGGAAAAACTGAAAGAGGCTTATGAGAAAGTAAACGATAAAGTAGAGATCGAGATTCAGACCAGTGATTCCACCACCGGTATGCAGAATACTATCGATGGTATCTGTGACATTGGAATGGCATCCAGAGAGCTGAAAGATTCAGAGACAGAAGCAGGTCTTACCGCTACCGTTATTGCCAATGATGGTATCGCAGTCGTAGTAAACAATGACAATCCGATCGATGAGTTGACCTCCGATCAGGTAAAGAGCGTATTCACCGGTGAGACAACCACCTGGGCTGATCTGGAGAAATAATCACAGGGGACATGAAATATCAGGAACATGGCGGGCCTCTTCTTTCGGCCCGCTGTTTCTGATACTACGATCGGAGAATAAGAATGATGAAAGAAAAACTCATGCAGGCGGTCTTTTTCATTGCGGCCTGTACCTCTATACTGGCAGTTGCACTGATCTGCCTGTTTCTTTTTGCAAATGGTATTCCGGCAATCCGGGAAATCGGTGTTTTCAAATTCCTTCTTGGTACCAGATGGAAACCGGGAAATAATATTTTCGGTATCCTTCCTATGATCATGGGCAGCATTTATGTGACGGCAGGAGCGATCATTATCGGTGTTCCCATTGGAATCATGACTTCCATTTTCATGGCAGAATATTGTCCGAAGAAAATTTACAAGTTTCTGAAATCTGCTACAGAGCTTCTGGCTGGAATCCCCTCTGTAGTATATGGTTTCTTTGGACTGACGGTTCTGGTGCCGCTGATCCGGGAGCTCCCGCACAGCAAAGGAACCAGCATCCTGACAGCGTCCATTCTTCTGGGGATCATGATCCTTCCAACGATCATCGGAGTGACAGAGGCTGCTTTAAGAGCAGTGCCAAGAAGTTATTATGAAGGTTCACTGGCACTTGGAGCAACACAGGAGAGAAGTATTTTCCGTGTCATGCTGCCAGCTGCAAAATCAGGTGTACTGGCAGGTGTGGTTCTTGGAATCGGCCGTGCCATCGGTGAGACCATGGCGGTAGTCATGGTAGCAGGAAATCAGGCAAGAATGCCGGCCGGAATCCTGAAGGGAGTCCGTACCATGACAACAAACATCGTTCTGGAGATGGGATATGCGGCAGATCTGCACAGAGGTGCGTTGATTGCCACCGGCGTAGTACTGTTCGTATTCATCCTGATCATTAACTTTTCCGTATCCATGCTGAACAGGAGGAAGGACAATGAGTGAGTTCAAAAAAAGAATGGAATCATACCGGAGACATCCCGGCTCTTTCCTTTTGTTTCTTCTGGTAATGCTATCCGCACTGACCACCTTTGTGGTTCTGCTGTTTTTGATCGCCTATATCCTGATCAAAGGAGTACCGAATCTGAAGCCGTCTCTGTTTGCCTGGAAATATACCACGGATAACGCTTCCATGCTGCCATCCATCATCAATACGCTGATCATGACGGTAATGTCTCTGCTGATCGCGGTACCTTTTGGAATCTTTTCCGCTGTTTATCTGACGGAGTATGCCAAAAAAGGAAATAAACTGGTAGGGATCATCCGGCTGACGACAGAAACACTTTCCGGAATCCCGTCTATCGTATACGGACTTTTCGGTTCCCTGTTTTTTGTGACGTATCTGAAATGGAGCTATTCACTGGCTGCCGGAGCACTGACACTGGCAATCATGATCCTGCCGCTGGTAATGCGTACCACAGAAGAAGCTTTGAAATCCGTTCCGGATATGTACCGGGAAGGAAGCTTCGGCCTGGGAGCCGGAAAACTGCGTACGGTGTTCTGTGTGGTGCTGCCGAGTGCTATTCCGGGAATCCTTTCCGGTGTGATCCTTTCTATTGGACGTATCGTGGGTGAGACTGCTGCATTGATCTATACGGCAGGCTCCATTCCGCAGATCCCTTCCAGTATCATGGGATCCGGTGCAACGCTGGCGGTACATATGTACAATCTTTCCAAAGAGGGATTGTATACAGACCAGGCTTATGCGGTGGCCGTTGTGCTTCTGCTTCTTGTTCTTCTTATTAACTGGGTGTCTGCCAGAATAGCCAGACAACTGACGAAAGGAAAAGAAAATGGATAAACTGACGATCAAAAACCTGGACCTTTACTATTCTGAATTTAAGGCCCTGAAAAATATCAACCTGAACATTCAGGAAAAAGAAATCACGGCATTCATCGGCCCCTCCGGCTGTGGTAAATCCACGCTGCTGAAATCCCTGAACCGGATGAATGATCTGGTGGAGGGCTGCCGCATAGAAGGAGAAGTCCTTCTGGACGGTGAAGATATCTATAAGGATATGGATGTGAACCTGCTCCGGAAAAGAGTAGGTATGGTATTTCAGAAACCCAATCCGTTTCCTATGAGTATTTATGATAACATTGCTTACGGTCCCCGGACACACGGGATCCGTTCCAAAGTAAAGCTGGATGAGCTGGTAGAGAATTCTCTTCGCGGAGCAGCCATCTGGGATGAAGTAAAGGACCGCCTGAAAAAGAGTGCGCTTGGACTTTCCGGAGGACAGCAGCAGAGAATCTGTATTGCGAGAGCCCTGGCAGTCCAGCCAGAGGTTCTTCTGATGGATGAACCCACCAGTGCACTGGATCCTATTTCCACAGCCAAAGTCGAGGAATTGGCTCTGGAGCTGAAAAAAGACTATACCATCGTTATGGTGACCCACAATATGCAGCAGGCCGCCAGAATTTCTGACCGGACCGCATTTTTCCTTCTGGGTGAGGTTGTGGAATTCGGAAAAACAGAACAGATTTTCTCCATGCCCAAGGACAAACGGACAGAGGACTATATTACAGGGAGGTTTGGATGATGAAGACCAAATTCGACGAGCAGCTTGAAGAAATGCATGTGGAACTGATCAAAATGGGAAGCCTGTGCGAGCAGGCGATCACACTGTCTTCCAGAGCACTCCTGGGAGATGAAAAGAACCAGGTGGAGCAGGTATATTCTGTAGACAGTGAGATCGACCAGCAGGAGCGTGAGATTGAAAATATCTGTATGCGCCTGCTTCTTCTGCAGCGTCCCTTTGCTTCTGATCTCCGGAAAATCTCTGCGGCACTGAAAATGATCTCCGATATGGAACGGATCGGAGACCAGGCCTCTGATATCGCAGACATGGTTCCGTATATCCGCTTCAGTGAGGCGAAGAGTAAGGTACATATCGAGGCCATGGCAAAGGCAACGGTGAAGATGGTTACCGACAGTGTAGAGGCCTTTGTACAGGAAGACCTGGATCTGGCGGAGCGAGTGATCGATTCCGATGATGAAGTGGATGAGCTTTTTACAAAGGTAAAGAAAGAACTGATAGACCTGATCTATGCGAAGGATATTGATGCCAAGGTTGCACTGGATCTTCTGATGACAGCCAAATACTATGAACGGATCGGCGATCATGCGGTGAACATTGCGGAATGGGTGGTTTATTCCATCACAGGAGTGCATAAGAGCAATGAATAAGGGGGAGTAAAGAAGTGACGAAGCGTATCTTTCGCTCCATCTTTTCCGTGTCTGCGGTGATTCTGGTGATCAGCATCGGGCTGATCCTGGGACTTCTTTACGGACATTTCGGAAAGAGACTGGAGAAGGAACTGAAACAGGAAGCCGCCTACCTGGCCCTTGCGGTGGAAAAAGACGGCGAGGAAAGTCTTGCAAAGCTTTCCAAAACGGGAGAAAGAGTGACTTTGATCGACAGTGACGGAACGGTGCTTTATGACAATAAGACCGATCCTGCCGCTATGGAGAACCATCAGGACCGGTCGGAAGTACAGGAGGCTGAAAAAGCAGGAGAAGGGTATGCGTCCAGAACCTCTGCAACCCTGGGAAAGAAAACGATCTATTATGCTCTCCGGCTGGAAAACGGGCAGATTCTTCGTGTATCCAGTACGCAATATACGGTTGCAGGAATCCTGGGAGGAATGATCCAGCCGATCCTGGTAATGATCTTCCTTATGCTGATCCTGTCTCTGGCAGCAGCCTTTCACTCATCCAAAAAGATCGTAGAGCCGTTGAACAGTCTGAATCTGGATGATCCCAAGATGAATGATACTTATGATGAGATCACGCCGCTTCTTTCCAGGATCAACAAACAGCAGAAGACGATCCGTCAGCAGCTTTCCGATGCCAAACGCCAACAGGAAGAATTTGCTATCATTACCAACAACATGAGTGAGGGCCTTCTGGTCATCGACAAACAGACGGAGCTCCTTTCCTGCAATACCAGTGCCGTGAAGCTTCTGGGTGCCAAAAAGGCAGTCACCGATCAGAGTGTTCTGACCATGAACCGGAGCGAACCGTTCCGGAAAGCAGTGGAGGGTGTCCTGAAAGGCAAACATATGGTGGAGACCATGGAGCTGCAGGATGGTGTCCGTCAGTTACTTGCCAATCCCGTCATGGAGGACGGAAAAGTTACCGGTGGTGTGCTTCTTCTGGTGGATGTGACAGAAAAAACACAGAGAGAAGCACTTCGAAGAGAGTTTACTGCGAATGTTTCCCATGAACTCCGGACTCCGCTGACTTCGATCTCCGGCTTTGCCGAGATCATGCAGGATGGCTATGTAAAGCCTGAGGATGTCAAACGGGTGGCAGGAAAAATTTATGATGAAGCCCAGCGTCTGATCGTACTGGTAGGGGATATCATGGAGATCTCACGGCTGGATGAAGGTGTGACAGAGTATAAAAAAGAACAGACAGACCTTCTGGATGTCATTGAGGAATGCAAAGAGCGGCTGCAGGAGTCCGCGGATCGGAAAGAGATAAAGATAGAAGTAGAGGGAAGCCCTCTGGTTTTTGAAACGACGAAACCGATCCTGGAAGAGGTGGTATATAATCTGATGGATAACGCCATCAAATACAACCGGGAGCAGGGAAACGTGACGGTACGGATCTTCCGGAAAGAAAAACAGTTTGGTTTTTCTGTAAAAGATACAGGAATCGGTATCCCTCTGATCCATCAGGATCGGATCTTTGAGCGTTTTTACCGGGTGGATAAAAGCCGTTCCAAAGAGATCGGCGGCACCGGGCTGGGGCTTTCTATTGTTAAACACGGTGTCAGCTGCCTGGGTGCGCAGATCTCTGTGGACAGTATACCGGATGAGGGAAGTACCTTTACTGTGACCTGGGGCTGAACTACTGTACAATGACCAGGTTTAAAAATTCTTCCATGGCACGGCTGATGTATTTGCCGTTTTTCCAGTAAAAATACAGGTTTCTTCGGGTTTCTTCTCCTGGAAGCTTGTAGTAGATCACATCCGGATGCGGGGTGACATGGCGTACAAGGGTGTCACTGATAAAAGAAATCCCCATGCCGGCACAGGTGATGTGATAGGAAGTCATCTGCTGATCCAGCTCCAGAACTACTCTTGGAGAAAAGCCATTGGCCTGGCAAAGACGTGTACTGCGCCTGCGGGTGTCATTTTCCTGTTTCAACAGAACAAAGGGTTCATCTTTAAACTGCCCCAGGGGAACCGGGGCGGTTTTTTTGTCCAGAAAAGCCCCGCTGCAGATATTTTCTACAGAAAGCTGATAGGAGGAAAAGAGCCGGTTGATCGGAAAGACCTTCGGAACAGCCAGAAGCAGATGTTCTTCGTGAAAGAAACGCCTTCCGAAAACAGCTTCATTGAATGGATAATTGTCAATGGCCAGATCCAGAACGCCGGCGAGGAGGAGCTCTTCCAGGCGTGCAGTGCTTTCCTCAATGAGGTTGATCTTTACCAATGGGAAGTGTCTGGTAAATTCTCCGATCAGACGGGGCAGGAGGCAGGAAGAAAAAAGACTGCTTCCGCCGAGCGTCAGATGACCGGTTTTCAGACCGCCAAGATCATTGACAAAGCTGGCAAAGGAATTTTCAATGGCAAGGATCTCCTCTACAGACTGGATGTAGCGTTCCCCGCATTCTGTGAGGGTGAGAGGGGAGGTGTTCCGGTTGAAGATGGGATAACCGATCTTTGCCTCGACCCGGCGGACATTGGCACTGAGGGAAGGCTGGGAAATGTAGAGATTTTTTGCAGCTTTTGAAAAACTTTTTTCTTTGTATACTTCATATACGTAATTCATACCCTGGAACATAAAAGGCATTCTCCTTTGTTTTTTAATTATAATTTGAAAGTTATAACTGATATAGTAATATATGTATTTGATTATATTTTACCATGCTCCTATAATGGGGGCAACGAAAAAAAAGCTGTATTGCGGAGGGAAAAAACGAAATGGAAAAAGAGAAGAAAACTATGGATTATCGTGTAGAGAAGGATTCCATTGGAACAAAGGATGTACCGGAAGGCGTATACTATGGAGTACAGTCCTTACGTGCTGCTGAGAACTTTCATATCACCGGTCTTAGCATGCATCCGGAGATCATCAACAGCCTGGCTTATATCAAAAAAGCAGCAGCTATCACCAACTGTGAGGTAGGTCTTCTTGACAAAAAGATCGCCAATGCGATCGTAAAAGCCTGTGATGAGATCCTGGAGGGACAGTTCCATGAGGACTTTATCGTAGATCCGATCCAGGGAGGTGCAGGTACTTCTCTGAACATGAATGCCAATGAGGTTATCGCCAACCGTGCCATCGAGATCCTGGGCGGCCAGAAAGGTGATTACAGCATTGTAAACCCCAATGACCATGTAAACTGCGGTCAGTCTACCAACGATGTGATTCCTACTGCCGGAAAAATGACTTCTCTCCGTCTGCTGAAGAATCTGAAAAAAGAACTTCTCCGTCTGTATGAGGCACTGAGCAAAAAAGCAGAGGAATTTGACCATGTGATCAAAATGGGCCGTACACAGATGCAGGACGCTGTGCCCATCCGTCTGGGTCAGGAGTTCAAAGCGTATTCTGTAGCGATCAAGCGTGATATCAACCGTATGGATAAAGCCATGGATGAGATGCGTACCCTGAATATGGGAGGAACTGCAGTCGGAACCGGAATCAATGCCGACGAAGCTTATCTGAAACGGATCGTTCCGAACCTGGTAGAGATCTCCGGAATGGACTTTGTACAGGCATTCGATCTGATCGATGCGACACAGAACCTGGATCCCTTCGTAGCTGTTTCCGGCGCGATCAAAGCCTGCGCTGTAACGCTTTCCAAGATCGCCAACGACCTGCGTCTCATGTCTTCCGGTCCCAGAGCCGGTTTTGGTGAGATCAATCTTCCGGCAAAACAGAATGGCTCTTCCATCATGCCCGGAAAAGTAAACCCGGTTATTCCTGAGGTTGTGAACCAGGTAGCTTTCAATGTTATCGGTAATGATGTAACCATCACCATGGCAGCAGAGGCTGGTCAGCTGGAGCTGAACGCTTTTGAGCCGATCGTTTTCTATTGCATGTTCCAGTCCATCGACACGCTGGCTTATGCAGTACAGACATTTGTTGAGAACTGTGTTTCCGGTATCACTGCAAATGAGACACGCTGCCGTTACCTGGTAGAGAACAGTGTTGGTGTGATCACTGCTATCTGCCCTCATGTCGGTTATCAGAAAGCAGCCGATATTGCAAAACAGGCGATCAAGACTGGTGAGTCTGTTCGTGAACTGATCCTGAAAGAGGGACTTCTTACAGAGGAAGAGCTGAATGAGATCATGGATCCTGTAAACATGACTGAGCCGGGAATTTCCGGAAAAGAGCTTCTTGTAAAGAACGCCACAAAAAACGCATGATAATTCCTTCATAAAATAATAAAGAAAACTGCCGTCCGGTGATTGCCTGGACGGCAGTTTTCTTTTCCATAAAAAAGGCAGACACAAAAACTGCGCCTGTCTTTTTGTCTGTTGATTATTTAGTACGGATAGAAGTTTCCGTTGGAATCGGTTACGCCTTTTTCTCCAAAAGTGTAGATATTTCCTTCGCTGTCCACCCAGTTTCCGTTTTCATCCATGGTACAGATGATGTGGTTGCCCTGAGTATCGTAGAAGTCTGCTTTGCTGCCGACCTCAACGGAGCTGTTTCCGTTTGCAGGCGGATCGTAGTAATACTCATTTCCGTTGGAATCTTTGACACCGTTCTCATAGAAGGTGTAAGAGGTTCCGTTGGCATCCTGCCAGCTTCCGTCCGGCATCTGGGTGACATCCACACGGTTTCCGCTGCCGTCATAGAAATAACGGGGAGCTTCGGTGGAAGTAGAGGTTCCGGTATTGGAAGAATCGCTTCCGGTGGAATTACCATTACCGTTGTTGTCCGTGTTTCCGGTGGAAGTGCCGCCATTGCTTCCGTTGGAGCCATTGTCCGCTCCTGTAGTGGTACCTGTGCTGCCGCCGGTGGAAGTGCCACCATTGGTTCCGGTGGTGCCGCCTGTGGTGGAGCCGGTTGTACCGGAAGTAGTACCGGAAGTAGTGCCGGTAGAAGTGCTGTCAGAACCGGTGCTGGTGTTGGCAGAAGCCTGGTTATTATTGGAAGCAGCACTGGTCTCAGACTCGGTGGTCTTCTCAGTTGCTTTTTCTGTTGTCTTTTGGGTAGCTTTTTCTGTCTCAGACTCAGACTCCGTGGAAACAAGGGTGGTCGTCTCAGACTGGCCTACCTGGATTTTTTCTCTCTGTTTGCGGCAGCCGCTTAAACTCAAGGTAGCTGCCATTATAACTGCAAGAACGAGTGCGCCCCATTTCTTTTTATTTCGCATAATTAGTTACCTCCATGTAAACAGATTTCGAGTTACGACTGCTATTATAGAAGATTTGGGGGAGAATTGCAACTTTGTGACGGGAAAAAAGTCTTAACTTTCTGTGAAGTACCGTTATTCTGCGGTGGTTTGGATGTAGGTCAGGAGGTCTTCACATCGGGCAAGGGTGCGGGCAGAGAGGTCGAGGCTGGCCTGCATTTCGGAAGAGGAGCCGTCGTTTTCCTGGCGGATCTTGTCGGCGGCAGCTTCTTTTTCGTTGATCCACTGGAGCTGTTCTTTCAGGATCTCCTGGTATTTGTCTTCCGGGACATTGTCTTTCAGGAGCTGCCAGAGCTGGTTCAGGCAGGTGTCTGTGGTGGTGTACATTTCTCCGGCACAGGTATTCATTTCCTGCTGGGTAGAGGCAGCGGTAAGCTTCGTGTTGAGATCATCATAAGCTGTTTTGCAATCATCGTAGAGGCTCCTGGCTTCTTCGGAGGGCGTGGATCGTTTGTAGGAATAGATGCCGAGCTCTTCTGCTTCATTGACGATGATGGGAAGCGTGAGCTCAGTGTCGTTATCGTTGGCTATGGAGACCCAGCTGTATACTTCAGCTGACAGGGCACTGACCGGTGTTCCTGGAAGACAGATTTTAAAGGTGTCGGTGCCGGTCAGCCCATAGGCTTCGGAATAAACATATTTTATGCTGTCAATGATCTCGGTTTCGCCGACGGTATTCTGGTAAGCAATGTCAGAAAGCGTCATCTCATAGGTGGTGTCGTCCACTTTGGTCAGATCGGTGAAATGACCGGAAAATTCGCTGTAGTAGAGCGTGCCGTGGTCATAGCCGTCTCCTGTGGAGCCCATATCGGAGTCGTGGTAGTTTCCTGCAAAAGAGCCATCCTTTTCAATGGTAAAATAGGTAGACCAGGCGCCTGCACCGCTGCTGAATTCAAAGGTATATCCGGAAAGATCCTCGAAAGTCAGGGTATCTGTTTCGGAAGCCTCTGAGCTGCTTTCCATTTCTGTGGCAGGAGTTTCTGCAGCAGTGGCAGTTAAAGCTGCGGCAGAAAAAGTGAACAGAAATAAGGGGAAAAGTAGTTTTTTCTTCATAAAAGTACCTCCTGATAAAAAATAGGTGACAGTTCCTGTTTGTAAACGGGCAAAAGATCTTTCTGCCTCGGGCATTATCCTCTTGATTTTGAGTATAGCAGATAAACCGGCGGAATGCTATGGAAAATAGAAAGGATAATAAATATTTAAGGTTTGCCGGATGCAGGGAGGAAGCGCGAAAAAGAAAACAATCTCTTGACGCATCTTACTTCACCCGTTATAATAAAACATGGTTCGTTTTATAAGGAGATGTACTCAAGTGGCTGAAGAGACCGCACTCGAAATGCGGCAGGCCGGGCAACCGGTGCGAGGGTTCAAATCCCTCCATCTCCGTAAAAGTGTGAGGCTCTGATCATTTGACCGGCTTCACACTTTTTTCTTTTAAAAATGCCCAATTTCTTTGTTGTGAACCATAAAAAATATGGTATAATGAATAACAGTGAACGGGAACAGGCAAAGCCTGCTCATCGTGAGCGGCGAATGGTATATGAAAATCATCAAACGAAAAGGATGTGATACAAAATGAAGCGAATTGGGTTATTAACCAGCGGCGGTGACTGCCAGGCATTAAATGCCACAATGAGAGGTGTTGTAAAGGGCCTCAGCAACAGCCTTGACGAATTGGAAGTGTACGGCTTCATGAACGGATACAAAGGTCTGATCTACGGCGATTACCGTATGCTTACAGCCAAAGATTTTTCCGGTATTCTGACAAAAGGAGGCACGATCCTCGGCTCTTCCCGTCAGCCTTTTAAGCTTATGCGCGTTCCGGATGAAAACGGACTGGATAAGGTGGAAGCAATGAAACAGAATTATTACAAGCTCCGTCTGGACTGCCTTGTGATCCTTGGAGGAAACGGCACACAGAAGACAGCCAACCTTCTCCGTGAAGAGGGACTGAATATCATCCATCTGCCGAAGACCATCGATAATGATATTTATGGAACCGATATGACCTTTGGTTTCCAGAGCGCTGTGGACATTGCTACAGATGCGATCGACTGCATCCATACGACAGCAGCCTCTCACAACCGTGTATTTATCGTAGAAGTTATGGGACATAAAGTCGGCTGGCTGACTCTGTACGCAGGTATCGCAGGCGGAGCAGACATCGTGCTGATCCCTGAGATCCCCTATGATATCGATAAAGTTGTGGAAGCCATTGACAAGCGGACCAAGGCCGGAAAAGGATTTACCATCCTGGCTGTGGCAGAGGGAGCGATCTCCAAGGAGGATGCAGCCCTTCCGAAGAAGGAATACAAAGAGAAAATGGCAAGCCGCAAGCATCCGTCCGTTTCCTATGAGCTGGCAGAGCAGATCCTGGAGAAAACCGGTGTGGAAGTGCGTATCACGGTTCCGGGTCACACACAGCGAGGCGGAAGCCCCTGTCCGTATGACCGTGTCCTGTCTACCAGACTGGGTGCAGCAGCAGCACAGCTGATCCTGAAAGAGGATTACGGCTACATGGTTGGAATGGTCAATGGCAAGTGCAAGAAAGTCCCGTTGGGTGAGGTTGCCGGCAAACTGAAAATGGTTTCCCCGGATGACCAGATCATCCGTCAGGCAAAGCTTACCGGAATCAGCTTCGGAGATTGATGATCCATGGGTTATACCGCATTATATCGTAAATTTCGTCCTGACTCCTTCGCTTCGGTGAAGGGTCAGGACCATATTGTGAAGACACTGAAAAATCAGATCATGGCGGACCGTATCGGCCACGCCTATCTTTTTTGTGGAACCAGAGGTACCGGTAAGACAACCGTAGCCAAGATCCTGGCAAAGGCGGTCAACTGTGAACACCCGGTGGATGGAAATCCCTGCGGAGAATGTGAGACCTGCAAGGCGATCGCAGCCGGTACATCCATGAATGTGATCGAGATCGATGCCGCATCCAACAACGGTGTGGACAACATCCGTGAGATCCGGGAAGAGGTCGCCTATTCACCGACCACAGGAAAATATAAGGTCTATATCATCGATGAGGTGCATATGCTTTCCATCGGAGCGTTCAATGCTCTTTTGAAAACACTGGAAGAGCCGCCCTCTTATGTGATCTTTATCCTGGCTACGACAGAGGCACACAAGATCCCGATCACGATCCTGTCCAGATGCCAGCGTTATGACTTTAAACGGATTTCCATCAATACCATCAGCAGCCGCCTTATGGAACTGATGGAGAAGGAAAATGTGGAAGTGGAAGAAAGAGCCATCCGTTATATTGCAAAGAAAGCGGACGGTTCCATGCGTGATGCTTTGAGCCTTCTGGATCAGTGTATTGCTTTTTATCTGGGACAGAAGCTGACGTATGATCATGTACTGGATGTTCTGGGAGCTGTGGATACGGAGGTGTTCAGTCGTTTTTTAAGGGAGATCCTGAAAAACGATGTGGCTCAGGTCATGAAGCATCTGGAAGAGCTGGTGATGCAGGGGCGGGAACTGGGACAGTTTGTTTCTGATTTTACCTGGTATCTTCGAAATCTTCTCCTTTTGAAATCCTCAGAAGAACTGGAAGAGGTATTGGATGTGTCCAGCGACAATCTGGTGCTTTTAAAGGAAGAAGCAGGCATGGTCCGGGAAGATACGCTGATCCGTTTTATCCGGGTCTTTTCAGAACTGTCCGGTCAGATGAAGTTTTCCGGCTCCAAACGGGTGCTTCTTGAGGTGGCACTGATCAAACTCTGTCGTCCGCAGATGGAGACAGATGAAGTATCTCTTCTGGAACGGATCCGGATGCTGGAAAAAAAGCTGGAGTCCGGTATGATCGCCGTGCGTCAGACACCGCCGGGACAGAGGATGCAGGTGCCGGATCACGGAACGGGAGAGGATGCCTTTTTCGGTGGACTGGATATTCCGGGAGACGGAAATGGAGCTTCTGGTATGGATGCACTTTCTTTTGAGGAAAAAGCAGCCCCGGAAGATCTTCAGAGAGTCATGTCCATGTGGCCAAGTATCGTAGCGCAGACAACGGGCCGTTTTAAAATGACACTGATCAGTGCAGTGCCCAAATACAATGCAGCCGGAGAGGATAACCGTCTGTTCGTGGTCTTTTCTGATTTCATGGGAGAACGGTATGCCAATGACCCGGAGGCGAAAAAACAGCTGGAAACCATTATTTCCGGCAGACTCGGCAAAGAGGTGGAGGTCAAGATGGTGCTTCCTGACGAAGAGCATCTGGCTCCCGGCCGGCTGGCAAAGATCAATGTCAGCGATGGCCTGAGTAAGATCCATGCCGATATAGAAATAGAAGAATAAGGAGGAATTGATCCATGGCAAAACGTGGAGGTTTCCCGGGTGGTGGAATGCCCGGAAATATGAATAATTTAATGAAGCAGGCGCAGAGAATGCAGCGCCAGATGGAAGAGAGCCAGAAAGAACTGGAGGAGAAGGAGTTTACTGCCACTGCAGGCGGCGGAGCAGTAGAGGTTTCTGTATCCGGAAAAAGAGAAGTTACCAAAGTAAAACTGCAGGAAGAGGCTGTTGATCCCGATGACATCGAAATGCTGGAGGATCTGATCATGGCAGCCACCAATGAGGCGCTCAGAAAAGTAGATGAAGCATCTGCCAATGTGATGGGCAAACTGACCGGTGGACTTGGAAGCCTTGGCGGTCTTGGCGGAGGCCTTCCTTTCTGATGGATTACTACAGCAAGCAGATCAGCCAGCTGATCGAAGAGCTTTCCAAGCTTCCGGGGGTGGGGAATAAATCCGCCCAGCGTCTGGCGTTCCATATCATCAACCGTCCGGTGGAGGAAGTGGAGCGTCTGGCAAATACGATCCTGGATGCCAGGAAAAATGTCCGTTACTGTAAGGAGTGCTTTACTCTGACGGATCAGGAGCTTTGTCCGATCTGCCGGAATGAAAAACGGGATCACAGTACCATCATGGTGGTGGAGAACAGCAGAGATCTGGCGGCTTATGAAAAAACCGGAAAATACGAGGGAGTCTACCATGTGCTTCACGGCGCAATCTCGCCCATGCTGGGCATTGGCCCCAATGATATCCGGCTGAAAGAGCTGATGCAGCGTCTGCAGGGAGATGTCAAAGAGGTCATCATCGCTACCAATTCCAGTCTGGAAGGGGAGACCACAGCCATGTATATCAGCAAGCTGATCAAACCTACCGGCATCAAAGTGAGCCGGATCGCCAGCGGTGTTCCCGTGGGTGGAGATCTGGAGTATATTGATGAGGTGACGCTTCTTCGGGCATTGGAAGGAAGGACGGCGTTGTAAAACAGTGTGTAAAAATAAAAGTGACAGAGTTTCCACAAAAGGAGATTTCTGTCACTTTTTTGATGTGCAGATAAAGATTCAGCGGCCAATGTTCCGTGGAATATTTTCGCAAGAATATGTCAGAATCACGGGCAGTGCATGCAAGAATACGATCGGCAGAGGCATTGTGAAGACAGCGAACCGTTACGACTGGACAGAAAAGTTTTCATACAGCCCACAGCTTTCATGGATATAGTTTCGTGTAAGGTCAGAAATCCTCTGCCATCGCTTCTGGTCTTCCGGATTTTCCGGAGCATATCGCCGGAGAATTTTTTCTATATAACCATTTTCACGGATCCAGACAAAGGAAGCGGGAAAATTGAGGTCAAATAGATAAGCCACATAAGAGAGCCACATATCCGGCCGGGTCTCCCGGAGGGCGTTGATGAGGGGCTCTTTTTTCATAAATGTATCATAGGCGTAATCGCTGAGCGTTTCCCGGGCGAGATCTGCTTCTGTAACGTCTAACATCGTTTCCATGGAATCCGTGGCCTTTACACGGAAATTGTCAAGTTTGTCCGCATCACGGATCAAGCGGGCAAAAAGCAGGATATTTTCCGGGAGTCCATCGGGAATCTGGAAAACGCCGTGATACTCGATGGCAGCCTCAATGACAGGTTCCCAGACTTCGTATTTTGGTGGCAGGTAATCTCTGATATGGCCATCCGGGAAAAGAAATTCCACACTGAGTTTCGCATGGGGAATGATAGAATCGTCGAAACTGTGAAAACGGGTCAGCTGCTCAAAACGGCCAATATCATGAAGCAGGCCGATGAGGCAGGCAATATAGCACTCTTCATCCGGAAGCTTCAGAGCCCGGCTGAGATAAAAACAGGCATCCACCACATGGAAGGTATGGCGCAGTTTCAGATCGATCTTCGGGTCTGTGAGATCAAAACCGGAGGCAAAGGCGAGGAAGGTTTCCGCATTTTTTCGAAAATCCGGTTCCGGAACCGGAGGTAAAGAAGAAAGATAATCAGAGTTCATAAAATCTCCTTTCTGGCTGATGCCTGCGAATTGCTACGCTGCGAAGCAGCTCCTGCAAGGTCTCCGCTCCGCTTCGATCCGTGCAAAACAAACATTCACTGGATATTCGCACCTCATTATAACATTTTGATAAAGAAAAGGACAGAAAATTTTGTGTTTACTCAGTCTTTTGTTTGCGTTATACTGATACTGAAAATTCGGCGTATCTGATGCGGAATAAATATTTACGGCTTCCGGTGTACAGAGCATGGAACCCCGCACTCATGAGCAAATAGCAAAAGCGGATGGAAAACGTCCGTTTTATAACGACGAAAATGAGATTCAGGAGGAGAAAAACCTATGGCAATTTTAAAGCTGGCACCCAGTTTCAAGGATTATATCTGGGGCGGCCGAAGACTGATTGAAGAATATCATAAACCGTACGAGGGAGACATTCTGGCAGAAAGCTGGGAAGTATCCTGTCATCCGGATGGCCCGTCTTTTGTGACAAACGGAGCATACGCAGGAAAGACCCTGCAGGAATATATTGATCTGGCAGGCAGAGAGGTACTGGGAACCAACTGCCGCCGTTTTGATGAGTTTCCGGTACTGATCAAATTTATTGATGCAAAAGATAATCTGTCCATTCAGGTACACCCGGACAATGCTTATGCACTGAAATATGAGCATCAGTATGGAAAGACGGAAATGTGGTATGTGGTGGACTGTGAGGAAGGTGCTTATCTTTATTATGGCTTTAACCGTGAGGTCAGTAAGGAAGAGTTTGCAGAGCGTATCAAAAACAATACGCTTCTGGAAGTGCTGAATCCGGTAAAGGTAAAGAAAGGAGACGTTCTTTTTATCGAATCCGGCACGATTCATGCTATTGGCAAGAATATCCTGATCGCAGAGATCCAGCAGAACTCAAACGTGACCTACCGTGTGTATGACTACGGCCGCATTGGCAAGGATGGCAAGCCCAGAGAGCTCCATGTGGAGAAGGCACTGGAAGTGACCAGAAGAGAGCCGGTTCGTCCGAGAGAAAACTGTGCACCTCATGTGGCTGCCTGCGATTACTTTGTGGTGGATAAACTGAGTGCGGAAAATGAGAAACTTACCGGTTTTGTGGGAAAAGAATCCTTCAAGAGTATCCTCGTGATGGAAGGTGAGGGCGAAATCGTCAACGGCGATGAAAAGATGAGCTTCAAGAAGGGCGACAGCCTGTTTCTGCCGGCCGATTCCGGTGCTTACGAGATCAGCGGTACTTTTGAGGCTCTGGCAACCAGCGAGGGCGCAAAAAAAGATCCGCTCCGCATCGGTATCGATATGGGTGGTACCAGCATCAAGATCGGCGTGGTCAATGAGAAAAATGAGATCATTGCGAGGACGGTTCTTGAGACCCGGCTGGATATTGCTCCGGAAGAGCTCATTGCCAATATGGGAAAAGTGACGAGAAAGCTTCTGGAGGATTCCAACATTCCGCTGGATCAGTGTGTAGGTGTGGGAATCGGAAGCCCGGGAACCATTGACGATGAAAACGGCGTGGTGATCTATTCCAATAACTATGCCTGGGAAAATGTTCCGCTTCGGGCAGAGTTGAAAAAATATCTTCCGCTTCCTATCTACATTAACAATGATGCAAACTGTGCCATGCTGGGAGAGACTGCAGCGGGTGCGGCAGCAGGCAGAAAAAATGTGGTCTTCCTGACTCTGGGAACCGGCGTAGGCGGCGGCTTCCTTATTGATGGCAAGCTCTTCAACGGCGGTCTTTTAGGAGGAACGGAGTTCGGCCATACCGTTGTCCAGGTAGGCGGCGTGCGCTGTACCTGTGGAAGAGAGGGCTGTCTGGAGTCTTATGCCTCTGCTACCGGTCTGATCCGCATGGCAAGAGAACAGATGGAGAAACGTCCGGACTCTCTGCTCTGGAAACTCTGTGATGGTGATAAGAGCAAGGTGAATGCAGAACTGGCTTTCAAGGCTTCTGATGAGAAGGATGAGGCAGGCATATTGGCGGTGAAAGAATATATGAAATATCTGGCAGCCGGGATTGCAAATGCCATCAATATGTTCCGTCCGGAAGTCGTTGTTCTCGGAGGCGGTATCTCCAATCGCGGTGAGAAACTGGCTGAGAAACTGAATGAGATGGTGAAGGATGAGTGTTTTGGTCACACTTTTGTAAAACCGGCGAAGGTTGTTATTGCAACTCTGAAAAATGATGCGGGTATCATCGGAGCAGCAGCGCTTTGCTGATAAAAGACTGAATTAAAAAGGCGGCCGTTCCTCAAATGGATGTGACCGCAGAAGAAAAACGCTCCGGCTGACAGAGAAATCTGCCATGCCGGAGCGGTTTTTTTGAACGCAGTCGCGAAGCAACCGGGTTCATGAGCAAGTAGCGAATGCGGATTACAAATGTTCGCTTTACAAAGATCACCGGTTAAAGTATTTATCCAGCTGTGCCATAAATTCCGCGGGAATCTCCTTCGGGAACGGGAATGTCGGAAGATTTCCCAGACGGTCGGCGATGTAGCCTAAAAGCATGGCACTGCGTTTTAAGGACCAGGAGGAGATGAGCGCTACGGTATCGTGACGGGTGTGCATGCCGAAGCCGTCACGGTTCAGGGTCATGGCCGGGATGCCTTTCCAGGCAAAGGTATTGGAATCACTTCCCCAGATGGCGTTGGAGGTCCGCATGCCGAGACCGATCTCATGTGCCATGTAGGTGATCATCTGACAGATGGCCGGATCAGCGGTGACACCGATCACAGTGCCGCCAACCAGCTGGCCGGCCAGATCCACGTTCATGTTAAACTGATGTGAGGAAAGCTCTGCTTCATGGGCGCGGACGTATTCCTGGCTTCCCAGGAGACCTTTTTCCTCCGCACCAAACCAGATGAATTCCATGGTGCGTTTCGGGCGGTGTGCGTTGAAGTAACGGCAAAGCTCCATGATGATGGCTCCGCCGGAGATATTGTCATAAGCACCGGGACCGGCGGGAACAGAATCATAATGAGCGGTGAGAGTCAGGATCTCCTCCGGCTTTTCTGTACCGGTGATCCTGGCTGCCACATTGGCAGAGGTGCGCTGTACCAGGGTCTGCTGCAGGACCAGTCTGGCCCTGGAAGCGCCACGGCTTACCAGATCAACGGCATCTTTGTGATGGATGCAGACACACTGGATCGGTGTTTCTTTCATGGAAGGAAGAGAATAAAGAGCGGGTTTCAGATCCTCACCTTCGTCGATGGGACTGCCGCTGATGCTTAAGCAGGCTACAGCACCTGCTTTCACCAGTTTTTCATACAGATCCCGACGGACAGGACCATTTACCATAACAATCTTTCCGGCGGCGTAGGAAAGGCTGATATCGTCTCCGTTTTCCGCATAGAGGAAGGGTGCTTCCACACCATCTGCGGGTGTGCTGCCGCATTTGCCGTAACCGGTGACAAGATATTCTTTTTCAAAAGGCTCTGTGATAAAAAAGCGTGCTTCCCGGATCTCAAAGGCTTCAAATGGAAATTCTTCCAGACGGCTTTCCAGACCGAAGGAGCGAAGCTCTTCCTGGATGGAAGCGGCAGCTTTTCTTTCTCCGTCAGTTCCGGCTTCACGGATATAATCAAATTTTCTGACAAAGTCAAGCTGACGTTCTCCACTAATTTCTTCAAAGTTCATGATAAACCTCCCAATTATGTAAAATCTGCGTAACTGTTCAGTACCTTCACAGTTACAGGCAAAAATCCAATAAAAATCGCCTTTGGAGATGGGATTTTTGCATGCACCTCTCGGGATTTTGGCATATTCATGCCAAAACACCTCGCGGGACAGTGAATGCTGAATAGTTACAAATCTGCTTCTATTTTAACATGGGAAGAAATTTCTGACAATCGTTTCCGGGATATCTTTACATTTCTGGAAAGAAAAGAGTATAATAGACCAATCCGTGAAGATAAGAATTCAGGATGCAGTATCAAAGATATGGAAGAGGAAAAGATATGAATGAAAAAAATCATCTGTTTAGTAATCATGCACTGAAAATGCTGCTGATCCCCCTGATCGTGGAACAGTTTCTGACTTCTCTTATGGGAACAGCGGACAGTATGATGGTGAGTAATGTCGGATCAGCGGCGATCTCTGCCGTATCACTGGTAGATTCCATCAATATCCTGGTGATCCAGGCTTTTGCAGCGCTTTCCGCAGGAGGAACGATCGTCTGCTCGCAGTATATCGGTCAGAAAAACATAGAAAAGGCGACAGAAAGTGCAAGACAGCTTCTTCTGGCAGTGGCGTCCATTTCCGTGCTGGTGATGGCCATCTGTCTGAGCTTCCGTACACCGCTTCTTCGCCTGGTATTTGGAAAAGTAGATGCGGAGGTCATGGAAGCGTCTGAGATCTATTTCTTTTTTACAGCATTATCCTTTCCTTTTATAGCTCTTTATAATGCAGGGGCTTCTGTATACAGGGCACAGGGAGATTCAGCAACTCCTCTCCGGATTTCCGTAGTGGCAAACGGGTTAAATATTATTGGAAATGCAGTGCTGATCTTTGTTTTTCATATGGGAGTTGCAGGTGCAGCAATCGCAACACTTGGTTCCCGTGTGTTTTCCTCTGTTGTGGTTCTCTCTTTTCTGCGAAGTCCGAAAAATAAGATCGCGGTAAAAGATTATTGGAGCATCCGTCCGGACGGAAAACAGATCGGAATGATCATGAAGATCGGAATTCCTTCCGGTGTGGAAAACAGTATGTTTCAGTTTGGAAAACTGGCCATTCAGTCAACAGTATCGACAATGGGAACAGTAGCTATCGCAGCCCAGGCAATGACTAATATCCTGGAAAATCTGAATGGAATTGCAGGTATTGGTATTGGAATCGGCCTTATGACTGTCGTAGGAGAGTGCATGGGAGCAAAACGAAAAGACGAAGCGGTTTATTATGTAAAAAAACTCACTCTGATCGCAGAGGTGGTTGTAACGGTCTGCTGTCTGGGGATTTTCCTTCTGACAAAGCCGATCACGATCCTCGGAGGTATGGAGCCGGAAAGCGCCAGTCTCTGTCTGTATATGATGGGCTGGATCACCGTTATAAAGCCGCTTGTATGGACGGGAGCCTTCATTCCGGCCTATGGTCTTCGTGCCGCAGGAGATGTGAAATTTTCTATGATTATTTCCTGCCTGACGATGTGGTTCTGCCGGGTAAGCCTCTGTATCTTCCTGAGCCGGCATTTTGGCATGGGACCTATGGCAGTCTGGATCGGTATGTTTTCTGACTGGACCTTGAGAGGAATCTTCTTCGGAGCACGTTTCCACAGCCGAAAATGGCTGGAGAAGAAAGTCATTCAGTAAGGGTGTGAAAAATAATAACAGGGACGGTTGACGGAAAAAACAGATGTGCTATACTGATTTTACAAGTTGCAGAAATTATTTTCAAGGAGGAAAAGCTATGAGATTTTTCGTGGATACAGCAGATGTGGAGGAAATCCGTAAAGCAAATGACATGGGAGTGATCTGTGGTGTGACCACAAATCCGTCTCTGATCGCCAAGAGCGGAAGAAAATTTGAGGACGTGATCAAAGAGATTACCTCTATCGTAGACGGTCCCATCAGCGGGGAAGTAAAAGCTACGACGACAGACGCTGAGGGAATGATCAAAGAAGGTCGTGAGATCGCAGCCATTCATCCGAATATGGTCGTAAAGATCCCCATGACGGTAGAAGGCTTAAAGGCAGTCAAGGTTCTTTCCTCAGAGGGTATCAAGACCAATGTGACGCTGATCTTTTCTGCAAACCAGGCGCTTCTGGCAGCCCGGGCAGGTGCAACTTACGTATCTCCGTTCCTTGGAAGAATTGATGATATTTCCGGATACGGTATTGATCTGGTACGTCAGATCGCAGATATTTTTGATGTGGCAGAGGATATTGATACAGAGATCATCGCTGCCAGCATCCGTAATCCTATCCATGTAACGGACTGTGCTCTGGCAGGAGCTGATATTGCCACGGTTCCCTATAAAGTGATCGTTCAGATGACCAAACATCCGCTGACCGATGCCGGAATCGAGAAATTCCAGGCAGATTATAAAGCTGTATTTGGAGAGTAACAGGAAAAAAAACTTGCATCAGACAGGGACTTTTCGTATAATGGAAGAAGCGGCATCCGGCCATTTGAACGCAGCTGCAAAGCGTCTGCGTTCATGAGCAAGTAGTGAAAGCGGATTGCGAATGTCCGTTTTACCGTAGAATACGCATTCTCACGCCTCAAGTGCAACGAGCACCGGGCGGTTGCTAAGGATCTGCTGCACTGATTTCACGCCATGCGTGATAACATTGCCATAAATAAAGGAGCGAGGAATTTAAGATGAACAAGTTAGAGCTTCAAAAGACTGCTAACGAAATCCGCAAAGACATCGTAACAGCTGTTCATAGTGCGAAGTCCGGTCATCCGGGTGGATCTCTTTCCGCAGCTGATGTTTTCACTTATCTGTATTTCGAGGAGATGAAAATCGATCCGAAGAATCCGAAGGATCCGGACAGAGACCGTTTTGTACTGTCAAAAGGTCATAATGCACCGGGACTTTATTCTGCACTGGCTGAGAGAGGATATTTTCCGAAAGAGGATCTTGTGACACTGCGTCATCTGGATTCTTATCTGCAGGGACATCCGGATATGAAGCATATCCCGGGCGTAGATATGTCCAGTGGTTCTCTTGGACAGGGAATTTCCGCAGCTGTTGGTATGGCTCTGGCAGGAAAAATGGACGGAAAAGAGTATCGGGTATTTACCCTTCTGGGAGATGGAGAGATCCAGGAAGGACAGGTCTGGGAGGCAGCCATGTTTGCCGGTGCCAGAAAACTGGACAACCTGGTAGTGATCGTGGACAACAATGGACTTCAGATCGATGGAAATGTGGCTGACGTCTGCTCTCCCTACCCCATCGATAAGAAGTTTGAGGCCTTCAATTTCCATGTGATCTCTGTGGCTGACGGAAATGACTTCGACCAGCTGAAGCGTGCTTTTGACGAGGCAAAGAGCGTAAAAGGCATGCCGGTTGCCATCGTGATGAAGACAGTCAAAGGAAAAGGTGTTTCCTTCATGGAAAATCAGGCCGGCTGGCATGGAAAGGCTCCCAACGATGAGGAGTACAAGATCGCAATGCAGGATTTGGAGAAAGCAGGTGAAGCATTATGTCAGAAGTAAAGAAGATCGCTACCAGAGAGAGTTACGGAAATGCCCTGGTGGAGCTGGGAAAAGAGCATGAAAATCTCGTGGTTCTGGATGCTGACCTTGCTGAAGCCACCAAAACCGGCATGTTTAAAAAAGTATTTCCGGACCGCCACATCGACTGCGGTATTGCAGAGTGTAATATGGCAGGCATTGCAGCAGGTCTTTCCACAGCGGGAAAAGTTCCCTTCATGAGTACGTTTGCCATGTTTGCAGCAGGCCGTGCTTTTGAGCAGGTGAGAAACTCCATCGGTTATCCGCATCTGAATGTAAAGATCGGAGCCACTCATGCAGGTCTTTCTGTAGGAGAGGACGGAGCAACCCATCAGTGTAATGAAGATATTGCCCTGATGCGTGTGATCCCCGGTATGGTTGTTATCAACCCCAGTGATGATATCGAGGCAAAAGCAGCTGTAAAAGCCGCTTACGAGTATGTAGGACCGGTATATCTCCGTTTCGGCCGTCTGGCTGCACCGGTGATCAATGACCGTCCGGATTATAAATTTGAACTCGGAAAAGGTGTGATCCTCCGGGAAGGTAAGGATCTGACTATCGTAGCAACCGGTCTTATGGTATCTGAGTCTCTGGCAGCAGCTGAGATGCTGGCAAAAGACGGCATTGAAGCAAAAGTGATCAACATCCACACAATCAAACCGCTGGATGAGGAGCTTCTTGTCGAGGCAGCAAAAGAGACCGGAAAAGTCGTTACCGTTGAGGAACATTCCGTGATCGGCGGCCTGGGAAGTGCAGTCTGCGACTGCCTGAGCGAGAAAGCTCCGACCCGGGTGCTGAAGATCGGTGTCAATGATGTCTTTGGCGAGTCCGGTCCGGCAAAAGAAGTCCTGCATAAATATGGACTGGATGCAGAAGGAATCTATACAAAGGTCAAAGCATTTGCGTAAAAGAGATGTTGTTTAAGAAAGAGGGCTGTCGTACGAGTGTGCGGCAGCTTATCTTGTATTTTAGTGGATTTTTGCTGTGAAGGTACTGAACAGTTATAAAATATGCCCTACAAGGAGAAGAAAATGAAAAAGAAATGGATAACAGCAGTGCTTTGCCTCAGCGTTCTGACTACGACGACAGGAACTTTTGTCAAAGCAGATGATACGGTGCAGGAAGAAAGTATCCTTGAGAAATACGAGCATCAGCATCGGGAGGTTGGGGAGGCAGTATATCGTAAGGCAGCCTCTGCATTCTCGGGCGGAGATGGAAGTGAGAGTGCACCTTACGAGATCAGTTCGGCGGAGGAACTGCAGTATCTTGCAAATCTTCTGGCGGAGGATGCGCTCAATGACTATCGGGGAAAACATTATATCCTGACAGCCGATATCAGCCTTAACGATGTTTCTAATTATAAAAACTGGGGGGAAGAGAGGCCGGCCTATGACTGGAAGCCAATCGGAACAGAAGCAGCCTTTACCGGTGTCTTCGATGGAAACGGGCATGTAATCAGCGGCTTGTATCTGAACAGAGATATTGAGGAAAGCAATGAGGAGGATTCCTCTGACTACGGTGGATTGTTTGCATCTGTGTATCAGGGTACGATTAAAAACCTGAACCTGACAGAGGTATACATCGAGGTGTCCGGAGAACGTTCCAGAGTGGGAGGAATTGCGGGCATGGCATCGAAAACGCAGATCCTTGACTGTACCGTGGACGGAAAACTGATCGGATACGATGGATATTATGGTGGAATTGCAGGAAGCGCATCCGGTACGATCAGTGGCTGTGCGTTTGCCGGAACCGTGAGTGCGGCGAAAAATTTGCAGAATGGTCAGAGTGGACAGGCTTATCTGGGAGGAATTGCAGGAGATTTTTCATCCGCGATCGTTGGTACAGGTGATGAGAGTGCGGATGCTTTTGAAGGAATTACAAACTGTATCAATAAGGGAACGATAGAGGTCGAAAACGGCTGCCAGTCTGCATTGGCAGCAGGCGGAATTGCAGGTACGAACTCTGCCAGGATCACAGGCTGCACAAATGAAGGAACCGTGGAAGCAAAAGCAGCAGCGGAAGAGAGAGAAGAACCGGGCACCTCAGCCTTGTCCATAGGAGGAATTGCAGGAAGCTTTGTTGTGGCTGTTCTGGGAGAGGACGGCGTGATCCGTGACTGTGAAAACACCGGAACGGTTGTGGCTGACAGCGCAAATACAGGTGGGATCGTGGGTACTATAGATCTGGCAGACCCCAGATATGCGGTAACGATCGAGAACTGTAAGAATACAGGAAAGGTATTTTCGGCAAATCATTATTATGCCGGAATTGCAGCAGATGCAGGGGTTAAAGCAGATAATACCCTCACGATTGCCAACTGTACAAATGAAGCCGATTTTACAGAGGGAGAAGGCGCCGGAATCGTCTATGAACTGGTGATGCAGAAGGGAAAGGTGCTGCTTTCAGGCAATGCCAATCATGGAAAGATCCTCTCATCCGGACAGAATGCCGCAGGTATTCTCTGTTATACGGCAAATATGGGTGATGACTGGCAGCTGGATCTTGAGAACTGTGAAAATACAGCAGACATCACTTCTGAAGGAAATGTAGGAGGGATCGCAGGTTTTACAGCTTATTATAAGACAGATACGGCAGCCACCTCTTTTTCCATTCTGAATTGTAAGAACAGCGGAAACCTCTCTTCATCGACGACGAATGGCTATATCGGCGGTATTCTTGCAGTGGATGGCTTTATGCAGACACAGACCGTCATGGATGGCTGTGAAAACAGCGGAAAAATTTCTTTCACAGATCCCTGGGTCATGGGAGAAACGGATCTTAAAACGGAGAATGACGAGGGTGAAAAAGAAGATGCAAGTCTCTTTACCCTGTCTGTTATGGGTGGTGGAATCGTCGGCAGGATCGGTGAAGCAGTCCTGCTATCTGTTGACGCAGATCAGCCGGATGGGCAGGAAATCAATAAAAAAGACGCACTTGTCCGGATCAGCAACTGTGTGAACACCGGAGATCTCAGCTATGAGAAACCGAAGAAAGGAGACGGTGTAACCGAAGAAGAATTCCAAAAAGCAGCAGAAACATACTGGAAAGCGAGCATGGGCGGAATCTTGGGAGACTGTTCCTGTACAAATGGTTACAGCGTAAATTTTGAGAATTGTACTTACCATACAGAACGCGGAATCGGAAATACAGAGCTTCCGGATATAGAGTAAGGAAAGAGGGCTGTCGCACGAATATGCGGCAGCTCATTTTATACTTGACGTTTTTTTAACAATGCGCTATAGTACCATTCAATCTTAGTACAGTGTTTTCGAAATAACCAGCCCATTGACAGATCGCGAAGCGACTGCGTTCATGAGCAAGTAGCGAAGCGGATTGCGAATGTCCGTTTTACAAAGCCTCAGCGCTAGTTGGAAGGGATGAAAGGAGAAGTGTATGAAGAAATTAGTTTTCAGACTGTTACAGGTGATCCTGATCTTGATCCTTGTGATCGCTGCAGTGAATATCCTGGAACCGCTGCGTCCGGTGAAACTTTCGGAAGAAAACCGGAAATGTCTGGAAGAAAACGTCGGCAGGATCCGGGAAGGGATGGAGAAAAGCGGAACAGCAGAAAAGACGTCAAAGGGAAAAAACACAGTTTCAGAAGAGAAGGAACGCATCGCCTGTATTGACAACAACGAGGAGGCTTTGCTTCTTCGTCTTCGGATGATCGAAGCGGCGAAGGAAGAGGTTGTATTTGCCACGTTTGATTTCCGTGAGGATGAAAGCGGAAGTGATATGATGGCAGCTTTTTATGCGGCCGCGGAGCGGGGCGTGAAGGTGAAGCTCCTGCTGGACGGGATGAATGAATTTCTGTATCTGGAACGGAGCGAACGTTTCCATGCACTTTGCACGCATGAAAATGTAGAGCTGAGGATCTACAATCCCATCGATGCGCTCCATATCCTGAACGTGAATTACCGGATGCATGACAAATATCTCATTACAGATGAACAGATGTATCTTCTGGGAGGCAGAAATTCCAATGATATTTTTCTCGGTGACCGAAAGACTGGGATCAATGAGGACCGTGAGATTTTTGTATATGAAACGAAAACCGGTGAAGGGGCGTCTTTTCTGGAACTGGAAGAGTATTTTTCTTCCATCTGGGAAGAAAACTGTGTCAAAGCAAAGAAATTCTCTCTGAAAGCAGAGAAAAAAGAAATGGCAGAAGCAAAGCTTCTGGAGCGTTACAAAGAAATCTGTGAAAAGTACCCGGAGCTTTCCCAGGCAGCAGATACGGACTGGACAGAGGAAACATATCCCGTCGAGAGTATCACGCTCATCCATAATGGGACAAGAGCAGAAAAGCATGAACCCATGATGCTTTTTGCAATGGAAAAACTACTGGAAAACGGAAAAGACATCTTCATACAGACCCCTTATGTCATTGCAGATAAAGCCATGTATGAGGTGATGGAGAAAGCCGCATCCCATGCGGATACGAGGATCATACTCAACGCGGTGGAGAAAGGCTCCAATCCCTGGGGCTGTACAGATTATCTCAACAACAAAAAGAAGATCCTGGGTACGGGCTGTTCGGTCTATGAACTTATGAATGAAGCAGCGGTCCATACAAAGACGATCGTGGTGGATGACCGGCTTTCGATCGTAGGATCCTATAACTGGGATATGAGGAGCACCTATCTGGATACGGAACTGATGCTGGTGATCGACAGCCAGGAATTGAATCAGCATTTACGGCAAATGAATGAGGGATACATGGAGAAAAGCCGGGAAGTGCTGCCGGATGGAACGGAAACAGAAGGGAAGGCGTTTCAGAAAGTCGAGATGACCGGGACCAAGAAAGGAATTTACGGGGCGCTCCGGGTGATCATCCGGCCGTTTCGGCATTTGCTGTAGGGGAGAAAAGTTTGTTGGATGCGTTCTGGAACGTTGTGATACAATACGGATTGCTTACGCTGCGAGGCAGCTCCGGCAATCCTGACCCAGGGACAGAATCCGCTGATTGTATACATGTATTCTAAAAAACTCTTGACAGAAAATACCGGTTGGTATTACAATAGCAGAAATTAAAAAAGAGTTACAGACGCAGGGGTCTGAGCCATTCGGGGCCGGACTGCCTGCGTTTTTCCATATAAAAGCATCAGTGACAGGAAGGCTCTTAAAAGTACGGAGGCATTATGGAGGAAAAAAAGCAGGAAGTCATACTGGAAATGAAAGATCTTTCCATTTCCTTTTTCAATAAATCAGGTGAGATCCAGGCGGTTCGAGGAATCAGTTATACCCTGCATAAGGGCGAAGTTCTGGGAATCGTCGGAGAGTCCGGAAGCGGAAAATCCGTATCCAGCCACGGGATCTTACGCCTGACCCCGGATACCGGAAGGGTAAAGAACGGCGAGATCCTTTTCCACGGAAAAGATATTTTGAAAATGAATAAAAAGGAGCTGCAGGAGCTTCGGGGAAATAAGATCGCCATGATCTTCCAGGACCCCATGACCTCTCTGGATCCTCTGTTTACTGTAGAATATCAGCTGAACGAGTCGTTGAAAAAGCATACGACACTGGATGCTGCAGCGCGGAAAGCAAGGATGATCGAGCTTTTAACACTTGTAGGCATCAATCAGCCGGAACGGCGGATCAAACAGTATCCTTATGAATTTTCCGGCGGTATGCGTCAGAGAGTCATGATCGCCATGGCACTTTCCTGTGATCCGGAACTTTTGATCGCAGACGAACCGACGACGGCTCTGGATGTGACGATTCAGGCACAGATCGTAGAACTGTTAAAAGATCTGAAAGAGAAACTGGGAATGGCGATCATTTTCATTACGCATGACCTTGGCGTGGTTTCCGAGATCTGCGACAAGATCATTGTCATGTATGCGGGCAAGATCGTGGAGGAAGGAAAGAGCCGCCAGATCTTTTATGAAAGATGCCATCCTTATACGGAAGGTCTTCTGGCTTCCGTACCAAGGCTGGAGAGCGATGTGAACGAGAAACTCAAACCCATCAAGGGAAATCCGCCGGACATGAGTGCGGTGAAGCCGGGGTGTGCGTTTGCTCCCCGCTGCAGCTGTGCCATGAAAATCTGCGTCCGGGAGGAGCCGCCGGAATACGAGCTGGATGAGACCCATAAGGCGTCCTGCTGGCAGGTGATCAAAAAAGCGATGCAGAATACTTGAAGGATGGGATGATAGAGCATGGAAAAGAAAAATGTGGAAAGCGGAGAGATTCTGCTGGAAGTAAAAAATCTCAAAAAATATTATCCGGTGAGAACCGGATTTATCAAAAAGACGGAACTGAAAGCAGTCGATGATGTGAGCTTTTTCATCCGGAAGGGTGAGACCCTCGGAATCGTAGGTGAAAGCGGCTGCGGAAAGACAACACTTGGAAGAGCGGTCCTCAGACTGGAAGAACCTACCTCCGGAGACATTATTTACGAGGGCGAATCCATCATCGGTAAAAACATGAAGGACTACCGGAAAAAGATGCAGATCGTTTTCCAGGATCCTTACGCATCTCTGGATCCCAGAAAGACGGTTTCAGACATCATCGGAGAAGCGATGGATCTGCAGAAACTCTGTAAGACCAAGGAAGAACGAAAGGAAAAAATCCTGGAGCTTATGAAGCTGGTTGGTCTGAATGCGGAATTTTATAACCGTTTTCCTCATGAATTTTCCGGAGGTCAGAGACAGCGTATCGGTATTGCCCGGGCGCTGGCAGTCAATCCCGGGTTTATCATCTGTGACGAGCCGGTATCAGCTCTGGATGTTTCCATCCAGGCACAGATCATCAATATGCTGGAGGAACTGCAGGAGACAAGAAAACTGACGTATCTTTTTATTGCCCACGATCTGGCGATCGTAAAACATATCAGCAACCGGATCGGTGTTATGTATCTGGGTCATATGGTAGAGCTGGCAGAAAGTGCAGAGCTTTACCGCAGTCCCATTCATCCTTATACGGAGATGCTTCTTTCGGCAATTCCCATTGCGGATCCGGATCTTTCCGCAGCGAGAAAGCGGATCCGGCTGGAGGGGGAGGTGCCAAGCCCCTTGAATCCTCCGTCAGGCTGTCCGTTCCGGACGAGGTGCCCGAAGGCAGGAAAGGCCTGTGCGGAAAGCATGCCGGCACTCCGGGAGATCACACCCGGACACTTTGCCGCCTGCCATAATGCATAAAAAGTAAGGAGAATAAAAATGCAGACTTCAAGATACATTGTAAAGCGGATCCTGCTGGCTCTGGTCAGTCTTTTCGCTATCATTACCATTACTTATTTTCTGATGAATCTGATGCCCGGTGATCCCTTCATGTCAGAGAAGGCTTCCGAGGAGAACAGGGCGATCCTCATTGCCAAATACGGACTGGATCAGCCGGTATATGTGCAGTATGGAAAATATCTCACCAATCTTCTGCATGGAGATATGGGAACCAGTTATGTACTGCAGAAGGGCCGTGCAGTAAAAGACATCATTTTTGAATCGTTTCAGGTTTCTATGGGCCTGGGTGTACGAGCCTTGCTTCTTGCCATCGTGTGTGGAATTATCCTGGGCTGTATTGCAGGACTCTGTAAGGATAAGCTGCCAGATGCAGTCATTCGTGTTCTTTCCTCTGTCGGGATATCCATGCCGGGTTATGTGATCGCTTCCGGACTGATGATCCTTCTGGCAGTCAACTTAAAGGTTCTTCCGGTCAACTACAATAAGCCCGGCGGCTGGCTTATGCCGATGCTGACGCTGGCGATCTACCCGACCTCTTATCTGACGCGTCTTACGAGAGCCAGTATTCTGGAGGTCATGAATCAGGACTATCTCCGGACGGAACGGGCCAAGGGAATGTCAGAATTCGTTGTGGTATTCATTCACGCACTGAAAAATTCACTGATTCCGGTCATTACGTATCTGGGGCCTCTGACAGCTTCCATTCTGACCGGTGGTTTCGTGGCAGAGAGCGTATTCAGCGTACCGGGACTCGGCCGGTATTTTGTAAGCTCCATCAGCAGCAGAGATTACACCATGATCATGGGTGTGACGATCTTTTATTCCGCACTGATCGTGTTCATGAACCTGATATGCGATATCCTCTATAAAATCGTTGACCCGAGAATACAGTTGGATTAAAGGAAGAAGCCATGAAAAATATTTTAAGCCTACAGAACAAAATCTCACCGGACGATTTCGCACCGCTGGATGAGAATTATTTTAAAGAAGAATCCCTGGAGACAGAGGAGATCGGCTACTGGAAAGCCAGCTGGATCCGTCTGAGATCCAATAAGATCGCCATGGTAGCGCTGGTGCTCATTGTGATCATGTTTATTTTTGCCTTTGTCGGTCCGATGCTTTCACCCTATTCCTACGATCAGCAGGTAAGAGGAGACGAAGCTTTGTGGCCCTGTTTCAGACATCCCTTCGGCACCGACCGTCTGGGACGTGACATTCTGGTCCGCTGTATGATCGGAACCAGGATCTCCATGATCGTCGGTCTGGTGTCCGCTGTGATCGTTATGATCGTGGGAAGTATTTACGGAGCCATTTCCGGTCTTGTCGGCGGTAAGGTGGATATCTTTATGATGCGTATCGTGGATATCATTTATTCCGTTCCGGAGATCCTTCTTATTGTTGTCATCAAAATGGTCATCAGCGAACCACTGCAGAATCTCATTGACACGGTGCCAGCCTTCCATGGCCTGCAGAAGATCGGTTCCGGCCTGATCGCTATTTTTATCGTTTATGGCTGCCTTTACTGGGTAGGTATGGCCCGGATCGTCCGTGGTCAGATCCTTCAGCTGAAGACGCTGGATTTCGTTACCGCCGCTGAGGCACTGGGCTGCGGAAGGGCGACGATGATCCGGGAACATCTGCTTCCGAACTGCATCGGTCAGCTCATTGCCACGGTAATGCTTCAGATCCCCTCAGCTATCTTTACAGAGGCCTTCTTAAGTTACCTCGGGATCGGCGTATCTGCTCCGATGGCGAGCCTTGGCTCTCTGACCTCCGAGGCGCTGAATGGTATCAGCAGCTATCCCTACCGGGTAGTTTTTCCGGCAATACTCATCAGTCTGATCATCCTGTCATTCAACCTTTTTGGTGACGGACTTCGGGATGCATTGGATCCGAAGATGAAAAAGTAGAAGAGATATATACTCCGGCGGGAGTTTATATAATATGATGCCAGGGTCAAAAGGTCAAAAAGCCGTTCATGCTTGCATGATAAGGCTTTTGAACTTGGGACCCACTAAACATGAGAAAGTAGCGATTTACGCAGTAAATCAGCGGATTTCGAATGTTTATAGAATTGCGGGAGCTGCTTTGCAGCGGAGCAATTCGTAGGCATCAGTTGGGGTCAAAAGACCTTTTGACCCCAACATCATAATATCACACGATCATAATGTCAAAAGGAGGAAGAAGACATGAAAAAAATGAGCAAAATCGTATCTTTGACAATGGCAGCCGCTCTTGCAGCCGCGTCTCTTTCCATGAGTGCCTGTGCAGACGGAGAAGAGAAGATCGAGATCGCCGTCACCGGCGGCGGAGAGGATTCCATGCAGCTGAATACAGCTACCAGTGGTTATCTGAATGGACTTTCTGCTCTGCACCATTTGTATGAAGGTCTCTATAAGCTGGATGCCAACGGCGAGATTGCTTTGGGTCAGGCAGCTTCTGTAGAAACAAGCGAAGATAAGCTGACATGGACCTTTACGCTGCGAGATGATATTACCTGGTCAGACGGCCAGCCGGTGACAGCAGGAGATTTTGTCTTTGGTTTTGACAACCTGGCAGCACAGGGAGGAGATTACAGTACGATCCTTTCTGATGTGGCAGAGAGCTATGAAGCACCGGACGACAAGACTCTGGTGATCAAGCTGAAACAGCCCTGTGGCTATCTTCCCTCCATCCTTGCTTTCCCGTCCACCTATCCGGCAAGACAGGATTATGTGGAAAAATATGGCGAAGCTTATGCGACTGATCCGGACAAGGCTGTTTATAACGGACCTTATGAGATGGAGAGCTGGGCACATGAGTCTGAAGTCGTTATGAAGCTCCGTGACGATTATTACGATGCGGCCAATATCGAAGTCGGTACCATCAACTGGGAACTGATCACAGAGGAAAGTTCTGCACTGGCTTCTTTTGAAAGTGGTGATTATGTATATTCCGATATGTGTCCGGATGAAGAAAAACCGCGTATGGAAGGAAACGGACTGGTTTATACCGAAGGAAACAACAACTATTGCGTGATGTTCAACCTGGGTGACAAGGGAAATGAAGTTCTGAAGGATGAGAAGGTCCGTGAAGCACTTTCTCTCACGATCGACAGAGACCGTCTGATCTCCATCCGCGGACTGAATGACGAGATGGGTGTGACTCTGGCCTGCCGTGGATATGTGAATGCGGATGGCACCGATTTTGTGGATTACTGTGATCCCTGGGAGGATGTATCTGCATATGAAGAAAACTGTGAGACGGCAAAACAGCTTCTCTCAGATGCCGGTTATCCGGACGGAGAAGGCTTCCCGGCTCTGACCTATATCGTAAACAATGACAGCCGCAAAGAGATTGCAGAGGCGATCGTAAATGACTGGAAAGAGGTACTGGGAATTGATTCCATCACCGTGGAAAAAGTGGAGAACTTCTCTGCTGCCAGAAGATCCGGAGATTATGATCTGGCATATTACGGATGGTTCATGGACTATAAAGATCTCTCCAACATGTATGGAACCTTTATCAATACCGAGAACTCCAACTCCTTCTATCACAGCGATGAGTACGATGCCGCATACGATGAAGCCGTCAGCGCAGATACAGAGGAAGCACAGTGGGAGGCATACAAGAAATGCGATGCGATCCTTGCAAAAGATCTTCCGGTGTCTGTGATCCTTCATTCTATGAGTACCTATCTCTTTGATGATACCAACTATGAAGGTCTGGTTTACTCCTGTGGTAACTTTGTATTTACCTATTTGAAAGCTCTGTAAAAGAAAAACGGAAGGCTGTGCGGATATCCGTGCAGCCTTTTTACTTTATTGTTGCAAAGAAAAGAGGATTTTATTATTATGAGATTGAAAGAAATTGCCATCGGATACATTGAGATTCCTCTGGTGACGCCATTTAAGACAGCACTGCGTACAGTGAACAGCGTGAATGACCTGATCGTAAAAGTGACGGCAGAGGATGGAACGGAAGGTTACGGAGAGGCTCCGCCAACAGCAGTTATCACCGGTGATACAAAGGAATCCATCGAAGCAGCCATCCGTTATTATATTGCCCCGTCGATCAAGGGCATGGATCTGGACGAGCTTCCTGCGATCATGCAGAAGATGGAAAAATGTCTGGCGAAGAATACCACCGCCAAGGCTGCTGTGGATATTGCATTGTATGATCTCTATGCAAAATTGCAGAAAAAGCCTCTGTTCCGTCTCTTAGGAGAGAAAGAACCGGAGCTGGTGAAGACAAAACTGGAGACCGACCTTACGATCAGTGTCAATGAAACGGAAGAAATGGTCCGCGACAGCCTTCTGGCAGTCGAAAAAGGCTTTCATGTACTGAAAGTAAAGGTGGGAAAAGGCGGAGCAAAGGATGTGGAACGCATCCGTGAGATTCGGAATGCTGTCGGAAAAGACGTTGTGATCCGGGTGGATGCCAACCAGGGCTGGACACGGGAGGAAGCAGTTTCCACCATTACAGCCATGGAAGAGGCCGGCCTGAACATTGAACTGGTCGAGCAGCCGGTTTCTTACCACGATTTCAAGGGCATGCAGTATGTGACCTCTCATGTGGAGACGCCGATCCTCGCAGACGAGAGTGTTTTTTCTTATGAGGATGCCATCCGGCTGATGGAAGAAAAAGGAGCCGACCTTATCAATATCAAGCTGATGAAGACCGGCGGTATCCATGAAGCCGTTCGCATCTGTGATGCAGCAGACCAGTTTGGTGTCAAGTGCATGATCGGCTGTATGCTGGAAAGTAAAGTATCTGTCAGTGCCGGTGTACATCTGGCAGCGGCCCGATCCTGTGTGACCATGGCAGATCTGGATGGTCCGTCCCTTTGCCGGCTCGATCCCTATGAGGGAGGCCCGGTTTATAAAGGCCCGGAAATCTTTCTGAAGGAAGACTGTGGTATTGGTATCACGGGTGTTCCGGTAACATTTGAGCCGGTTTGACGGACTCGGAAAAGTTCCCTGTTTTCATTGTGACAGGGATCCAAAAGATTCTTGAAAAAAGGGGGATTACAGACAATGGAAACACAACTGGCCTTGATAACAGCGGAGCACGCATACTTACGGAGCGGCTCCGGCGAGAAGGACGGAAGCAACCGAACAGGGATCGAGGATGAGATCTTTTCCGGCTGGGCCGTGGAAATCCTGGAGGATGAGCCGGAGAAGGCTTATGTAAAAGTACTGACCCATTACGGGTATGAGGGATATATCAGGAGAAGTGAGCTTCGGCTGGTCACAAGGGAAGAACTGGAAGAACGACAGGACAAAAGCCGTTTTTTCCGGATCGGTATTTCCGAAGCGGATCTTCTGGATCAGCCGAAGGTGCAGGGACTTCCCAGGGAACTGCTTTTGAAGAACAGTCTGGTAGAATATCTGGAAGACGCTCCGGATGGCTGGTGCCTGGTACGGAGTGCGGCAGGAAGAGAGGGTTATATCCATAAGGAAAATCTCAGGGAACGGCGGGAAAACGATGGTTTTCTGCTTACCAGAGACCGGGACGGCTATTTTCTGAAACAGCAGGCAGAGCTTTCTGAAGGGGAAGAGGCCTTCCGGGAGAAAATCGCAGCAAGCGCTATGGAATTTTTAGGGACACAGTACCGCTGGGGCGGCAAATCCTCCCAGGGCATTGACTGTTCCGGACTGGCCTTCATGAGTTATCTGGATAACGGACTTCTCATTTACCGGGATGCTTCTATTGTGGAAGGTTATCCGATCCGGAAGATTCCGGCAGAAGCACTGAAAAAAGGGGATCTGATCTTCTTCCCCGGCCATGTGGCCGTTTACCTGGGAGAAGGGAAATATATCCATGCCACCGGTTTCACAAAGACCCCTTATGTGACCGTGAACAGTCTTCGAAGAGAGGATCCGGACTGCCGACAGGATCTGGTGGACAAAATTACAGAATGTGGGAGTGTATTATGATGAAGATGAAAGATTTTTCCTGTGAAGAATTAAAAGCGCTGGCAGTGGAGCTGCCGGATGAAGTGAACCGTTACAAAATGGCAGGAGATTTTGAAGGAGCAGCAAAGGCCATCGACCGGTGGATGGATAAGCCGGTGGGAGAAGCCATGAAAACAAGACTTCTGTATGAAACCTATATTCTGCAGAAGCTGTCCAAGGAATTTCCGGATACGGAAGAGGAAGTGATCCGGAAATTCCGGGAAATACTTCCGGATTTTTCCATGGAGGATCTTCGAAGGGCAGAAGAAGAAAATCTGGCGGAATGGATCCTGGTGGATGGAAGAAAGCATTACATCCACAACCTGATCCGGAACCTTTCCGATAAAGAGCCGGAGATCAGACGGAGACTTGGCAAGGCAGATGAGAAAAACGAGGCAAAACGTCTTCTTCTGGAGGCAATTCATGAGATGCAGGAAAAAGGCGAGAAATCCGTCCGGATCCACTTGAAAACAGCGATCCGCCTGAAAGAGGAATGCTTTGAGCCGGGTATGAAGATCCGGGCACATCTCCCGCTTCCGGCAGAACTTTTCCACACTTCAGATGTGAAGCTTCTGGATCATGCGCCGGGCAGGGTGACGGTGGATGCACCGGATGCACGCTGGCGTTCCATCTGTTTTGAAGACACACTGGAAGAAAACAGGACCTTTTTTGCAGAATATGCGTATACTGTAAAGGCAAAATATGTGGATCTCTGGAAAGAAGAGCTTCCGGAGGCAGAAACGAAGGCTGCTTCAGACGGAAAACCCGGAGAGGAGTATCTGAGTGAGCAGTATCCTCATATCCGTTTTACACCTTATCTCAGATCCCTGGCTTCCGAGATCGTCGGCACGGAGAAACGGCCTGTGGAGATCGCCCGCCGGATCTATGATTATGTTACGAAAAATGTGCAGTATTCTTACATGCGGAACTATTCCATTCAGACCTGTATCCCGGAATACTGTGCGACAAACCTCCGGGGAGACTGCGGCGTTCAGGCGCTGCTCTTTATCACACTTTGCAGGATCGCCGGTGTACCCGCCGGCTGGGAATCCGGGCTCTACAGCAATCCGGTCAGCCTGGGAGCACATGACTGGGCCATGTTTTATGCGGAGCCTTATGGCTGGCTGTATGCCGATCCTTCGTTTGGCGGATCTGCCTATGCAGCAGGCGATGAGAACCGCCGCCGTTTCTATTTCGGTAATCTGGAGCCCTTCCGGATGGCAGCAAACCATGCTTTCCAGCAGAAATTTACAGTAAAGAAAGAGTTTCTGCCCATTGACACCTGTGATAACCAGACGGGTGAGATGGAATGTGAAACATGCGGCTTTACGGAAGAGGAACTTGAGGTCACCAAGGAGATCATATCTGTAGAAATGCTGTAATAAAGAAAAATCCCACTGCCTTTGGCGGTGGGATTTTTCTGTTCCGGTCAGAGAATGACTACGGCCATCCGGCCAAGGGCATCATAGATTTCCGTGAAGCGCTGTTCCTCTCTCCAGACAAGACCGCTCAGAGCATCACTGACCAGGACGCGGCGGTTCAGCGGATCATAACCGCAGAGAACGATACAGTGCTCATTGTGATAAAAATGCCAGGTTCCTCCGTCAGTTACATACTCTGCCACATCCACGGGCGTTTTGAGATAAACGGAATCATAGACGATGACAGGGATCTTCTGGTCAAGATACGGATAGAGTTCCGAAAGAGGCGTGCCGGTAAGATCTGCCGCTTTTTGGGGAGCGTTCTGTTCGGACAGGAAGCGGCGGGCGGTTTCTGTAAGACCGGGAGCATAGATGCCGTCTCCTGAAATATCATGCGGATCTCCTTTGAAGCGGGTGACGAAGTTTTCAGGATCCTTCCGTAAGTATCTGTCTGCAATCTCCGTTTTGGCGAGTCGATGACCATAATAGTTCAGTACCATGGTGAGCGCTACCGATTCGCAGCCGGTGGGGAGCTCCGGATTCTGCAGGATATTTTCCACAGGAAGGCTCACCGCCTGGGAGGAAGGGACAAAATCCGGATACTCGCATGCGGGATCCGGGATATTTCCAAGGATATAGCGTTCGTGGCCGCCATATTTCATCAGACGCTTCTGGATCTCAAAGCCCTCTGCCTGGACATTTCGCAGGCTGTATTCATTGTAGGGAGAGACGGTAGTCAGGACGTTACAGCCGGGGAGAAGCTCTCTCGCATAGGAAAGGCACTCCCGGGTCAGCCTGCGCTGAAGACCGTGACCCCGGTAATCCGGATCCACAACAATCGTATCAAGAGTTGCTGTATGAAAGAGTTTTTCCCGGTTCCATGCAAGATCCCAGCCCAGGTTTTCCGGGGCATCGTTGGAAAAAATGATGGAGCCGTAAGCGGCGAGCCGTTCCCCGTCATAAACACCAAAAATAGCATTGGGGGAGATGAGATAGTCCCGGTTGTCTGACCGGTCCGTGGAAACGAAAAGATCCGGATTTGTCATGGTATCGGAAATATGCTGCTGAAGCTCCATAATGGAATCAAGCTCATCGAGCATACAGCGGCGTATGGAAAGAGAAATGGATTCTGCTGGATTTTTCATAAAGACCTCCTTATGACCCGTGTGAGGGCTTTGATCTGGCGAAGTGCCACAGCAGGGTGGCCGGACATCGCCGGTGAACAAGGAAAGTATAAGCGCCGGAGAGAAAAAAGTCCAGTTTTGTTTTGTATAAACCTTCTTTTCAGGGAAATACTCAGAACTATCAGACAGGGAAGAGGAGGTCAGGAAATGATCTACAGAAAATGGAAAGGAAGGCTTCTGCTTTTTCTTGCAGGGCTTTTTGCGGCACTGTTGTTTATCAGCCAGGCGGCAGCAGCGGGACACATTGAGGAAAAGGTGCTCCGCCTCCATGTGATCGCAAACAGTGACAGTGAAGCGGATCAAAAACTGAAACTTAAGGTCAGGGATCAGGTGCTTGCAGCTTTACAGCCGCTTCTTGAAAAGACAGAAGACCTTGGCAGCAGTGAAGCCATCGTACGGGAACATTTATCTGAGATCGAAGCGCTTGCCGGAGCAGTTGTCCGGGAAGAAAAACCGGGGGAAAAGGTGACAGCAGAGCTGATCAATACCCGCTTTCCGGAAAAAACATATGGGGACTGTACATTTCCTGCAGGAAATTATGACGCCCTCCGGATCTGTATCGGAGAGGCGAAGGGAAAAAACTGGTGGTGCGTGCTTTTTCCAAGCCTCTGTTTTGTGGATACGGTCCATGGCATCGTGCCGGAGGAATCCAGACAGCTGCTTCAAAAGGTGCTGACGGAGGAAGAATACGAAAGTCTTTTTACTCCCGGGAAAAGTGAATACAAAATCCGATGGAAGGCGGCCGAGATCTGGCAGGCGATTTTTGAACGCAGATAAGCATTCCCCCGCTTCAAGTGCGCGGAGCACTAAGCGGCGGGTGAGGGGGGAGGCTTAGTCAGTGGGAGTTGAAAGCTCCCACTGACAGATCGCGAAGCGACTGCGTTCATGAGCAAGTAGCGAAGCGGATTGCGAATGTCCACTTTACTGACAGTCACGAACGAAAAAAAGACCCCGAAAAAATCCGGGGTCTGATTTTTATGCGTTTTTATTTTTGAAAGAAGCTCTCTTTCTTAAAGTAGGATCGAGGATCTTCTTGCGGATACGAAGAGACTTGGGAGTAACCTCAAGAAGCTCGTCGCTGTCGATGAACTCCAGGCACTGCTCCAGGCTCATGATCTTGGGCGGTGTCAGCTTCAGTGCTTCATCCGATCCGGAGGAACGGGTGTTAGTCAGATGCTTGGTCTTGCAGACGTTGAGCTCAATATCCTCCGGTTTTCCGCTCTGGCCGATGACCATACCGGCATAAACCTTGGTACCGGGCTCGATGAAGAGGGTACCGCGGTCCTGAGCATTGAACAGACCGTAGGCAACGGCCTCGCCACTCTCAAAGGCGATCAGGGAGCCCTGTTTACGGAACTGGATATCTCCCTTATACGGAGCATAGCCGTCGAAGATGGAGTTCATGATACCGTTACCCTTGGTATCGGTCATGAATTCCCCACGGTAGCCGATGAGTCCGCGGGCAGGAATGGAGAACTGCAGACGGGTGTTTCCGCTGTTGTTTACGCTCATTCCCTGCAGCTCACCTTTCCGGAGAGCCAGCTTCTGGATGACGTTTCCGGAGAATTCGTCAGGAACATCGATGTATACAAGCTCCATGGGCTCCAGCTTTTTACCGCGTTCGTCCGTATGGTAGATAACCTCTGCCTTACTTACGGCAAATTCATAACCCTCACGGCGCATATTCTCGATGAGGACGGACAGATGAAGCTCACCACGGCCGGAAACCTTGAAGGCCTCGGTGGTCTCAGTCTCTTCCACACGGAGGCTGACATCCGTATTCAGCTCACGGAACAGACGGTCTCTTAAGTGACGGGAGGTAACAAATTTTCCTTCCTGACCGGCCATGGGACTGTCATTTACGACGAAATGCATGGAGATCGTCGGCTCGGAAATCTTCTGGAAGGGGATCGCTTCTACATGATCCGGCGAACACAGGGTATCACCGATGTGGAGATCGGAAATACCGGAGATGGCCACGATGGAGCCAACGGTAGCTTCACTGACCTCAACTTTGTTCAGACCGTCAAACTCGTAGAGCTTGCTGATCTTTACACGGCGCTGCTTGTCCGGCTCATGATGGTTGACAAGGACGCAGTCCTGATTGACCTTGATGACACCGTTCTCTACTTTACCGACACCGATACGTCCAACGTATTCGTTATAGTCGATGGTACTGATCAGGATCTGGGTTCCGGCAGTCTCATCACCTTCGGGAGCGGGGATATAGCTCAGAATTGTCTCAAAAAGGGGCACCATGTCGCTGGATTTTTTGGTCAGATCCAGGGTGGCAAAACCACTCTTTGCGGAAGCATAGACAAAGGGACAGTCCAGCTGCTCATCGGAAGCATCCAGATCCATCAGAAGCTCCAGAACCTCATCCACGACTTCATCCGGACGGGCTTCCGGACGGTCGATCTTGTTGATACAGACAATAACAGGAAGATCCAGATCCAGAGCCTTGCTCAGTACGAAACGGGTCTGGGGCATGGGACCTTCGAAGGCGTCAACGACAAGGATAACGCCGTTTACCATTTTAAGGACACGCTCTACCTCACCGCCGAAATCTGCATGGCCCGGGGTATCGATGATGTTAATTTTTGTATCTTTATAAAAGACTGCCGTGTTTTTAGAAAGAATCGTGATTCCACGCTCTCTTTCGATGGCATTGGAGTCCATGACACGTTCAGCGACTTCCTGGTTTGCGCGGAAAACGCCGCTCTGTTTCAAGAGCTCGTCCACAAGAGTCGTTTTACCGTGGTCTACATGAGCGATAATCGCAATGTTACGCACATCTTCTCTTTTCATAAAATATCGTTCCTCTCAAGAAAGAATCTCTTCTACTTATATGTTTATCAGTTCACAACTAATCCAGTTTATCATATTTTTTCAGGATTACAAGGGGCTTTTGAAAAAAAATAGATTTTCCGGAAAAGAGTTCTAAAGTGAAAAAGAAGTGCATAGATATACTTACTAAGTAAACGCTTCGGAGGAAAAACCGTTTCCGACGGAGACTGCTTACAGGAGATTACGGGAAAGAGAAGGGAGAAGATTTATCTATGGATAAAATTATTGAAAACAATCAGGTAACTGTCATGGGCGAGATCGCTTCGGAATTTGAATTCAGCCATGAGGTGTTTGGCGAAGGCTTTTACATGCTGGAGCTTCTGGTAAAACGCCTGAGTGACTCCTTTGACCGGATTCCGGTGATGATCTCGGAACGTCTCATTGATGTGACAAAGGATTACCGGGGAGAATTCATACAGATCTCCGGTCAGTTCCGGTCGTATAACCGTCATGAGGAGAAGAAAAACCGTCTGGTGCTGTCTGTTTTTGCAAGAGAGGCTGTTTTTGCAGAGGCGACGGATGATAAGATAAAAAGCAACCAGATTTTTCTGGACGGTTTTATCTGCAAACCGCCGGTCTACCGGAAAACACCTCTGGGCAGGGAAATCGCAGATATGCTGGTAGCGGTAAACAGACCTTATGGGAAATCGGATTATATCCCCTGTATTTCCTGGGGAAGAAATGCCCGCTTCGCCGCCAATTTTGAAGTGGGGAGCCGGGTGCAGATCTGGGGAAGGATCCAGAGCCGGGAATATGTAAAAAGACTGGAAGACGACCGGACGGAAAAACGGACCGCCTATGAAGTATCCGTCAGCAAACTGGAAGAGATCTGCTGACAGTTCCGGAAAGCAGTAAGATGTGCGAACCGTTTTCCGTCAGAGCAGGGTTAAAATCCTCTTGTAAATCCATGGGAAGTGTAGTAAGATGGTCTGGCTCAAAATGAAAAAAGGTTGATTTTCCGTTGCAGGGCGAAACCCCTCCGGGAAAAAAGAGGTGCGGAAATGGATAAAGGTACAGTACATATTTACTGTGGAAAAGGAAAAGGAAAAACCACCGCTGCGATCGGCCAGGCCATCAAAGCTGCCTGTGAAGGCCGGAATGTGGTATTTATTGAATTTCTGAAGGCGAAGGAGGAAGACGAACTTGGTTTTCTCAAACGCCTGGAACCGGAGATCAAGGTTTTCCGTTTCGAAAAATTCCAGGAATCCTTTGATGAGCTTCCGGAAGAGAAAAGGGCGGAAGAGATCCAGAATATGAAGAATGCTCTGAATTTTGCCAGAAAAGTTCTGGTAACGGAGGAGTGTGATGTGCTGATCCTGGATGAGGTTCTGGGGCTGATCCCCTATGGAATCGCGGGAGAAGCAGAGCTTCGGAATCTTCTGGAGGTCAGAAGCGCATCCACAGATCTTTATATGACCGGTGTTTACGGAGCCAGAGAGATCTGGGATGCCGTGGACGAGGTGACAGAACTGGTTGCTCACAAAAGCCTGGTCCAGGACAGCAAAACAGCGGTTGACAAGGAAAATCAATAATGATATAGTTAAGAAAAACGGGGGATTTTCCCGTGGTTTGACAGAGGTTGCGTATTTCATCAGTAGTCTGCCGGATGTGGCCCGCACAGAGGAAAGCAGGAGAAAGGGAAAGACGCCGAAAGTGAAGGAATGGGTTTCCGGATCTTGGGCATGCAGTGAAAAACTGTATGACTGTCATCGTTGATACGATGGAGCGCTGATCAGGACAGAAAATATTCAGGAAATAGAGAGTTTGTCAGGATAGCTTTCTATTCATGATGCAGGATGATCGGGGACAGACTTCATCGGGTCTGTCCCCTGTTTTATGTCAGAGCATGAAGTAAATCGAAATCCCATCGCCAAAGGCGGTTTTACTGGATTTTTTTGTAAGGAGGAAATGAAATGGCAATTTTCAAAGGAGCCGGTGTTGCAATCGTGACACCTATGAAAGCGGACGGAGAAGTAAATTATGATGTTTTAGGAGAGATGCTGGAGGCACAGATCCAGGGTGGGACCGATGCCATCATCATCTGTGGCACCACAGGTGAATCTGCAACCCTCACAGAAGAGGAGCATTCCGCAGTGATTCGCTATGCGATCAAAAAAGTCAACAAACGGATCCCGGTAATCGCAGGTACCGGTTCTAATTGTACGGCTACTGCCATCAAACTTTCCAAAGAGGCAGAAAAAGACGGGGCAGACGGCCTTCTGCTGGTAACTCCGTATTACAACAAAGCAACCCAGAACGGTCTGATTGCTCACTATACGGCAATCGCAAACGCAGTGAACATCCCTATCATCCTTTATAATGTGCCCAGCCGTACCGGCTGTAATCTTCTGCCGGAGACCATTGCAAAACTGGTGAAAAACGTAAAAAATATCGTAGGTGTGAAAGAGGCCAGTGGAAATATTTCTCAGATCGCCAAGGTGAAACTTCTCTGTGGTGATGATATTGATCTCTATTCCGGAAACGACGACCAGGTAGTACCCATCCTTTCTCTGGGTGGAATCGGAGTGATCTCTGTACTTTCAAATGTGGCTCCGAGAGAAACGCATGATATGGTTATGGATTACCTGAACGGAGATCTGGAGAAGGCAAGAGAGATGCAGCTGAAGGCACTTCCGCTGATCAATGCGCTGTTCTCTGAAGTAAACCCGATCCCGGTGAAAAAAGCGATGAGCTTCATGGGCTGGGAAGCAGGTCCTCTTCGTGCTCCCTTAAGTGAGATGGAGGATGCTCACGCAGAAGTCCTCAGGCAGGCAATGAAGGATTTCGGCATCAAAGTAGTGGACTGAAAAGCCTGAAATACGGAGGAAGAAAAATGGTCAGAATTATCATGCATGGCTGTAACGGTCATATGGGCCAGGTGATCACTGGCATTGTAAAAGAAGATAAAGATGCACAGATCGTGGCTGGTATCGATCTGGTGGATAACCGTGACAATGGCTATCCGGTATTTACCAGCTTAAAAGACTGTGATGTGGAAGCGGACGTAGTGATTGATTTCGCTTCTGCAAAGGCAGAGGACGCTCTGATCGAGTGCTGTGTGGAGAAAAAACTGCCGGTAGTCGTTTGTACGACAGGGCTTTCCGAGGAGCAGCTTCAGAAAATCCGTGAGGCATCCAAAGAAGTGGCTGTACTGAAATCTGCAAATATGTCTCTCGGAGTGAACACTCTTCTGAAGCTTCTTCAGGATGCTGCCAAAGTTCTGGCTCCGGCCGGTTTTGATATGGAGATCGTAGAGAAGCACCATAAGCATAAAGTAGATGCACCCAGCGGAACTGCTATTGCTATGGCAGACAGCATCAATGAGGCTTTGGGAAATGAGTATACCTATACGTATGACCGCAGCGGCCGCCGTCAGGAGCGTGATCCGAAAGAGATCGGTATTTCTGCTGTCCGCGGCGGAAATATCGTGGGTGAGCACGAAGTGATCTTTGCCGGACTGGACGAGGTCATTGAATTCAAACATACGGCATATTCCAAAGCAGTATTTGCCAAAGGCGCGGTATCAGCAGCCAAGTTCCTGAAAGGAAAAGGCCCCGGTTACTACGATATGAGCGATGTGATCAACGGATAAAAGAAACAGAAAGAAAACGCTGTACCTTTTTGGTATGGCGTTTTTTTCAGAGAGCGAAGGAGCATTTTTATGGAAAAAGAAATGGAACTGAAATACCTGAAAAGCCTTGCAAAGCTCTATCCAAGTGTGGCTGCGGCTTCCACGGAGATCATCAATCTTCAGTCTGTGTTGAATCTGCCAAAAGGAACGGAGCATTTCATGACAGACATCCATGGAGAATATGAACAGTTTTTTCATGTGCTGAAAAACGGTTCCGGTTCTGTGAAAAAGAAGATCAATGAAGAGTTTGGCAACACCTTAAGTAAAAAAGATAAGAGTGGTCTGGCTACGCTCATTTATTATCCGGAGCTGAAAGTGGAGCTGGTGGAAAAAACGGAAGAAAATCTGGAGGACTGGTATAAGATCACACTTCACCGTCTGATCCAGATCTGTAAAAGGGTATCCAGTAAATATACCAGAGCCAAGGTACGGAAAATGCTGCCGCCGGATTTTGCGTATGTGATCGAGGAGCTTATTACAGAGAAAGAAGAACTGCTGGACAAGGAAGCCTACTATAATGCCATCATCAGCACCATCATCCGTGTGGGAAGCGCAAGAGAATTTATCATTGCCCTCAGCAATCTGATCCAGCGCCTGGCAGTGGATCACATCCATATCGTGGGAGATATCTTTGACCGGGGACCGGGACCGCATCTGATCATGGATAAACTCATGAGTTACCATTCTGTGGATATCCAGTGGGGAAATCATGATGTCGTGTGGATGGGAGCTGCCGCCGGTCATCTGGCCTGTATTGCCAACGTCATCCGGGTTGCCTGCCGGTACGGAAATCTTGACATGCTGGAGGAGGGCTATGGCATCAACCTGATCCCGCTGGCAAATTTTGCCACCTCCGTGTATGGCTCTGATCCCTGCGAGTGCTTCAAGATCCATTATACGCCAAGCGAGTACAATACCAGCGATCTGGCCTGGGATCTCAGGATCCAGAAAGCGATTTCTGTCATCATGTTCAAGCTGGAAGGGCAGATCATCCGGGAAAATCCGGAGTTTGAGATGGAAGATGAGCTTTTCCTGGACAAGCTGGATCTGGAAAAGGGAACAGTGAAGATCCGGGGAAAGGATTATACCCTTCTGGACAGTCGTTTTCCGACGGTGGATCCGAAGGATCCTTATGCTCTGACGCCGGAGGAGGCTGAGGTCATGGAGAGGCTTCAGTCTGCCTTCCTGAAATGCGAAAAACTCCAGCGTCATGTACGTTTTCTGTATACAAACGGAAGTCTGTACAAGGTATTTAATGGAAATCTTCTTTATCACGGCTGTGTGCCTCTGAATAATGACGGAACCTTCCGGAAAGTGCGGATCTTCGGGAAGGATTACAGCGGCAAAGCCCTTTATGATATCCTGGAGGTTTATGCCCGCAAAGGCTACTATTCCATGGATAAAGAGGAGAAGAAAAAGGGACGGAATATTCTCTGGTATATCTGGAAAAATAAAAATTCACCGGTTTACGGAAAAGACCGGATGACTACCTTTGAACGTTATTTTGTGGCGGAACCGGAGACTCATGTGGAGCAGAAAAATCCTTATTATGCGTATCTCAATGAGGAACGGGTCATCGACAGGATCCTGACAGAGTTTGGACTGGATCCGGAAAATGCCCATATCGTCAACGGGCATATGCCAGTGAAGGTGGTAAAAGGTGAGACTCCCATCAAATGCAACGGAAAGCTCTTTATCATTGACGGTGGTTTTTCCAAGGCTTATCAGAAGGTGACCGGCATTGCAGGTTATACGCTTGTATACAATTCATATGGTCTTCTTCTGGTGGCGCACGATCCGTTTGTTTCCGTGGAGGAGGCAGTGCGTACAGAATCCGATATCCATTCGCAGAGCATGCTGGTGGAGCGGACCTTTCAGCGTCTGACGGTGGCGGATACGGATGCCGGAAAGGAGATCCAGGAGAGGATCCATGATCTGGAAGAGCTTCTTCATGCCTACCGCTCCGGTGAGATAACGGAGAAAAATTAAGGCTGCCCGGTACTCTGCCTTGATTCCATCAAAGATTCATGATAAACTTTTCTTATCGAAGGGAAAAGCTCCATCAGACGGCGCAACGGCTCTCTGATGGAGCTTTTTCTGAGTGTCTGCTTTACTAAAACCAAAGGAGGAACAATATGTCGGCCAGAAAACGTATTGAATACGTGGATGTAGCCAAGGGAATTGCCATTCTTTCCGTGATCGTGGGTCATACCTTTTCTGCTTATGATCCGGGAAGTCTTTTGAACCGGTTTATTTATTCCTTCCATATGCCGCTCTTTTTTATCCTTTCCGGATTTTTTTACCGGCCACAGGATTTCAAGACGGCGTTTGGAAGAAAAGTAAAAAACCTTCTGGTTCCCTATCTTATCATTAATGCGGTACGCTGTCTGATCGCTTTGGAGAAAAGTGGTTTTGAGACGATGCTTCAGGGATATCTGTTCCCGGCCTTGTACGGAAACGGCTCCACGCCAAAGATCGCCTTATGTCTTTTTGATGTGAAGATCGTCGGAATGACCTGGTTTCTCATTGCTATGTTTGTCTGCCAGGTACTCTATCTTTGCCTGGAGGAATTTTCAAAAAAATACGGAACGCCCATGTGGATCCTGGTGATCCTGATGGCTGTCACGGGAATGGGGCTGAATGACAAGGTCTGGCTGCCTTTTTCCATCCAGCCGGCCATGAGTGCCCTGCTTTTTTATCATGCAGGAAGGCTCATGCGGGAAAAGAAGGTCCTGGAAGAACCGGTGCGGGCTGTGCCGGCAGGAATCCTCATCATGGGTGCTGTGATCTGGATCGTGGCTGTTTTTTATGCATCTCTGGGTATGCATGCCAATTCCTATCATGGAGCAGCTTCTGTTCTGGGAGCCATTGCAGCCACCTATTTCATCACCCAGTTTTCCAAGGGACTTTATCATGTGCCGGTTTTAGGCGGTTTTTTGAACTGGTGCGGAAGAAATTCCATCTATATTTACTGTTTTCATGCCATTGATAAAAATATCCTGCTTTCCATCAAGCATGTGGTTTTGCGGTTCTTCCCGCTTCCTTCTACCAAGGGAGCCCTGCTCTTTTCCGGGATGCGTCTGCTTTTTGCACTCCTGGGAGCACTGGTTTTTCTTGTAGTGAAGAATCTTGTAAAAGAATTCAGACGCGAACAGAAAAAGAAAAAGGAAAGACAGATGGAAATGCAGAGGCGCAGACAGCAGCGGATGCAGCGGCAGCGCCGGAGAGAAATACAAAGACGATAAAAAATACGAGGAGGAATGAAATGCTGAACATCAGAGAATATGTGAAGGTTCAGAGCCTGGAAGAGGCTTATGAACTGAACCAGAAGCGGACCAATAAGATCATCGGCGGAATGCTCTGGATGAAAATGGGAGACCGGAACATCCAGAAGGCCATCGATCTTTCCGGTCTGGGTCTTGATCAGATCGAGGAAGAGGAGGAAGAATTCCGGATCGGCTGTATGACCACTCTTCGGGAGCTGGAGCTGCATCCGGGGCTGGATGCTTATACCGGAGGAGCACTCAGGGAAAGCCTTCGTCATATCGTTGGCGTACAGTTTCGGAATCTGGCAACAGTGGGAGGAAGCATTTTCGGACGTTTCGGATTTTCAGACGTGCTGACTCTGTTCCTGGGACTGGATACGTATGTGGAGCTTTATAAAGGCGGGATCCAGCCGCTTTCCACCTTTGCCTGGAGCAAGAGGGACAACGACATTCTGGTGCGGCTGATCGTAAAAAAGAAACCGGTACGGATCGTCTATCAGTCCCTTCGTCTGACACGGACTGATTTTCCGGTGCTGGCAAGCGCCGTAGTCTGTCTGGACGGAAAATGGCAGGCAGTGATCGGCGCCAGACCGCAGAGAGCTTTGCTGGTTGAGGATGAAGAAAAGATTCTGGAAGGCGGACTTACCGAAGAAAATATCCGGAAATTTGTCGCTTATGTAACGAAAAAAACGCCCACAGGCTCCAATATGCGTGCCGGAGCGGACTATAGAAGTCATCTGGTGGAAGTACAGGTACGCCGGGCTCTGGAAGAAATGAGAGGTGAAACGAATGCAGATTAATCTGAAATTAAACGGAAAACTCATCAAGGAAGAGATCGCAGACGAACTGCTTCTCATCGATTTTGTACGGAAACATGGCTGTTACAGCGTAAAAAGAGGCTGCGAAACGGCAAACTGCGGACTCTGTACGGTTTTTCTGGATGGAAAACCGGTCCTTTCCTGTTCACTTCTGGCAGCCAGAGCCAATGGAAGAGAAGTGACCACTCTGGAAGGTCTTCAGGAAGAAGCAGAAGAGATCGGATCCTTTGTGGCAAATCAGGGAGCAGAGCAGTGTGGCTTCTGCAATCCGGGATTTATGATGAATGCGATCGCTCTTTTCCGGGAAAATCCCGATCCGACAGATGAAGAGATCCTGGAGTATCTTTCCGGAAACCTTTGCCGTTGTTCCGGTTACGAAGGACAGCTCCGGGCGATGAAAAATTATATCGCATGGAAAAAAGAAAAACAGGAGGTGGGTGCATGAAGGTAGTAAATCAGCCGGTGATGAAAAAGGATGCCATGTCTCTGGTGACCGGAAAACCGGTATTCCTGGATGATGTGGTGCCGGACAATGCCTTGGTGGTAAAAGTAAAAAGAAGTCCCTATGCCCATGCACTGATCGAGGAGATCAAGATCGATACGGCACTGAAGGTGCCGGGGATCGAGGCCATCTATACTTATAAAGATGTGCCGGATATCCGTTTTACCATGGCTGGACAGACCTATCCGGAGCCCAGTCCCTATGACCGTCTGATCCTGGATCAGAGAGTCCGTTTTGTGGGGGATGCAGTGGCGATCGTAGCCGGAGAAAATGAAAAGGCGGTAGAGAAGGCTCTGCGCCTCATCAAGGTGAAATATCAGGAACTGGAACCGGTGCTGGATTTCCATACGGCGAAGGATAATCCGATCCTGGTTCATCCGGAAGATAACTGGGAGTCCAAGTGTCCGGTAGGTGCAGACAATAAACGAAATTTGTGTGCAAGTGAAGTTTCCGGTCACGGGGATATCGAGGCAGTATTGAAGGACTGTGATCTGGTCGTTGAGCATACCTACCACACGAAGGCCGATCAGCAGGCAATGATGGAGACCTTCCGTACCTATACCAACATGGATGCCTACGGCAGACTGAATATCATCAGTTCTACCCAGATCGTTTTCCATGTACGCCGCATCGTTGCAACGGCTCTTGGGATCCCCAAGTCCAAAGTACGGGTGAGCAAGCCGAGGATCGGCGGCGGTTTTGGAGCGAAGCAGACCCTTGTGGCAGAGATTTATCCGGCGTTTGTCACCTGGAAGACCGGAAAAGCGGCAAAGATGATCTTTACGAGAGAAGAGTGCCAGATCGCTTCGACTCCGCGTCATGAGATGGAAGTGACGGTAAAAGTGGGAGCCGATAAAGATGGGCGGATCCGGGGAATCGATATGTATACACTGTCCAATACAGGTGCTTTCGGAGAACACGGACCGACAACGGTAGGGCTTTCCGGTCATAAAGCCATTTCTCTGTATGGAAATCTTGAGGCCCACCATTTTGCCTATGATGTGGTTTATACCAACCATATGTCTGCCGGTGCTTACCGGGGATACGGAGCTACCCAGGGAATCTTTGCGGTAGAGTCAGCAGTGAATGAGCTGGCAGACCGCCTCGGCATGGATCCGGTAAAACTCCGGGAAAAGAATATGGTCCGTCAGGGTGAGGTAATGCCCTCCTATTATAATGAAGTCAATGCCAGCTGTGCCCTGGACCGCTGTATGGCCCGGGCAAAAGAGATGATGCACTGGGATGAGAAGTTTCCGGCACGGGATATGGGCAATGGCAAAATCCGAAGCGTCGGTGTGGCTATGGCCATGCAGGGCTCCGGTATTTCCGGCGTGGACGTAGGTTCCGCTACGATCAAGCTTAACGATGAGGGCTTCTATGTGCTGCGGATCGGCGCTGCGGATATGGGAACCGGCTGCGATACGATCCTGGCTCAGATGGCTGCAGAGTGTCTTTCCTGCGGCGTGGAGGATGTGGATGTCTTCGGCGCAGATACAGACGGTTCCCCCTATGATTCCGGTTCTTATGCGTCCAGTACGACTTATGTGACCGGTATGGCTGTGGTAAAGGCCTGTGAGAAGCTGAAACATAACATCATCGCCCGTGCGGCACAGATCCTCGACTGTCCGGAGGAGGAACTGGAATTTGACGGCAAAACAGTTTCCGGTGAAAAGGGCCGTGTGCCTCTGGCAGATATTGCGACCAGCTCCATGTGCGGAAACAACATTCCCATGGAAGTTTCCGAGAGCAACAGCTCACCGACCTCTCCGCCACCCTTTATGGTCGGTATGGTGGAGATCGAGCTGGATAAAGAGACGGGAGTGGTAGAACTTCTGGATTATGTGGCTGTCGTAGACTGCGGAACACCGGTAAACCCCAATCTTGCAAGAGTGCAGACGGAAGGCGGTCTGGGACAGGGAATTGGTATGGCGCTCTATGAGGATATTCAGTACAATGCAAAAGGAAAGCTCTGGAACAATTCCTTCATGCAGTATAAGATCCCAAGCAGGCTGGATGTGGGAAGACTTCGCGTGGAGTTTGAGAGCAGCTACGAGGAAAGTGGTCCCTTCGGTGCCAAATCCATCGGCGAGATCGTGATCAATACGCCCTCCCCGGCCATTGCCCATGCAGTACATAATGCATCCGGCGTCTGGGTACGGGAGCTTCCCATCACTCCGGAGAAGATCTGGAAGGGAATGCAGGAGAAAAATGAAGACTGACCTGATCTTAATGGCGGCTGGAAACAGCCGCCGTTTTGGAAGCAACAAGCTGTTGTATGAGTGGAAAGGGAAAAAACTGTACCGGTATATGCTGGATGCACTGCTGGAAGCGGCAGAAGAGCTGGAGAAAAACAGCGGTGCGGACACAGGAAACCGAGATGTGTCCGGCGGGGGAAGCGAATCAAGGCCGAGGAACATCCGGGTACGGGTAGTGACGCAGTATGAGGAGATCCTGGAGGAGGTGGAGCAGCCGGGGGGCGACGAGGTTTTCCTGCCTGTCAGTGGGAATGCCTGCGGAGTCGGTGGGAGGCAGGAGAAAAGAGCTGAAAATCAGAGAGCAGATTTCGTGTGCGAGAGAGAAGAAGAAAGCTTTCCTGCGGGCATTTACAGTCCCGAAAGTGTCAAAGGTCTTTCCTATACGATAAGGAAAGCGCTGGAGTTTGAGGCTGCTGATCCGCCGGACTATTTCGCCTTTTTCACGGCGGACACGCCGGAGCTTTCGGCGGCGGATATCCGAGATTTTCTCGAAGAGTTCTTCGCTTCCGGCCATTCTGTGGCCTGCGTCCGCTGCGGGAAAGCCTATGGAAATCCTGCTGTTTTTTCCTGGAAATATGCCCCGCTCTTTCAGACCCTCACCGGGGATCAGGGCGGAAAAAAGGTGCTGAATCAGCTGCTCGACGACTGCTTTTTCTATGAGCTTCCGGAGCGCAGCCGGAGGGATATCGATACACCGAAGGATCTGTGACTTACGGATGCTCGGAACTGGTATAAAAAAGACTTGAAACGTTTGGAAGATATGCATACAATAGAGTAAATGTGAAAAACAACTTAGGAGGAGAATCATTCATGAAGCTTTTGGAAGACAGAATCCGCAAGGATGGTGTGGTTAAGGAAGGAAATGTGCTGAAAGTAGATCGTTTTCTGAATCATCAGATGGATATCGAACTGTTTCAGGAGATCGGAAAAGAGTTCAAACGCCGTTTTGCAAATGAAAATGTAAACAAGATCCTCACAATCGAGGCTTCCGGAATCGGAATCGCCTGTGTTGCGGCAGAATCTTTCCATGTGCCTGTAGTGTTTGCAAAGAAGACCCAGACCAAAAATATTGCAGGAGAAGTTTACAGAACACAGGTGGAATCCTTTACCCATGGAAGAATCTATGACATCATCGTATCTAAGGAATTTCTGGGAAAAGGTGACCGGGTGCTTCTGATCGATGATTTCCTGGCAAATGGAAAGGCGCTGGAGGGACTGGCACAGCTGGTACAGGATTCCGGAGCAGAGCTGGTCGGAGCCGGTATTGTGATCGAGAAAGGTTTCCAGAGAGGCGGAGATGTCATTCGTGCCAAGGGGATCCATCTGGAATCTCTGGCTATTGTAGACGGTATGAATGATAAGACAGGAGAGATCATCTTCCGCGAGCAGTAAAACACACAGAACAGTGACCAAATCAGAAAAATGACAGCAGGGAGGGTATCAAAATGGAACGTATAAAACAGGCATTGGCAGAGGGCAGGACTGCTCTTGGTATCGAATTTGGTTCCACCAGGATCAAGGCAGTGCTGGTGGATGAAGAGAGCCACCCGATCGCACAGGGAGGCTATGACTGGGAAAATCGTTATGTGGATAATATCTGGAGCTATACAATGGAAGATATCTGGAAGGGACTCCAGGGCTGTTACCGGGAAATGGCAGAAGATGTGAAGAAAACCTACGGCATCACCTTGAAAAAAATCGGAGCCATCGGTTTCAGCGGTATGATGCACGGCTATATGCCCTTTGATAAAGAAGGAAAACTTCTGGTGCCCTTCCGTACCTGGAGAAACAACATCACAGGACAGGCTTCCGATGCGCTTTCCGAGCTCTTCAATTTCCAGATTCCCCAGAGATGGAGCATCGCCCACCTTTATCAGGCGATCCTGAACGGGGAAGAGCATGTGAAGGATGTGGACTTTTTCACGACTCTGGCAGGTTATATCCACTGGAAACTGACAGGAGAAAAGGTCATCGGTATCGGTGAAGCTTCCGGTATGTTCCCCATTGATGTGGAGAAAAAGGATTTTTACCCCCAAATGCTGGATCAGTTCGATGAGCTGGTAGCACCGAAAGGCTATCCCTGGAAGATCAGAGAGCTGCTTCCGAAGGTTCTGGTGGCCGGTGAAACGGCAGGCACCCTGACGGAAGAGGGAGCAAAGCTTCTGGATGTAAGCGGAGAACTGGAAGCCGGTATCCCCGTATGCCCGCCGGAGGGAGACGCCGGAACCGGCATGGTTGCCACCAACAGCGTGCGTCAGCGTACCGGAAATGTCTCTGCGGGAACCTCTGTTTTTGCGATGCTGGTTTTGGAAAAAGAACTCAGTACCCGCTATCCGGAGATCGATATGGTGACCACACCTGCCGGGGATTCGGTTGCCATGGTCCATTCCAACAACTGTACCTCGGATCTCAATGCGTGGGTGGGACTCTTTGATGAATTTGCAGCAGCCATCGGAGCGAAGATCGATAAAAACCAGCTGTTCGCGACACTGTATAACAAAGCGCTGGAAGGAGACAAGGACTGTGGAGGCCTTCTGGCTTATGGATATCTTTCCGGAGAACATATCACGCATTTTGAGGAAGGCCGTCCGCTCTTTGTGCGGACACCGGAGAGTCATTTTTCACTGGCAAACTTTATGCGCGTCAACCTCTATACCTCGCTTGGAGCTTTGAAGACCGGGCTGGACATCCTTTCTTCCAGAGAAGGTGTGGAAGTGGACAAGATCCTGGGTCACGGCGGTCTCTTTAAGACACCGGGCGTAGGGCAGAAGATTTTGGCAGCAGCCATGAACGCTCCTGTTTCCGTTATGGAGACGGCAGGAGAGGGCGGAGCCTGGGGAATTGCACTTCTGGCCTCCTATATGGTGCAGAAAAAAGAAGGAGAGACACTGGCTGATTATCTGGACAGTCATGTGTTTGCAGAAAGCAAGGCCATCCGCATAGAGCCGGATCCGGCAGATGTGGAAGGCTTTGAAACCTTCATGAAACGGTATCATGCAGGACTTTCCATCGAGCGGGCAGCTGTGGAAAAGCTGGCAGATTAAGGAGGCGGAAAAGATCATGCTGGAAGAACTGAAAAAAAAGGTATATGAAGCAAATATGCTTTTGCCGAAGCATCAGCTGGTGACATTTACCTGGGGAAATGTAAGCGGCATTGACCGGGAAAAGGGGCTTTTTGTCATCAAACCAAGCGGTGTCGATTACGACAGGCTGAAGCCGGAAGATATGGTAGTCATGGATCTGGATGGAAACCGTGTGGAGGGTACCTATAACCCTTCTTCGGATACGGCAACGCATCTGGAGCTCTACAAAGCCTTCCCGAAGATCGGCGGCATCGTACATACGCATTCCTCCTGGGCTACTTCCTGGGCGCAGGCCGGCAGAGGGATCCCATGCTACGGAACCACGCAGGCGGATTATTTCTACGGTGAGATCCCCTGTGTGCGGAACCTGACGAAAGAAGAGATCGAGGAAGCCTATGAGAAAAACACCGGTCTTCTCATTGTGGATTATTTCAAGGATAAGGATTACATCGCCATGCCGGGTGTCCTCTGTAAGAACCATGGCCCCTTCACCTGGGGCAAGGATGCTTTTGAAGCCGTTCATAATGCGGTTGTCCTGGAAGAGGTGGCGAAAATGGCCAGCCGGTGCGAGCAGATCAATCCGGATGTGAAACCGGCTCCGCAGGAGCTGCAGGATAAGCATTATTACCGGAAACACGGTGCAAACGCTTATTACGGACAGAAAACAGAATCATAAAAAAGAAGAATCTCTGCATCCGTCATGGATGACAGGGATTCTTCTGCGTCCGGGAGAAGTTAAGACAGAGTGCAGGTGATAAGGCCGTCTTTTTCACTGAAAAATTCCAGCATGGAGAGGGCAGTCTGACGAAGCTCCTCTGTATCGGCCTGGTTCCAGACGGGGATCACGCGGGCGGAAGGAAAACGGCTGCGAAGCGGTGTGAGGTAGCCGGACTTCTGGAGAAGTGCCATATCCCGGGCTGTGATGGTATGCCAGCCCTGTGGGAAAGACAGAGGAGAAAGCCGGGAAGAAACTTTTGCGAGAGCTTCCATGGCCAGTTCTTTCCTGTGACAGAATTTCGCAGGATCTTTTCCGAGGGCGGAAAGGCCGGTGACGGAGAGGATGAGATCGATGTCCTCCGGGATCACTGGTTCTGTTTCATTGGGATATTTTAAGGGGAGACGTCTGGAACCGTCGGCCTCCACGAGTACCAGATCCGCGAAAGCACCTGCTTTTTCATAGGTTTCCAGACCCGGAAAGCCTATTTTTTTGATTTCGGAGGAAAGTGCGTGTGCAGAAGGCTCATGGGCAGTTTTGGGGGAGACGACAGGTACACCCGCAACAGCGAAGCCATCTTTTTTCAGTTTTTCCATCACATCCTCTGCCCTTCCGGTAAGCACGCCGTCTTTTTCCGGAAGCTGCATATGAGTCGTGGGAAGCAGCAGGACAGAAAGCCCCCGTTCCCGGGCTTCCCGGGCCAGCGTATAGAGAAGTGTGGTCTTTCCGCCGGAGCCGACGGCTGCGATACGAAAAGGTTTTTTCGGCATTTTTTTCCAAGGCTCCAAAGCCTCCCAGAGAGAATCATAAGGAGCTGGGGAAGCTGTTTTTCGGATATACATAAGACGTTTCCTTTCTGATGGGCGATACATCTGGCACAGTTTCTGTAATGTGTTTATTCTACCGGATTTTCACCGCAGCGGCAATCTCTTTTCCCGCATATTTCTTGACCCCGCAGGCTCCATGGATTAGAATATTTGTAACAGTTCAGAGCCAAATAGATTTTCATGCAAAAGTGTGAATCATGCTTGCATGAATGAACACTTTTACATGGAAATCTATTTGGCGGATACGCCACACCGACGAAATGCGCAGCATTTTGGAGGTGGTTCTGAACAGTTACAATATTTGTAACAGTTACGAATTTGGAGAATATGGAGTGAAAATTTATGAATTACGAAAATCTGCTTCGGGAGATGCGTTCTCTGGCGGAGCATGTATCTTACCCGATTACGAATCTTGCGAACGCTTCAGCTCTTATTTTTGAGGAGTTGGACCGCTTAAACTGGGCGGGCTTCTATATCCGGCAGGGTGAGGAACTTCTTCTTGGACCTTTCCAGGGAAAAGTTGCCTGTACCCGGATCCCGTTGGGAAAAGGGGTCTGCGGTACGGCGGCAAAGCTGGGGAAAACACAGCTGGTAAAGGATGTCCATGAATTTCCAGGGCATATCGCCTGCGACAGTGCGTCCAATTCGGAGATTGTGGTACCCCTCTGGAAAGACGGGGAAATCTGGGGAGTTCTGGATATCGACAGCCCGGAAAAAGGTCGTTTTGATGAAAAGGATCAGGAAGGGCTGGAAGCGTTTGCAAAGCTGATTGAGGAGTTTCTGTGATCGGATATCCGGATTGACAGAAAGAAAGAGCTATGCTATCATAGGAATGATTACTGATATTGGTATTTCATTTCATCAGCCAAGTAAAAGAAAAAAAGAGGATAATGCTGTGGAAAATATAATCATTATAGGAGGCGGTCCGGCGGGGATTTCCGCAGCTCTTTACGCTGCCCGTTCCGGCAGAGATCCGCTGGTTATTGAGCATGGGGCAGGAGGTCTCAAAAAAGCAGAAAAGATTGAAAATTATTATGGCGGCGGTACCTTGTCCGGACAGGAGCTTTATGACAAAGGGATTGGCCAGGCAAAAGCGCTTGGTGTCCGTATCCTTACCGCACAGGTAGTGGGCGTGGAAGGCTTTGACACCTTTACGGTCCACACGGATCAGGGAGATTTCGATACGAAAGCCGTGATCCTGGCGACAGGGACCAGCCGGAAGGCTCCGGCCATCGCAGGACTTAAAGAGCTGGAAGGCAGTGGCGTGAGTTACTGCGCTGTCTGCGATGCTTTTTTCTACAGAGGGAAAAAAGTGGCAGTCATCGGAAACGGTGATTTTGCATTGAAAGAAGCGGAAGAAATCGGAAATGTAGCTTCCGAAGTGACGATCCTGACCAACGGACTTCCGGAGGCTTTCTCAAGAAAGCCGGAATATCCGGTGCGTACAGATAAGATCCGTGCTTTAAAAGGCGCAGAGCTTCTGGAAGGGGTAGAATTTGACGATGGGACATTGCTGGAGGTTTCCGGTGTCTTTGTAGCCATCGGAACAGCAGGAAGTACGGAGATCGCCCGCCGTATGGGAGCAGAGCTCACAGAAAAAGGAAATATCCTGGTGGATGAAAATATGCGTACCACGATCCCGGGACTTTATGCGGCAGGAGACTGTACCGGAGGTCTTCTCCAGGTGGCTAAAGCCGTTTATGAAGGAGCATTGGCCGGTATGGATGCTTCCAGATATACACGGCCGGCCGGTCGGGAATAAAAACACTGCAGCAGGAAAAAATAAGAAAGACAAAAGAATAAAGGAGAATGTACAATGGAAATGACACTGAACAGCAGCAATTTTGCAGAAACCATCAAAAGTGAAGAAAAGATCCTCGTAGATTTCTGGGCTACCTGGTGCGGTCCCTGCATGCGTCAGGCTCCGATCCTGGAGGAGCTGGCAGGAGAAGGCTATCACATCGGCAAAGTAGATGTGGACCAGGCTCCGGATCTTGCCGGAAACTATCGCGTCATGAGTATCCCGACTCTGATCCTCTTTAAAAACGGTGAAGAGGTAAAACGTTTCGTCGGACTGCAGACCAAAGATACCTTAAAAGCTCTTCTGGATGCAGAATAAAAACAGGATCGAAAACCAGAATCCACTTGCCGGAGACAGGCTTTTTGGATCCTGATTTCCGGACAGGCTCCGGGGAACCAGAATATCCACTGGTTTCCCGGAGCTTTGGTCTTACAATACAAAGGAGTTATATTTATGCAGAACAGAGCCAAAGATCTCTGTCCTGTAGCGAAGAAATGCGGAGGCTGCCAGTATCAGGGCATGCCTTACGAAAAACAGCTTCAGGAAAAAGAGAAAACAGTAAAAAAACTTTTTAAAGGGATCTGCCCCGTCCATTCGATCAAAGGCATGAAAGAGCCGTATCACTACCGGAATAAGGTACATGCGGTTTTTGACCGGGACAGAAGAGGAAATATTATTTCCGGTGTCTACGAAATGAAGAGCCACAGAGTCGTTCCGGTGGAAACCTGTATGATCGAGGATCAGAAAGCGGACGAGATCATCGGAACGATCCGCGGGATGCTGAAATCCTTTAAGATCCGTACATACGATGAGGATACGGGATACGGCCTGCTCCGCCATGTTCTGGTAAAACGCGGTTTTGCCACCGGTCAGATCATGGTGGTTCTTGTGACCGCTTCTCCGGTCTTTCCGTCCAAGAATAATTTCGTAAAGGCACTCCGTCAGAAGCATCCGGAGATCACGACCATCGTTCAGAATATCAATGGCCGCGGAACCAGTGCCGTGCTGGGAAAACAGGAGCATGTGCTTTATGGAAAAGGTTACATCGAAGATGTGCTTATGGGGCTGAAATTCCGGATCTCTGCCCGTTCCTTTTATCAGATCAATCCGGTCCAGACAGAAGTCCTTTATGGAAAAGCACTGGAACTGGCCGGACTGAAAGGCAAAGAAACGGTGATCGATGCTTACTGCGGCATCGGCACCATCGGACTTCTGGCAGCGAAAAGAGCCGGAAATGTGATCGGCGTGGAACTGAATCCGGATGCGGTACGGGATGCCATCGGAAATGCAAAGGGAAACCAGATCACCAATGCCCGCTTCTTTTCCGGAGATGCCGGTGAATTCATGATCGATATGGCAGATCAGGCGGAAAAAGCGGATGTGGTCTTTATGGATCCGCCCAGAAGCGGAAGTACGGAAGCATTTCTAGATGCAGTGGCACGTCTGGCTCCGGAAAGGGTGGTCTACATTTCCTGCGGACCGGAGACACAGGCGAGAGATGTAAAGTATCTTCTGAAACGGGGATACCGGGCAGAGGGAGCCTGGCCGGTAGATATGTTCCCCATGACAGATGAGATCGAGAACATCTGTCTTCTGAAAAGAGTGTGAAGAGCATGAAATTTTATCATACGTCAGATATCCATCTGGGAGCAGTGCCGGACGGCTGTTTTCCCTGGAGCAAAGCACGCGGAGAAGAAATTTATGACAGCTTTGTACGTCTGGTAGATCAGGCAGAGCTGGAAAAGATCGATCTTCTGCTGATCTCCGGAGACCTGTTCCACCGTCAGCCGCTCTCTCGTGAACTGCAGGTACTGGGAGAACTTTTTGGCTCGCTGAAGAAAACACAGGTGGTCTTTATCACAGGAAACAGAGACTATCTTCGGGAGGACAGCAGTTACCGTACCTTTCATTTTCCGAAAAATGTTCATTTTTTGGATGGAAGCCGGGAAAAAAAGATTGTTTTTCCGGAACTTCAGACGGTCGTTTATGGCATGAGCTATACGAAAAAGCAGCTGACAGAGCCATTGTATGAGAGTTTCCGGCCGGAGGAAGAGGGATTTTTTTCTGTTTTCCTGGTGCATGCGGGAGACGGAGAAGAGCATATGAGGCTTCATCCGGAAAAACTGGCGGCTTCCGGTTTTTCCTATATTGCGCTGGGAGGCAGCCATGAGCACAGAGTCTGGCTGGAAAACCGGATGGTCTGTGCCGGAGCGCTGGAACCGGTAAAAAAAGAGGATCTGGGCGAGCATGGCTTTGTGGAAGGAGAATGGAAAAATGGTTTTCTTACCACACACTTTGTGCCCTTTGCTCTCAGGAATTACCGGAAGGTGGTCCTCACGTCAGAAAGTCATACGACCGAAAAGGAACTGCGGGAAAAGCTGAAAGAGGTCATCCAGAGTGAAGGAAGCCGGGACATTTACCGGGTAGAGATCCAGGGCGTACGAAAGCCCGGGCTGGATTTTGAGCCGGAGCATTTTCTGAATCTTGGAAATGTTGTGGAGATCCGCGATCTTTCGGAGCCGGAATTTGACCTGGAAGAGCTCAAAAAGCAGCATGGGCAGGACATGATCGGCCGCTATATCACCTATTTTGAACAGCAGACGTTGAAGGATCCTGTCGCGAAGAAGGCTCTGTATTGCGGGCTTCTGGCTCTTTTGGAGGCGGAGAAGGAAAGATGAAGATCTTAGAGGCAGAATTAAAAAATTTCGGAAATTTTGTGGATGAAAAACTGACGTTTCATGACGGGATCAATGTGATCTGGGCGAAAAATGGAGCCGGAAAGTCCACCATACATGAATTTATCCTGGCCATGCTCTATGGTCTGAACGGGGAAGAGTGCATCCGGTGGCAGTCCTGGAACGGCAACGGCTGTCTCAGCGGAAGCATGCGTTTTGAAAGCGGCGGGAAGACGTATCTTCTGGAAAGGGACTTTCTGGATGGCAAAAACAAAGGCAGGCTTTTCTGTGAAACAGACAGAGAAGAGCTTTCTGTTGAAAACGGGGATCTTCAGAGACTTCTCGGTGGTATGAGTGAAAAAGCCTGGAAAAATACTCTTTATGTGACGCAGCGAGGACCGAACATCGGAAAAGAACTGGCTTCTGAGCTGAAAAACTATCTGGGAAATCTTTCCGGGAAAGAGCATATTGATGTGAGCCGGGCCCAGGAAAGCCTGGAAAAAAAGCAGGCGGAGTTGGAATGGGAAAAAAAGCAGGCACAGGCCGATCTGATCAGCAGGCAGCAGGAGATCCGCATGAAGATGGACTACATTGAGCAGGATATCGACCGGCTGAAAAAAGAGCAGGAGGATGCCCAGGAAAGCCTTCGGCTTTTAAAAGAAGCGAAAAGCCGCGAGGATCGTGAATTTTCCAGAAAGCAGGAAAAAGAGCGGGAGGACCGGAAGCAGGTGCGAAGCCTTGTAGGGCTTTTTATCATGCTGGGAGCTGTTTTTTTTGCCGTGGCAGGTATTTATGTTCCGCCCATCTGGGGAAAAGTCCTGCTCTTTGCCGGAGCTGTTCTTCTGGGGCTGACGGATTATTTTTATCAGAGAAGCCGTACCAGGATGCTGGAAGCGGAAGAGGAACTTTTTAAAGCACGCGAGTCTTTGAAAAAAGAAGCGCGGAGAAAGAAAGTAGATGAGCAGGAAAGGCTGTGCTGGCAGCTGGAAAAGGTAAAGGAATCGCTGAAAGAGAAGCAGCTGGATCATGAAAATCTAAGAGATGCGGTTGCAGAACTTCGGAGTACGGACAGCCGGCTGGATTCCATTGACGAAGAACTGGAAGCGGTAACGCAGGCAGTTCTTGCCATCCGTGAGATCACCAGAGAGATCTATGAGGAATCTGCCCTGAAACTCAATGCGTTTGCTTCCGGGATCATGGACGAGATCGTTGGAAAAAATTTCGGAGAACTTTATCTGGATCCGGATATGGAGATCTGTGTCCGTACCGGAGAGAAAAACCTGCGGCTTTCAGATGAAAGCTACGGAACTCTTTCCCAGGTTCATTTTGCAGCCAGAATGGCGATTGGAAAGACGTTAAGCGACAGGGAACCCATGCCTGTCGTTCTGGATGATACCTTTTCCATGTATGACCCGGAACGTCTTCTGGCGGTCTTTCGCTGGCTGAAGAAGTGCGGCAGCCAGGTGATCCTTTTCACCAGCCGCTTTCTGGAAGCAGAGACAGCGGAAAAAGTGGAAAAAGAATAAAAAGAACGGTAAGAAAGCAGTAACAGGAAGGCTTTCTTACCGTTTTTACTTTTTACTGATTGTGATCTTTTAAGAACTTGTTGATACGGTTCAGCGGGCTTAAGAGGCTGCTGATGGAGGTATCGTGGTTCAGGGTATCGATGATGTAAGCAATGTACTTACTCATGTCACAGTTTATATAATACGGTTTCTCAAGAAGCTCCGGTGTCTGGTAAACCAGGTTGGTGGTCAGGACGTAGTCGAAGAGACCTTCTTTATAAGCCTTGTCAAATTTATCCATTCCATCGGTGAAAAGACCGAAGGTGGCACAGATAAAGATGCGTCCGGCTTTTCTCTTTTTCAGCTCGGTGGCAACCTCGATCATACTGTCTCCGGAGGAGATCATATCATCGATGATGACCATATCCTTGCCTTCTACATCGGCACCCAGGAACTCATGAGCGACGATCGGGTTTTTACCGTTTACGATACGGGCATAGTCACGACGTTTGTAGAACATACCCATATCCACGCTGAGAACGTTGGACATATAGATCGCACGGCCCATTCCGCCTTCATCCGGGCTGATGATCATCATGGTGTCCTTGTCGATATGAAGATCCGGAACTGCCTTGAAAAGGCCCTTGATAAACTGGTAAACAGGCTGTACGGTTTCAAATCCTTTTAAAGGAATCGCGTTCTGCACACGGGGATCGTGAGCGTCGAAGGTGATGATGTTGTCAACACCCATGTCTACAAGCTCCTGCAGTGCCAGGGCACAGTCAAGAGATTCACGGCCGGTACGTTTGTGCTGGCGGCTCTCATACAGGAACGGCATGATCACAGTGATCCTCTTTGCCTTTCCGCCTACGGCAGCAATGATACGTTTCAGATCCTGGAAATGGTCATCCGGGGACATATGATTGGTATAGCCGTAAAGGGAGTAGGTCATGTTGTAGTTGCATACGTCAACCAGAATGTAAATGTCATCTCCGCGGACAGATTCTTTGATGATACCTTTGGCTTCGCCGGAACCAAAACGGGGAGCTGAAGCACCGATGATGTAGCTGTCTCGCTGATAGCCTTTAAAAGCGATGTTGCTCTTGTGCTCGTGTTCCCGCTCATTACGCCAGGCAACCAGATAGTTGTTGACCCGATCACCCAGCTCTTTGCAGCTTTCCAGGGGAATGATCCCTAAGGGACCGACAGGAATGGTTTCCAGGTTACGTTCATCTGTTACTTGCATGTTTTTTATCCTCCATCTAAAAAGATACGATGTGTATTCCTTCGTATATAATATAAGAAGTTTCTGCCAAGGTCAAGGGCAATCCGGCCTTTTTAACTTGGCTTTCCCGGATTTTTCAGCTTTTTCAGGATCCGGATATCATCTCCGAAAAATTTTCTCATCTTGTAGCTGCTGGTGATCCGGGAAAAAACGCGTTCCGAGTAGGTGTCACGGAAAACATTCAGCCCGAGGTTGGTGGAGATGATCGTGGATTTTCTCCGTGCCAGCCGTTCGTTGATGCAGAGAAAGAGCTGGGTGGAGATGAAGGAATTGGTCAGCTCTGTACCCAGATCGTCGATGATCAGAAGGTCACAGTCAAAAATGTAGGCATGCATGTTTTTCGTCTCTTCTTCCGTTTCCGTACGCTGGAAGGTCGTCCGTCCCAGAAGGTCAAAAAGCTCGAAGGCGGAAAAATAAATGACGGAATGAGCTGTCTTTAAAAGTTCCCGGGCGATGCAGTGGGAGAGGAAGGTTTTTCCGACACCCGTATCGCCGTAGAAAAAGAAATTCTGGAATTCCGTGTCAAAATTCCGGATAAAATCCATACATTCGCCTACGAGCTTCTTCATGGTGGCAAGGGAAGAAAGGCCGGTGGCAGGACTGACTGCCGTATCGGAATAATAGCGGAAGGAAAAGTGGTCAAAATTTTCTTCCTCCAGGATCTCACGGATATTGGACTGGGTGTAGAGGAGATCAATGACTGCCTGACGAAAGCAGTGGCATTTCTCCTGTCCGATATAGCCGGTATCCTGACAGTCCGGACAATGATAGTGCATTTCAAGATAATCGGCCGGGTAACCGTGGGAAGTGAGAAGAGCCGCTTTTCTGTCACTTAAGGCCTTGATATCCTCACGAAGGTGCAAGAGGGCATTTTCATCGCCTTCCAGGGCCTTTCTGGCAGAGGAGACGCTTAAGGATGCGACCTGTCTGTCAATGGCAGAGAGCTCCGGTACAGCCTCCGAAGCCAGGCGGATCCGTTCCTCCTGCTCATGACGGTCTTCCGTCTGTTTGCGGTAATATTCCCGCATGATCTCATCGTACTGAGTGTTTTTCAGCGCCATACTGCTCCTCCTTGCTGCATCAGTGGTTTAAAAGTTCTTTTTCCAGACGGTCAAAATCGTACTCACGCTGATCGAAATTGTTGAACCGGTTGGAAGTGACAGCCCTGGGTGGTGTCTTGGTATTTTTCTTTCCCTTGTTTTTGGCATGTTCGGTATCCAGAGGCTTGATATCATTCAGATGATGCACCTGTTTTTTGGACCAGTCCTCGAGGATCCGGTCTGCATAGGCAAAACTGGGGGAATGGGTCTTGGCAATGGTCCGGTTACAGGCTTCTTCAATGATATCCAGGTTGAAATGAAAGGTGTCTGTCCAGCGGTCAATGTATTCTTTTTCGGCTCTGGCCGGCCCTCTGCCTTTGATGCCGAACGCATTCAGTACGGAATAGTACTTCTTATGATAGAGATTGGTGCTGTTCTTTGCTTCCTGTACGGAAGTGATGCCTTCCTCTGCCCAGCCCAGAGCCACTTTTTCCATGTAGTGGCAGCTCTTGTTTCCTTTGGAGACGCAGTATTCCACCAGATATTCGATGAGATCCGTGGAAAAATGAAGAGAATCATAATAGTACAGGATGTTCCCGATCTCCGTTGAGGTCAGAGGACGGCCGATATAGCGGGCGGCAATAAACAGAAGCTGTTCCATATCATCATGGGATTTCAGTTCTGCGATCCGGTCCGGGCTTAAGGGAACCTTGGGAGGTGCCACGAAAGCAGGTTTTTCCGGAAGAACGGCAGCTTTTGGAGAGGGCTCCAGAAAATCAATGCCGGTTAGATTTCCCTCCGCATCATAAGTAAGGGAGAGAAGCTGCATTTTTTCCCAGTATTTCAGGGCCCGGGCCACATCTTTTTCCGTGTGCTCAAAAATATCTGCAATGCGGCCCATGGAAATCTCTTTTCCACCGGAAGCGCAGCGAAGAAGATAGAGATAGATCTTTACAAATTCTCCGCTGGCCTCCGGCATATATTCATCCAGAAAGACGTTCCGTACCAGTGTTACATCCATATCCGGTTTTTTCTGTAGCTGAATGCTGTTCATATCTTCACCAATTAAAAAGTTATTTCCTTTCCGTTGATATCCATGAGTCATTTTCAGCCGCAGCGCCCGTACGCGCTGCGGCTGAATACTTTTGCTTACTCTGACATACAGTATAACACAGAGAGTGGTTTGGAAGCAAGTCCCGGAGGTGGTTTCTCCATGGGAAATTTCTCTGTCTCCCAAAGTGTGCATAAGCCTGGATCTTTTTACACCGTACGGAAGAAAAACTGGAAGTCATACAGAAAAAAGATCTGTGGAAAATGTGGAAAATGTGGATAAATCGGTGGATAAAAAAATAATGCAACCTCAAAAAAACAGAGAAACTCAAGGTTTCTACAGGATTCGACATATTATGTAAAAATAGTTATGTAAATCACTTTTTCCACAGCCTCATCCACAGGCTGTGAAAAAGAAAATGTGAATAAATTTGTGGATATGGTGGATAACTTTTGAGGAAGAGATATGGAAAAAAGAAGAAGCTGTGTATAAAAAAGACGCAGCCATAAGACTGCGTCTTTAAAAACAGGTGTTACTTTCCAAGAATGTGTTCGCCGATCTGGTAAACGTCACCGGCTCCCATCGTCAGCAGAAGATCACCACTCTGGACATTTTCCAGAAGGAAGTTCTCGATGGCATCGAAGGAGCGGAAATAATGGGCAGTGGTTCCGAGGGCTTCGATCTTTTCACGGAGCGTATCGGAACTGATTCCCAGGTTATCTGTTTCACGGGCTGCATAGATATCTGCCAGCACGACTTCATCTGCCATGGAAAGCGCCTTGGCAAAATCGTCCATCAGAGCTTTGGTACGGGTGTATGTATGAGGCTGGAAAACGCACCAGAGCTTTTTATGCGGACAGTTTTTAGCAGCCTTTAAAGTAGCCATGATCTCTGTGGGATGATGTGCGTAATCATCGATGATGGTTACGCCGCCGATCTCTCCTTTTTTCTCAAAACGGCGGTCTGCACCGGAAAAATCAGCCAGGCCTTTTTTCATGGTTTCGATGTCGATCCCCAGAAGATCGCCGAGTGCCAGGGCTGCGGTGGCATTCCATACGTTGTGGATGCCGGGAACGTGAAGAGAAACCCTAGAGACAGGCTGTCCTTTTTTCAGGAAGGTAAACGTGGGATGCGCCTGCTCATCATAGGTAATGTTGGAGGCACTGTAATCACTTTCTGCATTGCTTCCGTAAGTGACGATCCGGCAGGGGAGTCCCTCTGTGATCTTTTCATAATCCGGAATATCACTGTTGATGATGAGGATGCCGTCCTTCGGGAGCTTCTCAGCGAAAAGGCGGAAGGAATGACGGATGTCATCAATATCCTTGAAGAAATCCAGATGATCCGCATCGATGTTCAGGATGATGCTGATGGTGGGGAAAAAGCTTAAAAAGCTGTTGGTATACTCACAGGCTTCTGTGATAAAGGTATCATGGCTTCCTACACGAATATTTCCGTGAATGGCTTTCAGGATGCCGCCGACAGAGATGGTGGGATCCTTTTGGGCAGCCAGAAGGATATGGGAAGCCATGGAAGTCGTGGAAGTCTTTCCGTGGGTGCCGGATACTGCGATAGAGGTTTTGTAGTTTGTCATAAGCTGTCCGAGAAGCTCTGCCCTGGTCATCATAGGGATCCCCTTGGAAACAGCAGCCTGATATTCCGGGTTGTCCGGATGGATGGCTGCGGTATATACCACAAGATCGGTACCGTCTTTGATGTTATCGGCACGCTGACCGTAGGAAATCTCTGCACCGCGGCTGGTCAGAAGATCAGTAAGGGGAGACTCCTTGGAATCGGAACCGGATACGGTAAAATGAGCTGCCAGCAGGATCTCTGCCAGTCCGCTCATGCTGATACCGCCGATACCGATGAAATGGACGTGAATGGGTTTCTTAAAATCTATCTGATACATAATAAAAATCTCCTTATAAAATGTGACTTTTTATTATTATATACTTTTTTACAGCAAATGGGAAGCATTTCTTCGGCAGCCATCTGAAACTGTCCAAATACCAGAACAGACAAAAAACATACCTTTTTTTAGTTAAAATGTTACAGAAAGGGAGAAAAAACGGGACGAATAGTGTAAAACAGACAAAAATATTTTGCAAAATCCTTGTAAGAAAGTATGAATTAGACAATTTTTGTGAATAAATTGTAAAAATTAAGATTTTTATGTTTGTAAAAAACGATAATTTTCGAAAAATACACATCAAATTTTTGTAAAAAGTGTTCACAGATGAAGAGAAGTGTGCTATAATCGTTAATACAATAAATTTACAACAAGAGGTGATAGCGTGATTAAGAAAGAAATGATTGCAATGTTGCTTGCAGGAGGCCAGGGAAGCCGTCTGGGTGTTCTGACAGCGAAAATGGCAAAACCGGCGGTTGCTTTTGGCGGAAAATATCGCATTATCGATTTTCCTCTCAGCAACTGTATTAATTCTGGGGTAGATACAGTAGGCGTTCTGACACAATATCAGCCCTTACGGCTGAATACACATATCGGAATTGGTATTCCGTGGGATCTTGACCGCAATATCGGTGGTGTGACTGTCCTTCCACCTTATGAGAAGAGTGAGAATAGCGAATGGTACACCGGTACCGCGAATGCGATCTACCAGAACCTTAACTATATGGAGAATTATAATCCGGACTATGTACTGATCCTTTCCGGTGACCATATTTACAAGATGGATTACGAAGTGATGTTGGACTTCCATAAAGCAAACAATGCCGATGTTACTATCGCTGTTATGCCGGTTCCCATGGAAGAGGCAAGCCGGTTTGGTATCGTAGTGACGGATGACAAGGCACAGATCACAGAGTTCCAGGAGAAACCGGAACATCCCAGCAGTAATCTGGCATCAATGGGTATTTACATATTCTCATGGAAGGTTCTGAAAGAGGCCTTGGTCACACTGAAAGATCAGAGCAACTGTGATTTCGGAAAACACGTCATTCCTTATTGTTTTGAACAGGGCAAGAAGCTGGTAGCTTATGAGTACAACGGCTACTGGAAAGACGTAGGAACCCTTGGTTCTTACTGGGAAGCAAACATGGAGCTGATCGACATTATTCCGGAGTTCAATCTTTATGAAGAGTTCTGGAAGATCTATACCAGCAGCGAGATCATCCCGCCGCAGTATATTTCAGCAGAGGCGAAGATCGGAAGAAGTATCATCGGAGACGGCGCGGAGATCTACGGTGAAGTGGAAAATTCCGTTATCGGACCTGGTGTAGTCATTGGAAAAGGCACAGTCGTGCGTGATTCCATCATTATGAAAGAAACCACGATCGGCGAAGGCTGTACCATCGACCGCAGCGTTATCGCAGAGAATGTTACGGTCGGTGATCATGTTGAAACCAATGTCGGAGAAGATATCCCGAACAAATTAAAGCCCAAGGTATATTCCTTCTCTCTTACCACCATTGGCGGCGGAAGTGTGATCCCGGCCAATGTGAAGATCGGAAAGAATACAGCCATCTCCGGAGAGACAACACCGGAGGATTATCCGGATGGAGTACTGGAAAGCGGTGAGACTTTGATTAAGGAAGGTGATTTAGCATGAGAGCAGTAGGAATTATTTTGGCAGGTGGCAATAATCACCGGATGAAAGAACTTTCAAATAAACGTGCGATCGCTGCAATGCCTATCGCAGGCAGCTACCGCAGCATTGACTTTGCACTGAGCAATATGACGAACAGCGGCGTTCAGAAGGTGGCCGTTCTGACCCAGTACAATGCCCGTTCCTTAAATGAGCATTTAAGCTCCTCTAAATGGTGGAACTTCGGCCGTAAGCAGGGCGGTATGTTTGTATTCACACCGACTATCACCAAAGAAAACAGCTTCTGGTATCAGGGTACCGCTGATGCGATCTACCAGAACCTGGATTTCCTGAAGAGATGTCATGAGCCGTATGTGATCATCGCTTCCGGTGACGGCGTGTACAAGCTGGACTATAATAAAGTTCTGGAATATCATATCCAGAAGAAAGCAGATATCACCGTTGTATGTAAAGAGCTTCCGCCTGAAGAAGACGTGACCCGTTTCGGTGTGCTGAAGATGAATGAAGACTGCCGGATCGAGGAGTTTGAAGAGAAGCCCATGGTGAGCAACTCCAATATCGTATCCACCGGTGTTTATGTGATCCGCCGCCGTCAGCTGATCGAGCTGGTAGAGCGCTGCGCACAGGAAGACCGTTACGATTTTGTAAAGGATATCCTGATCCGTTACAAGAATCTGAAGAGGATCTACGGTTATAAAATGCAGGGTTACTGGAACAACATCGCAGCAGTGGATTCCTACTACAGAACGAATATGGATTTCCTGAAACCGGAGGTAAGAAACTACTTCTTCCACCAGTATCCGGATATCTATTCCAAAGTGGATGATCTGCCTCCTGCAAAATACAATCCGGGCAGTGATGTGCGCAACAGTCTGGTATCTGCAGGCTGTATCATTAACGGAACTGTGGAGAATTCCATCCTGTTTAAGAAGGTATTTGTCGGCGAGAATTGTGTGATCAAGAATTCCATCATTCTGAATGACGTATATTTAGGCGACAACACGCATATCGAGAATTGTATCGTGGAGAGCCGCGATACGATCCGTGCGAACTCCTACCATGTGGGTGAGGATGACATCAAGATCGTGATCGAGAAGAACGAAAGATACGTTCTCTGATCAGGAACAGCAGTGCGTACAGCCTGCTGTAAGGGCATGCAGAATTTGCCTGCCATCTGGAAAAAGGAGAAAGAGCGAAAGGGGCTAACTAGGAATGCGGATTACAGATGTGAGAGTTAGAAAGGTAGCAAAAGAAGGGAAAATGAAGGCAGTCGTTTCCATTACACTGGATGACGAGTTTGTTGTTCATGATATCAAGGTAATCGAAGGGGAAAAGGGTTTATTTATTGCCATGCCGAGCCGGAAAGCTTCGGATGGAGAGTACCGTGATATTGCTCACCCGATCAACTCTGAGACAAGAGAACGGATTCAGACCATCATTCTGGAGCAGTATGAAAAAGCAGCAGCTGAGACTGTGGAAGCAGTGGAAGCAGCAGAATAAGGGAACAGATCCCGGAAACAGAGAAAAGGAAAGAAGATACCGCAGAAACTGCCGACGTGCATATCTGCGGTATCTTTTTGTATAGAGATACTTGACAGCCAGGAAGAATCATGCTATGGTGATGAAGTTGGACGGTTTTTATTCATTCAGATTTTACGGCATTCTGCCGTGTGATGGGTTCTTTCTGAGTCATCACGTTATTCCAATGAGTACTACAAGTAAAAAGACAAGGAGAGGATGCGTATGGGATCCGTGCGTCCGCCGGCAGGAGACTGCGGGGTTTCTTTTCCTGCAGACAAAAACCATCAGAGAGGATCCTGAAAAAGAAAGGAGCAGCTCATGGAGAAGCTTCTGCATGTTTCCGCCGGCAGTAAACGCACCTTCACCTGAAAAAGTGAATAAGAATGGACATTTGTGGGATAATCCTGTAGAATAAACCTGCCCGGCTTTCAGATTTTCTGGAAGGTGGGCGAAAATGCGTAGGATTGACAGCAGTTTCCGGCAGACAAATAGAGCCGGAATGCATAAGACATAAAGAGAACAGGAGAGAAAAAGATGTATATCATAGCAGGATTGGGAAATCCGGGAAAGCAGTATGAGCATACCCGTCACAACGTAGGATTTGATACTCTGGATAAGCTGGCAGAGAAGTATCACATTTCCATTGATAACCAGAAGCACAAAGCTGTCTGCGGCAGCGGTTATATCGAGGGACAGAAAGTTATTCTGGTAAAACCCCAGACGTATATGAACCTCAGCGGAGAAAGTCTCCGGGAGATCATAGATTTCTATAAGCTGGATCCGGCGGAGGAGCTGATCGTCATTTATGATGATATCAGCCTGGATCCGGGGCAGCTGAGGATCCGGGTCAAAGGAAGTGCCGGCGGTCATAACGGGATCAAGAGCATCATTTCCCACCTGGGAAGTGAATTTATGCGGGTGAAGATGGGAGTCGGAGAAAAGCCGGCCCATTATGATCTGGCAGATTATGTTTTGGGACATTTTCAGAAAGCAGACCGGGAACTGGTGGAAGAAGCCATGGACCGGGCGGTGGAAGCCATTGCCATGATGGTTCAGGGGGACTGTGCCGGTGCCATGAACCATTACAATAAGAAGGTAGAGAGATGAAAGCTTTTACAGAACCCCTGAAAGAACTGGGGGAATTTGAGTCAATACGGGAAAGCCTGAAAAAGAAAAAAGGCATGACAGAGGTGCAGGGCTGCATCGATGCCCAGAAGGCTCATTTTATCTATGGCTGTGGAGAAGATTTTCCTTTTCGGGTCATTGTGACGTACAGTGAACTGAGAGCCAGGGAAATATATGATAATTATCGCTGTTTTGACAGGAATGTGCTGCTTTTTCCGGCACGGGACCTGATCTTTTACAGTGCGGATATCCACAGCAGTCTGATCGTGCAGCAGCGGATCCGGGTACTGGAAAAGATCCTTTCCGGAAAAGGCGGAACGATCATTACAACCATGGGAAGCTGTATGGATCATCTGATCCCGCTTGGGGAATTTCAGAAAAATATCCGTACCATCCGGCAGGACAGCACTCTAAATCTGGAAGAGTTGAAAAAGGAGCTTGTGGCTCTGGGCTATGAACGGATGGGGCAGGTGGAAGGCGAAGGACAGTTTGCCATCCGCGGTGGCATTCTGGACGTTTTCCCGCTGACAGAGGAAACACCGGTCCGGGTGGAACTCTGGGGCGATGAGGTGGATTCGATCCGGAGTTTTGATGTGGAGAGCCAGCGTTCCATTGAAAATCTGGAAGAACTGGTGATCTATCCTGCCACAGAGGTTCCTGCAGATCCTGAAAGGATCGAGGATGGTTTAAAGCGCATGGAAGCCGATGTGAAGACGGCTGAAAAAGCCATGGAAAAGCAGGGAAACCGCGGAGGTGCTCACCGTCTTGGGACACTTTTTGCCGAGACAAAGGAGAAACTCACAGAATTTCAGGGACAGGAAAGCCTGGGACTGGATGGCATGATCGATTATTTCTACAAGGAAACGGTCTGTTTTTCGCAGTATCTGGATCCGGAGAAAACCCTGTTTGTCCTGGATGAACCAAACCGGGTACAGCAGGAAGGAGAAGCCATCGAGGCAGAGTTCCAGGAGAGTATGATGCAGCGGCTGGAAAAAGGCTATCTGCTTCCGGGACAGATGAAGCTCTTGTCCGGGACAGCGACAGCTCTTTCCAGACTGACGGAAAATCATACGCTTGGCCTTTCGACTCTGGATCCGGCCCGCGGGCATTTCCGGGTGGTAAACCAGTACAGCATGTCGGTACGGAGTGTCAACCCTTATAATAACAGCTTTGAGCTTCTGGTAAAGGATCTGGCCAGATGGAAAAAGGATGGCTACCGTGTGATCCTTCTTTCCGGTTCCAGGACCAGGGCGGGACGGCTGGCTGCGGATCTGACGGAAAACGGAGTTACGGCTTTTTATTCGGAAGATATGGACCGGGTGCCGGAGCCTGGAGAGATCATGACGGCCTGTGGAAACATCCATCGTGGCTTTGAATATCCGCTGATCAAATTTGTGGTTATCTCAGAGAGTGACGTGTTTGGAAAAGAACACAAGAAAAAGAAACGGCAGAAGACCTACGAAGGTCAGAAGATTCAGAGCTTTACCGAGCTTTCCGTGGGAGACTATGTGGTGCATGAAAACCATGGTCTGGGCGTTTACCGTGGCATTGAGAAGATCGTGGTCGATAAGGTAGCCAAGGATTACATGAAGATCGAGTATGCGGGAAATAGCTTTCTTTATGTACTGGCTACGCAGCTGGATGCCATTCAGAAATATGCCGGGGCTGACGCAAAGCAGCCAAAACTGAACAAGTTGGGAACACAGGACTGGAATAAGACGAAGACACGTGTACGGACAGCAGTAAAGGCTATTGCCCAGGATCTGGTCAAACTATATGCGGTCCGCCAGGCAAAAAACGGTTTTGTATACAGCGAAGACACCGTCTGGCAGAGAGAATTTGAAGAAGCGTTTCCTTATGATGAGACGGATGATCAGCTGGCTGCTATTGAGGCAACCAAAAAGGATATGGAAAGCACCAAGATCATGGATCGGCTGATCTGTGGAGATGTGGGTTACGGAAAGACAGAAATTGCCATCCGGGCAGCATTTAAGGCCATACAGGACGGAAAACAGGTAGTCTTTCTCGTACCGACCACGATCCTGGCACAGCAGCATTACAATAATTTTGTCCAGCGGATGAAGGATTTCCCGGTACGGGTGGATCTGCTCTGCCGCTTCCGTACACAGAAGGAGCAGACCAGGACACTTGCAGACACGAAAAAAGGACTGGTGGATATCCTGATCGGAACGCACCGGGTATTGTCGAAGGATGTGCAGTTTAAGGATCTGGGGCTTCTGATCATTGATGAGGAGCAGCGTTTTGGCGTGACTCATAAGGAGAAGATCAAACAGCTTCGGGAAAATGTGGATGTGCTGACGCTGACGGCGACACCGATCCCCAGAACGCTTCACATGAGCCTGATCGGTATCCGGGATATGAGTGTGCTGGAGGAGGCGCCAAGTGAACGGGTACCGATTCAGACTTATGTGATGGAATACAATGAAGAGATGGTCCGGGAGGCCATCAGCCGGGAATTGGCAAGGGGAGGTCAGGTTTATTATGTCTATAATCGGGTCAATACCATTGTGGAGATGACAAACACCCTTGCCAAGCTGGTGCCGGAGGCGAATGTGGCTTTTGCACACGGGCAGATGAAGGAGCATGAGCTTGAGCGGATCATGTATGATTTTATCAATGGAGAGATCGATGTGCTGGTGTCTACGACCATCATTGAGACGGGACTTGATATTTCCAATGTCAATACCATGATCATCCATGATGCCGACAATATGGGGCTTTCACAGCTGTATCAGCTCCGGGGCCGGGTAGGACGATCCAACCGGACGGCCTATGCCTTTTTGATGTATAAACGGAATAAGATGCTGAAAGAAGTAGCAGAAAAGAGACTGCATGCGATCCGGGAATTTACGGATCTTGGAAGCGGCTTTAAGATCGCCATGCGGGATCTGGAGATCCGGGGAGCCGGAAATCTGCTGGGAGCGGAGCAGCATGGCCATATGGAGGCGGTGGGATACGACCTCTACTGTAAGATGCTCAATGAGGCAGTCAAAGAACAGAAGGGAGAATGGCAGGAGAACGAAGAATTTGAGACAACCATCGATCTGGATGTAAATGCCTTTATTCCGGAGCGTTACATCAAAAACGAGATGCAGAAGCTGGATATTTATAAAAGGATCGCCGGTATTGAATCAGAAGAAGAGCGGGATGATATGCTGGAAGAGCTCATGGACCGCTTCGGAGAACCGCCCCGTTCCGTACAGAATCTGCTTTCCATTGCAAGCCTCAAGGCGCTGGCCCACCGCTGTTATTTTACCGAGGTGGCGCAGAAAGGTGATTTTATCCGCTTTACCATGTTTGAACATGCCATTGCGGATCCCGTGAAGATCGAAGAACTGGTGAAAAGGGGAAAAGGCAGATTGAAGTTTGTCATTGATACCAATCCCTATTTCCTTTACAGCAAGCCCAGAAAAAGCGGAAACGATAATCAGGATGTACTCTACGTGGTGGGAGAACTTCTGAAGGAATTTCAGGCACTGGTACCGGGAGCAGCCTGTGAAAAAAGTGTGTAAATTCTACAAAATCGTTGCGGGAAGAGGAAAAAAGGGCTATAATAGCAGAAGGTAATGAGACAGGAGGATTCATTTTTATGAACAAATTAGGGAGAAAATTACTGGTAGCAGGTCTGTGTGCCTGCATGGCAGCAGCTTCACTGACCGGCTGTGGTTCCAAGGCAGGAAAGGCAGCAGTTACCGTGGGAGATGATACGGCAAGTCTCGGACTGGTAAATCTGATGCTGCGTTATAATCAGGCACAGATGCAGAGTCTTTATGCTTCTTTCATGGGTGACAATATGTGGGAAACCTATGGCGAGACGACAAAGAATAATGTGGTTGAGAGCATTGAAAATATGTTCCTGATGGAGCAGCATATGAGTGATTACGGTGTTTCTATCACAGATGAAGACAAGACAAAGATCACAGATGCGGCAGAGAAATTCATTGAAACGAACGATGAGAAGACTATGAAAGCCATGAACGCCACACAGGAGAACGTGGAGCGTCTTCTGACTCTTTATACGGTCCAGTCCAGAATGTACAATGCCATCATTGCAGATGTGGATACCAATGTCAGCGATGAGGAAGCGGCACAGAAGACCGTAAAATACGTTCTTTTCAGCACGGCAGGAAGCACCGACGAAGATGGAAACTCTGTGGAAATGAGCGATGAAGATAAGGCTGCCAAGAAAGAAGCGGCACAGAAGCTCCTGGATGCAGTCAAGAGCGGCGAGGATATGGCAGATGCCCTTACGGAGCTGGGAGAGGATCGTTCTCCGGTGACCAGCTCTTACGGCACAGACAATGGTACCCTGAATGATACTCTGAAGGAAGCGGCTGACAAGCTTTCCGACGGTGAGGTGGCAGACGAACTGATCGAGACCGATGGCGGTTACTATGTGCTTCAGATGGTGACAACCTTCGATGAGGAGAAGACCAAAGAGCAGAAGGATACCATCATTTCTCAGAGAAAGAGCGATCTCTATACCACGACTCTGGACGGTTGGAAAGAAGATGCGAAGATCTCCACAGATTCTGACCTTCTGGCAACGCTTGGCTTTACAGATACCTATCAGATGAAGGAAACCGAGACAGAGACTTCCACCGAGACTGCGGCAGAGACAGCAGCTACGGAAGCAGCAAGCGAGGCAGTGACCGAGGCGGCAACCACTGAGGCAGTGACCGAGGCGGCAACCACAGAGGCAGCAACTGAAGCAGCGACTGAGGCAGCAACCGAAGCAGCGACTGAGGCAGCAACTACCGAGGCAGCCACTGAGACGGAGACCGCAACGGAGAAATAAGACAGAGACTTTGCGAGAGACAAGCGTCCTGCCGTTCTTTTGATCTTACAGCAAAAGATGCGGCCGGGCGCTTTTTTCAGGGATAAGGAGGCAGAACGATGGTGACGTATGAAGCATTTGCAGACCTGGTGGATGAGATCGCAGGGAGTCTTCCGGAAGCTTTTTTCCGGGATCTCAATGGCGGTGTGAATGTAAAGGAAGAATGCAGGATCCATCCGGAGTCTCTGCACAATGAACTCATCATTCTGGGAGAGTACTGTACGGATCCTTACCTTGGAAGGATGATCCATATTTATTACGGGTCTTTTATGCGGCTTTATGGAACGCTTGATCCGGGAGCCTTAAAAGAACGGGTGAGAAAGACCGTCCTGCATGAATTCCGCCATCATCTGGAAACGATGGCAGGAGAAAACGGCCTGGCGGTACAGGATGCCCTGGAGCTTGCCGATTACCGCAGACGGCGCCGTGAAACGGAAAACAGTATGGAATCCTGAAGATTCCAAGAAGCCTGAGCCTGGGAAGTAATTTCCCGGGCTTTTTTCATATCGTGCAGCTAGCGGGCACGGTTCTATTGAGTTCGGGCATTCTAAGGGCGGCGTATTCATCGGTGGTGCTTCTCTGTGGGCTCTGAACAACGAGGATGAGGTAAAAGAGGCAGCTGCAGAGATGGCATTTCAAAATTTCAGAAAAAAACTCTTTTCAATTTCAGAAAAAAGAAATATAATTTATGCAAAACATACAAATTATAAATATTTTTCCAGATAAAAACAGGACAACTAACCAAAAGAATGAGAACGCAAGGAGGCAGAACGATGAATACAAAAGTATGGGCACACAGAGGAGCATCCGGATATGCACCGGAAAATACACTGGAAGCATTTGAACTGGCAGCAAAGCAGAAAGCAGACGGCGTGGAGCTGGATGTGCAGCTGAGCAAAGACGGAGAACTGGTGGTGATCCATGATGAGATTATCGACCGGGTAACGGACGGTAAGGGAAAGGTAAAAGATTATACGGTAAGAGAGCTGAAATCCTTCAAAGCCAATCAGACGCATCCGGAATATGCCAATTCCGTGATCCCTACACTGGCAGAGGTGTATGATCTTTTGAAACCGACCGGACTGGAGATCAATGTAGAGCTGAAAACAGGCATCTATTTTTATCCGGATATTGAGAAAAAACTGCTGAAACTGGCCCGTGAGAAAGGAATGGAAGAGAAACTCTGGTATTCTTCCTTTAACCATTACAGCCTGATCCGTATGAAAGAACTGGAGCCGTCTGTACGGACCGGGATTCTTTACGCAGATGGCATTGTAAATGTCTGGGATTATGCGAAAAAGACGGTAGGTGCAGATGCACTGCATCCGCTTTATTACAATATCCAGTATCCGGGATATCTGGAAAAGACCAGAGATCTTGGGCTGAAAACACATGCCTGGACGGTCAACGAAGAGGCAGATATGAAAGCACTTGCAAAAGCCGGAATCGAGGCGATCATCACCAACTATCCGGACAAAGCAAGAAAAATCATTCAGGAAACAGGAGGAACAGGAAATGTATGATGTACTGATCATTGGCGGGGGTGTGACCGGATCAGCGATCGCAAGAGAGCTTTCCCGCTATGATTTGAAGACTGCATTGTTTGAAAAAGGAGAGGACGTCTGTTCCGGCACCTCCAAGGCAAACAGCGGCATCGCCCATGCCGGTTTTGATGCAGCTCCCGGCAGCTGGAAGGCCAAAATGAACATCCGCGGAAGCCGGATGCTGGAGGAGCTTTCCAGAAAGCTGGACTTTCCTTATAAGAGGAACGGTTCCCTGGTGCTTTGTTTTGATGAAAAGGACCGCCCCCATCTGGAAAAACTTCTGGAGCAGGGGAAAAAGAACGGGGTAGAGGGGCTGGAGATCCTGGAGAAAAAAGAACTTCTGGCACTGGAGCCTGCCCTTTCGGAGGCTGTGGTCTGCGCCCTCCATGCACCGACCGGAGGCATCGTCTGCCCTTTCAAACTGAACATCGCCCTGGCGGAGAATGCGGTTGTGAACGGGGTGGAGTTCCATCTGAAGGAAGGAGTGCTGACAGTAGAAAAGGCAGACTTTCCGGAACATGCGGAAGGTTATCGTGTGGTGACGGAGAAAGGAAGCTATGAAACACGGACCGTGGTAAATGCCGCCGGTCTGTACGGCGATGCGTTCCACAATCAGGTCAGTGGAGAAAAACTCCATATCACTCCGCGGAAGGGCGAGTACTGCCTAATGGACAAAAAGGTAGGCCGCCTGGTCTCCCACACGATCTTCCAGATGCCGACAGCCATGGGAAAGGGTGTACTTGTGACACCGACCGTCCACGGAAACCTCATGGTTGGTCCGACAGCCATGGATATTTCCGACAAAGAGGGCGTGGACACCACGGCGGAAGGTCTGGACGAGGTGCTGAAAAAAGCGGCTCTGAGTGTGAAGAGCCTCCCGAAAGGAGTGACGATCACCTCCTTTGCAGGCCTCCGTGCCCACGAAGACGGGGATGATTTTATTCTGGGCGAAGTAAAAGACGCACCGGGCTTTTTTGATGCCGTCGGTATCGAATCACCCGGCCTTACCAGTGCTCCGGCGATCGGGGAATGGATGGCGGAAAGAGTTGTGGAAAAACTGCGGGTGACAAAGAAGGTAGAAGAAAAGCGTGACTTTCAGGAAACGAGAAAAGACATCCCCTGCATCGCCTCCATGGATCCTGCAGAGGCAGCAGAGCTGATTGCGGAAAATCCGGCCTACGGGACGGTCATCTGCCGCTGTGAAAAAGTCACAGAGGGAGAGATCATCGATGCCATCCGCCGTCCGTTGGGAGCCCGTTCCCTGGACGGGATCAAACGGCGCACAAGGGCCGGCATGGGGCGCTGCCAGGCCGGTTTCTGTTCCACGAAGGTGATGGAGATCCTGGCAAGGGAGCTTGGAATCCCACTGGAAGAGGTCACGAAGGCCGGAGGGGACTCCCGGATGCTGACAGGAGGTGAGAGATAATGGCAGAAGGAAGAAAAAGCATGGAAACGGCCCTGGCCATTATCGGCGGCGGACCGGCAGGCCTGGCGGCAGCACTGGCAGCCCGCGAGGCAGGTGTGGAAGATATCCTGATCCTGGAACGTGATTCGGTCCTTGGCGGGATCCTGAACCAGTGTATCCACAACGGTTTTGGTCTCCATACCTTCAAGGAAGAGCTTACAGGACCGGAATACGCTTACCGCTTCATCAAACGGGTGGAAGAAGCAGGGATCCCCTGCCTTACTGACACCATGGTGGTGGACCTGGAAGAAGAAGAGGGCGAAAAATACATCACAGCCATGAACCGTAAGGACGGCATCCTGACGATCCGGACGAAGGCCATCATCCTGGCCATGGGCTGCCGGGAGAGACCGAGGGGAGCCTTGAATATCCCCGGTTTCCGTCCTGCCGGTGTCTATTCCGCAGGAACAGCCCAGCGCCTGGTCAACATCGAGGGAAAGATGCCGGGCAGGGATGTGGTGATCTTAGGCTCCGGTGATATCGGTCTTATCATGGCGCGCCGGATGACACTGGAAGGGGCAAAGGTCCATACGGTAGCAGAGATCATGCCCTATTCCGGCGGCCTGAAACGGAACATTGTCCAGTGCCTGGACGATTTCGGCATTCCCCTGAAGCTGTCTACCACAGTGGTGAAGATCCATGGAAAAGAGCGGGTGGAAGGCGTGACCTTGGCGAAAGTGGATGAGCGGATGAAACCCATTCCCGGCACAGAGGAATACATTCCCTGTGATACGCTGCTCCTGTCGGTAGGTCTTCTTCCGGAGAATGAACTGACGGAGGAGCTGGGGGCGAAGATGTCACCTGTCACCCGCGGTCCCCTGGTCAACGAGAGCATGGAGACGAGCCTATCCGGTGTCTTTGCCTGTGGAAATGTCCTCCACGTCCACGACCTCGTGGATTTCGTGAGCCAGGAAGCGGCCCTTGCAGGAAAAGCTGCGGCGGAATGGCTGAAGGAGAATGGAAACAACGTCACAGAGGCGGACCTGGTGCTGGAGCAGGCGGAGAAGCAGGAGACAGCGGCAGGGCGGATGCAGGCGGAGAAAACAGCCATCACGGTAGAACCTGGCGCCCATGTGCGCTACACCGTTCCATCTAAGATCCGCCCGGACAAAGCCGGTGAAGAGACCCTCATCCGTTTCCGTGTGGACAACGTATTGAAAGACCATTATCTCTGCGTCTCCTACAATGGTGAGCTGATATCCCGCAAAAAGAAACGGATCCTGGCTCCCGGCGAGATGGAGCAGGTAGTCATCCGGCACAGTGATTTTGAAAAATATCCGGAGCTGTCCCGGATCACCGTACACATCGAAGCAGAATAGGAGGGGGAGAAGATGGAAAAAAGAGAATTAACCTGTATCGGCTGCCCTCTGGGCTGCGCTCTGACAGTGAGCCTGGAAGCGGGAAAAGTCATTTCTGTTGAGGGATACACCTGCAAACGCGGCCATGACTACGGCGAAAAAGAATGTACAAATCCGATGCGGACTGTAACCAGCAGCGTTCCGGTAAAGAACGGCGTCATCCCCATGGTCTCTGTTAAAACCGCAGCGGACATTCCCAAAGGAAAGATCCTGGAATGTATGGAAGCAATCCACACCGCCACCGTCCGGGCTCCGGTCCACCTCGGGGATATCATCCTGGCAGATATCGCCGGGACAGGCGTGGATCTGGTTGCGACGAAGACGGTAGGAAGAAGATAGGAAAGATAACCGGTTTACTCTTCTTTTGTATGAAAAGAACGGTCAGAAAGTGCTTTCTGGCGGTAAAGCGAAGGAGAGAGACCGGTTTTCTTTTTGAAGGCCATAGAAAAGTATTGTTCTGAGAGATACCCGCAATAGTAGGCAATATCAGCACAGGAAAAATCAGAGTTCGTTAAAAAATAACGGGCTCTTTTCAATTTCAGATCTGTGAGATATTCCTGAATGGTGACGCCTGTGATCTCTTTGAAAATGCGATAAAGATACGTGCGTTCCAGACCGACAGCATCGGAAATGCTTTGCACGGAAATATTCTTAAAATAAGAATTTTCAATCAGAGAAACCGCCTGGCTTACGTAATATTCTTTTCTGGTTAACGGTTTGATGTTCTGGTTGTATTGCATCAGTCTGGAACAAAGAGCATAAAACTGCCCAAGAGCAAAATAGCTGTCGGAAATAGACGCTGTGTTTAAGTCAACGAGAGGTTTTATGATATTGGCAAGCTCTGTTGTCGAATCATAATGAAGGATAGGAAGCTGGTAAGTAATATTACACAACTGCATGATTTCCAGAGCATCCGTTCCATCAAAACCAACCCAATAGTAGACCCATGGATCCTGGGGATCAGACTGATAGCAGATGGGAACATGAGGAAAGAGAACGAAACAGTCATTTTTTTGCAGATGATAGGTCTGTTCACGCAGCTGATAAGTTCCTTTGCCGGATACAATGATATGCAGGACAAAATGGTCAACTGCCTTTTGCGTAGAATAATGTCCATGCAGAGTTTCATGGTAACCGCAGTCCAGAATCGTGATAGTTTCCTTTGTGGATGGATTGGAACGGAAATAACTGATTTTTTTAACAGTCATGAGAACTCCTTTCAAACAAAATTCCAACGTAGCTGTTATGCAGACTTCCATTGGATCATAGAACAACAAAATATGAAATAGTAACAACAAAATTCTCTTTTCATTTTACCAGAATATGGTATAAATAACAATATGGAAAGATAAAACAGACGGAGAAATACATCAAAAGTAACGAAGGAAAAATAGAAAAAAGATAAACAAAAGAAAAAACATACAAAAAAGAGCTATATTTTCTAAATACAAACAAAATGTTTATGACAACATTTTATGTAATTTCTCTGAAACTTTTCAATTATAAAATAACGGATGAGGTGACAGACATGAAAATTACTTATTATGGGACATCAGCTGCGGAAGCCTGGCCGGCATTATTTTGTGAATGTGAGGCATGCAGGCTTGCAAGAAAGTATGGAGGGAAGAATGTAAGAACCAGAAGCCAGGCACTGATCGATGATACATTGCTGCTGGATTTTCCACCGGATACCAATTACCATGCACAGGTGTTGGGACTCAATCTCAGGAAAGTCCGGACGCTATTACTTACGCACAGCCATCACGATCATTTCTTTCCGGCAGATCTTGGATTGAGAGCTGACCAGTATGCAGAAGGTCTTACAGAGGAAAAACTTACCGTATATGGAAATGAAACAGTTATAAGTATGTGTGAGGATGCAAAGCGGGTCTACAGGGATCCGGAACAATATATTACGTTCCATGAGATCCAGCCGTTTGAAACATTTGAAACGCCGGATGGTTATCAGGTGACGACTCTTCTGGCAGATCATAACCCATCGGAGAAGTCCATGATGTATCTGATCCAAAGAGAAGGAAAACAGATCTTATATGCCCATGATACAGGAATCTTCCCCGAAAGCACCTGGAAATTTCTGGAAGGAAAATATCTGGATCTGGCAAGTCTTGACTGTACGGCACTGAGCAGGGACTGGAGACAGGGGCATATGGGTTTTCAGGCAGTTGATGAAGTCCGCGACCGTCTGAAAAAAATGGGATGCATCGATGAGAAAACAACACTGGTGTTGAACCATATGGCCCATTACGGAGACTTTACGCATGAGAAAATCTGTGCGCTGGAGAATCCGAAAGGCTATGAGGTTGCCTATGACGGCTGTTCTTTTGAAGTATAACTGCCAGTTACGTTGGGCTTTATCAAATTGAAGATACGGATGGAAAAATTTATACACTGATAACCACCGGCTCCTGCCTTGGAACAGCAGTTAATATGAATGTCTGTGAGGCAGCAGGCGAGATCAGCACACTGCCTTCTGAGACTACAAAATCTTATGGTATGCAGATGATGGAAGAAATGGAATCCCATTTCCCGAATGTATTCTACGATAACCTCTGGGATCGTAAATATATGCCGTCCGGTATGTGGAATGTATTCCAGGTTGCTGCCGGTATGTTCTGTGAAGATCAGTCCGATGACAGCAAGCAGGAGATCATCGATTACCTGAAAGAAAACCATACAGATCTTTACGAGGCTGCTCAGGAATCATAAAGACAGGAAGGGAGCTGGAAGACAGCTCCCTTTTTTAAGTTTACCAGCAGCGAGGATGACAGAAGATGGAGAAAAAAGAAAAAGGATCTTGTTATCACTAAGCATACCGGCCTTCCTTTTGACTGTGATCTTTATGATCGTTCCCCTTGGAAATGCGCTGAGGGTATCTTTTTTTTAGAAGCAGGGAGGTGGAGTACTGATGGCAGATCTCTGGAAAGGTATGAAAAACTCCTTTGTTTATGTTGTGGAAGTCTGTATTTTGGAAATCGTATTAGGAGGTCTTGCCGCTTACGGGCTTGCACGGGCCGGCGGAAAAATTTCCAATGCATTCCGTACCGTGAACATCTGTATCATGATGAAAAGGATGAAAGAGTGAAGAGTATGAAATATCAGTGGAAAAAAGGAATGTCACTTAGTTTTTTTCAGAATGAGAAAAGAGAATCGATCGGAGTTGATCCGGAGATCTTAAGAGAAGTCGGGGAACATGGTTTTGACTGTGTGGAACTGTCTTTTTCTCATGATGAATATTTCTATAAATATCGTTTTACAGAAGAAGAAAATGCAGAAAAACTGGCTTCTTACTGTAAGGAGTCGGGGCTTGAAATCTGGAGCATCCATCTTCCGTTCTCAGAAAAATGGGATCTGTCCAATGATGATGCGAAAGAAGCACTGGCTGATGACCGGAAGCTGATAGAAGCTGCAGAAGAAGCCGGAATCCGCGTAGCAGTGATCCATCCGAGCTTTGAACCCATTCCGGAAGCAGACAGGGCAAAGAGAATAGAAAATGCGAAAAAGAATCTGAAACTTCTGAATCAGACGGCAAAAGAGCATGGAATTGTGCTTGCGCTGGAAAATCTTCCGCGGACCTGTCTTGGCAATCATTCCGAGGAGATGATCGAACTTCTGAAAGCCACAGGAACCTCCTTTATTTTTGATACGAATCATTCTCTGGATGAGGATAATGTGGAATTCTTGAGAAATATGATCGCCCATGGCTATTGTCCGGTTTCGCTTCATATTTCTGACTATGATTTTATCGATGAGAGACATGATCTGCCGGGGCATGGGATCAACCAGTGGGGAAAATTACTGGATCTGTTGGAAAACGCAGGTTACAGTGGCCCTGCTTTATATGAGATCCGTCATGTGGTATCGGAAGAACGGATTATTTCTTTTGATGAAGTAACTGAAAATATCAACAGCCTTCTGAATGGAGACATAAAATAAAATTAAGAGGCAGGAGGAACAGGAAATGTATGATGTTACTGATCATTGGCGGGGGTGTGACCGGATCAGCGATCGCAAGAGAGCTTTCCCGCTATGATTTGAAGACTGCATTGTTTGAAAAAGGAGAGGACGTCTGTTCCGGCACCTCCAAGGCAAACAGCGGCATCGCCCATGCCGGTTTTGATGCAGCTCCCGGCAGCTGGAAGGCCAAAATGAACATCCGCGGAAGCCGGATGCTGGAGGAGCTTTCCAGAAAGCTGGACTTTCCTTATAAGAGGAACGGTTCCCTGGTGCTTTGTTTTGATGAAAAGGACCGCCCCATCTGGAAAAAAAAGTCCTTTCTGTTGAGGGATACACCTGCAAACGCGGCTATGACTACGGCGAAAAAGAATGTACAAATCCGATGCGGACTGTAACCAGCAGCGTTCCGGTAAAGAACGGCGTCATCCCCATGGTCTCTGTTAAAACCGCAGCTGACATTCCCAAAGGAAAGATCCTGGAATGTATGGAAGCGATCCACACCGCCGCCGTCCAGGCTCCGGTCCACCTCGGAGATATCATCCTGGCAGACATCGCCGGGACAGGCGTGGATCTGGTTGCGACGAAAACGGTAGGAAGAAGATAAAAAGAAAAAATGGCTGTTCCGGATTTAAGGGAGTAGCCATTTTTCTTTACGGTTTCAATCGCACAATTTGCTGTATGTTTTTTTGATTTGCCTTTGTTACGGCATAGTGGGTTAATGCTAAATATTCTTGCTGATTTTCGCCATATATCTCCTTAAAGTGGTAGGTTAATGGTGATTTTACACTATGTTCAGCGATAAGCATATATTTTAGAAACATTATAGAGAGAATCTGTCAAGAAGCACATCTCCAATGGAAAAATCCGGTTCTCTATGCTAAAGTAAAGCTGTCGGAACCATTTTATCGATAAAGCATTTATTAAGTATAAGAGAATCTGCCGGTTTAACAACGGCAGATAAAAGGAGAGTAGCATGACAGTATTTTTCGGTCTTATGATACCGTTTCTTGGTACCACTCTGGGTGCAGCCTGTGTATTCTTTCTGAAAAATGCGTTGGGGACAAAAGTTCAGAAAGCACTTCTTGGTTTTGCCTCCGGAGTTATGGTGGCAGCTTCTGTCTGGTCCCTGCTGATCCCAGCTATGGATCTGTCTGCTTCCATGGGAAGACTGGCCTTTGTCCCGGCCTGCGGAGGGCTGTTGGCCGGCATGGCTTTTCTGCTTCTTATGGATCGGGTGATCCCGCATCTTCACATGGGAGCAGAGAAGGCGGAAGGACCCAGCTGTTCGCTAAAAAAAAGTACCATGCTGGTACTGGCAGTCACTCTTCATAACATTCCGGAAGGTATGGCGGTTGGTGTGGTTTTTGCCGGCATGCTGGCAGAAAATGCGCATATCACCACGGCTGCGGCTTTTGCCCTCGCCATTGGTATTGCCATTCAGAACTTCCCGGAAGGAGCCATCATTTCCCTTCCGCTGAAAGCGGAGAATGATATGAGCAGAGGAAAAGCCTTTCTAGGAGGAATGCTTTCCGGTGTGGTGGAGCCCATTGCAGCTTTCCTTACGATCCTGCTTTCAGACCTTCTCACACCGGTCCTGCCCTGGTTTCTTTCCTTTGCTGCCGGAGCCATGCTTTATGTAGTCGTCGAAGAACTGATTCCGGAAGCCAGTGAAGGTGAACACAGCAATGTCGGTACCATCGGTTTTGCCATAGGCTTCGTATTGATGATGCTGCTCGATGTGACCTTGGGGTAAATTATCCTTTGTTTTAACTGTGGATGCAGCAGGAGCATTTAATATCCTGCGGAAATATCTTTCCGTATCCGGAAAGGAAAAAGAACTGTCCGTAACCGGACTAAAAAATCCAGAAATAATAAAAGTAGCTGTATAGCCGAACGGTAAGCAGTATTGGTGTCATGGACGAACCCTGAAAAAGGGCGGTATCCCGCCAGATTTCAGATGCTCTGGTCACTTAGTTGCCGAGTAGTTCACAAATGCAAAGGCGTACGGTGGATGGGTTGACGGCAAGTTTTTAGAGATATCACTGAAAGCTATCCCAGCGAATTTAATAGACATTTTTGGGAAAGCGTGATGGGAAATATGCAAAGGAGGGCGGCTCAAAATCGCGAGTCCACCGCCCTCCTTTGCACTTCTCCCAGCGGTCTCGCCTTAGAAAACAGGCAATGTATCACTTCGATTTCGTTGACTCTAATTGGCTTTTTTTGGTTTTCAGGTAATGTATCACTTCGATTTCGTTGACTCTAATTGGCTTTTTTTAGTTTTCAGGCAATGTATCGCTCTGATTTCGTTGACTCTAATTGGCTTTTTTTGGTTTTCAGGCAATGTATCACTTCGATTTCGTTGACTCTATTTGGAATTTTGGGGTTTTCGGGCAATGTATCACTTCGATTTCGTTGACTCTAATTGGCTTTTTTTAGTTTTCAGGCAATGTATCACTTCGATTTGATTGACTCTAATTGGATTTTTAAGATTTTCAGGCAATTGACGCCTCTATTTTTGCTTACTTATTTCGGTATTTTACGATATGCAGTCAATTCAGGCTTATATTTAGCTATCTCTGATATTTTGATCGTTTCATTTTGTGCCATTTATTAAATAATTGGCTCGTGAACTAACTCCTACTCGTCATTTTATGTATCCCTATCACAAACAGAAGAAACATTAAGAAAAGATAACATTGTCGGTGCGGAACCTGAAACCTCAGTGCATTATAATGTCGGAAAAGAAGTAAGAACTGCGATTGAAAAGATTGGAGGAACTATGCCAGAAGATTTGCCAATGCTGGAAAAAAGTATACAGCAGATAGAAAAAGAACAGATGCAGAATCAGCATTCTCATACCTCATAAAAAAACCTGAATGCCCATCATGCAACAGAAAATTGCGATGAGAATCATTCAGGTTTTTAAAACGTTATTTCTGCTCTGCTTTTTCTTTGGGAAGAATGATGTTGAGCACGATCGCTACCAGGGCAGCAGGCACGATGCCGGAGCCGCCGAAGATCAGCTGTATAAACTGGGGCAGACCGGAGATCACGGCGCTGTTGGCACCAAGACCGTAACCAAGTCCCAGTGCAACGGAAACAATGGTGATGGAACGGGAGGTCATGGGCTCCTTTGTGATCAATTGGATTCCGCTGATGATGATGGAGGAAAACATCATGACGGCAGCACCGCCAAGGACACTCTGCGGCATGATGGAGATTAGGGCAGCCAGTTTCGGGAACAGGCCACAGAAGATCAGGAAAACGGCGCCAAAGCCAAGTGCTGTACGGTTTACAATCTTGGTCATGGTCACAAGACCAACGTTCTGGCTGAAGGAGGTATTCGGAAGAACACCGAAAATGGCAGCCAGAGAAGAACCAAAGCCATCGCAGGCAACACCGCCGGAAAGTTCTTTGTCCGTCGCCTCTCTTCCAAGTCCGCCCTCCATAACACCGGAGATATCACCTACAGTCTCTACTGCGGTAACAACGAACATGATCAGGATCGGAAGGATCGCACGGGCATCAAAGACCAGTTTTACAGGCATAAGCTTCGGAATAGCGAACCAGGAGGCATCAGCCACCTTGGACCAGTTCAGTACCCAGGCTTTTGTGTATTCCACGCCTTCGGCAGTTACTCCGGTGGTGGGAAGGAAAAGACTCATTGCTTCTGAAAGGATATAACCGAGAATGATGGCAAAAAGGATCGCGGAAGTACTCCAGATCCCTTTGCAGAAATGCTTCAGGGCAATGATCACGATCAGAACGATGAGACCGAGGAGCAGATTCTCCAGAGAACCATAATCGGAAGCTTTGCTTCCTCCGCCGAAGGACTGGATGCCGACGGAGATCAGGGAAAGACCGATGGAAAGAACAACGGTTCCGGTGACAAGGGGCGGGAAAAATCTGCGTAAGGGTTTCAGGCAGAAGCCAAGGAAACCTTCGAAAATACCGCCGATCAGAGAGGCTCCCATGATTGCACCATAGGTAAGGATACCACCACCCATGACATTGGCCACACTCTGGAAAACGCCGATAAAACCGGAACTGGTACCCATGATGATGGGGACTTTTCCACCGACGGGACCGATGGCAAAGAGCTGGACCAGAGTGACGATACCGGCAACGAGCATGGCATTCTGGAGCAGAGTGACCTGAAGGGCTGCCAGTTCTGCATCTCCGGATGTGGCAGAGATACCGCAGGCACCACAGATGATCAGGATCGGGGTCAGGTTGCCGACAAACATGGCAAGGACGTGCTGCAGACCAAGAGGAATGGCCTGACGGAGCGGGATCTTCCCATAGAATTCATAGGGGGAACCGCTTTTTGACTGAGATTGCTTCATTTTTTAAATTTCTCCTTCCTGGATAAAAGCTTGAGGGAAAAAACTTCCCTGCATTACTACAAGCTTCATTTCATACCCGGATTGCTGCGCAGCTACGCTGCTCTCGCAATCCTCAAAAACATTCGTAATCCGCTCATTTTTCTTTGAAAAATGGCTACTTACTCATGTTTTTGGCGGGTCAAGAGGTCAAAAAACCTCTTGCAAGCAAGCTTGCATCGGCTTTCTGACCTTTTGACTCTGGTATCATCATTATATAGAGCAATGAAAAAATCTGTCAATAGATGGAGAGAAAAAAATCTTCCTTGTGATATTCACAGTTTAAATTAAGTTAGAATTGGAGGTGGTTGAAAATAAAATCGTACGTGTAACAAAAAACACACGGAAAAATAATTGATAACAAGGTTGAATCATGATATTCTATTGGAATACAAGAATAAAAAGTATAAATGTTTAGAGAATTAAGAAGTGTTAATCTTTGTAGATTTGCGGGAGCTACTTTGTAGCAGAGCAACTCGTAGGCGTCAGTTGTGGGCAAAAGCCCTTGGATATAACCGGTTTGTAAGAGGAGAAAATGAAAATAATGAAAAAGAAACGATGGTGTTGGATCATGACAGGAACAGCAGTAATAATGTTTTGGGGATTTTTAATGCTATGCTGTGTAGGTGACAACGAAAATAAAGCAGAGAGGTACAGAGTGACAGCCATATTGCCTGCAAAAAGTAATGGTATTTACTGGAAAGAGGTTGTAGCAGGAATTGAGGAAGCGGCCGATGACATAGATGTAGATCTTAGTATTATTTATACAGAAGCATATAATAATTATCCTGCAATCGATTTAAATAGTGCATTGGAGATGACAATTTTGTATCAGGCAGATGCAGTGATTGTTTCTTATTCTAGAAATGCGAACGAGAGGACAGATGAACTGTTACGAGAAGCAAAAGAAAAAGGTATTAAAATAGTAATGATTGATAATGATGTGTCAGAAGAACTGAAAAATACCTGTGTGAGTATTGATAATGTAAAAGCGGGAAGTGAACTTGCCAGACTGGCACTAGAAGATACAGATAAGAGTGGTACGGCTTTGTTGATTTATTCTGTAGAAAATATGAGAATGAGTAATATGGAACTTCGCATGGAAGGTATTGAGCAGATGTTTGAAGAAGAAGGAAAGAAAAATCTGATATTGCTACCGATGGAAGAACAGAGCGATGTCCGTAAAGTGGAACTTCTAAGAAAGACGCTAGAACAGAATCCAAAAACGGATGTGATATTTACTTTGAGCGAAGGAAGCACAAAGAATGTAGTACAGTGTTTAAGTCAGGTAGAATTTGCAGATCAGATAGAAGTATTTGGTTTTGATTATACAGATGAAACAGCAGACCTACTGGAAAAAGGAAAAGTAAGTGTGTTAGTTGGTCAGGAACAGAAGCAGATGGGATATGAAAGTTTGAATACTGCTGTAAAACTGCAGAACGAAGAATGTGAACAGGTATTTATTGATTATCAGATTTATTCGAATCTTATGGGGGAAAACGAGGGTAATTGAGCTCTTTAGTATTTCAAGTGCAAAGAGTGCCAAGAGATACGAAGAAAAGATGATCATGGATGGCTGCCTAACAAAGTATAGGTATAGAGATGAACGGAGAAAAAATGGAAAAGAAAATAGCGTTTGCGATTGCAGAAGATGAGGCGATTGAACGTGAAGCGATGCAAAAGTTTATCAGAGAAACATTTCCGCAAGCAGATGTCATCTGGATGGCACAGGATGGAAGAGAAGCCCTGGAAAAGATCGAGAAGAAAGAACCGGATATTCTGATTATTGATATTGAAATGCCCGTGATGAATGGTTTGAGGTTGTGTGAGATATTGTATCAAAAGCAATTTAGCGGAGTAATGCTGATTCATACAGCTTATGCAAAATTTTCATATGCAAGAAAAGCAGTAACTTTGAATGTGTATGATTATATTCTCAAACCTGTGGATCCTGCCAATTTAAAAGAAACGCTGGAACGATGTATAGAAGAATGGAAGCGAAAAGAGGAAGCACGGAAGAAAAAAAGAGATATGGAGGAGTTGGTACGGGATGTCAGACAGTATGCGTTGTCCTTATTGGTGCTAGATACTGCAGATGCTCGTCAAATTGATCATTTCTTTCGGACAGTAAACTGGCCGGAAGATCAGAAACTTTCCACTTGGGTTTTAAAATTTACTTCTCTTACCGCTTTTAAGCCACTATGGATGAAGCATTTTGAAGAAAGTATCAGAATGCTACGGAAGGGAGGTTTTTTGATCTCGTCAGAATATATAGATGAAGGACATTGTCTGATGATCATGCAGCCAGAACAGAGAATGGATCCAGAGCAGTTATATACATTAATTTATGTGATAGCACATTTAGGAATGAAAGAAAGTAACCATATGGAAACAATAGCAGAAGGACCATGCGATAACTATGCAGAAATTGTGTGTGCTTGCCGCAAAGTGGTACGGGCATCGGATGGAAAAACTCTTGCTGGAAATATTCGGATGCCTGCAAGGACATGGCAGCTTTTAACCCGGAAAGAACTGGAAAAAATCAGCGGTCGTTTGAACCGTTATCTGAGAGACGGTACTTCGGATCAAGTTAGACGTTACTTAAAGCGTATACAAGAGAACTTTCCGGGAAGTGAGGAAAACGTATTCTGGGAATTGGTTCCGGTCCTTTTGGAAACAATGGAAGATATATGGCCGGAACAAAATTATTCGGAAAAATTTTGTGAGTTATTTTTGAAAAAACAGAAAATAGACATATGGCTGGATGAATTGATAAAGCCATTGGAAGCGGCACTTGGAACAAGGAATAGTGGCGCATTGGAGGACGTATTGGAGTGGATAAAGAAGAATCCGACAGAACACATTACTCTTTCAGAAGCTGCAGCTCGTATGGGAATGGATTCTTCTTATTTTAGCCGTTATTTTAAAAAGATAAAAGGGCAGAATTTCAGTGATATGCTGACAAGTATCCGGTTAAAGTATGCGGAAAAATTGCTACATGAAAACCCTGGTATTACATTAGGTGAATTAGCTTCTTCCTGTGGATTTTCCAGTAAAACTTATTTTTGTGAAGTATTTCGCAAGCGGAATGGAATGAGTGTGTCTCAATATTTGCAAGTTTTGCAAGAGGAGGAAGAAAGATGAAGGATAAGGTTTTGTTTTTTCATTCTTCTCGCTGTAAGTTGGTTTTGTTTTCCATCTGTCTGTTGGCTTATGGTGTGATGGTAGCGGTGCTTTTTGCAAGTAATGGACGTAGAGTGGCGGAAGATGTTGGAGTCATTACATCTTTGAGAGAAGATTATTACGGGGGATATTTTAGCATTGCTAGGACACATACAAATCTGAAAAATTATGTGGGTTATAAAAACGAAGATTATTTTCAACTGTATAAGGAGAGTAGTGAAGAACTTACAAAATTCATTACTTTATTGCAAAACGTACAGATTGGTCCCCAGTCAAATAATCTTGGGAGGCTTTGTCAATGCTATCTGGACGAGGCAGAATATATCGCAAAGTTGAAAGAACAGGCAAAAGCGTCGGATTCTGCAGCATTGGAAAGGATGGAAAAAGCAGACCATTTGTATTCATTAGTTCTCACATTTGCACCATATTCGATTAATGAGACAGAAGAATACATCTCTGCCCAGATTGTTTTGCAAAACGAAGTAGCTTCTGAAAAACAGAGACATATTCTGATATTATTGGCAGTTGTAACAGTGTTGTTAATTGGAATTGTAACGCTTTTTGTTAACTATTTTTTGGAACCATTGGAACGTCTGACAAAACTAGTGCGTGAAATATCAACGGAATCATGGAATATTTCAGAAGCACCAACATCCAGAAGAGATGAGATGGGGCTTTTATACCAGACATTTTATCAAATGATGAATAAAAATCGTATGCAGTATGATGAGTTGAAAAAGAAACAGCATCTGGAAATTCAACTTCAAAAGGAGCGTGAGAAAACAATACAGGCGGAAGCTATGATAGCTAAAACCAAATTGAAAGTGTTTCAGTCTCAGATTAATTCTCATTTTCTGTTTAATACATTGAATATGATCTCGCGGTTAGCTTATCTGGAGCATGCACCACAGGTGCAGAATGCATCTAATTTATTGGCACGTTTTTTAAGGGCTGTATTAAGTCAATTTAACCGGATCGTGACATTGGAAGAGGAATTTGAGATGACTGAAAATTATATTGAGATTCAAAAACTACGTTTTCAGGATCGAATTATATTTGAAGAGAATCTGGATCCGGATTTGGCAGACTTAAAAATTCCATCGGTAATATTGCAGCCACTGTTGGAAAATGCAATCGTGCATGGAGTAGGAAGCAAAAGTAAGGGATTTGTTTGTTATAGTGCTGTGCTTGAGGGGGAAGATGCGTTACTGACGGTATATGATGATGGAAACGGCCTTTCCAGAGAGCAACAAAAATCATTGATAGAACAATTATCAGAAGAGGACAGGGATCCAAAAGGGGATCATGGTATTGGATTGAGTAATGTTTATAGCAGACTTCAATTACTTTATCCCGGCAGAGTGGAGCCGGTACTTGAAAGTTGTGAGGGAGAGTTTGCTAGGATTGGCTTTAAAATTTTTGACATTTATCAGGAAAGCGTGTTAAAAGAAGCTGTGAAGTAGAAAGAAACATAGAAAAGTCAAAATGTTGAAATGTCGTCTGATTGAAGTTAGATGGCATTTTTTTTATTATAAATACAGATAGAAAAGAACCATTTATCAAATTAAAGGAGGTACATTATGAAGAGAAACAAAAACAAATGGATCGCAGGTGTTCTAACGGTGGCTGTGCTATGTATGGCGAGTACATCTATGGCAGCTCCAGAGCCAGAGGTGGAATACACATTGATGGCAGGGGCAGCAGAACGTGACATCACACCAACAGAAGAGAACGGAATGCTTCCCATTGCAGCAGTGGGGCGTACGACAGCGGAAGGGGTTATTGATGAACTTCACACGAGAGTGATTGCAGTCAATGATGGTGAGAAAACAGCGTTGATTGTTTCAAATGAAACCGGAAAAGGACCTTATGGACCGTTATTTGCACAGGAATTAAGTGATCATACAGGGGTACCCTTGGATGCAATTTTTTACACGGCAACTCACGCACATGCAACTCCGGAAATCACAGATGAGATTACAATGGATTATTTAAATTTTGATGAAAATTCAGAAGAAACAGATAACTTACAGAAATGGGGACGACTGGTATACGATCAACTGATGGATGCGGCAGATGAGGCATTGAAATCTATGGAACCTGTGAAAGTAGGTATTGGTTATTCAACCAGTGGTATTAATGTAAATAGAAATGCTCTTTATACGAAACCGGATGGAACCTATTATTGGGCACAGGGGTATAATTTTGATGGATTTTCAGATAAAAAATTGTCTGTAATCAGATTTACCAGCTTGGAAACGGGGAATCCGATAGCTTTTATTTTCAATTATGCGGTGCATGGTGTAATTATGTATGCAAATCAGGTACTGGATGGAGAGACTGGAATCTCAAGTGATATTGGCGGATATGTCTGCAATGCGCTGGAAAAACAGAATGAAGGAGCAGTAGCAATGTTCCTGATGGGCGCTGCTGGAGACCAAAATCCTATTTTCGGAAATGAATATTTCACTCCAAGTATTGAGACAGGAGAGAAGGAGACCGGTAATCAGGGATCTGAGAAGATTTTGGAGTGGCTTGGCAAAATTTTGTATTTTGACACAGTAGAAGCAATTAAAAATATTGATACTGAAACAGGAAATGCCAATATTAATTATGAGTATGGTGAAACTGTGATTCCTGCTTCTGATGGCGGAGACTATCCGGTAGCATTACAGGTACTTCGGATCGGAAAAATTGCGTTGGTAGGCTTTCCGGGAGAAATGTTTAATGAGATTGGAGTGAATGCTATTGAAGAGTCTCCATTAGAAGATACAATTTGGGTTAATCTCGTTTGGACAAGAGAAGGACAACAGACGGGATATCATTCTACAGATCTTATTACAGCAGAAGGTGGACAGGGACGAAATAAAAATTATTTGCCTGGATATTTGCAGGATGCAGTAACGAATTTGACTAAACAGTTGGTAGGAGAAAGCTTGGAACTGGCAGGAACTGCTTCGCAGCGGAGCAATTCGTAGGCACAAAAGACCTTTTGCCCCCAACATCATTTTTTAAGAGAAAGGAATGACAAAAACTATGAGTAAAAATAGAAAAAATAAACATTGGAAAAAGATGATCTCAGTAGGTATGGCAGCAGGTATGGCAGCACTCAGCAGTATGCCGGTATTTGCTGTATATAGTCCGGAGAATAACGGAGTTGGAAGTGAGGTACAGATTTATAATGAGTATGGTGCTCATATGGGATTAGATGAAGGAACAAAAAATGCAGATATTTCTGATATTTATAGTGAAACATACGCAGACGATTATCTGCATGCTGGAGCCTATATTATCTCAGATAGTCCGACAACAGATAAGGAATATGATCCAGGTGTGTATTATGAAACAGATAGCTTTACTTATGGAGATGGAATTTATGTTATAATTCAGGACGAAAAATCACCGGAAAAATTCTATACAATGATTAAGAGTACACAGAATCTTGCAATAGGAGAAGAATTTATCTGGAGAGAGGGAGATGTAGGCGGAAGACTTTTGGACGATAAATATACGTCTACGCATATGGCTGGAAATTATAAAGATTCGGGATATTCGTATGTTTCCTATGATACCAGTGGTGGTAAACTTGCTGCCCAGTCAGTAGAAAAAACGGAGGATGGAACTCCCATGGATGAGCAGGAGGAAGGATTTACTTATCTGTATCTGGTGTCTGAGACTGCTGCAGATTTTGTACAGAGAACAGCCAATGAAGAGTCTGGATATGAAGAAAAAGCACAGGCTTCAGAAAGAGCATATATGCCTGTAAACAATTCAAAGAGTGATGCTTCTCCGTTTAATAACTGGAGTAATCTGTTAGAGGATGATTCAAATGATTATAATGATAGAATTGCCAGAATAGGAGGACAGGAAGGAGATTCTAATACCAGACTATATTCTTATAGTGGTCAGAACGTAATTGTTGCTAAATTTGCAGTAGAAATAAAAGAGGGAGTCGGAGAATTGACCTGGGCAGAAGATACTGCATATAATGAAAATACAGATTATACCCAGACAGAAGGAACAATCACTGTAAAAGAAGGAGAGAGTAAAACTTTATATTTCCATACGCAATATACAAATACCTGGGGAAGAGATGGCTATAAAAATGTAGCAATCAGATATGCAGTAAATGATGAGAGTGTGATTTCTTATGTGGGACAGTCGGAGGAAGAAGATACGGAATCTTTTGTGCTGACCGGACTGAAAAAAGGAACTACGACTTTAACTGCTACTTTGGATTCAGAAGATGGAAAATATGCAGGTGGTGCTACGGTAATACTTACAGTAATAGTAGAATAAAGAAGTTGACATATTGAATCCTTAAAAAATACTGTTTTGAAATAAGATAAAACAGACAATGGGCGGAACTGTTATTTGACAGCACACCGGTTGTCTGTTTTATTTGTATATATATCTGCGGAAGAAAAAAATCTTCCTTCATCCCCTTGACTTTGCCGGGAAAGGATGTTATGGTTAACTTAATTATACGACTGACGGAAGTGGAATTGACCACAGGGAGTATAAGGATAGATGAGCCGACCGTCTGGGCAGAAGAAACCCGGAGTGTCGGTTTTATTTTGCAAAAATGCAGATCGAGACAGATACGGGTACAAAAGAACAAGTCACAAAAAGGAGACGAAACCATGGAATTATTATCTTTGGAAAAGGAACTGAAAGAAAATTCTTATCCCGGAAGAGGAATCGTGATCGGCCGGAGCCAGGATGGAACCAAAGCGGTGACCGCCTACTTTATCATGGGAAGAAGTGAAAACAGCAGAAACCGTGTATTTGTGGAAGAAGGAAAGGGCATCCGTACACAGGCATTCGACCCGTCCAAGCTTACTGACCCAAGCCTCATCATCTATGCTCCCGTCCGTGTTCTTGGAAATCGCACCATCGTTACAAACGGTGATCAGACGGATACCATTTATGAAGGAATGGATCAGGAACTGACCTTTGAGCAGAGCTTAAGATGCCGGGAGTTCGAGCCGGACGCACCGAACTACACCCCGCGTATTTCCGGTGTGATGCACATTGAGAACGGAAACTATGATTTTGCCATGTCCATCTTAAAGAGCAACAACGGCGATCCGGACTGCTGCCAGCGTTTCACCTTTGCTTACGATAAGCCGAAGGCCGGCGAGGGCCGTTTCATCCATACCTACAAATGCGACGGTAATCCGCTCCCGAGCTTTGAAGGTGAGCCGAAACCGGTAGCCATTTCCGGTGATATCGATGCTTTTACAGAGCTTGTATGGAACAGCCTCAATGAAGAGAATAAAGTTTCCCTGTTTGTCCGTTACATTGACATTGCCACCGGAAACTATGAAACCAGAATCGTAAATAAAAACAAATAAGAAAGGAAGAGCAGATCATGAAAGAACTTGCTTTAAAATATGGATGCAACCCCAATCAGAAACCGTCCCGCATTTATATGGAAGATGGAAGTGAGCTTCCCATTCAGGTACTTTCCGGCAAACCGGGTTATATCAATTTCCTGGATGCGTTCAACGGCTGGCAGCTGGTGAGCGGTCTGAAGAAAGAAACCGGACTTCCGGCAGCGACTTCCTTTAAACACGTATCTCCGGCAGGTGCGGCAGTCGGTCTTCCGCTTACCGAGACACTGGCAAAAATCTACTGGGTAGAGGATATGGACTGGAAAAACTTCTCCCCGCTGGCCTGTGCTTATGCAAGAGCCAGAGGCGCAGACCGTATGTCTTCCTTCGGAGATTTCATTGCTCTTTCCGATACCTGTGACAAAGATACCGCTCTTCTTATCAAGAGAGAGGTTTCTGACGGTGTGATCGCTCCGGGCTATACCGAGGAGGCTCTGGAGATCCTTCATCAGAAGAAAAAAGGAAACTACAACGTGATCCAGATCGACCCGGATTACGTTCCGGATCCCATCGAGCGTAAGCAGGTGTACGGCGTGACCTTTGAGCAGGGCCGTCAGGAGCTGGCGATCGATGATCAGCTGATCTCTAATATCGTAACAAAGAATAAAGAGCTGAGTGAGGAAGCAAAGAGAGATATGAAGATTTCTCTTATCATCCTCAAATACACCCAGTCCAACTCCGTCTGCTTCGTAAAAGACGGACAGGCTATCGGCGTAGGAGCAGGTCAGCAGTCCCGTGTACATTGTACCCGTCTGGCAGGACAGAAGGCAGACAACTGGTTCCTCCGTCAGTGCCCGAAGGTTCTGAACCTGCCTTTCCGTGAGGACATCAAACGTGCGGAGAGAGATAACGCCATTGATGTATATATCGGTGAGGAGTATATGGATGTCTGCGCAGATGGCGCATGGGAGCGTATCTTTACAGAGAAGCCGTCTGTTTTCACCAGAGAAGAGAAACGTGCATGGCTGGATCAGATGACCGGCGTTACCCTTGGATCCGATGCATTCTTCCCCTTCAGCGACAACATCGAGCGTGCGCATAAGAGCGGTGTTCAGTACATCGCAGAGCCGGGCGGATCTGTCCGTGATGAGGATGTCATCGCAACCTGCGACAAATACAACATGGTAATGGCGTTTACAGGAATCCGTCTGTTCCACCATTGATCTTTTTTATACAGACAAAAGCTTTGTCCCCTGCTTCCCGAAAGAAGCAGGGGCTTTTCCATTCTGCCCACAAGGGATGAAAAAACGGTTTTACTTGCATAAATCCTGTTTTTGTTGCAAAATGAGCAGGATAGAACAAACAGAAACAGGGAGATGATCAGATGCTTACCAGAAGACTTTTTGAAGAAAATGTAAAAACACAGCGTTTTGAAGCGCGGGTATTGTCCTGCACAGAAGAAAAAGGAAAATATCACATAGAACTGGATGCTACAGCTTTCTTTCCGGAGGGCGGCGGTCAGCCGGGAGATCAGGGAGAACTTTTTCCAGGTTTAAAGGAAGACGGAGAGCCGGTGAAGGTTCTGGATACCAGAGAAAAAGCCGGTGTGATCTTTCATGTGACAGACAAGGCCATTTTGGAAGGAACGGAAGTCCTGGGACGGCTGAACTGGGATAAACGTCTTCGGAATATGCAGAACCACAGCGGAGAGCACATCCTTTCCGGTCTGATCCATGCAAAGTACGGATATAATAATGTAGGTTTCCATATGGGAAGCGATGCCGTGACACTGGATCTGGACGGTGTCATTGCTCCGGAAGAACTGCCGGAGTTTGAATGGCAGGTCAACGAAGCGATCGAGAAAAACCTGGAGATCGAAGTTTTCTATCCAACCAGGGAAGAACTGGAGCACATCGATTACAGGAGCAAAAAAGAGATCGAAGGTCAGGTACGGATCGTCCGGATCGGGGCTTATGATACCTGTGCCTGCTGCGGAACCCATGTGGAACGTACCGGAGAGATCCGTCTGATCAAGCTTCTGGGACTTCAGAATTATAAAGGCGGTGTCCGGATCTCCATGCTGACCGGAAAAGACGCGATCGATGATTATGAGAAAAAGCATGCCACGATCCAGGAGGCAACGCATCTTCTTTCCGTGAAGCCGGATCAGGTGGACAGTGGGATTCGGAAGCTTCTGGAGGCAAATGCGGCTCTGAAGTCAAAACTCATTGCTTTTCAGCGCCAGGTCGGAGAAGAAAAAGCCAGCGCGGTTTTGGAAGGAACAAAGAAGGTCTGCTTCCTGGAGCCGAATTTCCAGAATGATGAGCTCCGTGAGATGTGCAACAAAGCAGCTGTGAAGGCAGAACTTGTGCTTGGCCTTCTGCCCATCCGGGAAGGCATGTGCCAGTATGTACTGATCAGCACCCGAAAAGATGTCCGTGAAGCAGGGAAAGAGCTGAATTCCAGATTTCAGGGAAAAGGAGGCGGTCAGCCCTCCATGGTACAGGGCACCCTGATGGCAGACGGAGAAGAGATCCGCAGCTTCTTTCTGGATGCTTTGAACGCAGAGTAAGCGTTTCACCGCTTCAAGTGCGCGGAGCACGAAGAGGATTGCGAATGTCCGCGTTACCGTTGTTTCGGAATCACTATGAAAAAGTTTAGATTTTCTTAGGACTTTTTTGAAAAAAGTTCTTCTTTCTGACACAGACTCATCACAATTGAACTCTATAATGGAGTTCAACAAAGCAGTGATTGCTTTTTCATATATACTTTTCTCTCTTTTCTTGGGACCTGTGTAAGCGGCACGGGTCCTTTTTCTGTCCGGCTTATAAAAACCCCTTTTCGCGGAAATCCAGGAACAATTTTTCCAATGCTTCCGGGTCATCGGAGACTTTCTGAAGCTCATCAAAGCGTTTCTCACGGAGCAGCAGCCGGTTGACGGAGCACATCGCAGAGATGCCACGGGAGTCTTCCGGAGAAAAAAGAGGGTGTTTTGCGAATAAGGCTTTCAGTTCCCGTTCCCGAAGCACTTCTTCCAGAAGAGGGGCGGCAGAAGCGAGAATCGGAAAATGCCGGCTCAGGAGTGGAAGCTCAGAAGCCTGGCGGACCAGAAGAAAGAGCGAAAAGGCATAGAGATTGGGAAAAGCTGGCAGTACGGGCTGGAGAGCGGAAAGATTCAGACTGCGGCAGGAAAGGGACGGACCGGAAGAAGTGAAATTTCCATAGAAAAAGGGATTTTTCTGATCCGGTTCCTGAAAAAGAAAAAAGATACGGAGAAATTTTTCCGGAAAACCGGGTTGTGGAGAGGAAAAAGGAAGAGGAGAAGCAAAAGAAGCAGAGCGGGAAAAGAACGGGATGATCTCCAGAAGAAAGAACTCTCCGGAATCGGTCCGTACCCGAAGGCAGAAGCCGTTTTCGCAGAGGCTTCCGGGATACCAGACGGCAGATAACAGCCGTTCCGGGGGCAGACCGGTCAGTGCGGCGGCGAGAAGCTTTCGGGCGGCAGGGTATTTTTTGAAAAAAGAGAAAAAAAGAGCAGGCTGAAAGACCCAGCTGGAGAAACGTGCGGACATAAAAAAACCTCCGGGAAGAAAAAGGGATAACAAGCAAAAAGAGACGTTGCCCAATAAAATAGGCTGTGCTAGAATAAACGGGATGATGTAAAAGCAGACAAATCCAAAGAACTGAAATGAAATTTCCATTATCATATCAGAAAAAAGGAAAACTGTCAATCTGTAATCCTTCAAAACTACAGAAAATCCATGAAAAAATGAAGGAACAGTTTGCAAAGACATCCATTGGAGGAAACGTACATGCAGAAGAAGAAAACAACCGGCAGCTGTGAAAGCTGCACCTATTATGCTTACGATGAAGACTATGAGTGTTACATCTGTGAGATGGATCTGGATGAGGACGAGCTGGTGCGCTTTCTCTCCGACACCCATTATGACTGTCCTTACTACCGGAATGGCGACGAATATCTGGTAGTCAGGAAGCAGATCTGATGAAAGGAGAATTATCATGAAGAACAACAAAAAAACAACAGGCATCATCGCAGGGCTCCTGCTCCTGATCGTTGTCCTGGTGGCAGCGGTCATCGCCCTGTTTGCCGTTCGCGGTAAAAAGGAGAGTACAGAAGGCAGCACAGAAACCATCGATACGGCAGGAAAACACCATATCGAGATCCAGGTGAAGGATTACGGCACCATCAAGGCAGAGCTGGACGGGGATGCCGCTCCGATCACAGTGGCCAATTTCCTGAAACTGGCTGAGAGCGGTTTTTACGACGGACTGACCTTCCACCGCATCATCGACGGCTTCATGATCCAGGGCGGAGATCCCAAAGGAAACGGAACCGGAGGAGCAGATAAGACCATCAAGGGTGAGTTTTCACAAAACGGTGTGGAAAACAAGCTCTCTCATGTAAGAGGAACCCTTTCCATGGCACGTTCACAGGATATGGACAGCGCCAGCTCCCAGTTTTTCATTGTCCAGAGTGACTGTACTTACCTGGACGGCCAGTATGCTGCCTTTGGAACCGTGACGGAAGGGATGGAACTGGTGGACAAGATCTGCAAAGACACGCCGGTACAGGATAACAACGGAACCGTCAGTGCCGCTGATCAGCCGGTGATCGAGAGTATCAAAGTGATCGACTGATCATGAAACAGAAAGAATTTATGCTGGGTGATATCCCTGTCACCATGGAACGGCGGAAGGTGAAAAATCTGAACCTCTATGTGCAGCCGCCGGAAGGCCGTGTTCTGGCAACGCTTCCCTGGCACATGCGGGAAGACGAGGCGGTCCGCTTCATCCGGAGCAAGGAAAGCTGGATCCGCCATGCCCGGGAAAAGATAAAAGAGCGGGAGCAGTCCGCGGAAACCCCGCTTCCTTATACGGAGGAAGAGATCAGCGCATTGAAACATACCGTTCTTCGCCTGGCAGAATACTGGGAGCCCATTATGAAAGTCCACTGCACCGGCTGGCAGCTGCGGGAGATGAAGACCCGCTGGGGAAGCTGTACGGTGGAAACCGGGAAGATCCGGCTGAATGCAAGGCTTGCCCGAAAACCGGAGACCTGCGTGGAATACGTTCTGGTCCACGAACTCTGCCATCTTCTGGAACCCAGCCACAATGCCCGTTTTCATCGGCTGATGGACGGATTTCTGCCGGACTGGCAGGCGAGAAAGCTGCTTTTAAATCAAAAAGAATAAAAAAACGTAGATCCGGAGATACTTTCCTTGTCTGTAACTGTTCAGCAGCTTCACAGGCTGCAATATTCTGCAGGAAAGAAGGAATGTTCCATGACAACAGAGATCGATCTTTTAAACACGATTCACGAGTATGCGGACATGGGGCTGGACGGGCTGAACCAGGTGATCCCCCTCTCCTCGGATCCGTCCTTTACCAGAGAGCTTCAGCATCAGAAAAGTGACTATGAAGAAGCCTTGAAGAAAAGCGAAGAGCTTCTGGAAGAACGCCATGTTTCCCGGGGAAAAGAAGCCGGCCCCGTGGCGAAAATGATGAGCACAGTCATGACACGGGCCAAAAACCTGGTGGATCCGTCCACGTCCAGGCTGGCAGAAATGGTCTTTCAGGGAAACAACATGGGGATCACCGAGCTCACCAAAGGCATCAATGATTACCACGGAGAGGATAAAGTGGTTTTAAGCTTTGCCGAAAAACAGCTGAAACAGGAAGAACATCACGCAGAAACCATGAAGAAGTACCTTTGATGCACACCCCGCCCCAACAGGCGGGGATTTTTTTCTTGAAGAAAAGCTTTTGCTTATGATATACTTGCACGAGATGACGATCCCTCCTTTTCGTATGGAAACGGGGGGATATTGTGAGTTTGACCCAGATAAGGAGTTTTTATATATGAATCTATTCGACACGCTCCCCGGCAGCTTTTTCAACTGTCTGGCCAGCGGGAGCAGCAACCGCATCTATGCGGACTGCCTGCTTCTCATCTATCACGAATATGACCGGGAGATCACTTACCGGATCCCGAGAAGTCAGGTCCGGGATGCCCTGGCCGTCTATCTGATGGAGCACCAGATCGAGCATCTGGAAGAAGAACCGGAGGAAAATACAAACTATAATGAGCTTGCCAACGGTGTGATCCGCCGCTTCTGCTCGCGGGAAGTGGGCTGGCTGGAAGAAGACATTGACGATGCCACGTATGAAAAACACATCATCATGACAGAGCAGGGCGTTCTTCTCTCCGAGTTTCTCCAGCAGCTGATGAAACCGGAACGGGAGGAATTTTCCAGCTATATTTTCAATGTCTATAACATTCTGAAGGATCCGGACCAATGGGAGGACGATCCCTATATCAACGGTCTCAGGGCGGTTTACCGCAATGCCAAACTTCTTTCCAAAGCTCTGAAACGCCTGGCTACATTTATCAAAAAGATCATCGAGCGGATGGTCCAGGAAGAGACTATGGAGAGTCTGACGGAAAATATCCTGGAGTACTGCGAGGGCGATTTTATCAAAGAATATGCCCGTCTGACCAAGCAGCAGAACATCCATATTTACCGTTCCTATATCCGTCTTCGCCTGGAAGAAATCCAGAATGATGCCGCTCTTCTGGAAAAAATGGCTGATGGCTGCAGCCTGGAGGAGAACCGGAGCAAGGAAGAAAGCCGGGCTCAGGTTCAGGATATGCTCCATACGATCCGCCAGTTTTTTACGGAGGATTACGATGAGATCATGCGTGATATCAAGCACAAGATCACCGTCTACCTTCAGCTGGCGATCGGAAGAGCCCGTTTTATCCGGAACAGGAGCCGGGATATCCGGGGAAATGTCGAGCAGACCATCCGGATCCTGACGGAGGAAATGGATGATCTGGGCTGGAAGGATGACCTTCCGGAGGAAATGAATCCGCTGTTTGATCTGGAGAGCAATGAATTCCTGGATCTGGATTCCATCCGCTATCCGCGGAAAAACCAGCGGATCGCCAAAGCTTCCCAGGTGGAAGTGGAGGATATGACAGAGGAGGACATCGAGCGGGCACGGCTGGCGCAGGAGCGTGAGGCAGAAAACCCCTATTCCAAGGAAAAAATGAAATCCTATGTGGAACAGGTCATGGGAAGCCGGAAGGAGCTTTCCAGTGATGATCTTCCACTGGACAGCAAAAACGAACTGCTCAGTGCACTTTCCGCCGTGGCCTACGGTAAGGAAAATGGCTTTGAGATCCGGGTGGAAGAGGGCTATATGGAACTGCAGCAGATGCTGATCCGGCGATTTACCATAGAAAAAGAGGAGAACAACGAATGAATATAGAAGAATTCTGGGAGAACTTTACCTCTTCTGAGAAGGATCTGTTTCAGAAAAGCTGCAGAAGACTTCTGAAACAGACCTTTATTGTCCGTGACCGGGACGAGGAGAGTAAGCGTGCCTACTATTTTATTTCCAAAAATCCGGAGCCCTTTTCCGTCTATCTGGGCTACATCGGCTTTGATGTACTGACGGACCGCGAGAACGGTGTGGTCATGCTCCGGAACTGCCGGGATATGGGGGAAAACGGCCGGCTCCAGATCAATCATGTAGCCCTAAAAAAGATGGAAAGCGTGGTGCTTTGCTGCCTCTGGGCCATGTATGCGGACCGGATCCGCGCGGGAAGCCTTTCCAAAAATATCACAGTTACACTGACGGACCTTCGCTTTGAACTGGAAAAATACAAGGTGAAGGATCAGATTGACAAGAGCACGATGACGGCCATTCTGTCTCTTTTTTCCAGATATCAGCTCTTACAGGTGGTGGGCAGGATCGGTGACGATGACTGCCGGATCTGCCTTCTGCCCTCCATGCAGTTTGCTCTGGATCCCGATGAATTCCAGAACTTTGTAAATACGGCAGAAAAGCGGATGCAGGAACGGTGGAACGAGACAGAAAGCGAAATGGATGAGGAGGAGCAGGATGCAGACACAGACACCGATGAATAGGAAATCAGCGACCAGACTGCTTCTGGTACAATGGTCCCGTTTTCAGAATGTTTCCGTAAAACTGGAAGGTTCCACTCTTTTTACCGGTATCAACGGAAGCGGAAAATCCACGATCCTGGATGCCGTGACCTACCTGATCACGGGAAACACCCAGTTTAACAAAGCGGCAAAGGACAGAGACCGTACGGTGCTTGGCTATGTCCGCGGCGATACCAAGAGCAATGGCACGGCCAGATACCTCCGTTCTGGAGAGGTCATCAGCTACGTGGCAATGGAGTTTGATGACCCGGTGGCCGGAGCCCCCCTGGTGGTGGGCGTCTGCATCGAATCGCCCAATGAGACGGCAAAACCGGCCAGCAGCTGGTTTATCCTGCCGGAAACGACGCTGGATCAGATCAATTTTGCCCGCCGGGAAGGAAATATGCTCTGGATCACGCCGAAAAATGAACTGACCGTCCGCGGGGAGCGCTTAAAAGGAAATGCCTTCCTTGGAAGAGAGCGGGGAACAGAGCAGGTGATCCGTGCGCTCGGCCTTCGCTGCGGCGTCAGCAAATACCGCGGAAAGCTGTTGAAAATGATGGCCTTCCATCCGGAAAATAACATTGACCAGTTTATCCAGGAATGTGTACTGGAACCTGGAAAAATCGAATCCCTGAGTGAACTCCGGGAACAGCGTCAGCAGTTCGAACGGCTGCAGGATGTGTATGTGCGCCTGAGCGAAGGAAAGAGCCAGCTGGAGGTCATTGAGAAACGAAGCCAGGATTATGAGAAAAAGAAACGCACCCTTCATATCCGGGAACTGCTTCTCAGCTATCAGGATCTGCAGGTGCTGGAGCAGGAAGAAAAGGAAGTCCAGAGCCGGAAGTCGGTTCTGGAGGAACAGCTGAAGGATCTGGAAAAGCGTCAGACCGAGCTGGAAGAGGCACAGAAAACAGCCCAGGAGCGTCTTCGTATCGCAGAAAACAGCGCCGTTTTTCAGGATATGAAGGAAACCATGGATTCCCTGCAGCGTCAGATCGATGCCGCCGCCGTGGAAAGCCGTGTCTGGGAGCAGCGTCTGAAAGAGCTGGTGGCGCTGGAACAGAAGCTCACAGAGCTTGGCATTCTTCTTCGGAGAGATCTTCCGCTGGAAACAGAAGAGCAGAAGGCGTTGAGCCGGCTTTCCGGCATGGAGATGGATACGGAGACCAAGATTTCCGTTTTTCAGAAATACGGAGAAAAGGTAGACCAGCAGGATACGCTTTACGAGCAGAAGAAGATCCACCTGCAGGATCAGATCCGGGCCAGAGAGAAAGAAATGGCGGAGATCACGGAGAAGATCAGAAAACTGGAAGCCAACTGTCTGGTCTTCCCGCCGGAGATCGAGCGTGCCAGAAAGCTGATCCGCCAGGAACTGAAAAATCAGGGCATCGATACGGAGGTCTTTATTTTTGCAGAGCTCGTACAGGAAGTGGTGGATCCGGAATGGCGGAGGGCGGTGGAGACCTTCCTTGGCAGAAAGCGCTTTTATCTGATTGTGGATGGCGCATACTGCGGCAAGGCCATGCGGGTCCTGAAGGAGAAGAAGCTTTATTCTGCCAACGTAGTCCTCACGGATAAGCTTCCGGAGAGCGAAGTGAAAAAAGGCTCGGCTGCGGAAATTTTAAAGATCCCCAATGTCTATGCCAGACGGTATGCCAATTCGCTTTTGAACGGGATCCATCTTTGTGAGGATCTGGATGAGCTTCATGATTATCCGAAGGGCGGTCTCACCAGAGATGGCATGCTGGCAAAAAGCTATGCCGTCTCTCCGATGGATCTTTCCGGAACAGAGCTCTGTCTCGGAGAGGATGCGATCCGCCTTCAGCTGGAGCAGACGAAGGAGGAACGCCGGGGGAAAGAGACTCTTCAGAGAAAGGACAAGGATGCCCTTGCGCGTATCCTGGACTGCCGCCGTCAGATCGTCGGGATCGACTGGGATCCCGGTCATTACGAATTCAGTGCGGCGGAATCACTGGAAAAGAGTAAGAAAACGAAGCGGAAGCTGGAAGCGGATCTTCAGGCGATCCGTGACAATCCGGATTTTACAGCGGTCTTAAAGGAGCAGGAAGCGGCCCGGGAGCAGGCGAAGGACGCCAATGCGGCCGTGACGGAAAATTCCCTGAAAATGGGAAAATGCGGAAACTCCATCGAGGGTTACAGCAAGGAGCTTACCGGTATCCGGGAGTCGATCGCATTGAAAAAGCAGGATTATGAGGAAAAATGCGATCTCCATCTGGAATTGAAGACACCGATGCTGGAAGAGTATGAGAAGCTCCGGAAAAAGAAAGACGGGGCGCTCAAGGTACTTACGCAGAGAAGTGTGGATAACTCGAAGAGCGATGTCAAAGAGTGTGAAAAACTTCTGGAAAGCGCCCAGCTGGAGTACTGCCGTCTTTCGGAGCTGGATATCAATCAGCGGGGCGTGGGATATATCGCGTTTTACCGGGAAGAGTACCGGAATCTGGCTCATGTGAAGATCGAAGAGGCCAGACAGCGGCTGAGTGAGCAGGCGGAGAAGCTGGAGAGTGCTTTCATGAATGATTTCGTAGCGGAGATCGATGAGTCTGTCCGGGATGCAAAGCGGGAAATGGAAGCAATCAACCGGGAATTGAAGCAGATTCCTTTTGGAAGCGATACGTACCGCTTTGTCATGAAGGAGCGGCCGGACCGTTCTATTTTCTTCCGGATCTGCCGGAAGCTGCAGGATTATATGAGTTCTGCGGAGGCTTATATGAATTCCGGACGGGACGATGAAGAGATGGAGCATGACATCAAGGAGTTTATGAACATCATTTTATCCGAGGAGGATGAGCAGGAATATACGGATTACCGCCGGTATTTTTCCTACGATATGGAGATCGTGAGCCGGCAGGGCGATCAGGAGATCGTGGCCAATCTGTCGAAGAAGCAGGGTTCCGCCAGCAACGGTGAGAAGCAGACGCCGTATTTTATCATTCTGGCGGCCAGTCTTTTGCAGTGTTATCCGAAGAACAGCTGCTGTGCACGGCTGGCATTCATTGATGAGGCGTTTTCCGCTCTTTCCCGTGAGCGGATCGAGCAGATGGTGAAATACTTTGAAGAAAATGATTTTCAGGTCTTTTATGCGGCTCCCCCGGAGAAGATCAGCAGCATCGGAGCGTTTATCCAGTCTACGGTGAGCCTGGTGTGTACCGGAAGGTATACGAATGCAGTGGAAGGGTTGGTAAAAGAATAAATGGCTTCGAGGACGCGCCGCCTGGCATTCCGTCCGATTTTCCGTTGCGGCAGGGCGAAATTCTAAGGCTTGCCAAAATCTGCTAAAAACATTCGCAAAAATCCAGAACTCGCTTCGCTCAGACAATGGATTTTTGCTCATAACGCAGATTTCAGCGAGCCAAGAATTTCTGCTCTGCCGCCACAGGAAAAACGGGCGGAAGCGCCAGGCGGCGCTGTGTTATGTATAAGCCTTAAATCTTAAAAAAATATAAAAATTTCGTTGACGAATGATGTCAGAAAAGGTATTCTTGTAAAGATAGAATAAATTAAAATATCTTGAGGAGGCACACTATGAACGAAAAAAATGGAACGATCAAAGATGCCCGGACTCTGGGGATCCCGCGGATGCTGCTTCTCGGACTTCAGCATATGTTTGCGATGTTCGGAGCAACGATCCTGGTACCGATTCTGGTCAACACTTATTTTAACGGTGAGGGACTTTCCATCCAGGTTACCCTGATCTGTGCAGGTCTTGGAACGCTGTTTTTCCATGCCTGTGCGAAACTGAAGGTACCGGCTTTTCTGGGCTCATCCTTTGCATTCCTTGGCGGCTTTTCCACGGTTGCAAATCTGGATACCGGCATCTTTGCAAATATGACGATGGGAGAAAAGCTTCCCTATGCCTGTGGTGGTATCGTGGTAGCCGGTCTTCTGTATCTGATCCTGGCTCTGGTGATCAAGCTGGTAGGCGTAAAGCGTGTTATGCATTTCCTGCCGCCAGTTGTAACCGGTCCGATCATCATCTGCATCGGTCTTTCTCTGGCACCTTCCGCTATTACCAATGCATCCACGAACTGGCTCATTGCGCTGATCGCTCTGGCCACGATCATTGTTTTCAATATCTGGGGAAAAGGAATGCTTAAGATCATTCCGATCCTTATGGGTGTTGTGATCTCTTATGCAGTGGCTCTGGTGATGCATCTTCTCGGAATGACAAATCCGGACGGCAGTGCCATCCTGGATTTCTCAGCCGTTGCTTCTGCAGCCTGGGTAGGACTTCCTCCTTTCCAGCTCTGCAAATTTGACCTGACTGCGATCATGGTCATGGCACCGATCGCACTGGCAACCATGATGGAGCACATCGGCGATATGTCAGCCATCTCTGCAACCGTAGGAGAGAACTTCCTGGCAGATCCGGGTCTTCACAGAACGCTTATCGGTGACGGTCTTGCTACTTCCTTTTCCGCTCTGGTAGGCGGTCCGGCGAACACAACCTACGGTGAGAACACCGGTGTGCTGGAGCTCAGCCGCGTGCATGATCCGCGCGTTATCCGTATCGCAGCCGTATTTGCAGTGATCTTAAGCTTCATCCCGAAAATGGCCGATATCATCGGTTCCATGCCGTCTGCCATCATCGGTGGTGTCAGCTTTATGCTTTACGGAATGATCTCTGCGATCGGTGTACGTAACGTAGTAGAGAACCGTGTAGACCTGACCAAATCCCGTAACCTGGTGATCGCAGCTGTGATCCTTGTCAGCGGTCTGGGCTTTTCCAGCGGACTGACCTTCAATCTGTTCGGCACTCCGGTAACACTGACCGGACTGGCCATTGCAGCCATCGCAGGTATCCTGCTCAACGCGATCCTGCCGGGCAACGATTATGAATTTGGTGAAAACCTCGAGGGAGATATCAACCGTGGTGTTGCGATCAATCCTAAAGTGAAAAAGAAATAAAATATAGCAGGGGGGAAACCATCAGAGTCTTGCAGTCCTGGTTTCCCCCCTGCACCCCTCTTCCAGGGCACGCTAGAAAATAGTGGTGCTTACGTCATACAAAGGGTGCGTAAAATGACGGGTGGGTGTGTAACATATTGTGGTAAATGGATATGTTACACGCCTGCTCGTTTTTTGTATTTTGAAACTGATAGCTTGCATATATTATTTTAACAAATGTAGCAAGAATTCGCCCACCTCTTCAGGTGGTGAGATGAATTGCACATCTGAGCATATTTGCTCGCTTACTTTTTCATTCAAGCAGCATATCTGCTCAAAAAAGTCCTTATAGTACAAAAGAAACACTTCATGCACGCATCGATGCAGAAAGCCAAGGAACTTTTGGAAAAAAGTAATTGAGTGCTTAACTCTGTCTTGCTATAATTGAGACAGGGTTAGTTTTGAAGAAGATTATAATTTTCTTTCAAAATGGCTAAAATGAATTTGTGACACCAGTGGTGACACAAATTTGAAAGGTGGAATGTGCTTATGGGCAATGATTTGATATCAGCAGCCGGATTAATTCAGATAATAGATGAATCTCGACAAAGTGCCTTGAAGAAAGTTAACGAGGAGCTTATCAATATGTATTGGAAAGTTGGTGAGTTCTTGAGCAGGGAAGCTGAACAGGCAACTTTTGGTGATGCATATATTGATGGTATTGCAAGTGAAATACAGGAGGCGTTTCCCGGTATAAAGGGATTTACTCGAAGAGGACTTTATAGAATGAAGCAATTCTATGAAACTTATAAGGATAATGAAATTGTGACACCACTGGTGACACAAATTAGCTGGACGAATCACTTGCTGATAATGTCGGGGTGTAAGACTGATGAAGAGAGGGAATTTTATATCCGCCTTTGTATTAAGGAGAATTATTCTAAACGTCAGTTGGAGCGACAATTAGACAGTGGATATTACGAAAGATATATGCTATCTAAGGACGTGTTGTTACCGGAGTCGGTAAAGAAGTTAGGGGAGAATCCATTTCTTGATTCTTACGTTATGGAATTTTTGGATTTACCAAACGAATATCATGAAAATGATTTGCGAAAAGCTCTTATAAGAAATATGAAAGATTTCATATTGGAGTTAGGTAAAGATTTTACTTTCATTGATGAAGAATACAAAGTTCAGGTCGGAGGAGATGATTTCCGAATTGACTTATTATTTTATCACAGAGGTTTGCAATGCCTTGTAGCAATGGAATTGAAGATTGGCAAATTCAAACCGGAGTATATATCCAAGATGGATTTTTACCTTGAAGCATTGGACAGACAGGTAAAGAAAGAGAATGAAAACCCGAGTGTTGGCTTGCTCCTTTGTGCATCCAAGAATGATGAGGTGGTAGAATACGCCATGAGCAGAACGATGTCACCAATGCTGGTATCCCAGTATCAGTTACAGTTACCGGATAAGACTATTCTTGAGAAGAAACTGCAGCAGTTGGTCAATATTCCGCAGATTGAGGATTAAGGCTTATGGGTAAGGATATGATATTTACTCTGGAAAGAAGAGATAGACCTTCTCTGTAAAAAACTGTTTGGCACCTCCAGCGAAAAAAGAACCCTCGATATTCCGGGTCAGTTAAAATTTTTAAGCGCTTACCTTACAGTATAAATCCTCTTTCAAAAAATGAAAAATTTGTAACTGTTCAGGACGGAAGCTTGTTGCTGGAATAATTTCCGTAGTTTTCCACATACTAACTCCAAAGCAAAGCATTTTTACTAAAACAGAGCATTGGAGGAAAATAATGTGAAAGCTACCGGAATCGTAAGAAGAATCGATGACCTCGGCCGTGTCGTCATCCCCAAAGAAATCCGCCGCACCCTGCGGATCAAAGAAGGAGACCCTCTTGAAATCTTCACGGACCGCGAGGGCGAGATCATCCTGAAAAAATACTCCCCGATCGGGGAACTCAGCGCTTTTGCCAAAGAGTATGCGGAAGCCCTGGCAATGACCAGCGGCCACAGCGTCTGCATCACTGACCGGGATCAGGTGGTGGCAGCAGCAGGAAACAACCGGAAAGAATATGCCGGGAAAGCCATCAGCCGTCAGCTGGAAAATCTCATCCAGAACCGGGATCAGCTTCTGGTGAGCCAGAACCGGCAGAACTGCATCGCCGTGACAGCAGAAGAGAATGAATTCGCCTCTTCCGAAGCCATCAGTCCCATCCTGAGTGAAGGCGATGCCATCGGGGCAGTGGTCCTCCTGAACAAAGATACCCGCATCCGCATGGGAGATACCGAAAAGACACTGACCCGCTGCGCAGCCGGCTTCCTGGGAAGGCAGATGGAGTCCTGAACTGTGCATTCTGCTACAGAAAAACTCTGAAAATATTCTCGATTTGTTAATAAAAAAATGCATGGATGATGCCAGGCAAGTTGCAAAAAACGATAAAATGTGATAAAATAGAAGAAAATTTGTGGCTTTTCGAATCGTCGCCTTGCCGCGTTCGGAAAATGTGAAGGTTATACAGAAAAAGGAATCTGCCGACAGGGACAGAATGGCGTAGCTTACCCAAAAAGCCATCACAGCAAGGAATCCCATCGGTGGATTCCTTTTTGCGTTTAAGCAGAGCCAGGCAGTCTGCTGTAAAAAAGAGCGAGTCATGCTTGCATGAACGAGCTCTTTTTATAGCGGACTATGTGGCGAAGCCACACAGCGAGATGAAGCGAAGCGAAATCGAGCTGTAGCCTGGCGGAGTTCCAGAGGTCACCATGCTTGCATGAACGAGCTCAAGCTCCACCACCATCGCATACACAAAAAGGCAAGGGATAGAACAAAACGACAAGGAGAACAAACATGTGGTACGTCGTGCAGGTATGCACCGGCACCGAAGAAAGCATTCGGACCCAGTGCCAGAAGAAGCTTTCCCCGCCGGTCATGAAAGACTGCTTTATCCCTTATTATGAGGAGAAAAAAAGATACAAAGGAGAATGGCACACCCGGCAAAGAGTCCTCTTTCCGGGCTATATTTTTACCGTCAGTGACGATATCGAAGCCCTTCAGGAACAACTGAAAACGATCATCGGCTTGACGAGACTTCTTGGTACCGGCGGAGAGATCACTCCCCTTACGGACCGGGAACGGGATTTCCTTCTGAACCTCGGCGGAGAAGAACAGATCGTCCGGATGTCAGAAGGCGTGATAGAAAATGAAACCATACGGATCACCTCAGGCCCCTTAAAAGGCAAAGAAGCGTACATCCGTAAAATCGACCGCCACAAGCGGAAAGCCTGGCTGGAGCTGCCCATGTTTGGGAGGACACAAAGGGTAGAAGCCGGCCTTGAGATCACAGAAAAACGATAAACCCCTGTGGGAGGGGAAAAGGAGAAGGAGAGGGAAAATGTTATGAACTACAAACGGATCACACTCTTTGTGATGAACATTCTTACAATAATTGTTTCCTATCTGATCGCATATCTTATGCGTTTCGGAACCAATTGGAGAAACATGTTCAATGAAGGCAGCGATTATACCGTCGCAGCCTTTTTAGTTGCGTCTTTTTTACTGGTTTTCCTGTTTTATCCGGTGTCGACACCGGCGAAAGGCAGAGGAAAGCTGCACAGGCTGAAAGAAGCCTTTCTGTTTAATTTGTTTCTGTTTATGATCTTTACCACCGGTCTCTATCTGGCGCACATCAGCACCAACGCATCCAGACTGCTTTATTATTACTTCTTCTGCGTCAACTTTGTACTAACTTATCTCTGTCTGGAACTTCTTCACCGTGCCGAGCAGGACTACATTGCCTCACACAAAGAAAATACGGTGGTCTTTGCCAATCCAGATAATGTACTGGAAACCCTCCGAAAGATCGTGACCATGGGAAAACAGTACGATGTGACAGGAATTGCGATCTTTGAACGCGGAACTTACCGGTTCGAGCGCATCAGCCGCAATGACGCAGGCCATACCTACATACCGACGGATGATGCTGATATGATGACCTTCCTTACCAGAGAAGTGGTAGACAACGCCTTTATCTCCCTTCCGGACAGCCGTCGCTCCGACATAAGAGAGATCATTTCCACCCTGGATGAAATGGGAATCCATTCCTTCCTCATGCTGGACAGCTTCGTTGTAAACAATACCGAATCCCGTGTGGAAATGCTGGGAGACCAGCAGGTGATCCGCTTCGCTCCGCGCATCTTCAAAGAAAGCGAGCTCTTCGCCAAACGCTGTCTGGATATCGTGGGTGGTCTGGTGGGCTGCATCCTCTGTATCCTGATCGGACTCTTCGTGGCTCCGGCCATCTATCTGGATGATCCGGGTCCCATTATCTTTGCCCAGAAACGGATCGGCCGGAATGGCCGCCCCTTCAAAATGTATAAATTCCGCTCCATGTACACCGATGCGGAAGCCCGCAAAGCGGAGCTCATGAAAGACAATGAGATGAACGGCCTCATGTTCAAGATGAAAGACGACCCCCGCATCACCAAAGTGGGTAAATTTATCCGAAAGACCAGCATCGACGAACTGCCCCAGTTCTTCAACGTCCTGGGAGGAAGCATGTCCCTGGTGGGCACCCGTCCGCCGACAGCCGGAGAATATGCCCAGTACTCCCCGCATCACAAACGGAGACTGAGCTTAAAACCGGGGATCACCGGCATGTGGCAGGTATCCGGCCGGTCAGATATCACAGACTTTGAAGAAGTCGTGAAGCTGGATCTGAAATACATCGATGGCTGGAGCTTTCTGCTGGATATCAAGATCCTGTTTATGACAGTGGCTTCCGTAGTTACCGGAAAAGGCAGTGAATAAAAAGAAAAAGGGAGATCCAAATGCAGTATCAATATAAAAAAATGAAAAATCTTTTCTTGAGACAAAGTTACATAGATGCCTGGGAGGATTATCAGCGCTCCATCCGAAAAGCGAGCTTCCCGCAGTGGGATTACATCGTCCTGACCTCATCCAATGAGGCACAGGCAGAAGCTTTTCGCAGCCAGATTGCCTATCGTCAGGAGAAAAATGTGCTACCAAACCGCACGAAATATCTGGTGATCCCGGATCCGGAAGGCAAACGCATCGGCTCCGGCGGAGCAACGCTCCAGGTATTGCGGAAGCTGGCAGAGCAGGAAGATATCCAGGGAAACTTCCATGAAAAAAGGATTCTGGTCATCCATTCCGGTGGAGACAGCAAACGGGTACCCCAGTATTCTGTCTGCGGCAAACTCTTTTCACCGGTTCCCAGAGAACTGCCGGACGGAAGAGGATCCACGCTCTTTGATGAATTTCTCATCAGCATGGCAGGCGTTCCCTCCCGTTTCAAAGAAGGCATGCTTCTCCTTTCCGGAGATGTGCTTCTTCTCTTCAATCCCCTGCAGATCGATGCCCAGTTCCACGGGGCAGCCGCCATTTCCATGAAATCGCCCGTAGAAGTCGGAAAAGACCACGGTGTCTTCCTGAACAACGGACGGGATCATGTGAAAAAATTTCTGCACAAACAGTCTGTGGAGACCTTAAAAGAACTGGGAGCAGTCAATGAACAGGGAAATGTAGACCTGGATACAGGGGCTGTTCTCTTTGATGTGGATGTCCTCAATGCACTGTTCTCCCTGATCACGACAGACGGTGCAGTGGACGAAGAAAAATATGCAAAATTTGTCAATGAACGCTCCCGTATCAGCCTTTACGGAGATTTCCTCTATCCTCTGGCAAAAGACTCCACACTGGAACAGTACTACCTGGAGCAGCCGGAAGGAAGCTTCTGTGAAGAATTAAAAGAATGCCGGACAAAGATCTGGGAAGCCCTGAACCATTTCCATATGAAACTTCTGTGCCTCTCACCGGCAGAATTTATCCACTTTGGAACCACCCGGGAGCTTTTGAACCTTCTGACAGAAGAAATCTCGGATTATGAATATCTGGACTGGAAACCGCTGGTATTTACCAACCGGACAGAAAACGAAAAAAGTCTTCCAATCGCTGCCCATAATGCGCTGATCAGCGAAGAAACAGTAGTAGAAGAAGGCTGCTACGTGGAAAACAGCTGGCTGAGGGGAAAAACGATCCTCCATAAAGGAGCAGTCGTCTCCCAGCTGGAGCTTTCCGACATAGAAGTACCTGCGATGGTGCTTCATGGCGTACAGCTGAAAGAAGCCACAGAGGAAAAATATCTGATCCGTGCCTACGGCGTACAGGACAATCCCAAAAACAGTTACGAAAAAGACGGAAGCTTCCTTGCCGGAACCATCCGTTCCCTTCTTGAAAAAAATCAGCTGGAGCTTTCTGATCTCTGGGATGGTACCGACCATTCCCTCTGGAAAGCCAACCTCTACCCGGCGGCAAAAGACTGGAAAGAAGCCTCCAGGCAGGCACTCCTTCTCTATCGGATGAGCGAAGGAAAAGCTACGGATGAAGAAATCCGCAGCTGGAAAGCAGAAAAAAGATATTCACTGGAAGAATCCTTCCGCCTGGCAGACACTTCTGTTCTGGTACCCTGGAGCGAAAATCTGGAAAACCGGATTCTGGTGGAACGTTTCCTTGGAAGGATGAGAAGGGGAGAGTTCTATGTAGATGCCCTGAAAACCTTCGGTACCGATGAGATCAGTGAAAAACAGTTTGATATTCTCATGGAACTGGCAGAAAAAGAACTGTCCTTTGAGGAAAAGATCCGTGTCCTTTACGACATTTCCCGTTCCATGAAATTTATGGGAAAAAGCTTCCATGGCGTCCGTTATGACCAGATCGAACAGCTCTGCTTCCATACCCTTCAGAAAGAGATTTTTGCACAGAGTGTGATCAATCAGACCAGGACGTATCACATCGCAAAGGATGAAGTGAAAGTATCTCTACCGGTACGGGTAAACTGGGGCGGAGGCTGGACCGATACACCGCCTTATTGCAACGAAAACGGCGGTGTGGTCCTGAATGCGGCCATTCTGCTCCGCGGGAAAAAGCCCATCGAAGTGGAGATCCGGCGGATCCCTGAGCTTCGGATCGAGTTTGCCAGCCTGGACTTTGATGCTTACGGAAAAGCAGAAACGGTAGAAGAGATCCAGGACTGCCATAACCCGTATGATTCCTTCGCCCTTCATAAAGCAGCCCTGATCGCCTGCGGCATCATTCCCATGGAAGGAAAAGCAGATCTTCAGGAGATCTTAAGAAACATGGGCGGCGGTTTCTACATGTCCACAAGAGTCATCGGTGTACCAAAAGGCTCCGGTCTTGGCACCAGCAGCATCCTTTCCGGTGCCTGTGTCAAGGCTCTGGGAGAATTCCTGGGAGAAAAATGGTCCGACGATGAGATCTATGAACTGGTGTTAAGCCTGGAACAGATCATGAGTACCGGCGGAGGCTGGCAGGATCAGGTCGGCGGTCTGACACCGGGCGTCAAATACATCACCTCCCGTCCGGGTATGAAGCAGAAATTAAAAGTAGAATATCTGGAACTGGATGAAGCGACAAAGAACGAACTGCAGGAGCGCTTCGCTCTCATCTATACCGGCCAGCGCCGTCTGGCCAGAAATCTGCTCCGCTATGTGGTAGGCAACTACATGGGCGGCAGAAAAGAGTCCCGTGAAGCACTGGAAGAGATGAAATACCTCGCCGTGACCATGCGCTTTGAGCTGGAACAGGGAAACATTGACCGGTTTGCAGAACTTCTGAACCGCCACTGGGCAGTTTCCAATAAACTCGACAACGGCTCGACCAACACCTGTATCGATCAGATCTTTGCTTCCTGCGAAGACCTCATTGACGGAAAATTCATTTCCGGAGCAGGCGGAGGCGGCTTCCTCCAGGTGATCTTGAAAAAAGGCGTTACGAAAGAGATGCTCCGTGAACGCCTGAAAAGCGTATTCCAGGATTCCGGAGTGGATGTCTGGGAAGCAGAGTTTATCTGGTAAACATCCCGGAAAGAAAAAACAGACGAAACAGACCGCAGAACGGAATGCAGAGATGCGTTGGTGATGCGGTCTTGTAATTTTATTTATTGAGAGGAATATAGCGAAATGTCAAATAAGAAGAATCTCCTGATTTATGCTCATTACTATATTCCAGATACTGCGTCAACGGGGCAGATTCTCCGTGAATTGGCGGAGGGTATGCTGGATAAATTTAACATCACCGTTATTTGCGTGGTACCGAGTTACTTAGGAACGATTGAAGATAAATATAAGACAAAGAAGTATTACGAAGAAGAAATCAACGGCGTGAAAGTGCTGCGAATCCGAGTACCGGAGTTCAGCAAAACCAACAAAAAAAGCCGTGTAAAAAACATTATCTCCTACTTCTTTGGAGCAATGGGGGCGACCTTCAAAGTCGGCAAGATGGATTATGTGTTCTCCATTTCTCAGCCTCCGATTCTCGGCGGTTTGCTGGGCGTCTGGGGCAAGTGGATGAAGCACGCCAAGTACATCTACAACATTCAGGACTTTAACCCGGAGCAGGTGCTGGCTGTCGGCTACACTAAGAGTAAGTTCATCACCGATGCCATGATGTGGTTCGACAAGTTCAGCTGCAAGCGCAGTGACCTTGTGATCACAGTCGGCCGTGATTTGGTGGAGACGGTAGAGAATCGTTTCAAGGGTAAGAAAGTCCCGAAAACCGTTATGATCAACAACTGGATTGATGAGAACGAAATCTATCCGCTGGATGAAAATAACGAGAGAGTTCTGGCCTTTAAGAAAAAGTACGGTCTTGATGGCAAGTTTGTCATTATGTATTCCGGCAATATCGGTCTGTACTATGACCTTGAGAATTTGATGAAAGTTGTGGAGAGAATCAAGACGGGTACTAAGACTGCCGATGGTCGAGATGTTGTATTTGTATTCGTTGGTGCGGGCTCTGTGCTGGACAAGTTGGTGCTCTATGTAAAGGAGCATCACATGGACAATGTGACTTTTATTCCGTATCAGGATAAAGCAGACCTTATATATTCTTTGAATGCCGGTGATGTTCACTGGTGTGTGAATGCTAAAGGAATCAAAGGTGTGAGTTGCCCTTCAAAAGCATACGGAATAATGGCCGCTTCGAAGCCCATTTTAGGGGTCCTGGAGTCAGGCTCAGAGGTTCGCCGTCTGATTGAAGATACACATGGCGGTCTTTGCTGTGAGCCGGGTGAATATGACAAGGTTGAAGAGAACATCCGCTGGTTCATCGAGAATGCCGGAAACAGTGAGTTGAAGGCGATGGGAGCCAGAGGCCGGGAAAACTTGGAAAAGAATCTGACCAGAAATGTAAGTGTACAGAAGTATGCAGAAGAAATTCTGAAGCTGTAAAGGGGAAAATGAAGAACTTAATGATAACAGAGTTTATAAAAAAGCTGTTGCTTTGTTGAAAATGAATACTAAAACTAGCGAATGGTGTTTAAAAACAGAGGAAAGATTAGAGAGTGTGTCTGAAAATCAGGTATCATACTAATTCATGTGGTGTTAGAATGTGTGTCTACTGTTAGGAACACATTATAGGATGAAGATAACTAAAAACGGAGAGGATTTTGAGAAGAACCTGACTAAAGAGAACAGTGTGAAAAGATTTGTAGAGGAGATGTTGAAGCGGTGAAATACGGTAAAATGAAAGTTGTGCAGATAAATACATTTCCCTATAAAGCTACAGGAAGCATTATGATGAATATTCATAATAAGCTTTTAGAAGAACAATATGATTCTTATGTGGTTTGGGGAAGAGGTCGTGCCGCACAAAATGAGCATGAGATAGCAATTCTGGATGAGTTTGGAGTGAAATTACATGGTATTTATACGAGAATTACTGATAAAACAGGGTTTGCTTCAAAAAAAGTGACAAGAGAATTGATAAATAAACTGCAGCAAATAGAACCAGATATTATTCATTTACATAATATACATGGTTACTATTTAAATATTGAACTGTTGTTTAATTATATCAGAAATAATAATATAAAAGTTGTATGGACACTCCATGATTGTTGGGCGTTTACCGGTCACTGTGCATACTTTGATATGGTTGGCTGCGAAAAATGGAAGACGGGCTGCCATGATTGTGAGCAGAAGAAAACGTATCCCTCGTCATTGATAAAAGACAATTCATATTGGAATTGGAAGAAAAAAAGAAGTTTATTTACAAATTTAAACATAACATTAGTTACTCCATGCAAATGGTTGAAAAATATAGTGAAACAATCTTTCTTAAAAGAATATCCTGTGGAAGTGATTTATAACGGCATTGATTTGAATACTTTTCACCCTAAAAAAACAGACTTTGAAGAAAAATATAATTTACAGGGGAAATATGTAATTCTCGGAGTAGCTAGTGAATGGACTGAGCGAAAAGGACTAAAAGATTTTTTAAAACTTGAGGAGATGTTGGATAGGATTAAATATAAGATAGTCCTAGTTGGTTTGACTCAAAAACAAATTAAAGAATTACCAGATTCGATTGTTGGAATTGAACGGACGCAAAACGTACAAGAATTGGTTGGCATATATACAAGAGCAAATGTATTTTTTAATCCAACATATGAAGATAATTTTCCGACTACAAACTTGGAAGCAATTGCATGTGGTACACCAGTAATTACTTATAATACTGGTGGAAGTCCAGAGACTATTTCTGAAAAAACAGGAGTTATCTTTGAAAAGGGAGATTTGAAAAGTGTTTTTCAGTGGATATTATCTAATAACTCCTTTGTAGTAGATGGGAAATTAGTGGCAGACGGAAAAGATGAAATGATATTGAAGTATTTACAATTATACAACGCAATCAGTGAGGAAACAAATCATGAAGCCAGTTAAAGTATTATATTTAAACGGTAATATTATGAAACGCGGTGGAATTGAAGCATTCATGATGAATTACTTTCGTAATATAGATCATTCAAAGGTTCATATTGATTTTGTAGTACATGGATATGAAAAAGGAGTTTATGATGATGAAATCAAATCTGCTGGAAGTAAAATTTATCATGTTCCAGTAAAAAGTAAGCATCCATTAATATATGCGAAAGAATTGAAAAAAGTATTTGAAAGTGATGATTATACTATCGTGCATTCTCATTTGGATGCAATGAGCGGATGGACTTTAAAGATTGCAAAAGAATGTGGAATACCGGTAAGAATTGCACACAGTCATAATACTTCTTTTTTAACAAATAATCCAATAAAAATCTGGATTAATGAGTATGCTAAAAAGCAAATATTAAAATATGCTACAGATTTATTTGCCTGTTCCGAAGCAGCCGGAGAATGGTTGTTTGGAAAACAAAGTAAATTTCAAGTTATCAATAATGCGATTGATATAAAGAAATATCAGTTTAATAAAAAAAAGAGAGAAGAAATAAGAGCTAGTTGTTTTTGGCAGGATAAATTTGTAATAGGGTGTGTTGGGAGATTTGATTATCAGAAAAATCAAGAATTTTTAATTCCAATATTAGAAAAGGTTTTAAAAGAAAGAGAGGATGCAATCTTAATCTTTGCGGGATCAGGAGATACGATGAAAATGGTCGATGAGCTTGCAAAAGAAAGAAAAGTTGAGAAGAGTATTGTATTTTTGGGATCAGTCGATAATGTATTTGAACTTTATAATGCATTTGACTTATTTGTTCTTCCGTCGCGATTTGAAGGGTTATGCTTTGTTGCAATAGAAGCTCAGGCAAATGGGTTAGAATGTATCTTATCAGATCAAGTAACAAGAGAAACAAAAATATGTGCAAATACACATTTTATTAGTTTAGATGAGAAGAAATGGGTAGAGAAGATAATCAGAGCCACAGGAAAGAGAAATATCAATAATGCGGAACAAATAAAAAAGGCAGGATATTCAATTGTTGATGAAGCCCAAAAATTGCAAGAGTTTTATTGGAAGAAAGGACAGTAATTAAATGAAAATATTGTTTGTCACAAATATTCCAGTACCTTATCGGATAGATTTTTATAACGAGTTAGGAAAAAGAGTAGATTTAACAGTTGTTTTCGAGGCAAAGGGAGCAGCGGATCAGGGAATAAAATTCAACTATAATTTTGATGAGATAAAAAATTTTAAAGCCATATTTTTGTCTGATGGAAACATAAAAGAGAATAAAATTAATTGGACTATTTTTAAGGAAATTAAAGGAAATTATGACAAGATTGTTTTGACATCGTATTCTTATATGACTGAAATGGCATTACTGATCTATTTTAAGTTTAAGAGAGTTCCATATTATCTGTCATCTGATGGTGGAATTATAAAATATAAAGAAAAAAAGTTGAGAAAATGGTATAAAACATTTTTGATTTCTGGAGCAAAAGGGTATTTTAGCCCAAGCGATATGTCGGATAAATATTTAGAGTATTATGGTGCAAAGAAAAATGTTATTTACAGATATCCCTTTACTTCGTATAAAAAAAGCAATCAGATAAAAGAAATAATCACTGACATAGAAAAAGAAAAATTAAAGACAAAATTAAATATAAAAGAAAAATACTTGGTTTTAGGAGTTGGACAATTCATTTATCGGAAAGGTTGGGATTTGCTCTTAAACGCAATGGAAGGAATGTCGGATGAAGTGGCATTGTGTTTGATTGGAGGGAAACCAACAGAGGAATATAAAAGAATTGTGGCAGAAAAAAAGTTGCAGCATGTATATTTTAAGGACTTTATGAAAAGTGAAGAATTGTCAGAGTATTATAAGGCGGCAGATCTTTTTGTATTGCCCACGAGAGAAGATATTTGGGGGCTTGTAATAAATGAGGCTATGAATTATGGCTTGCCAGTTATTACGACTACTGCATGTGTTGCAGGACAGGAGTTAGTAGAAAATTACAAAAATGGATTTATTTTAAATATAAAGAATGAAAATGAAATATCCCGTAATTTAAATAAAAAACTCTCTCTTTTCTTTGAAACACCTGGAATAAAACAAAAGATGGGAAAAGAATCTTTGAAAATGATAGAGGAGTATTCAATAGAAAATATGGCAGTTGCTTATAGCAGAGTATTAATATAAGAGGAAAATATGTTGAATAAAGTATCAAAATATAAACAGCAAAAAATATTTTTTGGAATAGTTATTATGATTGCGCTATTATCACAGTTTCCAGATGCTAATAAAAGCATCATGACACCAATTACTTATATCGTATGGGGGTTAGCTGCTGTTTTTGTTATATATGTAGAAAAGAGTTTTATTCTTACAGACTATATGAAAATTTTTATAATTACATATGGTGGATTTTTCATAATGCAAATATTGGTTGTATTGAGTGGAAGAAACACAGAAATTTCCACATTTGTAAAATTAGTAGCAATGTCAGCAATGATATATTATATATTTTTTTTTATAGGTTGTAGGGAGGAAGAGCTTATATGGTGTACTTTAAATGTATATAGAGTAATGATTTTTATATTAGCTATATACATTATTATTACACGGGTAAATGGAAATGTTACAACGTGGATGAATAGTGAAGTTTATTTAATGACAGGATCTTCACACAAAAATACTTTAGGCCAATTACTAGGTTGTGGTTTTTTGGAATTTTGGATAAATTATCAGTGTGAAAACAGAAAAAAGATAGTTATAAAACTGGTAGGAACAATATTGTTAATAGTACCTTTATTATATGTTCAATCCAGGAGTGCGTTAATTGCATTAGGAATCTGCTTGATTTATACAATTTTAGTGGGGAATAAATTACAGAATAAAATTATAAAATTAAGTCTTATAGCTCTAATGGTTTGCATAATATTTAATTCAGAATTTATTTTAGATATTATAAAACAAGCATTTCTAATAAATAAATATTCAAATGCTTCAGGAATAAACATAGCTACATTTTCTAGTGGACGGACTCAATATTGGAAAGATGCAATTGATGTTTTTCAGAAATATTTTTGTTTTGGGGTGGGTGATTATTATGTGGATAATTTTTATTTAGCAGTTCTTGCCCAGTCAGGAATTTTTGGTGGTTTATGTTTGTTTGGACTGATAGCAAATAGAATGTATCTAAATTTTAGAACTTTTTATGGAAAGCGGCAAAATAGAGAAAAGGACTATTTATTAGAAAAGAATGTAGTTGTTATTTCTTTGTTTTATATAATAATGTCAGTTTTTGAATGTTTTCCCCCGTTTGGACCAGGCGTGGCCAGTATGTTGTTTTGGATGCTAAGTGGTGCTGTTGATGGAAAAAAATATAGAATGAGGAAGTTAAGAAATGTTTGACTTGATAAAAACTGATTATGCAAGAAGCACAAAAAGAAAGTGGTCGATTGTGAACTATTTTCTACTTTGTTTTAGTTCAAAAGGAGTAGCGGCTGTAAAAGATTATAGGTTTTCTAATTGGTTATACAGAAAAAAACTTTTTATTCTAGCAAAGATAATTCAAAATAGAAATATTAAAAAACATGGCTGTGATATTGGATATAACGCAAAAATAGATGAAGGTTTTGCTGTTGGACATCCAGTAGGTATCGTTATCACAGGTGAAGCAATAATAGGGAAAAATTGCACGATAATGTCAAATGTAACAATCGGAGCAAAAGAAGGACAAAATGAAGGTGCTCCAATTATTAAAAATCAAGTGTATATAGGAACTGGGGCAAAGATATTAGGAAAATGCACTATAGAAGATAATGTTACTATTGGTGCAAATGCAGTCGTATTAAAAAATGTTACAGCAAACAAAATTGCAGTCGGTGTTCCTGCTAATGAAAAATAGGAGAAAATAAAGATGAAAATTGCATTGATAAAACAGGATGTATATCAGGATCTTTACGTTGGAAATAAAGATATGTCGCCGGTAGAATTACTGTATTCATCGGCAGGACGTGTTGGTCCGATTAGTTTATTTGATGAATATGATTGTGATTTTTATATTGTAGAAGAAGAAAATACTTCAGAATGCCATATATGGGAAAAGGTTATGCCTAAAATGGTTAAAGAGTTTCGAAAATTGAAAACGCAGACAGTTAAGGCTGTTAAGGGAATGGATTTTCATGAGCCAGGTAGTGATAAACCAAATGGATATTATGCTGTTAAATGTAGTGATATTAATTGGGAAAAATATGATGCAGTCATTTCGATAAATGTTTCTGTACCAACACAAATTGTTCAAAAGTATCCTCAAGTATTGTGGGCATATATGATCGGAGAGGCTAATTTCATGTTAGACAAAGTATATTTTGGATATGATGTTTGCTTAAATCAGTTGATACGCGGGGAAAATGACCTGGTACATGGAGTGATTGATTTTCCATATACTTTTGTTAATAAAGATCATTTGGAGAGAGTCTTATATGATGAATTAGGTGAAGTAGAAAAATCTGGAATTTATGGAGAAATTAATACAACTACTGAAAGACCGGTAAGAAATATTCCGCAATTTGAACCAATAAGCAAGGCTACAGGAGAACCTATTTTAGTTCATAAACAGAATATAAAAAATAATCTTGTTGAAATGTATAAAGCAAAGTATTATTTAAAAGTCGGAGGAAGACAAACGAGAGGAAATGGAGCTATTGAAGCAATTTCATTAGGAACAGTTGTATTACTCTCGCCAAGTGATATTATTTGTGGACAGGTACTTCCAAAAGAAGCCTGGGTTTTTAATGCAGAAGATGCAATAGAAAAGATTAATTATTTAAATAATAATCCAGAAGAATATGAGAAGCTATTGGAGCTTGAAAGAGCCTTGGTTCAGCAATTTGTAATCGATTATCCTAAATTCTGGCTGGAAAAGGCAGTAGAATTAAAAAAGAAAACAGGTGCAAATAAAGTATATAAATATTCTAATGCAAAATATTTTTCAGACATAGTGAAACGATATAAGAATAAGAAAAAGAGAATTCAAATAATAGGAAAGTAAATATAAAGCGAGGGACAGATTGTGGCTAGTCTGAAGAAGAATTTTATCTACCAGACGGGATATCAAGTGTTGGCAACTGCATTACCTTTAATTACAACACCATACATTAATCGTGTTCTGGGGGCGGAGCAATTGGGAACGTATACATATGCTGCTAACATCGCAAATTATTTTACAATTTTTGCAATGCTTGGTTTCAATAATTATGGCAGTAAAATGATTGCGACCACAAAACATAATGAAAATGAGTTGGCTCATACGTTCTCTAGTATAAGAAAATTACAGTGTTTGATGGCAACGGTAGTAGTTGCCATCTATTTATTATTTGTAAGTTTGTGTATTCCGGAAAATAAACCATTATATCTTATAGAATCTTTATGGATTATAAATTGTTTCATAGATATAAATTGGTTTTTCTGGGGGCTGGAAAAAGTTAAATTGACCGTTACCAGAAACCTGATTATAAAATTAATTACATTGTTGGGTATATTTATATTTGTGAAAACACGAAAAGATACATTGATATATGCGTTTATTTTAGTAATAGGAACAATTTTGAGTGATGTATATCTTGTTTCACAGGTGAAAAAATATGTTAAAGGAACAAGAACTACTTTTTATGAGATAATTATTCATATAAAACCCTGTATTGCATTATTTATTCCGGTTGTTGCTATGAGTATTTATCAGCAAATGGACAAAACGATGCTAGGCTTATTGAGCACATATGAACAGGTGGGATATTATTCCAGTGCGGATAAAATAGTTAATATACCGTTAGGAATTATTACTGGATTGGGAACAGTATCATTGCCACGTATAGTATCATTGATTTCTGAGAACAAAATAATGGAATATAAGAAAGTGGTACAAAAATCAATTTCTTTAGTAATGTTTATGTGTTCAGCAATTGCTTTTGGAATCCTGGCAGTGTCTCAGGAATTTGTTCCATTTTTCTTTGGAAGTGAGTTTTTACCATGTGTATCGCTTATTTCTTTTTTGGCATTTGTAATTTTTTTCAAAGCTATTTCGACAGTTCTTGTAAACCAGATTTTGATTCCAAATGATAATGAAAAATATTATATTATATCAGTTTTTGTTGGGGCATTTATTAATTTGATTTTGAACTATTCATTGATAAGAAAATTTGATGCTGTAGGAGCTGTATATGCAACTCTTATTTCAGAATTAATCGTATGTTTTGTTCAGATTTTTGTGTGCTTTAAGTATTTGAATGTATTAAAAATGCTAGGAAAAAATTTTCAATATATTATTTTAGGTATGCTGATGTATGCGTCGGTGCGAGGAGTAGCTGAGCATATTACAAACATTTCATTATTTAAAAGAAATGTTATTGAGATATTAGTTGGTGGAGTTTTTTTCGGCGGAGCATGTTTAGTTTATTGGGCTGTAAAAAGAGATGATACCTTTTATCCGATAGTTATAACAGCACTGAATAAAATTAAACGGAAGGAATCATAGAAAAATGAAGAAGAGGAATGAGGCTATTGATTTTTTACGGGGGGGGGGCAATCCTGCTGGTTTTATGGGGACATTGCCTTCAGGGCTGTAATATAGATTCATTTAACATATTTCAAAACTGGATGTTTAAGATAATATATTCTTTTCACATGCCCTTGTTTATGCTTATCAGTGGATATTTATTTTGGAAATCACGGAATAAAAAGTTAAAAGATATTTTTATACGGCGTATAGTTACTATAGGTATTCCATTTCTAGTGTGGAATACCTTGCTTTATTTTCGTAAAGTTGTTATTTTGCACGAAGAATTATCAATAATGAAATATTTACAAAGTATTAGATATGGAATTTGGTTTCTTCAGAGTATTTTTATTATAACGATCGAAGTTGCAATAATTATAAAAATAGCAGAAAGAATAAATGGAAAAGTACTAGTGTTCAGAAACTTCTTTTTGATTTGTGTTGCGCTTGGTAATTTATTTATAGATGGAATAATAGGAGTGCATACAGCTAATTTATTTGTACCTTTTGTAGTAGGTTATCTATATGCAGAAAGGAAATTTGACGGTAAACGGGAAATTAATTTGAATAAATTGTTCCTAGTGTGTTCTGGTATTGTATATATAATTTTGTTTCTTTTTTACAAAGAATGGAGCTTTGATTATATCAGCGGTGTAAATCCTATGACATCAGAGTATAAGCCGTATATTCAAATGGAAATCAACATTTATAGGTGGATTATTGGAATTGTGGGAAGTATTGTTTTTACAGAAATAATGCAATTATTATATGTAAAATACATGAATCTTAGGTTTGTAAAATTTGTGAATCGGATTGGAAAAGATACTTTACAGATTTATGTCATGCAATGTTTTTTTCTTGAGGGAGTAATAAGTACGGTTGTAACAATAGTGGCAAATAAATTGGGAACTAATATTTTAGTATATAATATAGTGTGTTATAATACGGTTATAACTTTAGGAATAGCAGTGGTATATGCGTGGCTGTTTGATATTATTTTGCAGGTATTATCTAAGCATAAAATAATGTATAAGGTACTTTTTGGATGTGCTTGAGGAGTAAAGGTGTCATTAAGGCGAAATAAAACAAAATTAATTAACATTGGGGTCTGCCCCAATGTTGTCCAAGCATTGGCAATGCCATTAAGCCGGATGTTCGCTTCATAGTTCTGTCAAAGGCGAAGGTGGGGTCTAACCACAATGTCAGTAAGGTAGAATTAAGATAAATGTAACTAAAAAGTCAAATACTGTCGAACTAACGTTTGCGTTAGACAAAATAAAGCCGTGTGAATTCACACACGGTAGCTGCTCAAAACTTCACACACCTCTTCGTGGTGAGCAGCAGGCAACGATCTATGGATTGGCGAAGATGTGAAGAATATCGGAAATGAGGATTGGAGGGGATTTTAATGACAAGCTTAGAAATGCGAAATTTAATATTTGAAGCACTCGCAGAAAAAAATCCTGAAAATACGCCATGGAAGATGACCTTTGAGATGTATGGTTATAGAGGAACTGTTTCTGCGTTAAGGACGACAGTTGAATATATTGCCATTAAGCATAATGTGATACCGAAAGTCGTTGAAATTCCTCTAATGGCATGGGGAGTTCCTGGGGAATGTCCTCGATATGAAAGTAATACAAATTTAACCGATGAGAATTTGGATTTGTTTACTGAAGAAGTTCATATACTGGTGAATCACAATATTTTATCGCCGGGGGCACTTGGCGGATATGGAGATCATCTTCCTTATTTTCATGTTACCCAATATGGATTGCAGTGTGTGGAAAACAGAGACATTCTTCCATATGATCCTGATGGGTATATGAATAAAATTTCTTCCATACAAAGTATTGACGAATGGGAAAAATTCTATATTGAACAAAGCTTAAAATGCTATAATGCAGATGCCTTTGAAGCGGCACTGATAATGCTGGGATTGGCAGGAGAATACTTAGCAACAAAGCTAATTGAAAAAATGGATGCTTTCTTGCTGAAAAACGAAACATCTTTACAAGCTACATATCAGACCGCATTACAAAATAAGAGAGTAATCTCTCAATGTTATGCAGAATATGAGAATATTCTAAAAGCGGTTCTTAAACAGAAAAATTCTTCAAATCAGTGTAAGTATCCGGCCTTAAAGGCTCTTTCACCGTTACTTGATGGTGCTGCAAAAGCAGTGTATGCTACATATTTAAGACTGACTCGAAATGAACTGGCACATCCGTCAGGATTAAAGATGGATAGGATAGAGTGCCTAACATTAATGACAGGCTATATAAAGTATTGTGAAACGCAACATAAGTATTTGGATTTCTATGTTGCTAATTCTTAATAACGTTTTAAAGTAGGCATTGGGGTCTGACCATCTAAGAGAAAATTAAAGCTTTTCTAAAGAAATTATAAATAAAACTGAGAGCAAAAGATATTATGAACACAACATTACTTATCATGGCAGCCGTTTTGGAACAGGAATCAAACAGTTGGAGCCGGTGGATGCTTCAAATCATATTATTATGGACTACTCGATCCATGATGCAATTGAGGCAGGTTTTAACCGTGTGGTATTTATTATCCGTAAGGATATCGAGAAAGAGTTCAAAGAAGTGATCGGTGATCGCATTACCGCCATTTGCTCCGCTCATAATGTAACGGTAGACTATGCTTTCCAAGATATTAAGGATATTCCGGGAACTCTGCCGGAAGGTCGTACGAAGCCGTGGGGAACTGGTCAGGCTGTGCTTGCTGCAAAGAAGGTCATCAAGACCCCGTTCATTGTGATCAATGCAGATGATTATTATGGTAAGGAAGGCTTCAAGGCGGTTCATGAGTATCTGGTGAATGGCGGAAAGTCCTGCATGGCAGGTTTTGTGCTGAAGAATACGCTTTCCGATAATGGTGGCGTGACCCGTGGTATCTGCAAGATGGATGAGGAAAACAACCTGACTGAAATTGTAGAGACCAAGAATATTGTAAAGACTGTGAACGGTGCAGAAGCGGACGGCGTGACTGTTGATGTAAATTCTCTGGTTTCCCTGAATATGTGGGGCCTGACACCGGATTTCCTGGATGTCCTGGAGGAGGGCTTCAAGGAGTTCTTCGAGACGGAAGTACCTGAAAATCCGCTGAAAGCAGAGTATCTGATCCCGATTTTCATTGGGGAACTGCTGAGTGAAGGCAAGATGTCCGTGAAGGTTCTGAAGACCAATGACACCTGGTACGGCATGACCTACCACGAGGATGTTGCAGCCGTAAAGGAAAGATGTCTGTGAAAGTTCTGAAGACCAATGACACCTGGTATGGTATGACCTACCATGAGGATGTTGAAGCAGTAAGGGACAGTTTTAAGAAGATGCTGGAGAATGGCGTGTACAAGGCTGATTTGTTCAGTGATCTGTAAACAGCGATGAAAGAAACGATTGATTTACTCGGGAAGATTATCACAAACATCCTGACTGCTCTGTATGAGCCGTTTGGGTTTTCGCTTCTACTTTCCTTCCTAGCTATGTTTTTCTACTTGTATGCGTATGAGCCAATACATGCTGGCAAAGGCTGGAAGAATGCCATAGTGACATGGTATCAGAAGTTCAAGGAGAGTGTGTTCTTTCGGAAACTGTTCTTCCTGGCCTTTGTGACTTCACTTATTCTGTTCCGAACCCTGTTAAACCGCAATCTTTGGATGAATCCTTTATCCGATGTCATGGGTGGCTGGGGCATCTGGGAGACTGTGAATGGCGAACAGAAGCTGACCACCGAGTGCATCGAGAATGTGATCATGATGGTGCCGTTTAGTTCTGTAGTGATGTGGACGTTCGAAGAAAAGATAGGAAACGGCTGGAAGAAGATATTGTGGCAAAGCGGTAAAATAGCATTTATCTTTTCTGTAAGTATTGAGATGCTACAATTATTGCTTCGCTTGGGTACATTCCAGCTATCAGACATCTTCTATAACACAGTCGGCGGAGTGCTAGGCGGATTGATGTACTGCGGGACCATGAAGGCAAGAAAACGTCTGTAAAACTGTATGGCCCAGGCAATGCCATTTAGCTAGATGTTCGAGAAAACGTTCGATTTGTAATTGAGTTTTTTCAAAAGTACCCAAAAAGCTATTTATGAGGCAAAGCAGCAAAAAAAGAGTATACGAAATAAACGGATTAAAAGAATAAAAATAGTCCGCAACATAGAGGATATTCGGTTAAAAAGGCTTATCGAAAAGCAAAATGAACTGCACCAATACCGCGTAAAGGGCGTGAAAATTGGCGCAGTTCTTCCTTTACAGCATGAACGTATTTAATTATCAGGTGAATGATATCTTTTTCTGTTCTTGAATCACGCCAAAAATATTTTCTTGCAATTCTTAAAGCAGAAGAAAAATCAACCTGATAATGGTACTTATTTTGAGATTGGTGTTGCTGTTCTATTTCAAGCTGCTGTTTTTGCTTTTCAAGGGCAGCTTCATTGGCAAGAAAAATGCCGAAATTATAGAGAATGAGATTGCCATAAATTTCCTGCTTTAAAAAATCAGGCTTTTTGCTGTGCAGGTAAAGTGAAAGGAGCTCCCGGGGGTCAGGTACCGTTAACAAAGTGCGAAAATAACTATTTGAACACGAAAAATGAAGCAATAATGTTATGTAAAAGGAATGAAATCAAAAGTGAAGAGAAAAAAAGTATACTTCATAACAGTTGTTATTGGATTTGCTATATGCATGGTCGGAGTTATATTTGGAAGCCGATTGGTATTTCAGCGAATCTGCGAAAGAAGAACTACTCCATGGTCAGATTTAGGTACTGCAGACGATGATGAATATAGAATTCTCATAGATGCATATAAAATAAAAAATCAATCAAATGAAACTGTTATGATACAAGCATTTGATAATACAAAACTGATAGGTCATTATTATGAAAGAGAAAAAGGTGCGCCTTTAATTGTGTTTTTTCATGGAATGTGGGGGCACAGTTATTTGGATGGCGTGCCAATATATAGAATTACACAAAAACACAATTGGAATCTTCTACTATGTGACTTACGCGCACAGGGAGATAGTGAAGGGGAATTCTCAACATTAGGAGTGCTAGAAAAATATGATTGTCTTGATTGGGTAGAATGGGCACAAAATCGCTTTGGAGATAAAAATCCTATTTTTCTTATGGGAGTTTCAATGGGAGCATCAATTGTGATGATGAGCAGTGATTTGGAGTTGCCTGATTCAGTATATGGAATTATTGATGACTGTGGTTTTACATCTATATTGGACGTGATAAAGCAGAATAAAAACAAGCAAATATCAAAATACATACCCAAAAATCTATTTTATACTATGCTTAATGTAGGAACAAAGATTTGGGGGAGTTTTGATTTATCAGACGCAGATGCGTGTAAGGCTTTAGCACATACCGATATTCCTCTTTTAATCATTCACGGTGACGAAGATATGCAGGCACCTGTATCTATGGCTTATAAACTATACGATAGTTGTAATGGTGAAAAGCAGTTATATATAGTTCATGGGGCAGATCATGCAGAAAATTATAGAAAAGATCCGGGAGGATATGAGAAAATTGTAACAAAGTTTATTGAAGAACGCATTGAAAGAAAGGATGACTAAAATGAAAACAACATTACTTATCATGGCAGCCGGTATCGGTAGCCGTTTTGGAACAGGAATCAAACAGTTGGAGCCGGTGGATGCGTCAAATCACATCATCATGGACTACTCGATCCATGATGCGGTTGAGGCCGGTTTCAACCATGTGGTATTTATCATCCGTAAGGATATCGAGCAAGAGTTCAAAGAGGTCATCGGTGATCGGATCGCCTCCATCTGCTCCGCTCATAATGTAACCGTAGACTATGCGTTCCAGGATATTAAGGATATTCCGGGAACCCTGCCGGAAGGCCGGACAAAGCCGTGGGGAACCGGTCAGGCAGTGCTTGCAGCCAAGAAGGTCATCAAGACCCCGTTTATTGTGATCAATGCAGACGATTACTATGGCAAAGAAGGTTTCAAAGCGGTTCATGAGTATCTGGTGAATGGCGGAAAGTCTTGTATGGCAGGTTTTGTGCTGAAGAATACGCTTTCCGATAATGGTGGCGTGACCCGTGGCATCTGCAAGATGGATGAGGAAAACAATCTGACGGAGGTTGTGGAGACCAAGAATATTGTAAAGACTGCAAACGGTGCAGAAGCGGACGGCGTGGATGTTGATGTAAATTCTCTGGTTTCCATGAATATGTGGGGCCTGACACCGGATTTCCTGGATGTCCTGGAGGAGGGCTTCAAGGAGTTTTTCAAGACGGAAGTACCGGAAAATCCGCTGAAAGCAGAGTATCTGATCCCGATTTTCATTGGAGAACTGCTGAGTGAAGGCAAGATGTCCGTAAAGGTTCTGAAGACCAATGACACCTGGTACGGCATGACCTACCACGAAGATGTTGCAGCCGTAAAGGACAGCTTCCGGAAGATGCTGGAGAACGGTGTGTACAAGGCTGATCTGTTTAGTGACCTGTAAAAAATAAAATACCGTGTGTGAAACGCAGCCCTCCGGAGCTGGAACACACACGGTATTTTTTTGAAAACAACATATAGTTTGTAACGAAAATAAAAGTGGGACAAAAACTGCGAATGCAGCGAGAGCGAATGCAATGCGCGGGGTGCTGAGTCCCGGTGGGACTCGTTTAGCACAGACCGAAGTAGCGCGTAGACCTGTGGCCTGTTGTTTTGAATGTCCTGACCAGTCACTACGTGACAAAGGAGAATAGCCATGTTATAGTAATAATGAGTCTGATAAAATTTTATTTTTAACATAATATAGCAAGAATTCTCCTTCCTCTGCAGGTGGGAGATGAATTGCACAAAAATAGAAAAGAACACTTGTTCGGCAAAACATTCCATGATATAATAGAGTCAGTCAAAAACATAAATTATTAAAGAAAGGACTGATTTGCATGGAAAAAATAGATCATAATGCGCATTCAGTATATCTGATGTATTATCATCTGATCATGTGCATGTAATGTTCCGTGCGCAGCCAAGAACAGAACTTAGTAAATTTATCA
>NZ_QSCM01000008.1:0-140057 GCF_003463065.1 Blautia sp. OF03-15BH
ATGAACTTGATAAAAACCCAGACCAACTGCCGTGACGCTACATGGCAGAGAAAGTTGGTTAAGCGAATAAGAGCGCAGGGTGGATGCCTTGGCACTAAGAGCCGATGAAAGACGTGATAAGCTGCGAAAAGCTTCGGGGAGGAGCAAATATCCATTGATCCGGAGATATCTGAATGGGGAAACCCAGCTGAGCAAACCTCAGTTATCCATACGCCAATCCATAACGTATGGAAGGGAACCCGGTGAACTGAAACATCTAAGTAGCCGGAGGAAAAGAAAGAAAACTCGATTTCCAGAGTAGCGGCGAGCGAAATGGAAGGAGCCTAAACCAGCGTGCGTGCATGCTGGGGTTACGGACTGCACAAGCCATTGTGAAAGCCATTGTGAAAGGTTAAGGGAACGGTTTTGGGAAAGCCGGCCAGAGAGGGTGAAAGCCCCGTACCTGAAAACCGGACACAGGCGGCAGGATCCAAAGTACCACGAGACACGAGAAACCTTGTGGGAAGTCGGGGGGACCACCCCCCAAGGCTAAATACTACTTAGTGACCGATAGCGCATAGTACTGTGAAGGAAAGGTGAAAAGGACCCCGGGAGGGGAGTGAAAGAGAACCTGAAACCCTGTGTTTACAAGCTGTGGAACATCTATATACGATGGACCGCGTACTTTTTGTAGAACGGTCCGGCGAGTTACGCTGGCTGGCAAGGTTAAGGACCCAAGGTCCGGAGCCGGAGGGAAACCAAGTCTTAATAGGGCGGAATAGTCAGTCAGAGTAGACCCGAAACCGGGTGATCTACCCATGTCCAGGTTGAAGTTGCCGTAAAAGGCAATGGAGGACCGAACGCACATCCGTTGAAAAGGGTGGCGATGAGGTGTGGGTAGGGGAGAAATTCCAATCGAACCCGGAGATAGCTGGTTCTCCTCGAAATAGCTTTAGGGCTAGCCTCGACAGAGTCTGATGGAGGTAGAGCACTGAATTTCCTAGGGGACGTCAAAGTCTACCGAAGAATATCAAACTCCGAATGCCATCAAGATGCTTGTCGGGAGTCAGACTGCACGAGATAAGTTGGGCAGTCAAAAGGGAAAGAGCCCAGACCTCCAGCTAAGGTCCCAAAGTGCGTGTTAAGTGGAAAAGGATGTGGGATTTCAAAGACAACCAGGATGTTGGCTCAGAAGCAGCCATACATTCAAAGAGTGCGTAATAGCTCACTGGTCGAGAGGTCCTGCGCCGAAAATGTCCGGGGCTGAAACACGACACCGAAGCTGAGGAATTGGACGCAAGTCGAATTGGTAGAGGAGCATTGCATGCGCGACGAAGCAGTACCGTAAGGAGCTGTGGAGTGCATGGAAGAGAGAATGCCGGAATGAGTAGCGAGATGGAGGTGGGAATCCTCCAGGCCGAATATCCAAGGTTTCCAGAGTAAAGCTGATCTGCTCTGGGTAAGTCGGGACCTAAGGCGAGGCCGAGAGGCGTAGCCGATGGACAACAGGTTGAGATTCCTGTACTGCTGTATATCAGAACTGTGGGGACACAGAGGGAAAGCACAGGCGCGGAACGGAAAGCCGCGTGCAAGCGAGGTACCGGACTGGTAGGAAAAACCGCCAGCCAACGGGAAGGCGTGATGCGTACCGAAATCAAGTAGGGAAGTGTGTGAGCCAGCTGTCAAGAAAAGCCGCTATTGCGTATACAGTACCCGTACCGTAAACCGACACAGGTGGATGAGGAGAGAATCCTAAGGCCGGCGGAAGAAGTATTGTCAAGGAACTCGGCAAAATGACCCTGTAACTTCGGGAGAAAGGGTGCCTCGAAAGAGGCCGCAGAGAATTGGCCCAAGCAACTGTTTAGCAAAAACACAGGTCTATGCGAAACCGAAAGGTGAGGTATATGGGCTGACGCCTGCCCGGTGCTGGAAGGTTAAGGGGAGATGTTAGAGCAATCGAAGCATTGAACTTAAGCCCCAGTAAACGGCGGCCGTAACTATAACGGTCCTAAGGTAGCGAAATTCCTTGTCGGGTAAGTTCCGACCCGCACGAAAGGCGTAATGATTTGGGCGCTGTCTCGACAATACATCCGGTGAAATTGAAGTACCAGTGAAGATGCTGGTTACCCGCGCCAGGACGGAAAGACCCCATGGAGCTTTACTCCAGCTTGATACTGGGATTCGGTATTGCATGTACAGGATAGGTGGGAGGCTAAGAAGCATGGACGCCAGTCTATGTGGAGCCGCTGTTGGGATACCACCCTTGCGGTATTGGATTTCTAACCAGCCGCCGTGAAACCGGCGGTGGGACAATGTCAGGCGGGGAGTTTGACTGGGGCGGTCGCCTCCGAAAGGGTATCGGAGGCGCCCAAAGGTTCCCTCAGAATGGTTGGAAACCATTCGAAGAGTGCAAAGGCAGAAGGGAGCTTGACTGTGACACCGACGGGTGGAGCAGGTACGAAAGTAGGGCTTAGTGATCCGGTGGTATTAAGTGGGAATGCCATCGCTCAACGGATAAAAGCTACCCTGGGGATAACAGGCTTATCACTCCCAAGAGTTCACATCGACGGAGTGGTTTGGCACCTCGATGTCGGCTCATCGCATCCTGGGGCTGTAGTAGGTCCCAAGGGTTGGGCTGTTCGCCCATTAAAGCGGTACGCGAGCTGGGTTCAGAACGTCGTGAGACAGTTCGGTCCCTATCCGGCGTGGGCGCAGGATATTTGAGAGGAGCTGTCCTTAGTACGAGAGGACCGGGATGGACTGACCTCTGGTGCACCGGTTGTTCCGCCAGGAGCATAGCCGGGTAGCCAAGTCGGGAAGGGATAAACGCTGAAGGCATCTAAGCGTGAAGCCCCCCTCAAGATGAGATATCCCATGCGAAAGCGATAAGACCCCTTGAAGACGACGAGGTAGATAGGTCAGAGGTGGAAGCACAGCAATGTGTGGAGCTGACTGATACTAATAGGTCGAAGGCTTAACCAAAAGGTTTTGGGTAGGAAAGATTCGGATGGAAGAAATAAATTTCTGTGTGTGGTTTTGAAGGTACATACCATAAAGGTAGTTACCTTTAGATAATCCTCGATAGCTCAATGGCAGAGCATTCGGCTGTTAACCGAAGGGTTGTTGGTTCGAGCCCAACTCGGGGAGTTAAAAGGAAACCTGCAATAAACAAGCTTCCTTTTTTAATTACTTTTTTGGCTCCTTGGTCAAGCGGTCAAGACATCGCCCTTTCACGGCGGTAACACGGGTTCGATTCCCGTAGGAGTCATTATGATATTTAGTTTTCGTGCCGATGTGGCTCAATTGGCAGAGCAGCTGATTTGTAATCAGCAGGTTATCGGTTCGAGTCCGATCATCGGCTCTCTGGACCTTTAGCTCAGTTGGTTAGAGCAACCGGCTCATAACCGGTCGGTCCCGGGTTCGAGTCCCCGAAGGTCCACTTCTATTGGAAAATATCATAGTATATGTTTGGCCCAGTGGCTCAGTTGGTTAGAGCGCCGCCCTGTCACGGCGGAGGTCACGAGTTCGAGTCTCGTCTGGGTCGTTTACAAGTCTTACTTGTAAATTTCATAATTTGGGGTCTTAGCTCAGCTGGGAGAGCATCTGCCTTACAAGCAGAGGGTCATAGGTTCGAGCCCTATAGGCCCCATTTACTCATTTATTTTTATATATGAGTGTGATTGCCGGCGTGGCGGAACTGGCAGACGCACAGGACTTAAAATCCTGCGGGACTAACCTCCCGTACCGGTTCGATTCCGGTCGCCGGCATACTTAGGAACCCTTGAGAATCAAGGGTTTTTTTGTTGTTTGAATTTCTATTCTCTATTCACCGTACTAAGTTCTTATTTGTCCATACATAATCCATGATGCTTTTTTGATCCCAACAGCTTGATACAAAAGGGGTTAGCCTTTATTCAGAAAACTTCTTGACAAATATTTGACAAAAAACTATAATGAGATGAAGTGTAACGATTCAGAACGCTTAGCGCAACAGAAACAGGTCTGACTTTTTATGCTGCTGAGGCACTGAACTGTTACGCAAAAAATAAATAATTTCAGCATTCAAAACTATATAAGCGAATCGCTTATGGAAACGGGTGAGAATCCCGTACAATGCCGTTGCTGTGTAGGAGGAGTTTTCTTCAAAATGCCACTGGGAAACTGGGAAGGCGGAGAAAACGTAGATACCTGAGTCAGAATACAGGTTTTGAATGTATCAACTTACTGCGTGCCACAGTACAGAAGATCTGACGACAGAGAACTGCCGGTGTATTGTTGTACGCGCAAATACACCGGCTTTTTGTATGTCATGGAAAAAACAGCGGAAGCTATCTGTTATACAAAAAGACTTCTATACAGGACAGGATTTTTCTATTTCAAAGAAAAATTTAGCGTGAAAAAAATCTGCCTTGTTCTGAACAGTTACAAGATAAATAAAAAGAAAGAAAAGAGATGAGAGAGATGCCGCATATTGAAGAAATCAAAGATTATTGGAACATGCGTGCCAATGGGTTTTCTATGGCCGTTGAAGAAGAACTGAAAACAGAATCGAGGAAAGAATGGGAACAGATCTTTCGCGAAAATATCGAAAAAGAAAATGCAGATGTTTTGGATGACGGTACAGGCGCCGGCTTTTTTTCGGTGATTTTAAGCAAACTGGGACATCAGGTGACCGCTATTGATTATTCTGAAGAAATGACAGAGCAGGCAAAGAAGCGATTTGAAGCAGAAGGAGCAGATGTTCTGATTCGTCAGATGGATGCACAGAAACTGGAGTTTGCCGATGAGAGTTTTGATGCAGTAGTGTCTAGGAATGTACTGTGGAATCTGGATGATCCGGCAGCCGCTTATCAGGAAATGTATCGGGTCCTGCGTCCAGGTGGAAAGTTGATCATCAGTGACGGAAATATGTATCTTTACATACACGATGAAGAGTATGCAAGACTTCATGAAAAACAGATGGAAGAAATGAAAAAGAAACCGGAAACGAAAGTCAGTCTTCATGGTAAATACAATGTAGATCATGTGGATTTTTCCATTATTGAAAGAATAGCAGAGGATCTGCCCATGAGTCGTAGAAGAAGACCTCAGTGGGATTTCGAGCAGCTGATCTCACTTGGATTTGATGATATTCATGTAAAATTTCAGGGAAGGGAACTTCCTATGAGCTTTTTGATCATTGCAGAGAAGAAAGAGGTGCAGCGTGTCTAAGATGATCCGAAAGAGACTGGTGTCTCTTGTGATTATTTTGTTTGGACTTTCAGTTCTGACATTCGGCCTTACTTACCTGCTGCCATCTGATCCGGTGGAAGAACTCATCACTTCCATGGGAGGAAGTCACGATCCGGAAACCATTGCAAAGCTGGAAGAACAATATGGAACCAGCAGGCCATTTTTTGTGCAGTATGCAGATTGGATCAAAGGCGTTGTATTTCATGGAGATTTTGGGGTTTCCGTAAAGTATAACAAACCGGTAAAAGAGGTCATCGCACAGAAACTCCCGAATACGGTAAAGCTGGCCTGCACCTCATTTCTTACGATGATTCTGATTTCCTTTCCGCTGGGGATTCTTTCGGCAATTTACAAAGACAGGATCGCAGATTATATCATTCGTTTTCTGTCATTTATTGGAGTATCTATGCCAAGCTTCTGGTTTGGAATGTTGATGATCTGGATCTTTGCAGTCCGGTGTGGCTGGCTTCCGGTAGCGGGTTCTTCATCCTGGAAGCATGTTATCATGCCGACTCTGACACTTGCTGTTGGAATGAGCTGCTACTATATCCGCAGGATCCGTGCAGTGATGGTGGAGCAGCTCAGTGAAGAATATATTACCGGCTGCAGATCCAGAGGAATCGGAAGATTGAAGATTATTTTCTGTCATGTGCTGCCGAATTCTCTTCTGGCAGTGGTGACTATGCTCGGAATGTCTTTCGGAGGCTTGCTGGGAGGAACCATGATCGTGGAGACTGTATTTAGCTGGAACGGAATCGGACAGGTTTGTACTACAGCGATCTCTGCCAGAGATTATTCCTTGATTCAGGGATATACCATGTGGATGGGCTTCATTTATGTGATTGTAAATCTTCTGGTTGACATCTCGTATTCGTTTATTGATCCGAGGATTCGAAGGGGGATGGCACAGAAATGAAAAGAAAAATGAGTCCGACCATGAAAAAAGCATGGATCCGTTTTGCAATTTTGGTTTTGCTTACCCTGATTTTTGTGTTTTTTGCATTGTTCGCCAGTGTTCTGGCACCATTTGATCCATTGGAAAGCCATTATGCAGATATGTTAAAGCCGCCAAACTCCACCTACCTGTTTGGAACGGATCAGTTAGGCCGGGATCTGTTTTCCAGAATTTTATACGGTGGAAAAAGCTCTCTTCTGATCGCATTTGCAGTTACGGCAATTATTTCTACAGTGGGAATTCTGATCGGGGCTATTGCGGGGTTTACCGGAGGATTTTTTGATAATGTGCTGATGCGTTTTTCTGATATGCTGATGGCATTTCCGGGATATATTTTTACCATTGCTCTCGTAAGCTTTATCGGTATTGGTTTGCCGAATATGATCCTTGCCATGTCTTTGACCGGATGGACTTATTATGCCAGAATCAGTAGATCCCTGGTACTCAGTGTGAAAAATAATGTGTATATCGAGCAGGCACGTCTGGGAGGAGCTTCACGTATAAGAATTTTGCTGTATTATATCATTCCGAATGTACTGCCGTCTTTGCTGGTAAATATTTTTCAGGACATCGGGGGAAAACTTCTGACCATTTCCGGACTTTCTCTGCTGGGACTTGGTTCTCCGCCACCTGCACCTGAATGGGGCTTTATGCTTTCGGAAGGAAAGAACTATATGTATTCGGCTCCCTGGATGCTGATTTTTCCAGGCCTGGTGATCCTGGTCAGCGTTGTTATTTTCAATCTTCTGGGGGATTGTATTCAGGATCTGATGAATCCCAAGGAGAATGTGTGGTAGACAAGGTGCATGCCTTTCTAATAGATAGCCTTATAAATTACTTTTCATGAAAAATCAAAGGAGGAACCAAATGAAAAAAAGATTAAAATCCTGTATTCCCGCACTTCTGGCAGCCGCTATGCTTTCCGGCAGTTGTACGACTGTATTTGCTGCAGAAAGCGACAGCCACCTGAACGTGGCTATGTTTATGTGGATGGAAGGACTGGATCCGGCAGAAGGATGGAACGGCTGGACCACCATGCGCTGTGGTATTGGAGAAACACTTTTGACAGCAAATGAAAATATGGATGTTGTTCCCTGTCTGGCTGATTCCTGGGAGCAGGTAGATGATCTTACTTATAAGTTCCATATCCGTCAGGGCGTGAAATTTTCCAACGGAAATGATATGACACCGGAAACAGTAAAGGAATCTATCGAGCGTACCGCAGAGCAGAACAGCCGTGGCGGAAACCTGATGCTGGACAGCATTGAAGTAGATGGTGAGTATGTGATCTTTAAGACGACAGAACCGTACAGTGCGTTTCCTTACTATCTGACAGAACCGATGTGTATTATCGTGGATACAACGGTTGACACTAGCAACTATAACAATGCACCGGTATGTACAGGTCCTTATGTATGTACGGAATTTGTAACGGAAGAAAAATATGAACTGGCAGCCAATGAATATTACTGGGGTGGTAAGCCCGGAACAGACACCATCACGGTTCTGAATGTGGCAGATGATACGAAAGTAAGCGCAATACTGGCAGGTGATATCGATGTTGCGGTTGCCCCAAGCGCTACGACGCTGTCTCAGGTGGAAGGAAATGACAGCATTGAGATGGTAAAAGTAACCGGAACCAGAGAAAATGATCTGGAAATGAACTGCAGAGAGGGGCGTCCTACCGCAGATGTGAACTTAAGAAAAGCACTGTCCTGTGCGATCGACCGTGACGTGATCGCACAGATTGCAGGAGCCGGTTATGCACAGGCGCTTGGAAAAGCATTCCCCGACAGTGTAGGATATGATGAGGGAAAAGAAGTAGAAAGCCAGACTTATGATGTGGAAAAGGCAAAGGAATATCTGGCAGAAGCCGGTTATACTGATGAGGACGGAAATGGCTATGTAGAAAAAGACGGAGAAGAGCTGGTACTGAACATCGCACTTCGTTCCAATGCTTCTACCGCTGTTTATCAGGCAATGCAGGATATGTGGAAAGCAATCGGTGTTCATGTGGAAATCCAGCTCATGGAGAACACTTCTGAAATTCGTGAAAGCGGAGAGTTTGATTTCATGAGCGGCGGCTGGCAGACAGTAAACAATGCAGATGGTCAGTCTTATTTAAAGAACCGCTGGTCTGACAATGGACCGGACAACTATACGGCTTTCCACAGCGATGCATTCCAGGATGTTATGGAACGTCTGGATGCGGCATTTGATTATGAGGAGCGTGTGCAGTGTTTCGTAGATGCCGAGCAGGTTCTGACAGAAGAGTGCCCCACCATTTTCCTGTATGCAAACGAAAATGTAACGCTGATCAATACCGATACGGTAGAAAACGTAACGGTATTCCCGATCGATTATTATATGATTACAGCTGATTGGACAGCAAAATAAAGAATGAACATGCTGGATATTAAAAACTGTACGATATGTTATCAAAATGGTACACCGGCAGTATCTGATGTCTCCCTTTCCGTCTCGGAAGGGGAGATTGTCAGTATTGTAGGGGAAAGCGGAAGTGGAAAAACGACGCTTATCCGGGCAATTCTTGGGTTATTGCCGCCAGGAGGAAAAATCATCGATGGAGAAATCCTGTTTAACGGGATGGATCTGGTGAAAACAGATGAATTGCGGATGCAGGATATCCGGGGAAAAGAAATTGCAATGATTTTTCAGGATGTAGGTGCAGCATTGGATCCGATCCGGAAAATCCGAAGCCAGTATGAAGAAGCAATTGCGGTGCATGAAAAGCAGCCAAAGCACCGGTGTATAGAAAAAGCGGTGGATATGTTGAAAAAAATGCATCTGACAGACCCGGGCAGAGTATTGAATTCCTATCCCTTTGAACTGTCCGGAGGAATGAAGCAACGGGTAGGAATTGCCATGGGAATGACAGCAAAACCGAAACTGCTTCTGGCTGATGAACCGACTTCAGCACTGGATGTGACGATTCAGGCGCAGGTGGTGCATCAGATGAAAGAACTTCGGGATAAATACGGGGTGACGATCATTCTGGTGACTCATAATATGGGAGTTGCTTCTTATCTTTCTGATAAAATCGGTGTGATGTGCAGAAGCAGAATGGTAGAATTTGGTACAAGAGAGGAAATTATTTATCATCCAAAAGAATCGTATACAAAGGAGCTGCTAGAGGCAGTCCCGAAGCTGGGAGGGGAACGTTTTGCAAAATAAGGAAAAATTGCTGGAAGTTTTTCATGTGAGTAAAGTGTTTCCGGTAAAAAAACAGCAGCTTCGCGCCGTATCCGGTGTGAGTTTTTCTATTTCCCGGGGAGAGATTCTGGGGATTGTAGGAGAAAGCGGATGTGGAAAGAGCACTCTGGCCAAAATACTGGTTGGCTCGCTTCCGGCTTCGGAAGGAAAAATGATACTGAATGGAGAAGATTATACTCAGCTAAACGGAAAAGAAAAACGGAAATTTCGAAGAAATATCCAGATGGTATTCCAGGATCCTTTAAGTTCATTTTCTCCAAGAATGAAAATTGGGACATATCTTTGCGAGCCCAGAAGAAATTATGACGGAATTTCAAAAAAGGAAGCAATGAAGGAAGCAGAAGAACTTCTGGAGAAAGTAGGACTTCCGAAAGAATTTGTACTTCGTTATCCTCATGAACTTTCTGGCGGACAGTTGCAGAGAGTGGCAATTGCCAGAGCCATTGCCATACAGCCGGCGCTTCTGATCTGTGATGAGGCAACGGGGGCACTGGATGTGTCGATACAGAATCAGATTGCCAGGCTTTTGGTGGAGCTGATCGAAGAGCAGAATATGGGCTGTATTTTTATCGGACATGATCTGGCACTGGTGCGAAGTGTGACACAGCGGATTGCAGTGATGTATCTGGGAAGAATTGTGGAACTTTTGGACAGTGAACACCTGGAGCAGAAATGTTGTCATCCCTATACGAAAGCACTTTTAAATTCTGTTTTTGATGTTTACTGCAATCAGGAAGCGGAGATCCATTTATTGGAAGGAGATCCTCCGAGTCCTCTTCAGGTTCAGAACGGATGCGCATTTGCATCCCGATGTCCCAGATGCCGGGAGAAATGCCTGAGCAGTGTGCCGGAACTGAAACGTGTGGAAGAAAGGCACTTGGCAGCGTGCTTTTATCCGGAAGGCTAAAAAGATTGGAGGCGTAAAGGCGCCTCCTTTTTATTGCTTGAAGAAAGCGTTGTTCCTGCTGATACTATAGGGAAAGCTTCTCTATTTGGTGGAGGGGACGGAAAATGCGGCAATTTGATCTATCGGAAGGATCATATTTACGAATAAAGAAAAAGATATCTTTTTCGACAGGTTTTGTGTTATAATCCCTTCATAAGACGCAGTTGTCGCACAAAGAGGCGGCTCCTGCCGGAAATTTTGGAAGCGGAGTAGATGATATGGCATTAAGGGAACTGACGAAAGAATATCTGACGAAGGCGGTTTATCAGACACCGCTGGAAATTGTAAGGCTTATGGCAGAGGCTCTGCCACTTCAGGAGGGCACGGTACTGGATCTCTGCGGAGGAAGTGAGGATTTTCTTCTGCGGGCGGCAGCCATGAAGCAGAAAAAATCAGAAGAGGAGCTTCTGATTTTTGAAAACTGGACCGGAACAGAAGATACTTCTGATGGAAGAGAGAATCTTCTTGTCTGCGGACCGGCGGATAAAGCAGCAGACCATTTGAAAAAGAAAAAAGGGAAAAAATCAGAAGAAAAAACGTTTGATGCAGTTTTGATGAATCCGCCTTTCGGTTATACAAAAGGAGAAAAGAAAGGACGGGTGAGGCTGGAAAGCCAGTTTCTGACGCAGGCGGCAGATTGTGTGGCTGAAAATGGACGCTGTGCAGCAGTGGTTCCGGGAGGTCTTTTGAACAGGACCGCAGTGGAGGATGTGGAGCTCAGAAAACGCTTTGTGGAGAAGTTTCATGTGGAACAGGTGATCCTCCTTCCCATCTCTGCGTTCCTTCCTTATGCGGAGGTTCGTACGGGAATTTTTATCTTCGCAAAGGAAAAGGGAGACGGAATGACCCGTTTCTATGATCTCCGAAAGGTAGAACCGGAGAACCGGAAGCTGCTTCCGGAAATCTATCAGAGAAGTGAACCGGTCTGCGTATTGAACCGGACGACCTTATCCGAGCATCAGTATATTCTTTCTACAGAAGAATATCTGGGCGAGGAAAAGATAGATGCAAGAGCTTTGATCTCCAGAGAGAGGATCTTAAGAAGACAATTATCCAGACTTTCGGAAAAGCTTCCGTCTGTATATGAAAATGAACTTGGTCAGATCGGTATGTTCCCCTGTCAGAAAGGGATCCAGACCAGAAAAGCTGTGATAAAGGAGATCCTGGAGTGTGAGTATGGGCTTCTGGAGTGTGCTCTTTTGAAGGCAGCAGGAAAAGAAAAGTGGCCGGAGAAGGAAGGAAACACTTTCTTGAAAATCTGGAGCGGACAGCGTCTGGATGAAGAGGAAAAGGATGGTCCTTACCGGGTTTACGGAGCGGCAGGTGTCCAGGGAAGTGCACGGACAGCCACAATGAAAGAAGAGCAGGCGATCCTTATCGGAAGAGTAGGAAGCTACTGTGGAGCGGTTTATAAAGCCTGGACGAAGGGCTTTGTCTCCGATAATGTCATGCTGGCAGGAGCTGTGGAAGAAGAGGCGGAGGAGGATTTTCTTCTTCTGGTTTTGCGGGCGGCTCATTTCAATGCGGAAAAAAGGGGAAGTGTACAGCCCTATATCACAAAGGATATCATATTGAAACGGAAATATTATCTTCCGGAGCTTGCAAGGCAGCAGAAATTTCTTTTGGAAAATCAGGAAATTTTTGAAAAGATCCGGGAACAGGAAAAAGAAGTGGAGGAGCTGTCTGTGGAAAGTGACAGGCTGCGCTCCTGAGTTGAGACTGCTGAAAACGGAGAGAAAAATTCGTTTTCAGCAGTTTTCTTTTGAAAATCTTTTGATTTTCTGCCGGTGCTTCTTTTTCTTTTTGATGTATACTGTTCATTGATCATTTTCAGACAGGGAGAGAAGGAAGATACACCATGGCAGTGCTTGCAAGAATAACGGAAAACTCTTTATAATCAGGAAATGGAAGGAGAAAGAAAAAGCGATGGAAGCTTACCATATTTTGATCGTTGAGGATGATAAAGAGATCCTCGATGGTGTAGGTATCTATATGAAAAATCAGGGATATGAAGTTTTTAAGGCACAGAATGGGCTGGAAGGCTTAAAAATCCTGGAAAAAGAGGAGATTCATCTGGCGATCATCGATATCATGATGCCGATCATGGATGGAATCACCATGACGATGAAATTACGGGAACATTATGATTTTCCTGTGATCATGCTGTCTGCAAAATCAGAGGAGATCGATAAGGTGACAGGGCTGAATATCGGGGCAGATGATTATGTGACAAAGCCCTTTGCGCCGATGGAACTGATGGCAAGAGTCCATTCGCAGCTTCGACGCTACAGCCGCTATCTGAAGCTGGCAGCGGGGAAGAGAAAGGAAGAATCCGGAGAGCATTTCTATGCAGTGGGCGGTTTGGAACTGAATGAAGATACCGTGGAGGTGACAGTGGATGGAAATCCGGTGACGCTGACCCCTCTGGAATTCAAAATCCTGGCTCTTCTTATGAGAAATCCGGGCAGAGTTTTTTCGCCGGATGAGATCTATGAGAGGATCTGGAATGAAAAACCGATCGGTACGGAGACGATCATGGTGCATATCCGAAACATTCGGACGAAGATCGAGGTCAATCCGAAAAATCCAAAATATTTAAAGGTGGTGTGGGGTGTTGGATACAAAATCGAAAAACAATAATAAATGGCTTGGAAATCTGCTCTGTGTCCTTTTGATCCTGGTTATGGCAGCAGGGACACTGTTCTGCTATCCGGGAATCCGGCAGGCAGCAATGAAACGGATGGACGATTACAGAGCCACAGCAGGGATAACAGACGGACAGAAGGATACGGATGATCTGGTTTATACGGATGAATACGGGGAGTGGAACTATATCAGCTATAGGACGGTCCTGCAGGAAGTGGGACTTCCGCTGCTGGTGATCGTGGTAACGGTCATCCTTGGTCTGGCGGCCCTTTTGCTTCCGCTGATTCCTTCTCTGGAAATCGGAAAGGGGATATTCAGCAGAATCCCGTTGGAGATCAACTTTTTCCTGGCTCTTTCGCCAATCTGGACGTATCTGGCTATGCTGGATATTCTGAGTGATTTTCTGTTTTCCGGAAATTCCTCTAATATGCTGGGAAATATCAGCTATCAGATTTCCTGGCTGATCCAGTTTGGCATCTGGTCGCTGCTTTACAGCTTCTGGTTTGTGGCAGTTTTAAGCTTCCGGTCGCTGGTGACGCTGGGACCGAAGCGGTATTTTCTGGAACGCATCTGGACGGTACGGTTTTTCCGGTGGTTCTGGAGGAATACTTCCGGCACAGTGACAAGGCTTGGAAAATGGGTTTACAGAAAAATACGTGGATTTTTCAGACTTTGCGTGGTAACGCTGGAAGATATCGATCTGACGGATCCTTCAGACCGGATGATCTTTAAAATCCTGGGGCTGAATGCGATCATCCTGTTTGTCTGCTTTATTCTGGGGCAATTCGGGATCATGGCACTTCTTCTTTATACCGTGGTGCTTTTCTTTCTTTTAAAGAAGTACAGCCGTGTGGTCAAGGCGAATTATCAGATCCTTCTCCAGAGTACCAGAAAGCTGGCAGAAGGAGATCTCGAAGCAGTTATCACAGAGAATGTGGGGATTTTTGAGCCGCTGAAGCTGGAACTGAACCGGGTACAGGCTGGTTTTCAGAAAGCGGTAGAAGAAGACCGGAAGAGCCAGAATATGAAGTCTGAACTGATCACCAATGTTTCTCATGATCTGAAAACACCGCTGACGGCGATCATCACATATATCAACCTTCTGAAGGATGAAAAGATTACAGAAGAGGAAAGAAGAAAATATATCGATATTCTCGATCGGAAATCCATCCGTCTGAAACAGCTGATCGAAGACCTCTTTGAGATCAGTAAGGCGAACAGTGGAAATATTAAGGTAGAAAAGAAACTGCTGAATCTGACAGAACTTGTAAGACAGGCAGCCTTTGAGCTGGAAGACCGTTTAAAAGAAGCACAGATCGACTGCCGGGTTTCTGTTCCGAAAGAGGAGATAATGCTGGAACTGGACGGAGAAAAGACCTACCGCTGTCTGGAAAATCTTCTGATCAATGTTTCCAAGTATGCACTTCCAGGAACCAGGGCATACCTGAATCTCTATGACAGGGGAGATCAGGTGGAAATCATTCTCAAAAATATCTCCAGAGACGAACTGACTATGGATGTGGAAGAGCTGACAGAACGGTTTATGAGGGGAGATAAATCCAGAAATACGGAAGGAAGCGGTCTTGGCCTTGCAATTGTAAAAAGCTTTGTGGAGCTTCAGGGCGGAAGCTTTCATATCGAAGCAGACGGTGATCTCTTCAAGGCAAAGATGAGCTTCCCGAAAGAAGAATAGCACAAAGTATGTTTCTGTTTGGCAGGGGTCAGGGTAAAGCGGACATTCGCAATCCGCTTCGCTACTTGCTCATGAACGCAGTCGCTTCGCGATCTGTCAGTGGGAGCTTTCAACTCCCACGTTTGGGCAGGTTCTTATCAGACAGTATCGAGATGGCAGAGCCGGAGTCTTTATTCAAACGAGTCCTCCGGTTCTTTTTTTCTGTCATGAGAGATTGGACGGACACTGAGCCCATTTACTTCCACAGAATCCGTGACTTCGATCATCAGATAGGTCTTACCGTCGATAATCTGGGTTTCTACCAGATCGGTGCGCTCCGGATTGACCTGAATCACGACGTCGGGAGTCTTGATCTCAAACTTTCTGGCGCTGGTGATATTAGAGGCCAGGAAGGAAGAATTTTCTCCGACGGAATCGTCGTAGCGCTCATCAAAATCCTCCAGATCTTCCTTGGTGGCACCGCCCTCCTGAAGAAGCTTTTTCACTTCATATTTGTCCAGCCTGAGCGGCTCCGGCTCGTCGGCATGCTCATCTACCATTTCCGTAATTTTTTCATGAATGGTTTTTACCGCTTCATAGTCGCAGTCCGGACCTAAGGTCTCCTGGATCATGGTATTAAAGGTATCTTTCTGACTTCCGGCAGAAAGAGGGGGCACACAGCCAAGGATCTCATTGATCAGGGTTTCCTGGAGATCTTCTGCATTTTTGGAATAGTAAAGAAGGCTGTGCAGGTCCGTGTTCCTGTCATTAAAGGCAGGGAAAAGGAAGCCCAGGGAAGGCATATCCACGATCCAGTCACGGATCCGCTCTTCGATCGCATTGTTTCTGGCATTGTAGCAGAGCGCTGCTTTGGAAAGCTTCACAGGACAGATGCTGCAGAGGACATACTGGTAAACGTCAGTAGAAGCATCGTCCATATCCAGACCGTCCCTGGTTTTGCCTGGAATATCATAAGCGGCATGAATGAGAAGGATCAGATAATTCTCACCGAAATCATAAGAAGAGATCACACGGTCATAGAACTGGGTGATAAGTTCCTCATCTTTCAGGCCGGAATCGCGGAGCTTCAGAAGAAATTCCTGAGTGCCGCCCTCCAGTTCCTGCTGAAGCGGAAATTCCATATTCAGAAGATTCTTTCCGATAGTTCCGGAAAGAGTCTTGCGGAAAATATCAAAATATTTGAACATTTCTTCATCAGAGAGAGAAAGAAATGCTTCTTTCATTTCCAGCTGTTTTTCTTTCTCAGAGTTTACATAACAGCCGCAGATCCGTGTGATGGCACAGCGGTCCGGTGTAAACTGCTTTTTAATCTCAGCGACTTCTTTTTTATTCATAAGTAAAAATCCTCGTTTCTATATAAAAAATGATGAATGTCTGAAGACAGTTCCGTCTGAATAGTATAGCACGAACATATGTTTGTTTCAAGCGTTTTGAAGAAAAAAGAATGATTCTGGGGGATTTTAGCATAAGGTTCCTGTAAAATACAGTCTTTTTTACACTTTGTCGTCAGCACTTTAATGCGGCACTTTGGTGCATTTTCACAGCTGATTTTTTGAAAAATCATTAATTCTTTGTCTGTTTTAAACAAAATTAGTGGGTTTATTTTTGTTAGTATTATACGATTTTGAATTATTTTCTATTTTCCTCTTGTGTATTTTTTATAAATCATTTAGAATATTCCCATGATGATTCGCGCGCGTAAAAATGAGTCACTATCAACCACAAAGAAAGGATATAAATATGAAAAAGTTAGTATCTCTTATGCTTACTGGTGCTCTGGCATTCAGCCTTTCCACCGGTGCCCTTGCTGCTGAAGAAGTAAAATCTCCTGATAATGACCTTGTTGTTGCACTTCAGGCTGACGCCACTCATCTGGATCCGCATGTCTCCAGTAATGGTTATTCCAACACGATCACCAACGCTATGTACGAGACTCTCCTGACCTTCAATGAGAAATCTGAGGTCGTTCCGCTGCTGGCAAAAGAATGGAGCGTTTCCGAGGATGGTCTGAGTTACACCTTCGTACTGAACGAAGGCATCAAATTCCATGATGGCGAGCCCTTCAATGCAGATGCTGTTGTCGCTGTATATCAGCGCGGCCTCGACGACGACAGCCTGACCCTGAAGAGAAGCATCAACAACTGGGAAAGCGTAACCGCTGACAGTGAATATCAGGTTACCATCAAGTTAAAAGAAGCAAATAATACGTTCGTCAATAAGATCACACAGGTTCGCATGGTCAGCCCCAAAGCAATGGAGCAGGGCAAAGATTACCTGGCAAAGAATTCCGCAGGTACCGGCCCGTTCAAACTTTCCGACCGTGTAGACGGTGGTTACACCAAACTGGTTCGCAACGATGATTACTGGCAGGAGGGACCGGGCGTTGATACCCTGACCTTCACCGTTGTTCCTGAGGATGGTTCCCGTATCGCCATGCTGCAGACTGGCGAGGCAGATATCATTGATCCGGTTCCGGCTATCGATGTTGCCAGAATCGAAGATGATCCGACGATCGTAGTTGAGAACTTCCCGGGTATCACCTACCGTTATGTCACCCTGAATACTCAGATGGAGCTTCCGGACGGCAGAAAACCTTTCGCCGACAAGAGAGTTCGTCAGGCTCTGAACTACGCATTTGACAGCAAGGCTTACGCACAGGTTGTATTCAATGGCTATGCAGTAGAGCCGACCTCCATCTTCTCTCAGAATATCATGTATTATGCTCCGCAGACTCCGTACACACCGGATCTGGACAAAGCAAAAGAGCTGATGAAAGAAGCTGGTTTCGAAGATGGTTTTGATGTACAGATCATCGTAGATAATACCACCATTGAGATGAAAGGTGCCGAGTTTGTAAAACAGCAGCTCTCTCAGATCAATGTAAACGTTGAGCTTCTTGCGAACGAGTCCACTGCAAATGCAGAACTGACCAGCGCTCCTCTTGAGGATACCACCGTTCAGATGTGGTATGTAAACTGGGGTTCCGGTTCCTACGAAGCAGACGGTTCCATGAGAAATATCCTTCATGGCGACAAATTCCCGCCAAACGGCTATAACACCGCATTCTGGAACAACGAAGAGTTCAATAATCTTCTGGACGATGCTCTGAAAATGACTGACACCGAAGAAATCGCAGAAGCTTATGCAAAAGCTCAGGCGATTGCCTGGGAGGAATGCCCCTGGATTTTCCTCGGAAACAACAACACCCTGACTGCTCATAAGAGTTATGTAACAGGTATGCAGTATAAACCTGCCGGTGAGCTTGTATTCCGAACCATCAGCATGAATCACTGAACCTGAATAACCTAAATTAAAAAAAGGGAGTGTTGCAGCACTCCCTTTTTATATGCACGAAAAGTCACATTTCAATGATGGTACTGTCTGCAAAATCCACAGTCCATCCTGACGGAGGTATGTATGAATCGCTATTTTATCAGAAGGTTGCTTGCAACCATTCCGCTGATGTTCGTCATTTCAATCTTTGTCTTCATGTTCATCCATCTGATCCCCGGAGATCCTGCAAAAACACTTGCCGGAGTTGAGGCCAGCGTGGAAGAGGTGGAAGCGATCCGTGAAGAGTTTGGATTGAATAAGCCGATTCTTGTTCAATATGTAGATTATATGAAAAATCTGTTTCACGGTGATATGGGCCGCAGCCTGAAATCCAATCTCCCTGTGACAGAAATGATCGCATCTCGTATGCATTTCACTCTGCGGCTTGTAGTCGCAGGTATGATATGGGCACCATTCCTTGGAATCTTCATAGGTGTCCTTTGTGCCATTTTCCGTGGAAAAGGCTTTGACCACTTCGGTATGCTCTTTGCTATTACCGGACTTTCTGCTCCCGGTTTCTGGCTTGGTCTGATGGGCATCGAAATCTTTTCTGTCCGTCTTGGTCTTCTTCCTACGGCAGGTCTTGAAAACTGGAGGGGCTACATCCTTCCATCTCTGGTTATGGGAACTGGTATCATGGCTGTTCTGGCCCGCTACTCCCGTTCTTCCATGCTGGAAACCCTGCGTGAGGACTATGTACGTACTGCAAGAGCCAAAGGCCAGAAAGAATTCTGGGTTATGTTCTCCCACGCTTTCCGTAACTCCCTGATCCAGATCATAACCATTCTCGGACTGCAGATCGGAGGACTTCTTTCCGGTTCTGTTATTACAGAGACCATTTTCTCCATCCCAGGTCTTGGACGACTTCTGGTAGACTCCATCGCCTACCGTGACTATCCGGTGATCCAGGGACTGCTGATGATCTTTGCTCTTCAGTATGTTCTCATCAATCTGATTGTAGACATGCTTTACGGTGTGATCAATCCGAAGATCCGCTATGACTAATGGAAAGGAAGATTGCCATGTCAAACACAACCAATGAAAAGGAACGCAATGAATTTTCCTTTGAGGAAAATTTTATCGATGAAAATATTATTGCTGATAAAAGCAGCAAAACCAAAGAGTTTATCAAAAAATTCATGAAACGTAAAACGGCAGTAGCAGGCTTTGTTGTCATCGTCTTTCTGGTGATCATCGCTCTTTTCGGACAGTATCTGGCTCCGTATGATCCGGATGCTTATGACTACGCCAATATGCTGGCGGCTCCCAGCTCCGCTCATCTTTTCGGAACCGACCATTATGGCCGTGATATCCTGAGCCGTCTTCTTGCAGGAACCCGTCTGACCCTTGGTGTGTCCCTTTCTTCCGTAATTGTGGGCGCCGCTCTCGGAACGGTCCTCGGACTTCTGGCCGGTTATTATGGCGGTATCATCGAAAGCCTTGTTATGCGTGCTTCCGATGTGCTTTTCAGCTTCCCGGATATCCTTCTGGCGATTGCCATCGTGGCTCTCTTAGGCCCCGGTATCATCAACGTGTTCATCGCTGTTATGGTTTTCACGGTGCCGAGCTTTGCCCGTATCATGCGAAGTGCCACTCTGGCTGTGAAAGGTTCTCTCTATGTGGAAGTGGCTCAGAGCCTGGGCTGTAAAGACAGACGTCTTCTGTTTGTACATATTTTCCCGGGAACCATCCAGTCCCTGATCGTTAACTTCACCATGAGAATCGGTTCCGCTATCATGGCTGCTTCCTCCTTAAGCTTCCTGGGCTTTGGAGCAAATGTAACAGATCCTGAGTGGGGCGCAATGCTTTCCCAGAGCCGAAGCTACCTGAACGTAGCACCGCACATGGTATATTTCCCAGGTCTTGTGATTTTTGTCACGGTTCTTGCCTTCAACCTTTTCGGTGATGGCCTTCGTGATACCCTTGATCCGAAGATCAAATAAGCCAGGAATAATCACAGGAAACAGAAAGGAGTAAATTATGTCCCAGGAAAATTTACTGGAAGTGAAACATCTCCGCACGGAATTCTTTTCCAGCAAAAAGAGCAGCGTTACTGCGGTAGATGATGTGAATTTTGAAATAAAAAAAGGAGAGATCGTAGGTCTCGTAGGTGAGTCCGGCTGTGGAAAAAGCGTTACCTCCCTCTCCATCATGCAGCTTTTAAAGGATACTCCGGGTAAAGTTACCAACGGAGAGATCATCTTCCAGGGCCGCAACCTTCTGGAAGTATCCAAAAAAGAAATGCTGGATATCCGCGGCGATAAGATGAGCATGATCTTCCAGGAGCCTATGAGCAGCCTGAATCCGTCCATGCGTATTGATAAGCAGATGATCGAAGGAATTCGCCTGCATACATCCTTAAACAAAGCAGATGCCAGAAAAAAAGCAGCAGATATCCTCGCACAGGTAGGTATCCCTGATCCGGAGCGGGTGCTGAAAAACTATCCCCATCAGCTTTCCGGTGGTATGAGCCAGCGTGTTATGATCGCTATGGCTATGAGCTGTGAACCGGACCTTCTGATCGCGGATGAGCCGACAACGGCTCTTGATGTAACCATCCAGGCGCAGATCCTGGAGCTGATGAGAAAGATCCAGCAGGACAAAGGTATGAGTATCCTTCTCATCACTCATGACCTTGGCGTAGTTGCAGAGATGTGCTCACGCGTCATCGTTATGTACGCCGGAAAGATCGTGGAGGAAGCACCGGTAGACGTTCTGTTTGCCAATCCGACCCATCCTTATACACAGGGTCTGATCGCTTCTGTGCCGAAGCTTGGTTCCGGAGTAAAGGTCCTTCCCAGCATTCCAGGAAGTGTGCCTGACCTTTCCGCTATGCCGAAAGGCTGCCGTTTTGCTCCCAGATGTAAATATGCCACCGAAAAATGTCATCAGACAGAGCCGGAACTTCGTTCCGTTGGCGAACAGCAGAAATGCCGCTGCTGGCTTAAACAATAGAAAAAGAGGGATAATTTATGGAACCGTTACTTTCTTTAAATCATGTGTCAAAAACCTTCCCGGTTGGCAAAACCCTGCTTGGAAAACCGGACAAGTTTGTTCATGCCGTCAATGATGTGAGCTTTGACGTATATAAAGGAGAGACCTTCTCCATCGTTGGTGAGTCCGGCTGTGGAAAGAGTACCACCGGTCGTCTGATCAACCATCTTCTGACTCCCGACAGCGGTGAGATCAAATTTTTAGGTCAGGACATTTCTCATCTTACGCAGGATCAGATGCGTCCGTTAAGAAAAGACGTGCAGATGATCTTCCAGGATCCGGCAGGAAGCCTGAACCCGCGTATGCGCGTGGAAGACCTCATTGCAGAGCCGCTCCTGATCCATACAGATATGACGAAAGAGCAGCGTCTGGAGACTGTTCATGAGCTTCTCGGCATTGTAGGTTTAAGTGCCAAGCATGCAAAACGTTATCCTCATGAGTTCTCAGGCGGACAGAAACAGAGAATCGGTATCGCCCGAGCTCTGACTGTAAAACCAAAGCTCATCATTGCTGACGAGCCCATTTCCGCACTGGACGTTTCCATCCAGGCACAGGTGCTGAACCTTCTTCATCATCTGCAGGAAAAATTCGATCTGACCTACGTTTTCATTTCTCATGACCTTTCTGTTGTAGAAATGATTTCTGACCGGATTGCTGTTATGTACCTTGGCTTCGTTGTAGAAACAGCTCCCAAGGAAATGCTTTACCAGTCTCCGATGCATCCTTATACACAGGCACTTCTTTCTGCCGTTCCGATTCCGGATCCCGGTCATCAGAAAGAGCGGATCATCCTTGAGGGAGATATACCGAGTACCATCAATCTTCCGAAAGGCTGTCCCTTTGCTGCACGTTGTAAGCAATGTAAACCGGAATGTCTGGACAGACGTCCGGAAACCGTGGAAGTGGCTCCGGGCCATCTGGTTGCCTGCCACCTTTATAAAAAATAATGAGAACCCCCGAAGAGCGGAAACTTCCGTTCTTCGGGGGCTTCTTTTTACAGTGGAAGAAGATTGAGTTTGGAAAACAGTTTTGGTATAATAATGATACCAGTGTCAAAAGGTCAAAAAGCTGTTCGTGCTTGCACGATAAGGCTTTTGAACTTGGGACACGCCAAATATGAGAAAGTAGCGATTTACGAAGTAAATCAGCGGATTTCGAATATTTGGAGGATTGCGGAAGCTGCGTAGCAGCGTAGCAATCCGGGTATCAAATGAGTGTCAAAAGACCTTTTGACACTCATATCATAATAATAGAATCATCATAAAAAATAAGAGTCAAACAGGAGGAATGGATTATGAAAGTACTTTTGGTAAATGGAAGCCCGAAGGCGAAGGGCTGTACGTATACAGCACTTCAGGAAGCTGCCGCTGCCCTGGAAAAGCAGGGGATCGAGACAGAGATTTTTCAGGTGGGAAATCAGCCGGTAGCAGGCTGCATCGGCTGCGGTGCCTGTCGAAAAGAAGGCGAATGTTTCCGCAAGGATGTCGTTAATGAGTTTGTGAAAAAAGCAGGTGAGGCGGACGGCTTTATCTTTGGTTCCCCCATTCATTATGCCTCTGCATCCGGTGCGCTGACATCCTTTATGGACCGGGCTTTCTTCAGTGGTGGAAGCAAAATGGCAGGAAAACCTGCAGCAGCAGTGGTAAGCTGCAGAAGAGGTGGTGCAACTGCAGGTTTCGACCAGATTAACAAATATTTCACCATCAATCATATGCCGGTGGTTTCTTCCCAGTACTGGAATATGGTACACGGAAATACGCCGGAGGAAGTAAAGCAGGATGAAGAAGGTCTTCAGACCATGCGTACACTGGGCAACAATATGGCTTGGCTGATCAAATGCATCGAGGCCGGAAAAAAGGCCGGGATCACCTTCCCGGAGAGGGAGCCGGCGATCAAGACAAATTATATCCGGTAAGCAGATTGACGCCAGGAAAGCGGAATGCTATACTAAATACATAAGAACAAGAGCGATTGCGGATAATGATTGGAAAATCAGTATTTGTAGTCGCTCTTTCTTCTTATAATATGAAGAAATCTCTTTTTGAGAGGGATTGGGGTGTGGAGGATTTTAAGATGCAGAAAGAAAAATGGAAAAAGGTAGTTATGGATATCCTTGCGGAAATGCTTGGAAGCATGCTGATTGCACTTGGGATCTATAACTTTGCGTTGGAGGCCGGATTTCCTATGTCCGGTTTTTCAGGACTGGCGATGATCATTTACCGGTTGACGGGGCTGCCGATTGGTGTGACGACGATCCTGTTGAACATACCGGTGACACTTCTCTGTTTCCGGGTACTGGGGAAGGGCTTTTTTTTCAGATCCCTTCGTTGTATGGTGATCTCATCTATCTGTGTGGACGTGATCGCACCTCTTCTGCCGGTCTATCAGGGAGACCGGATGCTTTCCGCTCTCTGTACGGGCGTCCTTTCCGGAATCGGATATGCGATGATCTATATGAGAAATTCCTCTACCGGTGGAGCAGATTTTGTTATCATGTCACTGAAGGCTGTGAAGCCTCATCTGTCTCTTGGAAAGATCATGTTTGCACTGGATTTTCTGATCGTGCTTCTGGGTGGCGTGATCTTCCAGGATGTGGATGGTATCATTTATGGAATCATCATCAATTCCCTGCTGTCGCTGGTAGTAGATAAAACCATGTATGGCATCAATTCCGGAAAACTGGCTTTGATCGTTACAGAGCGTGGAAAAGAAGTCACAGAGATCATAGATGAAAGGACAGGGAGAGGAACGACCATTCTTCATGCGAGCGGAGGTTACCGGCAGGAGGATAAGCAGGTGGTTATGTGTGCCTGCAATAATAAGGAAATGTATCTGGTGGAACAGGCAGTCAAAGAAATCGATGACAAATCCTTCATGATTATGCTGGAATCCAATGAGGTTCTGGGAGAAGGGTTCCATGTGACCAGAGTGGCACAGACAGACGAACAGAAGAACCGGCAGTTGTGAAGAAAAAGTAACCGTTTTGTAAAAGATCTCGCATAAGAGAAAATTAAGAGGTTTTGAGGTTGCGATGTGTTGTGGTAAGATGATATAATCGGTACCGTAATAAAAGGAAGCTGTGCTTTCACAGAACCGGAAGTACAGCTTCAGAAACCGTTATCGAGAGCCTGAAAATTGGCAGATTTTGGAAAATCACAAAAAATTAAAAAAATTTCAAAAAAAGTGTTGACAAGAACTGGAGAGTGAGCTATAATCTTCATTGTTCCGAGCGAGAGAACGGAACGAAAAGAAAAAATGTGCGTTTAGCTCAGCTGGATAGAGCGTTTGGCTACGGACCAAAAGGTCGGGGGTTCGAATCCTCTAACGCACGGTATCCCCAGACAGATGTCTGGGGATTTTTGTTTGCAGGAAAACATGAGGAGTGTTCAATGAAATTAAAAAAGGTATATAAGACTCTGGCAGTGACGCTGGCGCTGTCCGTGACGTTTCCCTCAGGTTTCCATATGAATCAGAATGGAAAGCAGGCGGCTCATGTTCATGCGGCCGGGCTGGAAGAAGGGAACACGGAGACATCAGAGTTAGCTACAACAGCAGAGACAGAGAAGACAACTGCCCAGGAAAGCAGTGAGCCGGCGACAGAGCCGGCAACAGGATCCGGAAGCAGTGAAGCCCCTACAGAGCCGGCAACAGAAAGCAGCGAGCCGGTGACAGAGCCTGGAAGCAGCGAACCGGTGACAGAACCCGGAAACAGTGAGCCGGTCACGGAACCCGGAAGCAGTGAGCCGGTGACAGAGCCGGGGACCAGCGAACCGGTCACAGAGGTCCCTCCGGTGGTGAATCCGGATGAACCGGCGACAGAGGTCCCACCGGTGGTGGATCCGGACGAACCGTCCACAGAGCCGGTCACAGAGATCCCTCCAGTCGTGGATCCGGATGAACCGGTAACGGAGCCAGTCACAGAGCCGGATACGGAAGAACCGACAACGGCTGATACAGAGCCTCAGACAGACGAAACCGATCCCGATAAAAAAGAGGAAGATCCGAAGGAAGAAAATCAGGATAAGCCGGCTCTTACCAATGAGCAGCTGATCGCACTTCAGAAGATCGTGATTCCTCCTGCCATCGAGGAATCCTTCCGGTTTGTTACAGTGGATAAGGATTATGCGGTGGCAAATGTGGAGACACTTCAGATCTATGAGGGAAAAGATACGTCCTCGGACGTAGTGGGAACTCTGGGAAAGGGAGGCGTCTGCTATGTGCTGAACGCACAGGACCCTTCCTGGTATTATGTGGAGTCCGGTGTGGTAAGAGGGTTTGTGCGGGTTCCGGATCTTCTGACCGGAGCGGATGCAGATGCGTATGTTGCAGAAGAAGGCGAGACAAACCTGGCCGTTGCCACAGCTTCCAAAGAACCTATGGAAAACAGTGCCTATACCTATACAAAGACTACGGTCCGCAGTACGGTAGTAGGAAAACAGTATGCACTTTGTACAACCGATGGTGTGAATGTCCGGGAAGGGCGTACAGAAGATGCCAGAGTGACCGGCGTCATGAAACAGAACAGTCTGTGCTACATACTGGCAGATGCCAGTGAAGAGTGGATCTTTGTAGAATCCGGTGATGTCCGTGGCTTTGTGAAAAGAGAGTATCTTTCCACAGGAGACGGAGTGAAGAGTGAGATCCTGGAAAACGGAGAATCTGCTTATTCCTATGCGGAACTTAAAATTTCTGCAAAGGAGAATAAAGCCTGTTATTATACCATTACTTCCATCAAAAAAGGAAGTATTTCCGATTCCATCCGGGAATCTATGCTGAAATATGCATCCCAGTTTATTGGAAATCCCTATGTATGGGGCGGAACCAGCCTGACGCTCGGTGCGGATTGCTCCGGTTTTGTACAGAGTATTTATTCCGCTTATGGTTACAGCATCCCGAGAGTGGCAGAAGTGCAGGCTCAGTATGGCATGCAGATCCCGGTTTCCGAGGCAAAGCCGGGCGATCTGATCTTTTATGCAAAGGATGGAGCTGTCTACCATGTAGTGATGTATATGGGGGATGGAAAGACCATTGAGGCTGCCAACAGCAATCAGGGGATCATCTGTTCCGTTGTGGATACTGCGCATGCGGTCTGGGCAACCCGGATCATTTCCGACAGCGATTCAGACAAGATCGAGCAGGTAAATGACAACGCAGCCAGAGGGGTATCGTATACCAAGGCAAAAGCCGGAGATTCCGGCAATTATCTGGGAAGATTCAAGCTTACCGCATATTGCAGCTGTCCGATCTGCTGCGGTAAATGGTCCGGTGGAGCCACAGCAGGCGGAACTGTTCCGGTACAGGGACGTACCGTGGCTATGGCAGGTGTGCCGTTCGGAACCAAGCTGGTGATCGGTGGTCTCATTTATACGGTGGAAGACCGGGGAACACCATACGGACATGTAGATATTTATATGAACAGCCATACGGATGCAACGAACTTCGGTGTGCAGTATGCAGATGTGTATCTGGCAAACCAGCAGTAACAGCACGGTATGGCTCAATTGAAAAAAAGGCCGTTAAAGGAAAGCTTTAGCGGCCTTTTTTAGAAAGGAAACCGATGACGAAAGCAGAATTCTTGGAAATGATGGAGCAAAAGCTCACCGGTGAACTGGATGAACACACGGTTGGAAAAACGCTTCGTTATTACAGCGAATATATTGATTCGGAGATGAGGAAGGGAAAAACAGAGCAGGAAGTCCTGGAGGATCTGGGAAGTCCTCTGCTGATCGCAAGGACGATCCTGGATACGCAGGGAAACGGAACGGCGAACTTTTCACAGACTCGTCCGGAGGGGGAAGCAAAGGAAGAAGAAAAGGGGACAGAAAGCCATCGATGGAATAAATGGCTGTTTCTTCTGTGCCTTCTGGCAGTTCTGTTTTTACTGTTTACGATCTTGAGAGTTTTACTTCCGATCTTGCTGCCGGTGCTTCTGGTGCTTTTCGTGATCAGCCTTTTTAAGAAAGAATAAGAGAAGGAAAGGGAAGAAATGGAGGAAAAGAAAGACTATAAATTGTATCTGGACACAGCGACCATGGCCGGGAAGCTGATGCTTCAGAATGGGGCGGAGATTTACAGGGTAGAGGATACGATTCGAAGGATGCTGGAAGTTTCCGGTCTGAAAACGGCGGAAGCGTATGTGACAGCCACCGGCATTATGGTCACACTGGATGATCCCAAAGAGGATTCGATGACAGTGATCAAGAGGATTCCGAGCAGAGGGACGGATCTGAATACGGTCAGTATGGTAAATGATATTTCGAGAAAATTTTGCAGCGGGCAAATGACGCTGAAAGAAGCATTTCATGATCTCAAGCATCTGGATTCCAGACAATATACAGAACTTCAGAAAGCGCTTGGAATCATTGCAGTGTCTCTTTTTTTTGCCCTGGTGTTCGGAGGAACCTGGAAAGATGCTCTGGCGGCAGGGATTGACGGTGTGCTGATCGTCATGGCTTTGTGGCTTTCTAAATGGCTGGAACTGAATCCTTTCATGGAAACCATGTTTTCTTCCGTGCTTCTGGCAGCAGGAGCGGTCATCATGAGCTGGTTCATGGATATCAATGTGGAGATGGTGATCATTGGAGCGATCATGCCGATCGTTCCGGGGGCAGCTTTTACCATTGCCATCCGTGATACCTTGCAGGGAGATTATGTGGCCGGAAGTGCGAAAGCACTGGAGTCGATCATTAAGGTGGCAGCCATTGTGGTGGGAGCCGGTCTTGGAATGCTTATGGCAGGAGGGTTTCGTTTATGACCGTTCAGGTAATCAGCGCATTTTTTGCGATCATTGCTTTTTCTGTGGTAAATAATGTACCGAAAAAATTTTTGTTTTCCTGTGGAGTGGAAGGCTTTGTGGGCTGGTATGTCTATCTCTTGTTTCTGTCAGATACCGGCCCTGTTATGGCCAACTTTTTTGGCTCTCTGGCCCTGGCAATCATGGCCCATGTTTTTGCACGGACATTTAAAGCACCGGTGACGGTTTTTCTGATCCCGGGTCTTTTGATCCTGGTTCCGGGAGCGGGGCTTTTCCGTTCCGCTTATCAGCTGTTCCTTGGGACCAAGAGTATGGCAGCTTTTTATATGCTTCAGACTTTGGAGATCGCAGGAATGATCGCCCTTGCTGTTTTTGTGGTGGATTCTGTTTTCTCCGTTATAAATAAAAAAAGACAAGATCTGGAGGAACTTCTGGTAGAAGAAAAAAAGGAAAGAAGGTAAAGTTATGAATGGAAAAGCAGGAGCGTTTCTAAAGAGAAAAGATGTGGTTTTCTCCGCAAGCCGTTATGGTATCGATGCACTTGGAGCCATGGCGCAGGGATTGTTTGCATCCCTTCTGATCGGAACGATTCTGAGTACTCTTGGAGAGCAGCTGGGAATTGCCATTCTGGTGACGATCGGCGGGTATGCGAAAGCAGCCACCGGACCGGCTATGGCAGTGGCTATCGGTTATGCTTTGAAAACACCTCAGCTGGTATTGTTTTCTCTGATCGCAGTAGGAGCTGCAGCAAATGAACTGGGTGGAGCCGGAGGTCCCCTTGCTGTTCTTGTTGTTGCGATCCTTGCATCGGAATGTGGTAAGATCGTTTCCAAAGAAACAAAGATCGATATCATTGTCACACCGGCAGTTACGATCTCTGTTGGTGTCCTGTTATCTCTGGCTTGTGCGCCGGCGATCGGAAAAGCAGCAAGTTCTGTGGGAAATGCCATTATGTGGGCAACAGAACTTCAGCCGTTCTTTATGGGAATCCTCGTGTCTGTTCTGGTTGGTGTAGCTTTGACTCTGCCCATCAGCAGTGCAGCGATCTGTGCGGCACTGGGACTTACCGGTCTTGCAGGAGGTGCTGCGGTAGCCGGCTGCTGTGCACAGATGATCGGTTTTGCAGTTATGAGTTTTAAAGAAAACAAATGGGGCGGTCTCTTTGCCCAGGGAATCGGTACTTCCATGCTTCAGATGGGAAATATCGTCAAGAACCCCAGGATCTGGCTGCCTCCGACACTGGCGTCTGCGATTACAGGTCCTCTGGCAACCTGCCTGTTCCAGCTGAAAATGAATGGAGCAGCAGTGGCTTCCGGAATGGGAACCTGCGGTCTGGTAGGTCAGATCGGTGTGTATACCGGCTGGGTCAATGATGTGGCAGCAGGTACAAAAGTCGGAATCACAGCTTTTGACTGGATCGGCATGCTTCTGATCTGCTTTATTCTTCCGGCTGTGCTGACTCTTCTCATCGCAGTGCCTTTCCGGAAAAAAGGCTGGATCAAGGAAAATGATCTGAAACTGGATCTGTAAGGTTTTCATATCAGACAAAAGTAAAAATCCCGCTGTAAGCAGCGGGATTTTCATTTTGATGAAAGGACAGATTTTATGAAGGAAAATGAAATTCTGAAAATTTACGGCACGGATTATAAGGAGATGACAAAGCGTCTTCTTATGGAAGCAGAGTTGGAAAAAAGGATTCCGGGAAAAGAGGCCAGGATCGGGATCAAACCGAATCTGGTATCTCCCAGCGAAGCGTCCTGGGGAGCAACGACTCATCCGGAGATCGTAGCCGGTATTGTGGAATATCTTCAGGAGAGAGGATTTTCGAAGCTTCTGATCCTGGAGGGCTCCTGGGTTGGGGATAAAACCTCCGAATCGGCGGAAGTCTGTGGATATCTGGACCTCTGCAGCCAGTACGGGATCCCTTTTGTGGATACGCAGAAGGATTCCTTTCATGCAAGGGACTGCAAAGGACTGGAACTGAAGCTTTGTGATCAGGCGGTGGATCTGGATTTCCTTATCAATGTACCGGTACTGAAAGGCCATTGTCAGACAAAGCTTACCTGTGCATTGAAAAATATGAAGGGACTGATCCCGAATCAGGAAAAACGTCATTTTCATGCGCTGGGTCTTCATAAGCCCATTGCTCATTTAAATGCAGGTCTTCATCAGGATTTTATCGTGGTAGACCATATCTGCGGAGATCTGGATTTTGAAGACGGTGGAAATCCGGTCGTTCGAAACTGTATTATGGCAGCGGCAGATCCGGTTCTGGTGGATGCGCATGCAGCAGACCTTCTCTATTACCGGCCGGAAGAGATCCCTTATATCAAGATGGCAGAAGAACTTGGCGTTGGTTCCGCAGATCTTTCCAGGCTTCAGATCCGTCTGATTGGTGAAAAAAGTACAGTGGAAGATGGGAAACGCCTGCCGGAATCACGGAAAGTGGTAGAACTTAAAGATGCAGTGGAAGAGGTGGAATCCTGCAGCGCCTGTTATGGCTATCTGATCCCGGCCCTTGCCATGCTGAAGGATGAAGGACTTTTTGAGAAGCTTCATGAAAAAATCTCCATCGGGCAAGGGTTCCGCGGAAAAGAAGGGACACTTGGAGTGGGAAACTGCACGAGAAAGTTTGCTTATTCCTGTCCGGGCTGTCCTCCTACGGAACAGGAGATCTACGAGTTCTTAAAAACATATCTTAATGGAAAAAATGCTTGATTTCTTGATTGTATGACTTTATACTGATACTACAAAAAAGCGCCGGATCAGGCGCAAAATATGAAAAAGAGGGAGAAAAACGAACGTGAAAATGCAGAAAAAACAGATCGCGATGTTGATTTTCATTGCAATCATCGCTGTTCTTCTGGTGGTGTCCTTTCAGACACCGGGAAGCATTGCGGACAGTGAAACTTATCAGTGCGGAACCTATGCGACAATCTGGGCTCTGCTTCCGCCGGTGATCGCCATCGGCCTGGCTCTGGTGACCAAGGAGGTATATACATCTCTTCTGGCAGGAATCATCACAGGAGCCCTTCTTTATTCCAATTTCAACCTGGAACTTATGATCAATACCATGCTTTTCAACGAAGAAGGTGGAATGATCTACAAGCTGTCAGATTCCGGAAATGTAGGAATCCTGGTTTTCCTGGTTATGCTGGGAATTCTGGTATCTCTGCTTAACAGGGCGGGCGGTTCCGCAGCCTTTGGTAAATGGGCATCCAAACACATCAAAACCCGGATCGGAGCGCAGATTTCCGTCATGATCCTTGGCGTACTGATTTTTGTGGATGACTACTTCAACTGTCTGACCGTGGGAAGCGTCATGCGTCCGGTGACGGACCGTCATAAAGTGTCCAGAGCCAAGCTTTCCTACATCATTGATGCCACGGCAGCTCCGGTCTGCATCATTGCACCCATCAGTTCCTGGGCAGCAGCAGTTACCTCTTCCGTTCCGTCAGATTCCGGGATCAATGGTTTTGCCGTCTTTATCCAGACCATTCCTTATAACCTGTACGCTCTTCTGACGCTGGTTATGCTTCTTCTCATCACTCTTCTCCGGGTGGATTTCGGTCCCATGAAAAAGCATGAAATGAATGCCATCAAAGGAGATCTTTTCACCACTCCGGGAAGACCTTATGAGGGAAATGAGGAAGAAGTTCTGAAAGAAAATTCCCATGTGCTGGATCTGGTACTTCCGGTGGCAGTGCTCATCGTCAGCTGCATTGTGGCAATGGTTTATACCGGAGGCTTCTTTGAGGGCGTTTCCTTTGTGGAAGCTTTTGCAGATTCCAATGCTTCTGTTGGCCTGGTCCTCGGCGGAGCTGTGTCTCTGGTCTTTACCTTCATTTACTATATGATGCGTGACGTACTTTCCTTCCAGGAATTTACCGAGTGTATCCCGGAAGGCTTCAAGTCCATGATCGCACCGATCCTGATCCTTACCATGGCCTGGACTCTGTCCGGTATGACAAATCTTCTGGGGGCTAAGGTCTTTGTTGCTGATATGGTGGCAAAATCTGCAGGTTCTCTCCAGGGCTTCCTGCCTATGGTGATTTTCCTTGTGGCAGCTTTTCTGGCTTTTGCTACGGGAACCTCCTGGGGAACCTTCAGTATCCTGATCCCCATTGTGCTTGGAGTTTTCCCATCCGGTCAGATGATGGTGATCTCTATTGCATCTTGTCTGGCAGGTGCTGTCTGCGGTGACCATTGTTCCCCGATCTCGGATACAACGATCATGGCTTCGGCCGGCGGTCATTGTGAGCACGTCAACCATGTTGCGACTCAGCTGCCGTATGCACTTATGGTTGCAGCGATCTGTCTGGTCGGATATTTTATCATCGGTGTCCTTCAGGCTGTTGGCATGGCAGCATTTTCCTGGATCGCCCTGCCGGTATGTATCGTCCTCATGGTCGGTGTACTCCTGGTGATCCGCTCCAGAAACGGTGGAAAAGAAGAAATCTGATCAAAACAGGAAAGTCTCCTGCTTTTATTGCATAAAGCGATAAGCAGGGGACTTTTTTGCTGGAAAAACCAGACGGCAGAGTGCTTCATGAGATTCTGAAATAAGACAGGATACTCCTTGCAGACCTGTGTGGAATATGATAAACTGTATGCAGTTTCGGGCAGTGGAAGTCTGTCCAAAGAGGCAGCATCCGGCAGTGGCAGCGGCCGGGGCATGCAGCATGAGACTGCCGCATATTTTTACACAGGAACAGATTCTTTTGAAGATCTGTAAATTCAAGGAGGAGCAAGAAGAATGGAAAATGTATACATTATGGAGCACCCGCTGATCCAGCACAAGATCTCAATGCTGAGAGATAAAAACACAGGAACCAATGAATTCCGTAAACTGGTAGAGGAGATCGCAGTTCTTATGGCGTATGAGGCTTTCCGTGATCTCCCGATGGAGGATGTGGAAGTAGAGACTCCCATTGAGACCTGTCAGACTCCGTTTATTGCAGGAAAGAAACTGGCTGTTGTTCCGGTGCTTCGTGCAGGCCTTGGAATGGTAAACGGTATCCTTACCCTGGTTCCGTCTGCAAAAGTAGGTCATGTAGGACTTTACCGTGATCCGGTGACTCATGAGCCTCACGAGTATTATTGCAAGCTTCCGGAATCTATCGATGAGCGTATCAGTGTGATCGTGGATCCCATGCTGGCAACCGGCGGATCCGCAGAGGCAGCTGTGGATTATGTAAAGAAACAGGGAGGACGCAGCATCAAATTCATGTGTATCATTGCCGCTCCGGAAGGACTGGAGAGACTTCACAAGGCACATCCGGATGTTCAGATCTATTGCGGACACCTGGACCGCTGCCTGAATGACCATGCATATATCTGCCCGGGACTTGGAGATGCCGGTGACCGTATCTTCGGAACCAAATAAGCGTATGGGATATCGTGCAGGAGAAGAAAAAGATCTGGAAAATATCATGACCGTCATTCATGATGCCCAGAGGACGATGGGAGAAGCCGGTCTGGATCAGTGGCAGGATGGTTATCCTTCGGAAGAAGTGATCCTGGGAGATATCAGAAAGGGAGAGAGTAGAATCTGGGAAGAGGAAGGAAAGATCCTCGGAACCGCGATGCTTTCCTTCCGCGGAGAATCTGACTACGATCGGATCTATGATGGAGAGTGGAAGCTTGGAGACGTTTCTTATGCGACGATCCATCGCATTGCCGTATTGTCTGCAGACAGAAGACGGGGAACCGCCGGGAAGCTTCTGAAAGCCATGGAAGAAGAAATCAGGAAAAACGGTTTTTCTGTGATCCGGATGGATACACACAGAGACAATGTGCCCATGCGGACCTGGCTGGGGAGCCATGGTTTTCTCCATTGCGGTACCATCTTCCTTGGAAGAACAGAGGAAATGAGACTGGCATTTGAAAAATCACTTTCCAGTGAAAAATAAGAGCTGTGTTTGAAGAAGGACAGGCCGCGGAAGATTTTCCGCGGTCTGTGTTATTCTGTTAAAGCGTTTAACACAGTTCAACGAAGTTCTGTGTTTCCGAAGCGGGGAGGATAACAGGAGACCTGACTGACGGTGAGAAAAGAAAGGATGAAAAACGTGAACGAGACAGACATTCATATCCGGATCGCAGAACCGGAAGACGCGGAGGCACTTCTGGCTGTTTATGCTCCTTATGTGGAAGAAACGGCAATCACCTTCGAATATGCCGTGCCTTCCGTAGAAGAATTTCAGGAAAGGATCAGGAACACCCTGCAGCAGTATCCCTATCTGGTGGCAGAAGACGAAAACGGGATCCTGGGTTATGCTTATGCCGGCCGTTTTCAGAGCCGGGCGGCTTATGACTGGGCAGTGGAAACCTCTATTTATATCCGGAAGGATCAGAAAGGACGGGGACTGGGACGGCGTCTCTATCATGCGCTGGAGGAAGGGCTGAAAGAGCAGGGAATCCTGAATGTGAACGCCTGCATTGCCTGCACAGTGACGAAGGATGCGCATCTTACCAATGACAGCATTTACTTTCATGAACATATGGGGTACCGTCTGGTAGGAACCTTTTATCAATGTGGCTATAAATTTCAGCATTGGTATGATATGGTCTGGATGGAGCGGATGATCGGAGAGCATAAAGAAAAACAGGAACCGATCCGGCTGTTTCCGGAAATCCGTAGCCATTTTTTATGCTGGCTTTTAAAAAATGAATAAGATATTTAATTGACTTTTAACCTGAATTAAGTATAATGACTTTAATGTTTGTTTTACATGGGAGGTATATAAATGGCGAAAGTCAGACTGGTGGATATTGCCGCACAGGTCGGGGTGAGTACAGTCACCGTGCATAATGCGCTGACCGGTCAGAAAGGTGTCAGCGATGAGCTGAGAGCTGTCATACAGAAAATGGCGTCAGAGATGGGCTATCGTCCGGTATCTTCAGCCAGAAGACAGGAGAGAAACCGGATGCTGCGGAGTATCGGTGTCCTGATCCATGAGCAATATCTGGCGGAATATACGACGTTTTACTGGAAAATGTATCAGGAGCTGGCTCTGGTAGCCACAGATAAAAACTGCATGGCAGCGGTGGAGATCCTGAAACATGACATGGAGGATCACCAGATTCTTCCACGCATGGTGGAAGAAAACCAGGTAGAAGGTCTCATTGTCATGGGAGAGATCAGCAGGGAATATATTCGTTTTATGAAAGAACAGACCAGGATACCGATTATTTTTCTGGATTTTTATGACAAGGAACTGGCGGAGGATGCGGTGATCTCGGATAATTTTTACGGCATGTATCTTCTGACGGAACTACTGTTTGAACGTGGCTACCGGAAGCTGGCTTATGTGGGAAGTATCCACAGGACCAGCAGTATCATGGACCGTTATTGTGGTTTTCATAAGGCAATGCTGGAGCATGGAGAGGAGCTGCCGGAGGAATGGCTCATTGAGGATCGGGACCGGCTCGGAAATATCGAATTTTCCGTTCCGGAAAAGCTTCCGGAGGCCTTTGTCTGCAACTGTGACCTGACGGCAGGAAGGTTGATACTCAAGTTGGAAAAACTAGGCTATAAGGTTCCGGAGGATGTGGCAGTCATTGGTTTCGATAATTTTCTTTACCCTGGTTTGCCGGATAAAAAAATTACGACATATGAGGTAAATACCCGGGCGCTGGTAAAGATCGCTTTGGAGAAGGTTATGAAACGATTGAAAAATCCTTCTTCTGGAAAAGGGCTGAACGTTGTTTCCGGTCATATCGTAGAGAAGGAAAGTGTAGGAAAACTATCACACGGAAATAAATGAAAAATACTGCCTGTGAAAAAGGAGAAATCTTTTTTCACAGGCAGTATTTTTTTGCTTGATTAAAAAAATTAATTTTATCGTTCAAGTGATCGGAAACCAGAGATCAAGCAATGAAAAAAGATAAGATTCATTGTGAAATTTACATAAAAACAGAACTTAAAATTTCCACATAAGTAACAGAATTGAAATTTTAAGTAAAAATAACTTGAAAATTAAGTTAAATATGCTAAAATAATTTAAAGATGCTATTTGCGTGAGTTGCTTTACAGATGAGCAATTCGCAGGCATCCGTTGTGGGCAAAAAAACTTTTGACTCCAATATCATGTGAAAAGGTAGGGGATCAACATGAATACATTTGTTCCGGAAATCAAAGAACATCTGAAAAACAGGCTCATCCCGTTCTGGGAAAGCCTGAAGGATCAGGAGTACGGCGGCTATTACAGCTGGCTGGATTATGATCTGAAGCTTGACAGGAAATATGAGAAAGGCTGTATTTTAAACAGCCGGATCCTCTGGTTTTTCTCCAACGCTTATGCACTTCTTAAGGAGGAACATTTAAAAGAGGATGCAGACCATGCCTATGAATTTCTGAAAAACCACTGCATCGACCGGGAGTACGGAGGTGTGTTCTGGTCTGTGACCTTTGACGGAAAACCGAAGGATACGACCAAGCATACGTATAATCAGGCATTTGCCATCTATGCATTATCGTCTTATTATGATGCCACCGGCTGTAAGGATGCTCTGGATATTGCCAGAGGCCTTCAGCTTCTGATCGAGGAAAAAATGACCGATGCATATGGCTATCTGGAAGCCTTCACCAGGGATTTTCAGCCGGAGAGCAATGAGAAACTCTCCGAAAACGGTGTGCTGGCAGAGAAGACGATGAACACGCTGCTTCATGTGTTTGAAGCTTATACCGAGTTTTACCGGGTGACGAAGGATCCCTTTACAGGCGACCGGCTTCGCTTCATGATGGATCTTTTCGCAGATAAGGTATACAACAGAGAACGGAAACGGCAGGAGGTCTTTTTTGACAGAACCTGGAACAGTCTGATCGACCTTTATTCCTACGGCCATGATATCGAAACATCCTGGCTGATGGACAGAGGGCTGGAGGTACTTGCCGACTCGGCTTATACGGAAAAACTGGCACCTGTTACGGCAGAGATCGCAGAAGCAATCTACGAGAATGCTTATGTAAATCATTCTCTTATGAATGAGGCAGAAAAAGGCGTGAATGATACCACCCGTGTCTGGTGGGTCCAGGCAGAGACGGTCGTAGGCTTTATCAATGCCTGGCAGAAAAAGCCGGAGGAAAAGAAATTTCTTCAGGCTGCCTTGGATGTCTGGGAGTACATCAAAACGTATCTGATTGATCCCAGAGAAGGATCCGAATGGTTCTGGTGTGTGGATGCAGATGGAATGCCCAGCCATAAACCAATCGTAGAACCCTGGAAATGCCCGTATCATAACGGAAGAATGTGTATGGAAGTGATCAGGAGGATGAAAGATGCTTCATAAACAGTATTATGTGGAAAAGGCAAAGGTTGACAGACTGGTTGCCAGAAAAAATCAGAAGAGTGATTTTTACAATGGAATTTATGACCGGTATCAGTATCCGGTTCTGACCCGGGAGTTCGCACCGGTGCACTGGAGATATGATCTCAATGAGGAGACCAACCCGTATTTTGAAGAGCGGCTTGGTATCAATGCCGTGATGAATTCCGGAGCGATCGAACTCAACGGAAAGTATTATCTGGTGGTTCGTGTGGAAGGAAATGACCGGAAATCCTTCTTTGCAGTGGCAGAAAGTGACAATGGCATCGATGGCTTCCACTTCTGGGATTATCCGGTGGTTCTGCCGGATACTTGTCCGGAGGAGACCAATGTATACGATATGCGTCTGACCAAACATGAAGACGGTTGGATCTACGGCGTATTCTGCTCTGAGAGCAAGGATACCACCAATCCTGATCTTTCCGCCGCAGTTGCGCAGGCAGGCATCGTCCGCACCCACGATCTCAAAACCTGGGAGCGTCTGGACAATCTCAAAACCTTACGTTCTCCGCAGCAGAGAAATGTGGTGCTCCATCCGGAGTTTGTCGATGGTAAATATGCATTTTACACCAGGCCCATGGATGGTTTCATCGAGACAGGAAGCGGCGGAGGAATCGGCTTTGGCCTCTGTGATGATATCGAGCATGCAGTCATCGATGAAGAAAAGATCATCAGCCGCAGGGTTTATCATACCCTGACGGAGTCCAAAAACGGAGCCGGAGCTGTTCCGTTTAAGGGAAAGAAATGCTGGATCCATATTGCACACGGCGTAAGAAATACGGCAGCCGGTCTTCGCTATGTGCTCTATGCCTTCGGAACGGACCTGAAAGATCCTTCCAGGGTCATTGCAGAGCCGTCTGGCGTGTTTCTGGTACCGCTTGGCAATGAGAGGGTTGGAGATGTATCCAATGTAGTTTTCACCAACGGAGCCATTGCAAGAGAGAATGGGGATGTATATATCTATTATGCATCCTGTGATACAAGAATGCATGTGGCAACCACAACGGTGGATCAGCTGGAGGATTACTTGTTTCATACGCCGAAGGATCCGCACCGGTCTCCGGATTGTGTGAAGCAGAGGTGTGAGATGATCCAGAAAAATCTGGAGCTTCTGGCTGAATCAAAATAAGATTTTATATGGGGGCTTTTGGAAAGCCCCAACGAAAGATTGCAAGGGGGAAAACCATCAGAGTTGCGAAGTCCTGGTTTTCCCCCTTGCATCCCCCTTTCCAGGGCACGCAGAAAACAGGGGGCTTACGTCAGACTGGGAGAGTGTGAGATGACGGTTGGGTGGTAGATTGCGTTGGTTTGGTTTACATTGTTTTTGTTGACTTATTTTAGCGTTTTGTAATATGCAGCCAATTTAACATGAGAAACTAACCACTATATCATCGTACATTCCCAGTATGACGTAAGCCCCCTATTTTCTAGCGTGCCCTGGAAGGGGGAGCTCGAGGGGGAAACCAGGACTGCAAGACTCCGATGGTTTCCCCCTCGTTATATATTTCTACGCTTTACCAAAGCCTGTACAATATGGTAAAATAGCTTGAAAACAGATTAAGCATTTCCTGCTTCAGATACGCAGAAGCATTGAGCGGCGGAGAAGGGAGATGCGTATGGAGGAGAATTGCTATGGATGCAATGAAAACTTATGAATTTTGGTGTACTTCCCCTTATTTTGATGAGGCAACCAAGGAAGAACTTCGTGCCATCAAAGAGGATGAGAAGGAGATCACAGAGCGGTTTTACAGAGAATTGGAGTTTGGTACCGGAGGTCTGCGCGGAATTCTGGGAGCAGGAACCAACCGCATGAATATTTACACGGTAAGGAAGGCAACACAGGGACTGGCAAACTTTATCATCAAAGAGCATGCACAGGAAAAAGGTGTGGCGATTTCTTTTGATTCCCGTCATATGTCTCCGGAATTTGCCAAAGAGACGGCACTCTGCATGGCTGCAAACGGGATCAAAGCTTATATTTTCCCGTCTCTGCGCCCGACACCGATGCTGTCCTTCGCTGTCCGCGAGCTTCACTGCACCGCAGGTGTTATGGTGACAGCCAGCCACAATCCGCCGGAGTACAACGGATATAAAGTATACTGGGAAGACGGCGCACAGATCACTGCACCGAAGGATGCGGAGATCATCCATGAAGTACAGTCCATCACAGACTACGGTGCATTAAAGACCATGAGCGAGGAAGATGCCAAAGCAGCAGGTCTTTATGAAGTGATCGGAAGCGAGATCGATGATAAATATATGGAAGCCCTGAAAAAACTGGTGCTTCGTCCGGAAGCCATCAAGGAGCAGGCGGATCAGCTGAAGATCGTTTATACTCCGCTTCACGGAACCGGAAATCTGCCGGTGCGTCGTGTTTTAAAGGAGCTTGGCTTCACACAGGTCCATGTCGTAAAAGAGCAGGAACTTCCGGATGGCGCGTTCCCCACGGTCAGCTATCCGAATCCGGAGGACAAGAAGGCATTCGCTCTGGCGCTGAAGCTTGCAAAAGAAGTAGATGCAGATATCGTTCTTGCAACAGATCCGGATGCAGACCGTCTTGGCGTTTACGCAAAGAATACAGAAACCGGCGAATACCAGAGCTTTACCGGAAATATGTCAGGTATGCTGATCCTGGAGTACCTTCTTTCCCAGAGAAAAGAGCTTGGTATCCTTCCGGAGAACGGTGCAGTTGTTACGACCATCGTATCCGGGAAAATGGCCCGCGAGATCGCAAAAGCTTATCATGTAACGCTTATTGAGACCCTGACCGGTTTCAAATACATCGGCGAGCAGATCAAATTCTTTGAACAGGATCACAGCCATGAATTCCTCTTTGGTTATGAGGAGAGCTACGGCTGTCTGGAAGGAACTCATGCAAGAGATAAAGATGCGGTCGTTGCTGTGATGGCTCTCTGTGAGGCAGCAGCTTATTACAAATCCAAAGGTCTTACTCTCTGCCAGCAGATGGAGAATCTTTACAAGACCTATGGCTATTACAAAGAGAATCTGATCTCCCAGACCTTTAAGGGAATGGAAGGAAAAGCAAAGATCGATGCTCTGATGGAAGGCTTCCGTGCCAACCCGCCGAAGAACGTAGGTCCTTTCCGGGTTCTTGCAATGGAGGATTACCGTTCCAGCATCCGCACCGATGTGACGACCGGAGAAACCTCCGAACTGACCCTGCCGAAGTCCAACGTGCTCTACTTTGAACTGGAAGACAAGGCATGGATCTGTGTACGTCCTTCCGGTACGGAGCCGAAGATCAAGTACTATGCAGGTATCAAAGGCGTTGACGAGAAAGATGCCGATGAGAAAGTGGCAGCTCTTTCCGCAGCACTGGAGGCACTGGGAGAGTAACATAGTCTAATTATCCAGTAGTCAATGTTCCATAAGGCGTTTTGACATGAATATGGAAAAATCCAGAGGATTGCATGCAAAATAGAATAAGCTGATGTGCTTCTGCGAAAAATCATAGAAGTACATCAGCTTTTTTATATATTATGATTTTTCAAGTCATACGAAGGTGTATGGCCTGTTTTGTCTTTATAAGCCCGAAGAAAATAATTATATCCATGGAAACCGGTTTTTTCACTGATGGTCTTCAAATCCAGATTACTATGCAGTAACATTTGTTGTGCACGTTCGATACGATAAGTGACCAGATAATCGATAAAAGATGTTTCCAGTTCTTTCCGAAAAAGTCGGGAAAGATGAGTAGGAGACACATGCAGGTGTTCGGCCATGTCATTTAACGAGAAATCTTCCGCAAAATGTTCATGGATATAAGATAACGCTTTTTGAATGTGTTCTGAATAGCGGCGGCTTCCAACACCAGGAACATTCTGAAGAAGAGAACATAGATAATTGGCCAGGAATTTTTCAATTTCTTCCACAGACATATGAGAAAAATCTATTGCCTGTGGCTGAGAGGGAACATTACGGAATTCTGTGTTCTGGCTTTGGTTAAATCGAAAACCCAACTGCAGGATCTGGTGGATTAACTTCTGAGAAAGAATAGAAGAATCCTTTTGGTAGCGGGCAAAAATCTGATGCAGGCTTTCTCTTGTACGGGAAATATCAAGAGAAGAAAGGGCTTCCATAAGATTCTTCTCCTCCAAGAGGTTCAAACCATTTTCAGCAGAAGAAAGAGAGGGAGAAAAATTTTGCTGGCTTAGAGAACAGAAAGTCTGTTGATAAATTTGGGGGAGAAGCTGGAAATCGGAAAATGCAGGACTGACTTCAAAAAGGCAGGACACATTAAAAAGTTTCTGAATATTAGCGGTCAGAACCCGCATACAGCGTGCTGCCTGAGAGCAAAGGTCTGTTTCAGAATACGGATTATCACTATGGAAAAGTATACCGAAGCAGCCATATTCCAGATGAATGATCAGTCCATTGTCGAGTGTGGCAAAAATACTGATAGCAAGATTGAGTACGGAGTCGATCAGCTTTTCACGGTTCATGCCGGAGGAAAAATGCGTGACCAGAATAAAATTTGTAATCTGCATCAGAGCCAGACAGTGTGGGTTTTTGTCAAAGTCTCGTTGTGTGACCATATGTGAATGTTCTGCCGGAGCCGTAATTCCCTGATGGATCAGAGAAGAAAAATAACGTTGTTTGGCCAGTGTTGTGAAATAAGAAAACTGGGAAGTTTTTACACCTTCTTGTTTCATAAGCTGTGTAAGTTCAGACAGCTTGTCAAAGAGAAGGTGCTCTGTGAGCTGATGTTTCAGGAGATAATCATATGCGCCATATCGCATAGCGTCTCGGACAAAAGAAAAGGTATCATAATTACTGAGGATAAGTACTTTAACAGGAAGTTTTCGCTGAAAAATTTCTTTTGTCACTTCTACACCATTCTTTTCGGGCATGTCAATATCAAGTAGCAGAATATCTGGGTGAAGTGTTTCGATGAGTTCAAGACAGATGGCACCATTGGTTGCCTGTCCGGTAATTTCATATTCGGACGGATGAGTATGGATCATTTCAGTCAGTCGATTTAAGATCAGGATATCGTCATCTGCAAGAAATATATGTATCATGAAAATCACTCCTTTGAAAATTCATTTAATCCTAAATTTAACTTTTGCTTCCATCGGGAGAAGTTACTTCAGCAGGAAAAGAGAGGCTGACGGTAGTGCCGCAGCCGGGAGCACTGATGATAGAAAAAGAAGCTTGTTCACCATATTGTAGTCGGAGACGCTCGATGATATTATGAACACCAATCCGAAGAAATGTATTTTTATCAGATTCAGCACCTTGTAAAACAGTATGGATTTTTTCTTCACTCATGCCGTTTCCATTGTCTGAGATATCGATAAAAAGCATTTCTTTTTCCAAATAGATAGAAATATTGATAAGGCAGTCATCTAAGCAACCGGAAAAACCATGGATCATAGCATTTTCTACGATGGGCTGAAGCAGAAGCTTGAGAATCCGGCAATTGTAAGTTGCCGGATCTACCTGAAAATCCGTCTGTACAGTGCATAAAAGATTATATTTTTTGATATCAATATAAGCCTGTAGATAAGAAATCTCCTGCTTGATAGTGACAAAACTTCCCTGATTAGAGAGGGAACGGAGCAGATGAGTGAAGGAGGACGAGACTTCCTGAATGTTATATATATTTTGAGCTTCTGCCAGCCAGGTGATCGTATTTAGTGTATTATAGATCATATGCGGATTGATCTGACTTTGCAGAGAATTAAATTCCAGGATACGTTTTTCCTCTTCTTCTTTTTGAATCTCTTCCAGAAGTGTTTTGATGCGATGTGACATATCAATAACACCAGAAGTCAGTTGACCAATTTCATCTGCAGAATGGATCGGAAGGTTAATATAGAAATCAGCGTTTTTGCCAAAACGTGATACAGCTTGATTCAGGGAAAGTATATTTCGTGTAAACGTGTGGGTCAGAAAAATAATGCCGAATACAGTTGCTGCAATCACAAGAAAAAATGCCAGGATAAAAAGCTGGATCACCTCGGATGATTCACGGAAGACAGAATCTTTTGTGATCAATGTGGCAATTGAAAGACCATGTTGACTGGAAGGCATCTGTGTGAGGAGAAAATCTGTATGATTTATGGAAACGGAAGACAGTTTCTGACGGAGTGCTGTAGAAAGATTTTCTGATATTAAAAGACGGTCATCAGATCTTGAAGAATATAAGATTCGTTGACTGTCCTCCAGTACATATAAAATACCAGAATCACTTTCAAAGGGCAGCAGAAGATTATCTAGATAACTGACAGGAACCTCAACCAGAATTGTACCAAGGTAGCTGCCTTTCTGGTAGACGCTTCTCCCTAAAGTGATCATAGATACATCGTCATAGCCTTCCAAAGCACGGTTAAAGATGATCGGATTTCCATTTCCTGTCATAATACGCTGAATCAAAGCAAAATCTGTGTGCAGCATGGAATTATAGGAAGCTGTGGAATGGTAGATTCGGTCATCGTAACCAACTACTGTGATATTGTACTTATAATCAGAAGTAGAATTTAAGAGTTCCAAAATGCTATTCAGTGATTTGTAATCTTGAAACCATTCATAAGTAGGAACTTCTGCGGAATCAGAAAGTATTCGTATTACATGCCAGTCCAGAATCAGAGAGGTGGCGATACGATCCATGTCAGAAAATAACTGATCAAACTGTTCCTGTGCATAGCTTATCTTCTCCTGGGTGGAAGATAATTCTTTTTTCTGAAGAACAGACTGAAGTTTTACAGCAAAAATCTGGGTAAGGATTATCAGTGGCACGATCAGAAGAAACAAAAAAGTAACAAAAAATTTTGTTGTAAGAGATGAACGGATTTTTATGCATATTCTCTGAAACATAGTTTTTCTCCTGTCTGTATTTATGAAAATATTATAACAACAAGAGGAAGAATGGGTCAATAGAAGAACGAAAAATGCTAAAATAGTGAAGCAGGATGATAAATATGTGTAGTTTCATGAAGGTGATGGTCTGTTATACTAAAAATACTTAGAAGAAGCGAAGCGACTATTCAGTAGCCATATTCCGTGAGATAACTTGCATGAATATACCAAAATACCATCGACGAAAGTGATTTGCACTGAATGTTTGCTTGTAATTGCGAAGGCACTGAACAGTTACGAACCGAAAATAAAATAACAGGGAGGAAAAGTTATGAAACAGAAAAAAGCAATGGCCGTATTACTGACAGCTTGTATAAGTGCAGGAATGTTTGGAAATCTCAATGTGAGTGCAGATGGGGATAATCTGAATAAAGAAGGTTTTCCGATTGTAAATGAAGAACTCACGTTTCGTATTTTTGGACAGCAGGGTCCGGTTCAGTCCAAATGGGATACCATGAATATGTGGAAAAAATATCAGGAGATGACGAATATCAAACTGGATTTTACAGATGTTCTGGCAGCCGAAGGATATGATGAGAAAAAAAGTCTTATGTGGGCAAGCAATGAGTATCCGGATATTTTTGTGCGTGCGTTTTTGAATAATACAGAGATTGTTAAATATGGAAGTATGGGGATTCTGGCCCCGCTGGAGGAGTTGATTCCGGAATATGCACCTAATCTTCAGAAACTCATTGATGAGGATCCGGCAATCCTGTCCAGAATCACGGCTCCCGATGGTCATATTTATGCGTTACCTGCAATATTTACACTGACAGCAGCCAGAGATGACAAATTCTGGATTAATACTTCCTGGCTGGAACAGGTGGGAAAAGAGATTCCAACAACTGTCGATGAGCTGGAGGATGTGCTCAGGGCCTTCAAGGGTGTTGACTTTAATGAAAATGGGGAAGCAGACGAATATCCCATGGGAATTTCAGATGCTCAGGCATTGATTCGTCGTTTTGCGGGAGTATGGGGGCATCAGTACCAGTTTGGCACCTGGTTGGAAGTGAAGGATGATACGGTTTCTACTTATTTAACTGATGACAGTTTTAAAGAAGAACTGGAGTGGTTGGCATCCATGTATGAGGAAGGTCTGATCGATCCGGAGATCTTTACACAGGAATATGCGAAATATGCAGCGAAAATGGCTGGTCAGCAAATGGGGCTGTTTTTTAATCAGGCTGATGATACTTTTGATTCTACAAATTTCCAGGGAATTTCTCCGTTTGCAGGAAAGGCGGATCAACAGTATGTGCAGGCATCACCGGCAGCTCGAGATAATGGCGTATTTGCAATCTGTGCGGACTGTGAAAACATAGAAGCAGCGCTTCGATGGATTGATTATTTCTACAGTTATGAAGGTTCCATTCTTATGCGTTATGGTGTAGAGGGCGAGAACATGTATTTTGATGAGGATGGAAAACCTCATTATAATGATGGAATTCTGGACAGTCCGGAAGGAAGTGGAACAGAGATTGGTAAATTCACAATCTGGCCGGGAGGCGGAGCTCCTCAGTGGGTAAATGATGACAATTGTGAAGCCATTGCTTCTGAAGCAACACTGAAAGCACAGGAAGCGCTGGATGCGTATCTTCCGAAACAGATTTATGCAGAACCGCTTCTGGAGGAAGAAACTTCTGATCGCCTTTCCGTTCTCTGGACAGATCTGGAAAACTATATGAAAGAAACGACTTCCAAGATGATCCGCGGAGAATTGAATTTTGATTCAGACTGGGATACTTATGTAGAGACTATGAATAAGATCGGCTTGGAGGAATGGGTTTCTATTTATCAGGAAACATATGATAATCTGCAGAACTGATAAGAGGGGGATAGACAGAAAAAGATAAAGGAGGAGGAAATGAAACAGAAGAAGAGTATAAAAAGAATTTTGAAAAGTAAATGGCAGTTGTTGGCCATGTTTGCAGTTCCGTTTATCTGGTACGTTATTTTCTGTTATGTCCCAATGTATGGTATACAGTTGGCATTTCGAAACTATAATCCGAGACTTGGATACCTGGGCAGCCCTTTTGTGGGGCTGCGCTGGTTTAAACAATTTTTTTCATCTTACTATTGGAAAAACATTATCTGGAATACGTTTTCTATCAGTTTATATTCTATTCTGATTGGTTTTCCGATTCCGATTATTCTGGCGATTATTATTAATGAACTTCCGGGGAGAAAGTTTAAAAAAATTTTACAGAATATTACTTATATTCCGCATTTTATCTCTATGGTAGTCCTTTGCGGAATGTTGTATCTGTTTCTGTCACCACAGTATGGAATTCTGAATACTTTTCTGGGCGTATTTGGAATCAAACCAATAGGTTTTCTGGAATCTTCTAGATATTTTAAAGGGGTTTATGTAGTATCTGAAATCTGGCAGGAAAGTGGATGGAGTTCTATTATTTATATAGCAGCTCTGGCAGGTATCGATCCATATCTTTATGAAGCAGCAAAGATTGACGGAGCGGGCCGCTTGAAAAGAATCTGGCATATTTCTCTCCCAGGTATTACACCGACCATTGTTACTCTTCTGATTTTAAAGATTGGTCAGATTATGAGCATTGGTTTTGAAAAAGCCTATCTTTTACAGAACGACTTGAATATTCAGGCGAGTGAGATTATTTCCACTCTGGTTTATAAACAGGGAATCCTTCAGGGGAACATCGGTTATGCTACGGCTGTTGGACTTATGAATTCTTGTCTGAATCTGGTTTTGATCATTGCGGCAAACCAGTTCTGTAAACGGACTTTTGATACAAGTCTCTGGTAGGAGGAAGATGATATGTGGAGAAAAAAGAGTAAAACAGACAAGATCTTTGATCTGATTCTGATTCTGATCAGCCTCTGTATCATGATTGTTATTGCATATCCTCTGTATTTTGTGATTATTGCCTCTTTCAGTCAGCCGGAGGCAGTTCTCGGAGGAAAACTTCGTTTTTGCCCAATTGGATTTAATCTGGACTCTTATAAAATGGTTTTGTCGGAACCAAAAGTATGGATCGGTTATAGGAATACATTACTGTATACAGTTCTTGGAACCGCAATCAATCTGGTACTTACGACATTGGCGGCATATCCCTTATCAAGAAAAGATATGCCGGCAAGAACATTTTTTACCTTTGTTATTTCATTTACTATGCTGTTTGGCGGTGGAATGATTCCTGTATATATGGTGGTGAAAAATCTGAAACTTACAGATACGATATGGAGTATGATGATTCCAAATGCTATTGCGACATACAATCTTCTGGTAATGAAAAACTATTTTCAGACATCCATACCAGATGAACTGCAGGAAGCAGCAGCTATTGATGGCTGTAATCATGTACAGACTCTGCTTAAAGTGGTGCTTCCACTTTCAACTCCGATACTTGCGGTAATTCTTCTTTTTTATGCAGTAGGTCATTGGAATGCATTTTTCAATGCTGTGTTATATCTGAGAAAACAGGAACTTTTTCCGCTGCAGATCATTCTTCGTGATATTCTTCTTCAGAATAGCCTGGAAGCCGTAGGAGGAGATCTGACTGGTATGTATGAAAAGGTTATGCGTGGTGAAACTATGAAATATGCACTGATTATTGTAGCAAGTGCTCCGGTAATCATTCTCTATCCATTCATTCAGAAATATTTTGTAAAAGGAATTATGGTAGGTGCAATCAAAGGATGATACAAAGAAGGAGAAAGCTATGAAAAAGCCAAATTTAATTTATGTTTTTGCAGACCAGCTTCGATATTTTTCTATGGGTTATGCGGGGGATTCCAATGCGTTGACACCGAATATTGACAGAATCTGCGGAGAAAGCGTCAATCTTTGTCAGGCAGTATCTGGGCATCCGGTATGTGCACCTTACAGAGCGTCACTTTTTACAGGAAAATATACAACAAGTACAGGAATGGTGATTAATGAGATTCGTATGAATACCCATCATCATACTTTTGCACAGGTCTTAAACGAAGGAGGATATGAGACTGCCTATATTGGAAAATGGCATATGTACGCGGCCGAATTAGGTAATCACTATGATGTGAAAAATTCTTTTATACCCAAAGGACCGGATCGTCTTGGCTTTGATGGATATTTTGCAGGTTATAATTTCCGTCATGAGTATGAACCGGGTACTGCTTACTATCATTTGGATACACCGGAAAAAATCTATTATGATAAATATGAACCAGATGCTCAGACAGATATGGCAATCGAACAGATCAAACGCCTTTCGGAGGGAGATAAACCATTTGCTCTTTTCCTTTCTATAGGAACCCCTCATGATCCATGGACACCTGAGAATGTGCCTGAGGAATATTTGGAGCGGTTTAAAGATAAAAAATTTACGTTGCCTCCCAATTATCTGCCTGAGAATGATCCGCATGCAGATGATTGGGCAAGATTGTCGGAAAAAGAACGTGAAGAACTTCCGGAATGGATGCGAGTTTATTATGCCATGACGGCAAATCTTGATGATAATATTGGTCGTTTGAAAAAAGCTATCCAAGATATGGGGATGGATGAAAATACGATTTTTGTATTTACTTCAGATCATGGAGAACTTTTTGGGGCCCATGGAAGACGGGCAAAAAATATTTTCTATGAAGAAGCGGTAAGGGTGCCGTTTCTGATTCAGTGGAAAAATCATCTGGAGGAAGGAACAAAACGAGATTTTGTTCTGAACACCGTAGATATTATGCCGACCTTGCTATCTATGATGGGCCTTCCGATTCCAAACGAAGTAGAAGGAAAGGATAAAAGCAAAAGTATCTATGGTACAGAATCCGATGAGGATGGTGCGTTGATGATGTGCACCGGTCCGACCGCAATTTTCGGAGATGGTCAGGAATGGCGGGCATTTCGTACAAAAAGATATACCTATGCAGTTTTTAAGTCTGATGGAAAAGAATTTTTATTTGATGATTGGCAGGATCCATACCAGATGAAGAATTTGATTTGCGATCCGAAATATCAGGAAATCGCCAGTGAGCTGAAAGCACAGATGTACAAAAAGATGCATGCGATTAATGATAATTTTCAAAATAATACCTGGTATGAGAAAAACTGGATTAAAGACAGAATCATTCTTAAAACAGCGACGTTGAATCCGGAATAAAGGGAGAAAGCAACTGTCAGACGGTTTATCCGCAGAGAAAAACACAACGGGAAGCGGCGGCAGAAGCAGTCCGTCAGGTGGGATTAAACCAGATCAGAGAGATTGACGAAGAAATTTTCAAAGAAGCGCCGGAATGGAAAGAAATGTTTTTTCAGCGGCTGGAAGAATTAAAAAAATATGAGAGATAAAAAGCACCGTGATTTCCACAAAATGTGGCTGTCACGGTGCTTTTTGCTCATTCCTGTAATGTTTTTAACTGATAGAAATATCCCTTCTTTGCCATGAGCTCTTCGTAGCTTCCGATCTCCGCTACACGGCCGTCTTTGATAAAAGCGATACGGTCGGCTTTTCGGATCGTGGAGAGACGGTGGGCTACGATGAAGGTGGTGCATTTTCCCATCATGTGGTCGGTGGCTTCCTGGACTTTTTTCTCAGAAACAGAATCCAGTGCCGAGGTGGCTTCGTCGAAAATGATGATCTTCGGTTTGCGGATCAGGGCACGGGCAATGGAGATCCGCTGTTTCTGGCCGCCGGAGAGCCGGTCTCCGTGTTCCCCAAGAGGCGTATCGAGACCATCTGGCATCTTATCCAGCAGATCCTCCAGCCCCACTTCATGGATCACATCCCAGATCTCCTCATCAGAGATCTGTTCCAGTCCGTAAGTAATGTTTTCACGGATGGTTCCGGAGAAGAGAAGGGTATTCTGCGGGACTACGGCAATCTGCTTCCGGTATTCCGTCATATCGAGATTCACCAGATTGATGCGGTCAATGAGGATTTTTCCGTCCGTGGGAGGAATAAAGCCGATCAGAAGATTCAGGATCGTGGATTTTCCGGTTCCGGATTCTCCGGCAAAAGCGATACTCTCACCAGGTCTGACCTCCAGATTGAAGTCCTTCAGGATATACCGCTCGCTGTCCGGATATTTGAAATCCACGTTGCAGAAACGGACGTTTCCCTTCAGATCACCGAGAGGAACAATGGAATGGTTGGGTTCCACCTGTTTTTCCTCCAGGATATCTCCGATGGAACGGACGGATTCCATGCCCTTGCAAAGATCCGGGTAAATATTGATCAGAGTGGAGATCTGTCCAACGATCTGTGTGAAATATGTCTGGAAGAGAACGACCTCGCCAACGCCGATCTTTCCCTTTACAGCCAGACAGCCTGTGAAAGCCAGGCAGAGGACCTGGAAACACTGGAAAACCACCCAGCTGGCGGCACCGAAAAGATTGTTCATCAGATCCAGCTGAAAGCCCTGGTGCATGATTCCTTTCAGATACCGCTGCATCTTGCTGATCTCTACTTCCTGCAGGCCGTGGGCTCTTGTGACGGGGATCATTTCCAGCATTTCGGCCACGGCTCCCTGTGTACTTTCCATTTCTGTACGGAATGCCCGGTTGCGTTCAGAGATGGGTTTCTTGAAATAATAGATCCCGGCAACTGCCACGGGGATCGCAGCCAGAAAGACAACAAAGACCAGAGGGCTGTGATAGAGCGTGACGGCGGAAGCTACGATGACGTCCAGAATGAAGAAAAACAGTGTCCGGACGATCTGATTTAAAAGCATCTGGACATTTTCTACATCACGCATGACCTTGGACTGCAGCCGTCCGGACTGGATCTCCTTATAAAACATGATGGAAAGCTGCTGGAGCTTTCGTACCAGAGCGTTTCTGAGAGAGCCTTCGATCTCCCGGTTTGCCCCGGAGAAGTTTTTGGTAGCCATGTAGTTGCTGAACGCATTCTGGCTGATGAAAAGAAGCGCAATAACCAGGTTAAACAGGATCCGCTGAATACTGTTCCTGTCCGGATTGGTGGCAGTATCGATGATGTTTGCAGTCACGATCGGTGTGACCCAGACTGGGGAACGCTGACAGAGCAGCCAGAAAAAACCTTTCAAGCACTGGAGCTTTTTCCCCTTGTAAAACCCCATGAGAATCTTCAGCGGATGATTCTCGTTTCTGGAATAATTCTGAAGGTACTCGTCGAAATGCTCAAGTCCTTCCTCCGGAATGTTTTCTTTCATGAATGACCCTCCTTACATGCGTTTTCCGGTGTGATAGGATTTCTTATTTTTATTGTAGCTGTTTTTGAGGATTCGTCTATAGAAAAATCAGATGTTTTTTTGCATTTTGTTTTTACAAGTTTCCAATGGATTGATGACAAATCCATTGATTTCTTATCCGGAGTCTGATAAGATAGGCAGGTATGAAATTGTCGCGCACAGGTTCTTTCGGATCAATCCGAATCCCAGGGCGCTTTTTTCGGTAAGAAAATGATAGATAGAAGTTAGAAAAGGATGTGTGTTATGACAGAAAATAAGACGGCAAGACCGGAAAGTCTGGAACAGGTCTTTCTTTGCTATACAAAAGACAATCTGCAGGATATTGCAAAGAAACACGGCTTAAAAGGTTTCAGTAAATGGAATAAGAAGGATCTGGCAAAATGGCTGAAGGATCAGCTGTTGGATGAAAACGTCATGGGCGAAATCGTAAAAAAAGCTTCTGCAGATGAGACAGAGTTCTTTGAAGCTGCGATTCGTGAACAGGAAATTCAGATCAGTCAGGATCTGGTAGCGGCTTCCATACTGCTGACTACTTATGGAGCCTATGATCCGAAACAGAGCGTTTATCTTGTGCCGGATGATGTGGAAGAACAGTATGAAAAGATCTGTACACCGGATATGCAGGCAGAAAAAGCAAACAGAGGCCGCATGGAGATATATGCAAAAGCAGCTGCTTATTTGTATGGTGTGATTTCTGTCGAGAAATTTGCAGAGATCTGCGAGACCTATGATGAGGCGCTTACAGATGTAGAAGAAGTAAGGGGCATGCTGGAAGAAATCTGCCGCAACAATGAGGAAATCTGTCTGAAGGATGGTCTTTTGATGTTCTCTGATCTGTCAGAAAACAATGTGTACCAGGAAGTACAGAAGGTGCAGGGTTCCTTTGAATATTATATTCCGAAGACAGAAGAGGAATTTGTGAATTATGGCAGACTGGAATGTCAGGAACCGAATGAAAATACCGTGTTCTTTATCCAGACGATGATGTTTGAGTTCCACAAGAATCAGGCAGAAGCTTTACAGATCTTCTACGAGGTGCAGGATTCTATCCGTATGAACTTTCCGGAGGAAGAAATCATTTCCCTGCTTTATCAGCATGGCTGCTATTTCTCTTCACAGAAGCAGGTGGAGGATACGAAAAAAGAGATCCGTCGTCTGGGCTGCATGACCAGATGCTGGGATTATAAAGGACACATGGAGTCTGAAATGACAAGAAATGCCATGTCTGTTGGCCTTGGAAGAAAAGTTTACCCCAACGAGCCGTGTCCTTGTGGAAGCGGAAAGAAATATAAACGCTGCTGCGGAAGAAAAGGCTGAGATATTAAAAAGGGGGCATTTTCATGATATACAGGCAGATTCAGAGAAATTCATATCTTTTGGATTATGCAGGCCAGCGTTTTTTGGTGGATCCGGTTATGGGTGGTCTGGAAAATGGAACCTCGGAGAATGTGGTAAAATTTGGAGAATTGTTAGATGTGGATGCAGTGATTGCAACACATCTGACAGGAGGGACTTTTGATTCAGAGGCAAGACGTCTGATTCCCAGAGGAATGAAAGTGTTTGTTCAGAATGAATTAGATGCAGATTCTCTGGATGCAGATGGTTTTTCTAATCTGGAGATTCTGACAGAAACAACAGAATTTGCTCATTTAAGTATTCGGAAAACCCCAGCTTTTTATCATGTCGGCGGTGCAGCAGAAAAAAATGAGAAAAGCTGTGGCGTTTTGATTTCTCATCCGGTTTTAAATCCTGCTTATCTGGCTGGAGAAAGTGCTTGGTATGATGGGATGAAACAGGTATTAAAAACCTGGAAACCAAGACTTATTGTGGTGAGTGCGGAATTTTCCGATACAGAAAAAGGCGGCAGCCGTTTCGGAATGAACCGGGAGGAACTGGCAGCATTACATTTAAGTTTCCCGAGAGCCAGAATCATTACCACAGGCTGTACAGATGAGACGTTCAGTACAGTTAGCCGCAGAGAATTAAAACAGTATGTGGAAACGCACCGGATGGAAGAATCTGTCTGGTTTCCGAAAGACGGGGAAGAATATCGATTGTAGTAGAGAAAAGAAAACTCTGTACAGGCAGAATAACAGTTGTCTGTGCAGAGTTTTTTTGATTTAAAATTTTTCTGCCATAAAGCGTCCGACACTCGGATGGTGTCATACCGGTAACAGATTTAAAAGTTCTGGAAAAATTATGACTGTCCGGAAACCCAAGAGAAGCAGGACTACAAGCCGTATTCTCATTACTTTAGTAAGGAGTCATTCGCACATGTTTGTGCCATCAAATAATAACGAATAGAGGGTTTTAGGGTTTATATCAAAATTAGAGAGAATATAGAAGCCTCTTGGTCTGTTGATGATCCTGATATGCCAGAATGGTTGAAGCAGTACGTCTAATCAGAACCGAATACGAAATAAATCAAAGAACCGATTGTTTTATATGAAAAACAATTATTAGTAGCATAAAAATGTTGCCCGGCACATACCGGGCAACACAGAAACTTTATATTTGTCTACTTGACGGGTAGCGCACCATCAACTGCTTCCCGGGGATTTCTGCATGTTATATGCTCTGGCTCTTTTGATGAAGCTTGTATGGAAGCATAGTGAAGATAATGAAGCGTATAAAAGAATACATGCGAGGATGGCGGTCAGTCATCACCGCCTACTCTATTGATTTAAAATTTTTCTGCCATAAAGCGTCCGACACTCGGATGGTGTCATACCGGTAACGGCCTTAAAAGTTCTGGAAAAATTATGACTGTCCGGAAACCCAAGAGAAGCAGAAATCTGTTGAACGCTGTCATTGGTATCAAGAAGCAAAAACTGTGCCTGTTCAATCTTTAATTTCATCATATAGTGTTTGAGTGTGAAACCACTGTATTCCTTACAGATGAGAGAGAGATGTTTGGCATTATATCCAAAGTGGTCGGCGATATCCTGGATTTTAAGATTTTTATGGAGGTTAAGCCGGATATAGTCGCTCATATCACTGTACAGAATGGAGGAAGAGCTGTGGCGTGCAGGTTTACCTTTTTCAGGATCAGCAGCAGCCAGAGATTTTACGGTTTTGCTGTCTGAGCGCATTTGTGAAATATACTGTTGATAAATCTCACAGAGGATCAGGGTTGTAAGATAATTTGCATAATCCAGAGAACTGAGATATTTACTGCGGCGATGATCCTGCAGCATACGCATGAGTAAAAGTACTTTTTCAGGTGCAAGCAAATCAGCCTGAGCAGGAAGATAAATGGAATGATCCGTGCTGATAAAATCATTGGGAGATGGATTCTCAACAAGCAAATGGCTATTGCAGGAAAAATGCATCCAGTAATACTCGGCTGGAGAAGGGCGATATCCTTTTCTTCGTTCTCCCTCTTTTGGATAAAGAAAGAGATACTGACCTTCAGAAACGGCATATTTAGTATCTCCTTTTTTTAAATAAAGAGCTCCTTTTGTCATTACAATTAATTCAAAATTGCTGAGAGGGCGGTCGGCATGCATATAATCAGGAGAATTATCTTGAAATTTTCCGATAGAGTTAAATTCCAGTGGTTTACTGATATCTATAAAATTATAAATCATGGCTAATCTCCTTTCAAATATGAAAAATTGACACCATATATGAGAAAATGAAACTTTGACACAAAAAATGAAACATAAAAAACAATCCAAAAGTGAAAAAAATAAGGATTTTCAGCATTTTTATTATACTCAAAAAAGAAGAATAAGTACAGTTTTTTTGCAATAAATAGGATATTTTGATATTTACTCTGAAATAGGCATTTTGTATAATTATCTCATCAAAACACATAGAAATATGTGTAAAAGAACGAAAGGAAGGAATCAAAAATGAAAAAGACTGGCAAAAAATGTGTATCTATAGTGGCATGTACAGCAATGGCGATGGCTGTATTGACGGGAACTGGAATTGGAGCATCTGCAGATGATGTAACCCTTGAAGTTGAAACCTCCTGGACTGGTGAGCAGTTGGATGCATTGCAGTCTATCATGGATGATTTTACAGAAGAAAGCGGAATCGGAGTAGAATTGATTGCTCCGGGTGAAGATTATGAGAATGTAATGAAAACCCGTATGGCATCCGGAGATCTTCCGGATCTTTGGGAGACACATGGATGGAGCACCACCCGTTATGCAGAATATCTGTCAACCGTAAATGATATGGAGTGGTTTGATCAGATTTCAGATGCAATCAAAGGAACCGTTACGGATAAAGACGGAAACGTTTATGTATTGCCTTTATCTCTGGATCCGGCATCTATCTGTTATAACAAAGATGTTTTTGAAGCAGCTGGCGTGGAACCGGGATCCATTCGTACCTGGGCTGATTTTGAGGCAGCCTGTGATAAGATTCTGGCAGCAGAGAAAGTTCCGGTTTATGTAGGTGGAAAGACCGTGGATAATACCGCAAATCTGATGGAAGTAATCGCTCCGGGCTTCCTGACCAACTCTGATGTGGCAGAGAATCAGGGAGACGCTCTTCTGGATGGTACTTTTGATTTTGATACCTACTGGACGCCGATTGCTGAGATGCTTCAGGGATGGATGCAGAAAGGATATTTCAATCAGGATATTCTGACAGCCAGCAATGATTCTGCTATTCAGGCATTGGCTATGGGCGAATGTGCTTTTGTTATCAGTGGAAATCATACGATTGTTCAGGCACAGGAGTACAATCCGGATGCAAATCTTGGTATTATGGCAATTCCGTCTCCGAGTGAAGAAGGATCTTCATATGTAAGTTCCGGAGAAGGTACTTGCTATGGTATGTGGAAAGACAGTGAGCATCAGGAGGAGTGCAAGACACTGTTAAACTATCTGGCACAGCCGGATGTATGCAAACAGATTGCAACAGTGAATGGTAAGATCCCGGGACTGAAAGGTGTAACTAATGAAGACGAATATGTAACTAAAGAGTTCAATGAAATGCAGGAACTGTATAAAGATGATCTGATTTCCATCCAGTACTTTGATCGCCAGTATCTGCCCAGCGGTATGTGGAATGATATGGGTGTTTCTACAAATGAAATTTTCATGGATCCGGATGGTGATGGAGTTTCAAAATGTGTAGAGTCTATTAAGACAGCATACACAGAAAAAATGAATCAGTAAAGATTGACTAATGTATGAGACCGGGAGTGTTTTGGGGGGATTTCCCGAGACACTCCCGGTCTTTTTGCAGGGAAAGGTGGAGAGTAATTATGAAAAAACGGAAACGGATGCTCAATCTGTTTTACATTCCGGCTCTGATATTGATTTTATTTTTTGTTGTATATCCGCTTTTGGAAGCGTTTCGGATTTCTTTTACGCAGTGGAATGGATATTCTCAGGATTATAAATACATTGGTTTCAGCAATTATGCAAAACTTTTTAAAGATGAAAATTTCCGGACGGCATTTATCAATACAATTATTTATGGTTTTGGCAGTACTTTGCTACAGAATGTGTTTGGTCTGGCATATGCAGTATTCCTGAACAGCCGTTTCCGCGGTCATTCTGTTGTAAGAACATTCATTTATCTGCCGGCAATGATTTCCGGCCTGATCATGGGCTATATTATTTATTTCTTTGTAATGTATAACCATGGAGTATTCAATGAAATCATCGGTTGGTTTGGGGCTGCCCCGGTTGACTGGATGGCAGACGGTCCGCGAGGTGTCATTATTATGACACTGATCAACTCCTGGCAATTTGTTGGTATCTGTATGGTTATTTATCTGGCAGGACTTCAGAATGTGCCACAGATGTATCTGGAAGCTGCGGAAATCGATGGAGCAAATTCCTGGCAGCGTTTCCGTCATATTACATTTCCGTTACTTCTTCCATCGATCGCTTCAGCAGTTGTCTTAAATTTGATCGGTGGCCTGAAATTGTATGATGTAATAGTAGCTCTTTCTGGAGGTGGACCTGGTTTTACTACGCATTCTCTGGCATCTTACATTAGTAATCAGTATTTCAAAGCGCAGAATGCAGGATATTCAGCTGCTGTCGGTATCTTTACATTCTTTTTCATTATGATCGTGGCCAATATTTTCACACGCTACTTTAATAAGAAGGAGGTAGAGATGTGATGAAGAAAAAGAGAAATTATATGCATAAATCTAACTGGTGGAAATATCTTCTGGCAGTGGTGATTGTAATTTTCCATGTACTTCCGCTGTATGTTCTGGTGGTCATGGCGTTTAAGACAAAGACAGATATGTCCTCACTTTTAACGATACCGAACTATTTTTATCCGGACAATTTCATTAAAATTTTTAAGAAAGGCGAGATTCTGAATGCTTTTAAAAACACGGCAATTGTAACGGTCTGTGTCCTGTTTTTAGAGATCGTGGCAGGAGGGCTGGCATCTTATCCGTTGGCAAGGAATAAGAGCAAATGGAATCAGTTTATCAGTTCTGTATTTATGGGTATTATGATGATCCCCTCCTTGAGTATCCTGGTAGGTGTTTATTCTCTTTTGGTTTCTATCCATGGAATTTCTACTTTATGGGGATTGATCCTGGTATCGGTTGCGTTTGGTCTTCCTATGACCATTTACCTGTATACAAATTTCATCAATGCAATACCAGAATCTTTGGATGAGGCCAGTGCTATAGATGGATGTAATGTTTTTCAGAGCTTTTTCAAGATCATTCTGCCGCAATTGAAGCCTGTGACAGTGACTGTATTGATCCTGAACGGAGTTGGTATCTGGAACGAATACGCTTATGGATTATATATCCTGCAAAAACCGAAAACATATACGTTGACGTTGATGATTTCTCAATATTTTTCAACTGGTGGAAAAGATTTTAATGGTGCAGCAGCGGCAGCATGCATTGCAATTATGCCTATTGTTATCGCCTATATTTGTTTACAGAAGTATTTCATACAGGGAACCATTGACAGTGCAGTGAAAGGCTAAAGAAGGATCTGGAGGAATAATAATTATGATTCATGTAATGGAAAATCGCCTGATTCGGAGAATGGATAAAGAAATTCTGATGATTGAACCTTGGGGAAAGAACAGTCTTCGTGTAAGAGCTACACGAAATGGTCGCTTTTTTGAGGATATTCCGTCTGCGTTAACGGAAGAAATCCAGGAAGACGGGAAGAAAGCAGAAATCATTCTGGAGAAAGAAGGAAAGGCAGCAAGAATTACTAATGGAAAACTGGTCTGCCTGCTTTCAGAGACAGGAAAACTAAAGTTTTTAAATGACAAAGGAGAAGTTCTGCTGGAAGAGTATGAGAGAGACCGTTTTCGTGAGGTGATGGAGGGAGATTTCTACAGTGCTCTGGAGATCCATCCCAGAGAAATGAAGCCAATTCCGTTGACAGACAGCTATCAGCTGACCGAACGGTTTGAAGCAGCCGATGGTGAGCAGTTTTTCGGTATGGGACAGTATCAGCAGAATATTCTGGATCTGAAGGGCTGTCGACTGGAACTGGCTCAGAGAAATTCTCAGATCACGATCCCTTTTACGATTTCAAGCAGAGGATACGGATTCTTATGGAACAATCCGGCTATCGGTTATGCGACTTTTGCCCAGAATGTGACAGAATGGCATGCAGATTCTTCCAAACAGCTGGACTTTTGGGTAACTGCCGGAGATACGCCGGCTATGATCGAGGAAGCTTATGCAAATGTTACCGGGAAAGCACCGATGATGCCGGAATACGGCATGGGTTTCTGGCAGTGTAAGCTTCGTTACTGGACTCAGGATGAGCTTCTTTCTGTGGCCCGGGAGTATAAAAAGAGAAATGTGCCGCTAGATGTGATCGTGGCAGACTTTTTCCACTGGCCGAACCAGGGAGATTGGAAATTTGACCGGGATTACTGGCCGGATCCGAAGGCTATGGTGGATGAATTGAATGAGATGGGTGTAAAACTCATGGTTTCTGTATGGCCGACGGTGGAAACTTCCAGTGAAAATTATGCAGAAATGGAAGAAAATGGATTTCTGATCCAGACAGAGGCCGGCAGAAAAGACGGAATTCTGAGCAATGCGGGAATTATGGATGTTACGAATCCGGAATGCCGCAAATATGTGTGGGAAAAACTGAAAAGGAATTATTATAATGACGGAGTCCGGATTTTCTGGCTGGATGAGGCAGAACCGGAACTGACAAAATATGAGTTCCAACATTACCGTTATTACGCAGGGAGTGACATGCAGGTAGGAAATGTCTACCCAAGAGAGTATGCAAAAATGGCTTATGAAGGCATGGAGGCAGAAGGGCAGGAGAATATTCTGAATCTGATCCGTTGTGCCTGGGCTGGTTCTCAGAAATACGGTACACTGGTATGGTCCGGAGATATTGATTCTTCTTTCCGTTCCCTGAAAAACCAGATCACGGCAGGCCTTGGTATGGGGCTGGCCGGTATCCCCTGGTGGAATACCGATATTGGCGGTTTCGGTGGTGCCGATGTGCGTGATGAGAGCTTTAAAGAGCTTCTGATCCGTTGGTTTGAGTTCGGTACCTTCAGTCCGGTCATGCGTCTTCATGGCTATCGAAAACCATTCCGTGAACCTTTGAGCAATAAAGGCGGCGGTAAATGTAACAGTGGAGCAGATAATGAAATCTGGAGCTATGGTCCGGAAGTTTATGAAATTTTAAAATCATATATAGAGCTTCGTGAAAAACTCAGACCTTACATTCGTGAAGTAATGAAAGCAGCGCATGAAAAGGGCACACCTGTAATGAGGACACTTTTCTATGAATTTCCAGAAGATAAGTATTGCTGGAAGGAAAAGGATGAGTATTTCTTTGGACCGGATATACTGGTGAAACCAATCACCGATGATGGAATCCGGGAAACTTCCGTTTATCTTCCGAATGGTTCTGAATGGAAAAATGCATGGACGGGTGAAGAGTATACAGGTGGAGAGAAAATCAAAGTTCAAGCCCCGTTGGAGAAAATTCCATTATTCATTCGTAAAGGAAGTTCGGTAGCAGAAATATTTTTCATTTGAAGGAGAAAGCAAAATGACAGATAAGACAGAAAAAGCAATCCAGCTGAAGAAAGTAACCGTAAAAGATGATTTTTGGAGTTATTTTCAGAACTTGGTACGAGATGTGGTGATTCCTTATCAGGAAAAAATCTTGAACGATGCGATTCCGGGAATTGAAAAAAGCCATGCAATTGAAAATTTCCGCATTGCGGCAGGAGAAGCAGAGGGCGAGTTTTACGGTCAGGTTTTTCAGGACAGTGATCTTGCAAAGTGGATGGAAGGGGCAGCTTATGCATCCCTTCTGGATCCCAGCGGAAAAATTGAAAAAAGTCTGGAAGAAGTACAACGCCTGGTGAAAAAGGCACAGGAGCCAGACGGTTATCTGGACACGTATTTTATCATCAAGGAGCCGGAAAAAAGATGGCAGAATCTGTTGGAATGCCATGAGCTCTATTGTATGGGACATATGATTGAAGCGGCAGTGGCTCACTATGAAGTGACAGGAAAAACAGATTTCCTGGAAGTAGCAAAGAAAGCGGCAGATCACATTGACAGTCGTTTCGGAAAAGAAAAAACAAGAGGAATCCCGGGGCATGAGGAGATTGAGTTGGCATTACTCCGGCTTTTCCAGGCGACCGGGGAGACAAAATACAGGGATCTGGCGGCATATTTCATTAACGAGCGTGGAACAGAACCCAATTATTTTGAAGTAGAGAGAAAGAAGATCAACTGGACACATTGGCCTATGGATCCTTATGACCGGAAATATTCCCAGAATCATAAGTCGGTACGGGAACAGAACACAGCGGAAGGACACAGTGTCAGGGCCATGTATCTCTATACGGCTATGGCGGATCTTGCAGGGGAGTTGAAGGATGATGGCTTAAAAGAAGCCTGCGAAAAGATTTGGGAAAATGCGGTCAATGCCAGGATGTATATTACCGGAGGTATTGGTTCTACAGTGGATGGAGAGGCCTTTACCATCGATTATGATCTTCCTAATGATACAGCCTATGCAGAAACCTGTGCATCTATTGGAATGGTCTTTTTCTCAAGAAAGATGTTGGAGCTGCAGCCGCAGGGAAAATACGCAGATATCATGGAAAAAGAGTTATATAATGGCATTTTAAGTGGAATGCAGCACGATGGCAGCAGATTCTTTTATGTCAATCCACTGGAAGTAGTACCGGGAGTTTCCGGAGAACTTTACGGATATCGTCATGACCTGCCCCAGAGACCGGAGTGGTATGCCTGTGCATGCTGTCCCCCGAATGTATCCAGACTGATCGCTTCTCTAGGAAAGTATGTCTGGGGAGAAAGTATAGATGGAAAAACGTTGTATTCGCATCTTTTTGTAGGGGGAACGGTGGAAACGGCAGGTATGAAGATAAATCTGGAAACCGCTTATCCATGGAAGGGAAGCCTTCGTTATACGGTCCTGGAGGCAGAAGGAGAAAAAACGCTGGCAGTCCGGATTCCAGGCTGGTGTACTTCTTATGAATTACAGTTAAATGGAGAAAAAGTTGCAGATGGATTACAGAAAGACGGATACTTCTATTTGACAAGAACCTGGAAAAGCGGCGATCAGTTAACATTGAATCTTGAACTTCCGGTAAAAAGGGTCTATGCAAATCAGGCAGTTCGGAAAGACGCAGGCTGTGTGGCACTGATGAGAGGACCGGTGGTTTACTGTCTGGAAGAAGCAGATAACGGAAAAGAATTGAGTGCTTTGCGCATTTCAGAGGAGGCAGAAATTGAGGTTCAAGAGAGAGAACTTTCGGAACTTGGAAATTTTGTGGGCCTGACAATCAAAGGAATAAAAGAAGTGAGTAGTCCGGAACTTTACAGCACAGAACCTCCCAGGGAAGAAACAGTAACCATGCAGGCGATCCCTTACTATTTGTGGGGAAATCGAGGTCTGGGAGAGATGCGAGTGTGGATTCGAAGATAGAATTCTGAGCGGCGTTCTTTCCGACTTTTGGTGTAATGCAAGGGAAAACAGAATAAAAGAAAACAGCGAAATCCCCGGGAGTCAGTCTCAACTGCTTCCCGGGGATTTCTCTATGTTATCTGGCTCTGGCTTTTCTGATAGAGCATGTAGCCGGTAGCTCCGGGAACTTTTTTCCATGAGATCCGCTGTTTCCATAAGAAGCTCCTTTTTGTTTTTCACATGGAAATATGCACTGCTTTCTTTTATCATTCATATCTTACAACAGGACGAAGAAAAAGAACAGAGGGAAGAAAGCAGATTTCCGCAGAAAAAAGCAAAGAAAAAAGCTGCAAAAACAGTTCACATTTGCGAAAATACACAAATGAAATAAAAAGTGCAAAAAAACTAGCCAAAAGTACAAACTTGTGGTAGTATAGGTAACTGTAGCTGGTAAATACCAGAATGGCAGGGCAATGAAAGAAAGCAGTCAGGAAGCCCGGCATCGTGATAGTAATCCTGTGAAATACAGATTACTGTAGAAAGGATCATTAAGGAGAATAATTATGGGAAAATATTTTGGAACAGACGGTTTCCGTGGGGAAGCCAATAAAACGTTAACTGCAGAGCACGCTTATAAGATCGGCCGTTTCCTGGGCTGGTATTACGGAAGAAATAAAGAGGAAGGCGAGAAATGTAAGATCGTCATCGGAAAAGACACCCGCCTGTCCTCCTATATGTTTGAGTATGCTCTGGTTTCCGGTCTGACAGCTTCCGGAGCAGAGGCTTATCTGCTTCATGTAACAACGACACCGTCCGTTTCCTATGTGGCAAGAACAGAGGATTTTGATTGCGGTATCATGATTTCTGCCAGCCACAATCCCTACTATGATAATGGAATCAAGCTGATCAACAGCAACGGTGAAAAAATGGATGAAGAGACCATTCTGAAGATTGAGGCTTATATCGATGGTCTTTCCGGTGAGATCCCGTTTGCTGTCAGAGATCAGATCGGACGCACCGTGGATTATGCGATGGGAAGAAACCGTTACATCGGTTATCTGATCTCTCTGGCTACCCGTTCCTATAAGAATAAAAGAGTCGGTCTGGACTGTGCAAACGGCAGTTCCTGGATGATCGCAAAGAGTGTATTTGACGCACTGGGAGCCAAGACCTATGTGATCAACAATGAGCCGGACGGAACGAACATCAATACCAACTGTGGTTCTACGCATATCGAAGGACTGCAGAAGCTGGTAAAAGAAAAAGGCCTGGATGTAGGTTTTGCTTTTGACGGTGATGCAGACCGCTGCCTCTGTGTGGATGAGAACGGAAATGTGATCAACGGTGATATGATTATCTATATCTACGGCTGCTATCTGAAAGAGCGCGGCAAACTGGCCGGAAACAAGGTTGTTACCACGGTAATGTCAAACTTTGGTCTTTACAAGGCACTGGATGATGCCGGAATCGAGTATGAGAAGACGGCAGTAGGCGATAAATACGTTTATGAAAATATGTCTGCCAACGGTTATCGTGTAGGTGGTGAGCAGTCCGGTCATATCATTTTCCGGAAATATGCAACAACAGGAGACGGGATCCTGACCGCGATCAAAATGATGGAGGTTATGCTGGAGAAGAAGAAAACGCTGGCTGAGCTGGCAGCTCCGGTACCGGTATATCCGCAGGTTCTGAAAAATATCCGGGTAACAGACAAGGCCGCTGCACAGAACGATCCGGATGTCCAGGCAGCAGTCAAAGCAGTCGGAGAAAAACTGGGAAGCGACGGCCGTATCCTGGTGCGTGAGAGCGGAACCGAGCCGCTGGTCCGTGTCATGGTGGAAGCCGGAGAAGAGGCACTTTGCGAAAAATATGTGGATGAGGTGATCGAGGTGATCGTGAAAAAGGGCTACCGGGAGGACTGACGAATGTGCGGAATTGTTGGATATACAGGAGCCTGGAATGCAGCACCGGTTCTTTTAAGCGGTCTTTCCAGACTGGAATACAGAGGCTATGATTCTGCCGGCATTGCCGTTTCCGATGTACGGGACGGCGAGAACCGGATCGAAGTTCTGAAGGCAAAGGGACGGCTTCAGGCGCTGAAAGAGATGACAGACAATGGAAATGCAGTAAACGGTACCTGCGGAATCGGTCACACCCGCTGGGCAACCCACGGGGAGCCTTCCGTAGCCAATGCCCATCCTCATTGTTCGAGGGATAAAAGGATCGTTGTGGTGCATAATGGCATCATCGAAAACTACAAGGAACTGAAGGAATATCTCCAGAAAAAAGGGTTTGAATTTCAGTCTCAGACTGATACGGAGGTGGTGGCGCATCTTCTGGATTACTATTATAAGGGAAATCCGCTGGAAGCCATTGCGCGGGTACTGAGCCGTATCCGTGGTTCCTATGCACTGGGAATCCTTTTTAAAGACCAGCCGGGAAAGATTTATGCGGTACGAAAAGACAGTCCGCTGATCATTGGTCGGTCGGAAAACGGAAATTTCATTGCTTCTGATGTACCGGCAATTCTGAAATATACAAAGAATGTCTGCTATATTTCCGATATGGAGATCGCAGAGCTTACAAAAGATTCCATTACTTTCTACGATGTGGATCAGGAAGTACTGGAAAAAGAGTTTCAGACGGTGGAGTGGGATGCAAAATCCGCGGAAAAAGGCGGTTTTGAGCATTTCATGCTGAAGGAGATCTATGAGCAGCCCAAAGCTGTGGCAGATACCATCCATCCCAGGATCAAGGATGGCAGGATCGTGATCGAAGAACTGGGTCTTTCCGATGAGGATATCCGGAAGATCAGCCGGATCCAGATGGTGGCCTGTGGTTCTGCTTATCATGTGTGCGCAGCGGCAAAATATGTCCTGGAGGAGCTTTCCGGTATTCCGGTGGATATCGATCTGGCTTCGGAATTCCGCTATCGGAATCCGATCCTCTCTGAGAATACGCTGGTCGTGATCGTGAGTCAGTCCGGTGAGACGGCAGATTCTCTTGCAGCACTCCGGGAAGCAAAAAAACGTGGTTTTCCGGTGCTTGGCATTGTAAATGTAGTGGGAAGTTCCATTGCAAGAGAAGCGGACAGTGTCTTTTATACCTGGGCAGGACCGGAAATCTCCGTAGCGACCACCAAGGCTTACAGTACGCAGCTGGCGGCTGTTTATCTTATTGGAATCCTTTTCGGAGAAGTGCGGGAATGTATCACCAGAGAAGAGGCGGATCATTATATAAAGGAGTTGTTAAAGCTTCCGGAAAAGATCCAGCGGATTCTGGATGAAAAAGAACGGATCCAGTGGCTGGCCAACAAATTTTCGCATACGAAAGATGTCTTTTTCATCGGACGGGGACTGGACTACGCCATTTCCATGGAAGGTTCCCTGAAACTGAAAGAGATCTCCTATATTCATTCCGAGGCTTATGCGGCAGGAGAACTGAAGCACGGGACCATTTCACTGGTAGAAAATGGCGTTCTGGTGATCGGTGTGGCAACGCAGCAGGAGCTTTTTGAAAAAGAAATCAGCAACCTGGTAGAGGTTAAGAGCCGTGGAGCTTCTGTTCTGGGACTGACCGGTTACGGCAATTACTCCATGGAGGATATTGCGGACTTTACGATCTATGTTCCCCGGACGGAGAGTTGTTTTGCTACCAGCCTGGCGGTGATTCCGCTGCAGCTTCTGGCTTATTATATTTCGGTTGCCAGAGGTCTTGATGTAGATAAACCGAGAAACCTTGCCAAAAGTGTGACAGTAGAGTAAACTGAATGCAGATCGCGAATGTCCGCTTTACGACAGATGGCAAACGGTTCAGAAGCTGTTGTGAAGGAAATGGACAGTTACGGAAAATGGACCGGAGGTTTCCTGCATAAGAAAGCTTCCGGCAGAGAAAGGCGGATTCGATTTATGCAGAACCTGACAAAGTACGCACTGGAAGATTCATTGAAAAAACTGCTTCTGAAAAAGCCGCTGGATAAGATTACCATCAACGATCTGACCAGTGACTGCGGCATCAGCCGGATGGCTTTTTATTATCATTTCAAAGACATTTATGACCTGGTGGAGTGGGCATGCATCGAGGATGCCGCCCGGGCACTTCAGGGGAAAAAAACGTACGCGACTTGGCAGGAAGGGATCCTTCAGATTTTTGAGGTGGTTCAGGAAAACAAACCGTTTATCTTGAATGTCTATCGCTGTGTGAGCCGGGAGCAGATCGAAAACTATCTTTTCAGCCTGACCTACGATCTCATTGCCGGTGTGGTGGAAGAACAGGCGGAAGGAATGGATGTCCAGAAGGAAGAAAGGGAGTTCATCGCTCATTTTTACAAGTACAGCTTTGTAGGTGTCATGCTGGACTGGATCCGTCGTGGAATGAAGGAGGAACCAAGAGAGCTGGCAGAAAAAATCTGTATCACCATGCATGGAAATATCATCCATTCCCTGGAAAATGCAGAGGCTGCGGCAAAGGGAGAACTGAAAATTTTTCAATAAGAAAACGGATCCATCGGAAACGGTGGGTCTGTTTTTTTCGGGAAAAAACGGGGAATACTTTACAAACGGGGCGGATTGTTAAAAAGTTTATCATTCTTCCGGCTTTGTTAATTGAAGATGGGAAAAGACTGCGGTAGAATACGGTCAGAAACAAGAAAGCAAACACTTATCAAAACGAAGTTTGAACGCGGATTGCGAATGTCCGCTTTACTAGAAAGGGGATTTTACTATGGCAAAGAAACATTCTTCTTTAGGACTGGCAGCTTTGGTGGCAGCAGGTGCAGGAGTAGCGGCACTGGCAACAAAGAATCGTCAGGAAAAAAGCGTGGAAAAGGCGGAAGTGAAGAAAACGACCAGTGATTACCGCAATACGGAACGTGGCATGAATCAGAAGAACAGCAAGGGTATTTACTATACCAACGGAAACTACGAAGCTTTTGCCCGTCCGGAGAAACCGGAAGGCGTCGATGACAAGCATGCTTACCTGGTAGGAAGCGGTCTGGCCTCTCTGGCAGCTGCCTGCTTCCTGGTTCGTGACGGTCAGATGCCTGGCTCTCACATCCATGTACTTGAGGCAATGGATGTTCCCGGCGGCGCCTGCGATGGTATTTTTGATCCGACCAGAGGTTATGTGATGCGTGGCGGCCGTGAAATGGAAAACCATTTCGAGTGTCTGTGGGATCTTTTCAGAAGCATTCCTTCTCTGGAAAAACCGGGTGCTTCCGTACTGGATGAATTCTACTGGCTGAACAAACATGATCCCAACTATTCCCTTTGCCGTGCGACCGTAAAACGGGGAAAAGATGCTCATACAGATGGTAAATTCAATCTGAGCCAGAAGGGCTGCATGGAGATCATGAAACTCTTCTTTACCAAAAACGAAGACCTGTACGATAAGACCATTGAAGATGTATTTGATGAGGAAGTCTTCGATTCCGCGTTCTGGCTGTACTGGCGGACCATGTTTGCTTTTGAAAACTGGCACAGTGCTCTGGAGATGAAGCTTTACTTCCAGAGATTTATCCACCATATCGGCGGTCTTCCGGATTTCAGTGCTCTGAAATTTACCCGTTACAATCAGTACGAGTCCCTGATCCTTCCCATGGTGGAATATCTGAAGGATGCCGGCGTGGATTTCCAGTATAACACCGAAGTGACCAATGTGATCTTTGAGATCTCTGACGGCAAAAAAGTTGCAAAAGCGATCGAGTGCAAGGTAAACGGTGTGGAGAAAGGGATCATCCTCACAGAAAACGATCTGGTATTCGTTACAAACGGAAGCTGTACCGAGGGCACGATTTACGGAGATCAGAATCATGCACCCAACGGTGATGCAGAGGTTCGTACCAGCGGCTGCTGGAGCCTGTGGAAGAATATCGCAAAACAGGATCCGTCCTTCGGTCATCCGGAAAAATTCTGCTCCGATGTGGCAAAGACCAACTGGGAGTCTGCAACCATTACCACACTGGATGATAAGATCATTCCGTATATCACCAAGATCTGCAAACGTGATCCGAGAACCGGAAAGGTGGTTACCGGCGGTATCGTAAGCTGTCAGGATTCCAAGTGGCTTTTAAGCTGGACCATCAACCGTCAGGGACAGTTCAAGGAACAGGATCCGGAGAAAGTCTGCGTATGGGTTTATGGCCTGTTCACCGATGTGCCTGGTGATTACATCAAGAAACCGATGAAAGACTGTACCGGTAAAGAGATCACCGAAGAGTGGCTGTATCATCTGGGAGTACCCGAAGAAGAGATCGAAGAGCTGGCTGAGCACAGCGCTGTCAGCGTACCGACCATGATGCCGTATATCACAGCCTTCTTCATGCCCCGTGCAAAGGGTGACCGCCCGGATGTCATTCCGGATGGCTGCAAGAACTTCGCTTTCCTCGGTCAGTTCGCAGAAACTCCGAGAGATACCATCTTCACGACAGAGTATTCTGTACGTACTGCAATGGAAGCCGTATATGGCCTGCTTGGTGTGGACAGAGGTGTTCCGGAAGTATGGGGAAGCGTTTATGATGTCCGTGATCTTCTGGATTCCAGCGTCAAACTCATGGATGGCAAATCTCCGCTGGAGATCGAACTGCCCGGTCCGCTGAACCTCATCAAAAAACCGCTGTTGAAGGTCGTTAAAGGAACCATTATTGAAGATCTTTTAAAAGAACATGGGATCTTGAAAGATTATATGTTGAAATAAAGAATTGCAGGGGGGAAACCATCAGAGTTGCGCAAGTCCTGGTTTCCCCCCTGCACCCCTCTTCCAGGGCACGCTAGAACATAGGGAGCTTACGTCAGACTGCTGCATAGCGATGATATGGTGGTTTGTGCTTCATAGTGAGAAGATGAACGCAGAATAAGCATTTACCCGCTTCAAGTGCGCGGAGCGACTGCGTTCATGAGCAGGTAGCAAAGCGGGCTGCAAATATTTGCTTTGCTTACTTGGTTTCAATATGAGACACGAAATACCATATGATCTCTGCGTAGCAGTCTGACGTAAGCCCCCCTATTTTCTAAGCGGGCCCGTTGGGAGGAGTGCAGAGGAGGGCGGCGGGCTCGCGACTTTGAGCCGCCCTCCTTTGCATAATTTCCTCCGCTTTCTCATAAAGCGTTTCCCATTTGACGTCCCGGAAAAAATATCATATAATCAAACCGCATCTGAAATCATTTTTAACGTTGTTGTATCGACAGCGTAACTGTTCAGTACCTTCACGTGCAACCTTCGGGATTTTGACATATTCATGCCCAAACACCTCGCGGGACAGTGGTGCCTGAATAGTTACCAGCCAACATCAGAAACGGAGTTTTATATGAATAAGAAGAAATCAATCGCATTTTTCTTAAGTATGGCAGCCTGCCTGTCTCTGGGTTTGGGAAGCATTCACGCAAAGGCTTACACCGACGAGGAGAAAGCCTACGTCAAATCCATGCTTCAGGCATACGGTTATTCACCGGATATGGCGGGAGCCAACCAGGCGTATCAGGATTACCTGAGCGGTAAATACAATGATATCTGTGAACAGTACGGTCTTCCGAAGCAGAACGTGGGAAGCGGAGATTCCGGCAGCAGCGACAGCCAGGGAAGCGGAGAAGGAACGGTTTCCGGCGACGGAAGCACGTCTTCCGGGGCAGCGCAGGATGACGGCAGGATCCATTTTGATCAGGCCAGAAGTGAAGAAGGCCTTTATTCCGTAACCTTAAAAGAAATCTGGGTAGAGGATGCCGTCCAGCCTCCTGTCATTACTGCCGGGAGCAGCCGTATCGATTCCCAGGAGACAGATATGCAGTATGCGGACCTGATTTTCGAGGTGACAAACGAAGGCTCTGAGGATATGGATGTATCGGAACTTCTCACCCTCACCCTGAATGACCACACCACAGACTATGAGGAAAGCCTGATCCGCAAAGAGTCCGCCCATGGAGCAGACCTTACCGAAGACACCATGCTGGCAGCGGGAGAAACGGGAAGCTTCCATTATATTACCCTGGTTCCGAAGACCAGCGAAAGCTTTATCGGAAAAGCAGAACTCAACGGAAACACCTATGAGATCCGTTTTGATACCACGACCCATCCGGGGAACAGAGAGACTCTGGAAGAGGGACAGACGTTGGAATGTGCGGATTTTGCAGCAGTTACCATGGGTTCATGGGTTCTGGATACAGCAGAAGGCAGAGAAGATACCGTTTCCGGTGAAACAGAAGAAAATGCTGGAGCGGAGACGGAAGAAGATACAGCTTCTGAAGTGGAAAACACAGACAAAACGGTGGATAACTCTTCCGAAAATCTCATGGGCGGTGCAAAAAACCTGCATCTGACGGCCAAAGTAAACAACCTTTCTGAAAAAGAGAGCAGCAGCGATGCTTATCTTGGTCTTCTGATCCTTGCAGACGGAAATCTTTACCGGGGACAGGTAAGCACTCCGGAAAACATGGCTTCCGGAGAAGAAAAAGAAGTAAACCTGGAGGCAGTCCTTCCCGGAGATGTGACAGAAGAGGCAATACAGGTCCTCGTTTATTTTGATGGAACCTGGTACCATTGCAAGTAAGCATGAAAAAGCATATTTCAGGAGCTCCTGTTTTTCGGTAAAATGTGGAAAACAGGACTCTGTACATTCGGAAAGGTGGAAAAACAGTGGAAGTGCAGAAGAAAAGACCGCTTCAGGCAGTGATTTTTGACGTGGATGGTCTGATGCTGGATTCAGAACGGCTGGTCATGCGCTCCTGGGATATAGCCGGAGAAAAAATGGGCTATGGTCCTCTGGGGCACAACATTTATCATACCCTCGGCATGAATCTTAAAGGCAGGGAAGAATATTTTAAACGCGTGTACGGAGAGGATTTTCCGTTTGCTGAATTTACAGAGGTCTACCGGGAGGAGAGCAGAATGATTCAGGAAAAAGAGGGCGTTCCTGTGAAAAAAGGTCTGCCGGAACTGATGGCGTTTTTGAAAAAAGAAGGCTTTGCTCTGGCAGTAGCCACTTCATCCAGTCAGGAGCGGACAAAGGAGAAACTGAAAGGTTGTGGTGTATGGGATGATTTTTCTGTGATCATCTGTGGTGACCAGGTACACCGCTCCAAGCCGGATCCGGAAATTTATGAAAAGGCAGGAACCGCTCTTAGAGCAGAGCCCGGAAAAACGCTGGTTCTAGAGGACTCTCAGAATGGCCTCAGATCCGCCCTGAACGCAGGCATGCTTCCCATCATGATACCGGACATTCTCAGATCCGCTCCGGAACTGGAACCACTCATCGAAGCGAAACTTGACGATCTCGCCCAGGTGATTCCCTATGTGAAAGAACATTTTTATAAAGAGAAAGTTGAATAATTTTGCAAAATCCAATTGTAAAAAAATAAAATATAAGTTATACTTACATTAAGAATTCTTCCTCTTAGGAAGGAAAATAATGGAAAATAAAAAATTTAAAAATCTGACGATTCGTGATGCCTTTTTATTTGCAGCAGTTATGACAGACCAGGAAATCTGCAGGAAACTGCTGGAGCTTTCCTTAGGAATTATCATTGCCAGTGTTCAGGTACAGACCGAAAAGACGATGTCCTATCATTCGGAATACCATGGAGTTCGCCTGGACGTATATGCTGCAGACGAAAAGCATACGAGGTACAATGTGGAAATGCAGGTGGCTCGTCAAGATTATCTTCCGAAAAGGAGCAGGTATTATCATGCTCAGTTGGATATGGATGCTCTGCTTGCCGGAGAATCCTATGAAAATTTACCGGATACCTATGTGATCTTTATCTGCGATTTTGATCCGTTTGGAGATGGCTTTTACCGGTATTACACCAGAACAAACTGTGAAGAAACCGGAAAGGCGGTAACGGATGGTGTAATAAGTGTATATCTGAATACCAGAGGCGAAAAAGAAGAGGGAATTTCTCCGGAACTTGTGGAATTTTTAAATTATGTGAAAAATTCCGGAAGGAAAGTGATCCAGGAAACGCCAGGTTCCTTTGTGAATCAGATTCAATGCTATATTGAGGAGATAAAAAGCAGTCGTGCAATGGAGGAACGTTATATGCTGTTAGAAGAGATGTTGCAAAAAGAAAAACAGGAAGGTATTTTAGAAAGCATTTTTACAATTCTCGATTCTAAGTTTTCTGTACCTGAAGAATTGAAAAATCAGATGAAAACAGAGAAAAATCCTCAAAAACTGAAAAGCTGGCTCTTGCTCTCAACGAAAGCAGTTTCGTTAGAAGATTTTTGCAGGCATATGTAATCAACTATTCTTATAAAATATCTATGTCCATTCTGGACAAAATACGTCTTATCATTCCCCATCATTTTATACATATAAATACGAGGAAGAATTCTATCTATCATGTATTTATCGGAATAAGCGCATAAAAGCCTCCGTGCAGTCAGGAAAAACTTCTGCGCGGAGGTTTTTTCGTGAAAAAAGGGAAATATAAAATTTTGGTTTTAAAAGTATTTATAGTAGGTATAATTAGAAATACAGAAAAAAATTATGGTATATTTAAAAACACAAACTGTGTACAACGAGTAAACAAAAAAGAAAATTTATATATAAAACGAAAACTTGTGAAAGAAAATGACATATTTCAGAAAAAAAGAGGGTGGAGATATGGAAGGATTCCGTTCAGCAGCAGGACGGCTTCATATGCTGTTTGCGGATGAAGACGAATATTATACAGACAGTCTGGTAAAGATGGACCGGGAAACGTATATCGGTTATTGCCTGCAGAGAGCCGGTTACCAGGGGATTTATTTGAAGGAAATAATGAACGCGAGAAGATCCTAATCTTTGAAATAATCAGCCCATTGACTTGTCTGTAAATTCGCGTGTACATTTGAAAAGCCTTAGTGTAGCCCGTATCAAAAAGATTCATAAAAACATATAAAATATTATATCCTATATGCAAAGTAATAATCAAAAAATGCATTTATATATGATATTGTTATAGCTACGGGGAAACAGAAAAATAAAATTTGTCTATGGAAAATCCGGTTGATTCCTGAGGCAATTTTGCCTTATAATAACAGTAGATTGCTAGCCTTTTGTGGAGTCGTAGAAGATACCTGGACAATACAAAAGGAGGCTGTACCGTTTGTACACGGAGATGAGAAATGCAGTAGCAGCTGCCGATGAAAAAGCACAGTATGATGAATATGCAAAGTAAGATTCCTCTGACAGAAAAGGAAAGAAGAGATGTGAAACTTATGTGTAATTTAAGCGAAGGTATAGAAGAAAAAGCATTGGAGAAAGGAAGAGCAGAAGGACGAGAAGAAGAAAAAGCAGAGTTTATTTTAAATATGCATAGAGAAGGCTTTTCTCTTGAACAGATCGCCCGAGTTGCAAGGATGGAAATCGAAGAGATAAAAACAATCATAAAAGAAGTGCCTCCATCCTGTTAAACAGGAGAAATAACAAAAAGCAGCAGATTCGTAAAGGTCTGTTGTTTTTTTGACTTTCAATAAGTTGAGGATGTGGTATATTGGTAATAAGGGAGGCGAAAAATAAATATCTCCCGGAGGTATCGATGAAAATGAAAAAAGGAAAGAAAAAATCACTGTTTTATAAAATCTGCGCCGCCATGATTCTGACAGGCATGTTGCCGTTGATTTTGATAAATGGCATCTGGCTTCATAACACGAGTAATATTGTCTATAAGAATGAGATCCAGACGGCATCTTCCATGCTTTATCAGCTATCGATGCGGATGGAAAACATTATGAATTTTGTAAATACCTGCTCCTACTCCTTCCTGTTTGATACAAAGGCGAGAGCGATTCTGTCCGCGAAGCCTAAAAGCGAAGAAGAACGGGAAAAGAATGAAACTTATATCAAGAATATCTTTTCTCAAATCAAGAAAAACAATACGATGATCCGGAGTCTGGAATTTGATGGAAAATATTATCAAATTTCATCCGAAGATACAGCAGACTTTGAGATGCTGCAGCAGTATGACTGGTATCAGGACTTTGTAGATTATTATCTGGAGGGATTTTCTCCGGTTTACTGCAATTCTTACATAGAAAGGATGAACACACCTGTTTTTGGCTGGATAAGGAAGGTCGCATATGCAAAGACAAGTGATGTTGCAGGAAATTTCCTCATTGAGATCGCATATTCCAGTATTCGCAGCCTTGCAGAAGAAATTCAAGATGATATGGGAAATTCGATCCTTGTTTTTGATAAAAAGGGTAATTTGATTTTTCATCCGGAAGGAAGATTTTCGACAAACGAAGAGGAGAAAAAACTTTTTCAACGGATAAAAAGCGGGGAAAACGAGATTGCATTGAGTGGTGGAAGGGAAAAATACACCTGTCTTGTGACCAGAGTATCGACTCCTCAGTGGTACATTGCTATGTTTGTAAATGAAAAACAGCTGATGGCATATGGAAAGCAGTCCACCATGCAGAGCATGATTCTGGGTATCTTGATTCTGATTGCAGGCATCGTGCTTGCCTACATGATCTCAAGACATATCACCAGACCAGTCAAACAGCTGGCAGAGACCATGGAATTGGTGGAAAAAAATTATCTGGATGTATCGGTACCGACAGACCAGAAAATCGTGGAACTTGAGATATTATCGAAGGGTTTTAACAATATGTTATCTCATATCCAACAGCTTCTGGAAGACGTACGGGCGGAGGAACAGGAAAAGAAGGCACTGGAGATAAAAATGCTACAGGCGCAGATCAATCCGCATTTTCTTTACAATATACTGAATGTCATTCGTTGGAAAGCAATGATGCACGGAGAAAAATCAATCAGCAATATGATCGTTTCTCTGATTAAGCTTTTGGAATTCAGTGGAAAAAGAGTCAATACCTTTGTGCCGATCGAGAAAGAACTAGAACATGTGTCAAGTTATCTGGATTTGATCAAATCGCAGTATCAGGATGATTTTGATGTGATTTATGAGGTAGATCCGGAAGCACTTCCCTGCTATACGGTAAAATTTTTACTGCAGCCGCTGGCTGAAAATGCGGTCTTTCATGGGCTGGAGCCGATGGAGGGCAAAGGAAAGATTTTTATCGGGATCAAAAAAGCGGAAAACTGGATTCATTTTCAGGTAAAAGACAACGGTGTAGGAATGTCTGAGGAAATGCAGCGGAATCAGTCAGCATTTCGGGGACTTGGCATTTATAACGTGAATGAGCGTCTGAAAAAGCATTTTGGCGAAGCAAGCATGCTGAATATTGAGAGTCAGCCGGGAGAAGGAACAAAAATTTTCTTTAAGATACCGGTAATAACGGAAGCACCTTTGGAGGAAGGGGAGAAGGAAAATGGAACGGATACTGCTGGTGGACGATGAACCGATCTTTCGCATGGGACTGCGTTCTGTGATATCCTGGGAGGAACTGGGTTGCCAGATCGTAGGGGAGGCGAAAAATGGGGAGGAAGCACTGATTCAGATCGAAGAAAAAAAGCCGGATATTGTTTTTCTGGATATTAAGATGCCTAAAATGGATGGAATCCGGGTGCTGGAAAAACGAAAAAGATATGAGAAAAATCCCAAGTTTGTCGTGCTCAGCTGTTTTAATGAGTATGAATACGTTCGTGAAGCCATGAAATTGGGCGCTTTTGATTATCTTTTTAAACCCTTGATGGAAGGAAAGGATATTGCTGCCGTCATAAAAGAGATTCAGGCGCAGGATAACAAAGGCGAGCAGGGAGAAGAACAGAAAAAACAGCAGCGGATCAGTCATGCGCTGAGGGAAGTTCTGGATGGCGGTTCAGAAGAGCAATTGTTTGAACTCTGTGATCTGTTTGAAAAATATCCCTATTTTCTGATGGAGATAAGGGTTCCTCATGGAGAAACGAAAAAATCAAAAAGAGCGACCATGCTTACCTTGGCGGGGGAGGTGCTGACGGGATGCTTTGACGAAGGAATGTTTCCTTTCTTGGTAAAGCAGGAGGAAAAAATTTCAGGTCTGTTCTTTTTTAAGGAAACAGAAGGGTATGAACTTCCATCTGCCCGGAAAAATTTATGGAAGAAAGTGAAAGAATACATAGAAATTCCTGTTTGGATCAGCTGCTCCGGGATTCAGAGAGGAAAAGCTTCCTTGAAAAGGGGCATTTCTGAGATGCAAATGGCGGCAGAAGCCCATTTTTTTAGCTGTTATGGAAATAAGAATGAAGAATATCTGGAATTTAAAGAATGGATGGAGAGAAGCTATGATCTTGTAAGTCTGTATCAGAAAGACTACTTTAAGATGCGGAAATTATTTGGTGAGGAAAAGACGGAAGAGATTAACAAGTGTCTTCAGGAAATCTGTCAGAGCATATTAAAAAATGAGCAGAAAAATGCCAAAGACTTTGCTCATTTTCTGGCAGATGTCATTGTTGGAAGTATGCGCTATTATGATAGAAGAGAGCTTCTGGAAAATCTTATTATGGGAGAATATGATATGATTTCAAGGTTGTATCATCAGGAGACGATGGAAGATTGCTGCAATTATTTTCTGATGGTCTTGGATAGAATTTTTGCGGAAAATAGGAAAAAAGAAGAACAGATTGATTCCAGAACAGCAACCATATGGAAGGTAAAAAAGTACCTGGCAGTTCATTACAGTGAGAAACTTAAGCTTCAGGACATAGCGGATCAGTTTCATTTGTCAGTGAAATATTTTTGTAAGATATTTAAAGAAGAAACTGGAGAGACTTTTGTGAGTTATCTTACTGAACTTCGTCTGAAGGAAGCAGAGAAACTTTTAAAGACGACAGAGCTAAAAACTTATGAGATTGCGGAGCGGACGGGATTTTCGGACTATCATCATTTTTGTAAGACCTTTAAAAAAGTGACAGGAAAAACGCCATCGGATATCCGGGGCTGAGAAACAGACCACAGGTAAAACACCTGTTGGTCTGTTTCTGTATAGAAGCGAAGATATGATACGATAGAAGAAAATATGATACAAAAAAGAAGAGAAATCCGAAGAGAGAGGATTTATGACACAGGAAAACGAATATTTTCAATGTTTTTTACATCTGATATTTTATATACTACAGTCACAAAAAAACAAAGGAGGTACGAGGTATGAAAAGAAATGTAAAAGGCTTTATGGCACTGGCAATTGCAGGAGGACTGGCAATTTCCGGATTGGGAGGAATCCCTTCTGTGGAGGCATCCGATGGAAAGACAGTTATCAACTTTTACTATTGGGATGAAGGTCAGAAAGAAGGCATGGACGAGCTGATCTCTATGTTTGAGACATCTCAGGATGAGATAGTTGTGGAGTCTACCATCGTACCCTGGGGTGAATACTGGACGAAACTGAAAACAGCTCTTCCAACGGGAACAGGACCGGATGTATTCTGGATGAATATGTATGCACCAGATTATATGAATGCAGGGCTTTTGTTGGATCTTACAGATAATCTGAATGAAGCAGGAGTGGATATGAGTAAGTATCCTGAGGCTGTTTCAGAAATGTATACGCAGGATGGAAAGATTTATGGTGTACCAAAGGATTATGATGGAATGGCACTCTATTATAACAAAGCTATTTTTGATGAGATGGGAGTAGAGTATCCGACAGCAGACTGGACTTGGGATGATCTTCTGGAAAAAGCACAGGCACTCACCAATGAGAGCCATTATGGATTTATCGCAAGACCGGATGGAAACAGTGGATATCAGAACTTTATTTATGAAAATGGCGGTTCTCTGGTAGATGCAGATGGTATGCCAACAGTAAATGGAAAAGAAGTGACAGAGGCGTTACAGTTCGAGCATGATCTCATGTATGAATACAAAGTAGCACCGACAGGTACGGAACTTCTGGAATTTGCACCGGATGATATGTTCATTTCCGGACAGGCTGCGATGATCACCAGTGGTTCTTGGTCTATTCAGACTTATGTAGAGGCATTGGGAAGTGACTGCCAGATAGCAGAATTGCCGATGAAGGTAAAAAAAGGAGCAACCACTCATGGACTGGCTTACAGTGTGGCAGCAAACAGCAGCAATAAAGAAGCCGCAATGAAATTTGTTGAATTTGCAGCGACAAAGGAAGCTCAGGAGGTAACTGCAAAAGCAGCGATTCCAGCATATGAGGGAACATCTGAACAGTGGCTGGAACTCTATCCGGATCAGGATGTGCAGATTCTTCTGGATTCTGTAGCTTATGCGTCTCCGAATCCATATTATGCAAAAAATCATTCAGAGACCGCTCAGATCTTTACCGATACGATCTCCGCTATGTGGGTAGATGAAAATGCAGATATTCAGGCAATGTTGGATGAAGCGCAGGAAAAAATGCTTGAGACCGTAAATAAGGAATAAAAGAAACAGGAAAATGGGAATGGGCTGCGGTAGAGCGGCCCATTTTTCAAAAGGGTGATCGTATGAGGAAAAGAAAATTTAAACAAGAATGGTTCTGGGCCTATGTATTTATAGCTCCCATGGTGATAGGCACCCTGATCTTCGGAATTGTACCAATCCTGTATTCTGCAGGTTTATCATTAATGAAATGGGATGGATTGGGAGAAAAGACATTTAATGGTCTGACAAATTTTGTGAATCTTATGAAAGATGAAAAATTTAGATATGAGATAAGGAACACGCTAGTCTATACCATTGCAGTAGTACCGATCACGTTGATGTTATCTTTGGGCGTTGCGAACCTTTTAAATAAAGGACTTCAGGCAACTGGTTTCTTCCGCGTAATCTATTTCCTACCGAATATTGTTATGCCGGTGGCAGTAGCTATGGTATGGCGTTTTCTGTTAAATTCAAAAGTGGGACTGGTGAATGTTTTCCTAAGAGTACTGCATCTTCCAACACCGGGATGGATTTCAGATCCGAAATATATTATGGCTTCTCTAGTGATAATCAGTGTCTGGAGCGGAGTCGGTTATAATGCGATTATCATGCTGGCCGGTTTGCAAGGAATTTCCCCGTCTCTGTATGAATCGGCGCGGCTGGATGGAGCAAGCAGTATCCGGATTTTCTGGAAAATCACATTCCCGTTATTGAGCCCCACCTTATTTTTCCTGACAACCATGAGTATCATGAACAGCATGCGTGCCTTTGATATCATTTATACCTTTATCGGAAAGGCTGATCAGGGAGGACCGATTGTGGATGCGTCCAGAACGGTTGTATTTGGAATTTATGATAAAGCATTCAAATTTCTGAATATGGGAGGCGCGTCCGCAGAAGCAATGATTCTGTTTTTCATGATAGCAGTGATTACCGTTGTACAATTTAAGTTACAGGATAAATGGGTATTTTACGAATAGGGGAGGAGATTGGTATGAATAAAAAAAGCAGAGAACTAAGAGAAAAAATCATCTCCTATACGATTCTGACCTTAGGGGCAGTTGTCATGCTGGTACCATTTCTGTGGATGATACTGACATCCTTTAAAACCTATGCGGAGACGGTCAAAATCCCGATTCAGTGGTTGCCTTCTGTGTGGAATCTCAATAATTACCGGGAAGTGCTCGTAAAGCTGGATTTTGTCAGATATTATGGAAATACGATCCTCGTTACTGTGATTACGACCTCGTTGATGCTATTCATTGGTTCTTTATCCGCATTTGCTTTTGCAAGGATGAATTTTCCCTTAAAAAATTTACTCTTTTATATGCTTTTGACTGTATTTATGGTTCCATCACAGATGACGATGATTCCAAAGTATCTGATCATCACAAAATTGAAATGGGTGGACAGTTTAAAGGCACTTGTTATTCCGAATCTATTCAGTGTATATACTATGTTCATGCTGAGACAGTTTTTTGCATCACTTCCCAGGGAACTGGAAGATGCGGGAAAGATAGACGGCTGTTCTTATTTCAGATTGTACTGGAATATTGAAATGCCTCTATGTAAAAGTTCCATCGTAGCAATCACAGTGTTGAATGTACTGTGGTGTTGGAATGATCTTCTGTGGCCGCTGATTGCTACCAGTTCTGATAAAATGCGTGTGCTGTCTGTTGCGATGGCAACGTTGCAGGGACAACATGGCACACAGTATCAGCTTTTGATGGCAGCAGGCGTTTTGGCGGTCATACCGATGATTATTATTTATATTTTTGGACAGAAATATTTTATCGAAGGTGTAGCTTTTTCAGGATTGAAAGGATAAAGGTGAGATGATATGAGAATAGACGCACATGTACATATGCATGGACAGGAAAAGGATTCCGGTGAATTTATGAAAAGACTTGAAATGGCTGGTTTTGATGGAGCGGTTGTTTTTTCACCCGCGCCGGACGGAATGCTTGGACCTGGAAAAACAGGTACTCCAAAGGAGAGACTAGAGAAACTGATGACCTATGTGAAAGGACGTGATACGTTATATCCATTCTATTTCCTTGATCCAACGGATGAGGATGCTCTAGAGCAGGTGAAGCTGGCAAAAGAAGCGGGTGTATACGGTTATAAAATCATCTGCAGCCATTTTTATCCATGGAATCCGCAGGCAATGGAAGTATACCGTTGGATAGCAGAGCAACATATGCCACTTATGTTCCATTCTGGAATCCTTTACGATGGAATCAATGCATCAGGAAAATACAATAGACCTTGTGAATTTGAACCTCTTTTATCTGTGGCTGGTTTGCGTTTTTCAGTTGCTCATGTATCATGGCCCTGGACTGGAGAATGTATTGCTGTTTATGGAAAATTTAATGCTTTTCTGAAAAGAAATCCTGGAGGAAAAGCAGCTGAGTTGTTCCTTGATCTGACACCGGGAACACCGCCGACATTCAGAAAACCGGTTTTAACGGACGTTTATGGAAATGGTTTTGATGTGGAACAGACAACCTTTTGGGGTAGCGACAATGTGGCGGAAGGCTATAACTGGGAATATGCGAAACGAATCAGAGAGAGAGACGAGGAGATTTTCAAGGAACTTAGACTATCAGAAAAAATAAAAGAGAGTATTTTCTGTGAAAATTTTATGAGATTTATGAATAATAACTAGAAAAAGACATTTGAATTAATGTTTTTGCTTTGAAACACAGCACAATACGATGCCTGGCGGAATCGCGATGGGTTGCGTCCTCGAAGCCAACACACATTCTTAAATACACTACAAAGCCCGGGTCATGCACAACTATATGCACTCCCGGGCTTTTCAATTTTTCAATCTCTCTTACTTAATGCTCCAGTGCCTCTTTGCCCATCTACTCCAGCAGCTTTAGCTAGCACAGCACTTTTTGAAATAATCAGCTCAGTGACTTATCTGTAAATTCGCTTGTACACTTGAAAAGCTTCGGTGTAGCCCGTATCAAAAAAATCCATAAAAACATATAAAATATTATATCTTATATGCAAAATAATAATTAAAAAATGCATCTACATATGATATTGTTATGGCTGCGGGAAAATAGAAAAATAAAATTTGTCTATGGAAAATCCGGTTGATTCCTGATGCAATTTTTCCTTATAATAGCAGTAGATTGCTAGCCTTTTGTGGAGTCGTAGAAGAGTGAACCGACAGTGTACAAAATACTAAACCGGGCGATCTTCTATGCAAGTCGTCTGATATCATCTCAAAAAGAGCGGGATTTTGTTGGCTCTGATTATGATGACATTAAACGGGTATTCAGCATCTGGATCTGTATGAACATGGATGTCAACAGCATGAGTTTTATTCATTTGATGAAAGAAGACCATTTGGAAGCTCATACTGGGGTGGAAACCTCAATTTGCTGAACATCATTCTTATTGGGATCACGAATGATCTTCCGGCGCATGAAGAGAAATACGAACTCCATCGTCTACTTGCTGCCTTATTTTCTACGCAGCTGGTCGAACAGGAGAAATTGGAAATCATTGGAGAGGAATATAAGATTCCTTTGACGGAAAAGGAAAGAAGGGACGTGAAACTTATGTGTAATTTAAGCGAAGGTATAGAAGAAAAAGCAGAGTTTATTTTAAATATGCATAGAGAAGGCTTTTCTTTTGAACAGATCGCCCGAGTTGCAAGGATGGAAGCCGAAGAGATAGAAACACTCATAAAAAAGGAAACTCTGGATTGAAAAAATACTTTCCAGCAAGAGTAATACCCGGGAGATAAAACTTTATGAATGAAAACGAATCCCAATGGGACAAACTGTTAAAAATCAAAACCACCGGTCGCGACGATTCTCACGCAGACCAGTACCGTTATCCCTATGAACCGACGCCCTACTCTGTACTGGAGCGTCTGGCAAACAGCGGGCTTATCGGAAAAAACAACACCCTCCTGGACTATGGCACCGGCAAAGGCAGAGTCTGCTTTTTTCTATCTTATCAGACACGCTGCCGTTCCATTGGTGTAGAATACGATGAACGGATCTTTTCCGGGGCAGAAGAAAACAGACTCCGTGCCGTTTCCGGGAAGCGGACTGTCTTTGAAATGCAGGCAGCCGAAACCTATCCCGTACCGGTAGAAGTGGATCGCTGCTATTTTTTCAATCCATTTTCTGTAGAACTTCTGCAGAAAGTTCTGGCCCAGATCTACACTTCCTATTACGAAAATCCCCGCGAGATGCTGTTGTTTTTCTACTACCCGTCCGAAGAATACGTCAGCTGCCTGATGACAGAAGAACAGCTCCTGTTTTACGACGAAATCGATACCAGGGATCTATTTGAGGGAAATAATGAACGCGAGAAGATCCTGATCTTTGAAGTGGTATGATTTGAACGCAGATCGCGAAGCGACTGCGTTCATGAGCAAGTAGCGAAGCGGATTGCGAATGTCCGATTTACCACAGTCGCGAAGCGGATTGCTATCATAAACCAGCACCCCATCCCGATTCCAGTCAGGCGTCATGTGGAGGCAGGGCAGAAATTCTTGGCTCGCAGAAATCTGCGCTATGAGCGGAAATCCATTGTCTGAGCGAAGCGAGTTATGGATTTCCACGAATGCTTTTAGCAGATTTCCGCAAGCCTTAGAATTTCGCCCCGCCGCAACTGAAAGCCTGGCGGAATCGGGACGGGGTGCGTCCTCGAAGCCATCTATAACCACATATTACCAAAAGCCCGGGTCATGCACAACCATATGCACTCCCGGGCTTTTCAATTTTCAATCTCTCTTACTTAATACTCCAGTGCCTCTCTGCCCATCTTCTCCAGCAGCTCAGACTTGATCTTATAAAGCTTATCGGAAAGATCCACATAAACCTCATGCGGATTGATCAGACGTTTGGTCTCATCCCAGAGAGTCTCTTTTTCTCTGGTACAGATGTCACGGATCTCCATGACAGAAGGAGACGTATAAACACACTCACCGTCCTTAAATACCGGAACCAGAAGCTCTCTTAAAGTATAAGTGTTGGCGTGTATCTTTGTTTTCTTCCAAGTCTCCAGCGGATCAAAGACGATCATATCCTTTGTCTCATCGAACGTCTCATCCGCCAGACAGATCAGGTCTGCACGGATCTTGCCGGTCTGCCGGTCGTAGATCCGGTAGATGGTCTTGTTACCCGGGTTGGTGATCTTTTCCGTGTTTTCAGAAAGCTTGATCTTCGGGATAAATTCACCGGTCTCTGCATCCTGAACAGCAGCCAGCTTGTATACGCCGCCGAAAGCCGGGCAGTCCTTACTGGTGATGAGGTTGGTGCCGACACCCCAGGAAGTGATCTTTGCACCCTGAGTCTTCAAGCTGTCGATGAGGTACTCATCCAGGTCACTGGAGGCGGAAATGAAAGCATCCTCAAAACCGGCAGCATCCAGAAGCTTTCTGGCCTGCTTGGACATGTAAGCCAGGTCGCCGCTGTCCAGACGGATACCATAATTTTTCAAAGGAATGCCCGCTTCGCGCATCTCCTTGAAAACACGGATGGCATTGGGAACACCGGATTTCAGCGTGTCGTAAGTATCTACCAGCAGGCAGCAGGCATTGGGATAAAGATCAGCATAGGTCTTGAATGCGGTGTATTCATCAGGGAAACTCATGATCCAGCTATGCGCATGGGTTCCTTTGACCGGCACATCAAAGAGCTGGCCGCAGAGTACGTTGGAAGTACCGACACAGCCGGCAATGACAGCCGCTCTGGCACCGTAGACACCTGCATCCGGACCTTGGGCACGGCGAAGACCAAACTCCATGATGCTGTCACCTTTTGCTGCATAAACGACTCTGGCAGCCTTGGTTGCGATCAGACTCTGATGGTTCAAGATCGTGAGGATGGCAGTTTCCACCAGCTGCGCTTCCATGATAGGTGCTACGACTTTGATCAGCGGTTCGCGGGGGAAAACAACCGTTCCTTCCGGAATGGCATAAATGTCGCCGCTGAAATGGAAGTCTTCCAGATATTCCAGAAAATCTTCATCGAAAACATGAAGGTCACGGAGATAATTGACATCTTCTTTGGAAAAACGAAGATTTTTGATGTAATCGATGACCTGTTCAAGACCTGCAGCGATGGCATAGCCGCCGTCACAGGGATTTTTCCGGTAAAAAGCATCGAAGACGACTTTTTCTTTGTTCTGGGATTTAAAATATCCCTGCATCATGGTCAGCTCATAGAAATCAGTCAGCAGTGTCAGATTCATTGTACTCATAGTGATTACCTCTTTTTTATAATTTAACCGAATCAAGCAAGTCCCCTGCTTCAATTGCGCAAAGCAATAAGCGTCATCCGGTTATGGGCAAGTAACAAAGCGGATTATGGATATCCGCCTGGCGGCAGCCGTTTTTTAAAAAAACAACTGTACAGGAGCAGGTTTCTCAAAGCTTACAGAAATGTTGAAACTTGGCTGCTCAATAGGAAATAAAGTCTGTATCCACGGTGATGATACAGTGATAACGGGGATCCTTTGTTTTCAGAACCTCAATGACCTGATTTTTGATCAGCTCCGGATCCTTGACTTTATCCGGAATGACCAGGTCAAAAATCAGATTGATCTGATTTTTTCCGTCAATCATACGAAAATCGTGGAAAGAAAGTTCCGGATCGACGGTATGTACTGCTTCTGCAACCTGAGAACGGACAGAAAGGACACGTTTGTCATGTGTTTCGATAGGATCCATATGGATCACCAGAAGAATATTTAACTTCCGGCTGACTTCCCGCTCCGCTTTATCTATGATCTCATGAGAGGCACGGATATCTGCGTCCTGAGGAACTTCTGCATGAATGGAAGCAATGCTCCTGCCGGGGCCGTAGTTGTGTACGATGAGATCGTGGGTTCCCATGATGCCGTCGTAACTTTCCACCAGATCGGTAATGGCCTGACAGGTTTCCGGATCACCGGGCGCACCGATCAGCGGAGAAAGCGTATCCCTGGCGATTCCGACACCGGCCCACATGACGATGGCGGCAACGATGATTCCGATAAAACCATCCACATTTAAATGGAAGAAGTGGAAGATCAGGATCGACAGGATCGTAACGGAAGTCGTGATCATATCTCCCATAGCGTCAGCAGCAGTAGCCATCATGATCTTGGAATTGATCTTTTTCCCGAGAGAAAGATTGAACCGGCTCATCCAGAATTTTATTCCGATGGAAAGGATCAGGATCGCAACGGAAGGTGCATGGAAAGTCAGTTCCTCCGGATGAAGGATCTTTGCAAAAGAATCCTTGAAAAAACCAAAGCCGACATCTAGAACCAGGAAGGCAACGATGAGAGCAGCGATATACTCGATCCGCCCGTGACCAAAAGGATGATCCTTGTCAGCCGGTTTCTCCGCCATCTTGACGCCGACCAGACTGATAATAGAAGAACCGGCATCAGAGAAGTTGTTGAAGGCATCTGCCGTGACGGCTACGCTGTGGAGCAGGCTTCCTGAGATGAACTTCACTGCGAAGAGGAAGAGGTTACAGAAAATGCCCACGACCCCAGCCAGAATCCCATAAGCGGTCCGGACTTCCAGGTCCTCAGTGTCCTGGTAATTATGGACGAAATGCTTGACCAGAAAGTTAGTCATAAATATCCCCCTATATAATAATGATGGGGGCAGAAAAAAACTGCCCCCGGAAAATGTCGGCGAGAGCAGACATTTTGATTTTGCTGTATCGCTTCCATTATACTCAGTGAACTAAGATTTGACCAGAGCAAAATAAAAGTTTTTTTGGATCAAGGGTTGGATCGGCCTCGGAAAAAACTTTTCTTTCGCATGTTTTTCATAAAAAGACATGAAAATCAGAAAAATTTTAAAATCACAAACACCGAAAAATGCCGGTTTTATGCGGGTTTCCGGGCATCGGAAAATAAATTGAAAAAATTTTTAAAAAAATTTCAAAAAAGGGGTTGACGAATCCGGAAACATCGTATATAATTCATTGTGTTGTGAGGGACACGACAAAGCAACACAGAGAAGCAAAACAAAAACGTGTCACGATGGGCTATCGCCAAACGGTAAGGCAACGGACTCTGACTCCGTCATTTCAAGGTTCGAATCCTTGTAGCCCAGTTAAGGATTGTCTTGAGAAAAGACAATCCTTTTTTTTATCTAGCAATGAGCCGGGCACAGGAATAAAGAAAGAACCCGGAAGGGGAGCTTGCTCACATTCCGGGTTCTTTCTTTATTCCTGTATGCGGCGAATGCCGCAAAGCGAAAAAGCGAAGCTTTTGAGCTTAAGCCCGCGGAGTAGTGAGAAACCACCCCCGGCCAGCCAAGGCGCCTGCGGCGCAGCCGCACAGCCCACCCGGGAATCCACCCACCCCCACCCTTGCACCAACAGGAGGAACCACATCATGTATTCATTCACCAGCCGTATCCGCTTCAGCGAAGTAGACACCCATTTGAACCTTACTCTTGGTTCTGTTATCGATTATTTCCAGGACTGCAGTACCTTTCACTCGGAAGCTGCAGGTATGAGCATCGCCCGCCTTAACGAAAAAAAGCGTGCCTGGCTTCTATCCTCCTGGCAGATCGTTCCGGTACGTCTTCCAAAGCTTGGAGAAAAGGTGACTGTCAGTACCTGGCCCTATGCATTCAAGGGATTTTTCGGTTATCGAAATTTTACCATGACCGGAGAAGATGGGGAGTGTCTGGTTTATGCCAATTCCATCTGGATTTATTTGGATACGGAAACAGGAAGACCGGTGAAGGTGGATGAGGAACAGAAAACGAGCTTTCCATTAGAAGAAAAATTTCCAATGGAATATGCAGACCGGAAGATCTGCGTGCCCGAAGAAATGGAAGAACAGGAATCCTTCCAGGTGGCGAAGCACCATCTGGATATCAACCATCACGTAAACAATGCCAGGTACATCAAAATGGCAGAGGAATATCTGCCGGAAGGCTTTGTGATAGAAGAAATGCAGGCAGAGTACAAAAAGGCAGCGATGCTTCATGATGTCATTGTTCCCCGAGTGGCCAGAGAGGATGGCCGTCTGACGGTGGCACTGACAGACGCAGGGGGAAGCCCCTACGCCGTGATGGTTTTTCAGCCGAAAACAAAAGAGACACGGGTACAGGAGTACACCGGTGCCAAAACAGAATGAAAGAAATAAGAGGAGAGTAGTATGTTAGAATTAGGAAAAAGACAGAGCCTGACAGTAGTCAAGACTGTGGATTTTGGGGTATATTTAAGCGAAGGAGAAGGAGCAGGGGAGGAAGTGCTCCTTCCGAAAAAAGAAGTTCCGGAGGGAACCAAAACAGGAGATGTATTGGAAGTCTTCTTATATAAAGATTCCAAAGACCGTCTCATTGCGACCAGAGAGGAAGCAGCGATCCAGCTTGGAGAGGTTGCTCTTCTGAAAGTGGCAGAGACAGGAAAGATCGGAGCCTTTCTTGACTGGGGACTGCGGAAGGATCTTCTCTTACCCTTCCGCGAGCAGACCAGAAAGGTAGAACCGGGAGATGAATGCCTGGTAGCGCTCTATATCGATAAGAGCAGCCGTCTGTGTGCGACGATGAAGGTTTACCATTATCTGAAAAAAGAATCTCCCTATGAAAAAGGAGATCATGTGACAGGACGGATCTATGAAATCAGCAATAATTTCGGCGCTTTTGTGGCTGTGGATGACTGTTATTCCGGTTTGATTCCGAAGAGAGAGGCGGCAGAACATTATCAGGTAGGTGAAGTGCTTCCCTTACGTGTCACTGCTGTAAAGGCGGACGGAAAACTGGATCTGAGTTCCAGAGAGCGGATCCCCGAGCAGATGAACCGGGATGCGGAAGAAGTTCTGCAAAAGCTGGATGAAAAAGGCGGTTTCTTCCCCTTTACGGATAAAGCGGATCCGGAGCTGATCAAAGAAGAACTGGGACTTACCAAAAATGCGTTTAAACGTGCGGTCGGCCGTCTTCTGAAGCAGCGAAAAATCGAGATTTCCGATGGAAAGATTATCAAGAAATAGATTGCTTTCTTTCTCTGAATGCTTTATAGTATAAACGGAACGGTTCAGAAACGGCTGTTCTGCCGGGGACTTCAGAAGCCCGGCGCATAGCGGTAAAAGTACTGAGCAAAGGAGGATTTTCGATGAAAGTAGAAAATATCAGAGACATCAGTAAATTTTTTGAAGTGATCGATCAGTGTACTGGTCGTGTGGAACTGGTAACCGGAGAAGGCGACCGTCTGAATTTGAAATCAAAGCTGTGTCAGTACGTTTCCATGGCAAATATTTTTTCAAATGGTGAGATCCCGGAGCTGGAACTCATTGCATATGAAAAAGAGGATATTGATCGTCTGGTACGTTTTATGATGGATAACTGATTGTGTATGGATGTGAAAGCTGCCCCGATCTTTTCGCGGCAGCTTTTTTCCAAATAAAAGTATATGTTTAAGGAGAAGAAGAGTGGACTCGATAGACTATTATGAACGGCAGGGGAGCCAGTATTTTGAAGAAACCATTGATCTTGATATGACAGAGCATCTGCAGAACTTTCTGGAACGGCTTCCGGAAAATGCGGAGGTTCTGGACCTGGGCTGCGGCTCGGGACGGGACAGCCGCTGTCTGGAGGAAGCAGGCTGCTATGTGACGCCGATGGACGGCTCACCGAAAATGTGCAGCCTGGCAGAAATCTACACCGATCTTGAAGTGCTCTGCCTGACCTTTGAAGAGATGGAATTTCAGGAGGTTTTTGATGGGATCTGGGCTTCCGCTTCGCTGCTTCATGTGGCCTCAAAAGATATGCCTCGTATTCTGAAAAAGGTTTACGATGCACTGAAGCCTGGAGGTGTTGCCTACATGTCCTTCCAGTACGGAGAGAGTGAAGAATACCGGAATGGGCGTTTTTTCTGTGATTATACGGAGAAAACCATGAAAAAACTGCTGCAGACAGAAAGTGATTTTGAAATTCTGGATATTTATCAGAGTGATGATGTCCGGGAAGGACGGCCGCGGTGGCTGAATGTACTTGTGAAAAAAGAAGGCGGGGAAGAGGATGACTAAGAGTAAAAAAGCCAATGGACTGTTTCTTTTGATGACGGTCGGAATCATCTGTTTCAATCTGTTCGGAAGAACGGTCACGGCAGAGCTTCCGGTCGGATTACGGTTGATCTCATCGGAGATTGTATATCTCATACCAGTGCTTCTTTGCCTTCTGGTCGGAAGGGATTCTCCGGGAAAGCTGATCCCGCATAAGGCTCCACGGCTCTCTACTCTGCTGATGACGGTTCTTTTTGTGCTCCTGCTGGAGCCGCTTGTGACTTGTCTGAATGCCTTTACCATGCTGTTTTCGCCAAACTATGTGCTGGAGACACAAAATGAGCTTACCTCGGTTTCCCTGACTTTGCAGCTTCTCTGCATTGCAGTAGTTCCGGCACTGGCGGAAGAATTTATGTTCCGTGGAGTGTTTGAAGGTTATTACCGGGAAAAGGGCATTCTTTCTGCCGCGCTTCTGAGCGGGCTGGTATTCGGGCTTTTTCATCTGAATTTTAATCAGTTCGGTTATGCTTTTGTGATCGGCATTGCGTTTGCTCTTCTTCTGGAAGGAACAGGAAGCATCTTTTACGGAATGGCAGCCCATTTTCTCATCAATGGCTTCAGCGTTATCATTACTGCTTTATCCGATCAGATCCTTCCGCTGACCGGACAGGAAAGCATGGCAGCGGCAGCAGAAAGCATCACTGCAGAAGTAATGGTCAATACATTCTGTGTTTATGCGGTGCTGGCGGCAGTCACGACCTGCCTTGCAGGAGCTGTGTATATCTGGATTGTAAAACATTCCGGGCGGACGGCATATCTTGAGGAAAACTGGAAAAAACCAGGTGAGAAAAAACTTTCTCCTGTTTTTCTCCTTGGCGTGATCCTCTGTGTCGGTTTTATGGTCTGGAGAGATTTTATGAGATAAATACGAGGAGGTAAGGCTTGAAATTTTCACATTTGCACGTCCATACGGAGTACAGCCTCCTGGACGGCTCGAATAAGATAAAAGAATATGTTGCCAGGGTCAAGGAGCTGGGTATGGACAGCGCGGCTATCACAGACCATGGTGTGATGTATGGTGTCATTGACTTTTACCGGGCAGCCAAAGCGGCGGGGATCAACCCCGTCCTGGGCTGTGAGGTATACGTGGCACCTAATTCTCGTTTTGACAGAGAAATCGGTAAGGACGAGGACCGGTATTATCATCTGGTTCTTCTGGCAGAAAATAACACCGGTTACAGCAATCTGATGAAGATCGTCTCGAAAGGCTTTGTAGAAGGTTTTTATTACAAACCAAGAGTAGATATGGACGTTCTGAACCGTTATCACGAGGGGATCATTGCCTTAAGTGCCTGCCTGGCAGGAGAAGTGCAGCGTTACCTGGTGCGGGGCATGTATGAAGAGGCCTGCAGGACGGCGAAGAAGTATGAGGCTGTTTTTGGAAAAGGGAATTTCTTCCTGGAGCTTCAGGATCATGGGATCCCGGAGCAGAAAATGGTCAATCCGCAGCTTCTACGGATGAGCAAAGAGCTGGGTATCGGCCTGGTAGCGACCAATGATGTCCATTATACCTACGCAGAGGATGCGGCAGCACATGATATCCTGCTTTGTCTGCAGACCGGAAAAAAACTGCAGGATGAGGACCGGATGCGCTACGAGGGCGGACAGTATTATGTAAAATCGGCAGAGGAGATGGAGGCACTTTTTCCGTATGCAAAAGAAGCCCTGGAAAACACCTGGAAGATCGCGCAGCGCTGTCATGTGGAGATCGAATTCGGCGTGACCAAGCTGCCGAAATTTGATGTTCCGAAAGACTATACTTCCTGGGAATATCTGAACAAACTCTGTCATGAGGGGCTGGTGAAGCATTATGGAGATCCGTCACCGGAGCTTACCGAACGCCTGGATTATGAGCTTTCCGTCATTAAGACGATGGGATATGTGGATTACTTCCTCATTGTGTGGGATTTCATCCGTTATGCCCGTGATCATGACATCATGGTAGGACCCGGCCGTGGTTCTGCTGCAGGAAGCCTGGTGGCGTACTCTCTTGGTATCACAAAACTGGATCCGATCCGTTATAATCTGCTGTTTGAACGTTTCCTGAATCCGGAACGAGTGTCCATGCCGGATATCGATGTGGATTTCTGCTTCGAACGGAGACAGGAAGTGATCGATTATGTCGTACGGAAATATGGAAAAGACCAGGTGGTACAGATCGTTACCTTCGGTACGCTGGCAGCCAGAGGCGTGATCCGGGATGTGGGCCGTGTCATGGATCTGCCCTATGCAAGAGTGGATTCCATTGCCAAAATGGTACCGAATGAACTGAACATCACCATTGATAAAGCGCTGAAAGGAAATTCCGAGTTTCAGGAGCTTTATAACAGCGATGAAGAGGTGAAAAACCTCATTGATATGGCAAAAAGGCTGGAGGGTCTTCCGAGACATACCTCCATGCACGCAGCAGGTGTGGTTATCAGTCAGAAGGCTGTGGATGAATACGTCCCCCTTTCCAGGGCAAACGACGGAACCATCATCACGCAGTTTACCATGACCACGCTGGAAGAACTGGGACTTCTGAAAATGGATTTCCTGGGGCTTCGGACACTGACGGTGATCCAGAACGCCCAGAAAGAAATCGAGCGTGAGACGGGTGTGGCCATCGATATGGATGCCATTGACTACGATGATAAAAAAGTACTGGCCTCTCTTGGAACCGGTCATACGGACGGTGTATTCCAGCTGGAAAGTGCGGGAATGAAAAGCTTCATGAAGGAGCTGAAGCCGCAGAACCTGGAAGATGTCATCGCCGGCATCTCTCTTTACCGGCCGGGTCCCATGGATTTCATTCCCAAATATATTGAAGGAAAAAACAATCCTGGAGAGATCCATTACGACTGCCCGCAGCTGCAGCCGATCCTGGAACCTACATACGGATGTATCGTTTATCAGGAGCAGGTAATGCAGATCGTGCGTTCTCTGGGTGGATATACACTTGGACGAAGTGATCTGGTGCGCCGCGCCATGTCCAAGAAAAAAGCGGCCGTCATGGAGAAAGAGCGTCAGAATTTCGTTTATGGAAATAAGGAAGAAGGCGTGCCCGGCTGTATCTCCAACGGCATTCCGGAGAAGGTCGCCAATAAGATCTATGATGATATGATCGATTTTGCCAAATATGCGTTTAACAAGTCCCATGCGGCGGCTTATGCCGTGGTATCGTATCAGACGGCCTGGCTGAAGTATTATTACCCTATGGAATTTATGGCGGCCCTTATGACCTCTGTGATCGATAACCCGGGAAAGGTTTCCGAGTATATTTACACCTGCCGTCAGATGAAAATTCCAATCCTTCCGCCGGATGTCAACACCGGTGAAGTGGGCTTTTCCGTAGAAAAAGGCGGCATCCGCTATGGTCTTTCCGCGATCAAAAGCATTGGCCGTTCCTTTATCGAAGGACTCTTAAAAGAACGGCAGGAGAACGGTCCGTTCCAGTCCATCAAGGATTTCGTGGAACGGATGACGGGAAAAGATCTGAATAAACGCGTCATTGAAAACTTCATCAAGGCAGGGGCACTGGATGGCCTTGGAGCGACCAGGCGCCAGCTTATGATGATCTATGTCTCTCTCATGGATCAGGTGGCACAGGAACGGAAAAACAGTCTGTCCGGTCAGATGAGTCTCTTTGATTTTATGGGAGAAGAAGAGAAAAAAGAGTTTGAGGTCCGCCTGCCGGATGTAGGTGAATACGACAAAGAGGAAATGCTTTCCTTTGAAAAAGAAGTTCTGGGGATCTATATCAGCGGTCATCCGCTGGAAAAATATGAGACCATGTGGCGGAAAAACATTTCTGCCCTGACCAGTGATTTTCAGCTCAATGAAGAAACCAACAAGAGCCGGGTGGAGGATGAATCACGGCAGATCATTGGCGGTATGATCATAGCGAAGACCATTAAATATACGAGAAACGGTAAAACGATGGCTTTTCTGACGCTGGAAGACCTGGTGGGAACGGTAGAGGTTGTTGTTTTTCCAAAGGATTATGAGAAATACAGAAATCTTCTGGAAGAAGAGAAAAAAGTCTTTATCAAAGGCCGTGTCAATGCAGAAGATGATAAGCCAAGCAAGCTGGTCTGTGAACGGGTCTGGGGCTTTGAGGAAGTGCCGAAAGAACTCTGGATCCAGTTTGCAACAATGGAGGATTTCAAAGCCAGAGAAAGGGAACTCTACGATATTTTACGGACCTCGGATGGAAAAGACCATGTAGTGATCTATATCCGGTCACCGAAAGCGGTCAAAAGACTGGCAGGAAGCTGGGACATTCTGGTAACGGAGGCACTTTGCCGGAAAATAGAAGAAAATTTTGGCAAAGAGAATGTGAAAGTTGTGGAAAAGTCTATTGAAAAACTGGGAAAAATGAATTAAACTTAATCGTGGATAAACAAAAAATGATAAAGAATAGAAAATACCAATAATTTCTGGAGGGTAAAATCATGGCAAACGCGATTAAAACAATCGGAGTTCTTACAAGCGGCGGCGATGCACCGGGCATGAATGCTGCCATCCGGGCGGTTGTCCGCAGCGGTATTGCAAAAGGTCTGAAGGTAAAGGGTGTTTATAAAGGATACAATGGCCTGATCAACGGCGAGATTACAGATCTTACTGCAAGAGATGTGTCTGATACTATTTCCCGTGGTGGTACCATGCTTTATACTGCGCGTTGTGCAGAGATGCGTACACCGGAAGGACAGGAGCAGGCGGCAAAGGTCTGCCGTGAGCATGGCATCGAAGGTCTGGTGGTGATCGGTGGTGACGGTTCCTTCGCAGGAGCGCAGAAGCTGGCTGCTCTCGGAGTCAATACCATTGGAGTTCCGGGTACCATTGACCTGGATATTGCCTGTACCGATTATACCATCGGTTTCGACACCGCAGTCAACACCGCGATGGAAGCCATCGATAAGGTTCGTGATACCTCTACTTCCCATGAGCGTTGCAGTATCATCGAGGTAATGGGAAGAAATGCCGGTTATATTGCTCTCTGGTGCGGTATTGCCAATGGCGCGGAGGATATTCTTCTTCCGGAAAAATACGATTATGATGAGCAGAAGCTGATCAATAACATCATCAATAACCGGAAACACGGAAAGAAACATCACATCATCATCAATGCCGAAGGTATCGGTCATTCTACCAGCATGGCACGCCGGATCGAGGCAGCCACAGGCGTTGAGACAAGAGCGACGATCCTTGGTCACATGCAGCGAGGCGGAAGCCCCACATGTAAAGACCGTGTCTATGCATCCATGATGGGCGCTTATGCGGTAGATCTTCTGGCTGACGGCAAGACAAAACGTGTTGTTGGTTATAAGGGCGGCGAATTCGTAGATTATGATATTGATGAAGCACTGGCAATGCAGAAAAACCTGCCGGAGTATTGGCTGAGAGTTGCCAAGGCGCTGTCCGTATGATCACCAGCACCTCGAATCAGCAGATAAAAAATCTTCTTCAGCTGCAGAAAAAGTCCAAGGTTCGTAAAGAACAGGGTGTTTTTGTAGTGGAAGGAGTCCGGATGTTCCGGGAAGCTCCGGCGGACTGGATCATAAAGACGTATGTTTCGCAGGAATTTCTGAAGAAAGAAGAAGCTTCTGTTTTAAAAGGCCGGGAGTATGAGATCGTGGAGGACCGGGTGTTTAAGACCATGTCAGACACCATGACCCCGCAGGGGATCCTGGCAGTGGTGAAACAGCCGTCCAACAGTCTGGAAACACTTTTGGATGCGTCCGCTCCTTTTTTCATGGTACTGGAGAACATTCAGGATCCCGGAAATCTGGGAACGATCCTTCGTACGGCAGAGGGGGCAGGTGTTACAGGCATCCTCATGAGCCGGGACACAGTGGATATCTTCAATCCCAAGACCATTCGGAGCACCATGGGTTCTGTTTATCGGGTTCCATTCCTTTATGTGGAGGATATCTGTGAGACCGTCCGGGAATTAAAAAACAAAGGCATCTGTACCTATGCGGCTCATCTGAAAGGCACCGGATCCTACGATGAGCAGGATTATACCAAAGGCACGGCGTTCCTGATCGGAAACGAAGGAAACGGTCTCACCGATCAGCTGGCAGACCTTGCAGATACCTACATCCGCATCCCCATGTACGGACAATTGGAGTCCCTGAATGCAGCAGTTGCGTCAGCAGTGCTGATGTATGAAACGCAGAGACAACGACGGAAAAACGGAAAATAAAATGAAAACACGCGGAAGACTTGTTTGAGAGAGTCTTCCGCGTGTTTTTTATAATTCTCCTTTTTGCAGCATCCGCCATAAAGTAGTTCGGCTGATGCCCAGCTTTTTTGCAGCAATGCTTTGGTTTCCACCGCATTCTGCCAGAATCTGGCAGGCGATATCATAATTGATCTGCTCCAATGTCCGATGAATATCAAAAGAAGAGGAAGCAGCTGCCCGTGGCAGCTCTCTTTTCAGCAGACGACTGACCTCAGAAGCGTGGATATAGGGACCGTCAGCGGCGGCTACCAGCTCATTCATAATCCGTTCCAACTGATCGTAATTGCCGGGCCATTTGTAGGACTGCATCTGAGTAATACCTTCTGCTTCAATACCGATCACTTCTTTGGCCAGTTTGATGTTCAGGTTGCTGATATAGAGGCTGACCAGATTTGGAATATCGGAAAGATGCGTGCGCATGGGAGCAATTTCCAGAAGAAGGCAAGTCAGCATGTTTAAGGTTTTTTGACAACGTTCGGTCATGTTTCCGTTCTGATCATAACGGAACGTGATAAGAATGCGGTTTTTATGAGTAAGATTAAGGTCTACAATAATGTTGAGAAGTTCCATAAATTGCTGGTCTGTGAGTGCACTGACATTTTGAAGATAGATGGTAGTATTCGTATCTGAAAGTGGAGAAGAGTTGTGGCTGGTAAGAAAATTCCAGCCTTTTTCACCCATTCTTGCACAGTCAATAATCGCCAAAGGTCTGTTTCTAAGTTTACTTTTTGCATAGATCAGCCGTGCAAGAGATTCTTTTCCTGTGCCTGGTTCACCGACAATAACAAGAGGAGCGCTGCTTTCTGCATATTGTTCAATAGACATGCCCTGAGGAGTAGCAGAATGAGTAATGCCATAAAAACTGTTATGAAAAACGTCAAAAGCTTCCTCTTTGTTAATGTAAGAAATTCCGTTTTTAGTCAGTGCAAGAGGAACTTTCCGATGATTGATATAGTAGATGACATAGGTTGCATTCTCAAATCTTTGGCAGAAACCATGAAAGACATAAAGAAGACCGGAAAATTCCTGATAAATCTTTTTTTCACCCTGTTCCAAAACAGCGTGAAGGTTTGATTTCAATGTACGGGTGACAGCTTCCGACAATTCAGAGAGTTTTGTGAAAAAAATGATTTTTTCATTCTCATCAAAAACGACCACAGGCCAGGGATGTTTTTCAAGGATCATGTGTGAGAAAGAAAGTTCCGTCTGAAGCTGATGATGAGACTGAACAACCTGAATAGCCTGGTCAAAGGCGGATTCAATACTTTCCGTTCCGGAAGCGATCAGAATAGAAGTGAGACCGTATTTCTGAGCCAGAGAGTTTGTGATCATATCGCATAAGATCATATTGCAGCCTTCCTGTTGTAGCTTTTTTAAACTGGTTTCAGCTTCCTGTTCATTATGAATGGTATAAATATCTATGTTATACTGCATCATGTCGCAGAGAAAATGTGCATTTCGCGTGATGTTTGGAAATCCGATAAGTGCATATTTGCTGGTATAGTTTTCAGCCAGTTTAATGGAGCGGAAAATATCATAGACAGAAAGCGGAATATCCACAACTGGCAGTGGAGTCAGAGAACGGATAAGTTCCGCAGTTCCGCCACGGGAAATGATGACGTCAAAATTTTGTTCCGGAAGTCGTGACACGATATTGCCTCCGGCTTCCATATCACCGATAAACACTTCTAATTCAATATTATTTCTTTTGGCTGCAGCCTGCTGCATCAGATGTTTGATGGCTTCATAGGGAGCAATTCCCAGAATTCGTATTTTTTTCATAACCCACCTCAATGTATCATTTTGAAATGATTATAGCAGAAAAACGGTGATGTTTCAAATAAAAACATTAAATGTTTCAAATAGAAACACAAGATGGCAAAAAATGACTAAAAAAGACTTGATAAACGAGGAAAAAGTGGTAATATATACATATCAAATGAAACGAGATGTAAAAAAACGAAAAAGGAACTCAATAAACATTTCAAAATGAAACAAACAAGGAGGAAAAAATGAAGAAGAAATTAATTTCAACACTTCTCGCAGCCGCTATGCTGGGAACCATGGTGGCAGGAACTACTGTATCTGCTGATGAGGCAGCAGGCGATAATACTTATACCATGTTTATGAGAAATACCTATGTAAACTGGATCAAGGAACTGAAATGGTATGATGCAGCAGAAGAAGCTACCGGAATCCATGTGGAGTATGTGGAAGGTCCGGATGAGTTCAGCGATGTTTATGCAGAAGTTGACCAGAGAATCATTTCCGGAACCTTACCGGATGCGACCATGACGAAACTGTCACAGACCAATGTATACGGTCCTCAGGGTGCTTTTGCAGATCTGGCTCCTTATATTGAGAAATATGCGCCGAATCTTCAGAAATACATTGATGAGAACCCGGATTATAAAGCACTGGTAAGCGACGAGAATGGCGCAATCTATGGTTTGGTAAAAGAATCTCCGATTTTTCAGGATTTTCTTGGTTATCGTGCCGATCATCTGGAAAAAGCAGGTATTGATCCGGCTTCCATCCAGACTGTCGAGGACTTCACAGAGGCTCTGAGAACTCTGAAAGATTATTATGGAAAAGATAACCCAAACTACTATCCGTTGACCGGACGTGAGGGCGTGTTCCGTTTTGCTGCATGGTTTCAGTGTCTGAGTGATGTTTCTGCCGAGGCAAGTCATGGCATTTATATGTCACATTTCAAAGACTATTCCTTTGACATCATGAGTGATAATGCATACACCATGGTAGAGACTATGAAGACTTGGTATGATGAAGGACTGATTCAGCCGCAGTTTGCAGAGGGAACTTTCACCGAAGGTGACTGGGAAGCCGATATGATCAACGGAAACGGAACCTTCTTCTATGACTATTACAACCGTGCAGAGTGGTTCATGGAGAACGGTGGCCCGGAGGCTGATCCGGATTATCAGATGGCTGTTCTGGACAACTTCAAGGATGCAGATGGAAATGTCATTGTTGGTGCAGGTGCCTGCAAATATAACGAAGAGTGTGTAACTGCCGTAAACGCAAATTGTGGCGAAGAGAAGATTAAAACAATTCTGACCTTCATTGATTATTTCTACAGCGAAGAAGGAATTGCTCTTGCCAATTATGGTGTAGAAGGTGAAAGCTATGAGGTAGAAGCAGACGGAACCAAGAAATTTATTGCAGATTACACTACAGAAGAGTCTAAACCGGAAGGTGAGAAAAAATGGTCCTTCTTAAGTGACCGTTTTACCGTATGCAAACCTGTTGATAACACCGCATTCTTTGCATGGAACGCTCCGCTGATCGCAGACGCTTGTGCAAACTACATGACGGAAGATCACATCCGTACCGGACTGAACCTGACCTATACGGCAGAAGAGTCGGAAGAGCTGGCAAACCTGGTAGCAACTGTATTTGATGCAGAGGTAGCTGGTATGACTTCTTTTGTAACCGGAAGCAAAGAACTGAATGCAGATAACTGGAGTGCTTTCCAGGATGAGATGAACGGCATGGGACTTTCCAGAATTGAGGAGCTTCAGTTTGAAGCATACAACAATACATACGGCGAGTAATCAAAACTGAAAAGGCGGGGCTGGGCGGACGCCCACCTCGCTTTTTCAACAGAAGAGTCAGAAATACAGGAGGAAAAAACATGGCGGGAAAAAGAAAAGCTGCAGTCGTCAGTGCGGCCAATAAGAAAAGTCTCCCACAACGGATAAAAAAAGACTTAAAGCGGAACTGGATTTTATATCTGCTTCTGCTTCCGGGAATCTTAAGCCTGATTTTATTCAAGATCGGGCCGGTAGGCGGCATGGTGATCGCATTTGAAAAATTCAGTGCCTTTCAGGGTGTGTTCCACAGTAAATGGGTGGGCCTGGATAATTTTGCACGTATTTTTAAAGATCCATACATCCCTAAGGTAGTAGGAAATACCATCATACTGGCAGTTCTCTCCATTGTTGTTGTATTCCCGATTCCCATCATTTTTTCACTGTTTTTAAATGAAGTCAAACAGAAATGGATTAAAAGCACCGTACAGTCTTTGAGCTTTCTGCCGTATTTTATCTCTGCAGCAGTTATGGTAAGTATTCTTTACACGCTGCTTTCTCCGAGCTCCGGACTTGTTAACAATATCATTCGGTGGTTTGGTGGAAAATCGGTAAACTTTATGGCGAAACCGGGCTGGTTTCGACCGGAATACGTATTACTTGAAGTGTGGCAGACATTGGGGTATTCAGCAATCATTTATATCGCAGCAATCAACAATATTGACCAGGAACTGTATGAGGCAGCTGAAGTGGACGGAGCAAACCGTTGGGATAAAATTTTCCGTATCACCTTACCGTGTATTTCCACATCTATTATTGTAATGCTGATCATCAGCGTAGGAAATATATTCACAGTAAATCTGGACAGGATCCTGCTGATGTATAATCCGAGTGTCTATGATACCGCAGATGTAATCCAGACGTATGTATACCGAATTGCATTTGAATCAAAAGGTTTCCCGGATTACAGTTATGGTACGGCAGTAAACCTGCTGAAATCTGTCATTGCCTTTGCGCTGGTAACAGCAGTGAATAAACTGGCAGACAAATTTGCAGAAACACGTCTGTTTTAAGGAGGAAGAGAATGATGCGTAAGAAAAGAAAAACATTTGATATTGTGAATAATACCATTCTTCTTCTGGTTGCTTTTGTCTGTGTGTATCCGTTCCTGTATGTGCTTTTTACTGCCTGTAGTGACGGTGCGTTTTTACAGAGAGGAGAAGTAAGCTTTCTGCCAAAGGGATTTAATCTGGAAGCTTTTAAATATATCATGGGAAGCAGTAAATTCCATGTATGGAGTGGACTGCGCAATTCCTTTATTTATACTGTGGCAGGAACCGCACTTTCTATCTTTATTACTTACATCACGGCCTTTGCTTTATCCAGAGAGAGGGTAAAAGGAAGATATTTCCTGATGGGTGCCTTTATTGTGACCTGGGTTTTTGATGCAGGTATCATTCCACAGTATATTATCTACAGTAAACTTGGCTTTGTGGACAATCCATGGGTAATGATCGTTCCGGGTGCAATTAATACACAGTTTCTGATCATCACCAAAACCTTCATTGAGGGATTTCCGAAAGAGCTGGAGGAAGCGGCCTTTGTAGACGGAGCCAATGACTGGACTGTCCTCACCAGGATTTTCTTCCCGCTTTCGAAAACAATTATCGCTACGATCGGTACTTTCTATGCGGTTTCAATCTGGAATCAGTATCTGATTCCTCAGATCTATCTGAAATCCGATAACTACAAGGTTATCCAACAGGTACTGAAAGAGGTTGTTATTACCGATGCCGGTGCAAGCACCGCTTTTAAAAATGTGATCGTAAACGGAATCACCCTGAATCAGCAGAACCTGAAAGCGGCAGCCATCTTTATTGCCATGCTGCCGATCATACTGGTGTATCCGTTTGTACAGAAATACTTTAAGAAAGGTATCATGATAGGTGCAGTCAAAGGCTGACCGGAAAGGAGTATCTATGGGAAATTATATTGAGCTGCCGACTTTGACAAGAGATGGAAAGCTGTATCATAACAATCTTCTGGACAGTGTGGAGGCACTGATCCCGAATCACTTTGCAAGTGTTCATGCAGCGGATCTTCTGGAACTTCCAAACGGAGACCTGCTGGCCTGCTGGTTTGCAGGAAGCGATGAAGGAAACGCAGATATCAGTATTGCAGTCTCTCGGCTGAAAAATGGAGAAAGTCAGTGGGAGGATGAAAAAATCGTATCCGATGACCCGACAAGATCCGAGCAGAATCCATCGTTATTTTTGACGCCGGATGGCGATGTGTGGCTGATGTATACGGCTCAGGTTTCCAGAGCACCGGAGCACAATCCGCATTTTAACTTACAGTATACAGCGGAGATCCGGAGAAAAATATCTAAGGATAACGGTTATACCTGGGGACCGACAGAAACCATGTTTTCACGGGCAGGTTCTTTCTGCCGTCAGAAAATACAGGTTCTTTCTAACGGCAGATGGGTTTTCGGAAACTGGATCTGTTTTCCGGATGAAACGAGAAACGGCAGTGATATCACTGTAGTTCAGATTTCAGATGATAAAGGAAAAACCTGGAGAGAAGTGGAAGTACCGGAAAGTGCAGGTCGTGTACATGCCAATCTGATCGAAATGGAGCCGGGACATATCACTGCACTTTTCAGAAGCCGTTTTGCTGATAATATTTATATTGCGTATAGTGATGATTATGGAGATACCTGGACAAAACCGGAACGGACCAGTCTTCCAAATAATAATTCTTCGATTTCTGCAATCCGCCTTCAAAGCGGTGCACTGGCTCTGATCTATAATGAGTTACGCTTTAATGATGATGTGACAAAGACGGTATGGCCGCATCAGAGATGTCCGGTGACATTTGCAATCTCGGATGATAATGGAAAAACATGGCCGTATAAACGGACGATTGAAATGGGAGAAGGGTTTACCGGCATTTATAACGATATCAATAACAGACGTTATGAATATCCGGTCATGATGCAGGGAAAAGACGGCAGAATCCATGCAGCCTACAGCTTCGGAGACAGAAGCTGTGTAAAATATGTTTGTGTGGATGAAAAATGGATCCGCGGAGAGAAGAAATTGGAAGGCGCGGAGGGTGATCCTTCCATGCCATGTCAGAGATAAATCAGGGAGGCAGAAAAAATGGCAGTATATCAGGTGAAAATTCCTGCCTGTACTTTTGCAGGAGAAGGAAGTATTGAAAAGGTAAAAGATATCGTAGAAAAAGAGCAGGCAAAAACAGCGTTGGTATTTACGGATCAGGGAATAAAGAATGCAGGAATTCTGGATTGCCTGACGGAAGAACTGGACAAACTGGGTATCGTTTATCATGTAACAGATGATCTGAAAGCAGAGCCTGCATATACGGACGTGGAAAAAGCAGTAGAGGAGTCTTCCGCATTTGCATGTGATCTGATCTTTGCCATTGGCGGAGGAAGTGTGATGGATGCCGCAAAACTGTTTTCTGTGTTAAAAGGAGCAGATTATACGCTGCGTGATCTGTTAAAGGATCCGTCACAGGCAAGAAAAAGAATAAAAACAGTAATGATACCGACTACCTGCGGTACCGGTGCGGAAGCTACCTGTAATGCAATCGTGGCAATTCCGGAGGAACAGTCCAAAAAAGGAATTGTAAATGACAGTATGATTCCGGATTATGTGATCCTGGACAGCCAGATGATCCGAAAACTGCCAAAATCCATTGTAGCAGCTACAGGGGTTGATGCGCTGGCTCATGTAGTAGAGTGTTATACTTCCAAAAAGGCAACTCCTCTCAGCGATACCTATGCTCTTGCAGGGGCAAAACTGATCTTCCGAAACATTCAGGCTGCCTATGAAAATCCGGATGATATGGAAGCAAAAAACAAAATGCTTCTTGGCGCTTATTATGGCGGAATTGCAATCACCGGAAGTGGAACAACCGCAGTACATGCGTTATCCTATCCTCTTGGCGGAAAGTATCATATTCCCCATGGTGTTTCTAATGCAATCCTGTTTGCACATGTGATGGACTTTAACAGGAGTGCCTGTGAGACAGAACTGGCAGAACTGTGTGATGAGGTATATCCGGAACTTTCCGGAAAAAGTGTGGGAGAAAAATCCTGTTATATCATTCAGAAGATCGCAGAGATTGTGAAGACCACCAATATTCCCACGGATTTAAGTCAGTTTGGAATTACAGCAGAAGATCTTGATTTTCTGGTGGAGGCAGGCAGTCAGCAGACACGGCTTTTGGTGAATAACAAACGGGAACTGAGTAAAGACGATATTCGGGAAATTTATAAAAAAGTGTTGTGACGGAGGTGAAAAATGAATAAAAGGCCGATTTTAGGAATTACGATGGGAGATCCGGCAGGAAACGGACCGGAACTCTCTGTTAAAGCACTGGCAAAAAAAGAGACTTATGAAAAATGTTCTCCGCTTATTGTCGGGGATGCCGCCTGCTTGGAAAAGGCAGTAAAGATCACAGGATATGAAGGAAAGATTCAGATCCATCCGGTAAAGACAGTGGAAGAAGCTTTGTTTCAGTACGGGACCATTGATGTGTTTGATCTGAAACTTCTGGATATGAGTAAACATGAATTTGGCAAGATTTCTTCTATGTGTGGAGATGCAGCCTTTCAGTATGTAAAAAAAGTGATCGAGTTAGCTATGGCTGGAGAAGTGGATGCCACAGTAACAAATGCTTTGAATAAGGAGGCTATGAATCTGGCCGGACATCATTTTTCGGGTCATACGGAGATTTATGCACATTATACCAACACACCCAAATATACTATGATGCTAGCTCATGAAAATCTGAGAGTGGTTCATGTATCGACTCATGTATCTCTTCGGGAGGCATGTGACCGGGTAAAAAAGGAACGGGTTCTGGAGGTTATCCGGATTGCAGCGGAAGGCTGTAAGAGTCTTGGAATTGAGAATCCGAAGATCGGAGTAGCAGGCCTGAATCCGCATTGCGGAGAAAACGGACTTTTTGGAAGAGAAGAGATTGATGAAATTCAGCCGGCCATTGATGCGGCTATGGCGGAAGGAATCTGTATTCCGGAAAAAAAGCCGACTCCGCCGGATACGATCTTTTCCAAAGCTCTGGGCGGCTGGTATGATATTGTTGTGGCAATGTATCATGATCAGGGACATATTCCTCTGAAAGTAAAAGGGTTTGTTTATAATCAGAAAGAACAGCACTGGGAAGCTGTGGCCGGAGTGAATATTACACTTGGAATTCCGATCATAAGAACTTCTGTGGATCACGGTACAGGATTTGATCTGGCGGGTACGGGAGAATCCAATGAGCTGAGTCTTGTAAATGCGATTGATTATGCAGTCACAATGGCAAAAACAAAGATGAAAAGAAGCGAGAAATAAGCGGAGGCAGCCTATGGTGAAGTTGTTGATAATCGCGGATGATTTTACAGGAGCGTTGGATACCGCTGTACAGTTTGTAAATAAAGGAATTGAGACGCTGGTTTTTACAGGAAAGTCTGTGACGGAAGCAACTGTCAGCGTGTCAGCGGAAGTGCTTGTAGTAGATGCAGAGACCAGACGAATGACTTCCAAAGAAGCGTACACTACAGTTCTGACATTGGTTCGTCAGGCGCTGGAAGCAGGAGTAAAAACAATATATAAAAAGACAGACTCCGCACTTCGCGGAAATGTAGGAAGCGAGTTAGCCGCAGTTCTGGACGGAGCAGAAGTGAACCAACTGTTTTTCATCCCGGCGTTTCCGGCGCTTTATCGGACGACTCAGAGCGGAATCCAGTATATAGACGGGGTAAAATTGGAAGAAAGCAGTTTTGGGGAGGATCCCTTTGATCCCATGAGATGCTCCTTTATTCCGGAAATACTGAGAAGGCAGACAGATAAAAAAGTTCGCCTGATTTCTACAGAAAAAGAGATTCCAGATGGCAGGAAGGAAGAAAAAGAGATTCTGGTTTTCGATGCAGTTACGGATGAAGATATCCGAAAAAGAGTTCGCGAGCTGCAGGAAAAACATTGTCTGACATTTTTGGCGGGCTGCGCTGGATTTGCGTCCTTTCTTCCAGAAGTGCTGGGACTTACAGGAAGTCATCATGATAAGTTAGATAAAACGGATTGCCTTTTTGTATCCTGTGGGAGCCTGAACTCTATTACGAAAGAGCAGATTTTATATGCACAGAAAAAAGGATTCTACCGAAGCACCCTCTCTCCGGTTCAGAAACTTTGCCCTGAATATTATAAGACAACAGAAGGGAAGGAATTTCTGGACAGACTGGCAGATACCTGTAAAAAGGAACAATGCGTGGAAGTCGATTCTTTTGATATTGACGGGCAGGAAAATACAATGGATTATGCAAAACGCAGAGGAATGGATAAAAATCAGATCCGTTTTTCCGTCTGCGCAAGTCATGGAAAGATTGTTCATTATTTATGGAAACATAAAGTGAATATGACGGTACTGATGACCGGCGGTGATACGCTTATGGGATTTATGGAGGAGATTGGTATAAACCAGATTTCTCCAGTGGGCGAACTGGAAAAAGGCGTTGTATTGTCGAAACTGGACTGGAATGGAAAACAACTGCAGGTGATTTCAAAGTCAGGGGGATTTGGCGAGGAAGCAACCCTTGTGGAGATTGCAAAACAGGTATTGAAAAAGCCGAAGAAATGGCTGAAGGATGAAAAGACAGGAGAATAGAAATGGCAGAGATAAAAGGAATCGTAGCTGCGATGCAGACACCCATGCATGAGGATGGCAGTATTAATGAAGCGGAGATGAGACGGCAGATCAACCGCCAGATCGCTGCCGGAGTTGATGCAGTATTTTGTCTGGGAACAAATGGAGAATTTTATATCCTTGATGCGGATGAAAAGATAAGAGTAATGGAGATCTTTGTAGATGAAGTGAAAGGTCGTGTTCCAGTCTATGCAGGTACAGGATGCATCAGTACGAAAGATACCATTGCACTTTCAAAACGTGCCCAGGAGATAGGGGTAGATGTTTTGTCCGTGATCAGCCCATACTTTGCAGCCCTGAATCAGGATGAACTTTACAGTCACTATGCGGCTCTTGCTGAATCTGTGGATACGCCTATTGTTTTATATAATATTCCGGCACGGACCGGTGTCTCTATTGCTCCGGCTACCGTTGGAAAGCTGGCAGCAAATTATAGTAATATCAAAGGCGTAAAGGATTCCAGCGGGAACTTTACAAATATTCTCCAATATCTGGATGCTACAGATCCAAAGACTTTTTCTGTATTATCCGGAAATGATGCCTTGATCCTTTGGACATTGCTGGCAGGAGGCAAAGGAGGAATCACAGCCATTGCCAATATTCTGCCGGAGATTATGGTCAGCATTTATCAGAATTATCTGTCCGGAGATATGGAGGCTGCAAAAAAAGCACAGTCATCCATTGCTCCAATCCGAGCCTGTTTTAAATACGGAAATCCCAATTCCATTGTAAAACGGGCAGCAAATCTGATCGGACAGCCTCTGGGACCCTGCCGGGCACCGTTCGGTCAGGTGTCAAAAGAAGCAGACGAGGCAATTCTCGATACAATCCGGAAATATTACAGTCAGTATCAGAAATAAAAAAGCCGGGAAGAGAACAGATGCACCATGCTTAAAGAAGACTAAAAAACTGAGATGCACGCGGAAGACTTGTCTGGGAGAGTCTTCCGCGTGTTTTTTATTGGTAGAAACAAAAGAATCTTAATTTTCACCCCACCAGTTGACAAATTCCCGTCATTATAGTAAAATGCTCTCGTAACAAAGTTTAATAAATTTGTAATATTTGTAACGAAATTGTAGAAAAAATCTTCTGCAATTCATTAGGAGGGCATTTATGAAACATTATGATATAAAGAAGGTATTGATCTCTGCGGCAACCATCGCTGCCTGTTCTGCTTTTACCGTGCTTCCGGTTTATGCGGATGATACATACAGCGACGATGTCTGGGCTTACCGGGCAGTGGCCAATGTGGCTGAGGCGGCAAATATCCGTGCAGCCGCTTCCGAGGACAGCACGATTGTCGGCTATCTGACCACCGCGGCTTCTGCTGACGTGATAGAGAGAGGCGAGACTTGGTCTCTTGTGATCTCCGGCGGTGTGGAAGGTTATGTAAAGAATGAATACCTTGCTTTCGGAGAGGAAGCAAAAAATCTTGCCAGTGTATATGGTTCCCAGGGTGTAAAGACCTACTGGGATGGTGTAAGCCTTTTTGCTGCACCGGATGGATCTTCAGAGGTTCTGGCGACCGCAGCTGCAGGAAAAGAATATGAAGTGATCAGCAATGACGGTTCCTGGGTAGCTGTACAGATGGATGATGTGACGGTTGCCTATGTTCCGGCAGAGGATGTGATGGAGACCACGATCCTGGATCGTGCCGTATCTACCGGAGATGCCTACGGAGACGTGAGCAGCTATAGCGACAGTACCGGCTACGACGACGGAAGCTCCTACACGGACAGCAGCTATGATACCAGCTGCGATGACGGAAGCTCCTACACGGACAACAGCTATGATACCAGCTACGATGACGGAAGCTCCTACACGGACAGCAGCTATGATACCAGCTATGACGATGGAAGCTCCTATACGGACAGCAGCTACGATGACGGAAGTTCCTATACCGACAGTAGTTCTGATAACAATACGTCTTATGAGGACAACTCCGGAAGCTCTTCCACAACGGATACTTCCGCAAGCACCGCTTCTTCCAGCGATCGAGAGCTTCTGGCAGGCCTGATCTACTGTGAGGCAGGCAATCAGAGCAGAGAAGGAAAAGTGGCAGTTGGTGCAGTTGTCATGAACCGTGTAGCCAGCAGTTCTTTTGCAAGCACCATCAAAGATGTTATTTATGAGAGTGGGCAGTTCAGCCCGGCTGGTTCCGGATGGCTGGACAGCGTGATCGCAAACGGGGCGATCCCAAGCAGCTGTTATGAAGCGGCAGATGCTGCTCTGGCAGGTGAAAATCCCATCGGAAGTGCCATGTATTTCAATACCGGATCCGGAAGAGGAGTCAAGATCGGAGCACATCAGTTCTACTAAAGAATCCTCCCGTTGAAAAAAGCGTTGTACAAACAGCGCTTTTTTTGTTATACTGAACTCGGTATGAACCTTTTGATTTGAGGTGAAAAAATATGGTAAATATCATAGACACAGTCTGTGTGAAGGCAGATGAAGCATCCATTCGCCAGGCTGGTCAGATTTTGAAAAGAGGAGGCCTTGTGGCATTTCCCACAGAAACCGTTTACGGACTGGGGGCAGATGCACTGAATGAGGATGCGGCAGCGAAGATCTATGCAGCGAAAGGAAGGCCTTCGGACAACCCGTTGATCGTACATATCACAGAGAGAAAGATGCTGGATGCCATTGTTTCGGAGGTATCTACGCAGGCAGAACTTCTGATGGAAAAATTCTGGCCGGGTCCGATGACACTGATCTTCAAAAAAAGCGCACTGGTGCCTTATGGAACGACAGGCGGTCTGGATACCGTGGCAGTCAGAATGCCATCTCATCCGGTTGCAAGAGCTGTCATTGATGCGGGCGGCGGTTATATTGCAGCTCCGAGTGCCAATACCTCGGGCAGGCCGAGTCCCACGAAGGCAGCCCATGTGGAAGAGGATCTCTGTGGAAAAATCGATATGATCCTGGATGGAGGAGAAGTGGAGATCGGGCTGGAGTCCACCATTGTGGATGTGAGTACGGATCGACCGGTGATCCTGCGCCCCGGGTATATCAGCCAGGAGATGCTGAAAGAGGTCATCGGACCGGTGGAGATCGACAGAGCTTTGTTGCTGGACAGCAGTAAGGCACACCCGAAAGCACCGGGCATGAAATATAAGCATTACGCTCCGAAAGCGGATCTTAAGATCGTGGAAGGCAGAGAGGAAGAGGTTATCGCTGCCATCAACCGTCTGGTGGAGCAGGGAAACAAGGCTGGAGAAAAAGTCGGTGTCATTGCCACAGAAGAGACGAAAGATCTCTATGCGGGCGGCATTGTGAAGTCCATCGGAAGCCGGAAAGAGGAGTTGAGTATTGCCCGTCATCTTTTTGGTATTCTCAGGGATTTTGATGAGCTGAAGGTAGACAGGATCTATTCGGAGGCTTTTGATACACCGAGAATGGGCCAGGCGATCATGAACCGTCTTATGAAGGCGGCCGGTCATCAGGTGATCCGCCTTGGGGAGAAAAAGGATGAAACGGTTTGACAGATTGATTTTTGTAAGCAACAGCGATACCTACATGGGACCCATGGCAAAAGGGATCATGCGGAGTAAATACCTTCTGAGTGATCTTGATGTGGATTCCAGAGGACTGGTGGTTCTTTTTCCGGAGCCGGCAAACCCGAAGGCGGAGGCAGTGATGGAAATGCATGAGCAAAGCCTGAAGGACCATGCAGCGGAAGCTTTACAGGAATCGGATTTTGATGAGAGGACTCTGATCCTTGCAGTCAATGAGGAGAGTCAGAGGAAAATTTTTGAAAACTATGAAAATGCGCAGAATGTATTTCTGCTTTCAAACTATGTGAGCAGTACGGAAGAGATCAAAGATCCCTATGGCGGTTCCCTGGAAGATTATGGAGCCTGCTATGATGTTTTGGAAAGCCTGATCTCAAAACTGGTAGTACTGCTGAATGAGGAGGAATTATTATGTTAGCGATTGGATGCGATCACGCCGGATATGAACTGAAACAGGAGATCATCAGACATCTGGAGGAAAAGGGCATTGCCTGCAAGGATTTCGGCTGTTACAGCGAGGAAGCGGTAGATTATCCCGTATATGGAAAGCTGGTAGGCCATGCAGTAGCGGATGGCGAGTGTGAAAAAGGAATCCTGATCTGTGGAACCGGTATCGGTATTTCCATGGCGGCAAACAAGATCAAAGGTGTCCGTGCGGCACTTTGTTCCGACTGCTTCAGTGCTGAGGCAACCCGTCTGCATAACGATGCAAACATCTTGGCGATGGGTGCAAGAGTGGTAGGAAGCGGTCTTGCACTGAAAATCGTAGATACCTTCCTGGAGACGGAGTTTTCCGGTGCAGAGCGTCATCTGGCACGGATCCGTCAGATCGAAGAAGACTGATCTATTCCTTGCAAGGGGGGACGACGATGATTGAAAATAAATCAGCAGCCATTATGGCAGAGATCACCAAGGCCGTGATCGGAAAGAACGACATTGTGGAAAAAATCCTCATGGCCGTCCTGGCTGGTGGACATGTATTGATGGAAGATATCCCCGGTGTGGGAAAAACCACCATGGCACTGGCTTTTTCCAGAGTCTTGAGCCTGAAAGAAAACCGTATGCAGTTTACGCCGGATGTTATGCCTTCGGATATCACCGGCTTTTCTGTTTTTCAGAAAGATAAAAATGAGTTTGTATACCAGCCGGGTCCGATCATGTGCAACCTGTTTCTGGCAGATGAGATCAACCGTACTTCTCCGAAGACGCAGTCCGCACTTCTGGAGGTAATGGAAGAGGGAAATGTGACGGTGGATGGCGTGACAAGGGAAGTTCCCAAGCCGTTTATCGTGATCGCCACACAGAATCCCATTGGCTCTGCAGGAACACAGATGCTTCCGGATTCTCAGCTGGACCGTTTCATGATCTGTACTTCTCTTGGTTATCCGGATGTAGAGACAGAGATCGAGATCATCAAGCACAACAATGGTCAGAGTCCGCTGGACCAGCTGCAGCCGTTAGTCAATGCGGAAGAACTTCTGGAGCTTCAGAAGGAAGTAGAACAGGTTTTTGTACATGATGTGATTTTCCAGTATGTGGCTCATCTGGTGGCAGCAACGAGAGAGCATCCCATGCTGGATCTTGGTATCAGCCCGCGAGGAACCATTGCCCTTACCCGCATGGCAAAGGCGTCTGCTTATATAAAAGGCAGAAATTATGTGGTACCCACGGATGTTTCTGATGTATTTAAAGAGGTTGCGGTTCATCGTCTGCAGCTCTCGGCCAAAGCCAGAGTCAACCATGTGACAGCAGAAGGGATCATTTCCACGATTCTGGAAAGCGTGGCGCAGCCTCTTCCGGAGAAAAGACAGGGGTAGTATATGAGGAAGATCGCATATCTGATCCTGACGGCGGTAAGCATTTATCTCTGTATCATGTATGACGGAGCAGCCCCTTTTTATCTTCTCGGGTTTCTGATCCTTCTGGCACTGGTTCTCTATGGAAGCTCCTGGTATCTTCGGGCACATCTACAGGTCCGTCTGAATGTGCAGATCCCGGTTGTGGAAAAAGGGCAGGAGTTTCCGGTAGAGATCTGGGTGGAAAACACAGGGATCCTTCCGATGCCGAAGATCCGGCTGACGTTGCTGCATGACAGTGATTATGTGGGAAAACCGGAAAAAAAGAGACTGATCCTTGGTATCGGTCCGAAGAAAAAGGAACGGCAGAAAGAGAAGTTTACCATGAAATATGCCGGCCGTTATTATTTTTATGTGACGGAGGCAAGAGTTTACGATGTGATCCGGCTTTTTTCTAAAAAGGTTTCCGTACGGGATGACAATGTGTTTGTAAATGTCCTGCCTACGATCCGGGAAATCCCGGTGGAAGTGGATCCCAGGACCAGACAGCATATGCCGGACAGCGATGAATATGCCACGGACCGGAAAGGCGAGGATGTTTCCGAGATTTATGCGATCCGGGAATACCGTCCGGGTGATTCGATGAAGACCATTCACTGGAAACTCAGTGCCCGCATGGATCACTGGATGGTGAAAGAGTTTTCTTTCCCGCAGGGAGTGCAGGTGCTTTTGCTTCTGGATCTTTATACAGCGAGCTCGAAGAATTTCCGGGAGGAAGAGATGGATGCTCTTCTGGGGAATTTTTCCTCCCTTTCCTACAGTCTGGCCGGAAAAGGCGTGAGCCATGTGGCGGCCTGGTATGATGATGCGATGGGAGAGCTTCAGCGCTGCAGGATCGATGATGAGGAAGGAACCTATGCCATGGTGGATCAGCTTTTGGCAGCTGTCCCCTATGGCTGGAAATATGATATTGAAAATGGTTATGACAAGGAATATCCGGGTGAGATTTTTGCGGCCAGTCTGATCCTTGATACGGAAGGAAAACTACGGAACAACGGAACCGTGATCGCAGAATTTTCGACGGAAGGCCAGGAGCAGCAGGTGATTGTATGATACAGGATTTTCAAGTTTTTCTGAATATCGTCGGACAGGGGCTTTCCTGGTTTTGCGGTCTGGAACTTTCTGACTGGTGGAATACTCTGGTTCAGAATGGAACGGATCGCTTCTGGATGGCCGGGATCGTGATCTTTCTCGGTCTGATCCTGGCAGGCGGTTTCTTTTTCTGGGGGCTTCGCTTTCTGGCATACTGTCTGATCGGCAGTTACCTGGGACTGATCCTTACCGCTGGTGCAAGCCCGTCGATCTGGACGATGACAGCCGCCATTTTGTATGTGACCGTTACCCTGGCGGCCGGAACCGGAAAAAAGGGAAAGCATTTCAAAATGGCCGGGATCAATGTACTGTCTGTCCTGATTTTAAGCGGTGTACTGCTGGTGGTGAGTGCCCAGGCGGGAGTGCCGCTTCTTCAGAAGGCCTTTGGTGATGTGATCCCTTTGAGAACACGGATCCAGCAGACTTCTCTCATTCATGTGCTGAACCAGTTTCTTCCGGAAGAACTGAAATTCCAGGATGGAACCGGAGAGTATGAAGGCGGAAGCCTGGAAACGCAGGGCGAAGGACCGGATTTCAGCGGACGGACGGTAGTTACCGTTGAAAGCGACCAGAAGCCGGAAAGTCCGGTTTACTGGTCCCGCTATATGGGCAACCTGTATACCGGATACAGCTTTAATGATGAGGGAGATCTGGACAATCCGAAGAACCGTTTCAATCTTCAGTATTCGAAAAAACGTCTGCCGGAATTAAAAGCTTTTTGTGATGCGAATCCGCAGGAGAATACACAGGATGTTATTGATTTTATTGTAAATACCTTAAGAGACAGGACAGTATACAATCTTCGTGTGGATGCCCCGCCGGAAGGAAAGGATTTCATTGAATACTTTTTCTTTGAGAAGAAAGAAGGGTATTGTATCCATTATGCGGCTACGGCTGTGATGATGCTTCGTATGTACGGGATCCCTTCGCGGTATGTGACAGGCTTTCTGATCCCGCCCTCTCTGTTTTATCTGAATGAAGAGGGCGTCTGGCAGGCGGATGTTCCGGATGATCACGCACATGCCTGGGCGGAAGCCTATATAGATGACCATTGGGTACGGGTGGAGACCACACCGTCCGGAGGTTTTCCGGATGATGTGCAGGAAGCTCTTGGAGAAGAGATCGAGACGGAGAAAGCCACCGGGACAGAGCAGCAGACGGAAGGAGTCAGCCCGGAGGCGGGCACAGAGAAAGCGGAACAGGAAGCCGGCGGTACAAGCCGGACGTCAGATGGAAACGAAGAGCAGACAGAAACCGGAGGGGCAGCAGCAACTCTGGGAGAACTGGAAGCATCCGGAGACCTTCCGGTAAACCTTGGTCCGTCCTGGATCTTCCTTCCGGTGATTTTTCTTCTGGCATTGATCCTGATCTTTGCCGGTCTTTTCATTCGCCGTGTCATGATCCTGGAAAAACGGAAAAAAGCTTCGGTACAGGAGATTTTTGCAGAACTTTTTGAGGTACTGACCGTAGGCGGACTTCCGGCGTCCTACAGCATTCTGACAGAAAATCTGGAAGATGAGATCCTGAAGAAATTTGAATGGATTCAGGAACCGGAGCTTCATAAAGTCCTGGAGATCGTTCTTCGGACGACCTATGGACCGGAGATAGCTTCAGAAGAAGAACGGGCAGAGGTGCAGAACCTTTATTACTTCATCTGCCGTCATCTGGGAAAAGAACAAAAAGGCATGTCAAGATTTGCCTTTTATCTGATCGATGTATGGATCTGAAAAATGGGAAGAGCAGCTTTTAAAGGCTGCTTTTTTCACGCTTTTTTTTCGCCTGCATAGGATAGTAGTGGGGGTGAAGAAATGGATTTTGAAATGATCGCGCCAAAGGAAGTGGAACGGTATCTTCACCGTCAGGATACCTTTATCATAGACCTTCGTTCACCGGAGGAATACCGGGACCGACATCTTTTGGGAGCCTTGAACATTCCCTATGAAAGAAGAAAAAACTGCTGCCTTTTTCCAAAAAATGTGCTTCTGGTGTTTTACTGTGACCGTGGCTCGCTGAGCATGGCTGCAGCGAGGGAATATGCCGGGAAAGGCTATCGCACCAGGACAGTGGTGGGAGGACTGTCGGCCTATCAGGGAAAAGAGACGGAATCTTTCCGTTGACAGAGAACCATTTCCTAACTAAGATAGAAGAGAAACGAGAAACAAAAGTGAAGAACAGGAGGATAGGCTCAGTATGAAGCTTATGTTTGCATCCGATATCCATGGCTCCGCATATTATTGCAGAAAAATGCTGGAGGCATTTGAGAATGAAAAGGCAGAACGCCTGATTCTGCTTGGAGATATTTTATATCACGGCCCGCGCAATGACCTGCCGAAGGAATATGCGCCCAAGGAGGTCATTGCTCTTTTAAATCCCATGAAGAATAGGATTTATGCGGTGCGCGGAAACTGTGAGGCAGAGGTAGACCAGATGGTTTTGGATTTTCCGGTGATGGCAGATTATTGCGTCCTTCTTGCAGATGGAAAAGCCATTTATGCTACGCATGGACATGTTTACAACGAACAGAACCTTCCGCCCTTCTGCGAAGGAGATGTGTTGATCCACGGTCATACGCATGTCCTGAAAGCGGAGCATCGGGAAGGCTATATTCTTTTAAATCCCGGCTCGGTTTCCATCCCGAAAGAAGGAAATATTCCTACGTATGCAGTTCTGGAGGACGGCATTTTTACGATTAAGGGATTTGAAGGCGAGATCGTGAAAACACTGGATCTGAATGAGAAAGGAACAGAAAAAGCATGAAAATGATTGAACTGGTAGCACCCTGTCATTTTGGAATGGAGGCTGTGCTGAAGCGGGAAATCCTGGATCTCGGCTATGAGATCAGTCAGGTGGAGGATGGCAGAGTGACCTTTCTGGGGGATCTGGAGGCAGTGGCCTATGCCAATGTATTTCTCCGGACGACAGAACGGATCCTGATCAAAGTGGGAAAAATCCATGCGGAAACCTTTGATGAACTTTTCGAAGGAACCAAGGCACTTCCCTGGGAGGATTACATTCCTGAAGACGGAAAATTCTGGGTGGCAAAGGCGAATTCCATTAAAAGTAAGCTTTTCAGTCCTTCCGATATCCAGTCCATTATGAAAAAAGCCATGGTAGAGCGTTTAAAGACGGTTTACCACAGAGAACGTTTTGAAGAGACAGGCGCTGAATATCCCATCCGTGTTTCAATCCTGAAGGATGAGGTGCTTATCGGTCTGGATACCAGTGGGGTCTCTCTTCATAAAAGAGGCTACCGGCAGATGACGGCGCCGGCTCCGATCACAGAAACACTGGCCTCAGCGCTGATCCTGTTTACACCTTGGAAAAAAGACCGCATTCTGGTGGATCCTTTCTGCGGAAGCGGAACTTTTCCAATCGAAGCAGCTATGCTGGCGGCCAATATGGCTCCTGGTATGAAGCGTCATTTCCTTGCGGAAAAATGGGAAAACCTGATTCCTATCCGCCATTTTGAGGATGCCAGAGAAGAAGCAGCAGACCTGGTGGATCTTTCCGTGGAAACAGACATCCAGGGCTATGATATTGACGGAGAGATCATCAAAGCGGCCCGGGCCAATGCCAGAATGGCAGGTGTGGAGCAGCTGATCCATTTCCAGCAAAGACCGGTGTCTGAGCTTTCCCATCCGAAAAAATACGGTTTTGTGATCACCAATCCGCCATACGGCGAGCGTCTGGAGGAGAAGAAGAATCTTCCTGCTCTTTATAAGGAAATGGGAGATGCTTTCCGCAGACTGGATTCCTGGTCAGAATATGTGATCACCGCTTATGAAGATGCAGAGAAATACATCGGAAGAAAAGCGGATAAAAACCGTAAGATTTATAATGGCATGATGAAAACCTATTTTTATCAGTTTCTGGGGCCAAGGCCTCCGAAACGGAAACAAGAGGAAAATAGTTGATCAGAAAATTAGAAGGAATTTTGCGTCTGGCGATCCTAGGTATGAGTGTCTATCTGGTCTATACGTTGTACCAGCCTCAGGCAGACCGGCTGATCCGTGAGGTGAAGGAACAGGTTTTCACCACAACAGAGGCACCGGAAGCTCTTTTGACGGCAGAAAAAGAAGGGCAGCAGGAAAAACAGGAGGCAGAGACGGAAGAAACAGCAGATTTTCCGGAAAGGTATGATTCCAGGGATTATGGAAAGGCACCGGACGTACGGAATCAGGGGAGTCTTGGGACCTGTTGGGCGGTAGCTTCGGTTTCTGCCCTGGAAGCCTCGCTGCTTCCTGAGGAACATCTCCGGTTTTCCGCAGATCATCTGTCGTTACAGAATGGGTATGCCAAAAGCCAGGATGACGGTGGGGCTTACACGATGACCATGGCGTATCTGACTTCCTGGAAAGGACCGGTTCTGGCGGAGGATGACCCTTATGGAGACGGTTATTCGCCGGAAGGCTTAAGCCCGGTCAAACATGTGCAGGAGATCCGGATTCTGAAGGACAGCACTTCCATCAAGGAAGCGGTACAGGCTTACGGAGCGGTCCAGACCTCTCTTTATATGGATGTCCAGAAAGATTACAGTTCTGTCTATTATAATGAGAGAACAGCCTCCTACTGTTATCCGAAAAAGGAAGCGCCGAACCACGATATCCTGATCATCGGCTGGGATGATACGTATCCGGCTTCCGGTTTTACTTATCATGTAAAAGGAAACGGCGCATATATCTGTCAGAACAGCTGGGGAACCTCCTATGGAGAAAACGGGATTTTTTATGTTTCCTATGAGGATCCCAATATTGCGGGGTATGCGCTGGCATATTCCAGGGTGGAAGCGCCGGATAATTACAGTTCCATTTATCAGTCAGATCTTCTTGGCTGGGTAGGTCAGCTGGGATACGGAGCGGACAGCTGTTATTTTGCCAATGTCTATACAAGCAGAGGGGCAGAAGCTTTAAAAGCAGTCGGTTTTTATTCTGTAGGAGAGAATACGGAATATGAGCTTGCTGTTGTGGAGGATTTTAAGGATACGTTGTCGCTGGCGGCCTTTTCTCCGGTACAGACAGGAAAACTGGAGCATGCAGGCTTTTATACGGTGGAGCTGGATCAGCCGGTAGCTCTGAGGGAAGGGCAGCGTTTTGCCGTAGTGGTAAAAGTGCGGACACCGGGGGAAAATTATCCGGCGGCCACAGAGTATAAGGCGGATGAATACACAGAGACAGTGGATCTTTCTGACGGCGAGGGCTATATCAGCATGAAGGGGTATCAATGGAGCAGGACAGAAACGGAATATAATTGCAATGTCTGTCTGAAGGCCTATACGGATACCGAAGGATAGAAAGGAAAAAACAATGAAACGGATTATTTTTGCAACAGGAAATGAAGGAAAAATGAAAGAAATCCGGATGATCCTTGCGGATCTTCAGGTACCGGTCCTGTCCATGAAGGAAGCCGGTCTTCAGACGGATGTGGAGGAAAACGGAAAGAGCTTTGCAGAAAATGCAGATATCAAAGCCACTGCCATTCAGAAGCTTTCACCGGAGGATATCGTTCTGGCTGACGATTCCGGACTGGAGATCGATGCCCTGAACGGAGAACCGGGAATCTATTCTGCCCGGTATATGGGAGAGGATACCTCTTACCGGATCAAAAACGCCAATCTGGTAGAGCGTCTGAATGGAGTGCCGGATGAAAAAAGAACGGCACGGTTCGTCTGTGCCATTTCCGCGGCTTTACCGGGAGGACCCATCTTAAGAAGCCGTGGAACGATCGAGGGACGGATCGGGTATGAGGAAAGAGGAGAGAATGGCTTCGGCTACGATCCTATTTTTTATCTGCCGGAATATGGCTGTTCCACTGCGGAACTGGATCCGGCGACCAAAAACCGTTTAAGCCACAGAGGAAAAGCGCTGGAGGCGATCAAGGAGCAGCTGCGTCCCTTCCTTGAGGAGGGAAACAGATGAAGATTCTCATTGTGAGTGATACGCATGGTCAGGAGAAGAATCTGGAAGAGGTTTTGGAAAAGGAATCACCCATAGATGCTCTGATCCATCTGGGAGATCTGGAAGGCGGAGAGGATTTTATCAACACGCATGTAAGCTGTCCGGCTTATCTGGTCAGCGGAAACAATGATTTTTTCTGCTCGCTGCCGAGAGAACGGGAGATCACGCTTGGAAACAACAAAGTGCTTCTTACCCATGGTCATTATTATTATGTATCTCTGGGTGTGGAGGAACTTCGGCGCCAGGCTGCTTCCAGAGATTATCAGGTGGTGATGTTCGGTCATACCCATAAACCGTATTTTGAGACGAAAGACGGTGTGACAATCCTGAACCCCGGAAGTCTTTCCTATCCGCGCCAGGAAGGAAGACGCCCGAGCTATATGATCATGGAGATTGATGAAAAAGGCGAGGCACACTATTCACAGAAATATCTGTAGGAATGGTAATGCGTAAGAAGATTTTCCGGAGACTGCAGTTCGAGACAGAGGCGGTCTCCGGGTCGAAAAACATTGAATTTTCGCATAGTTTCAATAGTTTGAAAAATTCCAAAAATTTTTTAAAAAAAGGTGTTGACATTTGAAAGACCTTATAATATAATATGTCTTGCGTCAGGGAGAAAGGCGCAGGACAAGAGCGCCAAGAACGGGGTGTGGCTCAGCTTGGCTAGAGCGCCTGGTTTGGGACCAGGAGGCCGCAGGTTCGAATCCTGTCACCCCGACTTAAAATTTAACACTTGCGGGTGTAGTTCAATGGTAGAACACCAGCCTTCCAAGCTGGATACGTGGGTTCGATTCCCATCACCCGCTTTGAGTCTGTAGCTCAGTTGGATAGAGCAACGGCCTTCTAAGCCGTGGGTCGGGGGTTCGAATCCCTTCAGGCTCGTTTGCACGACCTGTGCAAGGAAATATGGTGGATATAGCGCAGTTGGTTAGCGCGCCAGATTGTGGCTCTGGAGGCCTAGGGTTCGAATCCCTATATCCACCCTTTCTTTTTGGGCTATCGCCAAGCGGTAAGGCACAGGACTTTGACTCCTGCATTCGCCGGTTCGAATCCGGCTAGCCCAGCTAGGCGATGAGCCAGTTGGGGCAGAAGAAAAGAGTCCTTTTTATATAAATTGAATATGGGGTATTAGCTCAGTCGGTAGAGCACTTGACTTTTAATCAAGTTGTCCGGGGTTCGAATCCCCGATGCCTCACTTTTTGAAAGTAGCGGAAACTCAGCAGTTATGCGGGTTTCCGCTGTTTTTGTATGCCAGGAAAAGTCACGGGAATTACCTGGTATGCAAAAAGCGAAAAGAAAAACAGCCTTCAACAGAAACTTATCTGCGAAGACTGCTTTTTTGATCATGCGGCCAGTGGGACTTGAACCCACACATCTTTCGATACAGGAACCTAAATCCTGCGCGTCTGCCAATTCCGCCATGACCGCCGACCTATTTATTATAACTGGAAGGAGACGGACTGTCAACTCTTCCGTCAGGCCGTTTACAGCATCTTTTTCTTCTTGAAATAGAGGATCTCCAGAACGATAATGAGAATACTGATGACAATCACTGCCGGATAGCCGTATTTCCATTCAAATTCCGGCATACCGGGAAAGTTCATGCCGTACCAGCCTGCAATGAGGGTCAGAGGCAGGAAAATAGTGGTCACCACGGTAAGTATGCTCATGACACGGTTCTGTTGGAGATCAATCTGGGACTGATAAAGCTCCCGCAGCTGCAGGAGATACTCGCGGAGCATTTCCACATGGTCATGGAGCCGTTCGCTTCGACCGGCATAAAGCTGCCAGCCGGCACATTCTTCTCTGGTCAGAGCCTGGCTGATATTTGCCTGCATGAGATCGCCCAGATTCATCAGCTGCTCGTAGTACGAGTGAAGACCGGAGAGCTTTTTACGATACCGGAGGATTTCTTCATTAAAATGCTCCGGTTGTCGGGAAAGAAGCATTTCCTCGACCTGGTTCAGACGTTCCTCCAGCTTCTGAAGGTAGAGAACATCCTCCGCAATGAGAAGTTCAAAGAAGTTTAAGAGAAACTGATTCAGGGTGCAGCCTTTCATGGAGTCGTTTCGCATCCGATCCAGGTAATGCTTCAGTTCGCCGGTCTCGCTGATAAGAATCAGAGTCGAATCCTTCTGATAAAAACCAAAAAGCAGAGGAGAAGTACCCTTATCCTGTTTTCCGGGGATTTTCATGCTTCCCTGGATACAGTCGGAAAAAGTTTCAATTTTACAGTACTGGACAGGAGAAAGGCTTCTTTTTAAAGTTTTCCGGTGGGGATAATCTCCGGAAAGGGAACTGAATTCCTTTTCATCCATCAGCTGGATCTCCCAGTCAGCGGGAACCGTCTGATTGTTATTTCCTTTTACCGGCCGAAGCTGGCCGTGTTCCATATCAAAAATATATCGGATCATAGTTTTACCTCCGGTAAGGATCGTAATCTTATCCTACCACATTTTCATCAAAAATCTATAAGATTTCATGAAGATTTCGTGTCTTCTATTGACAGGGAAAGAAAGAGCATTTTATACTGAAATCAGCGATACAGCGTTTTTTGATCGGACGCTGGATCAGAAACTGTTGACTGCTTAAAAGTTTTACGAAAGGCAGGAATCCATTTTGTCTGAAAAGAAAGAAATCCGCCTGAAGGATGAAACAGAGTTTTTCAGTGTTTTAAAAGAAGTAAAAAAAGAGTCTCGACTTCAGGAAACGGAGCAGTATATCCAGCACGGCGTGACCAGTGTATACCGGCACAGCCTTGCAGTGGCTTATTTCAGCTGTTATCTGGCAGAAAAGCTGCATTTGAAAGTCCGGACGAAAGAGATGATCCGAGGAGCACTTCTTCATGATTATTTCCTTTATGACTGGCATGAAAAATCGGATGATCACCGTCTGCATGGTTTCACTCATCCGGCCAGGGCATTGAAAAATGCAGAAGAGATCTTTGATCTCTCGGTTGTGGAAAAGGACATCATCAAAAGACATATGTTTCCGCTGACCCCTGTTCCGCCGGCATACCGGGAGAGCTATCTGGTCTGTCTGGCAGATAAAATCTGTTCTTCCTATGAGACACTTCACAGAGACCGTGTGGACTGGCTTCTTTATCATCTGCAATCACGGGCGGCAAAGGTGAAGTGACGCAGGAAAAGAACTGTACACAGTGCATATCCCGTGAGAAAAGTGAAGAGGGAAACTGTTGTAAATAGCCAAAGGAAATGAAAAGAACAGATAAAAAGCAGGGCAAATTGTTGTTAAAGTATTGACAAAAAATAGTTTGTGAGGTATACTGATGGAGTCATATGAAGAAGTTCTGATTACTGACGGATAATTGTGGAGTACCACAGGGAAATCAGAATTATAAAAGGTCGACCGTCTGGGCAGCATTTCCATCACGGGAGTGTTGCTTTTTTTACGCAACAGAGGGCTGGATACATAGAAGAAGTTCAGCCACTGATGCAACGAAGCGTGCTTCGTAAGATCCAGATTCCGCTGGATCGAAAATTATTGAAGTGGAATATTAAATTTTACCCAAGTAGAGTAGATGTTATGCGTTAAGTGTCACAGGAGGGGAAGACTTCCTGCGAACGAAGGTTCAAGCCGCGTTATGATATCGCTTCCGCTACTGCGAAATTTTTCACTCTTGAGCCGTATGTGAGATACGGACGGAGTCATGAGAGATGCTTCCACATATGGAAGTCGCATGGCGCCTGAATTTAATTAAAAAAGCGGATATTTAATTATTGAAAGGAGATATTATATCATGGGTTACAAATCAGACATTGAGATCGCACAGGAAACTGTCATGGAGCCGATTACCGCTATTGCAGAGAAAGCAGGTATCGATCCGAAATATCTGGAGCAGTATGGTAATTACAAGGCAAAAATTGACTACAACCTGTTAAGAGAGACAGAGGGCAAGGATGGCAAGCTGATCCTGGTTACCGCTATCAACCCGACACCCGCAGGAGAAGGAAAAACCACTACCACCGTTGGCCTGGCAGATGCGATGCAGAAGCTCGGCAAGAACGTAATGGTAGCTCTTCGTGAGCCGTCCCTCGGACCTGTATTCGGAGTAAAAGGCGGAGCTGCAGGCGGCGGATACGCCCAGGTAGTTCCCATGGAGGATATCAACCTGCACTTTACCGGTGATTTCCATGCGATCGGTGCGGCAAACAACCTGCTGGCAGCAATGATCGATAACCACATTTTCCAGGGCAACGCTCTGAACATTGATCCGAGAAAGATCACCTGGAGAAGATGTGTAGATATGAACGACCGTCAGCTTCGTAACGTAGTAGATGGTCTTGGTGGAAGAACAAACGGAATGCCGAGAGAGGATGGCTACGATATCACCGTTGCATCCGAGATCATGGCTGTTCTCTGCCTTGCAAAAGACATTACTGACCTGAAAGAAAGACTTGGAAGAATTATCATTGGATATACATATGGAAAACCGTCCGAGCAGAAACCGGTTACCGCAGCAGACCTGAATGCGCAGGGTGCTATGGCAGCTCTTCTGAAGGATGCTCTGAAACCGAACCTGGTTCAGACTCTGGAGCATGTACCGGCAATCGTACACGGCGGTCCCTTCGCAAATATCGCACACGGCTGTAACTCCGTAACTGCTACAAAGATGGCTCTTCGTCTTGCTGACTATGCCATCACAGAGGCTGGTTTCGGTGCAGACCTTGGTGCAGAGAAATTCCTGGATATCAAATGCCGTATGGCAGGTCTGAAACCCAACGCAGTTGTTATCGTAGCTACTGTTCGTGCTCTGAAATACAACGGCGGCGTTCCGAAGGCTGATCTGAACCAGGAGAACCTGGAGGCTCTGGAGAAAGGACTTCCGAACCTTCTGAAACATGTAAACAACATCAAAAATGTATACAAACTGCCCTGCGTAGTTGCTATCAATGCATTCCCGACCGATACAAAAGCCGAGCTGGATCTGGTAGAGGCTAAATGTAAAGAGCTGGGTGTAAACGTTGCTCTGTCCGAGGTTTGGGCAAAAGGCGGCGAGGGCGGTATCGCTCTGGCAGAGGAAGTGATCCGTCTGGTAGAGGAGCCGAACGACTTCACCTACTCCTACGAGCTGGAAGGAAGCATCGAGGATAAACTGAACCAGATCGTTCAGAAAGTATACGGCGGTAAGAGAGTTGTTCTGACTGCTAACGCTAAGAAACAGGCTGCTCAGCTGGAAGCTCAGGGCTTCGGCAACTGCCCGATCTGTGTTGCTAAGACACAGTACAGCCTGACAGATGATCCGACAAAACTGGGAGCACCCACTGACTTCGAAGTTACCGTACGTAACCTGAAGATCTCCGCTGGTGCTGGCTTCATCGTAGCTCTGACCGGTGACATCATGACCATGCCTGGTCTGCCGAAAGTTCCGGCTGCTGAGAAGATTGATGTAGACGAGACCGGTAAGATCACAGGTCTGTTCTAATCAGAAAAATGCAACTGTTCAGAGCCAAGCATTTTGGAGGTGGGCTCTGAACAGTTAAAGAAAAATTTAAGCTCAGGAAATAGCATGAGAGCTTTGTGCCCGCATTGTTTCTCATGCTATTTTTGTAACCATTTGTCCATGCTGCTGTTTTTTGAGCATGGCGGTATTTTTTTGATTCAGGTATGCGGAATGTCTGCGGATCAGACAGAAAAATTCCGCTGATCCGCGGCGGAAAATAAAAAGGCATTCTGCATATCCTCAATACAGGAGGTAGGAGTATGTATCAGGATGCATTTGAGGCAGTTTGTAATGCTGCCAAAGCAAAAACAGATTTATTTAAGAAAAATCCGTTGGGATATTTTGTATCTGCTATGGTTGCCGGTATGTTTATTGCGTTTGGTGCGTTCATCAGTAACGCGGCTGCGGCGCCTTTTGCAGATGCACAGGATCCCATGCAGAAATTTATGAACTCCATGACCTTCAGTGCCGCACTGAGTATGGTACTGATGGCAGGAGCCGATCTTTTTACCGGAAACAACTTTATCCTTTCTTCTGCAGCTTTTGCAAAGAAGATGAAATGGGGCGATGTTGTAAAGATCTGGGTAGTATGCTATATCGGTAACCTGGTTGGAAGTCTGGTTGCAGCCTTTATTTTCCAGGCCAGCGGCGCAGCTTCCGGAACCGTAGGTCAACTGTTTGCAGCAGCAGCAGAGAAGAAAATGACTGCTCCGGCTATCAATCTTGTGCTGAAGGGTTTGCTCTGTAACACACTGGTATGTATTGCCGTATGGTGCAGCATCAAATTAAAAAGTGAATCAGGAAAGCTGATCATGATCATGTGGTGTATCCTTACTTTCATGGTATGCGGTTTTGAGCATAGTATTGCAAACATGACAACCATGGCTGTAGGAATGATGAATTCCACAACAGGAACTCTGACGATCGGTGGTTATATTTACAATCTGATATGTGTTACGATTGGAAATATGATCGGTGGTGTTGTATTTGTAGCTCTGCCGTACTACTTGATCTCCAAGAAGAAAGAAGCTTAAAGACACAATTGATAAAAGAGAAAGATACAGACAGAAAGCAGGAAACCTCTTGCTGACTGTCTGTATTTTTTTGCTTTCTCATAGATTTGTTACATAAGTATTACAAAAAGGTTGCGTAAATAAGTGGAAATATGTTATAATAGGCAACAGTGAGGAGATTTTGCAAGGAGGAGCAGTATGAGAGACCGAATGAGAAAGTTTTTTACAGCAGTGATTTTTCTGCTGTTTCTGATCATTCTGACCATACCGGCGGAAAGCCAGGCGGCCGTCCGTTATAATCTGATCAAAGACGTGACCAGTCAGAAAGTTCCGGAAGGACAGCTTGTACGGGTGGCAGGAAAGAAAAGATACCTTCTCAGTTCTGGAGATTACCTGACCGATCAGTGGGTCAGCATCAAGGGAAAAATCTACCATTTTAATAAGAACGGATATGCAGATACCGGCTGGATCACATGTCAGGGAAATAAATATTTTCTCCGTGCATCCGGGGCGCTTCATAAAGGCGGATTATTGAAGATCAAGGGCAGAATGTATCTTTTTCGGTATGGTTATGGTCATTTGATGACGGGCTGGGTGACACTGAAGGGAGAAAGATATTATTTCCGTGAAACGAATAATAACGGTGCCATGATCCGTAAATGGTGGGTGGCAGAGAGATATCTGGGTTCTGATGGAAAAATGCAGAAAAACACCTGGGTTGGTTCGTATTATGTGGGAGTCGACGGCGTACGGGTGAAGGACAGCTGGATCGATGAACAGTATTATGTTGGAAGCAACGGGAAAAAAGTGACTAACAGCTGGATCGGTGAATATTATGTGGGAGAAGACGGGAAGAAGCTTACCAGCGCCTGGCAGGATGACTATTACCTGGATGCAGAGGGAAAAATCACCAGAAATGCCTGGGTAGGAGATGTTTATCTGGGTGAGGATGGAAAAGCCACAACGCCGCCGGACTCTGATGAAAATCGGGAAGTAAAACGGATCTTTCTTGGAGATTCCAGAACCGTAGGTCTTTATCAGATCATGACGGGCGATACACTGGTGAAAGCGAATTCGACACAGACAGTGCTGGATCAGCTGGCAAAGGGCAGAACAGATATTTATATAGGAAAAGTCGGAATGGGGTATGACTGGATGGTCGGATCTGCGATCGGAGAGCTGAAAAGTGTACTGGTACGTTATCCGAACTCCAAAGTGATCCTGCGTATGGGGATCAACGACCTCGGAAATATCAGTGCTTACATTGCTTTATATAAAGATCTCATGCTTCAGTATCCGAAGGCTTCCTTTTATATAGAGTCTGTGACACCAGTCGATGAGACGCTTGGAAAGCAGCATGGTTACTCCGTTACCAATAAGCAGATCGTTCAATTCAACAGCCGGCTGAAGGCTGCGTTTCCGCAGAATTATATCAGCTCTTATAACTATGTGGTGAAGAACAAAGGAAAGACCGTAGACGGCATCCATTATATGCCGGACACTTACCGGATGATCTATCGTTTTCTGGATTCCGTGGTATAACGACAGCTGTCGTTTTGTCTTGTGAAAACCTTGTAAAATGCAGGAATTTTCAAAAGAAAGCCCTTGACACGGGGGCTTTCTTCTTTTATAATGACCTAGGTGCGCGAAAACAGTGTTTTTGCGTCCTTATATGAATTTTTCCTAAGCAACCACAATACTACAGGAGGTGAAAGGAATGCCAACATTTAACCAGTTAGTAAGAAAAGGCAGACAGACTTCTCAGAAGAAATCTACTGCACCCGCACTTCAGAAAGGATTTAACTCCCTGAAGAAAAAAACTACAGATACTTCCGCTCCGCAGAAACGTGGCGTGTGTACTGCAGTAAAGACCGCTACCCCGAAGAAACCGAACTCAGCTCTTCGTAAGATCGCCAGAGTACGTCTTTCCAACGGAATCGAAGTAACCAGCTACATTCCCGGAGAAGGTCACAACCTTCAGGAGCATAGCGTAGTTCTGATCCGTGGAGGCCGTGTTAAGGACCTTCCGGGTACCCGTTACCACATCATCCGTGGTACTCTTGATACCGCAGGTGTTGCTAAGAGACGTCAGGCCCGTTCCAAATACGGTGCTAAGAGACCGAAAGACGCTAAGAAATAATTAAAATCGATTCACGAACAGAACTATTACCGCAGTAATGCGGAGAATGCCGGAATTCTATTCACCAGGTGGTTGCAGGTTAAAAATAGAAGATACTGGCATGAACACAATAGAACGACACATTGTGAGTACCGATGAATTAATCAGCAGTCTGTACAGGCTGTGTAAATTGTTAAGGAGGGAAGTACCGTGCCACGTAAAGGACATACTCAGAAAAGAGACGTATTAGTCGATCCGTTATACAACAACAAAGTGGTTACCAAACTGATCAATAACATCATGTTAGACGGTAAGAGAGGTATCGCACAGAAAATCGTATACGGAGCATTCGATCGTGTTGCAGCTAAGACTGACAAACCCGCTATCGAAGTATTCGAAGAGGCTATGAACAACATCATGCCTGTTCTGGAAGTAAAAGCAAGACGTATTGGTGGAGCTACCTACCAGGTGCCCATCGAGGTAAGAGCTGACAGACGTCAGGCTCTGGCTCTTCGCTGGATCACCGCTTACTCCCGTAAGAGAGGCGAGAAGACCATGGAAGAGAGACTGGCTAACGAGATCATGGATGCAGCCAACAATACCGGAGCATCTGTGAAGAAAAAAGAAGACATGCACAAAATGGCAGAGGCCAACAAAGCATTCGCACACTACAGATTCTAATCCCATCTGTTGCGGGAGGGAGTTTCTCCGTCCCGCTGTGTTGCTTTTTCTGCGTATTATAAATAGGAGGAAAAAACCTTGGCTGGAAGAGAATATCCCTTAGAGAGAACCAGAAATATTGGTATTATGGCTCATATCGATGCTGGTAAAACAACACTGACTGAGCGTATCCTGTATTACACTGGTGTAAACTACAAAATTGGTGATACTCACGAAGGTACTGCTACCATGGACTGGATGGAGCAGGAGCAGGAAAGAGGTATTACCATTACTTCAGCCGCTACGACCTGTCACTGGACCCATCAGCTCGAGTGCAAACCTGCACCGGGTGCTCTGGAGCATCGTATCAACATCATCGACACTCCGGGCCACGTTGACTTCACCGTAGAGGTTGAGCGTTCTCTGCGAGTACTGGATGGCGCTGTCGGTGTATTCTGTGCAAAGGGTGGTGTAGAGCCGCAGTCTGAGAACGTATGGCGTCAGGCTGATACCTACAACGTTCCCCGTATGGCATTCATCAACAAGATGGATATCATGGGTGCAGATTTCTACAATGCTGTTGAGCAGATCAAAACCAGACTGGGCAAAAATGCAATCTGCATCGAGCTGCCCATCGGTAAAGAGAATGATTTCAAGGGCGTCATCGACCTGTTTGAGATGAAAGCTTACATCTACAACGATGACAAGGGTGAGGATATCACCATTGAAGAGATTCCGGATGACATGAAAGACGATGCAGAGCTGTATCATACCGAGATGGTAGAGAAGATCTGTGAGCTGGATGACGACCTCATGATGGCTTATCTTGAGGGTGAGGAGCCCAGCGTCGACGAGATGAAAGCCGCTCTTCGTAAAGGTACCTGTGAGTGTACCGCTGTTCCGGTTTGCTGCGGAAGCGCTTACCGTAACAAAGGTGTTCAGAAGCTGCTGGATGCTATTCTGGACTTCATGCCGGCTCCGACCGATATCCCGTCTATCAAGGGTACCGACCTGGAAGGCAATGAGGTCGTAAGACATTCTTCTGATGAAGAGCCCTTCTCCGCTCTGGTATTCAAAATCATGGCTGACCCGTTCGTTGGTAAGCTGGCATTCTTCCGTGTATATTCCGGAACCATGAACTCCGGTTCTTACGTTCTGAATGCAACGAAAGATAAAAAAGAGCGTGTTGGACGTATCCTTCAGATGCATGCAAACAAGAGACAGGAGCTGGATAAAGTTTATTCCGGAGATATCGCAGCAGCAGTAGGATTCAAATTCTCTGGTACTGGTGATACCATCTGTGATGATCAGCATCCGGTAATCCTTGAGTCCATGGAGTTCCCGGAGCCGGTTATCGAGCTGGCTATCGAGCCGAAGACCAAAGCCGGTCAGGGCAAGATGGGTGAGGCTCTTGCAAAACTGGCTGAGGAGGACCCGACCTTCCGTGCTCATACTGATCAGGAGACCGGTCAGACCATCATCGCTGGTATGGGTGAGCTTCATCTGGAGATCATCGTTGACCGTCTGCTTCGTGAGTTCAAGGTAGAAGCTAACGTTGGTGCACCGCAGGTTGCATACAAAGAGGCTATTACCAAGGAAGTAAACGTAGACAGCAAATATGCAAAACAGTCCGGTGGTCGTGGACAGTACGGTCATTGTAAAGTTATCTTCACTCCGATGGATCCGAATGGCGAGGAGACCTTCAAATTTGAGTCTACTGTAGTCGGCGGTGCTATTCCGAAGGAGTACATCCCCGCTGTAGGCGAAGGTATCGAAGAGGCTACAAAGGCTGGTATCCTTGGCGGATTCCCGGTTCTGGGTGTTCACGCTAACGTATACGATGGTTCTTACCATGAGGTCGATTCTTCTGAGATGGCATTCCACATTGCTGGTTCTCTGGCATTCAAGGAAGCAATGCAGAAGGGTGCTCCGGTACTTCTTGAGCCGATCATGAAGGTAGAGGTTACTATGCCTGAGGAATACATGGGCGATATCATCGGTGACCTGAACTCCCGTCGTGGCCGTATCGAGGGAATGGATGATCTTGGCGGTGGTAAGATCGTAAAAGCATACGTTCCGCTGGCTGAGATGTTCGGATATTCCACCGACCTTCGTTCCAAGACTCAGGGTCGTGGTAACTACTCCATGTTCTTCGAGAAATATGAGCAGGTTCCGAAGTCTGTACAGGAGAAAGTCCTGAGCGCGAAAGCGAAATAATTGAAAAAAATTAGGCTTGCAAATATCTTAGATTTGAAATATAATCTAAGATAGCCTGATATAAAGAATAATTAAAGGTATGCCGTAAGGCGAGATTTTAAGGAGGATTATCAAAATGGCAAAAGCTAAGTTTGACAGAAAAAAACCGCATTGTAATATCGGTACCATTGGTCACGTTGACCATGGTAAAACTACTCTGACCGCTGCTATCACAAAAGTACTTGCTGCTAGAGTAGCTGGTAACACTGCTACCGATTTCGAGAATATCGATAAAGCTCCGGAAGAGAGAGAGCGTGGTATCACCATCTCTACCGCACACGTTGAGTACGAGACTGAGAAGAGACATTACGCACACGTTGACTGCCCGGGTCATGCTGACTATGTAAAGAACATGATCACTGGTGCAGCTCAGATGGATGGTGCTATCCTTGTAGTAGCAGCTACCGATGGTGTTATGGCTCAGACTAAAGAGCACATCCTTCTTTCCCGTCAGGTAGGTGTTCCCTACATCGTTGTATTCCTGAACAAATGTGATATGGTTGACGATGAGGAGCTCCTTGAGCTGGTTGAGATGGAAGTTACCGAGCAGCTGGAAGAGTACGGATTCAACGATTGCCCGATCATCAGAGGTTCAGCTCTGAAAGCTCTGGAAGATCCGAATGGTCCGTGGGGCGACAAGATCATGGAGCTTATGGATACCGTAGATTCCTACATCCCGGATCCGCAGCGTGATACCGACAAACCGTTCCTTATGCCTGTCGAGGACGTATTCACCATCACTGGTCGTGGTACTGTAGCTACCGGTCGTGTAGAGCGTGGTGTTCTTCATCTGAACGATGAGGTTGAAATCCTTGGCGTTAAAGAGGACAAGAAGAAAACTGTTGTAACCGGTATCGAGATGTTCCGTAAACTCCTGGATGAGGCACAGGCTGGTGATAACATCGGTGCTCTGCTTCGTGGTGTTCAGAGAACAGATATCGTTCGTGGACAGGTTATCGCTAAACCGGGTACTGTTACCTGCCATACCAAATTCACCGCTCAGGTTTACGTTCTGACTAAAGATGAGGGTGGCCGTCATACTCCGTTCTTCAACAACTACAGACCGCAGTTCTACTTCCGTACCACCGATGTAACTGGCGTTATCAGCCTGCCGGAAGGCACCGAGATGTGCATGCCTGGTGATAACGTAGAGATGACCATCGAGCTGATTCACCCGATCGCTATGGAGCAGGGTCTTACCTTCGCTATTCGTGAAGGTGGACGTACTGTAGGATCAGGACGTGTTGCTACAATCATCGAGTAATACAATCTGAAAATAGATTTGTTATCGCAAGATAACTTGTGTCCAAACGTAAGATACCCCAGAAACCTTGTGTTTCTGGGGTTTTTCTGTACTCTAAGAAAAGAATTGTTTGTAAAATTATCAGATTAGAAACAGTGAAACGTTTATCAGAAAGATGAAATACGGATAAATTTAAAATTGAAAAATCAGTCTAGCGGTGCCAAAACGGTGCCAAAAAGAAACTCCTGCGAATATTTGCTATTCACAGGAGTAATTTTTTTACCAGCCTTTGATCTGTTTGATCTGTTCAGCACGTTCCGGATCACGATGATATTGCAGTTTCAGACGGATCGTTTCCACAACTTCCTGTCTGGCTTCATCATCAAGCTGATAGAACGATGTGAGCAGATTATCTACATCAGGCATACTGTTCTTACCGAAAAGATACATCAACGGGTACATAGAATTTTTTAAATAAGTCTTTACACGGCTTGCGTCTAATGCTCCGTTCAAACCGTCTGGAAGTGTAGGATAAATCTCTTCTTCCTTAATTGTGCCAGAAAATGGACTGGCAGAACATATCTCATTCACATCAATTTGTAATTCATTTGCAAGTCTTAAAGCAAAATCAAATCGAATATTGGAATCTTTTTGAATAATTGAATATAAGGTTGTGGCACTGATTCCGGTTGCCTTTGCAATTTTACGGACATTTGTGCCTTTTTCATCAAGATATTTCTTTAAATTTTTACCGTCACCCATAGAATCCTCCTTTTTCATATATTGCAAAATTACGAAAAACATAAATCTATAGAATATCATAGCACAGACCTGGAATAAAATAAAGAGAAAATAATATACGAAGTTCGTAAAAATATGTTTACGAAATATTGACAATGAAATAAATACATGATATTATCAATTTACGAAAATCGTACAGATATAGAAATACAGTAAACGTATTCTGTATCTGGAGAGGAAAGGAGGATGCAGTATGGCAAGCTACAATTATATGATGAGTGCTGATGAAGTGGCACAGGAATTAAACTGCTCAAAATCTTATGCTTATAAACTGGTGAAAGCTATGAATAAGGAACTGGCTGCACAGGGATATATTACGATGGCTGGAAGAATACCAAAGGCGTTTTGGGCAAAAAAGATGTATGGCTATGAAATAGCAGGAAATTAAGGAGGATTAATATGGCTTACAGAGAAAAAGACACAAAAAAATGGACAGCCCAGTGGTTTGAGACAAATGTTATGGGTGAGAAGAAAAAACGCAGAAAGCGTGGATTTGAAACAAAGCGAGAAGCATTGGAGTTTGAACGAAGTAAAAAGTTGAGCACTGAGCGAAGTATGGATATGAAACTGAGCGATTTTATTGAGATTTATTTTTCAGACAAACAGAATGACCTAAAAGATCGAACAATCAAAAATAAAAGATATATGATGCAACAGCATATCGTTCCATACTTTGGAAATCAGATGATGAGTGAGATCAAGGCTTCACAGATTATTCAGTGGCAGAATGAAATTCAGAAAAAAGGATATTCAGATTCTTATCTGAGAATGATTCAGAATCAGTTGACCAGTCTGTTTACACATGCAGCTAAAATATATGATTTGCCAGTTAATCCATGCAAGAAAGTGAAACGAATGGGAAATTCGGATTCGAGAAGTTTGAACTTCTGGACACTGGACGAGTACAAACAGTTTATACAGACAATGGAGCCGGGAACAAGATATTATCTTATATTTGAGATGCTGTTCTGGACTGGGTGCAGGATTGGGGAGCTGCTTGCGATTACAAAAGCTGATATCAATTTTGAAAAGAATCAGCTTAGTATCAATAAGACTTATTATCGAACAGGAATGCACGATATTATCACAGAACCAAAAACAAAACAGTCCTTTCGGACAATCGAAATTCCAGAATTCCTGAAAGAGGAAATTAAGGAATTTGTAGATGGTCACTACGGAATGCCGGATACGGAAAGATTGTTTCCAGTTGTTCAGGAAGCGGTACAGCATAAAATGAAACGGCAGATTGAGCTGGCAGGAGTGAAGAAAATTCGAGTGCATGATATCAGGCACAGCCATGTGGCTTATCTTATTGAGAAAGGTGTGGAACCGTTATTGATTCGGGACAGATTAGGTCATAAAGATATTCGTATCACATTGAACACTTATGGACATCTTTATCCAAATCAGCAGAGGAAGATTGCAAATCTGCTGGATAATGAAAATGCAGTTACCGGATTGGGAGAAGAAAGAGATGAATGTTGAAAAGGCAAAAGAAAAAGCCCAGATAAATAATCTGAGCAAGTTCTCTGATAATCAGATTCACTGATATACCATCTTGGCAGATTCAGTATATCACGAATTGAATGATACAACAATTCCCGAATATCTGTTCATCAGAGACTTGCCCGGAGGGGCAGGAGGAGATGATGAAATAAATATGAATGAAAAAAATAAAATTGAGAATTGCAGAACAGAACCAAAACTGAAACTGATCAACATGGATTCAGTAGAGGTTGAGCAGATAGAATGGTTGCTTTATCCGTTTATTCCTTATGGAAAAGTGACCATTATACAGGGGGATCCTGGAGAAGGAAAGACAACGATGGTACTTCAGATTATTGCAAAACTGACCAGAGGAGAGCCGATTCTTCCTGTTACTGATACAACGAAAACAAAAGAAAAAAGAAGCGATGAAGTCAATGGCGAGAATGTGGATTTAGATCCCGAAGACAATATGCAGGAACAGTCTTCTGTATCACCTGTAAATGTGATTTATCAGACAGCAGAAGATGGTCTTGGAGATACTATCAAACCCAGATTACTTGCTGCAGGTGCAGATTGTTCAAAGGTGCTGGTGATTGATGACAGCGATCAGCCACTGACGATGGCAGATGTTCGCTTGGAAGAAGCAATCGTGCAGACAAAAGCAAAAATGGTTGTTCTTGATCCGATACAGGGATTCCTGGGAGCAGACGTAGACATGCACCGGGCAAATGAGATCAGGCCATTGATGAAGCGTGTCGCAGTGCTGGCAGAAAAATATCACTGTGCAGTCATTTTAATCGGTCATATGAACAAAAACAGCAACGGCAAATCTTCTTATCGAGGACTTGGCTCCATTGATTTTCAGGCTGCTGCAAGAAGTGTCCTGATTGTCGGGCGAGTGAAAGATGAACCGGAAGTAAGAGTGGTATGTCATACGAAGAGTTCTCTTGCACCGGAAGGAACGTCCATTGCATTCAGGCTGGATAAGAATAATGGATTTGAATGGATTGGAGAATATGATATCAGTGCCGATGAACTTCTTAATGGAGACGGCAGAGGGCAGAAAAGTCGGAAAGCAAAAGAATTTCTCCTTGAAATACTGGCAAATGGAGGAATGACTCAAAAGAAAATTGCAGAAGAAGCCGAAACCAGAGGAATAAAAAGTAAAACGTTATGGAATGCCAAACGGGAACTTGAAATTGATTCTGTAAAACGTGGAAAGCAATGGTATTGGATGCTGCCAGAATAAAAATGGAAGATGGCAAGATTACCATTTCTTAAGAAGAGGGAATCTTGCCACCTTGAAAGGAGAACAGATGCAAAATAAAAATGTACAGATTCCATACGAGTTATTTTTTCAACTCCTGCAATATTTTTTGATGGATAACTACGATGGCGAAGAAATAATCCGGTTGGGATTGGAGAAAAAACTGGATGCAATGGTGAATCGTGAAGTGTATAGCAAATCCAAAACAGCACCAACGGAAGAAGAAAGGGAAAAGTTCCGGCAGGAATATCTGGACAGACGGGGAATACCGGAGAACTTTCGATGGTAAAGGTTCTTTCTGACTACTTTATTACAGGAGCGTGTCACGCACCTGTAGATAGCAGACAAGTAGAAAGCTGGTAAGATGTAGCCGGGAGTTTGTTGGTGGAGAAGAGAATTTTCAAAAGGGAGCCCTGATTCAGGGCGTCCCTGCGGAAACGCTAAATGAAAGGAGAATGGCATAATGCGAGAAGGAAGATTAGGATATAACAGTTATAACAAAAGATATGGATTATTATCATCAGATCTATGGATTGATACAGGATTTCACTGTGGAGAATGCCTGGAAGTGTTGCTTGATGATGAATGGGTTCAGACTAGAATGGAAATGAATCCTGCAAGAGAATGGTATCTTGTAGGAACACCGTATTGTGGTGATCTGGAATATATCCGGGCAAGGATACCGGGATAATTCAGCCATACAAGTAACGCAGGAGTGAACCGACCAACGGGAGGAATAGCCCCCGGCAGGGCGCAAGGGTACTTTTGATGGACGGTACGGCTGTCGAAAGTGCTTTTGCGTTACTTTTGACAAAAGTAACAAAACCGCCGTATCCGGCGAAAGTTTCTTAATATCGCTATTACTGGCGTGAATAAAAATTATGTGCCATATCTAGCACTTGATTAGAAAAGAGGTGAGAAACATTATGATAAAACGAACAATTAGCGGTATGATTGGGAAAGGTTCTCTGGCTCATAACAGGAGAGAGTTTTTCGCAGAGAATGTAGACCCAGACAGAGTACAATTAAATATTTGTTACCAGAATGAAAATCTGAAAGAAGTTTACAAAGAGTTATTTGATGATGCTGTGGAGAGATACAATACCGGGAAAAGAAAAGACCGGAAGATTACAAATTACTATGAAAAAATCCGGCAGGGAAAACAGGAAAAGTTGTTCCATGAAGTGATTTTCCAGATTGGAAACCGAGAAGATATGGCTGTTGGAACAGAAGCAGGAAATCTGGCTGTAAACGTACTGGATGAGTATGTAAAAGATTTCCAGAAACGGAATCCGACACTTCGGGTATTTAGTTGCTATTTGCATCAGGACGAGGCTACTCCACATCTCCACATTGATTTTATTCCTTATGTAACGGGCTGGAAGGGAAAAGGAATGGATACCAGAGTTTCGCTGAAACAGTCATTAAAAGGTCTGGGATTTCAAGGTGGAAATAAGCATGATACGGAACTGAATCAGTGGATAAATCATGAAAAAGAAGTTCTGGCAGAGATTGCAAAGCAGTATGGAATTGAATGGGAACAGAAAGGTACTCATGAGGAACATCTGGATGTTTATAACTTTAAGAGAAAAGAACGGAAAAAGGAAGTACAGGAATTGGAGCAGGAGAAAGAGTATCTAACTGCTGAAAAAGAAGAATTAACAGCACAAATTGCAGAATCCAGGGTAGATATCCAAATTTTAAAAGACGATAAGGAACAGGCAATCAAGGCGAAGCAAGAAGCAGAACAAAAGGCAGGGAACGTAGAAAAAGAACTAAAAAGTCTGGAAGATCGCAGAGAACAGCTACAGCCGATTATGGATAATGTGAGCAAAGAAATTAAGGAATATGGAACGGTTAAAACGTTACTGCCGGAGGCTGGCACTCTGGAACGGGCGGTAACTTACCGGGATAAAAAGATTAAGCCGCTGTTTATTCAATTAAAGAATAAGGTCGCTGCAATGGCGGCTCAGATTAAAGAACTTACGAAAGAGGTGGAAAATTGGAAGGGAAAATATCAAAAGCTGAAACAGAAATATAATGGTATTCAGAGCGAACTGAATGATATGCGTAAAGACAATCAGAAATTGTCAGAAGAAAAAGATACATTACAAGGTGTTTCTGATAGGTATGATCGTGTTGTGCGTGTTCTGGGAATAGAAACTGTAGATGCGGCAGTACAGCAGGATATTCAAAATGAGAAAACTCTGGAAGAAAAGCGACAGATGGAGCAAATGCCGAAGGGAAATATTCATGAAAGATTGGCATGGGGAATGAAAAAGAGCGAGATGGAGAATCAGCAGCGTAAGAAAACTAAATCAAAAAACAGAGAAATGGAGAGATAAGATTATGGAAAAACACATTTATGATGAAAAGAACGGATTAAGATATACTTTGCAAGGAGATTATTATTTGCCAGATTTGGCACTGAATGAAGAAGAACCGACATATGGAAAATATGGAATGTTACGAAAACAATTTCTGAAGGAACACAGATCAGCAAAATATCAATACTTGTTGTTGACTGGAAAGCTGACGGAACATCTGAATCAGATCGATCAGGAGAGCAGAGAACAGGTGGAAATGCTTATGGAACAGATGGCAGAAAAACAGGGTGTAACTGAAGAATTAAAGGTACGGAATCAGATGAAGTGGGTTAGGCTGATGAATAATATAAAAGCCAGTGCAGAAGAAATGGTGTTGAGAGAAACACTTTATATATAAGTATTGTTTGTAAAGGACTGAACAGGAAAAGCACAATACTATCCTGCTTATTAAGATTTATTTCACATCTCTTGATTTTTATTACGGTTACTGATATAGTTATTACAGTAACCGTAATAAGGAGGGGATGCTATGAGGGATAATGTGAAAAGTGGTGCACTCACAGAAGTGACATTCTATATTTTGCTTTCACTCTATTCACCTAAACACGGATATGCTGTCATGCAGTTCATTGAAGAAAAAACAGGTGGGCGGCTTTCATTGGGAGCAGGCACTTTATATGGTGCATTAAATTCAATGCAGGAAAAGGGATGGATTGAGCTTTTCGGAGATAGTGAAGGTAGAAAAAAAGAGTATCTTATCACTGTAAAAGGAAAGGAGATAGCTGAAAAAGAACTTATCAGACTTCGTGAACTTGTAGGTATTGCAAGCGGAATTGTAGGAGGTACATTATGAGCAAAAAGTGTTATCGTTTTTTTGGCGGGCTATTGACGGTACAGAAAAACTGGCTGAATAAGATGGCTGAAAAAGGTTATCGCCTTATTCGAACGGGAAAATTACTCTATGAATTTGAAAAATGTAAGCCAGGTCAAGTTCAATATTGCGTGGAGTTTATAGGACAAAAATCAAAAGCTAATGCTGAAGATTACCATGATTTCTTGGAAGAAATGGGATATTCCGTATTCTATAAAAATATCAATCTTAATTATTCTGTTGGTAAAGTTCGCTGGCGTCCGTGGGCTGAAATTGGCGGTCGTATTGCAACAAACACTACAACATTTAACAGGGAATTGCTGATTGTAGAAAAAGAAAATGATGGAAAACCTTTTGAACTTCATACGTCCTATGAAGATAGGGCAAATTATTACAGTAATTTGCGAAATCCCTGGCTTTTATTAATGCTTATGCTCGTGGCATTTGCTACCGTAAATCGGTCTGTTATTTTAGGCATAGTTGCTGTGATTTTTCTAATCCCTGTCATTATATACCAGTTGCAAATTATGAAAAATAGGCATGAAGCGAAGATGAAGGAGTGGTGATTCAGGATAACAAGGTTGGTTTAGCTGATGCAATGTAATGCACTGTCGTTTGAGGGTTAGTAGCCCGTTCTTAAATTTGTGGGCAGTTTGTTGCTGATGATATAAATATTAGAGAAAATTAATTGAAAGTTAAAAAAAGAAAGTAATAAGTAAACAAAGGCTCAATTGTAAACATGTATTGGGAACGCTATAATGGAAATAAGGACAGGAGGTGCGAACAATGCGTATTGGTGAGCAGATAAAAAACTATCGAAAAACTGAGGGATTAACACAAGAACAGGTGGCAAATTATCTGGGTGTTTCTACTCCTGCGGTAAATAAATGGGAAAAGGGAAATACATATCCGGATATCTCATTACTTCCAGCTTTGGCACGATTATTGAAAATTGATATGAATGAATTGTTTTCGTTTCGTGAAGAATTGACCGAAAAAGAGATTGGACAATTTGTGAATGAACTTTCGGAAGTTTCATTGGACAGCTTTACAGAGGCTTTCGAGATGGCATCTCGTAAAATACAGGAGTATCCTCATTGCGACTTATTAATATATACGATCGCAACCGTTCTGAACGGATCTTTGACTTTGTCAGATCTTAATGGCGAAGAACGAATGGAATATAATGCAGCTATTATTGAGTGGCTGGAACGAACAGCAGACAGTCAGGATGAAAGAGTGAGAAATTCAAGCGTTTTTATACTTGCAACAAAATATGTCCAAATGGAGAAATATGAAGAAGCAAATGCCCTTTTGAAAAAAATTCCTGATACTGTAATTGATGCAACGATTATGAAAACAAGTGTATTAGCACATCAGGAAGGAACAGACACTGCTGCGTTATTCCTGGAAGGGAAACTGCTACAGGCAGTTGTCAATATTCAAAGCTACTTGTATAAGTTAATTGAAATGGAAGAAGAAACAGGAAATCATGATAAAGCAGAGAGAATTGCTGAGATTACAGATCACATGATATCGTTGTTTGGACTATGGAATTACGGCAACACAGTGCCATATCTGCTGATTGCTGGATATCGAAAAGATGTAGAAAAATGTGTTCAGTTAATTAAGCAATTATTAAGTGAATCACAGAAGCCTTGGAATATGACACAATCCCCTTTGTATTACAGGTATGAGGATACTGCACAGGGAAAAGCCTTTTCGGGAGTTGGAAAAAATTTTGTTCGTGAATTGTATTCGGAAATTGAAAATAAGAAAGAGTATGAATTCTTGAGAGGGAATAAGGAACTCGAATTAATTTTTGAGGAACACTTGAAATAGGTTGTAAAAATGTATGGAAATAGATATAGTTGAGAAAGAAGAAAATTTTTGACATTTCCACAGATGCGTGCTAATATGATTATAGAAAAAGAGTGCTACCGATAGACGGTTAGTCCGTTTTACTATTTAGAATATCATCAAAGATAACCGCTTAGTTTACCAGACCAGGGCGGTTATTTTTGTGGTTTATGATTATCTTTGCCTAATGTATATCCGATACTAAAGCAGGTTAAGCCGAAGCTCACTACTGCTATGAAGTCAATAATACTCATTGGCTTAGCCCTCCTTTCCAATGGATTCCTTTACAGGTTTCTATGTAATCAGAGGGTCACAGTCCCTCTGGAGAAGGACTAACCGCCTACCGTTATGGTAGCACCCATGTTTCGATTATAACAGTTAAAAATTACCGGTGCAATATAAAGTTGGTAG
>NZ_QSCM01000008.1:140067-165175 GCF_003463065.1 Blautia sp. OF03-15BH
TAAAAATTACCGGTGCAATATAAAGTTGGTAGAGAAGTATCTAGTATCTACAGAAGAAAATCGGTTTGAGTATTCTCCGGTGCCAAAACGGTGCCAAGAAATCAGGCAAATCAAAATAGGTGGTGCAATTCAGCCGTTTTTCACTGTATTTTGGAGAGAAAACCATAAAAAATATGAGGTAAAACGGGATTAAAGTATCGTGAAGGTGGACGTACTGTAGGATCAGGACGTGTTGCTACCATCATCGAGTAATCACTGATTAATATATATTGAGTACCGTAAGGTACATTGTGTCCAAGCGTAAGATGCCCCGGAACCGTAAGGTTTCCGGGGTTTTTCTGTTACCCTAAAAAAACAAACGCACCTATTCAGCCACTGTTCAGATCTGCTATTGCAGATATTTGTGTATGTAGCACAGACAGAAAGAGAGTTTATTGACCAACGCCAGACGGTAAATTTATTCGGAATCAGCACACGACATTTTATAGCAGATATAAAAAAGAAGTTGAGAAAAATGTGTCGAATGGTAGACGTTAAGAAACGCATATGATATACTTCAAATAGAAGCGAGAAATACATACAATAAAAGCATGAAAAATAGTACATTTTCTGTTGTTTCATGCTTTTATTCAGATGTATCAAAATGTCTGAGATTTGAACGCAGATAAGCATTCCCACGCTTCAAGTGTGCGGAGCATTAAGCGGCGGGTGAGGGAGATGCGATCTGCGTTCATGAGCAAGTAGCGAAGCGGATTGCGAATGTCCGCTTTACGATTCGGAGGGAAGAACATGAAGAGAATGAAGAGAACAAAATTACGGTTGTTGTTACTATTGCTTTTTCTTGGAGGACTCATTATTCTTCCTCAAAAAGCCAAAGCTGCTGAGATTATTCCGGTAAATATTTCCGTAAAATACGGACAGACAGAAGCTCGAACAATTCTTGATATGATCAATGAGGCACGAACAAACAGTGAGTATGCATGGTATTGGAATATGGACGATACTACAAAAACTTATTGTACGGATTTAAAAGAACTTAAGTATGATTATGACCTTGAACGAGTAGCTATGAAACGTGCCACAGAAATTGCATTATCTTATGATCATGAACGTCCAATGGGAGGGTATGCCTGGGATACTTATCCGCAAGAAAATATTAGATGCAATTATGCTGGTGAAAATATAGCTGCCGGCCAAAATACGGCTTCTCAAGTAAATTTTGCTTGGAGAGAAGATGATTATTTTTATGCTGGGCAGGGGCATCGTAGAAATATGCTTTCTTCTAAATTTAATTGTGTCGGAATTGGTCACGTTTATTATAATGGAGTACATTACTGGGTAGAAGAATTTGCCTGCAGACCTGAGATAAATACAACTGAAGTTCCGGCAAACGATAGTACTGAAACGGTTTCTGTTTCTGTAGATAAAACGAAAATCGAAAAGGTCAATGTAAGATTTGACCAGGAGACTTACTCTTTACGCATAGGAGAGAATACAACACCAGCAATTAAAGAGACCAGAATAGGTGTTACTAATTTTTGGTCAGGTGGAAGAGGCTTGGCACCTGTTCTAGATACTCCAGTTATCTCTGTAGCTGATCCCTCGATTGCAGCCTATAACAATAATCAGCTTTCAGGCTTAAAGGAGGGTACAACAAAGCTGACTGCAACCCTTTATGGTATGACGGCATCTGATTCATCGACAGTAGCTGTCCACGATTGTAAGAATCATTGGGATAATGGAATGGTTACTAAAAAGCCGACCTGTACAGCTCCCGGGGAAAAAACGTTTACCTGCAGTATGTGTAAAAGCACCCAAAAAGAAAGTGTTTCTGCAACCGGCCATAATTATGCGTCAGCCTGGACCACAGATATAGCTCCGACTTGTGAAAAAACAGGTACAGAAAGCCGCCATTGTAAAAATGATAACTGTACAGCAACAACAGATCAAAGAAGCATTGCTGCCTTGGGGCATAGCTGGAAAGATAATAAAGATGAAACGGCAACGTGTACTCGAGATGGATGCAATGCAAAGCATACTCATGAATGGGATGCGGGAACAATAACTGCAGAGCCAACCTGTACGACAGCAGGAGAACGAATATATCATTGTAGCTATGGAGAAAATGGAGTTTGTACAGCCACAAAAACAGAAGCTATAAAAAAACTTGGGCATAAATATATCCTGACAAAAAGAGATGCACCAACTTGTGAAAGCGATGGCGTTCTCCACGGTAAATGTAGTCGCTGTTCAAAAACAATAACTAAGCAAGATACCAAAAATCTGGCGTTGGGACATTCTTGGACAGACAATGGCGATGGAACAGCAACCTGTAGCAGGGAAGGTTGTGGAATGAAGCATATCCATAATTTTGATTCAGGAACAATATCAATACTTCCAACTTGTACAACAAACGGAGAAAAAGAATATAGCTGCACTTATACAAACTGTCCTTATAAAAAAACGGAACCTTTAAAAGCAACCGGTCATAAGAACAAAGAAACCAGAAATGCAAAAAAACCAACCTGCAAAGAAGAGGGGTATACTGGAGACGTCTATTGCAAAGACTGTGGAACACAACTTTCTTCTGGAAAAGTAACTAAGAAATTTGAGCATGACTGGAATAGTGGTACAGTTACAAAAGAGGCAACCTGTACGGAAGAAGGAATCGTGATCTACACATGTGAAAGCTGTGGTGATACCGAAACAATTAACATTCCAAGGGCTGCACATAATTACATAAAAGAGCAACAACAGGATGCTACCTGCACAGAAAATGGATATTCGATTTCTGTTTGCCAAACCTGTAATGATAAGAAAAAGGAAGAAATTCCGGCGACAGGCCATGTGAAAAGTACTCTTAATGAAAAGAAGCCAACCTGTAAAGAAGAAGGATATACAGGTGATGTTTACTGTCAGGATTGTGGTATCTTGATTGAAGAAGGTAAGGTAATTCCAAAAGTAGAACATATATGGAATATGGGTGAAATTACAACACAGGCCACCTGTACTACCGGAGGTATCAAGACCTATACCTGCACTTCTTGCGGAACTACTAAAACAGAAGCAATCGGAGCAACTATTCATGGAGCAACAGAAATCAGAAATAAAAAAGCTGCAAGTGTCACATCTGAAGGTTACACGGGAGACATTTACTGCACAATCTGTAAGCAGAAAATAAGTTCAGGTAACATAATTGCAAAACTCACACCACAAACAGCAACACCTGGAAAGATAGTAAAGGATAAATCAACCAATGGTGTTTACAAAGTCCTGAAGGATGGAGTAAGTGTTGAGTTTATCAAACCTGTTTATAAAAAAGCATCGGCAAGAATTCCAGATACAATCAAAGTTAATGGAATTACCTGCAAAGTAACCGGAATATCAGCAAATGCATTTAAGAATAATAAATTACTTAAGTCTGTTACAATAGGAAGAAATGTTACAGTGATCGGAACGAATGCATTTTATGGATGTAAGAAACTGAGCAGGGTGAATGGCGGAAATGGAATCATAAAGATAGGCCACAGAGCATTTGCAAATTGTATAAGCCTGAGTAGAATAACAATTCCTGGAACTGTCAGAAGTATTGGAAAACAGGCATTCTGTAATTGTAAGAAACTCAGGAGCATTACAATTAAGACAAGAACACTGTCAGGTAAAACTGTAGGTTCAAAAGCTTTTGCAGGAACTTATAAAAAGCCAATTGTCAAAGTTCCAGAAAAACAGCTGAAAGTATATAAGAAGGTTTTAAAAGCACAAGGAATGAGTTCCAAGGCAGTTTATAGAAAGTAAAAAAACGAACCGCCTTAGTCTAAGATACCCCGAAGGTCGGAAGATCTCCGGGGTTTTTCTGTATTTGACGTGTTCATCTCAGAGGAGTCTTTTTTTGCGGTAAAGGAAAAAACAAGTCTACCGATCGTGCCGGAGGAGAGCAGCAGAGGTGATTTTTTTGCTTATTGGAGAACGAGGATTTTTCAACTGTCAGTTTTATGGATTCTGCATGGAATTTCATAGATCATGCCTGAGAATTGACTTTATGCCTTTGCATTGATAGAATGACAGATAAGACACAAAAGAAATCAGGAGGAAAAAGAACATGTACTATGTACCGGAAGGCACAAAAGTGTGCGGTTATTATGAATGTAAAAAGTGCGGGAAACGGTTTCTGTCTCTGCAGACGATGAAGCAGATCCCCTGCCCGGACTGTGCAGCGGAGATCGATTATGAGATCGGTCCGGATGAGACCATGGAGGAGGTCGTAGATACGGCTGTCCTTCTGGAAAAGGTCGAGGGAGAAGAAGAGGTGATCCGGATGGATGCGCTTTTAAGCCTTGCTGTCACAGGCGGAGACTATAACTGGATCTAAAGGAGGAATGAGATGCAGCGCTTTCGCCCGGCATATTATGAAACATTTGTCTGTATGGCAGACCGGTGTCCGAGGACCTGCTGCCAGGAATGGAAAATCTATGTAGATGAGAAAACAGAGAAACAGTGGGAGAACCTTATTCCGCCGCAGGAGGTCATGCCACAGAAGACAGCTTTAAGTGATTATATTGTAAACAAGGAAGGAAGCAGAGTCATTCATCTGGATCAGGCACAGCGTTGCCCCTTCCTGAATGGAAAAAATCTCTGTAGCCTTGTATGCACGTACGGGGATATGGTACTTTCCGAAACCTGCCGGGTCTTTCCGAGAGAGGTTCATGTTTTTGAGGATCATGAAGAAGAGACACTGATGCCCTGCTGTCCGGCTGTGATCGATCTTTGGGAGAAAGGAGAACCGGGTTTTCCTTCGATTCCGGGAGATGAGGATGATTTCTACCTGGCTCTCAGAAAAGAAATCATGAAGCTTCTGGAGCATACGGAGCAGACTCTGGAGGAAGGGCTTCTGGAAGCTTCGTATATCCTGCTGGAGCTTGGAAAAAAGAAAAAGCCGGGGCAGGCTGATGTGAAGGACTGCTTTTCGGAAGAGACCAGAACAGAACTTTTAAAAGCCATAAGAAGAGTAGAGATATTAGCAGAAGATACGGTGCTGGAGTGCAATGAACTTTTACAGGATCTGGCTGTTAATTATAGGGCAGAAGGGCTTTATGAAGAGTTTCTGGAGCCGCTGCTGATGCTATCCGAATCCATTTCAGAGGGCGAACAGGATGAGGTGTTGGCAGAAAAATGGAAGGCATTTCAAAAGGAGTGGAAAGACCGGGAATCTTTGATCCGGAACTTTTTGCTCAATGAGATCTTTTCTGATCTGTTATCTTTGGAAACAGACATTGAGAATATACTTCTTCGCCTGGAATGGATCACGCTGGAGTACGTCGGGATCCGTCAGAGTGTATTTCTTCGATGGCTTCTGGATGGGGAAGAAAAAATCTCCTATGAGTCTTTCCGTGATGCCATCGTGGTATTGACCCGGATGACCGGTTATGAGGAAGAAGATATCATGGAATATCTGGAAAACAGCTTTCAGTCACCGATATGGGAATGGGGCTATTTTGCCTTACTTCTTTCTTCTGGAATAGAAGGATAAAGAAAAAGCAGCTTCGCGGGAAAAATCCCCGTTGAAGCTGCTTTTCAGTTGCGCCTTTTGAATGTTCATTTTACACAGGGGAGTTTATCAGCTGAGCGCGGGATCATATGCGTCGATGCAGGCTGTGAGGGCTGAAAACCGACCGGCATAGATCTCTGTGAGCAGAGCATTGGTGATGTGCAGGGCCTTGTGAAGATCATCCAGGCTTAAAAGACCGGTTTCATTGGCTTCAGAAAGCTCATCCAGATCCACGACCTTGACCCGGCCATCCGGATAGACCAGTACATCAGCCAGAAGATCGGTAAAGACATAGGTATCGGTGGCTTTATCGTAGGAGTGGGTAACAATGTCACAGTACCAGCAGATCAGGCTGCCGTCGGCTTTATAAAACTTGCTGACTTTGATGCCTTTGTCAAGAAAATAGCAGGAAAAACCATGGTGCAGGTCTTTTTTCGGCCGTAAGGTATTCCATCGGGTGATGATCTTTTTTTCATCACGGTAAAGAAGTTCGTCATCCTTTAAAAGGATACACTCTTCAGGAATGAGGCGTTTGCGGTACAGGATTGGTCTTTTCATGGGAAACACTCCTTTCATCATTCCGGACCAGGGTCAGAGAATCATATTCCACAAACTCCTGGTGAGGTGATTTTCTTTTGTAATAGGAAAGATTAATGGAATCCGGATCATCCAGGCTGAGAAACTGGCTGGGTGTGTATCCGGTGATTTCCTTGAATACCCGGTTGAAGGTCCGGATATTGTTGAAGCCGGAAGAAAGAGCGATATCCAGTACACGGTTTCCGGATATTTTAAGCTCTGTTGCGGCATGCTCCACACGGATCATATTCAGGTAGGTGACGAAGTTGATGCCCATAAGGCGTTTGAAAACGCGGGAAAAATAACTTTCACTGAAGTTCATTTTTTCAGCGGCGAAGGAGAGGGTGATGTCCTCACTGTAATGACTGTCCATATAGGCCAGAAGCTGCTGCATTTCTTCCAGCATATGAGAACGCCGGTTCCGTGAAGTGTCCATGGCTTCTCTTGGAAGAACACGCCGCAGACGGTACCAGAAAGAGCGGAGGGAGGCGGTGACGATTTCCTGATAGTAAGGCTTCTGCTCCTGAAGCTCCGTATGGGCTGTGTCAAAAAGAGAGGCGAGCTCTTCGGTAAGTCCGCAGTTTTTCAACATTTCCGATGAAATGAGCGGATGCGCATAATTGGAGTGGCGGTAAAGCGGACTGATCACACTCGGATCAAAAATAAGAAAATCCAGCTCATTTTTCATCTCTGAGGAATCGCTGTAGTGGAAGTCACCGGTGTCAATGAGGACCAGATCTCCTGCCCTGGCAGTGAAATTGTGTTCATTGATGCAAAAACGGGCAGATCCGGAACGCAGGTAGATCAGCTCGATCTCCTGGTGCCAGTGGGCCAGGAAGCTGATATTGGTATAGGCACATTGCCATACCATGAAATCAGACCGGTAATTCCGAACTTCGTGAAATGCTTTCATATGAACTCCTTTCCGTGGAATAAAGGATGGCAGAGCAGCCATCGCTTTTGTTACGATACAGTATAACGAAAAGGACAAAATTTGTCTATATCCGAACAGAAAATTACGTGCATTTTTTCTAAGACTGTTGTATAATTGGTACATAATGAAAAGGTTTTTTGAAAAACTATTGTCCAAAACGCTTAAAAACAAATGGAGGTAAGAAAAATGGCAGAAAGCAGATTAATTGGTGGATATCCGGTAATCGGTATCAGACCGACCATCGACGGACGCCGTGGTCCTTTAAAAGTACGTGAGTCTCTGGAAGAGCAGACCATGAACATGGCAAAATCCGCAGCAAAATTATTTGAGGAGAATATCCGTTATTCCAACGGAGAACCGGTAAAAGTAGTGATTGCAGACACCACCATCGGACGTGTGGCTGAAAGTGCTGCTTGTGCTGAGAAGTTCCGCAGAGAAGGCGTTGATATTACTCTGACGGTAACTCCTTGCTGGTGCTACGGTGCTGAGACCATGGATATGGATCCCCAGACCATCAAAGCTGTATGGGGCTTCAATGGTACAGAGAGACCGGGTGCTGTATATCTGGCATCTGTTCTTGCTACTCATGCACAGAAAGGTCTTCCGGCTTTCGGTATCTACGGTCATGATGTACAGGAAGCTGATGACAGCAGCGTTCCTGAGGATGTTCAGGAGAAACTTCTCCGTTTCGGCCGTGCAGCAGTTGCAGCTGCAACCATGAGAGGAAAATCCTATCTGCAGATCGGTTCCGTTACCATGGGTATCGGCGGATCCATCATTGATTCTGATTTCATCGAGTCCTATCTTGGAATGAGAGTAGAGTCTGTAGATGAGGTAGAAATCATCCGTCGTATGAGCGAGGGTATCTACGATGAGGCAGAGTTCCAGAAAGCACTTGCATGGGCAAAAGAGAACTGCAAACTTGGCTTCGATAAGAACCCGGAATTCCTGCAGAAGAGCGAGAAAGAGAAAGAAGAGCAGTTCGAGTTCGTTGTAAAGATGGCTGTTATCGTAAAAGACCTGATGAACGGTAACAAGAATCTGCCGGAAGGCTGTGAGGAAGAGGCTGTTGGTCACAATGCAATCGCAGCTGGTTTCCAGGGACAGAGACAGTGGACAGACTTCTATCCCAATGGTGACTTCGCAGAGGCAGTTCTGAATACTTCCTTTGACTGGAATGGTGCTCGTGAGCCGTACATCCTGGCTACTGAGAATGACGTTCTCAACGGTCTTGGTATGCTGTTCATGAAACTTCTGACCAACCGTGCACAGATGTTCGCAGATGTCCGCACCTACTGGAGCCCGGAGGCTGTTAAGAAAGCTACCGGTTATGATCTTGAAGGTGTTGCAAAAGAGAGCGGCGGATTCATTCACCTGATCAACTCTGGTGCTTGCTGTCTGGATGCCAGTGGTGAGGCGAAAGATGAGAACGGTAATGGTGTAATGAAAGAGTGGTGGAATGTAACCGAGGAAGACCAGAAGGCTATCCTGGCTGCTACTACCTGGAACGCAGCTGACCTCGGATACTTCCGTGGCGGCGGATACTCCAGCCGTTTCCTGACTGTTGCTGAGATGCCGGCTACCATGATCCGTCTGAATCTGGTGAAAGGCCTTGGACCGGTTCTGCAGATTGCAGAGGGCTGGACCGTAAATCTGCCGGCTGAGGTTTCCGATAAACTCTGGAAACGTACCGACTATACATGGCCCTGCACCTGGTTTGCACCGCGTTGCGACGGCAAAGAAGGTCCGTTCAAGACTGCTTATGATGTTATGAATAACTGGGGCGCAAACCACGGCGCTATCAGCTATGGCCACATCGGTGCAGATCTGATCACTCTTTGCTCTATGCTCCGTATTCCGGTTTGCATGCATAACGTTCCGGAAGAGAAGATCTTCCGTCCGGCTGCATGGAACGCATTTGGAATGGACAAAGAGGGTGCTGATTTCAGAGCCTGCAAAAACTATGGTCCGCTGTACAAGTAATTACTGAAACTGAGAACTGCCGTCCGGGGTATAAAAGCCCCAGGCGGCAGTTTTTTGCATACAAAAAGAGCTTTCCGCAGGCGGAGGCGGAAAGCTCTTTTTGTGTGAGAAGACGGTAGGAAGAGAGGTGTAAGGACACCTTTCTTCCTAACAGGACAGGATGTTTTTGGCATCCTTGATATAATTGTCCACGTCCTCTTTGGTGATGACTTCCTGGGAATCCCAGCGGCAGGGATGTCCGATACCTAAAACACGGCGCTCTTTGCGGTAGTACTCTTCGACTTCCTTTGATTCAAAATGCAGTTCTGCCATAAGATCCATCTCCTTTTTTTGATTCACTGAACTGTTTGGAATAATTTCATTTTATCACTCCTGGTTGAGATTGGAAAGATATTTTTTGGTGTCTGGTTGTAATTTATCTGAAAATATAGTAGAATCAGTTTAAAATCTGCGAAGCAGAAAGAGAGGAGGAGAAAAAATGGAAACAACGTCCATCTGCTGGCTGGTAGTGTTTATTCTGCTGATCCTGATCGAGCTTGCGACTATGGGTCTGACAACTATCTGGTTTGCGGGCGGCGCCGTGGCTGGATTTGTAGCCTCCATGCTTGGTGCAAACGTAGTGATTCAGGCAGCTGCATTTTTTGCGGTATCCATCCTACTGTTGTTTTTCACCAGGCCATTTGCAGTTCGCTACATCAATTCCAATAAGACGAAAACAAATGTGGACGGATTGATCGGACAGGAAGCACTGGTACTGGAAGAAATTAATAACATCCGTGAGACCGGATGTGCCAGGCTGGAAGGAAAAGAATGGACTGCCAGAAGTATGAATGATACGGTGATCCCGAAAGACACGGTGGTGACCGTAGAAAGGATTGAAGGAGTCAAACTGATTGTCAAAGCAAAATAGGAGGAAAAAATAATGAATGAAGCATTGATAGGACCAATTCTGATCGCGATCATCCTGATCGTTGCGCTTATGATCCTGGTTTCCTGTATTAAGATTGTACCCCAGGCTACGGCTATGGTCGTGGAGAGATTGGGTGGTTACAAATGTACCTGGTCTGTGGGTCTGCATCTGAAAGCCCCCTTTATTGACCGTGTAGCCAAACGAGTTGTGTTGAAAGAGCAGGTTGTGGATTTTGCTCCCCAGCCCGTTATTACAAAAGATAATGTAACCATGCGGATCGATACTGTAGTATTCTTTCAGATTACAGATCCCAAACTTTTTGCCTATGGTGTGGAGAATCCGATCATGGCGATCGAAAACCTGACAGCCACCACTCTTCGAAACATCATCGGAGATCTGGAACTGGATCAGACACTGACCTCCCGTGAGACTATTAATACAAAAATGAGAGCGTCTCTGGATATTGCCACGGATCCCTGGGGCATCAAGGTAAACCGTGTGGAACTGAAAAATATCATTCCGCCGGCTGCGATCCAGGACGCCATGGAGAAACAGATGAAGGCAGAGCGTGAACGCCGTGAAGCGATCCTGAAAGCAGAAGGAGAGAAGAAATCCACGATCCTGGTTGCGGAAGGTAAAAAAGAATCTGCGATTCTGGATGCAGAGGCAGAGAAACAGGCTGCGATCCTGAGGGCAGAGGCACAGAAAGAGAAGATGATCCGTGAGGCAGAAGGTCAGGCAGAAGCAATTCTTAAAGTGCAGCAGGCGAATGCCGATGGTATCCGTTTCCTGAAAGAGGCAGGAGCCGATCAGTCTGTACTGGCACTGAAGAGCCTGGAAGCACTTGCAAAGGTGGCAGACGGCAAAGCAACGAAGATCATTATCCCGTCCGAGATCCAGAATGTGGCCGGACTGGTCAAATCCGTAACGGAAGTTGCAAAAGATGTGACAGAATAAGGATAAACAGAAAGGACGTTCAAGAAAACGAACGTCCTTTTGTAAATCATTACTTTACGAATTTACCAAAACGCGGTATGATAAGTCAACAGATAGACCTAAACCAGATACAGCAGATAGAAAGGAATGATTAACATGAATTTAAAAGGCCGCAATTTTTTGACATTAAAAGATTTTACTTCAGAAGAGATCGAGTATCTCATTGATCTTTCAGCTGAACTGAAAGCAAAGAAAAAACAGGGGATCGTAGATCAGCGTTTCCTTGGAAAAAATGTAGCACTGATCTTTGAAAAGACCAGTACCAGAACCCGTTGCTCCTTTGAAGTTGCTGCTCATGATCTGGGCATGGGAACGACCTATCTGGATCCGAAAGGTTCTCAGATCGGAAAAAAAGAGAGTATTCCGGATACCGCAAGAGTTCTCGGAAGAATGTATGACGGCATTGAGTACCGTGGCTTTGGTCAGGAAATTGTGGAGAGTCTGGCAGAGCATGCCGGTGTGCCGGTATGGAATGGGTTGACCAATGAGTATCATCCGACCCAGATGCTGGCAGATATGCTGACCATCCGTGAGCATTTCGGCCGCCTGAAGGGAATAAAGCTGGTGTATATGGGTGATGCCCGTTATAATATGGGAAATTCACTGATGATCGTCTGCAGTAAACTGGGATTGGATTTTGTCGCCTGTACGTCAAAGAAATACTTCCCCAATGAGGAACTGGTAAAACAGTGTCAGGAGTATGCCAAAGCTTCTGGGGCAAGTATTACGCTTACGGAAGATGTGAAAGAAGGAACCAGTGGCGCAGATGTTATCTATACAGATGTGTGGGTGTCCATGGGTGAGCCGGATGAAGTATGGGAGGAGCGTATCAACGATCTGACTCCGTACAAGGTGACCTCTGGAGTTATGAAAAATGCCGGTGAACAGGCAATTTTCCTGCATTGTTTGCCTGCCTTCCATGATCTGAAGACACAGATCGGAAAAGAAATGGGCGAGCGTTTCCATCTTACAGATATGGAAGTAACGGATGAAGTTTTTGAATCACCGCAGTCCAAAGTATTTGATGAAGCAGAAAACCGTATGCATACCATCAAAGCAGTGATGGTAGCCACTCTTGGGGAGTGATGAAATGAATGAAAAATAAGAAAAAAACCAGTACCTGTGATGTGGAAGTGTGTGCCCTTTTTGCAGGCGTGCTTCTGATCCTGTGTTTTTTCCTGATGGTCTTTGACAGGAAAGCAGCATCGATTTTTATGCCTCTCGTTATCGTTATGGGCGTGATCCTGAACAGTGCGGCTGCCAGAGAAAGATATCGCAGGGAAAAAACAGTATCGGCTCTCTTTTTTACGGCTGTGTCCGTAGTGCTTCTTCTGCTGCTTGTGCTGCGTCTGTTTTTACGGAGATAAGTATTTATGAAAAGTAAAATTTTGGAAATCCTCCGAAAAAAGGATACGTATGTATCCGGACAGGAGCTTTCTGAACGGTTTGGAGTTTCCAGAACCGCTGTCTGGAAGGCGATCCATCAGCTGGAGGAGGAAGGTTACCGGATCGAAGCGGTTCCAAGAAAGGGATATCATATGGTTGAGATACCGGATGTTGTCAGCAAAGAGGAGATTCTGAGCCTTCTGGACACGAAATGGGCAGGAAAAAATCTGGTTTGTGTGGAATCGGTGGATTCTACCAATAACCTGGCAAAACAGCTGGCAGAGCAGGGGGCACCGGAGGGAACCCTGGTGGTTGCCGATGAGCAGACCGGAGGCAAAGGCCGAAGAGGCCGTTCCTGGTGTACACCGAAAGGAAGCGCCATTGCCATGACGATTGTTTTGCGTCCGGATATCCGTCCGGAGCTTGCATCCATGGTAACACTGGTGATGGGACTTTCTGTAGCGAAAGCCATTGAAAGTCTTTATCCTGTTTCTGTGGGAATCAAATGGCCAAATGATGTAGTGGTCAATGGGAAAAAAATCTGCGGTATCCTGACGGAAATGAGCGCGGAGATGACAGGGATCCATTATCTGGTCATCGGAACAGGCATTAATACCAATGTAGAAGAATTTCCCGAAGAACTTCAGGAAGTAGCCACCTCTTTGATAAAAGAGCTTGGCGAAAAGGTCAACCGGGCGGAACTGATTGCAGCCTGCCTGAAATATTTTGAGGATTATTATGAAAAATATGTTGCCGCCGGAAATCTGGCTCCGCTGAAGGAGGATTATGAAGCTCTTCTTTTAAACAGGAATAACAAGGTAAGAGTCCTGGAACCCGGTCATGAATATACCGGTCGTTCGCTGGGAATCAATGAAGAAGGGGAACTTCTGGTAGAAAAAGAAGACGGAACGGTGACGGCCGTGTATGCCGGTGAAGTATCGGTGAGAGGTGTTTACGGATATGTCTGATGTGTTCCACGCTGAGGCTCTTTGACCTTTTGACCCTGGCATCATCATAAAATATAACTAACGGAGAAGTATTGTAAATGGAAGAAACAAAAAATGTCGTTTTGTGTGCGGCAAGTGCTTATGAGGAAAAATATTATCTGAATCCCGGTTTTAAAGCATTGCCGGAAAGTATCAAAAAAGAATTACAGATTTTATGTGTGCTTTATACGCATAAGGTAGGCGGGATCCTGGTTCTGGAATTCGACGAGGATGGCAGCCTGATCTTCCGTACGGAGGCGAAGGAAAATGATTTTTCTTACGATGAAGTGGGAAGTGTCCTGGAGATCAAATCCATTCAGAAAGAACAAAGAGAGTTACTGGAAGAACTGGAAATGTTCTACAAAGTTGTATATTTAGGGGAAAGCTATGAAGACGCTTAAAATCGGAAATATAGAGCTGCCGAATCTCTGCGTCCTGGCTCCCATGGCAGGGGTGACGGATCTTCCGTTCCGTCTCCTATGCCGGGAGCAGGGCGCAGGTCTTTTGTGTATGGAAATGGTCAGTGCAAAAGCCATTTCCTACCATAATAAAAATACCATTGCACTCCTGAAGATCGCTCCGGGAGAAAATCCTGTGTCTTTGCAGCTTTTTGGTTCGGAACCGGAGCTGATGGCAGAAGTGGCAGCTTCTATTGAGGACCTTCCATTTGATATCCTGGATATCAATATGGGATGTCCGGTCCCAAAGATCGTCAATAACGGAGAGGGTTCTGCCTTGATGAAGGATCCCGCTCTGGCAGGGAAGATCGTGGAGAGTCTGACAAAAGCCATCAGAAAGCCGGTGACGGTGAAGATCCGGAAAGGTTTTACAGAGGAGAGCGTCAATGCGGTAGAGATGGCAAAACGCCTGGAAGCAGCAGGAGCAGCAGCTATCGCTGTCCATGGAAGGACAAGAGAGCAGTATTATTCCGGAAAAGCGGACTGGGAGATCATCCGTCAGGTGAAGGAGGCAGTTTCTGTTCCGGTGATCGGGAACGGAGATGTCGATTCTCCGGAAAAAGCGAAAGCGCTTCTGGATGAAACGGGCTGTGACGGCATCATGATCGGCCGGGCGGCAGAAGGAGATCCATGGATCTTCAGACGGGTAAACCATTATCTGGAAACAGGAGAACTCCTGCCTTTACCGACCAGAGACGAACGCCGGGAGATGATCCTGAGACATGCCGGAATGCAGCTGGCTGAAAAGGGAGAAAACTGTGGAATGCGGGAGATGCGCAAGCATGTAGCCTGGTATACGGCAGGGCTTCCGCACTCGGCACGGCTCCGCGGCATGGTGGGAGAAATCAGTACCTACCATGACCTGGAAGTACTTCTGGAAAAATACCTGTAATGCCGGAATAATGCGCTTTCCGGGTGCATAGAATCTTGACAAGGCAGGAGCGATAGTTTATAATACTGTGATTGACTGCAGGCGTATTGACAAGGATGGAAGACGGCTGTCTTTCTGTCGCATGATCATACAGGGCAGCAGAAACATCGTGCTGTCTGTTTTGATACGCCAGGTAAAGCTTGACAGAAATGGAAATGTGGAAAGGGTGCAATAGAGATGGAAGAAAAGAAGAATTTACTGACCTATGAAGGTTTGAAAACTCTGGAAGATGAGCTTCACGATTTAAAAGTAAACCGCAGAAAAGAAGTAGCTGGAAAAATCAAAGAGGCACGCGAACAGGGTGACCTCTCCGAGAACGCCGAATACGATGCAGCAAAAGATGAGCAGCGTGATATCGAGGCAAGGATCGAGCAGATCGAGAAGATCCTGAAAAATGCGGAAGTAGTAGTAGAAGAGGACGTAGATCTGGATAAAGTCAGCATCGGCTGTACCGTAAAGGTTCTGGACGAAGAGTTTGACGAGGAACTGGAGTTTAAGATCGTAGGTTCTTCTGAAGCAAACAGCCTTCAGGGCAAGATCTCCAATGAGTCTCCCGTAGGAAAAGCTCTTATAGGCAGAAAGAGCGGTGATGAGATCTGCGTGGAAACTCAGGCCGGTGAGATGAAGTATCAGATTTTAGGAATTCAGAGATCATAAGGAGTGGAAAAAGTGGCAGGACAAAAGAACGAGCAGACACAGGATCTGAACCAGCTTTTAAAGGTTAGAAGAGACAAGCTCAAAGAGCTTCAGGAGAATGGAAAAGATCCGTTTATCATTACAAAATATCAGGTAACTCATCACAGCCAGGAAGTAAAGGATCATTTTGATGAGCTGGAAGGCCAGGAGGTAACTCTTGCAGGTCGTCTCATGTCCAAACGTGTAATGGGTAAAGCTTCCTTTGGTAATGTACAGGACTTACAGGGAAATATCCAGTGTTATATTGCACGGGATAGTATTGGAGAAGATTCTTACAAAGATTTCAAAAAGATGGATATCGGTGATATCGTAGGCGTGAAAGGTGAGGTATTTAAGACGAAGACCGGAGAAATCTCCATTCATGCGTCTTCTGTGACCCTTCTTTCCAAGAGTCTGCAGATCCTGCCGGAGAAATTCCATGGCCTGACTAACACGGATCTCCGTTATCGTCAGAGATATGTGGATCTTATCATGAATCCGGAAGTAAAAGATACCTTCATCAAACGTTCCAAGATCATCAGCGCTGTTCGTGAGTATCTGGCAGGCGAAGGCTTCATGGAAGTAGAGACTCCCATGCTGGTATCAAATGCAGGTGGAGCAGCAGCAAGACCTTTCGAAACACATTTCAATGCGCTGGATGAGGATCTGAAGCTTCGTATCTCTCTGGAACTGTATCTGAAACGTCTGATCGTTGGCGGTCTTGAGAAAGTATATGAGATCGGTCGTGTATTCCGTAATGAGGGACTGGATACCCGTCACAATCCGGAGTTCACACTGATGGAGCTCTATCAGGCATACACAGATTATAACGGCATGATGGATCTGACAGAGAAACTCTACCGCTATGTGGCTCAGAAGGTTCTGGGAACGACACAGATCGTTTACAAGGGAATCGAGATGGATCTTGGCAAGCCCTTTGAGCGTCTGACTATGGTAGATGCCGTGAAAAAATATGCAAATGTAGACTGGAACCAGGTGGAAACTCTGGAGCAGGCAAGAACTCTTGCAAAGGAGCATAACATTGCTTTTGAAGAGAGACATAAAAAAGGCGATATCCTGAATCTGTTCTTTGAGGAATTTGTAGAAGAGCATCTTCTGCAGCCGACCTTCATCATGGATCATCCGGTGGAGATTTCCCCGCTGACCAAGAAGAAACCGGAGAACCCGGATTATGTAGAGCGTTTTGAGTTCTTCATGAATGGCTGGGAGATGGCAAATGCTTATTCCGAGCTGAACGATCCTATCGATCAGAGAGAGCGTTTTGCTGCCCAGGAGGAAGCCTTTGCAGCAGGTGATGAAGAGGCAAACCATACGGATGAAGATTTCCTGAATGCTCTGGAGATCGGTATGCCGCCTACCGGTGGTATTGGTTTCGGTATTGACCGTATGTGTATGCTCCTGACCGGCGCAGAAGCAATCCGTGATGTACTGCTCTTCCCGACAATGAAGAGTCTTGACTCTGACAAAAAAGCAGGAAAATCCGGAGCAGTAGAAGAAGCAACTGCAAACGACAACAACGGATTCTTCAAAGACAACGCGAAGATTGACTTCTCCAACGTAAAGGTTGAGCCTTTATTTGAAGAAGAGGTTGATTTCGATACATTCAGCAAATCTGATTTCCGTGCCGTAAAGGTTAAAGAGTGTGTAGCAGTTCCGAAGAGCAAGAAGCTCCTTCAGTTCACACTGGATGACGGAACAGGTACAGACCGCACGATCTTAAGCGGAATCCACTCTTACTATGAGCCGGAAGAATTAGTTGGTAAGACACTGATCGCAATCACCAACCTTCCGCCAAGAAAGATGATGGGAATCGAGTCTTGCGGTATGCTGCTTTCAGCAGTGAATAACCTGAAGGATTCAGAGGATGAAGAACTGCATCTTATTATGGTTGATAACCATATTCCGGCAGGTGCTAAGCTGTACTAATCCAGAAAAAAGAGTTCGGTTTTGTAGTCATAGACGTCCAATCAGGAAAAGTGGTTCCACGGATTAACATGGAGCTACATGGATTCTTAACTGTTTGACTTATTTGTCTACAAGTAAAATATTGATTATTTTTGAGGAGCATTTTTCAAAAATAAGGTGTATAAAGGGACACTTCTCTTTTGGTAGAAATACCAATGGAAGGTGTCCTTTTTTTGTTGTCAGGCATAGCAATTATTCACTCAACTTTCCCAGCTGATATCTCTAAATAAAGCCGAATAAATGCGGCTTGAGATGCAATCCATTCACTTATTTTACATTTTATGATGGATGTAATATCAGCAGATAATGTTAAAATGTGCTACACAAACAGAGCCATAAGGCTCTGCAGTGCACTGGTTAAGTCCATGCCCTGATATCATCGCAGAACAGGAAGAATAATTCGCCATACGTTTTCTGGTCATTTTGGTTCCTGCGGATCCATTCCAGAATGATATATCTTGTAAATACAATGGTCGTATGGCTTACCATTGCACCATAATGATGGCTCTGAAATTCAGTGCCTAACTTCAGAAAGGATTTTGATGATCTGAAAAAACATTCGATAGACCATCTGTTTCCATAAATCCGTACGATCTCAGTATCACTTAAAGAAACGTCTGTGCTTAAGAGATACAGACATTCACTCTTCTTATTGCGGTTTCGTACGAAAACGATCTTAACAGGAATTCCTGTTTTGGTGGTGACTACTAAAGAGCCAAAATATTTCTCGCACCTTCAAAGCATAAGAAGATAGTCGGCCTTTATACCGGACTGTAAAGCTCTCTGAATAAGAAGAACTGCGGCGTCTGTTTTACTCATCATGCTTTCTTTGCGGAACTTATAATCGTTTGTACGATGATCGATATTTTCAGATATTTCATTGTAACGATTGCTCTTTTTGGCAGAAGAAAGCAGATTAAACCCAACGGGGATAAAACTGTAACCATCAGACCACCCCAGTGTAAGCAGGGTAAATCCTTTCTGAAATCTATGTTCTACATGATCATAGACACATGCAAGCAGTTCTACAGATTTACTCCGATTCCGCTTTACTACGGAATCATCCAGAACCAGTACTTTTACCCGTTCCGGTCTGGTAAGAGCATCAAATCTGGAAGTAACTTTAGCTGCAAGGAGCAGAAGAAATCTGCTCCAATTATAGGAAGTTTCATTAAGAAAACGATAATACGTATTCTTTGAAACGGCCTGGTCTTTATGTTTAGAGTTCAGGAAACGAAGTTCTTTTAAAGCGTTGGAAAATTGATTTTGGGTATTTTCATTTTTATCATTTTGGTATATCATAAGTTCAGCACCTTTTCCTTTGAGTATTTGTTTGTGGTGAACTTATTATATCAAAGATCAGGTGCTATTTTTATGTCAAGGTACCAATTATTTTAATATTTTAGTTGAAAAATCAACTGTTTATGCCAGTTTTACTGGTGGGAAAGTTGAGTTATTAAAAAAAGGGCCGAAAGCTCATCAAAAAACTTTCAGCCCAATCATAATCATCAAAAATCAAACCACTTTTGTTTCACGGAGACTGACATAAGCGCCCTCATCCTGCTTGCAGAAATCTACCAGCTCGCTTCCTGTCACAAACCATACGCCTTCGTGGGCGCACATGAACTCCAGAAATTCACGGAGCATGGCGAAACGTCCCGGACTTCCGGTTGACTGCGGGTCCAGCTGCAGATTGTAGCAGAGGTGATGGTTGTAATGACCGGTAAACTCATCTTTCCAGTTAGAAAGCACGTTGCTGTAGTTTGCCACACGGCCCTGTCCGAAGGGGAATGCAGGCCGGTAATTGAAGGCAAAGTACGGCAGGTCAAAGTTCGCCCACTGCTGGGGAATCTGCAAAATCTTGTCGCCTTTTTCATTGGTCTTCATGAAATAAGGACGGTCGTCGTCATAGAGATCGCTGGAGTAGGTCATCCCGTACTCTCTGGCGATATCCAGAGTCTCCAGCATCAGATCTCCGATGGGAGCCCGGAAACCGGCCGGCTTCTTTCCGCAGGCGGCCTCAATGGCCTTCACGGCCTTTCCGATGCGCTCGCGCTGCTCCTCTGTGTCCAAAAGACCAAAATTCTCATATTCATAGCCGTGGCACGCGATCTCGTGACCTCTGTCAGCGATTTCCTTGATCTTGTCCGGATAGGTCTCGGCGGTTTTGCCCGGCACGAAGAAAGTAGCTTTCAGATGAAGCTCATCCAGCAGGCCGAGAAGCCTCGGAAGACCATGAGTCATTCCGTACTGACCGAGGGACAGGGTTTTCGGCATCTCTGCCGCTTTCTTATCCAGTGACAGCCAGAAGAACTCTGCTGCGAGGTTTACGGAGATAAACGCCGCGCATTTTTTACCCTCCGGCAATTTCATTTCCTGTGCATACATACTTCTAGTCCTCCTTTCTCGGATGTGCTTTGCGCCAGTATTCAGCAACTTCGCTTCCAGTAGCCACCCATACATCCTTATGAGAGGTTACTTCTTTCAGCACTTCCTCAAGGACCAGATTTCGTCCCGGAGCTCCGGAGATCTGGGGATGCATCAGAAATGCGATGCAAAGTCCCATATCATAGTAGCCGCGGAACTCACGAAGATCATTGTCCTGTACATTCCGATAGCAACTGATTCGATCCAGACCAGCCGGTTCTGCCGGATAAACACTGTAGGCCTGAGCCACATAATCGTCCAGTTCCCATTTGGACGGAATCTCTACCAGATCTGTCTCTTTGCCGTCAAGAACCGTATAATACGGGATATCGTCTCCACGCATGGAGCTGGAATACAGAAAGCCCAGCTCATTCAGCAGATACGGTGTGCGTACATGCCAGTCTCCGGACGGAGTACGGAAGCCTTTCGGCTCCTTTCCTGTGATGTCCTTGATGATCTTCTGGGTCTTTTTCAGAATCTCCAGCTGCTCTTCCACTGTTTTCTCTACAAAACGCTCGTGGGTGTAACCATGGTTTCCAATCTCATGTCCCGCCTCATCAATGCGGCGGATCACATCCGGATTATGCTCTGCCACATAACCCGGCGCAAAAAATGTCGCCTTTACCTGATACTTGTCCAGTAAATCCAGAATCATGTCCACGCAGCGGTTCGGACCGTACTGTCCGATGGAACGGGCGCGAATCAGTTTCTCTGTATTGGGCTCGTCGGAAGACATGTTCTGCCAGATGATATCGCCGTCCAAGTCGAACGTGAACATTGCCGCGCTCTTTTTGCCTTCCGGCCATAATGACTGACTCATGTTAAAACCTCCTCTTATGATATTTTTCCAGGTGTCTTTTCCTGTCCGTACTTCTTCACAGACAGCTTATGTAATACAAAAACTACAACAGTCAGAAGGACTGCCGCTACCACCAGCATAACCGGGCTGTAATCCAGGCCTGCCAGAACAAACATGATACCGCAGATGACTGCTACCGTCACTGCATAAGGCATCTGAGTCTCAAAGTGATCCACATGGTCGCAGCTTGCTCCGATGGACGCCAGCACTGTGGTATCGGAAATCGGAGAACAATGGTCTCCGAAAAGTCCGCCGCCTACGATAGCAGCTGCTACCAGCGGAAGTGCAGAGCCCATATCGATGGCTACCGGAAGTCCCAGCGGCATCAGTACCCCCATGGTTCCCCAGGAAGTACCGGTTGCGAAGGACATAATCGCACCCAGGATAAACATTACCAGCGGCAGCATGCTCGGCGCCAGGAAGCCGGAGGAGATCTCAATCAGATAGCCTGCGGTATTCAGTGTGCTGGTAACGCTGGAAAGGGACCAGGCCAGTACCAGAACGATACACATGAACATGGCGTTGGAACAGCCTTTGGTGTAAATATTTATGCACTCGGTAAAGGTGTAAAGCTTATCTTTCAGGCACATGATAACCAGAACGATGGTTGCGGCAAAGAAAGCAGAAGCAATACCGGTACGAAGGTCGCTGCCTGCTACTCTGGTATGCAGGAAATCCTTGGAGAACAGGTAAGCAAACAGAACAACCAGAAGAGTAATCAGCGGAATTACCATGGTGCTGACTTTTCCGTCTTTTTTTGCTTCTTTGTCGCTGGCATTCTCACTTCTCATCGGAACGCCGCCCTCACGAAGGGTCTTACCGGTTTTCATGGCTCTGTTCTGCGCTTTCAGCATGGGGCCGTAATCCCACTGGGTAAATGCCAGCAGGCCTGCCATAAACAGAGTCAGGATTGCATAATAGTTAAAGGGAATCGCCTGAATAAAGACATCCATACTGGATACATCGGTGATAGCCGCATTGTCGAGCTCTGCCTGAATCAGAGAAATTGTGGTAACGCCCCAGCCGATGATCGGAATCATGGAACAGATCGGGGATGTGGTGCAGTCCAGAATGTAAGCAAATTTTTCTCTGGATACACGAAGTCTCTCAGCCAGCGCCTCAAAGATCGGTCCTACGATCAGAGAGTTTCCGGAGTCGGTGAACCATACGAACAGTCCGCCCAGCCAGATACCGCCTTCGCATTTTGATCTGGTGTTAACTTTCTTAGTAACCAGATTGGTAAAAGCTCCGGCTCCGCCTGAAGACGTCAGCAGGGCAATAAAACCGGAGATGATAACCATCATAAACAGAGCCTGCATATTAGACGGCTCAGATAAAGCTGTGAAAATGTGCGTGTGGGTCATTTCCAGGAAGCCCGCGATCGGGTTCCAGCCGCAGATGATGGTAGATCCTACGAAAACGGAGATAGCCAGTGAAATAACAATGTTTTTGGTTATCATCGCAAGCACAATCGCCAGCACCGCGGGGATAATTGACAAGATACCGTAATCCATTTTAGTCCTCCTCGTGTATACATGCAGTCAGGTTCTGCATTTTTTCATTTCCTTTTATAGAGTAAGCGTGCCCGTTAAAGCTCCACATTACTTTCGTTGGTAAAGGGGTGATACTGCGCCGGAATGTGCCGAAGGCCGAGGCGTACGCACATTTCCGCATAAGCAACCGCGATAAAGGCCGGATCCAGTACCTTGACCGGATATTTCCGCTCCAGCTCGTCGCCATAGCCTGCCATGCCAAGACAGCCTAAAATCACGCCGTCCGCCTGATATTTTTCCACCGCTTCCTCGCAGACCAGTTCCAGATGCTCTCTGGTCGCATTGGGATTTACCCGCATTTTCTCTGCCGGAATATCCAGAGCCAGCACGGCCTGCATTTTTTCCCGAGCGATACAGTTACGCATCATGCGCCGATAAGTGCGCGGAATATTCCAGCCTGCGCCGGTGACTACCACAAAGCGGCTGCATAAGGTCTGTGCCACGGATAACGTCACCTCGCCGGGTGCAATCACCGGAATCTTCACGTTTTCCCGGAGCGCTTCCAGGCCCACATCGCTGAAACAGTAAATCACAATGGCGTCATAGCCGTCTTTTTCCGCCTGGATGGCCATTTTGACAAGTTCCGGCGCCGCAAAGGCCTCGTCCGTATGGCAGTCCAGCTCATCCGGTCCTTTCCTGATGCAGTCCACCGAGATCTCGGTTCCCGGTGAAACTGCCGCTGACAGCATGCGCTCCCTGTCATCCATGACCGGACGCTGCATCGCCTTATCTGTCATCAATACTTTGATCTTCATAGTCAGCGCTCCAGGCTGTTCAGCCACTGTCTTCCAACCTCGATCTGACGGCGAACCTCAGAGGGCGCGGTTCCGCCAAAGGATACGCGGGCATCGACACAGCTCTTGATGCTGATATCTCCCAGAAGTTCTTTGGTCACGCGCTTGTCGATCGCTTGCAGCTCCTCATCTGTCAGATCATCGAAATCGCAGCCTTTTTTCTCGCAGGCTTTTACCATATGACCTACGATGGAATGTGCCTCACGGAAGGGGATTCCCTGTTTTGCAAAATGCTCTGCAATATCAGTAGCGTTCAGGAAACCTTTGCCCAGCTGTTTCTGGATCTGATCCATACGGAACTCGGTCTTGTCCAGCATTTTTGCAAAGATATCAATGGTGGCTTTCCAGGTATCAATGGCATCAAAAAGGCTCTCTTTATCTTCCTGGAAATCCTTATTGTATGCAAGAGCAGTTCCCTTCATAACAGTCAGAAGCTGCATCAGATCTCCGTATACACGGCCTACTTTACCGCGGATCAGCTCTGCCATATCCGGATTTTTCTTCTGCGGCATGATGCTGCTGCCAGTGCAGAAGCTGTCGTCGATGGCGATATAGGAAAACTCGGAAGAGTTCCACCATGCAAACTCCTCAGCCCAGCGGGAGAGATGCATCATGGAAATGGAAGCATCGCTTAAGAACTCCAGGCTGTAATCACGATCGCTGACTGCATCCATGGCATTCTCGGTCGGAGCCGTGAAATGTAAAAGCTCACTCGTCAGATGACGGTCAATCGGCATGGTTGTTCCGGCCAGAGCGCAGGCGCCCAGCGGGTTGTAATTCAGACGCTCCAGGGTATCAGTCAGACGCTCGATATCTCTCTTGAACATCTGGAAATATGCCATGAAAATGAAACCGATGGTAATCGGCTGTGCATGCTGCAGATGGGTAAAGCCTACGGTAATCTGATCTGCATATTTATCAGCCTTCTCAAGAATGACGCTTTCCAGATAACACAGGCTGTGCAGAATCTCATAAATCTCTTTTCTCAGATACAGACGGGTGTCCACCTGACACTGGTCGTTCCGGCTTCTGGAGGTGTGCAGTTTCTTACCCACATCGCCGATCCGCTGGATCAGACGGCTCTCGATACCCATATGAATATCCTCATCCTCCACATTAAATACGATCTTTCCATCAGCAATATCCTTGCGGATTGCTTCCAGACCCGCGATGATCTGGTCTTTCTCCTCATTGGAAACGATGCCCTGCTTACCCAGCATCGTCACATGAGCGATACTGCCGTCAATATCCTCGTTGTACATTCTCTGATCAAAAAAAATAGATGCATTGTATCTCTTTACAATATCATCCATATCTTTTTCAAATCTTCCGCCCCACAAACTTGCCATTTGTAATTACTCCTTTTATAAATTATATTTTATTTGTGCTGCAATTGAATAATTATACGTTATGTACGCATATACGTCAATAGAAATACTGTACAAAGTTTTTTAAGTTAAAGCGTTACTATGGCCCGGTTGGAAAGCCGTTGTGGTGAACTTATTATATCAAAGATCAGGTGCTATTTTTATGTCAAGGTACCAATTATTTTAAAATTTTAGTTGAAAAATCAACTGTTTATGCCAGTTTTGCTGGTGGGAAAGTTGAGTAAATAACATATCGCTGAACATTGAAAGAAATTCTGTCTATGGATTGTTAGGACCAAACGGAGCCGGAAAATCTACAACACTCAAAATGATAACAGGTATTTTGAGGCCCACATCTGGGAGTAAGGATGATTATAGAGGCACTTTGGAGTATCGTTGCTGTTCTTTGTGTAGGATTTGTGGCATACGGATTGAGTATTTACTTTTATGTATATGCACAAAGATTACTTGGTGCAGCACGAACAAGTGCTTATTATGCCATTGCTCCATTTATAGCGGCAATTCTTTCGTTGATTATCTTTAGAGAAATACCTGATGTTACTTACTTTGTCGCACTTGTGTTAATGATTGTAGGTGCTTGCCTTTCTTCGCAAGATAAACCGCTAATCAAAAAAGTTAAAAATGAGTAAAGAAAATGGTGTAGAGAAACATTTAAATTCAAGTTGAACAAAATCGCTGCGCGATGGCCTACCAAGGCTATGGCATAGCGATTTTCTTTTTT
>NZ_QSCM01000009.1:0-442 GCF_003463065.1 Blautia sp. OF03-15BH
ACTCTCCATAGGCGTAAATTCCGGACTAACGTATCCGTACATATTTGCATTAACGTTTCAGTGTTAGCTTGCAAATCGTTCTCCATAAGCCTTGAGATTTATAGATGCCTGGAAATCTCTGTCAATCATATTCCCACATTCACATCTATAAACCCTGTCAGATAACTTCAAATCTTTTTTGATGTTTCCACAGCAACTGCAAAGCTTTGATGATGGATAAAACCGATCAGCCACAATAAGCTGAATCCCTTTATCATTGCATTTGTATTCAAGCTGTTTTCTAAACAAAAAAAATCCTTGTTCCTGAACTGCTTTGGATAAATGTCTATTTTTCATCATTCCGCTGACATTCAGATCTTCTATACAAATAAATCTTGGCTTTCGATTTACGATCTCAGATATGGTCTGATTCAAATAGTTTTTACGGATGTTTGTTAATCTG
>NZ_QSCM01000009.1:452-123717 GCF_003463065.1 Blautia sp. OF03-15BH
CCTTTATCATTGCATTTGTATTCAAGCTGTTTTCTAAACAAAAAAAATCCTTGTTCCTGTACTGCTTTGGATAAATGTCTATTTTTCATCATTCCGCTGACATTCAGATCTTCTATACAAATAAATCTTGGCTTTCGATTTACGATCTCAGATATGGTCTGATTCAAATAGTTTTTACGGATGTTTGTTAATCTGTGATTTCGTTTTAATAAAAGTTTTTCCTTTTTGATTACATTATTTGTTTTACAGTAACTTTCTCCTTTCTTATTTTTCTCGTAAGAACGAGAGATACTACGCTGTAATCTACGTTTCTGTTTTTCTAGTTTCTTTACTTTCTGACTCTTATTGATGTTCTTATACTTAACGGCATCAGAGCAGACAGCTAAGTCTTTAATTCCTAAGTCTATGCCAACTCCATCATCATTAAGTGTTTCCTTGCAGTTAGGAAATTCTACACATACACTGATCCACCAGTTCCATCCATCAAAGGATATTCTCGGATTCATATATTTAACATCTGTTGGAATACGTCCATGTTCTGCAAGTCTTACCCAATTCTTTTTTTGCTTATTTGCTTTCCTGCTGGAAGAAAAACCTTCAAGCTTAACGTGGGTATTACTGAATTGTATCTTAACGTTGTCCTGATAGAACTTCGGCATTGATCTCTTTCTGGACTTGAATCTTGGGAATTTTTGCAAACCCTTGAAAAAGTTCTTATACGCAGTACAGGCATCTTTGATTGCCTGTTTGGTTACATTATTTGAAATATTTAATAACCATGCGTATTCATCAGAATGTCTAAGCTTTGTAAATTCTTTTCTGAGTTCTGAATCTGAAATGAATTTGCCACCTTTTTCGTAGCTTTCTTTTTCCCTGACCAAAGCCCAGTTATAAGCAAATCTTGAAGCTCCTGCGTACTGAAACATCTTAGTTTTCTGTACGTTGTTTGGTATCAACATTACTTTTATGGCTTTTACCATCTGTTTCCTCCTGTATCAATTCTCGGATAAGTTTCTTAGCTTTGTTCGCTCGTTTTCCTTGTAATTTGCAACTGAATACTGTGATTATTTGAACCAGATCTTCAACAAGTTCCTGCTGTTCAGATTTTTCAGTATTATCAATAATCTCAATCTCACAATTATAAAGTGAAGCGATATATTCTATCAACTCAAAACCAAATCGCAATAGCCTATCTTTATATAAAACAACAACCTTTTCAACCTGATTTTGAGAGATTCGTCTGATCAATTCCTGAAGCCCTTTTTTCTTATAATTAATCCCAGAACCGATATCACTTATTATCTCAAACGGCTGCCCTTTTGCTAGAAGATATGTCTTGACATGATCAATCTGTCGTTCCAAATCATCTTTTTGTTTATGGCTGGAAACGCGACAATATCCAATTGTAATGCGATTTTTAGGCTTTACATTTATTACTTGGTTGAGTTGCTCATCGGAATAATATCTATAGCCACTTACTGTAGTATGATGCGGATGAAGTTTTCCATTGGCATCCCAATTTCGTAATGTCTGAGCAGATACGCCTATAATTTTTGAAAATTCATGTATAGAATAATATTTACTCAAAGTATCAACTCCTTTCAATAATATTCTACTCTAATATCTTATAAAACTCAACACCGGCTTATATAATTTTATAATTTATATTTAACTGTTAACAACCTCCTATCTGTCACTCAAGTAAAAGCGATTCCCTTTTTCAATATTATAACACACAACGTCAAAACCTACATCTGCGACTGATCCACGGCAAATTTGTTCAGGCATCCAATGAAAAAATCGACGACAGGTGATTTTTTGGAATCCCTCCATAGTGCTATTTGTGTGATTTGATTCTGGGTAATCGGCTCAATGGGCAAGTCAGCATATTCCATCACAACCGGGGCGCAACGAAGAAGCACCATCCGTGCATTATAATGAGTTTTTTCCGATACAGCTGTATTCTCCGGTAAAAAAATTATGTCCAGTTTGTGTGTTTCCAGTTCTCTGCACAGTTCACTTTCTTCTCCGCTAAAAATATGGATAGAGACATCTGGATGCTGTTTTCCGTAAGTTTCGAGAACATCTGAGAGGCTACCTGCCATTAATGGGTTGGAAAAACCAATTCTCAAGCTGCTTTCGCTGTAAGTCAGAGCATGTTCCTGCTCATTCCAATTGCTTTCCAGAAAAGCATCCAGTTTTTTCATCAGAAAATACCCAAAAATAAATATAGCTGATGTACTTACAAGTAAAATAACATCCTGCATGAATTCACCCCCCAATTCCTTTGATTTTTCTTAAAATCAAGTATGAAAGCACTTTTGCAAATTTCTGTTACTTCCCAACACCAACATGGTATCTCCTGCTTTCAGCACTGTGTCTGAAGAAATAGATAACTCCAGCTTGCCGCTTTTCTTGATTCCCATAATGTTAATGTTGAATTTTTTACGAATATCGAGCTTTCCAATCGAATGGTCCGCCCAATCTTTTGGAACGGGAATCTCAAACATGGCATGATTTTCATCCAGTTCTATGTAATCGAGAATATGGTCCACACTGTAACGGATCGCTGTCCACTTTGCAAGCTGTTTTTCCGGGTAGACTACCTCATTTGCACCGTTACGCAGCAAAAATTTTTCCTGAACATCGGTTGCAGCTCTGGAAACTACAAACCTCGCTCCTAATTCACTGAGCAGAGAAGTTGTTTCCAACGAACTTTGAAAATTGTTGCCGATGGCCACAATGCATACATCATAATTTCGAACACCGAGAGATTCCAAGAAATCGGCATTCGTACTATCTCCAATCTGTGCGTTGGTAACAATGGGCAGAACAGCCTCTACACGTTCCTCCGAAGTATCTACCGCCATCACTTGATGGCCCAAATGATTCAAGTGCAGGGCAATATGCTTTCCAAATCGCCCCAGACCAATTAAAAGAATTGATTTCATAATGTCTCCTTTATCCTACTGTTATTTTTTCCTTTGGTAGTTTTGATACTTTCTTTTGCACACCGGATAAGGCCGCAAAAATCAATGTAAGGCCACCGACTCGTCCAAAAAACATCAGCAGAATCAAAACAACCCGTGAGAGCAGATTCAGTTCCGGAGTAATCCCCAGGGACAGGCCGACTGTGCCAACAGCCGAGGCTGTTTCAAAAAGGCAGGTAAGCATGGGAAGTCCTTCGGAAACGCTGATGATAAGGCCACCGGTACAACATAGCGTGATATACATAAGCGAAATTGTCGCTGCGTTTTTTACGACATCATCATCGATACGACGTCCAAAGAGGTTTGCATTTTCTCTACGCCGAAAGGTGGAAATTGCGGTAGTAAGCAAAACAGCAATGGTTGTTGTTTTCAAACCGCCTGCGGTAGACCCGGGGCTACCGCCGATCAGCATCAGCGCAATGGTGATAAATTGTCCTGCCTCACTTAAATCCGTTAATTCCACCGTATTAAAACCCGCCGTTCGTGGTGTCACGGCTTGAAAAAGAGAAGATAAAAGCCGTTCCTTTCGCGTGAGATCATCAAACTCAAAAAAATAAAAGTACATTGCCGGAGCGATCAATAAAACCGCTGTGGTACAAAGAATCACCTTGCTCTGCATCCGGTATTTGCGCAAATGCAATCGATTTGTCCGAATATCATCCCAAGTCAGAAAGCCGATGCCGCCAAACACAATTAAGAACATAATAGTAAAGTTTATGACTGGATTTGCTGCATAGCTGGTCAGGGAGGAAAAGGGAGTGCGCACACCCAATAGATCAAAGCCTGCGTTACAAAAAGCGGACACGGAATGAAACAGTGCCATCCAAAGTCCCTTTTTCCCGAAATCACGGCAAAACACCGGTGCCATCACGGCTGCACACAGCAGTTCCATCACCAATGTCACCCTGACGATAAAGCCAGTCAGGCGAACGATTCCTCCTACCTTTGGCGCTGAAATCGCCTCCTGCATGGTACTGCGCTGCATCAAAGAAATCTTCCGCCCGGAAATCATTGCAAAGGATGCGGCTACGGTAATAACCCCCATGCCTCCAATCTGAATCAGCAGTAAAATGACAAACTGGCCGAAGGCCGACCAGTATGTTGCCGTATCATGTATAATGAGTCCGGTTACACAGACTGCTGAAGTAGAAGTAAACAATGCCTCCGAGAAAGGCGTTGCCAATCCGCTGCGACTGGAAAACGGTAGCATTAAAAGGAAAGTACCAAAAAGAATCACCCCGGAAAAACCGAGGATGATAATTTGAAACGAAGTCAACTTCCTTTTTAACAACACTGCCCTCATAACTGCAATCCTCCTTTATACCCCTTTATGTGTCCTTAATCATAAATCAAAAGGAGTAAAGAAGGTAAAAGAGAATGCGTATCTGTATTAAGACCGTCTAAAGATGCAGGACTTATTCTTTTTATCACGAACTTGCGCCAGAAATTCAATCAGCCGTTTCCTTGTCAGAATCCTGCATAAGACATCACAATTTTTGCTATGTTCATTTATTCATCCAGGATACCATCCAGCATCAGATTGACTTCCAGCACATTGACGGTCTCTTCACCAAAGATGCCAAGGAATCGTCCGTCGGTGCATTTTCGGATGATCTTGCGTACTTCATCATCGGTCATATCATTCGCTTTTGCAACACGTGCTACCTGATACTCCGCTGCCGCCGGGGAAATATGGGGATCAAGCCCACTGCCGGAACAAGTAACAAGATCCACCGGAACAGCTGTTTCATCCATATCCGGGTCGGCAGCCCGGAGCTTTTCCACCCGCTCTGCCACGAGCTGTGCATACTCCTCGCTTGCCGGAGAGATGTTAGATGGGGCGGCATACATCAGCGCCTTTCCGTTTTCATCTGTATAGGTAGAAACATCGATATTCATAATGCGCCCCCACATATGGGACTCATCCGTATATTGCTGCCCCAGCAACTCACAGCCGTATTTTTTCCCATCTACTTCAATGATACTTCCATTGGCATTATCCGAGAAAATAAGCTGAGCAATTCCTGTGACAACACCCGTATAGATCACGCCGCACAGCAGAGTAAAGATTAAAAAGATCATACCTGCCTTTGGTAATACACTTTTTATTGTTTTCATGATATATCCTCTCCTTATACCAGGCCGGTGAACACCAGCAGAACATCAATCAGTTTCACAAAGATAAAGGGAGCCGCCAGACCGCCCAGACCATAAACAAGCAGGTTCCGTGACAGCAGCTTTCCGGCAGCAACTTCACGATATTTCACACCTTTCAGTGCCAATGGAATAAGCGCAATAATGATGAGTGCATTATAAATAATCGCAGAGAGGACAGCACTTTGCGGGGAATGCAGCCCCATAATATTCAGAGCAGACAGTCCCGGATAAAGTCCCATAAACAGTGCCGGAATAATGGCAAAGTATTTTGCCACATCGTTGGCAATGGAGAAGGTAGTCAGGCTGCCTCGTGTCATCAAAAGCTGTTTGCCGATGCGCACAATGTCGATCAGTTTTGTGGGTGAAGAGTCCAAATCCACCATGTTACCTGCTTCTTTTGCTGCTTGTGTGCCGCTGTTCATTGTAACTGCAACATCTGCTTGTGCCAAAGCCGGAGCGTCGTTGGTGCCGTCGCCTGTCATGGCGACCAAATGACCCTTGGCCTGAAAATCACGAATCATTGCCAGCTTTCCTTCCGGCGTTGCTTCCGCAAGGAAGTCATCCACACCGGCCTCGGCAGCAATGGCCGCAGCAGTAATCGGATTGTCACCGGTGATCATAATGGTCTTGATGCCCATTTTCCGCAGATCTGAGAATTTCTCCTTCACACCCTGCTTGATAATATCCTTCAAATAGATAACGCCGAGAATCTTGTGGTTCTTAGCCACAACCAGAGGTGTGCCACCCTTGGACGCAATAGACTTGACAACTCGATCACAGTCTGGAGAATACATTCCGCCTGCATGGGTCACATAACTCTGCATGGCATCTGCTGCGCCTTTTCGGATTTCGTTGCCGTCAAAGTCGACGCCGCTCATACGAGTCACGGCAGTAAATGGGACAAAGTGCATATTCTTGTCCTGAAGGCTTCTGCCACGAATTCCAAACTGCTCCTTTGCCAGCACAACAACGCTTCTGCCCTCGGGGGTTTCATCGGCCAGAGAAGAAAACTGAGCGGCGTCCGCCAGTTCCTGAATATCAACACCATCTACCGGAATGAACTCCGATGCCTGTCGATTGCCCAGGGTGATTGTTCCGGTTTTGTCAAGCATCAGAATGTCTACATCACCGGCGGCTTCAATGGCACGTCCACTCATGGCCAGAACATTTGCCTGGTTCAGTCTGGACATACCGGCAATACCGATGGCAGAAAGCAAGGCACCAATGGTAGTAGGAGCAAGGCATACCAGCAGCGCTACCAAAGTTGTTACAGAGGTTGGATTCTCAATTCCCGCCAGCTTTGCAGAAAAAATGGAATAAGTGTAGAGGGAGACTGTCACCAAGATAAAGATAATGGACAAGGCTACCAGAAAAATCTGCAAAGCAATTTCGTTGGGCGTCTTCTTCCGGGCAGCACCTTCTACCATCGCAATCATCTTGTCCAGAAAGCTTTCTCCGGCTTCGTTGGTCACTCTGACAACAATCCAGTCCGACAGTACAGTGGTGCCGCCGGTTACAGCGCTGCGGTCGCCGCCTGCCTCACGAATTACAGGAGCGGATTCGCCGGTGATGGCGCTTTCATCCACAGATGCCGCACCTTCTATGACTTCGCCGTCTGCCGGAATCTGCTCTCCTGCTTTGACAATCACCAGTTCCCCTTTTTTCAGTAGGGCGGATGGAACCACAGTCACGCTGTCCTTCTGCGATACGGAGGGAATTTTATGTGCGTCCACATCCTTTCGGGATGCCCGGAGAGAATCTGCCTGTGCTTTACCACGACCTTCTGCAATGGCCTCGGCAAAGTTGGCAAATAGCACGGTAAACCAAAGAATAATGGCAATCGCCAGTGTATATCCGCTTGGAGCGTCTTTTAACCCGAACAGGGATACCACCCAAAGGATACTGGTCAAGATTGCAGACACAAAAACCAGAAACATGACCGGGTTTTTTGCCTGTGTTTTCGGACTTAATTTCGCAAAAGAATCTTTCATTGCCCTGCCGAGCATTTTCCGGTCGGCAAAAGCACTTTTCTGTTTTGTACGCATATCTGTAAACCTCCTTTATGCAATGCTGCCAAAGAACTCAGCAAGTGGACCAAGGGCAAGCGCCGGGAAGAAGCTCAGTGCACCGATCAGCAATACCACAACAATCAGCAGGAAAACAAACATTCCATTTGTGGTAGACAAGGTGCCCGCAGTCGTGGCAATTTTCTTTTTCCCAGCCAGGCTGCCTGCAATTGCAAGTGTGCCGATGATGGGCAGGAACCGGGCAAAGAGCATCACCAATCCCAGGCTTACATTCAGAAATACGGTATTCGCATTGAAACCGGCAAAGGCAGAGCCGTTATTGCCGCCACAGGATGAGTAGGCATACAGCATTTCAGAGAAACCGTGGGCACCGCCGTTATGCAGGCTATCCATGACAGAGGGTACTACAGCGGCAAGGCCGCTGCCGACCAGAATTGCAATGGGTGTTGCAAGGCAAACCAGTACCGACCATTTCATCTCATAAGGCTCAATTTTCTTTCCAAGGAATTCCGGAGTGCGGCCTACCATCAGGCCAGCAATAAACACCGCCAGAATGGCAAAAGCAAGCATACCGTAAAGACCGCAGCCCACGCCGCCGAAAATAACCTCGCCGAGCTGCATCAGCAGCATAGTCACCATACCGGCAAGCGGCGTGTAGCTGTCATGCATGGAATTTACAGAGCCGTTAGAAGCTGCTGTGGTGAAGGCTGCCCAGGTAGAGGACGCTGCAATGCCGAAGCGAGTCTCCTTGCCCTCCATATTGCCGCCTGCCTGTTCTGCCATTGACATATTGACTGCGCCGTTTTGTGCAAGCTGGGATGTTCCAACCTGTTCAGTAACGGCGATGCAGCTCAAGGCAACAACCAGACAGAGAAACATTGCCATAAAGATTGCAATACCCTGCCTCTTGTTCTTTACCGCAGAACCGAATGTGAAACACAGTGCCGCCGGAATCAGCAGAATGGAAATCATTTCGATCAGATTGGTAAAGGCATTGGAATTTTCCAAAGGATGTGCGGAGTTGACGCCCATATAACCGCCGCCGTTGGTGCCGGTCTGTTTGATTGCGACCTGGCTGGCCGCAGGACCCATCGGTACGAACTGCTCGGTGACGATCTGTGCATTCGAAACGATTTCGCCATCTACAGTGACGGTTTCGGTGTCTAAGTCAATTACCGCATCCTCAAGGATTTCGCCTTCTGCACTGACGGCAATCGGTTCTACAAGGGATACTGTTTCTGCACTTTTCAGGTTCTGAATCACGCCGCCGCCTACCAGCAGCAGAGAAATGACCAGATTCAGCGGGAGTAGGATGTGAACCACAATGCGGGTCAAGTCCACCCAAAAGCTTCCCAACCCGGAGGATTTCACCTTGATAAAGCCACGGGTCAACGCAAATAGAACGGCGATACCTGTGGCTGCGGAAACAAAGTTCTGAACAGTCAGACCTAAAGCCTGAGTGAGATAACTCAATGTGGATTCACCGGAATATGCCTGCCAGTTTGTATTGGTAATGAAACTTGCAGAAGTGTTAAATGCCAAATCCCATTTCACACCGGAAAGATTCTGCGGGTTTCCGGGAAGAACTCCCTGCAGAAGTTGAAGCAGGAACAGAAAAACAAGCCCGATACCGGAAAAAATCATTACACTTACCGCATATTTTTTCCATGTCATCTGTTCTTCTCTGTCTACACGCATAACCTTGTAAATCAGGTTTTCGCACGGTGTCAGAACTTTGGACAAAAAAGTTTTCTCGCCGCTCATGACGTTTTTTATGTATGCGCCCAGCGGAATTGCCAAAACAACCAGAATGGCAAGGTATAAAACATACTGAATCATGGTGCTCATGCCTGATCATCTCCCTTCATTAAAATATAGACATACCACAGCAGCATTGCTGCCGCACATACACCTATGAGTGCAATTAGCATTTGCATAAGATTTATCCTCCTTTTTTGCTGTCCCCAATATCATAAAACCTTTCCTCTAAAAATGGCATTAGTCATCTTTTGTGCGTTTAAAGATGAAATAAAAATTACAACCAACCCAAAAGCCATGCCATAGGAAAGGTGATAACGATCGTACTGATACAGACACACGCCAAAACCAGTAAGGGCATTCCAACAAAGATGGAGATGAAGCCAAGTAGCGGATGATGCCAAATAAAGCGCTCCGCTTTTGCGTCAAATCTCTGTTCAAATCTTCTCGCCGCATTTGTAATGCTCATAATTGTTCACCTCATTTCTTTCTTGCAAGGCCATAATACCGCTTAAAGTATTAAGTGGGGAAAAGGGTCCTGCAATCGAAACTAAGATTGTATAAGTTTTTATAAAAAAAGAGACAGCCCCGGAGGTGAGGACTGACTCAGCCATATTATGATTCTATACAGCAAACTCTTGTTTTTGATGTAGGAATGAATGTAATTCTATAATGTAGCGCTTATCATTGTTTTAAAATCGGTATAATCATACCTCTGTACAAGCATGATAAGGTTATTCCTTTGCAAGAATCGGAACGATACAATATTGTTGAGGTGAACGATTATACCGATTGACGATTTAACCGCTTTGGGCCAAATAATGCGGAAGGCCCGAAAGGAAAAGGACCTGACACAGCAGGAACTTTCAGACCTAAGCCATGTTTCTGTAAAGCAAATCGCCAATATCGAAAAGGGAAAAATGAATCCTTCTTATTGGATTTTAAGAGCATTGGCAAAGGTCCTGCACATCTCTTTAGATACGCTTATAAATCCAGATATTTCTCTGGAAGATGAAGGTGTCAATCAGATAAAAATGCTTTATTCCAGCTGTCCGCCAGAAATGCGTGACACCCTGCTGCATCACACCCAGGAAACGGTGAAAGAACTGACAGAGTTGTCCGAGAAATTTGAAACGAATTAAGCCAGTGAGTGAAATTTAACGATTCTCTCACTGGTTCTTTTCAATTTCGGAGAAAAGGGGTATGTGCTTTCTTCCCTAAGAGAACTGCCCGCAAATCTTCCAATCCATATTCTTCGCCCAAACTGTCCATGCGGGCGGCTTTCTCCCAACCAGAGAGCTTCAGTCGATACGATTTTCCGCGCTTTGAGACTTCACAACCATACTCTTGCAACAGCTTCAGCAGTTCTTCAAAGTCAGCAGGACTTTGTGATAATGCGTTGTCAATCGCTACACGAAGCAGCTCTCGGTGAGAGGGCTTTGCCTGATCGCCCAGCCATTTGTTATAGCTCTTTCCGTGAGGTTTCGGATTCTCTACAATGGACAGTCCATTCTCAATACAGATGGTGTCACTTAGCCGACGAACCGCCTTGGTGCTGCCCCAAAAGTTTCGGAATTTCCGGTCATATTCTAAGCTGACCAATGGCCAGATAATGTGATTATGAATGTGCGACTTGTCTATGTGAGTGCAGACTACAAAGGCATGATTGCCTTTAGTAAAACGCTTTGCAAATTCTACGCCCAGCCGGTTTGCTTCTTCCGGGGTAATCTCACCGGGGCGGAAGGACTGGCGCACATGATAGGCAATCACATCATCCGCGCCACGCACTCGTCCGGTAGCGGCAATGTACTGCCGCTTTGCCAGAAGGATTTCCGCATCCGCAGTCCGGCTGTCACACATATAGCCGGTAATGAGCCTGCCGTTATCTGTTTTCTTTGGATTGGCCACATAGTCGATGATGTCACTGATCGCCCGGCTCTCTGTGCGGCCCTTGCCGACATGAAGCGGCATGATTCTTGTAGTTGCCATAATGCTTCCTCCTCTCCAAACACAAAAGCTGCCACCCAACGAATTTTTATCGTCGAAGTAACAGCTTTCTGTCATTATACACACCTTTGTAATGGTGCTTTTATGTTCTTTTACTATTCAAAAATTCAACCAGCTCATAGACTGTCGTTACCGGATTACTGTCTCGGCAGATCACAGCAACCTGATCTCTGGTTAATCTCTCCACTCGTTCTTTTGCGTACTGAATAGCTTCTGGCTGGTGTTCCTGCAATTCTTCAAAAACATCCACACTTTTTCCGTAATTTTCCAAATATCCTTTGTTTTTCAAGATGTCAATTACCGTAGCGGAATCTTTCAAATATCCATTCCGTTTTTCAAAATGGAGCAGATACCAATATTCAAATGCCGGATTGGAATATGCGATTTTGTACCCATGCTTCTCCGAATAGGAAATTGCAGCTTGAAGCTCAGAGTCTTTATTATCATCACAGTCAAATACACACCAAAGCTGAGCTCCGTCTTTCGGATAATAATCTGCTTGGGAGATCAGAGATTTTGCGTGTTTCACCAAATGTTCCGCCGCTTAACTTTGTTCGGATCGTACTCTTTTCGCATCTTGTTCATCAGGCGTCACCTCCGATAAAAGGGATTGCGCCAAACCGTCCCTGAAGATAACCCTTACGCACATTTTCTCCTTTTCTTGGAGAGAAAGATGCCAACGAGTAAAGCTCTGTTGCACAAGTCTCATCGTTTTTTTCAGCAAACCAAATCTGATCTCTACGGAAGAAATTCAGGTCGAGCAGCATTTCGTCATGTGTTGTAAAAATCAGCTGCGCTCCCTGAGAGTGCCAAATCACCCTCAAAAATACCCCCGAAATTGCTCTCCGTTTAGGTATAAGAAAACCCCGGAAAACCTTGGCTTAACAGTGATAAGGAAGTAATTCTTATTTTTACTGTTGGCTGACAGATTCGGGTGTGCAGGGCAACCGTAAGGCTGCAAAAGCTGTCTGTTTCCAACAGAAACAGACAGCTTTTAATTTGCGTTGAAAGCATCTCGCTGTTTTCTCTCGAGCGGGGCGGTCTTCCCACGGACCGCCCCGCGAAACCGTTACGGCTCGATGATGTTGAAGGGGTTGGCTCCGGTGATCGGGAACTGGTTCATATTCTCCATCATCAGCGTCAGCAGCTCTGCGCTGCCCTTGACCTTGACGGCCTGTGTAACCGTTTCCTGATTGTTGGTCAGGATCGCAAACAGCGCATTCTTCGGGCAGGTAATAGACACGTCCGCATCATCAGACAATGTATCCGCATAGACCAGCAGCACACCATTCTTCACGCGGAGCATGTGCTGTTCGCCCACGTCAGGCAGGATCACGTTCATGGTGAAGTCGCGGTCAGCCAGCGCCTGCTTGTCCATGACAATGGCCATATAGTCAAACAGCATGGGCGCGGAGAGGGCCTTGACCATGTCGCCGGTAGATTTGGTGGAAGCGGTGAAATTGGCGTTTCCATGGCGCAGCTCCTGCGCGGCGGTCAGATATTCGTTGCGCCACGGACCGGACTCCGCCTGATACCCCAGCTGCTCCAGTGCATCGGCGCACAGAAGCCGTGCATCGGTGTTCGTCGGGTCGGCAAAGACGATGGTATTTGTGACCTCGGCGACCCACTGATATTCACCCTTGTCAAAATCCGCCTTTGCCATTTGCAGGACATTATCAACATCCCCCAGGTACTCCACCCATTTTTTTGCGCTGTCGCTTGGCATGAGGTGGTTCAGGTTGACAGGGTTGCTGTCATACCAGCCCATGAACTTCTGGTAGACCGCCTTGGCGTTGTGGGCGACCGTCCCGTAGTACTGGCGGGTGTACCAGATTTTATTGAGCGCCTCCGGCAGCTCGATCATGTTGGAGATCTCGTCGCTGGTGTAGCCCTGATTGATATAGGTCAGAGTCTGGTCGTTGATGAACTTATACACGGCAGCCGTGTTGACCATGTAGTCGTTCACCACGTTGTTTCCCCAGTGCGGCCAGTTGTGGGACTGGAAGGTGACCTCCGCGTCCTTGCCGTAAAGGGAAATGGCCTCGGTGATATAGCTTGCCCATGCCGCGCCGTCGCGCACCTCCGCGCCGCGCAGCGTGTAGAGATTGTGGAGCGTGCCGGTGCAGTTTTCCGCCATCCACAGCGCCTTGTACTGGGGCAGCCACGTGTTCATTTCGGCGGGCGCTTCCGTACCCGGCGTGAGCTGGAACTCCAGCTCCACACCGTCGATCGTCAGCTTTTCGCCAGACTGCGTGATTTCATAGCTGGGCGTCATGAACGAGACCGTTCCGGTGGACTGTCCCATGCCGATGCCCTGCGCCAGCTTGCCGGTCACGCCGGGGGTCAGAAGGATGCCATACTGATAATTGCTGCGGCGGCCCATACCCTTACCGGCGTAGACATTTTCCTTCACGGAGTGCTCCGTGAAGCCCACAGGCGTGATCACGGGGATCTTGCCGCTGGCGAGCTGATCTTCAATAGAAAGTGTCTCGTCTGCCTTATCCTCTTTCGCCATCACGCCGGCGATGCCGCCAAAATGGTCGACGTGGGAATGAGAGATGATGACGGCCTTGACCGGGAATTTACCAAGATTCTTTTCGATCAGCTGCATGGCAGCCTGACTGCACTCCACGCTCATCAGCGTATCAAAGACGATCCAGCCGGTATCGCCCTTGACAACGGTGAGGTTTGCCATGTCATAGCCGCGGACCTGATAGATGCCATCCGTCACTTCAAAAAGGCCATAAGCGTGGTTGTTCTTCGTGTTCTCCCAGAGACTTGGATTTACGCTGTCAGGCGCTTTTTCGTAATCGTCCAGGAACGCATAGGCTTCCTGACTCCAGAGGATCTTCCCATCCTCGTCCTTTAGTTCCAGTGTTTCCGGCGCTTCGATCAGTCCATGGGTGGCGAATTCATATTCCTGCTTATCATCGAAGTCAAGTTCATCGTAGATGGCGGCATTTGCCTTTGCCGTAAAGTCTGTGGCGGGCTTGACATCGGCAGTCAGACCCAGGTCTGCCTTTTCCGCGCCCGGCTCTTTGCGCCCATCCTGCGCACAGCCGACGCAGGACAGCAATAGTACCGATGTAAGAAGCATTGCTGCAATACGTTTCATAGCCATTCTTTTCCATCTCCTTATTGTTCGCGGATAACAGGTGGCTGCCAGCTATCCAGTGCTGTCATATCCGGTACATAGATCCGCATGAACAGATGAAATTCCCCATCGGAAACAGGCAGCCAGTTAGAGGTGTCTTTCGGTGCATCCTTGGACAGGATAATATCCAATGTGCCGTCCGCATTCAGCTTGAAGTCGGAGCGGTCGTTGATGCAGTAGCGGTCGATGGAATTGTCAATGAGGAAATCATCCTCTCCGTAGGCGGTCACGGACCAGAAGCCGCCCTCCAGCGTGGGAGGAAGGGTTTCAAAGTGGAGTGTATACTTCTTTTCTCCGGTCAGCGCTGCGCCGGTCTCATCCACCGCTGTCTTGGGATAGATTGCCACGTCCACGGTGTTGGCGCCAAGCCCCACCAGCGCTACCATCGCGCGGTAGGTATACTCCGTGCCGAAGTCGCCGATGGGCTTGCCGTAATAGATCCACTGACCGAGTTTTTGCGCATACTTCGCGCCGTCGGCGGCAAGCGTGGCGCGAAGCCCCTGAAGCATCTGCGTCCAGCGCTCGGCAGCTCCTTCGCCCAGGAGGGCGGCGTCGAAGGTCTTACCCGCGCCCACGTTGATGGCGGAGAGTTTCTTCAGCAGTTCCTCATCCGCATCGGCGGGCGGGTTGACCTGCATCAGAGCGTTCGCCGTATTGAAAAACTCTGCTGGCGTCATGGAAAGCACCTTGTTCACGGGAACAAAGTCATTTTCCTCTTTATAAGCTCCCTGCGGTGCGGTATACTCGCCTCCTTGTACATAAGCCGAAAGAGGCAGGAGCTGCATCTGCTCCTGAATGGCATAGACATTGGGCAGATCCTCGTTCCCAGACAGCACCGTGCGGGTGATCGACCACATCGTTGCGGTGGGCACGTCCACGCGCGTCACACCGTCGGGCAGCTCGCCCTCCCAGCCGGGAAGCGCAATGACATAAGCACCCGCCTTGTCCAGCACGGCGGCGGTGTTCGTCCACGCATCCAGAAGCTGTACATTGCAGAAGCGATCCGTTTCCGGCAGGACGTAGACCATAGGCTCTGTGCTGATGTCAAGCCATGCCTGCGAATAGACGGTATCGACGTTCGGCGTCACGACGGTGCGGAAAGAGGCGTCCGCCAGCTTTTTTGCATGGTTGAACTGATTGATGGGCGCACGGCCAGTCATGGTCCCGTCCGTATTGGTCGATAATGTTTTGGTTGCGTCGGTCAGCACCAGCGGGAACGCATAGATGTATGCCTCGCTGACCGTTTCCCACACGGTTTCAGTATCCAATGTATCCGGCTGCGTTTTTTCGGCAGAGCAGGCGGAAAGAAGCCCGCAGGAAAGCGTCGTAAGCAGCGATAGTAGAATTGCAAGTATCTTTTTCATGTTGTCCTCCTATGATTCTTTTCTGTTTTGGTCATCTCCTCGGAACGGTTTGTGCGTATGGATTAACTATGAAGTCGTTTGTGATTTTCTCTTTATAGTAAACTATCGATTATTCCGCCCCTTTCTTTCTGCAAGCCTTGAAAGCTCTTTTTTGACCGCTTCGATTTGTGGGTCAAACAGCGCTCGCTCGGCAAAGATCATATAATTGTTGATGGCGAGGATCGACAGATGAACGAACGGCGCAACCTCTTCGTCGGTGCAGCCGAGGATCTCCGCAATCCTACCCGTGTAATAAGGGTATCTTGCCGCAAGCCGCACAAGTGAAGGTTTTACCTTTTCTCCGTATTCGCGCGACACACATACGCCGACCAGAAAGCGCATGGTAGGCGACATTTTATCCGCCAGCTCACCGAGATGATCCATCATGCTTTGGATGTCACTAATATCTTCAAACACGATGCCAAACGCAGCTTTTTCAATTCGACTGATCGCTTCCTCGGCACAGGCAAGAACGATTTCCTCTTTGGTGGAGAAGTAATAGTAGATGCCGCCGTTTTGCAGCTTTGCCGCCTTACAGAGATCCTTTGTGGTGGTAACGGTCAGCCCTTTTTCGACAAAGCAGCCAAGGCAGACGCCTACAAGCTCCTGTCTCTTTTCAGCTTTCTTTTCTTCCCGCAAAACACAATCCCCCCATTTCTGTGCATTATCCAGTTTTTCTCGTAATAAGATATCAGACTTTACAAAATAAATCAAGCGATTGCTTGAATAAGAGTTATAGATTTTTAGGATCACAATGCCTGATCAAACATCACAACAGCCTTTTTCAGCAGCCGCACCTTCGGCAAGCTCTGGATGTACCGAATCGCCGTCCTTGCAAAGATATTGGACTTTATCGTGTCCCACTCCGCCAGCCAGACGATCTCCGCTGTGCCGGTTGCAAAGTCAAATCTGATCTCTCCCCATTCGCCGCCGCTGTCTACCTGATATAGGTAGACAGCGGCGGCTATTTTTTGTTCCTTTTGCGGCATTCGGTCTGCTTCAGCGTCACGGTATGGACAAGCCTGCTTTCAAGCAGCTTCATGCGCAGCTTGTCAAGCGTCCGCCGGTAGAATCGCTCCGCGCCACTTGCGGTTGTACCCTCGAAATCCACCGCCAAGTCCTCAAAGGTAGACTGCGTGGACAAAGGGCTGACGCGTCCACAGGTCATGCAGAGGCTTTCGCCGCCGACAGTTGCTCTGATCTGCTGGTTTTCCTTCTTGACATGAACAATGCTCCCTTCGTGATTGACAGTGTTTTTATTTCACTATCTCTCATAAAGGGAGCATATCAATCAGAAACGGGGGTGATTTTGTAGTTTTTTGACAGCCTTCCTTGAGTCTTACTTTGCAAGTACAACGGAAATTTTGATCTCCTTTTCCGCCTCGCTCAGGTCGAACGCGTCGCCGTCTGCGACACTCACACGCAGCTCATACAGTGTGCCATCGGACAGGGTATCCACGGCAGCGCCTTTCTCATCCGTGATCGACCACAGCTCTTTGCCGACCTCCGCCAGCTTTCCGTCTGCACCGTAGGCATAGAGTTTCAGTCCGGCGGCGTCCCCGGAAAGGTTGTTCATCCGGAACGAGACCGTCGTGTTGGGATGAACATTTTCTACAGTGACAGTATTGCGCCAGCTTGTGACCTCACCTTTGCCGCCGCCCTGTTCAAACTGTTCCTGTGTCAGCACGTTCCGCGCAGCCTTATCGAGATCGACCTCTCGGTACGGCATTTCGGGCAGATAAACGAAGCGATCCTGCAAGCGCAGTAGCTCCAGATAGCCCGTTGGGCAATAGAGTGCGTTGCCGCTGTTGCCGGCATACATGCCGATGGCCATGTTGTTGTAGCCGTATTTGTTGGAGACATCCATGGTAAAGACAGTCTCACCGGTTGCAAAGTCCAGGATGATGTACTGCCACATACCGGTGTTCAAGTCCTGCACATAACCGTAGATATAGCCGGTCGCGGTGGAGAGCTTCATAATCGACGTGTCGCTCAGATCATTGCGGCACCAGACGCTTTTCATCTCATAGCCGGAATCGGTTTTGACCGTATCGACACGTTCGACGCCGGGCGCGATCATGCAGTTGCCCTTTGTCAGCCAGTTCGTATCATAGATGTTGGCGTAGCTCTGGATGGAAGAGTCGCTGTTGGGATCAGCAAGACCTGCGTTGCCTGCGCCGAACCAGTTGCACACGATGGTGCTGACGGTGCCCTCGCTGTCATCATAGACGATGGCAGAGTTTTCAACCGCCACCTGATAGCCCTCGGGCAGATCATCCAGCACCGGCATGCTTGCAACGATCTCACCGGTCTTCATATCGAGCGCCCGCAGCTTGACGGGATCCGCGTTGTCGGTGAACATCACAAGATCCGGCGTCAGCGACGGGGAGCAGCCGCCGCCCCAGGCAAGACCGCCGCCGGTGGTCTTGTCACCCTCGCCGCTTACCTTTGCGCCGACACTCTCATACGGCGTACACCAGACAGCCTCGACACCGTTATTGGCACGCAGCAGATAGCAGTTCTGGTTCGTCAGTATGACAGTGCCGTCCTTGGAGGCGGCAATCCCGTTCTCCGCACCCTCACCGGGGGTGAGCTCATAAACAAAGACTGCATCGGAGAGGTCAGCCTGTTCGCCATTTAAAATCGCGTCGATGGCGGAGCGCGCAATGTAGCCCATCACGCCCTGCTGCTCGCGCTCCGGGTAGATGCGGAAGCCGCCGGTGGCAAACCAGAGATTTCCTTCATAATCAAACACTACAGACAGCAGGTTCTGCTCCAGCGTCTTGCCAAGCGCAGCCTCGGCGGCAGCTTTGATGTTGATATCCAGCACCTTTTCAAACTCCGGCAGGACGTTTCCTGCTTCATCGGTTGCGCGCAGCATCAGCACATGGTTGTTGCTGGTGGGGCAGACGATGCGGTTTTCCGAGTCCAGGAACGTATAGGAGCTCTGGATGACGTAACCGCCGCCGTCATGCTGCTTTGGGGAGAAATAGCCCAGCGTCGTGGTTTCCTCCGCGTTCAGATCGCGGATGGCGATGCCGCCGAGCAGCGGAACGACTGCGTGGCCGTAGCTGTCAAAGTAAATGGCAGGCGAAGCGTTCGCGTTGGTTTTTTCATAGGAAACATTGATCTCCGGATAGATGCCAAGAGGCAGGACTTCATCCGTAGAGTCGGTATTGTAGCCGTCGTGGTGAATGTTGGCGTCGCTTTTTGCCATATAAGGGTTTTCGTCAACACGTTTGGCATTCATGGCCTTTACCGGCAGGGCAGCGCTTACCGCGGAGTCTGTATCCGATGCAGGCACGTCGGAAGACTGCTTCGCACCGCAGGTCGCCGATGTCAGGCACAACACACCGGCCAGCAGAAGGGTTGGTACAGAACATTGTAACTTTTTCTTTTTCATTGATATCCTCCATTTTTGTACTTGTTGTCCCGGTTTGGTTCGATGCCCGTTTATTCAATCCAGGCATTCAGTCCTCGCTGGAATGCTTCTTCGGAAACCGGCTTCATCAGGAAATAGTCGGCCCGCAGCCGGAAGGCATGAAGAGAGAAATCCAGGTCACTGCACCATATCATCCGGCATGCGGGGCATAAGGACCGAAGGTGCTCCGCCGCATTCAACCCTGCCACCCCGGAAAGTGCAATGACGGCATTGGTTAGATCAGCTTTCTGCGCCATTTCAAAAAAATGTTCCTGATTGTCATATTGCATGACCTGCGGAAACAGCCCCTTCGCTTCACAAAACCGGGTAATTTGCTCGGCATAGCGCTGCCGCTCTGCTTCCTGTTCTGCCAGCACGGCAATACGATACACAGATCTCACTCCTTCCTTCATCCGATTTAGCATCTTGCTTGCGCTCAGTATAAAAAGGCCATTCGTTTTTTTCAAGTGCCGTGGCACGAAAGGGGAGATTTTAGCACGAATTCCGACAGCAGTTCTTTGTCATCCTCGACAAGCTGTGATATAATTATCTTGGAATTTAAGCACAAGGAGAGAAACCTGCATGAGAATTGCGATTGTGGATGATCTTGCCGCGGAACGCACACTGCTGAAAGGCCGGCTGGAGTGGCAGCTTCAGCGGAGAAAAGTACAGGCGGATATTCTGGAATACGAAAGCGGTGAGACATTTCTGGAAGCGGCAAGGAAAGAGCCCTTTACTGCCGCATTTCTGGATATTTATATGGATGGCATGACGGGCATGGAGGCGGCAAAGAAGCTGCGGAAAACCGACACTGACTGCCTGCTGGTTTTTATCACGACCTCGACCGACCATGCATTGGAGGGCTTTCAGGTACGGGCGCTGCACTATCTGGTCAAGCCCTTTACCGAAGCGGACATCGACGCGCTGACGGACGAGCTGCTTGCCCGCATACCGCAGCCGGACAAATATATGGAGCTAAAGGTGGAGGGAAGCGAGATCCATCTGCGCTATCAGGACATCGTCTATGCAGAACACTTCGCCCACTTGATCTACGTCCATACGACGGTTCAAAAGACGCTTGCCACACGCCAACCCTTCAAGACGTTCATCGCCCCACTAAAGGATGACACACGCTTTTTTGTGTGCGGGCGCGGAGTGATCGTGAATCTGGAACACGCGAAGGATCTGGAAGGTGCCGCCTTCCGCATGGCGGACGGAAACCGCGTGTTTGTCAGTCAGGACCTTCTGAAAAGCGCCCGGCAGGCGCTTATGGAATTCCTGCTTCAAAGGGGGCGGATGGTATAATGGAGTTGCTGCGTCCAATTCTTGAACTCGGCGTGGTGATTCCCGGCATGCTGCTCGCCTGCTTCCCGGTAAAATCCAGTTTAAAGCAGCCGCTGTCAAAGCTTGTTTTGTGGCTTGCCCCGCTGCTTGCGCTGCTTTGTGCCGCCGGAGGCGTGATGTGCTATGCGCGCCGCATGCCAACTGCGCCGATACTTGCAGGCCTAACCTTGCTTGCAGTCGTGATCTACATAAAAACGCTCCGGATTTCGCTTTGGAAATCCGGAACGATTGCGTTGTCCGTCTGTGCGGTATTTGCCTGTATCAACAGCCTTGCAAGAGCGCTCAACGCCGCTATGCTGGCCGGTTTGCCACAGGCGCAGGCTGCGCCATGGTTCTGTCTGCGGGCCGTGATTTGCTATCATGCGATCTGCTGGCTGTTTGCCGCCATCGCCTATTATCCTGCGACGCACAGCGTGCGGAGGATGGTCGAGGACGAAAATTTTGCACAGACCTGGTATGTGTTCTGGGTGCTGCCGCTGGTGTTCATTGCGCTGAATCTGTTTATGATTCCCAAGTATGCGGACACGCTCTATACCGGGCGTGTTTTGCAGGGGTATTTTGTGGTCAGCATCGCACTTTTGTTTTTGATGCTTTTCTTTAACGCAATCTTCCTTCTGATGGCGATCAGCATCAACCGGAATGTGAGATTGCAGCAGGAGAACCAGCTGCTTTCCATGCAGCAGCAGCGCTACGAAAGCCTGAAAGCTTCCATTGAGGAAGCACGGCAGGCGCGGCACGATCTGCGCCACCAGCTATGTCAGCTCGCTGCCCTTGCAGAAGAAGGGAATCTTGAAAAGATCAAAGCCTATCTTTCCGGCGCAGTTTCCAGAATCCCGAGTCTGGAGCTGCATTTCTGTGAAAACCGGGCGGCAGACGGCGTGGTCGGGTATTACTGTGCACTTGCGAAGCGGGAGCAGATCCCATTTTCCGTGCAGATTGATCTGCCGGAATGTCTTCCTGTAGACGAAATCAATCTGTGTCTGGTTCTCTCGAATCTGCTGGAAAATGCGCTGGAAGCCAGCCTGCGTACTGCACCTGCCAGACGCAGGATCAAACTGACAGCCTATCTGCATGGCAACAGTCTGGCACTGATTCAGGTTGAAAACACCTATGACGGAGTCATCCGCGAAATAGGTGGCATATTCCAGTCCTCCAAGCGAAAAGGAGACGGCGTCGGACTTCAGTCCGTCCGTCACATCGCAGAAAAATCCAGCGGGGTGAGTACGGTTACCTATCAGGACGGCCTGTTCTGTATAAAGGTCATGCTCTGCGGGTAATTATGCCCTGCCTTTCCAAAACGGCACGGTCACAGATTTCAGCAGTCCCGCTTCCGGAAATCCCTGTATGTACCGGATCGCCGTTTTTGCAAAGACGTTAGATTTCACTGTGTCCCAATCTGCCAGTTTTACTATCTCGGCTGTGCCGTTTTCAAAATCGAACCGAATTTCGCCCCATTCGCCGTCGTTGTCCGCCTGATATTGGTAGGATAATCAAAGTTCTTGAGGGTTTGCCAAACTTGTTGAGGGGCTTTCGTGAGGGTTTCACTATAAAAACAAGCATAGTTAATAAAAAGCAGTGGAAACCAAGTTCTATAAGTAGTATTGTTAAGTCACCACAACCAACAATCAAACAGGAACGACATCCCCACTGCCTATGAAAAGAATACCATTGAGTTGCCTTTCTGGCAAGCAGTTTTATTATGCTAATGCTCCTCCATGTAAGCAGTGTTTTTACATTTACGATTTACTTTACATGGAGGATTTTATTATGTACGAAGAAATTTTTAATCAGATTAGATATGCTGCGAATAAACGGAATCTCAAGGATTCCACGATTCATGCATACTGTACCAGTGTTGCTCATTTTTTGAACCACACAGCCAAGGATATAGATGCATTAACAAATGATGATGTTGATATATTTCTGACCGAAAAGAGACTTTCCGGAATTTCTCCGGAAACATACAATCACTACCATTCAGGAATCCGCTTCTTTTACAAGAAAGTATTGAAGATGAATTGGAACGATGATGACATACCTCGTATTTCTGATTGTTGCTGTTGCTTCTGGACGAGATAACAATCTCGTTATCGCGGTATTCGCCGAATAGATATGCAAGCATATCTGCCCGGCTCATTACTCGCGTAAATAGAAAAAGCCGCCACTCCAAAATAAAAAGTGAAGTGACGGCTCTTTCTATCGCCGGAATCTCTGAAATCCGGTGTCTGAGAGTGCCAAAATCACCCTCAAAAATACCCCCGAAATTGCTCTCTGGTTGTCCTATTTTTTAACAACTAAGGCTGTTTTTTGACCCCATTTTTGCCGGTTGTCCTATATTTAACCACTAAAAATCGGGTGAAAACGGCTCTCGTTTGGTCAAATGAGGTCAAACTTTTGTCACCCGTTTAGGTATAAGAAAACCCCGGAAAACCTTGATTTTCCGGGGTTTTGTAAACCTTTTGATATAGTCTGAGCAGTCGATTATCGTTTGCTGAACTGCGGAGCGCGACGAGCTGCTTTGAGACCCGGTTTCTTTCTCTCTTTCATTCTCGGGTCACGAGTCAGGAAGCCTGCTTTTTTCAGAACAGGTCTGTAATCAGCATCTGCCTGGCAAAGAGCTCTTGCGATACCATGACGGATGGCACCAGCCTGACCGGTTGTACCGCCACCACGTACATTTACAAGAACGTCAAATTTATCAGCGGTCTCGGTTGCTACCAGCGGCTGACGAACGATCAGTTTCAGGGTCTCAAGACCAAGATACTCATCGATATCTCTTTTATTGATGGTTACTTTACCGGTTCCCGGTACTAAGTATACTCTTGCGATGGATTTTTTTCTTCTTCCAGTGCCGTAGAATTTATTAGCCATTGTTTCCCTTACCTCCTAATTAAAATGTTAATGTTTCCGGTTTCTGAGCCTGATGATTGTGCTCAGCACCAGCATAAACATGAAGTTTGGTCATCATCTGTCTTCCCAGGGGTCCCTTCGGAAGCATGCCTTTAACTGCGAGCTCGATAACCTTCTCCGGTTTCTTGTTCAACATTTCTCTCAGAGTGGTCTCTTTCATTCCACCAACATAATCAGAATGATGATAGTAAATCTTCTGATCCAGTTTCTTACCGGTTACTTTGATGTGCTCAGCGTTGGTGATGATCACATAATCACCTGTATCTTCATGAGGGGTGAATACCGGTTTATTCTTTCCTCTCAGGATCTTTGCTACTTCAGAAGCCAGACGACCTAAGGTCATGCCAGTAGCGTCTACTACATACCATTTTCTCTCAATCTTTGCTGGATTAGCCATAAATGTTTTCATGGATTTACCTCCTTGGAAATTTTCATTGCATTATAGTAAAACGCCATTACCGGGGCTTTGGCTTATGCGTTTACAAACTATGTCACAGTGATTTATTATATTATACGTTGCCACGTGTGTCAACCTTTTTTTGAAACTTTCTTTGCGGATTTTCGGGATTTTTCCACATTTTCTGAAAAAAACCTTCCTTTTATCCACAGAAAAAAGGCATAAACACACAAACACTGTTATTATATCAGCTTTTTTCCACACGTCAAGCGAAAAATCCACATTTTCCACATTTTCTTCCAAGCATTTTACCTATGTCTACGCGGATAGTTTCCCTTGCTTGTGATTGTGCTGCCGAACGTTCATGGATTCCCTCTTTATTCCGGACGGTACAGATAAACCCCTCTGGCATAACCGGCCATATGACCATCCATCAGCCACTTTTTATAAGCCCGTTCCAGACCTGTGTTTTCTGGAAGATTCTCAAAACCCTTCTCTTCGGCTCCATAATAGATTCTCCAGAGATCTCCGTTGTCTTCGTTTGACTTATAAACATCAAAATCATTCATAAACGCACGGATATTAGAGTATTCCGGCAAGATCTCCTTATGAGCCGGGAAAAGCAGCCAGGAATTGCAGACAAAGACCAGCGGCTGATCCTGGAACTCTTCCTTATAAAATTCCGCCGCCTTTGCATAAGATGCCTTGAACGCCTCCGGATCCAACGGCCCGCAGGAAGGAATATGAACATTTATCACCGGACTGTCCTTATGAAGAATCAATCCGTCTTTTTCATATTCATCTCCAAAAGTAATCCGTTCAAACTGCAGACGTCCCAGTGCAAAACGCTTCAGCCGGAACCACCAGGGGAACCATTCGATCACAAAGGTGCCCCAGATGCCATACATTTTGTGGCACTCCAGAAGTTTCCAGTGCATATCCGCCATGGAATCGTGGAAGATCTCCATGCTGATGCCCTGCTCCTCATAAAGTTCTCTGGTGTGTCTGCTGATTCCGATGATAAAAAGAAGCTCCAGCGTATATTTGGAGATTCCGTCTGTTCCATCCAAGGCCTCCAGAGTCGCCCAGAGTGTCTGATAATCCATATCCGGATCTTTCCAGTAATTTTCTTCCCAGGTGCGGAAGATTGCATACAGGCGGTCATCCGCTCCGATGATCTCCAGAGCATCCTGCAGGCTTTCTGTGGCCTCTGCAGGAAATTCATGCTCAGATGCAAAATCCTGCAGGTTTGCCTGCCAGTCTTTTAAAATCTCTTCTCTTGCTGTTTTGTAGACAGTCATATCTCCTTTTCCTCCAGATAAAAGTTTGGGGAGAAGCGCTCTTCTCCCCGTTTTCATGCTGTCTTTTATTATAGCTTATTTTGTACGGCCATACAACCGTAAACTCGTTTACTGGGCGACAAACTGTACTAGTTTCATGTCCTCGTCGTAGCCCACGGTATACTTGATTTCGCCCTCCGCATACTTGACCACATAGATCACAGCCGCATATTTCTGGCCTTCTTTTTCCTGACCCACAAAGGCGGTTTTTCCGAAGGATTCAAAGTCGCCTTTCTTCGCAAGCATATCCAGATAGGGCTGATACACCTCTTCCGTGATGCTGCTCTGCAGGGAATCCGCAAAACGCGCTTTCCAGCCTTCAAAGTCATTGGATTCCGCCAGCTTGATATCGGCTTCCGCCTGGGTCTTCACACCTTCCTCCGTAAAACCCTCGGGAAGCTTGCTGCTCTTGCTGCAGCCCACAGCCAGAAGGGCCACCAGCGCTGCCAGAACTAATAATTTCCAACCATATCTCTTTTTCATCATGATCTCTCCTCTCTCCGGACAAACCGGATCACCAATAATAGCACCGCCACGGCTTCAATAGCCAGGAGTCCCTCCACGACAGCCAGATTTCCGATAACCAGCTGAAAATCCGTCAGTCCGTGAAGGAGCACCGCCAGAAGCCACCAGCGAGCCTTTTTTTCTTCTACTCCTTTGAAAATCAGGAAGCTGAAGCCCACATGAAGCGTCATGGCAAAGAGCCGCTCCACGCCCCCTAAGAGAACCTGGCTGCCGTCCGCAGTAAAATCAAGATTTCCAGCCAGAAGACCGGACACCGCCACCCAGACCGCTTCCACGCCTCCATGGCCCAGGCCCAGAGCCAGCGCATCCTTCCAGTCTAAGGCTCGCCGTCTTCTCTTCATCAATCCGAAGGCCGCCCAGCGCCCCGTCTCCTCAAAAAGTCCCGCCGTCAGTCCCAGAAACCCATAGTAGAGCACCAGGCTTGTGTAGGGAAGAAGCATCAGCCACTCCCATTTTTTCCCGGCGTACTGTAAGAGCGGGATCCGGATCAGAAGCTGGGACACCGTAAAGGACAGAATCCCCGCAAAAAACATCCAGATTCTGCCGTCCCGCCTCCATAAATAATAAATACAGGCCGCCAGGGGAACGCCGAGCATCAGTAAGAAGCCGATGACGTTTCCCAGTATATTTCCAATCATTCTCTCACCTCTTTTCCATAGGAAGCATCAGCCGCACCTGAAACTCTTCTTTCGTCTCCTCCATTTTCATCGTGCCATGATATTTTTCCAGCGTATTGCGGACATTTCCAAGGCCAAGGCCCATATGGCCTTCCTTTTTCTTCTGCTCCGCCTGGATGCTGTTTCGGATCTCGCCCACCCGGAACTCCCGGACCTCATCCAACTTGATGGAAAGCCTGCCGTCCTTCCCCGCCGCCTCTATAGCATTATCCAGAAGATTAGCAAAAATCGTGGTAAGATCGATCTCCTTGATATCAGAAAGGTCGATGTCTCCCACCCGGACAGTCACCGTGATGCCCTTTGCCTCCGCCTCCCGGATTTTCTCATTCAGAATGATGTTGAGCATCTGATTTTCTGTGTAGCGCTTCTCTCCCAGCACATTTAACATATGGTAGAGATCCTTCACATAGCGATCCCCAGCCTCTGTTTTCTGGCCGGCGTAGAGATCCTCCACGGCCTGCAGATGATTTTTCATATCGTGGATCACCTTCCGGGACTCCCGGTATTTCCGGTCCAGCTCCTCATAATAGTGGTAGCGGAGCTCATTTTCCCGCTGATAAAGCGCCAGCTCCTCCTCCAGCCGCCGGGAGCGGATGAGATGGGAAAGCAGGTAGAAAAAGTACACGTTCATCAAAAGGACCGCCGCAACATTGGCCGTCAGAAGCTCCATCCCGTAGAGCTGCAGGTAAACGCCGCTTATTTCCGTCAGAGAAGTAATATAAAAAAGACTGAACCCTGGCAGGATCAGGATGGATAAAAGCTGCTTTCCTGAAAGTCTCCCTTTGAGCTTTTTTCCCATAAAAAAGGTCAGAAGCCTGGTGCCGATAATCAGTAACAGGCATTTCAAAAACATGGCGAGATTCCCATAGAGCAAAATGCTGCTAAATTCCAGTCGGACCGAAAGCCACATGGCCGCCAGGATTCCGCCCTGAATCGTCAGGAGCAGAAACACACCGTAAAGCCCGTCCAGCACCAACGCTTTCGCCCTCCGGTGAAAACCGATGGCTCCCATCACCGGCACCCCGAAAATAATCACCAGAATCGACAACAGATTTCCCACAGTAGCCGGTATTCTGCCGTCTGCCCCCGTCAGAGCGGTTGCCGCAAAAAGCGCCGCATAATCCACAAAAAACAGGAGAAAATACCAGCCTTTTTTCAGATAAATCATCCTTTCATTATGGGAAAGGAACTCATACTGGCAGACGCTTAATGTCAGAAATTCCAGCATAAGCAAAAAAAGATTCAACCAGGCCACTTTGCACCTCCTTCAGATCTGTTCTGACAGCCAGACCGCCAGCTCTTCCCGGAACACGGATGATTTCTTCTGGGAAAGCGGCACCAGACTGCCGTCCGACATCGTGATATCGTAGCCTTTCAGGTTCTTCACATGGAAAAAATTGACCACGAAGCTTTTGTGTGGCATGTAGAAACTGTAGGGCGCCAGTCTTTTTTCCATGGCTCCGATGCTTTCCCGCAGCCAGAACTCTCCCGCCAGAGTCACAAGGCGGACTTTTCGATTCCGGTATTCCAAGTAGAGAATATCCCGGCTTCCGATTTTGCGAAAGCCAGTCTCCGTCTCAAAGCCCAGAAGAACGTCCACCTCTTCCTCCGTGTACTCCATGGCTTCCTTTAAAATCTGCCGTATTTTTTCCCCGTCCAGAGGCTTCACAAGGTAAGCGAAGGCGTGGACGGAAAAAGCGTACTCCCGGAAGTCATCGTAGGCCGTCACATAGATAATCTTCGCTTTCTTGTCTTTTTTCCGGAGGAGGCGGGCCGTCTCGATCCCGGAGATCCCTTTCATATCAATATCCAGGAAAATGACCGGAAAGGTTTCTTCCAGGCGGAGCAGCGCTTCTCCGCTTTCAAATTCCTGTATGGAAACCAGAAAGCCCGTCTCTTCGAGAAATTTTCGAAGCCGTTTCCGGTCCTCCCGGCTGTCATCACAAATGGCTATGTTCAGCATGCTTTTTTCTCCTTCTGTTTTGACTGTCCTCAGTATAAACGGAACTCTCCCGTTTCGCAAGAGGTGTCGCACAAGGTACGGTTTTTCCGCCTGAAAGACAGAAAAAAACTGCAAAGCCATTTCCATAGAAACAGCTTTGCAGCCTTTTTATACATATTCGATTTTCACCAGTGTCAGTCCTTCCGGGCGGGCCGTCTCGCCTGCAGCGCCCCGGTCTTTTGCTTCCAGGATCTTCGGGATATCCTCCGGCTCCAGAAAACCGCCGCCCACACGGATCAGGGTACCGGTGATGATCCGGACCATATTATAGAGAAAGCCGTTTCCCCGGATCCGGAGGGTGATCATATCATCCTCCCGTTTCAGATCCAGTGAATATACGGTACGGACCGTATTGGTCACTTCCGGTTTTGCCGTGCAGAAGCTCTTGAAATCATGCTCGCCGACAAGATAGGCAGCAGCTCTCTGCATTTTCTCCACATCCAGAGGATAATGATAAAAAAAGGAATAGAGACGCTTCGTCGGATCCGGGAATTTCCGGTTAAAGATCCGGTACTCATACGTTTTCACCGTATTGGCAAAGCGTGGATGAAATTCCATCGGAACCTCTGCGGATTCCTGAATCCGGATATCTGCCGGCAAACGGGTATTCATGGCAAAAGAGATCCGATCCGCCGCCATCCGTGCGCTGGTATTGAAAGCCGCCACGTTTCCCAAAGCATGGACTCCCGCGTCCGTCCGGCTGGCTCCGGTGATACGGATCTCCTCGCCCAGCAGGTCCGAAAGATGTTTTTCCAGCACTTCCTGTACGCTGAGGCCGTTAGGCTGGACCTGCCAGCCGCAGTAATTGGTGCCGTCATAGGCCACCACGATCTTTACACGCTTCATATCCTGTCCTCATCTTTCCGTAGTCATAACTTCTGTCCGCTGTAGGCAGCGGAGTATGGAAACCGCCTTTTCCCGGCTGATCAAAACGGAGCAAACCGTCCCACAAGGATCATAACTGCAAGATATCCCAGAAGCACTCCATAAGCCATCCGGTCTCTTTTCTGATAGATCAGAGGCTTCATTTTTGTTCTTCCTTCACCGCCCCGGTAGCCTCTGGCTTCCATAGCCATGGCAAGATCATTGGCACGGCGGAACGCAGAGATAAAGAGCGGCACCAGTAAAGGAACCAGACTCTTGGCTTTCTGGATCAGATTTCCGGAGTCAAAATCCGCTCCTCTGGCTTCCTGCGCTTTCATGATCTTATCTGTTTCCTCCAGAAGGATCGGAATAAAACGAAGTGCGATCGACATGATCATGGAAACCTCATGGACCGGTACATGGAGTTTGTTCAGCGGCGCCAGACCTTTTTCCATACCGTCCGTCAGATGATTCGGTGTGGTGGTCAGTGTCATCACGGAAGAGCCCACGATCAGAAATGCCAGCCGGATCGCCATAAAAGCGGCCTGTTTTACACCTTCCACCGTAAGGGTCAGCTTCCAGATCCTGATAAACGGCGTTCCCGGCGTGAGGAACATATTGAAAACCACGGTGATCAGAAGCAGTACCATGATCGCCTTTAAACCTTTTATCATAAAGCGGAAAGGCACTTTGGAAGCCTTGATCACAATGGTCAGGAAAACAGCTGCCACCAGATACATCAGAAAGGAACGGTGCAAAAACAGAGAAATGATAAAGGTCAGTGTTCCGACCAGCTTCACTCTGGGATCCAGCCGATGGATCACGGATTCTGCCGGATAATACTGTCCGATGGTGATATCACGGATCATAAAGCTGCCCCCTTTCCGGGATCTGTCTTCTCAGATACCGTCTTTTTTAACGGGCGCTTCAGGGCTTTTAATATTGCATTCTTCGCTTCTTCCACAGTCGTGGCATCTGTGTCTATATCCCAGCCTTTTTCTTTTAATGCATGGGTCACATAAGTGACCTGTGGTGCCGCCAGTCCCAGCTTTTCCAGCTCTTTATAGTGAGAAAAGACTTCTCTTGGCGTTCCGTCAAAACGGACTTTTCCATCGTCCATAACGATAAGCCTGTCTACGTATTTGGCCACATCCTCCATACTGTGAGAAACCAGCACAACTGTGATTTTTCTCACCTGATGAAGTTCTGCCACCAAATCCAGAATTTCATCCCGTCCTTTGGGATCCAGTCCTGCGGTTGGTTCATCCAGAACGATCACTTCCGGCTCCATCGCCAGAATTCCCGCAATGGCAACTCTTCTCTTCTGTCCTCCAGAAAGCTCAAACGGTGATTTTTTATAAAAATCCGGTCCCAGACCTACATGCTCCAGAGCTTCTTTTGCACGAGCCTCGATCTCTTCCTGTGGAAGTCCCAGATTTTTCGGGCCAAAGCAGACATCAGAAAAAACATCGATTTCAAAAAGCTGGTGCTCCGGATACTGAAAAACCAGTCCAACCTTGCTTCTCAGCTTTTTCATATCATAATTTTCCTGATAAATATCTTCATTATTATAGTAGATCGTTCCGGAGGTTGCTTTCAGAAGACCATTCAGATGTTGGATCAGCGTCGATTTTCCGGAGCCGGTATGTCCGATGACACCTAAGAACTGTCCATCCGGAATCTCCATCGTTACATCATTCAGTGCTTTTTTTTCAAAAGCCTCGCCTTCCCCATATAAATGGCTTACATGTTCGATTTTAATTGACATAAATTATCCACCAATTCCTCAATACTCAAAATGCCGGCAGGCAAATCCAGTCCGGCTTTCTTCAGTTCGTAGGCCAGAAGCGTCACCTGTGGAACATCCAGCCGGTATTTTTTCAGAGTATCCACCTGAGAAAAAATCTCTCCCGGTGTTCCCTGCATGACGACTTTTCCATCGTCCATGACAATCACTTTGTCCGCATAAATGACCTCTTCCATATAGTGGGTAATGAGGACGACTGTCACATCTTCCACCATATTCAGGGCACGTACGGTACGGATAACATCTTTTCTTCCCACGGGATCCAGCATAGCCGTCGGCTCGTCAAGAACGATACATTTCGGATGCATAGCTACTACACCTGCGATTGCCACCCGCTGTTTCTGACCGCCGGAAAGCTTATTCGGAGAAGAATGGCGATACTCCCACATTCCTACTGACCGCAGACTCTCTTCCACCCGCTCCCAGATCTCTTTCGTGGGGATTCCCATGTTTTCCGGTCCGAAACCTACATCTTCATCCACCACAGAACCAATGATCTGGTTGTCCGGATTCTGAAAAACCATACCGGCACTCTGACGGATATCCCAGACCTTTTCCGGATCCTTCGTATCCATTCCGTCCACATAAAGAGTTCCTTCTGTAGGGACCAGAAGAGCATTGATCTGTTTGGCCAAGGTTGATTTTCCAGAACCATTGTGACCCAGAATTGCCACAAAATCACCCTTTTTTACATCCAGATCCACGCCGTCCACCGCCCGAAGCGTTTCTTCCACCTGTCCGTCTTCGCCGTAACGCTTGTACTCGTAGGCCAGTTTTACTGCTTTAATGATATTCATGTTTCCTCCTGGTTAAGAACACATCTGAATCGTTTTCGCGTCCGGGAGTCCTAAGGCTTCCCGGCGCACGGAACCTCTGTCCCTGCTTTGGACAAATGTTCCTTTTTGTATCCCGTCCATTTTATTTCATTTGACAGACCTTGTCAACGGCTCCGCTGAATGGTTTCCTAAAAAATGCAAGCATGGTTTCCATCTGCCCAAAAAGCAACAAAAAAAATCCCGGAAGTTTCCTTTTCAAACAGGCTTTCCGGGATCTTTTCATTCACTTTCTCTTTTTTACCGATTCTCCTGGCACCAGCTCCCCGTCAAAGATCAGCTGCTGTACTTTGGTCTTTTTCTTGATACTGTCAAAAAGAAGCTTGATCGTCTCTTTTGCCATGATTTCCGCAGGCTGGCGGATCGTTGTAATGGCCGGATTATAATAAGCAGCCATCTCCGTTCCATCAAAGCCAGCTACCGAAATATCCTCCGGTACTTTTTTCCCGGCATCGATCAGGGCACGGACAGCTCCTATGGCCATGCTGTCAGAAAGGGCAAAAATCGCTGTACAGTCCACTCCTTCATCCAGAAGTTCTCTCGTCAGCTTATAACCGCTCTTTATGGAATAGGTATCCACTTCCGGATCCATATGGCGGATCCTGCTTTCCTCCACCGGAATCCGATGGCTTTCCAGAGCCTTTTTATAACCGGCCAGACGGAGCGCACCGATACTCACATCATTTTCACTGGAACAAAGAATTGCGATCTTTTCATGTCCTTGCCGGATGAGATAATCCGTCATACGGAAGCTCTCCTCCACATCATTTACGGAGACAAAAGAATAATCATTCTTATATTCTTCTCCCAGAAGACTTACCGTACTTAAAACAAACGGCACCGGTATCTTTTTCAGCTGCTCCTCAGAATGGGAGGCGAAACCACCCAGAAATACGATTCCTCTCAGCCGTTTCTCTTTCTCCAGCTCCAGAGCCACTTCTGTCTCATCCTGCCACTCATCTACATGCTGAAGAACCAGCGTATATTTCTTCTTCTGGATCTCTTCTTCAAATACCTTGATCATGCTGTTAAAAAATGGATTGCTGATACCCTTGATCAAAATGGCAATGGCTCTGGCATCGGAACGTTTCAGATTACGGGCACTGTTGTTTGGAACATAATGGTTTTCCTTGATGACCTGCATGATCATTTCCTTTGTCTCCGGATTGATATCTGGATGATTGTTGATCGCGCGGGAAACCGTACTGACTCCCACGCCGCAGATCCGTGCCACATCCTTGATCGTAATACTCTCCATGCCTTCACCTCTTTTCCGTTTTTTCATAACTGTTTTGCAGGGTCACAGTTCTATTTTCTTCTTATGCAGTCAAAGTCTCTGCCCGGCTTTTGTTCCAGCCAGGCGGAGACTCTCTGTTAGTGAACTCTAAATTTTTTATGCAAGACGACCGTAAAGTTTGGTCATCCGGCGAATCCTAGCTGTCAGTTCCGGAGTGATCTCTCCCTCCAGCATTCTCCATTTCCAGTTATTTCCAAGCGTGGACGGAGTGTTAATCCGTGCTTCTTTTCCCAGTCCAAGATAGTCCTGTACCGGAATGATCGCCGTATCAGCCACACTGGACAGAGCCGCACGGACAAATTCCATGGGGATCTCTTCTTCTTTTCTTCCATAAAGATTCAGATAATCATCCGCAAATTTCCGATCCTGATCATTCAGTTCCTTGTACCAGCCGCTGACGGTTTCATTGTCATGCGTTCCTGTATAAACCACACAGTTTCTCGGATAAGTGTGCGGCAGGTAATCGCTCTCTTCTCTGGAATCAAAAGCAAACTCCAGCACCTTCATACCCGGATAACCGGTATCTTTTACCAGCTGAAGAACCGTTGGTGTCAGAAATCCCAAATCCTCCGCAATAACGGGAACCTCTCCCAGTGCTTCTTTCAATGCATTGAAAAGATCGATACCCGGTCCCTTTTCCCAGTGCCCGAATTCTGCGGTCTCATCCCCGTAAGGAATGGAATAATACTCGTCAAAACCACGGAAATGATCGATACGTACGATATCATAGAGTTTAAAGCAGTACTCGATCCGGCGGATCCACCACTGATAACCTGTCTTTTTATGATATTCCCAATCATAAAGAGGATTGCCCCACAGCTGACCTGTAGCGGAAAAACCATCAGGCGGGCAGCCTGCCACAGCCTTCGGTTCGTTTTTCTCATCAAACTGGAACATCTCCGGTGCAGCCCAGGTGTCCGCACTGTCAAAAGCCACATAAATCGGAATGTCACCGATGATCTGAATTCCATTTTGGTTGGCGTAATCCTTCAGTGCTCCCCACTGGGTATAAAACTCATACTGCAGCCAGGCGTAGAAGTCGATCTCCTCCCGGCACAGCTCACGGTAATGCTCCATGGCCTTCTCTTCCCGGTTCCGGATATCTTCATCCCACTGATTCCAGCTCACACTGTTGAAGTGTTTTTTTACAGCCATATAAAGACCATATTCTCCGACCCACTCGCTGTTTTCTTTTTTGAATACTTCAAAAGCTTCTTCCGGCTTTTCCAGACTGCGGATATAAGCTTTTTTCAGCAGAGTAAAACGGGATCCGTACAGTTTTCCATAGTCGATATATCTGGGATCACTGCCAAAATCACAGGCATCACACTCTTCCTGCAGAAGCAGTCCTTCTTTGATCAGCTGATCCAGATCGATAAAATAAGGATTTCCAGCAAAGGTGGAAAATGACTGATACGGAGAATCCCCGTAACTGGTGGGTCCCAACGGCAGGATCTGCCAGTATTTCTGTCCGGCTTCCTTTAATGTGTCTACAAAACGATATGCGCTCTCTGAAAATGCTCCGATACCATAGGGAGACGGAAGGCTCGAAACAGGAAGCAACATTCCACATGCTCTCATAATTTATCCTCCAACTCTTTTTCCAAATTTTAAGTATAATCAAATCCTTTATCCTTTGCAAGGAAAAAATCCGTTCTGCAAAAAATCAGCCCTTTACAGCTCCTGCCACAACGCCTTCAATAATATATTTCTGGCAGAAAAGATAGAACACAATAATAGGGATGATCGCCAGAACCAGTACACCCATCATAGCTCCCATATCAACAGAACCGTAACCGCCTTTCAGATACTGAACAGCAATCGGAATGGTGGTATATTTTTTCAGATCCAGTACCAGATAAGGAAGCAGATAGTCATTCCAGATCCACATGGTCTGAAGGATCGCTACGGTCACGCAGGTCGGTTTCATGATCGGAAGTACCACGCCAAAGAAGGTCTGCAGCGGGTTACAGCCATCGATCATAGCCGCTTCCTCGATCTCCAGCGGAATGGATTTGACAAAGCCGGTAAACATGAAGACCGCAAGACCGGCGCCAAAGCCAAGATAGATGATCCAGAGTCCCCAGGGAGTGTTCAGCTTCAGAGTGTTTGCCAGCTTTGACAGGGTAAACATCTCCATCTGGAACGGTACGATCATAGCAAACAGGCACAGATAATAAATTGCGCTGGTAACAATGCTTTTCACACGAACGATATACCAAGCACACATGGAGGTACACAGAAGGATCAGGAATACAGAACCAACGGTAATGACCAGGCTCCATTTGGCACCTTCGAAAAAGTTTGCCTGTTTGACGCCGCGGAAATAGTTGTCCAGTCCCACATACATTTTTCCACTGGGGATAGCAAAGGGTTTGCGGCTGATGTATGCCTTCTTCTTGAAGGAGTTCATCAGAACCAGCAGGATGGGGAACATATAGACTACGGAAATGATGCTGAAAATCGTTGTCAGCAGTGCACCGTGTTTCGTTTTTCTCTTTTCCATTACTGCTGAACCTCCTTTCTTCTGGTCAGATAGTTCTGTGTCAGGGCAATCGCTGCAACCAGAATGAAGAAGATCACTGCTTTCGCCTGGCCCACGCCTTCATAACCGGCTCTGCCGTAGAAGGTATTGAAAATATTCAGTGCAAGCATCTCAGACATCTTGGACGGCTCACCATTGGTCAGCGCCAGGTTCTGGTCAAAGAGCTTGAAGGAGTTGGTCAGTGTCAGGAAGGTGCAGACGGTGATGGACGGCATTACCATGGGAATGGTAACACTCTTCAGGACCTGTCTTTTGGTGGCTCCATCGATCTCGGCTGCCTCGATCAGTTCTCCCGGGATATTCTGGATACCGGCAATGTAGATGATCATCATATAACCGATCTGCTGCCAGCACATCAGAATGACCAGTCCCCAGAAACCAAAGGTGGAGGAATACGTCAGCGTACGGCTGAATTTCATCAGGATGCCGTTTAAGAGCAGCTGCCAGATGTAACCAAGCACGATACCGCCGATCAGGTTCGGCATGAAAAATACGGTACGGAAAACGTTGGTTCCTTTGATGCCTTTTGTCAGAAGCAGTGCCACTGCAAACGCCAGTACATTGATCAGGATCACACTGACTACCGTAAAGGCTGCCGTATACCAGAATGCGTGTACAAAGGTACTGTCTTTGAATACTTTGCCATAGTTGGAAAGTCCAATAAATTTTGCATCATTAACCGTTGTGAATTTACAGAAGGACAGGTATACACCTTCTGCAAATGGAATGATAAATCCCAGTGTAAATGCGATCATCGTAGGAAGCACGAAGATCGGAAAATATCTCTTGATTGCTTTTTCCATAATCTCACCTTTCCAGTCTTAAGGTTTTTGCCGGATAGGAAACCCGGGGAAGTTTCCTATCTGGCAAAAGAAAGGCAGGCGATCTCTCGCCCGCCCCTTTTTTCATTGCTGCTTATGCGGCCTCAGTTGCTGTCTCGGTCTCAGTTTCAGCTGCTTCGGTATCTGCCTCTGTAGATGTCTCTGTAGCTGCCTCAGAAGCTGCTTCGGTATCTGCCTCAGAAGCTGCCTCTGTAGCATCCTCTGCTGCTCCCTCATTCTGCTCTGCATACTCAGCTGCCCAGCCGTCAACAAATGCGGTCTTCACTGCATCCCAGTCGCCAGTTCCCTGTGCATACTCAAGAAGTGCACTACCCACGCCGTTTTTCCAGTTCTCAGACGGCATTGTGGTGAAGCACCATGCAACAGACTCTTTACCTGCATCGATGTACTCGTTTGCTGCGGTTACAAGCGGATTCTGTGCCTGATACTCTTCTGTGAAGGTATCAAACGGAGTTACAAAGCCCATATCCTGGGAGAGAGAGGTTCTTCCCTCATCGCTGCTGATTACCCAGTTCATGAAGTCCAGAGTTGCCTGAATGTCAGCCTCAGATGCCTTGTTGTTTACGCACCAGTAGTTCTCACTTCCGGTACACAGACCCTGATTCTCTTCTCCTTCTACACCAATGTAGATCGGAAGCATACCCAGATCTTCATCTGCTACTTCGTTATCTTTGATATCATTGTATGCCCAGGTACCATTCTGATAGAAGACAGCCTCGCCAAGTGCGAATTCGGAAGCTGCATCCTCACCGGTCTTGCTGGAAAGTACAGTCGGCTCACAGGTGGAATCTGTGATGTAAAGATCGAAGATCTGTTTGTAGTTGTCAAGGTAGGTTCCTTTGATCGCATCGGTAGAGTTGATGCCATCTGCCTTGTACTCATAGTAGATCGGCAGGTTTGCCAGATGTGTCTTGAATCTCCAGTCGGAAGAAGAATCAAAACCGGTAGAAGCGAAAGCTCCCTCGATTCCCAGATCATCTTTCTTTGCCTGGATGTCATCTGCTACTGCTTTCAGAGTTTCAAAATTGTTGAGCTCGTCAACAGAGGAGATCACTGCTCCGTCCGTTGCCATGTAATCGTTCAGAAGTTTCTTGTTGTAGATCAGACCGTAGGTCTCGATTACGTAAGCGATACCCTGTACGGAACCGTCATCGTTCTTCAGTGCGAAATCATCGCTCTTCAGATGTTTGTAAATCTCACTGTCTTTCAGGTCATAGCAGTAATCTTTCCATGTAGCAAGACCAACAGGACCGTTTACCTGGAACAGGGTCGGTGCCTCTGCCTTTGCCATTTCAGATTTCAGAGTGGATTCATAGGTTCCGGAAGCTGCGGTAACTACGTCTACCTGTACGCCGGTCTCCTCGGTGTATTTTGCTGCCAGATCTTCCCACTGTGTAGCCTGCTCCGGTTTGAAGTTCAGATAGTAAACCTTTCCTGTTTCCTCATCTGCAGATGCCAGTGTTGCCGGAACCATGCTCATTACCATGGCTGCTGAAAGTCCAAGTGCTGTGATTTTCTTTAAATTTTTCATTTTGAAATCCCTCTTTCTTTCATAATTAGATAGATAATTAGTGCCGACTGGAACGTTTCGGGAACGTTGTCAGTAACGTTTCCGGTAACGTTACCGGTTGATGGCTTTATAGTAGCACCAATTGGATAGTTTGACAAGTGTTTTTTGAGTGTTTTTTATTTTTTATTCACTTTATCCAAGTTTATTATATGCTTTTTGTGCAGTTTTTATACTGGTGGGAATTTTTACTTTTTTTGTAGAAAAAATGCTTTGTGACTATTATGTGGATTGGAAAATCAAAAGATTTAGTAAGGTTTGCCCTGACTCCACATGGAGCCTGACGAAGTTTGGGATTCGGCACTGGTAGTGACTGATTGAAAAAAAGAGACTGTCCGAAGGGCTTTCGGCATAACAGAGAGTTCTATTGGATGTTGGAACTTTCTGATACAAAAAAACCTGACTGAACAGGGGGAGCTGTGCAGTCAGGTCTGATTTTCTTACCAGAGTTTTTCGTAAATCTCCATGATGTCATCTTTGGATGGCTGTCTCGGATTGGTTGGAGTGCAGGCATCCTGAAGAGCTGCTTCTGCCATATCCGGGATCGCTTTGAAATATTCTGCTCTGGTGCATTTTCCGGTCTGGGAAATACTTAAGGGAATATCCATCTCCCGGAGCATAAACTGTACCCAGGCTACCAGGGCACGGATCGTGGTCACAGTGTTGAAGTTCTGTACGCCAAGAAGTCTTGCGATCGTGCAGTACTTCTCTACCTGGCGCGGATAGGTCTTCTGGCTCCGGCTGTTCTTGGAGATCATGCTGTTGTACTCAATGATGTGAGGAAGCAGCATGGCGTTGGCTCTTCCGTGAGGAATATGGAAATGAGCTCCCAGCTGGTGTGCCAGGCTGTGGTTGATCCCAAGAGAAGCAGCATTAAAGGAAAGACCGGCCAGACAGGAAGCGATATGCATCTTCTTTCTGGCATGCGTATCGTTTCCGTCTAGATAAGCTCTGAGAAGGAAGGTTCCGCAGATTTCAATGGCTTTCTCGGAAAGAGCTGCTGAAAACTCTGTACTCTGGGTGCTGACATAGGCTTCCAGTGCATGCGTAAAGACATCCATTCCGGTATCAGCAGTAATAGAAGGCGGAACCGAACGGGTGAGTTCCGCATCCAGGATTGCCTCTGTCGGAAGCAGGCTGTCGGAAACCAGCGGATATTTTCTCTGCTCCTGCGGATCTGAGATCACAGAGAAAGAGGTTACCTCTGATCCGGTTCCACTGGTAGTCGGAACTGCAATAAGGGCAATATTGTCCAGTCCGCCTACCCGGGAAGCAAACTCACGGATCGCTTTGGCGGAATCAATGGCAGAACCGCCGCCCACTGCCACGATAGCCTCAGGCTTATAATCCATGACTGCTTTCACTCCGGCTACCACTTTATCAATGGGTGGGTCTGGAACGACATCCTTAAATACTTCAAATTCAATCTTTGCCTCATCCAGGCGGCTGGTGATCATCATAACCATACCGCTCTGCACCACGAACGGATCTGTGATGATCATGACTTTTTTGTACGGTATCTGAGTCAGGCGGTCCAGCGCACCGTCGCCGTAGTAAATCTTGGTTTTAATGTCAAAACTATGCATACCTTTACCCCTTCTGCTATCCTCCGGGACAGCTTTTGTTTCCCCCGTTTTTTCTTTTGGTGATGGATTGTGAATCGTTACATAATTAACATAATTATAGCATAATCCTTCTCAAACCGCAAGGAATTTCACACAAAACAACGTGAAACCAACTGAGAAATCCTCTCACATCCGTTTTACAGAAGATAGACCGGCAGTTCCTTCGTAAAAGGAATATGATTCGTTTCCGGCTTTTTCTCTGTTGTGTCAGCTTTTACTTCTGTTGTTTTGGTTTCTGCTGTTTTGGCTGCTTCCGGTTTTCTTTTCCGTGTTGTCTTGGTTTTTTCCGCTGCTGCAGATGTTTCTGCTGCGGCTTTTGTCTTTCTGGAAACGCTGCTCTTCTTCGGTTTCACTTCTGACGGCTCCGCCTTTTTTTCTTTCTCCGGCTCTGCGGCTGCCTGTACCTTTGCAGCGGTCTCTGTAACGGTTTCTGTTTTTTCCGGTGCTTCCTTTTCGGAAACCGGAATCTTCTCCGTCTTCACTTCCGTTTCTGCCGCTTTTGCCGCCCGTTTTAAACTTGCTTTACCTACTGCCATACTCCATTACCTCCTTGGCTAATTCCATATATTCACCGGCACTTCTGCTGCTCTTTTTAAACTCCACCACCGGGGCACTGCTGTCCTGTGACCACTCGATAGAACTGTCTACACGGATCAGCGTGTCAAACAGATGAATGTCCGGCATTTCCTGAAAGGTTTCCATGGTCTGTCTGAAATAATTCTTTCTCGTATCTACCTTCGTAAGAACCACACCCATGACCATGAGCTCCGGTGCGATCTGTTTTACATCATTGAGAAAATCAAACATGTTTGCCAGCCCGAACATCCCCCAGGGACTGGCTTCCACAGGAATGATGACCCGGTCTGAGGCACAGAGAATATTCATGACCCAGCCGCCGAGTGTAGGCGGCGCATCAATCAGGATATAGTCATAAACGCCGGAATCTTTGATCTTCTGCAGGCACTTTCGCAGAATCAATTCCCTCTGCCATTTCGTGAAAAGCTCGTACTCAATGGAACTCATCAGCGTAGAAGATGGGATCAAATCCAGGTTCGGATAAGCCGTATGCACAATAAAATCTGTAAGATCCTGCTGTTTTCCGATGGCATAATAGAGATTTTTCTCTCCTGCCGCCATTTCCAGCACTTTATCCTCGGAAAAAAAGGAAAGGGAAAGATTCAGCTGCATATCCCCATCCACCAGAAGTACTTTTTTCCCGGCTCTGGCCATGGCTGCTCCCAGATTGGAGCAGGTAGTGGATTTGCCACTGCCTCCTTTGTTATTGGTAAAACAGATGGTCATTGTCTTGTCCATTGGCACCTTCTTCTTTCTGTCATATCAATCTTTTTTATCATACAAATACCGTACGGACAGAAGTTTTTTTATCCATACGCTTAAATTATACCGAATGCTTTCTCTCTTGTAAAGCAAACATTCGGATTTTACCATGCCGTTTGTGTAAAAAAACGCCTGTTTCGTCAAAATAATCTCATAATTTCCGACTGTCAGCCTTCTCCTGATCCACAACTGTCTGAAAATGCTCCGGATAGAGCGCACAGAGCTTCTCCGCCGTCCTTCTGGAGGGCTGGTTATCCGGATGACAGAACAGATACGCCTGTGTTTCCCCGGTAAGTTCTTCCATCTCTCTGACCAGAATCCCCGCCGCTTCCGTGGCAATCCCCTGTTTCCGGAATGCCGCAGCCGTAAGATAGCCGAATTCGAGCACCGTTTTCCCATGATATTCCCGTTCTTGAAACCCTGCCCAGGCTGCCAGTTCACCTGTTGTTTTCAAAAGGACGGAATAGAAACCATATCCGAAAAAGGCATAGCGGTTCCGGACATAAGCTTCCAGCTTTTCCCGCTGCTCTTCCCGGGAATAGTTCTCCTTTTCCTCATCAAAAAGCCAGCGCACCGCTTCCGCATCTGAGAAAAGCTCCAGCAGTTTTTCCACATCTTCTTCCGTACTTTCCCGTATTTTCAACCGTTCTGTCTCACCGATACACCAGGGAAGCCCATAATGTCTCTCATAGACTCTCTGAAAAAAGAGCTCATCCAGATCATCCAGACTCTGCACGGTATAGTCTGCCTCATAGACCGGCTCTGCTCCGGGACGTTCATAATAAATCACCGGCAGGCCTCTGGCTGCTGTCTGCCTGGCAAGAACCGGCGAATCTGTGAGTAAACAGTCCTTACGAAAATCTTTTTCTTTCATGATCCTGCTCCTTGTATACTGATCCATTCATTTCTGTGAACGGATGCCTGCGAATTGCTCCGCTGCAAAGCAGCTCCAGCAAGTTCTCCGCTTCGGTCGGTGCTAAACGTGTTCCACTGGCACACCGCACCTATATTTTATCCGATTATGAAAAATCCGTAAAGCGCTTCTGTCAGCTTGCCATCCGCCCGGAAAAAGATTATAATAGCCACAGAATATTCAACAAAGGAGATTATATTATGGCACAGAATCCGATCGTTACCATTACCATGACCAATGGCGACATTATGAAAGCGGAGCTTTATCCTGAGATTGCTCCCAACACCGTAAACAATTTCATCAGCCTGGTGAAAAAGGGCTTCTATGACGGCCTGATCTTCCACCGCGTCATCAGCGGTTTCATGATCCAGGGCGGCTGCCCGGATGGAACCGGCATGGGCGGCCCGGGCTACAGCATCAAAGGTGAGTTCGCCCAGAACGGCTTCAACAATTCCCTGAAGCATGAGGCAGGCGTTCTTTCCATGGCAAGAGCCATGCATCCCGACTCTGCCGGAAGCCAGTTCTTCATCATGCACAAGGCTGCTCCGCATCTGGATGGCGCTTATGCCGCTTTCGGAAAAATCACCGAGGGCATGGATGTCGTAAACAAGATCGCTAATACCGACACCGATTACAGCGACCGCCCGCTGGACGAGCAGAAGATCCAGTCCATGACCGTTGAAACCTTCGGCGTGGATTATCCGGAACCGGAAAAACGCTAAAAATAAAACTCCATGGAGATCAGGTGGTATCTTGCCTGATTCCATGGAGTTTTTTTATTTCAGAATCTGTCTTTCTCTGCTTTCCCACAACGCAAAATCTCCTGCGGGCAGACTTTGATATAGGGCAGGATCACGGCAGCATCTTTCCTGCTGCCATATATAATTCATACCACTCTTCTCTCGTAAGCACGAGATCCGCAGCCTTTGCAATATCTGCCAGGCGTTTTTCATTCATGGTTCCGACAATGGGCTGGATCCCTGCCGGATGACGGAGAATCCAGGCTACCGCGATGCCATTGAGTGTGGTATCGTATGTTTCGGCCAGACGGTTCAGGACTTCATTCAGTTTCGGATATTTCTCACTCCCGATGAAGATTCCCTCAAACATGCCGTACTGGAAGGGGGACCAGGCCTGGACTGTGATATTTTTCAGGCGGCAGTATTCCAGAACACTGCCATCACGGTCACAGCTTTCGTTTTTATACATATTGACATTCAGTCCTGCATCGATCGTCGGACAATGGGCTACAGAAAACTGGATCTGATTGACTTTAACGGCCCCTTTTGTTGCCTGATTTAACAGTTCGATCTGCATGGGATTGTGATTGCTCACACCGAAGGCCCGAACCTTTCCCTGCTCTTTCAGGGTATCAAAGGCTTCAGCCACCTCTTCCGGCTCCATCAGTGCATCCGGCCGATGCAAAAGCAGGAGATCCACATACTCGGTATTCAGTCGTTTCAGGCTGTCATCTACCGACCTCAGAATATGCTCTTTTGAAAAATCAAAGCAGATTCCCGGACGGATGGCACATTTGGTCTGGATCACCACCTGCTCCCGAAGAGAAGGTGTCAAAATCTTTCCGAAAGCTGCTTCCGCCTCTCCTGCCGCATAAATATCTGCATGGTCAAAAAAATTGATGCCGTTTTCCAGGGCAGTGTCCACGATCGCACGGACCTCCTGATCTGTCTTTTTTTCTGTCAGACGCATACAGCCAAGTCCGACTCTGGATACGTTCTTGATATCTTCGCTGATTTGAAACGTTTTCATTTTATAAAATTCCTTCCTTTTCACTTTAATCCAAATTCTTTATTTTTTCCCTCAGTGGAAGGATCCTGGATGGCGGCACGGAAAGTTCATCCACTCCTTCTTTTACAAAAAACTCTGTCAGCGTTTCATCGCCTCCCAGATCTCCACAGATCCCGACCGGGATTCCTGCTTTTCCTGCATTCTTCACCGTGTAGCGGATGAGTCTTAAAAGTGCAGGATGGTGCGGATCGAAATACTCCTCCGTCCGCGGATTTTCCCGGTCCACTGCCATCGTGTACTGAGAAAGATCATTGGTACCGATGCTGAAAAATTCTGCTTCTTCTGCCAGAAGATCACTCAGAATGGCAGCTGCCGGCGTCTCGATCATAACGCCCTGGCGGACCTTTCCAAAGGGGATCCCGAGTGCTTTCAGCTCCTCCTCCACTTCTGCCAAAAGTGCTTTCGCTTTGCGAAATTCCTCTACAGAAGCGATCAGGGGATAAAGAACGGATATCTCGCCAAAGGCTCCCGCCCGGAGGATTGCCCGGAGCTGTGTCTTGAAAAGCTCTCTTTTTTCCAGAGAAAGCCGGATTCCCCGAAGTCCCATGGCCGGATTGGTCTCTTCCTCCAGATAGAGCGAGCTGTCTTCTTTTCCCGGTTCCGGTTTTTTTTCCATATAAGCAGCCCGTTTATCCGCTCCGATATCGATTGTCCGGATAATGACTGTTTTTCCGGCCATCATTTCCGCTGCCAGCCGATAGGTCTGAAACTGTTCTTCCTCCGTCGGACAGTGGTCTGCCGTGAGAAAAAGAAACTCACTCCGGAAAAGACCAATGCCCTCCGCTCCGTTCTGAAGAGCACCCGCTACATCTGCAATGCTCCCCACATTGGCACAGAGGCGGATTTTCCGTCCGCTTTTCGTCACGGTCTCCCGGTCTTTCCATTCCGTCAGAAGACGCTGCCGCTCCTGTTCTTCTTTTTGAAGAAGCTGCATTTTTTCCAGCGTTTCTTCATCGGGATCCACATACAGAATCCCGTTTATCCCGTCAATAGCTGCCAGTTTTCCGTCCCATTCCGCCTTTACCGGAATTCCGATAAGGGCAGGCAGATTCATCGTCCGGGCAAGGATGGCCGTATGAGACTGGCTGGAACCCTGCCTGGTCACAAAACCAAGCACCTGAGATTTGTCCATTTGAACGGTCTCGCTGGGTGCCAAATCTTCTGCAACCACAATTACCGGCTCCTGTTCCATTCTTTTTTTCTTTCGTCTGCCGCTCAGGATACCGATGACCCGTTCGGAAATATCCTGTACATCCTCTGCTTTCGCCCGGAAATATTCATCCTCCATGCCGGAAAACATCCGGGCAAAGTTATCTCCTGTAGCAGCTACCGCATATTCTGCGTTGACACTCTGCGTTTCAATGATATTTTTTACGGAATCACTGTAATCCCGGTCCTCCAGCATCATGGCATGGGCTTCAAAAATCGCGGCATTGATCTCTCCAAGCTCCCGGACAGCCTTTTTCTTCAGCCCGTTCAGTTCCCGGACCGCTTCATCTTTCGCCGCCTCATAACGATCCCATTCTTTTTCCGTATCCTCTACCTTGTATCGTTTTACACTCTGTTCTTCCTTCGTGTAAAACCAGATCCGCCCGATAGCAATCTTCTGTACGATAATCCGGCCTTGGTACTGTTCCATGGTTCTCCCTCCCTCACGCAATGCTTTACTTATTTCTCAGTAAATCCCTTTTGTCTGCCAGAGTGTGTTTGAAAAAGCCTTTCTGCAAAATGTACGTTACAATTTGTGGGAATGATTTGTAAAGCGGACATTCGCAATCCGCTTCGCTACAGATAAGTTTCAAAAAACTCTTTCAGCCTTGCCAGAACTTCTTCATCATCCGCACTGACTGTGATCTCATCACCTTTATGAATCCCAAGACCCATGACTGCAATGAGTTTTCCTGCATCAATAGACTTATCTCCTTTTGCGATGGTCACAGCACAGTCCGCATCTTTGACCAGTTTCGCCAGCATTCCGGCCGGTCTTGCATGAAGTCCGGTTTCATCTTTGATCACATACTGAAATTCCAGCATTTTATCTTCTTTTATCTCTCGTTCCATCTGTCTTATCTTCCTTTCTGTTTTGTGTCCATTTTTCAGGTTTCCGGCATGGCATCGGCAAAAGCTCTCATCATGGCAATCTCTTTTGCCCAGCCTGCATCGTCATTCGGTGTTTCCATGACAAATGGCAGCCCCTGAAGCTTTGGATGAGAAGCAATTCGTTGAAAGGCTTCCAGCCCGATGCAGCCCTCTCCAAGCCTTGCATGCCGGTCTTTGTGTGCTCCCAGCGGATTTAAACTGTCATTGCTGTGGATTGCTTTCAAGTATTTGAGTCCAATGACCCGGTTAAATTCTTCCAGCACCTCATCCAGGTGATCCACAATGTCGTAGCCCCCGTCCCAGACGTGACAGGTATCGAGGCAGACGCCCATTTTTTCCTTTAATTCCACCCGATCCAGGATCGCACGAAGCTCTTCAAAGCTCCGGCCAACCTCCGTTCCTTTTCCCGCCATGGTTTCCAGAAGCACTGTGGTGCTCTGCTCTTCTTTCAAAGACTGATTCAGAAGCTCTGCAATGAGCTCGATCCCTTTTTCTGCCCCCTGTCCCACATGGCTTCCGGGATGAAAATTATAATAGTTTCCCGGTATGTATTCCATCCGTTCCAGATCCTCCTGAAAGGCCCGGAATGCAAAATCACGAACCTCCGCCTTTGCCGCACAGGGATTTAACGTATAGGGTGCATGGGCAACCAGTTTTCCGAAATGATGCTCTGCTGCCAGTTTCCGGAAACGGGCAGCATCATCGGGATCGATGGCTTTGGCGTTTCCGCCTCTTGGATTCCTTGTAAAAAAAGCAAAAGTGTCCGCTCCAAGCTTCAGGGCATTTTTCCCCATAGCCTCAAAGCCCTTGGATGAAGAAAGATGACATCCTGTATAAATCATAAAGTTCCTCCTGTATCAATTCCGTTTTTTCAAATAAACCACTTCCTCTGCCGTACACTCCTGCCGGCTGTAGCGGGCTTTCTCATAGATCTGATGTGCTTTTGTATCGGCTACACCGGCTGTTTCTTCCGCTTCCTCGGGCGTACTGGTGTTTCCAGGCGTTTGTCCCGGTCCTCCCATGACCCATTTCCGATAATATTTCCGGATCTGTTCTGAAGCTGTCTTTTTCCTGAAAAATTTCGGGAGGACGATCTTTGGAGGAGCCAGACTCTCCGTCACATCGCCGCCCTCTGTCTTTTTCTCCGGCGTCCATTTTTCGTAACGGTTCCGATAGGCTTTCAGAAGCTTACAAACCGTCAATGTAACCAATGCGATAAAGCCTGCGATCAGCGCAATTGTCACCACATAATAAAGGATATTCTCCAGCGCTGTTACCCAGGCTGGCGGTTCGTAAACCTCATCGTCACCGAGAAGTCCGGACAGATCCATCTCCATGCCGCCGGATGGTTCAAACTGCTCCATGGTAACGGTCATATCCGGCGTATTCTCAGACTTGGTGAATTCCGGGTCCGCCGGCGCTTTCCAGTAAGCCACGATCATAGCCAGAGTCAGAAAGACGCCGAAAAAAATCATGACATGACGGTTTCTTTTTTCCAGACGCCGTTTCGGAAAACGGTGCAGCGTTTCATTCTCTTTAAGGTAAATCAAAAGCCGCTCCCGGTTTCCACAGAAAATCTGTAAGAGAATGACCAGCGCCGCAAAAATGCACACCCGGCCTTTGATGTAGTCCATTTTTTCCACATGAGCGATGAGATAAGCCACCGCAGGCACCGCCAGCATCGGGAGCGCCGGGCCGCCTAAGAACAGGTAATCGCCCTTCCAGCGCCCGTAAAAACAGGCAGCACCACCAAAAATGATACTACCTGTGAGGCAGGCTTTCTCAATGAGATCCCGTCCCGCCTCAAAGGCTGCTGCCCCAAAAGCAATCCAGATCAAAAGGTAAAGGAGAATGCTTTTTCTCCTGAGGGCCGCCTCGTAAAGGCAGAAGGCCGCCGCCATGGGAAGCAGAAGCCGCCAGAGAGAAAGTTCTCCCGGGCAGAGAAAGATGGGAAGGCTCATACAGATGCCTCCGTAAAGGATCTCGTAGATCCGAAGTTCTTTATCCTTCATGCTCCACCTCCCATTTCAGATAGTCTACGCCGTGAATATTCGGGCTGGACCAGCCTTCTTTTTTATAGAAAACGCCCAGCCACAGGAAACTCGCTCCCTTTACTGCCATTTTACGGACAGTATCCTGAAGCTCCCTGCTCTGGTTTTCTGTGATCAGGACCACCACCTGCTGCGTACCAGTCAGCTCCTGCTCCGCTTTCAGAAGCTCGGAATAAATGGGACCTGGCCGTTTCTTTGCATTCAGATCCAGACGGCTCAACGAACGGTTGACCTTCTCCGTCTGTCCCCGTCCGCTGCCCTCCGGTACCTGGACCAGACTGCCGGAAAGAAGATCTTCTCCATTCGTATAGAGAGAAGCCGGAATGCCCTTTTTCAGAACGCTTCGCAAAAGGGAAGCTGCCAGACGGATGGCCTCCTCGTGAATCTCCATATGTTTCCACATGGTCACATCCTCCACATCCACAAAGCAGGCCACCCGGGGCGAATAGGTGGAATTCTGAAGATTTACCATCAGGTTTCCGGAACGGGCCGAAGCCTTCCAATTGATGCGGTTCATAGGATCCGTGCCATCATATTCCCGCATCCCCGCAAAAGCAAAGGGATCTTCCACCATTCCACGTCTTCCTTCCAGCAGTCCGCCCAGCCGGTGCATGGGAAGCTTCAGCCGGTCAATAGGAACATCCCCCGGATAGACATAAAGAAAGGTATCCTGCGGAAGATCCTTGTAATAATTTTTCTCCATCTGGAGGCCTCTTGCAACCAGATTGGCTTCTCCGATGTGATAATACCCTCTTTTCCGGCATTTCAGTGGGATTGTCCGGCTGATCTTCTGATAAAAGGATACAGAAAAAACATCCCTTTTATACAGACGGTCGGAAAGCGAGGCGTTTTCCTCTTCATCGATCCCAAGACTCCGATCCAGCAGAAATTCCACCTGAAGCATAGGGATCGGAAGAATTTTTCTGTTTTCAATGATTTCTGTCAGGCAGGCTTCTTCTCCCTCTCTGGCCGGATAAGACTGAAAATGAACTTCTACATGAAGATCCTTACTCCAAAACCTTCGATAGCCCCTTTCCAGAAGAAAAAGAAGCAGAAAAGCCACCCCTAAGATAAGGATCAGTTTCATTTTTTCTTCCAGTCCTCCACAGGTACTTCCACACGCTTTAAGATTTCCTCCATGATTCTCCGCTCTGCATCCGTATCGCCGGCTCCTGCCAACACCAGACGGTGAGCCAGCACCGGAACAGCCAGCGCCTTCACATCCTCAGGAACCACATAATCTCTGCCTTTGAGCCATGCATAAGCCCGGATTCCCTTAAAGAGGGCCAGTGTTCCTCTGGGACTTACACCGGAAAGAAGTTCCCCGTCCTGACGGGAAGCCTCCGCAAGATCCACCAGATATTTCTTGATCTCCGGATGGACATAGATTTTCCGGATCTCCTCCATTGCTTCAAGAATTTCCTCTCTCGTGCAGACCGGCTCCAGTGTTTTCAAAGGTTCTTCGATCTGGAAACGGTCCAGAATCGCAAGCTCCTCCTCCTTACTCGGAAAACCCATGGACAGCTTCATGAAGAAACGGTCCATCTGTGCCTCCGGAAGCGGAAAAGTACCGGAGCTTTCAATGGGGTTCTGCGTCGCAATAACAAAAAAGACCTCGTCCAGCTTTCTCGTCTCTCCGTCAATCGTCACCTGGCGCTCCTCCATACACTCCAGAAGACTCGACTGCGTTCTCGGCGTGGCACGGTTGATCTCATCTGCCAGAAGAATCTGGGTAAACACCGGTCCCTCCCGGAACTGAAATTCTCCTTCCTTCTGATTAAAATAATGAAGTCCCGTCACATCCGAAGGAAGCAGGTCCGGAGTAAACTGAACACGGCGGAACTCGCCGTTCATGGACTTTGCCAGAGATTTGGCCAACACCGTCTTTCCCGTGCCCGGAAGATCCTCCAGAAGCACATGTCCCCCGGAAAGCAGCGCTGTCAGGATCTTATCCATGACCTCGTCCTTTCCGATAATAACCTTCTTCATATTTTCCTTGATACGCAGTATGTTTTCTCTCATGGTTCTCCAATCCGCCAGTCTACGGCTGTTGTATTTCACTCCAATTTCTGGTATGGTCATAGTGTACCATAAATTTGAATCAGGAGGAGAAATTTTATGAAAAATTTCGTTTTTTTAGGGGACAGCATCACGGACGCCGAACGGCTATGGATTCCGGAATACAACGGACTCGGAAACGGATATGTACAACTTCTTGCCGAAAAGCTTTCCAACAACTTTACTGTCATCAACAAAGGCCATGACTCCTTCACCCTCCCCTTTCTCCTCCGGAACCTGGAGACCGACTGCCTCTCCTTTTCCCCCGCTGCCGTTTCCATCCTCATCGGCATCAACGACATAGGCGTCGCAAAAAATACAGGAAAAAGCCTCCGGGCTCAGGAATTCGCATCCAACTACGACACTCTGATCCGAAGGCTTCTTGAAGCTTCCCTTTCTTCTGTTTTTCTGCTGGGATCCTTTATTTTTTCCCGACCCCAGGAATACTTAAACTGGCTCCCGGAAGTCCGGGAAGTTGAAAATACCATTGAAAATCTCGCCCGCCAGTATCAACTCCCTTTCCTGCCTCTTCAGGAACGAATGCAGAAATCTGAAAAACAGTACGGCACAGAAATGCTCACTCCTGACGGTATCCATCTCACACCGTTCGGCCATAAGCTGCTGGCGAAGTGGTGGCTGGAAGCTTTTGCCGACCTTTACTGATTTTCCGACGCAAGCTTTACGAAAGTCTCTGCCTCTTCTCCCTTCTGAATCATCGCGCAGTCGATCCAGGAGTTTTGGAAGTTCCGATTGTTCACTTTCTCAAACAGGAAGTTATATATCTTCTTTAAGGCGCAGTAAAGATTTTTTTGTTTCAAATCCGTCTGGATATCTCATCTTTAATTTATCGATATTTGCTTGAAAAATATCTTCAAGAGACATATCCAGCGCTGTTGCAGCTTCTGCCAAATACCAAGCTACATCTCCAAGTTCCTTTGCCAAATGTTCCTTGTCCAATTCATGTCCCTGAGCCATCCATTTTTTAACTATGTCAATGACTTCTCCTGACTCACCACATAAGCCCATTACACTATTTATTAATATCTCTCTTTTACTTAGTTCAGGATTTAAAGTAGTCATTGCCAATTCCTGATATTCATTAATCGTCATTCTGGTCTCCTCCATAATCCACAACTCTCGATTGAGATTCCGCCTGTTTTACCTTTCACTTCCCAGCCCTTCCCGGTACATCCGGTTGATCGCTGCCTGGGCCTGTTCCAGTTCTTTTTTCTGGATGATCGCATTGCGGTCGCTCTGGATTGCCAGCATTTCGTCTACCACGTCTTCGATCCTGGGCTCGGAGATCCGGTAAAGGTAGCCCAGCATTCTGGTAGCGGTATAATCGGTGTTCAGTTGTCGGTAGGCCAGTTCCCTGCAGAAATCATCCGGGTAGCCCTTCGCCTGTAAGGCCTGATAAAGTTCTTTGCTTCTGGATGATGCCATATATATCGCTCCTTCCTATCACTTAGTCAAACAAAACTTTCCCGTTCTCATCTTTTTCCGCTTTAAAACACATCTCGATCTACGCCTTTGCAGCCTTTTCCCACAGCTTACCATAAAACTCCCCAAAAATCTATCCTGCAAAAAATATGGAACCCGATCGGCATCATACCTTTTGGATTCCACATTCTTAATCACATTTCTTTTTTCGTACAGATTCCTTCCCGGATCTCGTAGATCTCGTCGCAGACGGTCTTCGCCAACACCTTGTTGTGGGTGATGAAAAGGTAGGCCGTCTCGTGCTCTTTCTGGTATTCCTGAAGGAAATGGACGATCTGGGCCTGGGAGATCACGTCCAGCATGCTGGTGGGTTCGTCCAGAATGATGAGTTCCGGCTCCAGCACCAGGACCCGAGCCAGGGCGGCTCGCTGAAGCTCGCCGCCGGAAAGCTCCAGCGGTGTCCGGTAGAGATGCTCCCGGTGAAGGCCAAACCGCTCGATATCCGCAAGGATCGCTTTCTCACTGCTGTCTTTTTTCATGAGCTTATAGGGCTCCACCATACTCCGGATCAGAGGCAGCATCGGATTGAAGGAAACTTCCGGGTGCTGGAAAAGGATCTGGATCTTCTTCCGCAGCTCCCCTTTCAACGGATAGGAAAGGCGCTCTCCTTTGTAAAAAATTTCCCCGGAAGAGGCCTCGATCAGCCCCACGATCATCTGGCCCACGGTGGATTTTCCGCTGCCGCTGGGCCCCAGAAGGCCTACGGTCTTTCCCTCCGGAATTTCCACGCACACCTCTTTGGCCGCCCAGAAAACAGGCTCGCCTTTTTTCCGGCTCTTGTAAGCCTTAGAGAGCTTTTCCGTTGTCAGAAGCATGACGCTCTCCCTCCTTTCCCGTATAAAGCCAGCAGCGTACCTGATGGCCCTCCACCTCCAGCATCGGAGGCGTCTCCTTGCATTTTTCCTTGCAGAACCGGCAGCGAGGCGCATATTTGCAGCCGCCCTCGGCGTAGTCCTCGTGGGCCATGGCAAAGCCCTCGGAAAAATGAAGTCCGTTTTCCGGCATCGCCGCGATCATATCCTGTGTGTAAGGGTGCAGCGGATGCTCCAGAAGTTCCTTCGCAGAGGCGTACTCCACCTGGTTGGAAGCGTACATAACGGAGATGCTGTCGCTGATCTCCCGGGCAAAATTCAGGTCATGGGTCACACAGAGCACAGCCTGGTCTTTCAGGCTGTGGAAAGCATCCACCACCATCTCGATGCGCTCCTCATCCAGTCCCTTGGTAGGCTCATCCGCCAGGATCATATCAGCTCCCGCGATGATGCCCATGGCGATCATGGCACGCTGCTTCATGCCGCCGCTGTAGGTGAAGGGATACTGAGCGGCCACCTCTTCCTCGTCACCGATGTGAAAACGCTTCATCAGCTTTACCGCCTCGGCGATGGCTTCTTTTTTTCCAATCTTCTGATGCTCGATCATGGGTTCCGCCACCTGAAAACCAACGGTCAGAAGAGGATTCAGGCCGTTTCCGCTTCCCTGGGGCACATAGGAAATTCTGGTTCCGCGGATCTTGTCCAGCTGGCGGCGCTTCATCCGGATCATGTCCTCCCCCTCGAAAAAGGCCTCGCCTGTGACGATGGCATTTTCCGGAAGGAGATGGAGGATTGCCAGAAGGAGAATACTTTTTCCACTTCCGGTTTCACCGACGATGCAGACTTTTTCTTTTTTATTCACCGTCAGGCTCACATTTTCCACTGCCTGGACCCCATGGCCGGAGGCAAAACGCACGGACACATTTTTTACGTCAAGAAGCATCTTACTCTCCTCCCTTCTTAATCTTTCCATAGTAGCCGATGAGCATAAAGCCCAGCACGCAGACGCAGATGCAGACGATAGGCGGCACATACCACCAGTACTGTTTTTTCATGATGCTGTTCCGGAAAAAGGCATAGTGAAGAACGCTTCCCCAGCTCTTCTCTCCGAATTCTCCCAGTCCCAGGAAGCTTAAGCCCGCCTCCGTCATCATGGCGCCGGAAATAGCCATGGCTCCTCTGGTCAGAATGATGTCCTTGATATTCGGCAGAATGTGTTTGAAAAGGATCACCGCCGGGTGAACGCCCATCGTCTTTTCGATCTTGATGAAAGGCAGTTCTTTCAGCTGCATGACCCGGGCTCTTAAGATTCGCGCCGTACCGGTCCAGGCCGTGATGCTGATCGCGATGATCAGGCTCCATTTGCCGGGATTCAGGTAGGCAATCAGAAGAACTGTCAGAGGAAGACTTGGCACCGCCATGGCAATATTTGTAATGGCCGTGATAATCTTGTCTGCCAATCCGCCGAAATAACCGGATACCAGCGCCAGCACCGTTCCCACACCGGTCACGATGAAAGCGGCAAAAATGCCAATATAGAGGGAAACTCTTGTGCCGTAAACCATCTCCGAGAAAATATCCTGGCCCACATCGTTGGTTCCCAGAATGTGCTCTTTGCTGGGCGGCAGATAGGACGCGATCATCTCTTTCGGGTCATAAGGGGCAATCACCGGAGCGAAAACAGCGATGATCAGGAAAAAAAGAATGATCAGAAGGCCTGCCGTAGCCGCCGCATTCAGACGAATTTTCTTATGCATCCTGAATTCCCTCCTCTCTGATTCTCGGATCGATGGCCGCGTTGACAATATCGCTGATCAGGTTTGCAAAAACCACCAGGGCCGCAGACAGAAGGAAACAGAACTGGGCTGTGGGGAAATCCCGGTTGGACACGGCATTATACAGGATCGTTCCCATTCCCTTCCAGCCAAAAACGACCTCAATGATCATGGAGCCGGAAAGAATACCGCCGAACTGCATACAGAAGGAAGTCGCATAAGGAACCATCGCATTTTTCATCACATGACGGAAAAGGACTTTTCTGGAGGGAAGACCTTTGGACTCCGCCGTCATGATGTACTCCTCGCTCCGCACCTGGGAAACTGCGCTCTTCATCAGCATGAAATCACCGGAAGTCCGGTAAAGAATCATGATAATCAGCGGCAGGAACATATGCTGGAGGATGCTCTGCACCCTCGCCATTCCTTCGACGCCCGGGGAGACCATTCCGTTGATGGGAAAAAGCTTCATCCGGTAGGCCAAAAAGATCAGCAGGATCAGACAGAAACAGTTTGAGGGGATCGTATTCACGATCAAAAGAATAGGCGTCATAATCTTATCAAAGAGTTTTCCCGGCTTCCAGCCCGCAATAACTCCCAGAAGGGCTCCTAAAAGTCCGCCGATGATCCAGGTGGGAATCGACAGAAAAAGCGTCCATTTGCAGGCTTTGAGAACGTTGGAGACGACCGGTTTCTGGTTCGTATAAGAAGGACCGAAATCCATGGTCACAATGTTTTTCAGGTATTTTCCGTACTGCACCGGAAGGCTGTCATCCAGGCCGTACCTGGCAATGAGTTTGTTCAGGGTCTCCGGATCGTTATCCAGCAGATAATAATATTCCTCCTGGCCCACCAGATGGATCACCGGATCTCCCGGCATGATATGTACCAGAAAAAAGCTGATGGTGATGATAACAAAGATCGTCACAAAGGCCGTCGCAATTTTCTGTGCGATATGACGGGTCATAAACGATTTCTCCTTTCACATGAATCAGGGCGTTCTGTGCTTTCGCTTTTTCCCGCCCATACAGAAAAACCGCCGGAACCCTGAAAGTCCCGGCGGCAAATGCTGTCTTTCTATAAATTATTTCGCAGTCAGGCGATACCAGGTTGTCGCATGAACAGTACCCCAGGACGGATAGTTCTCCCATCCGGTATATTTATCGGTACGATAGGGGAAGAAAGCAGTCTCCCAGCACAGAGCCTCTGCTGCCATGGTATCTGCCACATACTTCTGAAGCTTCTGATTATTTTCGATATACTGCTCGTCATTGACAGCCTGTGTCATTGCATAGTAGGTATCACGGAAGCTGTCATCGCGGATGGTTCCCCAGAGCCAGGAGCTCTCGCCGTCTCTCAGCTCGCCCATGAAGTAACGGAAAGCGGTGCTGTAGGAAGCCATTCCGGAAGTGGTCAGAGTGATGGAGATATCATAGTTTCCTTTGGTAACGGTATCTTCCCAAACTTCGCTGTTGGAAAGGCTGTCGTTATCCACATGGTTCTTAATGCCAACTTTGTCCAGGCTGTTCATGATAACCTCTGCGATACGGTTTCTCATATCCATGGATTTGGAGCTGTACTGCGGGATCACAGTCAGATCCATCTGGCTTCCGTCCGGAAGCTCACGGTAACCGTCGCCGTCCACATCTTTGTAGCCAGCTTCATCCAGCATCTCGGCTGCCTTGTCAGCGTCAAATTCCAGAGAACCGATGCTCTCGTCGTATCCTTTGCAGGAAGGCGGAATCACACCTTTTCCCGGAACCTTTCCGTACTCGCCGTTGATGGTGGTTGCCAGCTGATTGTAATCGATTGCATAGGAAGCAGCCTCACGGAAAGCCTGATCATTTCCCGGAGCTCTGTCTTTACCATACTCCATCTGGTAGCAGCCGGTGAAATCGCTCTCGCCGAGGTCGAGATCCGGTGTACCCTGAACGGTGTCGATGACGTCAGCGTCGATCGGGTTTGCATAGTTATACATGGTATCGATCTCGCCGTTCATCATAGCCATCATCAGAGTGGTCTCGTCAGAATAGCTCTGTACGGTTACTTTATCAACGGTGATCTCGCCTAAGAAATCGTTCTCCGGAACAGCCTCATAATAGGAAACCTGAGCGTCGGAATCGTAGGAAACCAGTTTGTAGGGACCACAGCCGATGGCTGCTTCCGGTCCGTCCAGAGTGGTCGGATCATCAATGCCCTCCCAGATATGCTTTGCGTATACGCAGGAATTGTTGTTGCAGGAAGAATTGATCCAGTAATAAGCATCCGGCTCAGAGAAGATCAGAGATGCACTGTCATCACCGGTTACTTTTACTTCTGTAAGATTCTGAAGGCTTCCGTTCTTCCTCACATCTCTCATATATTCGAAGGTGAATACCACATCATCCATGGTTACCGGCTCGCCATCATGCCATACAGCGTCCAGCGGAATTGTGAAATCGATCTGTTTTCCATCCTCGGAGATCTCAAAGGATTTCCAGAAATAGGGCTGCAGATTGTTGTTCTCATCGCGGTATACGAAGTCACCCTGGGTAAAGCCATTGTAGTTCATACGTCCGAAAGCGTCGGTCTGGGTCAGGGAGTTGAATACGTTCTGATCTGCGATGGTTCCAACGATCAGATTCTCTACATGGTTGCCAGTGCTCTCGCTGACTGCCTCGGTCTCGGTCTCTGTGGATGTCTCTGCTGCAAATACGCTCTGTCCCGGCAGCATGGTCAGGCACATAGCCAGACTCAGCAGCAGACTTACGGTCTTCTTTTTCATTTGTTTCCTCCTTAAATGCTAGGTATAGTAGGTACAAAATGCTTACCGGATTGCTCCGCTGCAAAGCAGCTCCCGCAATCCTCTCCCCGCCATTCGCATATCGCGAAGCTTCGCTCCGCTTTTATGCTCATGTCGGGCGGGTCTCAAGGTCTTGCACACCTCTGTGCAAGCACAGGCGTGCAAGGACTTTTCGACCCTATAAGCACAAAAAAGTGCCTGGAAGAATTTTCCAGACACACAGAACCAAAAGAGACGTCAGATCGACCTTCATCCGTCTCTTTGGAACATGCATCAGTCTTCCATTGAAACGGATACATCTCAAAATCAAAGGGGAGGTCTTCTGGCTCGGGGTCAGCCTCCTGGTCTTCCTTCTCAGCTTTCGCCAATGGCTATTGACCATTCGTCACCCTTACAGCAGCAAGGACTGCCGCAGATTCACACTGCGTTCCCTTTTCCCTTCGATCTATTCACTTTTTTCCTTTCGCCGAAAAGACCGGCTCTGCTTTGTAGTATAGCACACAAAAAACAAAATGCAAGAACATTCTGTCATTTTATTTTTTATGAACCAGAAGGTATTTTTATGAGTAATTTTCTTTCCTCTTTTTTAATCATCGTCAGCACCGGCACATGTTTTTTCCGCAGGGCATGGACGACCGGATAGGTGTAAAATACCTCCCCTTCCACATAGACCGCCTCGGGCTTTTCTTTCAGAATCGCCTTCACCTGGGCTTTAATCCGGTTCTTCCATTCCTGCTTTTCCATAGCCACTTCGGTGAAAATCCCATCTTCATTAAGTTCCGGAAGCTCCGGCAACGCCATCCGGACAATCTTCACTCCCGTCAGACCCGGAAGCTTTTGAAGAAGTGCCTCCGCTTCCTCTCCTCCCCCAAAGTTTACGAGAACCGGAGCCTCGTGAAACTCCGCCAGGCTGATTTTTGCCGCCTGAACCGCCTCCTCCAGCGTCTCCGTGGTCATGAGAAAACCGCCTTTGTGACAGAACACTGCCCCTGCAATGCCGGAAGCTGCCTCCAACTCCTCATTTTCCAGGCCCAGCCATGCCGGAGGAAAACTGCACTTATAATTCAGGGAATATTCCCGTTTCTGAGGCTGAATGCAGTAGCCGCCCCGGTTGGAGGGAAAGATCACAAAAGCGATCTCCGTCTCGGAGAGATGCTTCTGGCAGGGCACAAATTCCGGCAGAATCAGAATCTGTCGATTCTCCGCGGGGATTTTTCCAGCTTTGATAGCCCGCTCCTGTTCCGCCAGGATCTCCTCCACCCGACGGTCCGCCCGCTCATTTCCGCGGCAGCGCTCAAATTTGTTTTCCAGGATCATCCCGGCCACGCTCACCGCCTGGAAAAAAGCCTCATCCGTGCCTCCCTCCGCGTCCCAGGCCGGATTGAAATTGCCAATGAGAGACGCCAGCTCATTTTTCTCCCCGGTGTTGTCATTATTGTCCAGAGGCTGAACGAAGGTCTCGTCAAAAGAAAGCGCCAGTTCTTCGCCTAAAATCTCCGCCCCCAGCGCCTCCCAGAGAAGGCCGAAGGCCGCGTAGGGCACGCCGTTTTCCCGAATCCGGCTGTCCTTCTGGTGATGGTCGTAAGCGCCTCTTCCGATGTCAAAGACAATGCCGTCAAAATCTTCCGGCACCTGATTTCCCCTGCTGATCTGAATCTCCGGGTTCAGGTACAGGAGAAGGGCCGCGGAAAACACGTCGTCCGCGTGAAATTTTCCCCCATGGGTGAAGGCTTTCGCGTCTTTTTTTCTGATCTCATTTAATAACTGATTCATGATCCATTCCTTCCATAGATAAGTTCAGGGACCCGGCGCATCTGCTCAGGTCCCTGTGTTTTTTATTTCAGATATACAGCGTTCGTTCCCGCAAATTTTCCTTTTCCGTCCCGGATCTGGATCCGCACCCAGGCATCCTTTCCGTTCAGCGGAAACTCTACTTCCGCGATGGTCTCCCCTTTCGGAGCCAGTTTCTTGTAGCAGGCACGGCTGTCCGTCACCACAAAAATTTTCTCCACCGGAGAAGTTTTTACCTTCAGCACACCGTCCTCAATCTTCGCCTCGTGGATCTCTGGAGCCATGGAGAAATAGAAATTTCCCTCTTTCATGGCTTTGATCACAGCCTCATAGGTCAGTTCCGAGGCTTTGATCTGAATAAAGCCGCCGAAGGAATCGCACATGGGATCTGTCACAGGAAAAATGTTGTGGTTATCGTCGGTAGCCACGGTGAAAAGCTTCTGCCCGCTCCGGAGCATCTCGTCGTAGCTCTGGGGATTAAAACCGTAGAGACCGTCGTGCTCGCAGCCATGGTTGTAGATCTCCATGGCCCAGAGTCCCTCGAAATCCTTGTAATCGTCATAATTCTGCAAAGACCAGTAGGGATGATTGTAGCAGCACAGGAAACCTGCCTCCGTCCGCTCCTTTATGTAAGCGTTCTGTCCGGCCATATCCTCGTAGACATAGGTCGGCAGCGGGAACTCTTTTCCCTCCTCCGGATGCTCGTCGTAGAAATTCAGATGATAGCATTTGGCATGAGGCCAGCCGCCGCATTTTTCCGGATTCTCGGAAACATCCACCTCAATACCTGCCAGCGCGATGAAATTTTCATCCGTCAGCTCCGGATGGCAGCCATAGGTCCGGTGATCTGTGAACGCCACGATGGAATAGCCTCTTTTCTGGTACTCTTCCTTGATCTGTTCCTTGGTCAGTTTTCCATCGGAGATCACAGTATGACAGTGCAGATTTGCCTTGTAAAATTTACCCTCTCCCGGGAAAAAATCATAATCCTTCATTTACTTGCCCTCCATACATCAGGATGGGTCTATTGTACCACAGAATGAAGAGCTGCGGCATACTTTCTTTTCCGTTCTTCCATTTTTCCTTCCTGGAAAAAATCTCCTCTTTTGCAGTAACGGTTGATGGGTTCATGGGAAAACATATACAGCCGGTTGACTTTTTCCCCGAGAAGGCCCTCGGGATCGTCAATGACCGGTGCTCCGGGCCAGATTGCCGCCCTTCTTAAATAATCTTCCATCCGTTATCACCAGCCTAACTGCTTCTTATTCTCCATCTGCTTATCCAGCATCTCGATGAGTGCTGGGATTTCACTGGGATCACAGACCACATAATCCGGCGTTTCCTCCTCATTTTCCGGCTTCATCCGGTACCGGGGACTGTAACCTGCCAGCACGGAAGTAATTCCCATTCGGTTGGCTCCGACGATATCACGCTCCAGGTTATTTCCGATCATAATTATATACTTTTTGTCCGCCTCTTCAAGGTTCATTTTCTCCATGGCCGTCTTAAACATTTCTCCGGCCGGTTTGCAGACACCTACAGTCTCAGAGATTGCGCGCACCTCGAAATAAGTCTCCATCTCGTGCTGCTGATAAATATTATCAAAGGATTCCACCAGGCCGTCCGCCACCAGAGCCACCCGGAAACCCGCATTTTTCAGCTGAAAAAGGACTTCTTTGATTCCCGTAAAAAATTCTGCATGATCTACAACGTCACCTTTTATTCTCACCTCGGTGGATTCATCCACCAGCGTATCTCCACTGTCCAGAAAAATAATCGCATTTCTCATGATTTTTTACCCCTTTCTTTCTGTTATTATAACAGGCCTACGGGGTTTTTTTCTATACATGAATATGCCGAATTTATATATTTTTGTAACCTTCCATTTCAAAAAAAGACCATGTCCCCGGATCTCTTCTGATCTGAAAACATGGTCTTTTCTATAATAATGCCAATTCCAGCTCTTCCAGCATGGTTTCCACCTTGAAGGGTTTGGCGATATGACCGTTCATTCCCGCTGCCAGAGCTTTCTTCCGGTCCTCGTCAAAAGCGTTGGCCGTCATGGCCAGGATGGGAATCTTTCCTCTGGTTCCGAGCAGGTTCCGGATCGCCTTTGTCGCCTCGTAGCCGTTCATTTTCGGCATCTGGATATCCATGAGAACTGCGTCATAATAATCCTCCGGCTTCTTTTTCAGAGTTTCCACACATTCCTCGCCGTCTCTGGTCCACTCTGCCTGAAGGCCACATTCCTCCAGAAGCGTCACTGCAATCTCCGCGTTAAGCTCGTTGTCCTCCGCCATCAGAATCCGTTTCCCTTTCAGCATTTCCGCAAGATCTGCCCTTCCATTCTCTTTCTCGCGCTCGGGATCCGGTCCATCTGCCAGAGCAAACGGAAGCCGTATGATAATCTTCGTGCCGGCTCCAACCTGGCTTTCCACCTCGATAGAACCATCCATAAGCTCCGTCAGGGCTTTCACGATGGGAAGCCCCAGGCCGGTTCCCGTCACCTTGCTCTCCGTACTGGTTCGTTCGCGGGTAAACTCTTCAAAAATGTGAGGCAGGTACTCCTCACTCATTCCGATGCCTGTATCTGTAATCTCAAAACGGTAGGAAACCCAGCCTTCTTTTTTGCAGGGCTCTTCCTGGATCCGCACAGAAACACTGCCGCCCTCCGGCGTATACTTGATGGAATTGCTCACAACATTCAGAAGAATCTCCCGCACTTTGGTCCGGTCGCAGCGCACATATTCATGCTCCACCTGAAACTCGCAGCGGTAAGTCAGCCCTTTCTTGCTGACCGCCGGCTCAAAAACTGCATTCAGCGCTTCCTTCAGCTCCTCAAAATAGCCCACTTCCATTTTCAGTGTGGCTTTACCGCTCTCGATTCTGGCCATCTCCAGCACATAGTTGATGAGAGACAGAAGAAAGGAACTGGAGGAACGGATCTTCTGGATATAATCCCTGGCCCGCTCTTTTTCATCCATATGTTTTTCCAGCAATTCGGAAAAACCGATGATCGCATTCATGGGCGTCCGGATATCATGACTCATATTGAAGAGGAAGCGCGTTTTTGCCTCATTGGCCAGCTGTGCCTCCTTCGCCGCTTTTTCCAGCTCCTCTGCATGCACCTGGTCCCTGTAACGCCGCAGCTCAAACTGCCAGTAACCCAGCGTCACGAGAATGGTCAGCGCAATTACCAGAAGATAACCACCCGCCGCCTGCGTCGTTGACACCCAGCCACCCTGAGGGACAATCTCAAAATACCAGGTGTCGTTCGGTACCTCACAGGCTACCTCCATCGTATTCTCAAGGCCTCCGTCCTGGCACTGAGCGATGGAAACCCTCTCCCCGGTAGACATGGTCCGCTTCCAGATCCGGTAGTGGTAGCCCACATCCTTCAGTTTATCCAGCTCAATCTCATCGATGAATTTTTCCCAGTTGATAACCAGGAATGAAAAACCCCAGAAGGTCTCCTTCCCCTCTTTCATAAAATAGATCGGATTGAAGAGCAGCATTCCGGTTCCACCCTGCTTCAGCTCAAAAGGTCCTGCAATCGTGTACTCTTTGCTGTCCCTGGCCAGTCTGGCCTCCATTCTACGCTCCGAATTTTCCAGCATATCAAGACCCATGGCCGCCTCATTTCCCTCCAGGGGATATATCTGGTTGAAATGTCACCTAAAAAAATATCTGCGCACTTACTGCTATGGAAGTTCCTTTTTAAAAACGGTGTCTAATCGAAATACAAAAAGAAAAATGAACGCAAAAAAGACCCTACAGAAAAATCTGCAAGGTCCATTTTTTTCATCAATCTCAGATTAAACCAGCTCCAGAACAACTTCCATAGCTGCGTCACCTTTACGGAGACCAATCTTAACGATTCTTGTGTAACCACCGTTGCGGTTAGCGTATTTCGGAGCGATCTCGTTGAAGAGTTTCTCAGTAAGATCGATCTCTTTTGCTTTCTTACCCTCAACCTCTTTTACAGGGTAGAGAACTTTAGCCATCTGACGACGAGCATGCAGTTTGGAAGGAGCATCTTTCTTGATCTCTTTCTGAACTTCATCGTAAACGGTTGTTTTCTTTCCGTCAACAACCTCTTTTACTCTCTTGCCGTCTTTGTCCTTGCGGGCAACTTTAGCGGTAACAGTAACGGTCTCAAAGTTGTCTTTCTCACGTACTGCCATAGCGATCAGGCCTTCAGCGACCTTGCGGATCTCTTTTGCCTTTGCCTCGGTAGTAACGATTTTGCCGTGCTGGATCAGAGCGGTAACCTGGCTTCTGATCAGTGCTTTTCTCTGGTCTGCAGTTCTGCTAAGTTTTCTATAACCTGCCATTATTCTTTTCCTCCATTTGTGGAACACCAGTTAATGCTCTTCGGTCTTACTTAAAAGGTGCTGTCTCGTCCATTCATGTTATTTCTGTAAAAGCCCGGTCGTGAGCCTCACAGATAGTAGCTGCGATCGATCACTCGTCGCTGGGGTTCAGCTGTAAGCCTAACTCCTTCAGTTTGCCTAAAACTTCTTCCAGGGACTTGCGGCCCAGGTTACGAACCTTCATCATATCCTCGGAAGTTCTGTTGCAGAGCTCCTCAACGGTATTGATGCCGGCACGTTTCAGGCAGTTATAAGAACGAACGGAAAGTTCCAGCTCGTCGATGTTCATCTCCAGAACCTTTTCCTTCTCGTTGTCTTCTTTTTCAATCATGACCTCTGCGGATTTTGCATTCTCAGAAAGGTCGATAAAGAGATTCAGGTGTGCACTGAGTACCTTAGCGGCAAGGCTGACTGCCTCGTCCGGAGCCAGAGTTCCATTGGTCCATACGTCCAGTGTCAGTTTATCATAATCGGTAACCTGACCCACACGGGTATTCTCCACCTTCAGATTGACACGCTCAACAGGAGTGTAGATGGAATCTACAGCGATCACACCGATGGGCATATCATCTGTTTTGCCTTTTTCAGCACTTACATATCCACGACCCTTGGTGATGGTCAGCTCCATGTACAGCTTGCTGTCAGCTCCGCCGTTCAGGGTAGCAATGACCTGATCCGGATTCATGATCTCGATATCCTGATCAGCCTGAATGTCAGCTCCGGTTACAACGCCTTCGCCTTCAAACTCAATGTAAGCAACTTTCGGCTCATTGGTCTCACTGGAATTTTTGATTGCCAGTGATTTGATATTCATAATAATTTCAGTGACATCTTCTTTTACGCCCGGAATAGAACTGAATTCATGCAGGACGCCTTCGATTTTAACCTGGCTGACAGCCGCGCCCGGAAGGGAGGACAGCATAATTCTGCGAAGAGAATTGCCCAGGGTGGTGCCATAACCTCTTTCCAGAGGTTCCACAACAAATCTTCCGTACTTCTTGTCTTCTGAAATCTCAGCTATCTCAATTTTTGGTTTGTTGAAATCGAACATAAGCCCCTCCTTTTTTGGGTTTTAGAATCATGAGGGTGATCCCGAAGGAAACCTCAAGCGTGCCTGGTAAAACAGACACGCTCGGAAGTTTTCCAGGATTCTGATACGAAAATGCGCTGTTAATTATTTAGAATACAGCTCGACGATCAGCATCTCATCTACCGGAACGTCGATAACTTCTCTGGACGGAAGCTCTTTAACAACACCTTTCAGGTTCTCCTGATCAGACTCAAGCCACTCCGGAACCAGTCTTCCACCGGTTACCTCCAGAATGTCTTTGTATCTCTGCATGCTCTTAACTTTCTCTTTGATCTCGATGGTGTCACCGGCTTTTACAAGGTAAGACGGGATGTTTACCTGTTTGCCGTTAACGAGTACATGCTTGTGGTCAACGATCTGACGTGCTTCCTGTCTTGTACGAGCAAAGCCCAGACGGAAGATTACGTTGTCCAGACGGCTCTCCAGGATGGTCATCAGGTTGGTACCAGTCATACCCGGCATTCTCTCAGCCTTCTCATAGTAGTTGTGGAAGGGTTTCTCCAGAACGCCATAGATGAATTTTGCTTTCTGTTTCTCACGAAGCTGCAGACCGTACTCACTTACTTTACGGTTTGCTCTCTTCAGCTCTCTCGTGGATTTTTTATCAATTCCTAAATAGATCGGATCCAGGCCGAGGGATCTACATCTTTTCAGTACAGGAACTCTATTAACTGCCATCTCTCATTTACCTCCTAATTAGACTCTTCTACGTTTCGGCGGGCGACAACCGTTGTGCGGTACCGGTGTTACGTCACGGATGCTGGTTACTTCCAGACCACATGCCTGCAGTGCACGGATAGCAGCCTCACGTCCTGAACCCGGACCCTTTACAAAAACGTCAACAGTCTTTAAACCATGAATCAGAGCTGCTTTGGTAGCAGTCTCAGCAGCCATCTGTGCTGCATACGGAGTAGATTTCCTTGAACCTTTAAATCCCAGACCACCGGCACTTGCCCAAGATAAAGCATTTCCCTCAGCATCCGTCAGGGTAACGATGGTATTATTGAAGGAAGACTGAATATGTGCCTGTCCGCGTTCAACGTTTTTCTTTACGCGCTTTTTTGTCACTTTTTTGGTAACTTTTTTAGCCATTTTTAAACTAACCTACTTTCTCAAATATTCAACGATGGTTTATTATTTCTTCTTGTTAGCAACAGTTCTCTTCGGACCTTTTCTGGTACGAGCGTTTGTCTTGGTCTTCTGGCCACGAACCGGAAGTCCTTTTCTATGACGAACACCTCTGTAGCATCCGATTTCCTGCAGTCTCTTAATGTTCATTGCGATCTCACGACGAAGATCACCCTCAACGGTAAGGGTCTCGTCGATTGCATCACGAATACGTCCTACTTCTTCATCGGTCAGATCTCTGACACGGGTATCCGGATTGACATTTGCCTTCTCCAGAACTTTTACGGAACTTGCTCTACCGATACCGTAGATATAAGTTAATCCGATCTCTACACGTTTTTCTCTTGGTAAGTCTACACCAGCAATACGAGCCATGTAACATTTCCTCCATTAATATTTGATATCGTCTTAAATTGAGGCAGTGTGAATCTTTCTGATTCCACAGCCCAGCACAGCGAAGCCATGCCTTTCCGTACACTCGAACTTATCTGTGAGGCGCTTTGCAGCACTCTACGTTCAACTGCCGACCCGGTACAAGTCGGGAGCGGTGGGCTAACCGCAGCGTCCGGTATTGTAAGCAATATACGGTGAAACAAGTCCACTTTCTATTGTTATCAGTGTTTCCACGCCTCCTGGCGTTTCGCACTGCAGCCGCTCTTCATTGTTTGGAAAATCTCAGTATAAAGTGTGAATAAAATCAACCCTGACGCTGTTTGTGCTTCGGATTCTCACAGATAATACGGATACTTCCTTTTCTCTTGATGACTTTGCATTTCTCGCAAATCGGTTTTACTGAAGATCTAACTTTCATGATGGTCCTCCTTTCCACCTTGTCGTGAACATTTGGGCATAAAAAAAATAAGCCCTTTGCACAGTTCGTGAATGAGTATAACACCTTACCTAATAAAAAGCAAGCTTTTTTTCGTTTTTTCTTGTTCACTTTTGGGGATTTTTTTAAAAAACCGCACTTCCGACGATTTTCACTCGTCTGAAGTGCGGTTTCCTTTTATTTGGCTTATTTATCTCTCCAAATGATGCGTCCCTTGGACAGATCATACGGGGACAGCTCGATGGTTACTTTATCACCCGGCAGGATACGGATGAAGTTCATCCGAAGCTTTCCGCTGATATGAGCCAGAACTACATGCTTGTTCTCCAGCTCTACTTTAAACATAGCGTTGGGTAATTTTTCCAGAACGGTTCCTTCTACTTCAATAACATCTGCTTTTGACATCTGCCTTCAAAAACCTCCTATGACTCTTTCCTGAGATATTGTTTTATGATTCGCTTGACCGCCTCATTGGTGAGGGGGGCTGGCACTTCTTCCGTGCCTTTTTTAATAACCTGAATGTGTTTCCGGTTCTTCCGTTTGGGAGAATCTGTGTTTTTCAGTTTTCCGTCGGAAAGCCAGACAAATCTTTCATCTGCTTTCACGATATAATAAAGGCTGCCTTTGTCATGTCCGGCCAGAGAATACGCCAGCATGCCCGGTCTGATCTCTTCCATAGATCTGCCTTCCATTATATATGACCCAGAGTCAGGATATCCGGTTCGCCCTCTTCATTGATGAGAATCGTATTCTCATAATGGGCAGACAGGCTTCCATCCTCGGTTACAACCGTCCAGTCATCATCCAGCCATTCCACATCCGGACGACCAATATTGATCATTGGCTCAACCGCCAGTGTCATTCCAGCCATCAGGCGGATACCTTTTCTCTTCTGGCGGAAATTAGGGATCTGAGGATCCTCATGAAGTGCATGACCGATTCCATGACCAACCAGCTCCTCTACAATACCATAACCGTATGGCTCTACATAATCTGCAATGGCATTGGAGATGTCAAAGAGATGATTGCCGGCTGTTGCCTTCTTGATCCCTTCAAAAAAGCTCTGACGCGTCACATCGATCAGCTTCTGAGCCTCCGGAGAAATCTGGCCTACCGCATGAGTTCTGGCCGCATCGGAATGCATGCCTTTATAGATCAGGCCTGCATCAATGCTGACGATATCACCCTCATGAAGGATCTTTCGCTTATTGGGGATGGAGTGAACAACTTCGTCGTTTACGGAAATACAAAAGGATGCCGGATAACCATTATAATTCAGGAAATTCGGAATGCATCCAAGGCTGCGAATCGTTTTCTCACCCAGATGATCCAGTTCCCAGGTGGAGATGCCCGGCCGGATCGCTTCTTCCAGTTCTTTATGAACAATCTCAAGGAGTCTTCCGGCTTCTCTCATTAACTCGATTTCTTTCGCAGATTTAATTGTTACTGACATATGATCATTCTCCTAAAATATTGACAATTGCCTGGAATACGTCTTTCATATCAACGGTTCCATCCACATTTTTCAGAATGCCAGCCTTCTCATAATAATCAATCAGCGGCTGTGTCTGCTCATGATAAACATTCAGACGTTTCTGAACCGTTTCCGGCTTGTCATCATCACGAAGAACCAGATGCTCACCGCAGGTATCACAAACATCCTTTGCCTTCGGTGCATTGTAAACCACATGATAAGTCGCTCCACAACCAACGCAGGCACGTCTTCCTCCCATACGGTTAACAATGTTCTCATCCGGTACATCTACATTGATGGCAAAATCCATCTTCTGGCCAAGCTTATCAAGCGCTGTGGTCAGGCACTCTGCCTGGGGAATCGTTCTTGGAAATCCATCCAGTACATAACCATTGGCACAATCCGGCTGCTGAATACGATCAACTACGAGATCACAGGTCAGTTCGTCCGGCACCAGTGCGCCCTGATCCATATAAGTTTTCGCTTTCTTTCCAAGCTCGGTTCCGTTCTTGATATTTGCACGGAAGATATCACCTGTGGAAATGTGCGGGATTCCGTATTTCTCAGCAATCTTCTTTGCCTGAGTTCCTTTTCCAGCCCCCGGTGCTCCTAACATAATAATTTTCATACCGTTGCCCCACCTTTCTTCTTCATGAAACCGTTCCTTTATGGCATGACACAAAGATGTGTATCCTTGTAATCCCCCATACACATCTTGTTTGATGTTCATTCGGAACAGCCTATTCAGTTGGATTATATCATATATTTCAAAAGTAGTACAGAAAAAAATCCGCTTTAAGCGGCTTCTTCCTGAGATAATTTTCCCGAAAAAAAGAGAAGTGCACGCTCCTCCACCGCAGGAACTGCGGAAGAGAGAGCGTACACCATCAATCTCCCAGGAAACCTCTGTAATTACGAACGAGCATCTGAGACTCAATCTGTTTGAGAGTCTCCAGAATAACACCTACGATGATGATCAGAGAAGTACCACCAAAGGATACGCTTGCTCCGAAGACACCATTAAATACAAGAGGAATGGTCACAACAATGATCAGACCGATTACACCAATAAAGATGATGTAATTCAGGATCTTGTTCAGGTAATCCTGAGTCGGCTTACCGGGACGGATACCCGGGATAAATCCACCCTGCTTCTTCATGTTGTCCGCTACCTCAATCGGATTGAAGGTAATGGATGTATAGAAGTAAGCAAAGAATACGTTTAATACCACATACAGTACGAAACCAAGTGTATATACCGGCTGATGAAGATTAAACCAGCTGCCCTGATTCAGAGCGGTGATGATCTTACTGCCGATTCCAGTTCCACCAGTCTTTCCCATAAAGGAAGCGATCATGGTGGGCATGGACATCAGGGAAGATGCAAAGATAACCGGAATGACTCCTGCTGTGTTGACTTTCAGAGGAATAAAACTGCTCTGTCCGCCAACCATCTTGCGTCCCTGCATTTTCTTGGAATACTGTACCGGAATTTTTCTGGTTGCATCATTGAGGACAATAACCAGAACAATGGTTAACAGAATAATAGCAATGATGATCACAGCTGCCAGTGCACCCTTTGCAACCGTCTGACCTTCTTTGAAAACAAACATGTCAAAGAGGGTGTTGATATCGCTCGGGATACGTGAGAGGATGTTGACCATCAGGACGATGGAAGTACCATTTCCTACGCCTTTTTCCGTGATACGCTCACCGATCCACATGAGGAATGTAGATCCTGCCGTCAGTGCTGCTACTACAGTGATCACGGAACCCGCTTTTGTGAAGAAAGTAGCACTGGAGGAAGACATTGCAGGGATCAGACCCTGGTTTCCAAATCCAATTGCCATTGCTGTACCTTCAATAAGAGAAAGTGCAACAGTCACATAACGGGTGATAGCAGTCAGTTTCTTTCTTCCATCTTCGCCATCCCTCTGCATTTCCTCAAGCTGGGGAATTGCAATGGTTAAAAGCTGAATGATAATGGAAGATGTGATGTACGGTGTGATACTCAGAGCAAGAATAGACATCTGCTCAAAAGAACCTCCTGTAAAGGCATTGAAAAAGTTGAATGCCTCGGCACTCTGCTTTGCAAACCAACTGGAAAAATAGGTTCGATCAACGCCCGGGCAGGGCAGCTGGGAACCCAGACGGATTACCAGCAGCATAAGAAAGGTAAAGCACAACCGCTGCCTAAGGTCTTTCACCTTTAAGGCGTTACGCAGTGTTGCTAACATTAGATCACCTCTGCTTTTCCACCAAGAGCCTCGATCTTAGCTTTTGCACTCTCACTGAATGCGTTTGCCTTTACTGTCAGCTTCTTTGTCAGTTCGCCATTTCCGAGAATCTTCACGCCATCTTTCGGGTTTCTGATAACGCCGGCCTCAATAAGGGTCTCAACGGTAACCTCTGTGTCGTTATCAAATCTCTCAAGAGCACTGATATTGATTGCTTCGATATCCAGTGTATTTCTGTTGGTGAATCCTCTCTTCGGAAGACGTCTGTACAAAGGCATCTGACCACCTTCGAAACCGGTACGCGGAGCGCCGGAACGAGCTTTCTGTCCTTTATGTCCTTTGCCGGCAGTCTTGCCATTTCCTGAAGCATGACCACGGCCTCTTCTGAAGTTATCGCTGTGCTTGGAACCTGCTGCAGGCTGTAAGTTGGATAATTCCATGATGACACCTCCTTATATCAATAATTGTTATTAGATCTCTTCTACTTTTACTAAATGTTTAACCTGGTTAATCATACCTTTGGTAGCATCATTGTTCGGCAGCTCTACAGATTTGTTGAGTTTCTTGAGTCCAAGAGCTTCAACAGTAGCGCGATGCTTCGGGATGGCACCGATGGTTGATTTTACTAAGGTGATTTTTAACTTATCTGCCATTTTTGAAGACCTCCTTAAGCAAGAATCTCTTCTACAGATTTACCACGGAGTTTTGCAACCTCTTCCGGGGATTTCATCTGTTTCAGACCATTGATGGTTGCCAGAACAACGTTCTGTTTGTTTCTGGATCCCAGGCATTTGGTACGGATGTTCTTAATACCAGCCAGCTCCAGTACGCTACGAGCCGGACCACCGGAGATGATACCGGTACCTTCGGGAGCTCTCTTCAGAAGAACAGATGCACTTCCGAATACTCCAGTCCAGTCGTGGGGTACAGAATTGTTGGCATCCAGCTCAACCTTGATCAGTTTCTTGGTTGCATCCTCTTTACCTTTGCGGATTGCTTCCGGAATCTCGGTAGCTTTTCCAAGGCCAACACCAACGTGACCGTTACCATCGCCTACAACTACCAGAGCAGTGAAGCGCATAGTACGTCCGCCTTTAACAGTTTTGGATACACGTTTGATTGATACTACTTTATCATTTAATTCAAGCTGACTAGCATCAATAATTTCATGCCTCATGTGTTCTTTTCCTCCTTGTCTTAGAATTCCAGACCAGCTTCACGAGCTGCCTCAGCTAATGCTTTCACTTTACCCTGATAAATGAAGCCGCCTCTATCGAAGACAACGGTGTTGATACCCTTTTCCAGAGCTTTTTTAGCGATTACGGTTCCTAATTTTGCTGCAGCTTCAACGTTATTGGTTTTCTCAAGTCCCTCTTTTACATCCTGCTGAAGGGTGCAAGCGGAAACCAGAGTTTTTCCAACAGTATCGTCGATAATCTGAGCATACATATGATTGTTGCTTCTAAACACAGCTAATCTCGGTCTCTCGGTTGTGCCGCTGAAACGATTGCGGATCTTGCGGTGCTTATTTTCACGAACTTTAGTTCTAGATTCTTTGCTAACCATTTTCACACTCTCCTTAGATTATTTCTTACCAGTCTTACCAACTTTACGTCTGATAACCTCATCAGCATATTTGATTCCTTTGCCCTTGTAGGGTTCCGGAGCTCTCTTTTCTCTGATCTCGGCTGCGTACTGGCCAACTTTTTCTTTGCTGATACCTTTGACGATGATCTTGTTGCCATCTACAACGGTCTCAATGCCATCAGGATCTTCCATATCTACGGGGTGGGAATATCCAAGGGACAGAACCAGTTTCTTGCCCTGTTTTGCTGCTTTATAACCTACACCATTTACCTCAAGGGTTTTCTGGTAGCCTTCGCTTACACCAAGAACCATGTTGTGGATCAGTGTTCTGGTCAGACCGTGCAGAGATTTCATCTTCTTCAGATCATTCGGACGGGTAACAACTACGTGGCCATCCTCAACGGTAATGGTCATCTCTGCCGGAAGAACTCTCTCGAGAGTACCTTTAGCGCCTTTAACGGTAACTTTGTTGCCCTCAGCAACCTCAACAGTAACACCTGCCGGGATGACAACGGGCTGTCTTCCAATACGTGACATATGATATGTCCTCCTATAACTTAGATTTTCGGAGAAAGCCGAAGCTTTCTCTGTTTTCAGTTTCTATTTTCAAGCTTTCTGGAAGCCTGTTTTCGTTATCGGTAAATTACCAAACGAATGCCAGAACCTCGCCACCGATCTGGAGCTTACGAGCCTGTCTGTCAGTGATAACGCCCTGGTTGGTGGAAAGGATAGCTACGCCAAGACCGCCAAGTACTTTCGGCAGGTTCTCTTTGTCAGCGTATACACGTAAGCCCGGTTTGGAAATTCTCTTCAGGCCAGTGATGATCTTCTCATTCTTATCTGCACCGTATTTCAGTTCGATGTGGATAGTTTTGAATACGCCATCCTCGATAATGTCATATTTCTTAATGTAACCCTCATCCAGAAGGATATTGGCGATTGCAATTTTCATTTTGGATGCCGGTACATCTACGGTATCATGTTTCGCAGTGTTAGCGTTACGGATTCTTGTAAGCATATCTGCAATCGGATCACTCATGTTCATTGAGTTTTGCCTCCTTTACGTTAAATATATGGAATAATGGATATTTGAAGTTGAAACAGATGGTATATGGCACCTCGAAGCCTTCGGCTTCTCGGTGAAAAAGGGTTCGCTGATATCCAAAGGCAAGAGCCATAAAAAATGGCTGGCCAAAGAAGAAATCAGGACGCATGTCGGCAAGTGTGAATACTCACACTTGCTGTCGCAGTAAATCCGTCATAGCTTCAAAAGCCTGCGAGCAGTCTTTTGAAACGCTGTCGGTTTTCCTGCCGACATGCTGGTTGGGGATGGGAACCCTTTTGCTCTCCCCTGCTTACCAGCTGGCTTTCTTTACGCCCGGGATCTGGCCTTTGTATGCCAGCTCACGGAAGCAGATTCTGCAAATTCCATATTTTCTCAGGTATGCGTGCGGACGACCGCAGATTCTGCAGCGGTTATACTCTCTGGTGGAGAATTTCTGCTTACGCTGCTGTTTGATTTTCATTGACGTTTTAGCCATGAAATTGTCCCTCCTAATTATTTAGCAAACGGCATGTTGAACTGTGCCAGTAATTCACGAGCTTCCTCATCGGTCTTGGCAGTGGTTACGAAGATGATATCCATACCTCTTACCTTGTCAACTTTATCGTACTCGATTTCCGGGAAGATCAGCTGCTCTTTGATTCCGAGAGCGTAGTTTCCGCGGCCATCAAATGCGTTGGGATTAACACCTCTGAAGTCACGTACTCGCGGCAGTGCTAAGTTAATTAAGCGATCTGCGAACTCATACATTCTGTCGCCACGCAGAGTAACTTTACATCCGATGGGCATACCCTCTCTGATTTTGAAGTTAGCCACGGATTTCTTTGCTCTTGTTACTACTACCTTCTGGCCTGCGATGATTTCCATATCTTTAATGGCGGTCTCTAAAGCTTTGGCATTCTCTTTTGCTTCACCAACACCCATGTTGATAACGATCTTGTCCAGCTTCGGAACTTCCATAACATTTTTATATCCGAATTTCTTTGTCAGAGCTTCTACGATCTCGCTCTGATACTGCTCTTTCAGTCTGCTGCTCAACTTGTGCAACCTCCTCTCTTCTTATTAGTCGATAACTTCGCCGGTTGCCTTCGCAACACGAACCTTCTTGTCGCCGTCCATCTTGAAACCAACGCGGGTAGCTTTGCCATTTACAACAAGCATAACGTTGGATGCATCGATGGCAGCCTCTTTGTTTACGATACCGCCCTGCTGATTTGCAGCGGAGGGTTTCGTATGTTTGGTTACCATGTTGACGCCCTCAACCAGAACTTTACCGTCTTTAACAGCGAGGACTTTGCCTTCTTTATCTTTATCTTTACCAGCGATTACCTTTACGGTGTCGCCCTTTTTGATTTTCATCATTATACCGGCACCTCCTTATAATACTTCCGGAGCCAGGGAAGCAATTTTCATAAACTGCTTATCACGAAGCTCTCTGGCTACTGGCCCAAAAATACGGGTTCCTTTCGGAGTCTTATCATCTTTGATAATTACAGCAGCATTTTCATCGAAACGAATATAAGAACCGTCTTTACGACGAGTGCCATTTACGGTACGAACAACTACGGCCTTCACTACGTCGCCTTTTTTTACAACGCCGCCTGGTGTTGCATCTTTAACAGAAGCTACGATGATGTCTCCTACACTTGCATATCTTCTGGTAGAACCACCCATAACACGGATGCAAAGAAGCTCTTTGGCACCAGTATTATCAGCAACTTTCAGTCTTGTCTCCTGCTGGATCATGCTGAATACCTCCTAAATTATTTAACCTTCTCAACGACTTCCACAAGTCTCCATCTCTTATCTTTGGAGAGCGGTCTAGTTTCCATAACTTTTACGGTATCACCTTTGCGGCATTCGTTGTTCTCGTCATGTGCTTTCAGTTTATAGGTTCTCTTTACAATTTTTTTGTAAAGCGGATGTTTTACATGGTCTTCTACAGCAACCACGATGGTTTTGTCCATCTTGTCGCTGACAACTTTACCGGTACGAACTTTTCTCAGATTACGTTCCACAGTAGTACTCCTTTCTATTCAACCGATTACTCAGCCTTCTCGGTGATGATGGTCTGAATTCTTGCGATATTCTTGCGAACCTCTTTGATTCTGCTTGTATTGTCAAGCTGATTGGTCGCATTCTGGAATCTCAGGTTGAAGAGTTCCTTTTTAGCAGCTACTAATTCTTCATTTAATTCTGCAGCTGATTTTGCTTTTAAATCTTCTACATACTTATTAATTTTCACTGTTATCACCGCCTTCTAAGTCTGCACGAGAAACGATTTTACATTTACAGGGTAACTTGTGCATAGCAAGACGCAGAGCCTCACGAGCAACATCTTCGGGTACGCCAGCCAGCTCGAACAGTACGCGTCCGGGTTTTACTACTGCTACCCAGTACTCCAGAGTACCTTTACCGGAACCCATTCGAGTTTCAGCGGGTTTTGCGGTTACAGGTTTATCCGGGAAAATTTTGATCCAAACTTTACCACCACGTTTGATGTAACGGGTCATAGCCACACGGGCTGCCTCGATCTGATTGGATTTAATCCAGCAGGGTTCGGTTGCAACTAAACCATATTCACCATTGGAGATGGTGTTTCCTCTAAGCGCTTTTCCGGCCATGGAGCCACGGAACTGTTTACGGCGCTTTACTCTCTTCGGCATTAACATTATTTATCGCTCCCTTCCTTGTGTGCTTTTGTCGGAAGAACCTCGCCTTTGTAGATCCAAACTTTAACACCAAGTTTTCCGTATGTGGTGTCAGCCTCGGCGAAGCCATAGTCAATATCTGCTCTTAATGTCTGCAGGGGAATGGTTCCCTCGCTGTAGAACTCGGTACGTGCGATATCTGCACCACCCAGACGTCCGGAAACAGAGGTTTTGATACCTTTGATACCAGATTTCATGGAACGACCCATGCAGGATTTCATAGCACGACGGAAGGAAACACGGTTTTCCAGCTGGAGTGCGATGTTCTCTGCAACGAGCTGAGCATCACGATCCGGTCTCTTCACTTCCTTGATGTCTACGATGAGTTTCTTGGAAGTCAGTTTCTGAACTTCAGCTTTTACTTTCTCGATCTCTGCTCCGCCTTTACCGATAACAACGCCCGGTTTTGCGGTGTAGATGATAACCTTTACTCTGTCGGAAGCTCTTTCGATCTCGATGCGGGAAACTCCGGCACTATATAATCTCTTCTTCAGGTATGTTCTGATGTTGTAATCCTCCACAAGATTGTCAGCGAAGGAAGCCTCTGCATACCATTTAGAATCCCAGTCTTTAATAACGCCGACTCTCAGGCCGTGCGGATTAACTTTCTGTCCCATGCTTTACCTCCTAATTATCTCTCATTCAGCACAACGGTGATGTGGCTCATTCTCTTCTCGATTCTGTAAGCTCTTCCCTGTGCTCTCGGTCTGATTCTCTTCATGGTCGGTCCCTGGTTTGCGTAGCACTCCTCTACATAAAGATTATCAACATTCATTCCATTATTGTTTTCAGCATTTGCGATTGCTGATTTCAGTAATTTTTCAATCAGGGTGGAAGCATATCTCGGATTGTACATAACAATACCAAGAGCAGTCTTCACATCCTTACCTCTGATGGCATCTAATACGAAGCATGCTTTCTGAACAGATACGCGAGCGTAAGATAAAGTAGCTGACGGTCTGGTATCCTTCTTTGCATTTCTTTCACGTTTAATCTGACTTCTATGTCCCTTTGCCATTGATGTAACCTCCTTTCAAAAGTACGAATTATTTACGAACGCCGGACTTTTTCTCGTCTTTACCGTGACCTCTGTAGGTTCTGGTAGCAACGAACTCACCCAGTTTATGTCCAACCATATCCTCGGTTACATAAACGGGCACATGTTTTCTGCCGTCGTGAACTGCGATTGTATGTCCAACCATCTGCGGGAAAATAGTGGAACGGCGGGACCAGGTTTTGATAACCTGTTTGTTACCTGCAGCGTTCATAGCATCTACTTTTTTCAGTAAGCTTTCATCGGCAAATGGTCCTTTTTTCAGTGAACGAGCCATGAGTGTTAACCTCCTTGTTTACTATCCTTGTTAATTAGTTGATTGCTCTGCCGTCGCGTCTTCTTACAATCATCTTGTTAGATTTCTTGTTTTTCTTTCTGGTCTTCAGGCCAAGAGCAGGTTTGCCCCACGGTGTACAGGGACCCGGACGTCCAATACCAGTCTTACCTTCACCACCACCATGCGGATGGTCATTCGGGTTCATTACGGAACCACGGACAGTCGGTCTGATACCCATGTGACGTTTTCTACCAGCTTTACCGATGTTGATCAGATTGTGCTCAGCGTTGCCAACCACACCCACGGTTGCTCTACAAATAATCGGAACCATTCTCATCTCGCCAGAGGGAAGACGAAGAGTTGCATATTTACCTTCTTTAGCCATCAGCTGTGCGCCGTTTCCAGCAGAACGAACAAGCTGTCCGCCTTTGCCCGGATAAAGCTCAATGTTGTGAACCATGGTACCTACAGGAACCTCAGAAAGAGGCAGGCAGTTGCCAACTCTAACCTCAGCTTCCGGACCGTTCATAACTTTCATGCCAACTTTCAGTCCCTCGGGAGCAAGGATATATGCTTTTTCACCGTCTGCATAGCAGATCAGTGCGATGTTTGCTGTTCTGTTGGGATCGTACTCGATTCCAATTACAGTTGCGGGGATTCCATCTTTTCTTCTCTTGAAGTCGATGATTCTGTATTTCTTTCTGCTTCCACCACCCTGGTGTCTTACAGTGATCTTACCCTGATTGTTACGTCCAGCGTTTTTCTGGAGAGATACAAGCAGGCTTTTCTCCGGTGTAGTTTTTGTGATTTCAGAGAAATCAGAACCGGTCATATGTCTTCTGGAAGGGGTATATGGATTATATACTTTAATTCCCATTGTTGTTTCTCCTTTCGATGTTTATCATCATGCTATCGAAGCAGCATATAGATTAAGGACAAAGATTAAAGTCCTTCGAAGATCTCGATATCCTTGCTGTCAGCAGTAAGGGTAACGATTGCTTTCTTAGTTTTGGAAGTCTTGCCAACTACCATTCCACGACGACGGTTTTTTCCGTCCTGATTCATGGTATTTACGCGCTCTACTTTTGTTCCTTCGAACATTTTCTCAACGGCTTCCTTGATCTGATTCTTAGTAGCATCGGTATGAACCAGGAAAGTGTATTTTTTCTCGGTCATAGCATTCATGCTTTTCTCGGTAACAACCGGTTTCAGGATGACATCATAGTACTTTACGTCTGCCATTATGCGTACACCTCCTCGATTGCTGCTACAGCGTCCTTAGTCAGGACTACGGTATTGTATTTCATTACATCGTATACGTTAATGGTGTTTACCAGAGCGGTTTTTACAGACGGGATGTTTCTTGCGGAAAGAACCACGTTTGCATTGTTCTCTTTGGTAACTACCAGAGCTTTGTTCACGTTCAGGCTGTTCAGTACATTCTGCATAGCCTTTGTTTTCGGAGCATCCATAGTCAGCTGATCCAGTACGATAAGCTTGTTAGCCTGTACACGGCTGGTCAGAGCGGACTTCAGAGCTGCTCTTTTCTCTTTTTTGTTCATTTTGAAAGAATAGTCTCTCGGAACCGGTGCGAATACAACTCCGCCGCCTGTCCACTGGGGAGCTCTTGTTGAACCCTGTCTTGCATGACCGGTTCCTTTCTGTCTCCAGGGCTTTCTTCCGCCGCCGGATACCTCAGAACGTGTTTTGGCTTTCTGTGTACCCTGACGATTATTTGCAAGCTGGTTTACAACTGCCATGTGTACGAGGTGCTCGTTGATCTCTACACCAAATACAGCATCGCTCAGTTCCATGGTACCAACTTCTTTACCTTCCATATTGTAAACGGTTACGTTTGCCATTCTGTTGTTCCTCCTTTCCTAAAAAGTGCCTTATTTACCGGACTTAACGGTCTCTTTAACAGTTACTAATGCTTTCTTCGGTCCCGGTACGGCACCTTTCACTAAGAGAAGATTGTTTTCTACGTCAATTTTAACGATCTCAAGGTTCTGAACAGTGATCTGTTTGTGACCCATATGACCGGGCATTCCTTTTCCTTTGAAAACTTTGGACGGATCGGAACAAGCTCCGTTAGAACCCTGATGACGATGGAATTTAGAACCATGAGCCATGGGACCTCTGTGCTGTCCGTGTTTCTTGATCGCACCCTGGAAGCCTTTACCTTTGGAAATTGCAGTAGCATCGATCTTGTCACCAGCGGTGAAGATGTCTGCTTTGATCTCCTGAGCAACTGCGTACTCCTCTGCGTTTTCAAATCTGAACTCTCTTACATATCTCTTGTAAGATACGCCAGCCTTGTCAAAGTGTCCTTTCAGCGGTTTGTTGATGAGTTTCTCTCTCTTGTCAACAAAACCTACCTGTACTGCTTTGTAACCGTCGTTATCCTCGGTCTTTACCTGAGTTACTACACAGGGTCCAGCCTGAAGTACGGTTACCGGGGTTAATACTCCGTCTTCGTTGAAGATCTGAGTCATTCCGACTTTTGTAGCTAAGATCGCTTTCTTCATTCTTTTTACCTCCTGTTTTTCTACAGCGGATCACGTTTTGTGATCATCCTAGTCAAACAGTCAATATAAGTGGAACTTGACGTTACTTCTATATCAACCTTTTAGGATTCGCTCTAATCAAAGAATTGTTTTGGCTTATCAGCCTTTTGCTTTCATCTTGATGTCAACATAGACACCAGCGGGCATTTCCAGTCTGGACAGTGCATCTACTGTCTTCTGGGTCGGAGCGGTGATATCGATCAGTCTCTTGTGAGTTCTCTGCTCAAACTGTTCTCTGGAATCTTTGTACTTATGAACGGCACGAAGAATGGTTACTACCTCTTTCTTAGTGGGAAGGGGAACCGGTCCGCTCACCTGTGCTCCATTTTTCTTTACAGTTTCAATGATTTTTTTAGCAGATGCATCGATTAACTGATGATCATACGCTTTGAGAGTGATTCTCATTACCTGACTTGCCATAAAAAAAGTCGCCTCCTTATTCGCACTTTTAATGAGTACGACAAGCGGTGACTGTACACGCTCCCGGGTGTTTCATCTACATTCCGGGTTGTTTTCCATCAAGGCCTGGTGTGTTTCAGGCTCCCGAACACAATTATGTTCCTTTTCTGTGATGGTCAGTTTTAGTACAGTGACTTGTCGCCAGTTTTTAAACTTGACATTCGCTCCACGGAAAACCTGCGGATACCCGCAGCAACCTCACGTTTCAACGCTATCAAGGTCACAACAGTTTGTATTATAACGGAAAGGATTTCAAAATGCAAGAGGTTTTTTCAAATTTTTTTAATTTTTTTCAATTTTTGTTTTTCCGAGTGTTTTTCTGCTGAAAAACTCCGATCTGGCACTTTTTTCACCAGACCGGAGTTTTAAAGAAACAGTTTCTTCCTTATATATAATGGTAAGATCTCTTTTACGGGTTCTGTCGCAGATAAGGTACTGCGATCTTTTCGATACCATCCGGATGTTTTTCATTCCAGGTATTGAAATCCATTCCGCTTTCTGCAACCGTTTTTCCAAGTTCTACCAGAAATTCCGGAATGTCCTCTTCCGTCATCATTCCTGCTTCATGCCCCATGCGTTCTTCTCCCTGACGTTCACATCCATTAAGATAAAGAAGATAAGCAGGCTCTGATTTTCCATCAATCTTTACAGAAGCTCCTCGAAATCCCATAGGACCTGTCTGATGTGTGCCGCAGGAGGAAGGACAGCCGGAAATATGGATCTGCGGCAATGCTCCATCCGGAATAGCGGCTTCTTTCACCTTCTTCACACAGGCAGCCAGCAGTCCCTGTGAATCACGAAGTCCCACCTGACAGATGGATGCTCCAATACAGCTGACAGATGTTTCAAATCTTGTTACGGCCGTATCTTTCCGAATGATCCTGTCAATTACCTCCGCCTCTTTGCCGGTCAGATTGATGACATAAGCGGTTTCATAGGGAGCCAGACGAAGTTCTGCCCCTTCTATCTCTTTCATGGCAGCTGCCATCTCGCAGAAAGTTTCCACTGACGGCAGGCCACCGATCGGATGCCAGGCCAGGGCATACAGTCCTCCCTGTTTCTGTTCCACAACATTGCTTCCTGAGAAAACCGTGCCATCTCCTGTCTTTTCCGTAACGTTCTCTTCCAAAAGACCACCGCACTCCTCTGCAGATGCTTCTCCAGTCTTTTTCAGTTTCAGATTTTCTCCAGACGCATACACTTCTTTCAGTTTTTCAAGAAAAGCTTCTTTGTATTTGTCCGCCCCGCCCAAGGCTTCCTGCATATAACGGGTTCTTGCCTTGCCGCGATTCTCATAATTCCCATATGTGCGGAAGGTCAGCCACATGGCTTTGATATAATAGAGGATCTCTTCCGGCTGAACTGCTTCTGCCACTTTTACCCCAAAACGTGGATTATTTCCCAGTCCTCCGGCACTGTAAATGTCAAATGTCCCATCTTTTCTGGCTGCAAAGCCAAGATCCCGGTAGGTTGCATGCGTAAGATTTTCCGGAGAGCCGGAGAAACCGACTTTGAGTTTTCTCGGCATTTTCTCTGCTTTGATAAAGTGCATGAGGTAGTCGCCTGCTGCTTTTGCATAGGGTTCCACGTTAAAATACTCTCCCTTTTCCACTCCGGCCAACGGGGAACACATGATATTTCTCGGAAAGTCTCCGCCTCCGCCCATAGTCACAATTCCTGCATCCAGTGCTTTTTCCATGATTTCACAGACTGCTGTTTCATCCAGATCATGAAGCTGAATGGACTGACAGGTAGTAAAATGCATTTTTTTTACCTGATATTCCCGGATCATATTTGCGATAAAAAGCATTTTTTCTTTTGAAACGCTGCCCGCTGTCATGCGGAGACGGAGCATACTTGCCTTTCCGTCCTTCTGAGCATAGCTTCCGTAAAGACCGGAAAAGCCTTTGTAATCATTTTTCTTTAACTCGCCTCTGTAAAAGGCTGCTGTTTTTTCTCGGAAAGCAGGAAGGTCCTGCTTCCAGGAAGCGGATTCTATCGGTTTCATCTCTACATTCCTCCTGTTGATTTCTCTCAAAAGTATACCACCAAAAAGTCAGAAGAACAACGGGAGTTCTACATTTGTCTTTCTTTTCTGAAAGCCATCATGCCACAGGACAGGCACAACACAAGCAGAGCCAGCATAAACGGCAGCCGCAGCCTGTTCCATGTCCTGTGAGGATCCTTCTTATCATAATAGACGGTGACCTTTTGTCCTTCTCTGTAAAAAATGCGTGACAAAATCTGCTGTTTTTCCACATAGGAAACACCATCAGCCATATAGCTGACCATGATATATTCTTCCTGGTTCTCTGTCTGCAGATCTCCCTGCCATCCGACAGTTACCACCTGCCCTTCCGTTTTCTGGAAGTTTTTTCTCTGAAAAATATCATATCCAATGAGCAGAAGCAGTATGGCTGCAGCCATCAGACAAAACGCTCCAATCCTTTTTTTACCTATAATAATGTCCTCCTTTTAACCGTGGTTCCTGGGTAGTTACCTTCCTTCTTTTATTCTTTCCATCTGCTCTCCCGTAAGCTTTCCGGCATTGAAAAGCAATTCTGCCATCTGGCTTCCGGTCTCCGGCTCGGTCTGAACCAGCTGTGCCAGAACAGTCAGATCTTTCTCATCCAGTTCCCTTATACTTTTGACAGGTATGGAGACGATCTCTGTCCTGTCTGAAGCATCTGCGGCATAAAGTCCTGTCACAGCTGCAAAGGAAACCTGCTTTTTCTCATAAAGCCGGCGCAGAAGCTCCAGCATCCGTTTTCTGGACTGTTCCGGAAATTCTGCAAACGACGCTGCCGCTTTTTCGGCATCTTCCCAGTTCCGGCTTTCTGCCAGCGTACGCAATACCGTCCTTTCCTCTTCCGGAAGAACACCCAGCATTTCTTCCAACTCAGACAACTCGCTGTCTGTTCGCTGTTCTGTTTCCGCTGTTTCAGGCTCTGTTTCAGAAATATCCGTTTTCTGCCGTGTTTCTTCCTTCGGGTTTTCCTGAATATCCTGCCAGATTTCTTCTCTTTGTGCAAGCGTCCGGTCATAGCCCCTTGACAGGCTGGAAGGACTATAAAGATTTGTCATCTCATTCACTCCTGTCACGACTCCTGCCGATGGATCATAGTCAAATACATGCCAGAGTGTTCCGATTTTTCCAGTCGGAACCGAATATTTTGCAATGATCTGGTTTCCGGTATAAATTTTTACCATTGCTCTCGAAGTGGAAAGCGAGCTGCTATAGCTGTAGCCTTTATCCGTGTAATTGTGTACATAATAACTGTAGCTTCCATTCGGATTGATGGAATAGACCGTTGTCGTTTCCGGTCCGTAACCATTTGTATCATCCAGGTCAAGATTTGCTGTCTTTTCGCCATTTTCCGTATACGTTTCATTCCGGTAATAGATATGGAAATCATCGCCATCACTGCCTGTTCCGAGGAGATGGGAATCCAGGTCTGCCGGAGAACGGCCCCAGATCAGGACAATGCGAAGGTCATTCCCCACCTTTACATTTTCCGGTGACAGATAAGCCGGAATTTCACTGCTCTTATCGCCTACCACCGTCACATTTACATTATTTGCAATGAAATCTGCTTTTGCAAAATGGATTGTATAGTTTCCGGCTTCCAGCTTCAGAGAGTAGCTTTCATCCACAGTACCGCTCTCGAGCGGAGCTCCCAGGCTATTATTCCAGTTCTTTCTGACTTCATAGGTCACACCATCCAGCTTCTCACCAGTCAGTGCATTGACAATATTTCCATATACCGTTCCCTCTGTTGTTTTCTTCCGGTCAACCATCATAGAAGCTTCTGCATAGGTCACTTCGTTCTTCTTTACGGACACGGTATTTTCGTAGGTCTTATATCCGGTCGCCGATATTTTCAGCGTATAATCACCCGGAGCCAGAGCCGTCAGCGTATAATTTCCTTCCTCATCCGTATAGACATTTTTCAATTCATCCCCGTTCAGATAGAGAAGGACTCTGGATTTTTTCAGTGCCTTGTGTGAATCGGCATCCTGCACACTTCCGGATATCGAACCTTTTCCAAGGGTACACTCTTCTACTTTTTGTCCGTTTTCCAGATGGATGCTCAGCTTCAACGGGCTGTTCTTTTCCGTGAGCAGATCCCAGGAACAGGTATAGTGATGCTTCTTGGAGAGAAGCTTGCCAAATGCAGTCTCCGGATCCAATTCCATACTTAAGTAAGCATTGATCACACCATTTGCACAATACAGCGGTTCAGAAAGAAGCACGCCGCCATTCATGTCATGCTCTGTAAATTCTGCTTTTCCCTGGATACCGCCCTGTGCGTCCACACCAACAAGATCAATGAGTTCAAAGGCATCCAGCACCAGGCTTGCTCCCAGCCCGGCTTTTGCCGTTCCACAAAGAGAAAAACTGTCCAGGCTGTCCTCAAAGCCGCTCAGATTTCTAAAATTTCCATTGGCATACTGAAAGCCTTCTGTTGCCTGGATCTCATAAGTAAAGCTTGCAGAACCGTTCACACCTGCCGTATAGAAAAAGACGATTTCCAGTGACAGACCTGTCGTTCCAAGCTTCAGGGGCGGCGTACGTCCCAGTTCGATCCTGGAGAATTCATACTCGTGGCCCGAACCGCCCTTCATCGTATATTTGGTTTCTGCAAATTTGTAATCAATACTTCCTTTGAATTTTACTTTCTGTGTCGTGGAAAGCGTCAGCTCTTCGATAGAAAAACCTTTTCCTGTTTTTAATTTACAGGTGACATCCGGAATTGTTACCGTAAGTGTTCCTTTAGCCGCTGCTTTCTCTGACAGCTTCTTGTTATCCAGGGTAAAGGTCCAGGAGCCCGGTACTTTCATACTTCCGCCGATCGTTCCCGTGCTCAGTCCCTCTGAAGGATTGTATACACAGCTGACGCCCTCTGCCGGAATAAACTGATCCGGTTTTACATCCAGCTGCCCGTCAAAGGATACTTCCGATAAAACCTCCTGAACTTCCGGCACTTTGCCGTTGATCTTATAATTAGCGCCCTGTTTTTTTACGCTGACTGCTTTCAGTGCAACTCCGTTTGGATGGTTCTTGTTGGCCGGAAGTACAAACACTCTGCCCTTTTTGATGTTCTTTGCAGCACTCGTGGCTGGAAGAACGACTGTATAAGAACCATCGCCATTCTTTGTAATTGTATATCCGGTTGTCTTCTTCAGCGGAGCCTGAATCACATTTTTTTCATAGCTTACAGACTGGGTTGTTTTTGCCGGGGCTGTATTCTTGTTCTGATAACGGTTTAAAAGAGAAACTGCATCAAACAATACATCCTTGTCTCCGTAAGTAAACGGAGTGGACGGCTGAAAACAGTTCGCTTTCAGAAGCAGAAGCTTCTGTCTCACTGCAATGTTGTCTTCTTCCGGATATCTGAGCTCAGAAGCATCCTCACTGTTCAGCCTGGTTCCGTCATTCTGGAAGCCCAGTGCTTTTACTGCCGTATAGGCGGCAAACTCCCTGGTTGCTGTTTCTTCCGGACGGAACAACGGAATATCCTGCTCCGAATCTTCAAATCCTTCCGAATCTGCCGGCGGTAGGATTCCGCTCATCTGGGCTGTTTCAATCTCCGCCTCGTAGACGGTTCCTTCGGTATCTCCAAAATAGTGAACTGCCAGGTTTTCTTTCGCAGCAACCTGCTTCTGTAAGCCCTGCATCAACAGATGGATCCATTCTCCCCTGCTGATTTCCATTCCGTCCTGTGCTGTTCTTTCGGATACTGTCAGCGCGATCCGGATGCTTTTCCCTCCGGAAACGGCCTTCAACGTTGTTTTTCCGGTCTTTTTGCAGGTTACTTTTCCTTTGGCAGTTATTTCTGCCACACTTTTATCCGATGATGACCAGGCAATCGGGGAATAACCGGATTCCGGAATGGAAACATAGGCAGAAACCTGGAAAACATCACCTACTTTTTTTGAATAAGAGGCCAGTCCGTCATTTACCAGTTTTACCGTTTTTTGATAGACTGTCACTTTACACCTTGCAACCGCTTTTTTATTTTTGGCGCTGACTGCTTTGATGACAGCTGTACCCTTGCCTTTTGCTGTCACCTTTCCTTTACTGTTTACCACTGCCACCTTTTTGTTGCTGCTGGTCCATTTCACTCTGCTGCTGGCTCCAAGCGGCCTTATCCGTTTTATCTTTAAGGTCTGGGATTTTCCTTTCATCAGCGTGAGCTTCGTTTTATTCAGAGTAATGGAACGTGCTGCCGTCCCCTTTTTGAAGACGGTTACCCTACACACGGCTTTCGCTTTCCTGTTGCTTCTGCTTGTTGCTGTAATTTTTGCAGTGCCCGGTTTTTTCGCTATCACCCGCCCTTTTTTATCCACGGATGCGACTTTCGGATCAGAAGACCTCCAAAGCACACTTTTTGACGCTGTCGCCGGCGTTACTGCTTTGACTTTTAAGGTGATCCTTTTCCCCGGCAGCAGAGATTCCTTTGCTGCACTGAGTTTCAGCTTCTGTGGCTTTGCTGCAGCCGCCTGGCTTTTCAACGATAACGGCATGAGAAACACCAGAAGAGCCAGAAGCAGTATTCCCGTTTTTTTCCAGATTTTTTTCATTCTCTCTTTCCTCCTCACTGTAAATCTGTCCGGATGAGCTGAAAATCCGCCTGTCTCCAGACTATTAAAAAGTGCTGCTGAATCATCACAAAAAATGCACGTTCTTATTTTGCAGATTATTTTGGACAGAAAATCCGGCGGGTTGGGAAGGAGGGGCCGGATCCACATCTTTTACTAATCCGTCTGAATAAAAACGTGCTTTTGACACCATAATTATTTTACACTATTTTTTCTTCTTCGGTAGATTTAGACATTCTTTTAGACATTTTTTTACTTTGTCTTGCATCTCTTGACATTCTTTTTTCTTTAGAATAAAATGGTTTATATTTACACTTTATATTTTTAAGTAAAGGAGGATTCTTCCTTGTCCGATTTTTCTGATTTACTTGATCACGCCATCGCCCGCTCCAACCTCTCCATGCTGGAGCTCCAGGAAGCCAGCGGCATTCCCGTCAGTTATCTCTACAAACTCCGCAAAGGAGTCCGTTTCACAAAAAAATATACACTGAACGTCCTCTCTCTGATCTATGCTCTCCAGTGCCCTAAAGCAGAAGAAATCCGGCTGTTGCAGGAATTTCACATTGAAAACATTGGAAAAGAGGCATTCCGCTGCCTTCATTCCATTCAGGAGATTATTTCCTCCATCGGCCCCAGAGACCTTCGTGCGTTTCCACCAGTCACTTATGAGGCTTACCCTTTTTCCGGTTCCGCTTTTCTTTCCAGTGAACTGGAGATCAATGCCTGTCTCAGAAAACTTCTGCTTCAGCAGGCTACGCAGAAAGAAAAAGGCTCGGTGCTGATGCTCGGCGGCGAACAACACTCTTTTTTAAAAGAAAGTATCCCCCCTATTCTTCACAATTCCAGGGTGCAGGTAGAGCATCTTTTCCGCCTGGACAGTCACACTTATCCGGAAAGCGAATCTCATAATCTGGATACCTTAAAACCCATTTTGCGCTATTTCTTCTGTGGCTTTGCTTACTCACCAAAATATGTGTATACCTACAACGACTCTTTTGACCGCCGTACTACAATCTTTGACACACTGCTTATTTTTGGTCATAAGATCGTTCTTGCCCTTACCGGTGAAGAACAGGGTCTTGTTTTTACCAATTCGGAAGAAATCGCTTTTTTTGAAAAAAGATTTCAGACACTGTATGCTTCCGGTCAGGTCCTTATGAGTTCCGTCAGCGGTCTTGACAATCTTCAGAATGCCTTTATGAAAGCAGAACGTTCTCTGAAAAGCTATACCTATTATTCTCTGGAAAATTCATTCTGCTCTCTTTCTTTTCTTTCCAGAGATATGCTTTATAATCATCTGTCGGTCCGAGATGAGAAAACAGAACAACTCCTGTCGGATTTTATCTACCGTTCCGAATATCTGATGGAGCGGAAACGGGTGTTTCATTATACCAAGGAATCGGTCCTTCAGTTTCTGAAAAACGGCTGGTTGGAATATCTCCCGCACAGCCTCTATACCCCATTGAATCCCCAGGAACGGCTGTTGGTTCTGAAGCGTCTGTTAAACCGATGTACCCATCCTTCAAAGAATATAGAATATCACCTGATAAAAAGCAATCTTCTTCCTATTCATCCCAATGCCATGATTGATGCAATGTCAAAAAGCATCAATTTTGTCGGGTATTATAATAATGACGATAATTTCGAGGCTTACCGCATCAATGAACCAAATCTTTCTAAATGGATCTATTTATTTCTGGAATCACTGCCTTCCAGCGAATGGATCTACAGCCAGGAAGAACAGATTGCTTTTCTGGAAGAAACAATACAGGATTTTTCGCAGGAACAGCTTCATAAGTGAAATCCTACTTATAAAAAACCTTCCTCTCACAAAAATATCAAAAGAGGAAGGTTTTATTTTTTAACCAGTTAAAGTGTATCATACCCATTAATCTGACAGGTTAATGGGTAGCCGCCGTTTCCGTAAACAGACGCTTCTCCGACAAAGGCCAGCTCCGTATCATAGCAAAGTCCATCCACAATCGTCCAACAGTGGCGGGTAAAGCCATCTCCTGCTCCGTCTCTGGTTCCATGGATACGCCCGCGCACTATCGTGGCATCACAGCCTACGGCTTTTGTCAGATGCGCAAACGCTGCCGCAAAATTGTAACAGTTTCCCATATGAGACGTCAGCATTTCATATGCATAATCCACATCCCAGTCATCATAGTAACTATAATCTCTCCAGGTCATGTAACTGAAATTGCTGTGGCTCACCATATAATTATAGCAGGAGCGGATCTTATCTGAACGGCTCATAGAGTCATTGGTGATCTGACCTACGATTTCCTGACATTTGAGTTCCAGGAGTTCCGATTTGTTCAGAGGCGCTTCTCCTTTGAAATTGATCTTCGTCCCATCAATGGTACGATTCTTGAGCATCACGCCTGTCTTCGAATTAAAATAATATTTTTTACCGTCAACGATCTGCCAGCCGGTAAGCATCTCTCCCCGATAGGAAAAGCAGTATTTCTTTTTCCCGATGGTCCGGATTCCCGGCAGCGCACGCCCACGCTCACTGAAATAAAACTGCTTTTTATTGATTTTTCTCCAGCCGGTAAGAAACTGTCCTTTGCTGTTGGCAAAATAAACCTTCGTACCTTTCCGGATAAAGCGGCTGGTCATGAGACGTCCTCGCTCATCGAAGCAGTAAAACTTCCCGTTAAGCTTAATGATGGCATCTTTGACCATCTTTCCTCTGGAATTGTACCAATATTTGTGTCCCTTATACGTCACCCATCGGCTGATCCGTGGTCGGATCTGTGCCATCCTGTCCGAATAGTCATCTACCGTTACTTTCTTTATGCATTCCGCATTCTCAGCAGCCATTGCCGGAGTCAACGCAAAAAACACAAATAAAATAACCGTACTTAAGACTGCACATCTTCTTATCTGCCTCATCTCATGCATTCTCCTTAGCTTCTTAAAGTGCTACACGGAGGATTGGATGCAGTTCGTAGACTCCATAGGGAGCTCCGTAATATTTATTGTAATCTTTTGCCTCTGCAAACAGCGGATCGTAAACCAGACCATTGATCTCAGCCCAGCTGTGTGCCAGCCCGTAGGTTCCGTCAGAATCGGTGCAGACATGAATATCGGTGTAACCAATGGCCTTTGCCAGATAGGCAAACGCTGCTGCATCGGATTCGCAGTTTCCACCACCGAGCAGGAAATGATCATTGGCATAAAGTGCCGGCCAGCCCGGTTCATTGACAAATTTCCGTCTCATCACATAGGGTTTCTTGATGACCCAGTCAAAGCAGGCTTTCAGCTTCTGTGACTGACTCATACCTGAATTTGTGATCTCTGCAGCGATCTTTTCCGCCCGCTCCAGCGTTTCGATATCCTGCACCTTCACATCGCTGAGTTTTTTGCCATTTCCGTCATAGTAGAGTGTTCCGTTTCCGGTGGAAACCTTCTTCATCTCCAACCGTCCTCTGTCCGAAAGATAATAGGTGGTCTTTCCTACCGTCTGGGTTCCGGTGAGAAGAATTCCTTTCTGGCTAAAAAGATACGTTCTCCCGTTGATGACCGTAAGCCCTTTCCGAATGGCTCCGTCCTTGCCAAAATAGGAAATCCCATAAGAAAACTTCTGCCAGCCTTTTCTCACGCTTCCATCTGCTTTCAGCGAATAAAACTTACCGTCTACTTTCACAAAACAGTTCTTTTTGATCGTACCGCAGCGGTCTGCCCGGTATTTCTTTCCTTTATAAATGACCCAGGCATTTTTTACCAGTTTTCCCTTTTTGTTGAAATAGCAGGTCTTATTTTTGATCTTAACAAAGCCCTTTGCAATCTTTCCATTCTTATAATAATAAACCACTCCGTTGGAGGCCTTATGCCACCCATCTTTTTTCGCTGCTGCTGCAGAAACCGGCAGACTCAGAAGGAGACAGATCAGCAAAGCCAGAAGGCTGATTTTTCTCTTTTTCATATTTTTCTCTCTTTCTTATTACTGATGTTCTGAACGATTGATCAATACTCTTCTCTTGCGGTGCTTCCGTCGGAATAGGTGATCTCATAATAGCCATGACCGCTTCCGTCACAGTCATCATAAGCCTGACGGCTCACTTCATATTTGCCCTGTGGTGCTGCACTGCTCTGTCCGGCAGAGGCCTGAGCTGCTGCCTGCTGAGCTGCCGCCTGCTGAGCTGCTGCCGCTGCCGCCACCTGAGCCTGCGCTGCTTCTTCCGCTTTCACAGCTGCATCTGCACTCTCTTTGTCTTTGCTCAGGAAAGAACGTGCAATATAACCGGTTACTTCTCCCTGCTCTACTTTATACCATTTCGGAGCTGCTCCGATCACGCGGATCTCCTGTCCTAAAGATGCCACTGCCAACGCCTCGGAATCGCCATTTGCCTCTGCACGGATATAAACGTCATTCACCACATACATGGTTTCCGGCTGATCAAATTCCACTTCCTCCGCAGTCTCAGCTGCCTCCTTCTCTTTACCTTCAGCATTTTTGTACTGGATATAAAGGAAACCATGATCCTTTACCAGTACCGGTTCTGTCATGGCTGTTACATCTGCATCCGGAAAAACATGGACCTCTCCATCCTCACCGGTAAGTGTAATACCTGCAACGTTCTCTTCCTTCTCAGCATCGGCTTCGGTTTCTGTCTCCTCTTCCGCTGTTTCCGTGGTGCCCGCAAGAGCCTCTTTCACCACATAACCGGATTCATTTTTCAAAGTCACAATGGTCTTGCCATCTTGTTTTACTTCTACATCCGGTGCGGCTTCTGTCTCTGTTTCTGTCTCTGTTTCTGTCTCTGTTTCGCTCTCGCTTTCCAGCTCAGTGCTGACCGTTTCTGTCTCTGTTTCTGCTGCAGACACAGCCGGTGCGGTCATTCCAAGTACAGATACCACTGCCAGTCCCAGCATTGCTTTTACTGTCTTTTTTTTCATTGCTTGATCTCCTCCGTTATTTCATGATCATATATTTTATCAAGGACTTCTCCACGGTCTGTGAGGATTTCCACGCGGTCTCCCGCTCCGGAAAGCTTATCTGTGGAAAGATAGAGTGTAAAAGCTCCATCGCTTCCTTCCTCACTTCTCGGAAATGCTTCATAAACCGTCTGTCCGTTGACACGTACATAAATTCTGGAATCCCAGTCCAGATATTCCGGGCGGATCCTTCCTGTGATCTGGAAGAAAAGCCCCTGTCTGCGCATGACTACATTTTCTGCTCCGTCAGCATCTGTCGCTTCTTCCTCTTTATCAAGAAGTGTCAGGCTTCCCTCCAGCACCGGTGGGTTTTTCGCCATTTCCGGCAGAAAACGTTCTGCCCGTTCCACAACAACCGTATCCGCATTCTGCGCATCCACATCACTGAGCTGATAAGGAACACCCCTGGAAAAATAAGCGTTGGCGTAGGCGTCCGCAAAGAAAGGAAGAAGGGTATTTCCGAAGGAATCCCGGTACATCACAAGGCTCCCCTCCTTCACCGGATTTACCGTGGTGATCTTCGGGTCGAAATTGCTCTCCACTTCACCCACGTAGGCAAACGTTGTCGCCTTGTCATAATAAACTTCATCCTCCGGCGTCAAGGCTCTCGGATAAAGCATTTTGTCCAGATCACCGATGTGGTCGGTTCGGATCTCGTAAGTTTCGTCTTTATAAGAATCATGGATTTTCACCAGATCCGTCATGATGGCGTCTGCCGCCAGCGCCGCTCCTTTGTTATTCCAGTGGGAATCTCTCTCGTGGTAAAGGACTTCATCCTGCGCGTCAAAAAGACTCTTGAGATCTGTATAATTGACCCCTTCCTGTTCCAGAATGGGTGTCAGCCGGGCCAGATGATTGACCTCGGTAACCTTCAGCGAATCATAATAGGGCATATGCTCTCCATAAAGAGAGTTCTTGTTTGGTGCGACCGTAAAAAGAAATTTTTTTCCTCTTGCTGTCAGATTCTTCTGCATCAGAGACAGCGTATGGGCAATGTTGAAAAGCCCTCTGTCTGAAAGCTGGTTGATCCCCAGATAATCATCCAGAGAATCCTTATAATAGAGCCAGCCTCCGCTTCCCTGGATCACGCCGGAAGCCGTGGAAACCTGAAAGATTTTTCCGTTCACCAGGGCATTTGCTGTCACAAGTTCATTCCGGAAAGCAAAATGATCCTGAAAGTAGTCTCCCGCCTCGGAGAGCCAGTTGATATTCAGCCCTCCCTCCGTCTTCAAAGACGGAAAAGCGCTGAGTGTCCGGTTTTCTGTGGATGCCTCTTCTTTGGTGAGCCCCATCCCGACAAAAGGGGTCAGGCAGATGCCGAAAAACAGGACACTGTATGCCAATTTCCATTTTTTCATCGGTTCTGCCTCCTAAAACCGGAAATAAATAAAGGGATTGTAGGTACCGCTGGCCAGACTCAGCATACAGAGAAGCAAAAGCGCCAGACTTCCTGCTGCTGTCACTGCTTCGTAGGCTCTGCCTTTTTTCACCAGCATTTTAACCGGGCAGCAGGCAACGATCCCCACTGCAGCGGTCACCAGATAAAGAGGCGTCAGCTGTTCCAGTGCAAGGGACATGGCTGCCGTATTGCTTCCGAAGCCCGTAAACATGGTCTTTATCCAGGCAGCGCCCTGATGCATGCTGTCGGCCCGGAAGAAAACAAAACCGATCAGGACTACCAGCAGGGTATAGACGTGCTGGAAAAAGCTTTTCACTTTTCCCCCCTGTTCCCGGATAGCCGGGACAATTTCCTCCAGCATGAGGAAACAGCCATGATACAGCCCCCAGAAAAGGAAGGTCACGTTGGCACCATGCCAGATACCGGTACAGAGAAACACAATGAATTTGTTGATGACCGTCCGGATCTTTCCTTTCCGGCTGCCTCCCAGCGGAATATAAAGATACTCCTGAAACCAGCCGGAAAGAGACATATGCCATCTCCGCCAGAATTCCCGGATGCTTCCGGAAATGTAAGGATAGTTAAAGTTTTCCTTGAAATGAAAACCAAACATTTCTCCCAGCCCAATGGCCATATCACTGTATCCGCTGAAATCAAAATAGATCTGCAGCATATAGGAAACTGCTCCGATCCAGGCTGCCGCCGCATTGAGACCGGAAACATCTGCCGCAAAAAGAGTGTCCGCCACCAGTCCGACTGTATTGGAGATCAATACCTTTTTGGAAAGTCCCACAACAAAACGGCGGATGCCATCTGTGACACCGTCCACTGTCTGTGTCCGATTCTCGATCTCCTGCGCGATGTCATGATACTTCACGATCGGTCCGGCAATGAGCTGCGGAAAGAAGGAAATATACAGAAGTACCTTTCCAAAATTTTTCTGTGCTCCGGTCACACCCCGATAAACATCAATGACGTAGGACATTGCCTGGAATGTAAAGAAGGAAATTCCGATAGGAAGACGGATGGATGGCATCGGAATTGCTGTTCCAAAAATAGTATTCACGGATTCTGCCAGGAAACCGGTGTATTTAAACAGCACCAGTACACCCAGGTTCAGGATCACATTGACTGCCATGACTGCTTTTTTCCTCGCCGGATTTTTCCCGATCAGAAGAGCCGAAAGGTAATTGACAAATGCGGAAGCGATCATCAAAATCACATAGACCGGCTCTCCATAAGCATAAAACGCCAGGCTCGCAAGAAGAAGCATTCCGTTTTTTGCCCGGATCCCGGGAAGCAGCAGATGAAGCAGGAATACCACAGGAAGAAAGATACATAAAAACACCATGGAACTGAAAACCATTGCTTCTGTTCTCCTTATCTGGCGATGAGGCCTAAAAAGATTTCGGTTCCATCCAGATTCTCATGGGCAGAAATCTGGAAGTTTTTATAAGTATAGATAACGTCATAACCATCGCCGTAGCAGCCTTCCAGTTTTTGAGTCTTCAGCGGTTTGAGGCCAATGTTTTTCAGAAGCCGCTTCAACGTAGCAGTACTCTTCTTGTACTTGCAGGCGGAACGGAGTTTCACGCTGAGTGTTCCGTTCATTTTTCCGTTTTTGGAAGAAAATACATAGAATTTATTATTCGCCACATAGGTACCTTTCAGCATATGACCCAGACGGTCGAAACCGTAGTAAGCACCGCTGATCTTTTTGACTGCGGGAACGGAGGTGCCATACACTTTGGTCCCGGCATAGGCGGCTCCATTGGCTCCGAAATAATACTTATAATATTTTCCATTTCTCTTCAGCGTGAGCCATTTGTTTTTTACCTTGACACCATTTTTGTAGTAGTAATATTTTCCTCTTTCAAGTTTCAGACCTTTTTTCTTTGCTGCGGTCTGAAGGGTATTCTCCGTGGAGACCACTGCCTTCGCGTTGTTGTCCAACGGAGCTGCTGCTCCTGCTGCCACCGGAGCCTGAAGAGCCATCGTGCAGGCGAGAATAGCTGTCATTGCTTTGTTCTTTCTCATATCTCAAACTTCCTTTCCTGATCAGATCTTTACATCCACATAGGTGGGATTTCCGACGCCATTGGCTCCTTTATAGAGCTTTCCGACCATGGCGCTGCGTTTCTGTTTGTAGAAGGATTTGCCTTTGGCGGCTGGGTTCGTGATGCCTTGGGGATTATTTTTTGCCACCCAGGCTGCGTTAGGATCGAAGGTATACCAGGTTTTACCGATCTGGACCTCACACCAGGCATGAAGCTGCCAGTTGCTCTCCCGGAAAAGGTTTGTGCTTCCCATAGCAATTCTCACGGGAAGGCCGGTGGTCCGTTTCACCAGATAGGCATAAGCGGCCGCAAAGCTGTAGCAGTTTCCTGCCTTTGTGCTCAGCATTTTTCCCGCATAAGTGACATCCCAGCCCTTCTGAGAAGCTGCAGGGAAGTCTTCCCGCCCATATTTGCAGGTATTTCTCATATAATTATAGAGTTTTAAAAGAGCCGTATTGGTTCCGGTCTTATAGGTGATTTTCTGGCTCTTGGCGATCCGGTCCACGGAAGTGATAACTTTCCGAAGATCCGCACTCACAGACTTGGTAAATCTGGAATTCATCACGCCGGTGGTACCAAAATAGTAGGTTTTGGCACCGATCGTATACCAGCCGGTCTTAGCCGCTCCGTCTGCTCCCAGATAATATTTCTTTTTCTTCACCGTCACCCAGCGGTTTTTCAGCATTCTTCCACTTTTGTAGTAATAATACTTTCCCTTTTTCTTCACCAGACCGTTGGATGTTTTGGCTGTGGAAAGGCTCTCTGCTGCTGTGGCTGTCTCCGGCTCTTCTGCTGCCTGGGCAAGGATACTACCTCCCTGGGGTACACTTAAAACACCAGCCATAAGCAGTACTGCCATTCTTTTCCTGTTGTTCATAGAATACACTCTCCTCTCACATTTCTCCAGCAGACGATGGTCTGCGCATTCTTTTTTATTATACCATTTTCCTCCTGTTCAGTTCAAGAAAATATAGCAATTCTGCAAACTGCTGCGTCAGAAATCTTTGCGGTATAAAAAGAACCGCTCCATGGATCTTCCTTCCATGAACCGGTTCTTCTCTTATTCTTTATTCTTTATTCTTTTCCGTCCCAGCAATAGGTACAGAGTTTACATTTCGGAAGACCGATGGATTCCACAAGATCATCCAGACGATGAAACCGGAGAGAGGTAAAGTTCAATCTCTTACGGATCTCTTCCACCATTTCCGCATAATTCTGACTGTCCGGATCTGCGTAATCCTGCAGAGTCTCAGCACTGGGGTTATCCCCTTCTCTTTCCTGAATGATCCGTCTCGTGATCAGATCCAGTTCAGAAGAAGACCGGGAGAAATTCAGGAATTTACAGCCATAGACCAGCGGCGGGCAGGCCGGACGGATATGTACCTCTTTGGCTCCGCTGTGATAAAGAAACTCTGTGGTTTCCCGAAGCTGTGTTCCGCGGACAATGGAGTCATCGATAAGAAGAAGTTTTTTATCCCGGATCAGACCATCCACAGGGATCAGCTTCATCTTGGCGATCAGATTTCTCTGGCTCTGTGTCGTCGGCATAAAGGATCTCGGCCAGGTCGGTGTATATTTGATGAAAGGACGGGAAAACGGAATTCCTGACTCATTGGCATAACCAACGGCATGGGCAATACCGGAATCCGGAACACCTGCCACACTGTCCGGATGCACGTTATCCTTATCCCGCTTCGCCAGCATACGGCCGCAGGCATAACGCATTTCCTCAACGTTTACTCCCTCATAGGTGGATGTGGGATAACCATAATAAACCCACAGGAAGGAACAGATCTTCATCTCTTCTCCCGGCTCGCTGACGGTCTCCACGCCCTCCGGTGTCATATAGACGATCTCTGCCGGTCCCAGATCTTTCAGATGATCGTAACCTAAATTCAGATAGGCAAAGCTTTCAAAGGAAGCACAGTAGGCTCCGTCTTTTTTACCCAGGATCACCGGTGTCCGTCCCAGGCGGTCTCTGGAACAATAAATTCCTTTATCCGTCATGACCAGTACGGTCATGGAACCTTCCACCTTCTCCTGCACAAATTTCAATCCATCTACAAGAGAATTTTTCTGATTGATCAGTGCTGCCACGATCTCTGTCTGATTGATATTTCCGTTGCTCATCTCCAGGAAATGACTGAAGCCTTTCTCAAAGCACTCCTGTATCAGTGCATCGGCATTGTTGATCTTTCCCACACAAGTAATGGCAAAGCTTCCCAGATGGGAATGTACCAGTAAAGGCTGCGGATCAAAATCTGAAATACAGCCGATTCCCAGATTTCCATCCAGTTCTTCCACATCCTGTTCAAACTTTGTACGGAAAGGGGAATTCTGAATATTATGGATCGCCCGGTTGAATCCCTCTGCCCCGTGAACTGCCATACCGGCTCTTCTTGTTCCCAGGTGTGAATGATAGTCCGTTCCGAAAAACAGGTCAAGTACACAATTTTCTTTTGAAGCTACTGCAAAAAATCCACCCATGATCAAATCTCCTTTATCTGTCTTGGTGTGAAACGCTCTAAAACTATTTAAGGATAGCAATAAAACATAGAAAAATCAATCCATTTTTTCAAAAAGTCTTTGCATTCCAGTAGGAATTCCTTTACAATAGGGTTCGATGCAAAAAAATGAACCATTTAACAGAAAGGAGGAGCTTCATGTTTGATGTTTTACTTGACGCGATCCTTGATTCTCTGAAAACGCTTCCATTTCTTTTCGGTGCATTCCTTCTCATGGAGGCAGCGGAAAAGCATTATGGAAAACATATGGACGCGATCCTGAAAAAGTCCAAATGGGGAGGGCCTCTGGCCGGGTCCCTTCTTGGCTGTATCCCCCAATGTGGATTTTCTGTCATCGCTTCCAACCTCTATGCCGGTGGACTGATCACACTTGGTACCCTTCTCGCTGTCTATCTTTCCACTTCAGATGAGGCAATCATTCTTCTGCTGGCGGATTCCAGCCGCGGAAGCGATATTCTGAAGCTTATGCTGACCAAAGTCATCATCGGCATTCTTGCCGGATATGTGACAGATCTGATCTTTTTCAAGCAGCGACAGGGAAGAAATATGGAGCAGATCTGCTCCGACTGCCATTGTGAGGAAGAAAACGGTATTTTAAAACCCGCTCTTCACCATACCATCCATCTCTTTTCCTGGCTTCTGGTTCTGACTCTGATCCTGAATGTTGTCATGGAACTGACAGGTGCAGAACAGCTTTCTGCCTGGCTTCTCGGCAATACCGTTTTCCAGCCGGTCCTGGCTGCCCTCATTGGTCTGATCCCCAACTGTGCGGCCTCCGTGATCCTGACCCAGCTTTATCTGAGCGGAGCGATCAGCTTTGCCTCCGTTGTTGCCGGACTCTGCACCGGAGCCGGCGCCGGCCTTCTGGTGCTGTTCAAAATGAACAAAGACAAAAGAGAAAACTTAAAAATACTCAGCCTTCTCTATGTGATCGGCGTCCTTGCCGGAATAATTCTGGAGCTTTTTGCTTAAACCACCTTACTGCTGAGTACAGCCGGAATACAAAAAAACCATCTGACCGGATATGCCCGTATCAATTTCAGGGTATATCTCCTGTCAGATGTTTTTTTTTATTTCTCCCAGCGTCCGGATGCACCGCAGGGCAGCACCAGGCCGGTCTTTGTTACCGGCAGGCCGATTTCCTGAGAATCCACATGACCACCGAACCTTTTCAGCTCCGTAGACAGCATATAGGTAAGCACTGCAGGTGCAAGACCTGTAGTATAGGAATTCACAAGGAAAAATAACGGATCATCGCTGAGGATCTTCGTGCAAAGCCGGATAAAATCATAAATGGAGTCCTCGATTTTCCAGATTTCTCCTTTGGGACCTCTTCCATAGGAGGGCGGATCCATGATGATGCCGTCATAGTGGTTGCCACGGCGGATCTCCCGCTCCACAAATTTCATACAGTCATCCACCAGCCAACGGATCGGTGCCTCCTCAAGACCGGAAGATTTTGCATTTTCTTTTGCCCAGTTTACCATGCCCTTGGAGGCATCTACATGCGTCACAGCTGCTCCTGCGGCCGCTGCTGCCAGCGTTGCTCCACCGGTATAGGCAAAAAGGTTCAATACTTTTACCGGGCGTCCTGCATTTCTGATCTTATCAGAAAACCAGTCCCAGTTCACTGCCTGTTCCGGAAAAAGCCCCGTATGCTTAAAGCTGAAAGGTTTCAGATTGAAGCGAAGCTCTTTATAAGCGATCTCCCACTGTTTGGGCAGATCAAAAAACTCCCATTCTCCACCGCCCTTGCTGCTTCTGTGATAATGGCCGTTCATTTTTCTCCAGCCCGGAAGCTCCTTCGGAGTATTCCAGATGACCTGAGGATCCGGACGCACCAGAAGATACTCTCCCCAGCGCTCCAGTTTTTCTCCTTCGGACGTATCCAGTACTTCATAATCTTTCCACTGATCTGCAATCCACATATCGTTATCCTTTCTTCTTAACTGATCTCCTGCTGCGTTCCGATGACATTTTTCCCCCGGAACCAGTACGTATAGAAATCTTCATAGCCTAATGTTGTATACAAATGTTTCGCATGAACATTTCCCTTCACTACCTGAAGGTAGGCATGTTCTGCGCCTTTCTTTTTCGCCTCGGAAAGAATGGAGCTGCAGATACAGCGTCCCAGTCCTTTTCTCCTGCAGCTGGCATCCACATAAATGGCATAAAGCCCCACATGTCCACGGTCCAGGATCCCCAGGCCCACAGCCACAGTCCTGCCTTCGATCTCCACGCTGGCCACAATCGTTTCCTTTGGGATCGCTTTAAACATAGAAGGAACGATCCGCCGGAGTGTGGGATTGGAAGTACCATTCAGGCGAAAGAGCGAATGGATCCATTCATCCGTGATCCGGTCACGAAGCTGTACGATCGTCTCGTTCGGGTAATAAATAGAAGAAGGCAAACCGGAATTTCTTCCATAGTATTCATATTCCGCAGAAAGAGGCGCATACGCGTTCAGTTTCTTCAGATCCATAGTCATCACTTCTGTGATATGCTGGATCTCATATCCTCTCTCCTCCAGCATCCGGTCAAAGGACGGGTCCATCAACGGATTGATCTTAAAAATGGCCGGCGTATGATAATTGGCATACATCGCCTCGCAGTATGCGATCTTTTCCTCCACGGGAACAGAAGAAATCCCTACCTGCTGCACACTGTTGGTCCGGTGTGTATAATTGTGAGAAAACCGTATGAGCCAGCCGTCATAAAGTTCGATCTTATGGGAGGGCCAGGCATTCAATGAGATCTCCTCAATGAGTTTCATATATGCTTCACGATTCAAACTGTATTCCTTCTTTCTTCCGGAAATATTCGGATACCTGCAATTTTTTTCGCTGCAATGCAGCTCCTGTAGAAGCCAAAACTCAAATCTCCCTCCAGACAGATGCGAATAATTTTTGAGTTTGGGAGCTTATAGCAAGTAAAGCGGACATTCGCAATCCGCTTCGCTACTTGCTTATGAACGCAGTATTTTGCAGAATTGCTATGGTGTATCTAAGTATAATGGAAAAACCGTCCGGAATCAATATAAAACTTGACCTTCTCTCCTTATTTTGGTACAGTGAATACAGCGTGTCGGTAAGAGTCCTTTGCTTCTCTTCCGGCGCACGCGTGACACACGATGTCTGCCGTTCATCCGGCAGTATCTTCTGTCCTGTACGCGGGAATCTCTCCTGCGTTTCATCTAAGCTAAGGAGGTCTGAAATTATGCGGTTAGGTTTTATTGGCTGTGGAAATATGGGAGGTGCCATGGTCAGCGGAATTTTGAAAAATCAGCTTCTTTTCAAAGAAGAATTGATCGCTTCCGCTCTCCACGAAGCATCCCGAAACGCTCTCCGTGAAAAATTCGGAATCACAGTCACTGACAACAACCTGGAAGTGGCTGCTGTCTCTGATGTTCTCGTACTGGCTGTCAAGCCCCAGTTCTACGCAGAAGTCATTCATGAAGTCCGTGAACAGATCCGGCCGAACACCCTTGTGGTATCCATTGCTCCGGGCAAGACTCATCAGTGGCTGGAAGAGCAGTTTGATCGTCCGGTTAAAACGATCCGCTGCATGCCCAATACTCCCTCCATGATCGGTGCCGGCATTACCGGTATTGCCCCCGGCGAACATGTTACAGAAGAAGAAACTGCTTTGATCCTTCGCCTTTTCTCCTCTCTGGGAGAAGCGGAAGTGGTTCCGGAACGGCTTATGGATGTGGTTGCTTCTGTCAGCGGCTGTTCTCCCGCCTACGTCTTCATGTTCATCGAAGCCATGGCTGACGCAGCCGTAGCAGACGGTATGCCACGGGCACAGGCTTATCATTTTGCAGCCCAGGCTGTCCTCGGCAGTGCGGAAATGGTACTCAAGACCGGCAAACATCCCGGTGAACTCAAAGATATGGTATGCTCTCCCGGAGGTACCACGATCGAGGGATTGTCTGTTCTGGAGGAAAAAGGCATGCGCAGTGCGGTGATCGAAGCACTCCGTGCCTGCACCAGAAAAAGCAAAGGATTATAAGTAAGGAGGATTTTTCAAGATGGAAAGAAAAATCGCATGGGAAAAATATTCCCAGGAAGAAATGGAAAAAGTATTTACATTTGCAGAAAACTACCGTCAGTTCTTAAGCCTCGGTAAGACCGAGCGTGAGTGTGTAAAACTGGCTGTTGCAGAAGCAAAAGCGCATGGTTATGAGGATCTTCAGGATGTGATCGCATCCGGAAAAGCTCTGAAGGCCGGTGACAAAGTTTACTCTGTCTGCATGGGTAAAACACTTGCTATGTTCCAGATCGGTGAAGAGCCTCTGGAAAACGGTATGAATATCGTTGGTGCCCACATCGACTCCCCGCGTATCGACCTGAAGCAGAACCCGCTCTATGAAGATACCGATATGGCTATGTTCGACACTCACTACTACGGCGGAATCAAGAAATACCAGTGGGTAGCTCTTCCTCTGGCCCTTTACGGCGTTGTCGCTAAAAAAGACGGCACAACCGTAGATATTGCCATTGGTGATGATCCCAGTGATCCTGTATTCGGAATCTCCGATCTGCTTCCGCATCTGGCCCGTGAGCAGATGGCTAAGACCGCATCCAAGATCATCGAGGGTGAGGATCTGAACCTCCTCATCGGAAGCATTCCCGTAAAAGATGAAGAGAAAGATGCCGTTAAGAAAAATGTTCTGGCTCTCCTGAAAGAGAAATACGATATCGAGGAAGATGATTTCATCTCCGCAGAGATCGAGGTTGTTCCTGCAGGCGCTGCAAGAGATTACGGCTTTGACCGCAGCATGATCATGGGTTACGGCCATGATGACCGTGTCTGCGCATACCCCTCCTATGAGGCAATGTTTGAGCTCGGCAGCGTAAAACGTACCGCTGTCTGCCTGCTCGTTGATAAAGAGGAAATCGGAAGTACCGGTGCTACCGGAATGACTTCTTTCTGTTTCGAGAATACCGTAGCAGAAGTGATCAATGCCTGCGGTGATTACAATGACCTGAAGGTAAGAAGATGTCTGAACAATTCCCGTATGCTTTCCTCTGATGTAAGTGCAGGTTTTGATCCCAACTATCCTTCTGTCATGGAGAAAAACAACTCTTCTTTCCTTGGAAAGGGACTGACCTTCAACAAATACACCGGTTCCGGCGGAAAGAGCGGCTCTAATGATGCCAACGCCGAGTACGTGGCTCTCGTTCGTCGGATCATGGACGATGCCAATGTAACCTGGCAGACAGCCGAGCTTGGTAAGGTTGATGCAGGCGGCGGCGGAACCATCGCTTATCTCATGGCCAAATATGGTATGGACGTTATCGACAGTGGTGTTCCCGTACTGAGCATGCATGCTCCCTGGGAGATCATCAGCAAAGCGGACCTTTATGAAGCGCTGAAGGGATACATCGCATTCCTGAACGCCTGAACATATAAAAAGACCTTCATCCCTTATGAACAGGGATGAAGGTCTTTTTCCTTACTTTTTTAATTCCTGCAGAACTTCCTCTACGCAGCCTGCCGTATCTTCTGTCTGGCAGACGTTTTTCACCAGTGCATCAATGGTCTCGGCCAGCATAGAACGGTCGATCCCGACAGATGCTGCCAGTTTTGCAGCATAGGCAGCTCTTGAGACACAGTAACAGAAGCTTCTGGCGTACTGTTTGTTATACTGAACTGTACCACAAACTTCCACCATTCCTTTTTTCTTGATGGAACGCAGCATGTTCAGAATATATTCCTGGTTCCAGCCATGCTCTTTGCTCAGCTCCGTCAGCTCCACACTGGTAAGCGGACGGTTTTCAAGCCAGAAAATATTCATCAGATCTTCTTCGCTCGGTGTCAAAACAAATGGTTTCTTCATTTCATGTCCCTCCTGATTAGCAGATAAATCTTCCTACCCGTTCCTATTATAAACAGTCTTTTTCTTTTTGTCCACAAGAATCTCTTAACAATTCCCTTAACTCTTGACTTTTGGGACAATTACATGGATAATAAACAGAAGGGCGTCCGTCTTTTTTACAGGCGCGTCTATTTTTTTGCCCGTACATAAGAAAAGGAGGATATTTTTTTGGAAAATCAACACGAAAACCCGCTTGGCTGTGAACCGATCAATCATCTGATGGCCCGATTCGCTATCCCAAGCATCATTGCCATGCTGGTAAGCGCTCTTTACAACATGGTAGATCAGTTTTTCATCGGCCACAGTGTCGGTATGCAGGGAAATGCCGCCACGAATGTCGCTTTTCCTTTGACGATCACCTGTACCGCAGTCTCTCTTCTCTTCGGGATCGGAGGCGCTGCGAATTTCAATCTTTCCATGGGACGGAAAAAAGCAGAAGAAGCCAAACACTTTATCGGAAATGCCATTTTCCTCATGCTTTCTTTCGGTATCTGTCTCTGCCTTGTGGTCTGCCTCTTCCTGAACCCGCTCCTGAAGCTTTTCGGAGCCACAGCAGATATTCTGACCTATTCACAGACCTATACTTCCATCACGGCTTTTGGATTCCCCTTTTTGATCCTGTCTACCGGTGGTTCCAACCTGGTGCGTGCTGACGGCAGTCCCCGTTTTTCCATGACCTGCACTCTGGTTGGCTGTCTGGTCAATCTGATCCTGGATCCGCTTTTTATCTTTGGCTTTGACATGGGAATGGCAGGCGCTGCCTGGGCCACCATCATCGGTCAGATCATTTCTGCCCTGATGGTCATCCGGTATCTGACGCATTTCAAGACCGTTAAGCTGACCCTGAAAGAATTAAAACCCAGAGGCTATGCCTGCGGCCGGATCATTTCGCTTGGAATGTCTCCCTTCTTAAACCAGCTAGCTATCATGATCGTTCAGGTCGTTATGAACAATGTTCTGGTTTTTTACGGAAGCCAGTCCGTTTACGGAGGTGAGATCCCCCTGGCCTGTGCCGGTATCATCAGTAAGGTGAATATGATCTTTTTCTCCATTTCCATCGGATTGTCCCAGGGTATGCAGCCAATCGCCAGCTTCAACTATGGTGCAGAAAACTATGACCGTGTCCGGGAAGCTGTCCTTAAAACCCTGACAGCTTCTACACTGATCTGCACACTGGCCTTCCTTTTATTCCAGCTGTTTCCCAGACAGATCACAGGAATCTTTGGCTCCGGAAGCGAGGAATATTTCACTTTCGCCAGCCGTTATTTCCGGATCTTCCTGTTTTTCACCTTCCTGAATGGAATCCAGCCTGTAGCCGGAAACTTTTTCACAGCCATTGGAAAACCGGTTTATGGAATCTTCATCTCTCTGACCAGACAGATTATTTTCCTGCTGCCGCTGATCCTGATCCTGCCCCGTTTCTTTGGCATCGACGGTGTCCTTTATTCTGCTCCCATCGCAGATTTTCTGGCCGCCTGCCTTGCTCTCTTCCTGACTTTGCGGCAGTTAAAAAAACTCAGTCAGTAAATCAGACCTTTGCAATCCCGGCTCACTGCAGCCGGGGTTTTTTCGTCACAAAACTTTCACAATTTTCCTGCTTCACTTTTTCAAAAAGGTGCTATAATACAGAACTGAAGAAAGAAATAATCAATCAGATTCATGAATCCGACTGAATAAATAGTTAATATAGGAGGCATTTATCATGATTACACTGAAACTTGAAAAAAGAAACCCGGAAGTAAAGGCAAAGAAACTGAGACGTGACGGTTTTGTCTGCGGTGTCCTTTATGGAAAAGAACTGAAAGAGTCTGTTCCTGTTCAGCTCCCGGAGTCAGTAGCTCTCGGCTTTATCAAAGCCAACAAAGAAGGTAGTCAGGTAATGCTTGATCTCGATGGAAAACAGATCGATGCCCTTGTAAAAAACATCGACTATGATCCCATGAAGAAACAGGTCATGGCTCTTGATTTTCAGGCTCTGGTTGCCGGAGAAACAGTGGCTACTTCTGTTCAGGTCGTTCTGGAAAATGAGGATGCCGCCCAGGGTATCGTAGAGCAGACACTGACGGAAGTCCACTATAAAGCAGATCCTGCGAACATGTTGGATACCATTGTCATCGACTTCAAGACCCTTTCTCCGGATGTCCGCGAGTTTCATGTAAAAGACCTGGTTATCCCGGAGGGCAAAAAGGTTCATTTCACCACACCGGAAGATACTCTGATCTTTCACGTTGCCGAATATGCCAGCAACGGCGAGGAGGAAGAGGACGATGCTGCAGATGATACTGCCGCAAAAGCCTGAAGAAACGGAATATTTCTGGTCACAAAAAATCCTCTGCTTTCATTGCATCCGCAATGAGCAGAGGATTTTTTTATTTCATTAAATCTCAGCCAGTTTTAAGAGATCCGGAATCTTGGATTCCCAGCCAAGTGCCATGATATGTACACCCTGACAGTACGGCTTACACTCTTTGATGATACGAGCAGCGATTTCAACTCCTGTAATACCTGCTTTTGTCTTTTCTTTGTCTGCTTTCAGTTCCTCGATCATTTCATCCGGAACATGAATACCGGCAACGTTATTATTCATGAATTTTGCCATTCCTGCAGATTTCGGAATGATGATACCAACCTGTACCGGTTTTCCGAACTGTTTTGCTTTTTCCATGAACTTAATGAATTTCTCCGGCTCAAACACAGCCTGAGTCTGGAAGTAATCTGCACCTGCTGCTACTTTTCTTTCCATTTTTGCAAGCTGTGCGTCAACGGAATCGCTGCACGGAGATACCACAGCACCCTTGGAGAATTTCGGAGGCTCACCAACAAGCGGATTCCCACCAAGATCCACTCCGGATTCCAGAAGCTTTACTGTATGGAGAAGGGAAACAGAATCCAGGTCAAAGACCGGTTTTGCCTGCGGATGGTCACCCATCTTGGTATGGTCGCCTGTAAGGCAGAGGATGTTCTCAATACCAAACATTGCCGCACTGAGAAGATCGGACTCCAGCGCAATACGGTTTCTGTCACGGCATGCCAGCTGGAAAATCGGATCCATACCTGCATCTTTGAGAACCTTACACATTGCAAGAGAACCGAGACGCATAACGGAAGACTGGTTGTCTGTTACATTTACTGCATGAACACCCTTGAGATAAGTTTTTGCTTCTTCTACCAGCTCATCTACATGGATCCCTTTTGGAGGTCCTACTTCAGCAGAAACAGCAAATTCACCACGGTCGAATAATTCTTTCATTTTCATTGTACATTGCTCCAATCATTAAATATATTATATGTAACTGTTTAGTACTTTCACCGTTACAATCAACCTATTTCACGTCATCATCAGTTGCAAAATTATGGATCTGTGTCGGACATTTCAGCAGATCCAGGCGTCCGATCTCCTCCAGACGTCTGTAGATACGCTCCCATCCGCATTCCATCTCACTGTCCACTTCGCATTTTCCGTTTTTGGAACCACCACACTGGCCATTCACAAGGCTCTTGGAACATGCTGTGATCGGACAGATTCCACCGGTCAGGTTCAGATAACACTCACCGCACTGATCACATTTATACTCTAACGGTGTCACACCCTGGAAACCTGGTACCGGATAGGTATCACAGGCTGCACAGACGGTCTTATCCTCCAGATATTCAGCAACGGTCTGTACACCAACACCGCAGGAGAATACCAGGACCAGATCTGCTTCCCGGATCTTGTCCATGTGTTTTTTCAGGCGTAACTCCATATTTTCCGGATTACAGATGTAATCTGTTGTTACGATCCCTGTCACGTTTCCTTCCGCAACAAGCTCCTTCTGAAGTTCCACAGCTTCTTTTTCCGGAAAATGAACTTCTTTACATCCGTGGCAGTTGATCACAAATACTTTCTTTCCGGCTGTCAGTGATGTAATCGTTTCTTTTGCTTTTAACTGGGTAATCAACATATTACTTCATCCCCCTTATTGCATTTTTTCCGGCTTTGATGCTGTCGATGATCGGAATCTTGGAAGAACAGATATACTGACAGCATCTACACTCAACACAATCCATGACATTTTTGTCTTTCATAGCCTGCCAGTTCTCTTCCTTCGCATATTTTACAAAGTACAAAGGAGAAAGTTCCATCGGACATACATCCACGCAGCGTCCGCACTTGATACACGGCTGCTCTTTGGTCTCATCTGTATCAATGGCAATGATACCATTGGATCCCTTCATCATGGGTACATCCAGTGTATGCAGCGGGAATCCCATCATCGGTCCGCCCATTTTAACCAGAACATCGTCATCTGTGAAGCCGCCACAGTAATCGATCAGTTCTCTTACACTTGTACCGATCTTGATGATAAAGTTGCCAGGATTCTTGATCTTCTCACCGGTTACAGTTGCAACACGCTCAACCAGAGGCATACCTGTCTGGATCGCATCGGAAATTGCTTTTACCGTACTGATATTATCTACGATAACACCGACATCTGCCGGGAGACCGCCGCTCGGGACTTTTCTTCCCATAACACGCTTGATGAGTGTTTTCTCAGCGCCCTGCGGATATTTGGTCCTTGCAACAAAAACTTCCATGTTTCCAATAGTGGAAACTTTTTCCTGCATGACTTCGATCGCATCCGGTTTGTTATCTTCAATCACAATGATACCCTTCTCGGCACCGGTTGTCTTAAGGATTGCTTTCAGACCGAACACAATATCATCCGCATACTCAAGAAGGACTCTGTGGTCTGCTGTTAAGAGCGGCTCACATTCACATCCGTTGAGAAGGATGGTATCGACCGGTTTCGCCGGTTTCAGTTTGACGCAGGTCGGGAAACCTGCTCCACCCATACCAACGATTCCTGCTTCTTTTACGATATTGATGATTTCATCCGGTGTCAGTTCCTCTAACGGTTTATGCGGCTGTACGGATTCGTGCAGTGTATTTTTTCCGTCGGATTCAATGACAACAGCCATGACCTCACGACCGCTTGTACCATGCATACGCGGTTCCACAGCAACTACGGTTCCGCTCACGCTGGAATGTACCGGAGCACTGATAAAGCCGGAAGCCTCACCGATCTTCTGGCCAACCTTCACCAGATCACCCACCTGAACGATCGGATTTGCCGGTGCGCCAAGATGCTGTGACATGGAGATCACAACGGTCTTCGGATCCGGGAATTTCTTTAAAGCGATATGTTCACTGAATTCTTTACGTTCTGACGGATGAACACCGCCATAGTATCCATTCAGTCTGTCTTCTCTGATCGATTTTACATAATCGTTGATCACCTTGAAATTAACCTTGGAGAAATCGCGTACCTGTACAGGCTGATTGAGGAATTCCTCCAGCCGTCCCTGTTTTGCAAGTCTCTGGTAAATCTTTTCCCATGCACAATCCTTATTCGGATCCACCTCACATTTACCGTTCTTGGCTCCTCCACACTGTCCGTTAACGAGGCTCTTAGAGCAATCAACGATAGGACAGACACCACCGGTAATGTTCAGGTAACACTGAGCACAGGCATCACAGCTCTTCTTTGTAAGAGCCATGCCATGATGACCTCTGTAATTAAGAGAATTACTTGCTGCATAAACTGGTTTCTCTGCCAGATCTGCAACTGTCTGAATACCAAGGCCACAGGAGATCACGATCACATTCTCTGTCCCCTCCGGAAGCAGATCCTGTAATTTTCTTTCCGTGTGCATCTTATTGCACAAAAAGTCTACCTTTGTGCTGCCGGTAACTGTCTTGCCCTGCTCTGCGGCAAATTTCAGAAACTCATCGCAGTCCGGCTCGTCAATGGCATCAAATTCCTTGAAGCACTTGTTACAGGCAATGACATATAAATTGTCCTTACCCTCAAGCAATGATGAGAGCTCTTCATTGCTTTTCAGCTGATACTTAGTATAGTTCTCCAATTGCTCACCTTCCTTAATGAAATTATTTGAACCTGTATATTTATCAGCTTTTATTTTCCATTTTTCTCCCATACAGTAAAAAAAACAATAAAAATCCGATAATCCGGTTCTAAAATTGCTTTCCATATAAATGTAACACAAACTGCTCTTTTTATCCAGATGTTCTTGTATCTTTTTGTAAAATATTGCTTCGCTGATTTTTAAGCAAGAAAAAACACTGTAAACCACTCTAACGGTTTCAGTGCTTTTTCAGACTATTCAAGGATGCCTCGACATTCTTGCTGTAAGATGCACGTCATACGACACATGATCCATTCTTCTGTGCATCTTTGCAATCCGTCGGGGCGATATCAGACGGAGGCTTGATTCCGCTGCAAAGCGTTCCATACCCCAGCCGCGGATCCGGGTAGTTTTTGACCACAGGCAACGGACGGGCGCCTTTGAGAAGCCAGGCCTTCATTTTGGCGCCGTAGAGGTAAGGATCATGAGCGTCAACAATTCCCCACTGCATGAGAAGAGCTGCGGAGCCGGAGACAAAGGGTGCTGCAAAGGAGGTGCCTGTTCTTGGTGTGTAACCTCCTCCCGGAGCTGTCGCCATGATATTGACACCGGGAGCAGACAGATCCGGCTTCACAGTTCTGCCATCTCTGGTATATCCCCTTCCGGAAAATGCTGCATAAGTCATCAGCCTGGAATCATACGCCCCGACTGAGATGACTTTTCCTGCTGTAGATGGAATGGTCAGCGTCGTCTCCGGATCCGGCCGGTAAAAATAGGTCTCCTGATTTCGCTCTTCTTTTGACGGAAGCCATAGGTCATAACGGCCTTCTACGATTTTTCCCGGTGTCAGAAGGATTTTCCAGATACCGCTGTCGATGTATTTTTCCATGGAAAGAAGATCCATATAGATTTCCTGAGCCATGCTGTAGGGACTTGGTTCTCCATAGTAGACCAGAACTTCTGTCCCTTCCACCCGGTAACGCTGACTTCCCATATTTTCCCGGAAGGGGCCGATGGTCATACCCTCCGGAGAAATCAAAGAAACGGAGAAGTTATCCACATAGGACTTCCAAAGCTGAATATTTGTCCCCGTTTCATACTCTCCGATCGCCAGTTCCAGTGTTTTCTCTTCTCCTTCTGTCAGCCATCCGCCTGTATGACCGCCTGCCTCCCCTTCATTTCCTGTTCCCACTACAATACAGCTCCTGCCATAACCGGAGATGTCATCCAGGAAGGTTTCAAGAAGAGAGGTCCCGTCATGAGAGCCATAGGTGTTCCCAAAGCTCAGATTGATCACCAGAGGCATGGAAAGTTCCAGGGCTTTCCGCACCGCATAGTCCACCCCCTGGATGAGTTCCGTCGTCCGTGGAAAAGAATCCGGCCGTGGGATTCCAAGCTTCACCACCAGAAGCTCACTTTCCGGCGCCACGCCCCGGTATCTTCCATTAGAAGTTCTCCCATTTCCTGCCGCGATCCCCGCAACTGCCGTTCCGTGACCGGAAAGATCCCGGCTCAAAACACGATTTTCCCGGAGAGACTGATTCAGCTCCTCCCTGGTAAATTCCGTTCCGATCCGATAGTCTGCCGGCGGCGTTCCTTCTATCGTCTGATCCCACAAAGCCAGAAGCCGGGTAGTTCCATCAGCGTTTCGGAAATCCGGATGGGTATAGTCTATACCGCTATCGATGATCGCCAGAAGCACACCTTTCCCTGTCAGTCCCAGCGGAGCTCTTGAAAGCCCGTTAATGCAGGAGGCTGCCCTTCCCTGATCAACAGCGAAAGACAGCCTCTTTGGTTTTTCAATATATTCGACCTGCACCCGGGATGCCAGCCAGGGAATCAGTTCCTGATCGATCGTCACAATCGCATACTCATTTACCAGTGGTGTGAAAGCAGCGCCTTCTCTCTCCAGTCCTGTAAGGTCTCCATGATATTTGATGATGAGATCCCAGGTGTTTGCCGCCCGGTCATAACCTTCTGCGAGACGTTCCGAGCGCTCGATTTCCTCCGGCGTGGCATCCAGAGCCAGATTCAGGAGATTTTCAAGTTTTTGATCATTCATACACTATCGCCATATATGGTATTCTTTTTAATATATGCACGATCCACAACTCTCTAACACTGACTCAGTTTCTTATACATCTCCAGCACGCCTTCATAATTCCCCCCATAAATAAAGTAGTAATCCAGCTGCTTCCCTTCCATATAGAGGTAGGAACCATACATGGGGATCGTGCAGCAAAGGGCTGTGCCCTCCGAGACCAGGCCGATGCCATAGCCGTACTCCGATACCACCAGCGGCATGCGGAGGGCTTTCTGGCCGAAGCTGATGTAGCGGGCTTTCTGATTCATGGGCTCCAGCTTGCTGTCGAGGACGCCTTTTGCGTAGAGCTTCTCTTTCTTGGGCCAGTCAAAGTAAAGCCAGCCTTCTGCGATGGAGCGGTACTCCATTTGTCTCGGAAGGGCCGCTTTCTCGGCCAGCAGGCATTTTCCAGTCTTGTCCAGAAAAGTGAGAGCCCCCGTCTTCTTGTCGATCCGCACCGTGAGCTTCTCTGTCGTGAGCTCTGCCAGATTCTTGCCCTCTCTTGCGGACCACTTCACAGGGCTTTCCGGCTGGTAATCCCAGTAGCCCGGCTCAAATTCCGCCCGGATACCCTTCTGGAACTGTACTCGGATCAGGCCGTCCTCCAACGGAATCAGATGAAGGATTCCATAATTGCTGATGATCTCCAGATATTTCTTCGTTTTCCGCAAAATACGGACAGTCGTATCGATGCGGCTGTGGCCTTTCGGCCGTAAAACACTGCTGTTTGGGATGCCGCCGAAGGGATAGGGCGAAGCATTAATGGGCGCTGTAGTCTGCACCTTGCTCTCCAGTGCTTTTCGCACCGGCACCTCCCGTTTCAGCGGCTGTTCGGTCTTCGGAAGTTCCCGTTTGGGCGGCGCAGGCTGCTCTCCCACAAAGCCCAGCTTCATCGGACGGCTGTAGGAGGAAAGCGAACGGGCCTTCCCGGTCTCCGAAACCTTCATGCCGCCGGAGATCTCGACCTTCTCCTCCGGTTTTAGAGCCGCTTTCACGAGAAGCCCCCGCGCTTCTGCCGCAGAAGCCTTCTCTGATACCGGATCAGCTGCCTTTTTCTCCACAGGGGCCGGCTTTTTCCGGAGTGCCTGAGACTCCTTGTGGACCTGATTTTCCAGCGAATGAACCTTTTTTTCCTCGGAAACCTTCGTACCGATGAGGTCCGTCAGATCTCCTGTATGGACCACCGCCAGCTCATGAAGGGCACGGGTGGCCGCCACATAGAGAAGCTTTACATAGGCATCCTCGCTGGGGTAATGTTCCTCGGAAGGATGGTAGAGAAGAACCGCGTCAAACTCCAGGCCCTTCGTGTACTCCACGGGCAGCACCATGACGCCGCTTCCAAATTCGGCCGTGGCAAGATCGCTGTTTACCAGAGGAATCTTTTCCCCCAGCCGAACACTGACTTCCTTCGTCTCCTCCTCGTCCCGGCAGATCACAGCGATGGTCTCATGGCCCGCCTGCTGCCATTTTTTGATAAACTCTAGGGTCTTTTCCAGCATGGTTTTTTCATCCACACAATCGCAGATTTCTACTGCGTTTCCGTGACGGATCACCGGCTCTACCGGGTAAATGGGGAAATTTCCGTGGCGGAGGATCTCCGTCGCAAAATCTGAAATTTCCACGGTGTTTCGGTAGCTCTTTTTCAGCAGGCCGAAGCTGTCAAAAGGGCCTGTGAGGATCAGCTCCTGAAGATTCTTCCAGTCGTTGAGACCATAGCCAAAATGGATATTCTGGGAAACGTCCCCCATGATCGTGTAGGTGCAGCCTCTGAGACAGTAGGCCAGCACACCGTAGGCCATCATACCGAAATCCTGGGCCTCATCGATGATCACATGGCTGGCCTCCCGGATGCCGTCGTTCTCCCTGATCCGCTTATAAAGATAAGCGAGAGCCGCAAGATCATAGAGGTCAAACTCATTTTCCGTAAAGGGAACCTTCTTCCCTTTCTTCTTCTGCACCTCCAGAAACTCCTGATACACCTCAAAAATGGATCCTTTCCACTCTTTTTTCCCAAAATGCCACCGGTACAGACGCTGAAGCTCTTTTTTCTCCTCATCCGTGTAGGAGACAAATTTTCCGGTGAGCTCATTTTCCAGCCTTGCATGGAGCATCTCATTGAGCATGTCGATTTTTCCCTGGACGGAAACCGTGGGATTGTCTTTCCGGTAAGTGCGGATCACATTTTCATCCATGAGAAGCACGCCGTTTTTCTCGATCCGGATCTCCTCCGACGGGATTGTCCGCTCCTCGTACTCCTCGCAGAAAGCCTCAAGCTCATGGAACCAGTCGTAGCTTCCCTTCACCCAGGCTTCCCGTTCTTTCGCATCCAGAGCCTTGATCCGATGAAAACGCGGATCCCAGTCCTCATAGAGAAAGCGGACAAACAGCTGCTCCATCGTCATCTGAGAAACACCGTAGACATCCAGATCCGGCAGAACACTGGTAATATAATTGAGCAGGATCCGGTTACTTCCGATGATATAGAAATCCTCCGGACGAAATCTGTCCTCGTAGTTGTAGAGAATGTAGGAAATCCGGTGCATGGCCACCGTAGTTTTTCCGGAACCGGCCACTCCCTGAACGATGATGTTTGTCTTCGGTGAGGTCCGGATGATCGCGTTCTGCTCCTGCTGGATCGTGGCGATGATCTCGCCAAGCACCGCTTTTTTGCTCTTTGCCAGGTACTTGGTGAGGAGTTCGTCGTTGGCCACTACGTCTGAATCAAAGAAATCCTTCAGCCGGTCATTTTCGATCTCATACGTCCGTTTCCGTTTCAGATCCACCTCATAGCTTCCGTGATTTTTCACCTCATACTGACAGAGTCCCGTACGGTTCTCGTAATAAATGGAGGCCACCGGAGCACGCCAGTCAATGACGATGGGCTCGGAACCTTTGTCAGAAATGCCTACCCGTCCCACATAGTAGGATTCTTCCTGAGGAAGCTTTTTGTCGCGGAAGTCGATCCTTCCGAAATAAGGCTTTTTTCTCGCCTTTTCACAGCGCACCAGATTTCTTCTGCTGTCCTGCAGCTGAGCCTGGGTATTCCGAAGCAGCGAAAGTGCTTCTTTATCTTTTGGTCCATAAGTCTCCATAAGATCATAGACTTCTTCAGAAAGAGACCGGATCTGCTCCCTGGTGTGCTCCAGATTGCTCTGTGCGATGGTAAGAATGTCAGCCAACTGTTTTTCTTCTTCCTCCCGGCTTAATCCCGGGATGGAACGAAAGGTCTTTTTTTCTTTCATTTTCTTCTCCTTTTTCGATAGATTCATCCCGATAAGGAATATCTTACCATCCCTTGCTGAGAATGTATATATAGAAACGTAACTATTCAGCCCCATCTCGATTCCGCTTGGCTCTGAATAGTTACAAAAAGACACCGCAGTATGTTTTCTACTGCGGTGTCCCTGTTTTTATCTGTCAAAACGGATTTTTACATAATCTTTGATGGCCTCCACACATTTTTCAAAGCCCAGCTTGCTGCTGTCCAGGCAGAGGTCATAGTTTCTTGCATCATTCCAGGTCCTTCCTGTGTAATAATGATAATAATCACCACGGAATTTATCGGTCTTCAGAATGAATTTTTCCATTTCTTTTTCAGAGGTGATCGATGAACGTTCCAGACTGCGGGCAATGCAGTAATCCATAGGTGCATGGACGAAGACACTGACCACATTCGGATAATCCTTCAATACAAAATCAGCACAGCGTCCCACAAGAACACAGGATTCCTGCTCTGCCAGCTGCTTGATTACCTTCGCCTGATAGTTGAAGAGATTCTTGTCAGATACAAAATCATCACTCTCCGGCGGGATCAGATCACCCTTGTAGACCTTCTTGGCCCAGCCGAAAAGTGTGGTCCCTTTCAGGCGCTCATCCGCCTGATTGAACAGCATCTCATTGATCCCGCTGTCGTCGGAAGCCATCCTAAGGATCTCTCTGCTGTAACAGTTGATCCCCTGATCCTTCGCGTACATCTCACCGATAGTCTTTCCACCGCTTCCATACTGTCTTGCAATGGTTACGATCACATTCTCCATAATGAAATCCCCCTTTATTCACCCAGGTATGCCTTCTTGATGGACGGGTCGTTCATCAGTACATCTGCTGCTGCATCCAGCACGATCTTTCCTGTTTCCAGAACGTATGCCCGGTCTGCGATCGACAGAGCCTTTTTCGCATTCTGTTCCACCAGAAGTACCGTTGTGCCACTGGCACTTACCTCTTTTATTATATCAAAGATTTCGTTTACAAACAATGGAGAAAGTCCCATGGACGGCTCATCCATCAGAATGATCTTCGGATGGGACATGAGCGCCCGGCCCATAGCGAGCATCTGCTGTTCACCGCCGCTTAAGGTTCCTGCCACCTGATTTTTTCTCTCCTTCAGACGTGGGAAGCGTTTGTAGACCATCTCTAAGGTCTGGCTGATCTCATCCTTGTCTTTTCTGGTAAAAGCTCCCATCAGAAGATTTTCGTAAACACTCAGGTCAGCAAAAACTCTTCTGCCTTCCGGCACATGAGCCATCCCCAGAGTCACGATCTTGTGTGCCGGCATTTTTGTAATGTCTTTTCCCTCAAATTCGATCTTTCCGGACTTCGGTGCGATGAGACCGGTCACAGTATGAAGGATCGTTGTTTTTCCGGCTCCGTTGGCTCCGATCAGGGCAATAACCTCTCCCTCATTGACTTCGAAGGAAACGCCCTTGATGGCCTGGATCACGCCGTAATTTACTTTTAAATCTGTAACTTGCAACATTGCCATACTGTCTGTTCCTCCTTATTCACCCAGATATGCCTTGACCACTCTTGGATCGTTCAGCACCTCGGAAGGCGTTCCATGTGCCAGCTCCGTACCGAAATTCAGCACATACAGATATTCGCAGATGCCGGATACCAGCTTCATATCATGCTCGATCAGAAGGATCGTTACCTTGAACTCTTTCCGGATCAGTTCAATGGTATCCATCAGTTCCTTCGTCTCATTAGGGTTCATGCCGGCCGCCGGCTCGTCCAGAAGAAGCAGCTTCGGGTTTGTTGCCAGAGCCCTGGCGATCTCCAGTTTCCTCTGTTTTCCATAAGGAAGGTTCGATGCATTGGTATCGGCAAAGGAATCCAGTTCAAAGATTTTCAAAATTTTTAATGCTTCCTCATCCATCTCTTTTTCTTTTGCAAAATAAGCCGGAAGATGGAGAAAACTGGTTGCCAGATTATATTTGATGCTGTTGTGAAGGGCTGCTTTTACATTATCCAGAACACTCATCTGTGTGAACAGACGGATATTCTGGAAGGTACGTGCCACACCTTCCTGACAGATCTCTGCCGGTTTCTTTCCCACCAGGCTTTTTCCATCCAGCATGATCGTACCGTCTGTAGGACGGTATACACCGGTCAGCATATTAAAAGCCGTTGTTTTTCCGGCTCCGTTTGGCCCGATGAGCCCTACCAGAGCACCTTCGTTGATCGTCATATTCAGTCCGTCTACTGCCCGGAGCCCTCCAAAGGAGATACCAAGGTTTTTCACTTCCAATAAAACACCCATGTCTTACACCTCCTTCGAAAGCTTCTCTGCCTGCTGCAGATTCCGTTTTTCCGTCAGATTCCGTTTAAAGGAAGAGTTATTGAAAAGCATCATTGCGATCAGGGCGATGGCGTAGATCAGCATACGGTAGTCGGAAGCGCCACGCAGGAGCTCCGGAAGCAGAGTCAGGATCACAGCTGCGATGATGGAGCCCTTGATACTTCCCATTCCGCCTAAAACAACCATTACCAGGATCTCAATGGACGCATTATAATCAAAGTTTGCAGGCTTCAGGATACCTAAGTTTGCACCATAGATCACACCTGCCATCCCTGCCATAAACGCAGCAATTACAAACGCCAAGATTTTGTATCGGCTTACCGGGATACCGACAGCCTCTGCTGCGATATAATTGTCACGGATGGCGCAGACCGCACGGCCGTGACGGGAATTTACCAGATGTGACACCAGAAGGATGACAAGGAGCATCAGGATAAACACAAAGGTAAAATTCTTATAAGTGGCCACCAGCGGGATTTTGGAAAGACCTTTGGCTCCTCCGGTAATCTTCAGGCTGTTAAAAACGGATTTGATGATCTCACCAAAACCCAGAGTTACGATCGCCAGATAGTCACCTTTCAGACGAAGGACCGGAATACCAATGATGACTCCCAAAAGGGCTGCGGCTACTCCGCCAATAAAAACAGCCAGAAGCAGGCTCACCAGAACCGGCAGGATATCCTTCGTTGCAATCAGGAAAAGGCAGCCGGTGTAAGCGCCAATGGACATGAAAGCCGCATGTCCCAGACTCAGTTCACCCAGGAAACCAACAACCAGGCTTAAAGAAACAGACATCATGACATAAACGCAGACCGGAGTGATCAATGACATCATCTGACGGCTTAAAACACCGCCCTTTACCAGTCCCATAACAGCTGCATAAACCACAAGGGCGATCAGTGCGTTGACGATAATTTTTTTGTCGATCTTCATTTTGGTCACCTACACTTTCTCGATCTTCATCTTGCCAAGAAGCCCGGAAGGCTTCACCAGCAACACGATTACCAGTACACTGAATACGATAGCATCCGAAAGCTGTGTGGAAATGTAAGCTTTTGCAAGGCTTTCAATGATCCCCAGGATCAATCCGCCAAGCATGGCTCCCGGAATACTTCCGATACCACCTAAAACAGCTGCCACGAAAGCTTTGATTCCGGGAAGAGCTCCCAGAGTAGGAAGCAAGGTCTCGTACTGGGCAATGAAAAGAACTCCTGCCACAGCCGCAAGAGCCGAACCAACAGCAAAGGTGATGGAGATCGTCTGATTGACATTTACGCCCATCAGTTCTGCTGCGCCTTTATCTTCTGATACCGCTCTCATGGCCCGGCCGGCCTTGGTCTTGTTGATAAAAAGCGTCAGCAGGATCATGGAAATGGTCGTCACGATCAGGGTCACGATCGTAAGCCCTGAAACATGTACGCCTCCGATCTTGATGGAGGGCACTTTAATAATAGAAGCAAAAGGAATCGGTGTGGCTTTAAAAATCAGAAGTGCCAGATTCTGTAAAAGATAGCTGACGCCAATGGCAGTGATCAGAACAGCCAGCGGCGGCGCCTGTCTCAAGGGTTTATAGGCTATTTTTTCGATGACGACTCCCAGCAGTGCACATACCAGTATGGTAATGACCACAGCCAGGATCGGATGCAGATGCAGAAGAGATACGCAGACATACAGCGTATATGCGCCAACCATAATAATATCACCATGGGCGAAGTTGATCATTTTGGCAATACCGTAAACCATTGTATAGCCAAGGGCGATCAGTGCGTAAATACTTCCTGTTCTCAATCCATTCAATAACTGTTCCAGAATTGCATTGATCAGACTCATTTTTCTCCACCTTTCTCTCTTTGAAAAACGGAAGGGAGACAGCCGATGCCGTCTCCCCTGCAAGTATCAGAATCTACTCTTGACCGCTTCTATTTACTCAACATATGTATACTGACCATCTTTTACGGTTACAAACTTAACATCTTTTACAGCTGCACCGCTTGCATCAAAGGTGATGGGATCACCGGTCAGACCGGATACAGAGATCTTGGTCATAGCGTCGATCATATCAGCACTCTCAATGCTGCCTGCTTCTTCCATAGCTGCCTTGAAAGCATAAACTCCATCGTAAGCATCTGCTGCGAACTGATCCGGAGTCTCACCATAGGCATCCTGGTAAGCTTTTACAAAGTTTACAACCTTCTCATCATCGACAGATGCACAGAACGGGCTGGTAAAGATGCATCCCTCTACGGTAGCCGGATCGGTAACGGTCTTCAGCACACCATCCCATCCGTCAGAACCAAGGAACGGAAGCTCCATGCCAAGTTCACTGGCCTGTTTAGTGATGTAAGTAATATCCTGATAATAAGCCGGAACATAGATGGCTTCTGCATCGGTTCCCTTGATGCTGGTCAGCTGAGAGTTAAAATCAACGTCTCCTGTATTGAAGGACTCTGCATCTACAATCTCAGCGCCTTTTGCCTCAATCTCTGCGGTAAAAGCATCGTAAATACCGGTGCTGTACTCATCAGCTACATTGTAAAGCACTGCGATTTTCTTATATCCAAGAGTATCTACTGCATAATCTGCCATTGCAACACCCTGCTCCGGATCAGAGAAGCAGATACGGAATGCATTATCCGGCTCGATACAGCCCTCTGCGGAACCGGACGGGGTGATCTGAAGGATACCGTCCTGCTGGCTCAGCTGAGCTACTGCGATACAGGAGCCGCTGGTTGTACATCCCAGAAAACCATTGATTCCCTTATCCATCAGTGTATTGTATGCCTGAACAGCTTTATCTTCGGTTGCCTCATCGTCCTCAAAAGCAAGCTCAAGTTTATAAGTATCCTCGCCAACCTGTGCTCCACCTGCATCGTTGATCTCCTGAATGGCGATCTCCGCTCCCTGTTTTACAGAGGTTCCATAAGAAGCTGCTGCTCCTGTCAGAGGACCGCTTCCACCAAGCAGAAATGTTTTCTCGTCCGCGGACACTGCCATCGGAGCTGCTACCAGAGATACCGCTGCCACTGCACTGACGAATTTAGTAAATTTTTTCATAAAAATTCCTCCTTCTTTTGCGTTTCTCTTTTATAATAGTAGAAATGCAATGTGCTAAATTCTTGGTGTTAATCATACGCCCCGATTTTTTATTTGTCAACAACTTTCTGTAGCTTTCCAGCGTATTTTTGTCTTTCTGCCGCGGATTTTATAAAACTGCTTTCCTTTTTTGTCATTCTGGCTTTTAGGGCTATCTCTTTTGTGGCTTTTATGCTAGAATGGATCAGAGGTAAAAAGAACAGAAAGGGGTTTTTTCATGAAAAATCTGATTGTCGGACAATCCGGCGGTCCCACCGCCGTTATCAACAGCAGTCTCTACGGAGTGATTCAGGAAGGCCTGGCACAGAAAGAAAATATCGGCCATGTTTACGGCATGATCAACGGAATCGAGGGATTCCTGAAAGGGAACTATACGGATCTCGCCGAACTGGATCCCCAGACCCTGAATGCCTTACGCACAACTCCCGGCGCTTATCTCGGTTCCTGCAGATACAAACTTCCGGAGGATCTTTCCGATCCGGTCTATGCGGAACTTTTTCAGAAATTTGAAGAGCTGTCCATCGGATATTTCTTATACATCGGCGGAAATGATTCCATGGATACCGTCAGTAAGCTTTCCCGTGCTGCCGAGGCTCACAAAAGCAGCATTCGTTTCATCGGTGTTCCCAAGACCATTGACAATGATCTGATCCTGACTGACCACACCCCCGGTTTCGGAAGTGCTGCCAAATATGTTGCCGCTTCCGTCTGTGAGATCGGTCTGGATGCTTCCGGCTATAAAGCAAAATCTGTTACCATTATCGAGATCATGGGGCGCCATGCCGGCTGGCTTACTGCCGCATCTGCTCTTTCCAGAAAATACGAGGGCGATAATCCCATTCTCATCTATCTTCCCGAGGTCGCCTTTGACCAGGAAGACTTCATCCGCCGCATCGAGGATGCTTTCCAGACAAAAAACAGCCTGATCGTCTGTGTTTCCGAAGGGATCCATGACAAAGACGGCAAATTCATCTGTGAATATACCGGTGCTGCCGGAACGGATACCTTTGGTCACAAAATGCTCACCGGCTGCGGAAAATACCTGGAGAATCTGGTCCGGGAACGCCTGGGTGTCAAAGTACGTTCCGTAGAACTGAACCTCTGCCAGCGCTGCTCCATCTTCTCCCAGTCTCTTACCGATGCCAGAGAAGCGGCTCTCGCCGGAAGTTCCGCTGTGGAAGCTGCCCTTAAGGGGGAATCCGGAAAAATGGTTTCCTTTGTACGGACCAGTGACGAGCCTTACGAGCTTGTCTGTGGCCTGGAAGATGTAAACAAGATCTGCAACCAGGAGAAAAAAGTTCCTCTGGAATGGATCACCAGAGACGGTACCGATGTTTCCGAAGAATTCCTCACCTATGCCCGTCCTCTGATCCAGGGCAATCCCGCCATTCCCATGAAAAACGGTCTGCCGGATTATGCATATCGGAAATAGAATGAAAAAAACCACGGCCATCCGTGGTTTTTTTCATTCCTCTGTTTCTATTAATAAGCTTTGCCCCAGTATACCATTTTCTTGGCCGGTTTGCCGCAATATACACAGGTATCAGAAATTTCTTCCTGGTGGAAGGGCATGCAGCGGCTGGTCACGCCGAATTCTTCCTTCATGGCATCCTCACACTCACGGCAGCCACACCACATTGCTTTGATGAAGCCAGGCTTATTGTCAGCAATGTCTTTCATTTCTTCCTTGTTGTGTGCCTCATACGTATGGGTGTCACGATGTTTCTTTGCCTTCTCAAAAAGGTCATGCTGGATCGTATCCAGAAGCTCCGGAAGCTTTGCAGCCAGCTCGTCAATGGCGATGGTGATCTTTTCTCTGGTATCTCTTCTTACTACTACCGCCTGGCCTGCCGCAATATCCTTGGGTCCGAGTTCTACACGAAGCGGAATCCCTCTCATCTCCTGCTCGGAGAACTTCCAGCCCGGGCTCTTCTCGGAATCGTCCATTTTTGCACGGATGCCTGCTGCTTTGAGCGCATCCCGTACCTCAGCGGCTTTATCCAGAACTCCCTCTTTTTTCTGCTGGATGGGAATTACCATAACCTGTACCGGAGCCACCTTCGGCGGAAGCACCAGACCACTGTTATCGCCGTGCACCATGATGATCGCACCGATCAGACGGGTCGTCATTCCCCAGGAGGTCTGATATACATATTTCAGCTTGTTGTCTTTATCGGTAAACTGAATCTCGAAAGGTTTGGAGAAATTGTCGCCAAAGTTGTGGCTGGTACCGGACTGAAGTGCTTTTCCATCATGCATCAGGGCTTCGATGGTATAAGTTGCCTCTGCACCGGAGAATTTCTCTTTTTCTGTCTTCTGTCCGCGGATAACAGGCATTGCCAGATAGTCTTCACAGAAATCCGCATAAAGGTTCAGCATCTGCTCAGTTCTTTCTTCTGCTTCTTCTGCAGTCGCATGAGCTGTATGACCTTCCTGCCACAAAAACTCTCTGGAACGGAGGAACGGGCGGGTCGTTTTCTCCCAACGGACAACGGAACACCACTGATTGTAAACCTTCGGAAGGTCACGATAAGAATGGATATCATTTTTATAAAAATCACAGAACAGTGTCTCGGAAGTCGGACGCACGCAGAGACGCTCCTGCAGCGGTTCCAGACCACCCTGTGTGACCCAGGCTACCTCGGGGGCAAAACCTTCCACATGATCTTTCTCTTTCTGAAGCAGACTTTCCGGAATGAACATCGGAAGATATACATTCTCCACTCCATTCTCTTTGAAACGACGATCCAGCTCATTGCGGATATTTTCCCAGATTGCAAAGCCGGCCGGTTTGATGACCATGCAGCCTTTTACGCTGGTATAATCGATCAGTTCTGCTTTTCTTACCACATCCGTATACCACTGGGCGAAATCTTCTTCCATGGATGTGATCGCTTCTACAAGTTTCTTGTCTTGTGCCATGTTCTTTTCTCCTTTTCTTTGTTAATCAGAAACGCCGGAGGATTTTCGTCCTCCATGCATCCTGCAAGGGACCGAAAATCACTCCGGCGGTACCACCCTTTTTAACAGCCTGAGGCTGTCCTCTCATTCTTCCGTTAACGCCGGTTCTACGCCGTGGTTCTTTCACGGGGCTCCGGGCCCGGTTCCAGGTGCTTATCTGCGAAAACCTCTCAGCCGGCGGGTCTTCTCTCTGAAGCAGCAGTCACTCTGTACTATCTCCCTTCAATGCCAATCTATGAGCATTTTATGTCAAAAGCCGCTTTTTGTCAACCCTTGAGATCAGGTCCGGCGACAGATCACTGGTATTTTATCTGCAGAGACCTTCCGGTTTCATCAGGGTGACAGAACCGTCACCATAACGCTCTTCAAAAGTAAATCCATAGAGCGCATCCAGTTTTTCATAAAGCCTCTGCTCGATATTTTCTTCGACCTCTTTCCCGGAAAGATAAAGAAGCTTCAGATTTACGCCAAACTGACAGGTATACAGGCTGGTATCCTTTACTCCGTTTCTGTGGTAAAAGGCCATTCTTCTGCTCCGGATCTCCCGCTCCTCTTCATTGGAAGCAGACTCGACATCTTCCACCTCCAGGATCCAGAATTCCGGATGCAGGAGCTGAAAAAGTTCCTGGATAAATTTACTTCCGGTCCCCTTATCTCTTCCACCTCTGCATACGGCAAAGAAATCCAGAAGATAAACCGGATCGTCTTTTTCGTGGATCAGAAAGGCATAGGCAGTCAGCTCTTCTCCGTCAAAATTTCCAAATGCCAGATAGCGCCCTTCTTCCTTCAGCCGCCGGATCAGCTCCAGCGATTTCAGTTCCTCCGGCGGAAAATCCACGGACATTTCCTCTCTGTAGACCTTTTCGATTTCCTGCATCTCTAATTCACGTATCATATCTTCCGTTACTGAAAACTTATAAAAAGTTATAAACTTCCATGTTTCATTCCTACTTCAACG